>NZ_CP074349.1:4619375-5852500 GCF_018343775.1 Pseudomonas cichorii
CGCGCTGCCGGGCATCGGCAATAACTGGCAGGTGCTGCTCAAGGCCACCGCGCTGGTGTCGATCATCGGTCTGGCCGATCTGGTGAAGGCTTCCCAGGACGCCGGTAAAAGCACCTATCAACTGTTCTACTTCCTGGTGCTGGCGGCCTTGATCTATCTGGTGATCACCAGCGCCTCGAACCTTGCCTTGCGTTGGGCCGAACGGCATTACGCCGCCGGCAGCCGGGAGGCAAAACGATGATCGAATTGCTTCAGGAATACTGGAAAGCCTTCCTTTATACAGACGGCGTCAACATTACCGGCCTGGCCATGACCATGTGGCTGCTCAGCGCCTCCATTGCCATCGGCTTCTGCCTGTCCATTCCATTGTCCATCGCCCGCGTTTCGGACAAGCGCTGGGTACGCTGGCCGGTGCAGTTCTACACCTACCTGTTTCGCGGTACGCCGCTCTATATACAGTTGCTGATCTGCTACACCGGCATCTACAGCATCGCGGCGGTTCGTGAGCAACCACTGCTGGATGACTTCTTTCGCGATGCGATGAATTGCACCATCCTGGCGTTCACCCTCAATACCTGCGCCTACACCACCGAGATTTTTGCAGGTGCCATACGCAACATGGCCCACGGTGAAGTCGAAGCCGCCAAGGCCTACGGCCTGAGCGGCTGGAAGCTCTATGCCTACGTGATCATGCCCTCGGCGTTGCGTCGCTCGCTGCCTTACTACAGCAACGAAGTGATCCTGATGCTGCACTCGACCACCGTCGCTTTCACGGCCACGGTGCCGGACATTCTCAAGGTCGCACGCGATGCCAACTCGGCAACCTTCATGACCTTCCAGTCCTTCGGGATCGCGGCAATCATGTACCTGACCGTCACTTTCATTCTGGTCGGACTGTTTCGTCTTGCCGAACGTCGCTGGCTGGCCTTCCTCGGCCCGGCTCACTAGACAGGACGACAACGCATGGATCATCGGACCCACGATTTGCTGTCGCCGGTGCCTGGCACTGCGCGGCAAGTCCACAGTTTTCATTACGGCCCGCAAGACGGCACCTGCAAGATCTACATCCAGGCCTCACTGCATGCCGACGAATTGCCCGGCATGCTGGTGGCCTGGTACCTGAAGCAGCGCCTCACCGAGCTGGAAAATGCCGGGCGCTTGCGTGGGGAAATCATTGTCGTCCCGGTTGCCAACCCCATCGGCCTGGAACAGATCCTGATGGATACCCCGCTGGGTCGTTACGAGCTGGAAAGCGGGCAGAATTTCAATCGCTGGTTCACCGAACTTGGCGAACAGATCGGCGATGCAATCGAAAACCAGCTCACCGGTGACGCGCATCACAACCTGACGCTGATCCGCGACAACCTGCGCCTGGCGCTGGATGCCCAGATCGCCACGACGCAGTTGCAGTCCCTGCGACTGACGCTGCAAAAACTGGCCTGCAAGGCCGACATGGTGCTGGACCTGCATTGCGATTTCGAGTCGGTAGAGCATCTCTACACCACGCCCGAGGCATGGTCGAAAGTCGAGCCGCTGTCGCGCTATCTGGGCGCACAGGCAAGCCTGTTGGCCACTGATTCGGGCGGGCAATCGTTCGATGAATGTTTCACGCTGGTCTGGTGGCAATTGCAGCAACGCTTTGGGGAGCGCTTCCCGATCCACATGGGCAGCTTCTCGGTGACCCTGGAGCTGCGCGGCCAGGGTGATGTCAATCACGCCCTGGGCAGCCGCGACTGCCAGGCGATCATCAATTACCTGATCGATTTCGGCGCCATCGAAGGCCAGGCACCCGAGCAACCTGAATTGCTCTACCCCGCCACGCCACTGGCAGCGGTCGAACCGGTTTTCACCCCGGTGGGTGGTCTTCTGGTGTTCTGTGCCATGCCCGGCGAATACATCGAAGCCGGGCAACTGATCGCCGAAGTCATCGACCCGATCAGCGATGCCGTCACCTCCATTCACGCACAGAATGCCGGTCTGCTGTATGCCCGCTCGTTACGACGCATGGCAACGGCAGGCATGGTCATCGCTCATGTCGCTGGCACTCAGGCCTATCGCAGCGGCTATCTACTTTCTCCTTGAGGACCTGACATGTACAAACTGACCATCGATGGCCTGCATAAAAGCTATGGCGACAACGAGGTACTCAAAGGTGTTTCGCTCAAGGCTCAAAGCGGCGACGTGATCTGCCTGATCGGCGCCAGCGGTTCGGGCAAGAGCACCTTCCTGCGCTGCATCAACTTTCTGGAGCAGCCCAACGATGGCGCCATGAGCCTGGATGGCCAACAGGTCCGCATGGTCAGCGACAAGGACGGCATGCGAGTCGCCGACGCCGACGAGTTGCAACGCATCCGCACACGGCTGGCCATGGTGTTCCAGCATTTCAACCTGTGGGCCCACATGACCGTGCTGGAGAACATCACCATGGCACCGCGCCGGGTGCTGGGCGTGCCAAAAGCCGAAGCCGAACAACGCGCCCGCAAGTACCTGGAAAAGGTCGGCCTGCCCGAGCGTGTCGCCGATCAGTACCCGGCTTTTCTGTCAGGTGGCCAGCAGCAGCGCGTGGCCATTGCCCGCGCCTTGGCGATGGAGCCGGAGATCATGCTGTTCGACGAGCCCACGTCTGCACTCGACCCGGAACTGGTCGGTGAAGTGCTCAAGGTGATTCAGGGTCTTGCCGAGGAAGGCCGGACCATGATTCTGGTCACCCATGAAATGGGCTTCGCCCGCAAGGTCGCCACGCAAGTGGTGTTCCTGCACAAGGGGCAGATAGAAGAATCAGGTCATCCGGACGAAGTCCTCAACAACCCCAAGAGCGAACGCCTGCAGCAGTTCCTGAGCGGGAACCTGAAGTAAGGGGAAAGCGCCAGAGCACACTGGCGCTGTTCGACCAGAAGGCATTCAGGCGACAGGAACGGGCGGAGGCTCGTCTGGTAGCGTCGGCTCACCTGGCTCAGGTGGCTGAGGAGGAAACGGTGTGTCCGGGCCCGGATCGCCCGGGATACCGCCACCCACCATATTGAATTGCGAATCAGCCATCAGCGACCAGGCAAGCAGCCCGATCTCGTTGAGCTGAGGAGGCCTTTCCCGGCCAGAGGGTTTGAAATCTGTCGTCATAGGGCACTCCCGATCATCTTCCCCCCCACACGCTATGTATGAGGGGGTCATGTCAGGAAATAGAGTGCATAAACAGGCAGAAATTCAATTGCCCGGATGTCGCCCCCCAAAAATCAGGTGCGTGGCAGGGTCACGCCACGCTGGCCCTGATACTTGCCGCCGCGGTCCTTGTAAGAAACCTCACATTCCTCATCGGACTCCAGGAACAGCATCTGCGCCACGCCTTCGTTGGCGTAGATCTTGGCCGGCAGCGTGGTGGTGTTGGAGAATTCCAGGGTCACGTGACCTTCCCATTCCGGCTCCAGCGGCGTGACGTTGACGATGATGCCACAGCGCGCATAGGTGCTCTTGCCCAGGCAGATGGTCAGGACATTACGCGGGATGCGGAAGTATTCGACGGTGCGGGCCAGCGCAAAGGAGTTGGGCGGGATGATGCACACATCGCTCTTGATATCGACGAAGCTTTTTTCATCGAAGTTTTTCGGATCGACGGTCGCCGAGTTGATATTGGTAAAAACCTTGAATTCATCTGCACAGCGTACGTCGTAACCGTAGCTGGAGACGCCAAAGGAAATCAGACGGTCGGCGCCTTCGCCACGCATCTGGCGCTCGACGAAGGGCTCGATCATGCCTTGCTCTTGCGCCATGCGGCGAATCCACTTGTCCGATTTGATGCTCATGGCGATGTCCTGAATAGCGAGGTGAAAAAAGATGTCCGCATCTTACCGGGCCAAGGCGTCCGGTTCAAAGCCAACAGATCCAGAGTTTACGGCTCCCGTACCTGTACCGGCCGTGAATAGAAATAATCCTCATAAGACCATTGGCACGTCCCGTAAAAAGGGTTAAGGTGTGGTCACTGTGTTGCTTGTGTCACTGAGAATCTCTACACGATGTTGAATTTCGATCCAACCATGTCCGAATTTTCCAGCTCTTTGCACTCAGTCTCGGCCAGGGCTTTTCCTGAGCCGCAGTTAACTTTGTACAAGGAGATATAATATGTCCAATCGCCAAACCGGTACCGTTAAGTGGTTCAACGATGAAAAAGGCTTCGGCTTCATCACTCCACAATCCGGTGACGACCTGTTCGTACACTTCAAAGCTATCCAATCCGACGGCTTCAAAAGCCTGAAAGAAGGCCAACAGGTTTCTTTCATCGCTACCCGCGGTCAGAAAGGCATGCAAGCTGAAGAAGTTCAAGTTATCTAACTTGTACTGATTCGCTTAAAAACCCCGCCCTCAAAAGCGGGGTTTTTTAATGGCCAAAAGAAAGCTACAAGCTACAAGCTTTTGACTTGAAGCTTGCCGCTCAAAGCTTGCAGCTCTCCTCCCTCAATCATCACTGACCGAAATGGTCGGCATCGCCGGGCTTGCAGCTTCCTGCAACACGATCCGGGCGCCCACATGCCGCGCCAGTTCCTGATACACCATCGCAATCTGGCTTTCCGGTTCGGCGATCGCCGTCGGCTTGCCGCCATCGGCCTGTTCGCGGATCAGCATCGACAATGGCAACGAGGCCAGCAGTTCGACGTCATATTGCGAGGCCAGCTTTTCACCGCCGCCCTCACCGAACAGATGTTCGGCATGTCCGCAGTTCGAGCAGATATGCACCGCCATGTTTTCCACGACGCCCAATACCGGAATATTGACCTTGCGGAACATCTCGACGCCTTTCTTCGCATCCAGCAAAGCCAGGTCCTGAGGTGTGGTGACAATCACGGAGCCGGCAACCGGCACTTTCTGCGCCAGGGTCAGCTGGATGTCGCCAGTGCCGGGCGGCATGTCGATGACCAGATAGTCCAGATCATTCCAGGCCGTCTGGGTGACCAGTTGCAGCAAGGCACCGGACACCATCGGACCGCGCCAGACCATCGGTGTGTTGTCATCGGTCAGGAAAGCCATGGACATGACTTCGACACCATGCGCCTCGATGGGCACGAACCACTTCTGGTCCTTGATGCGCGGCCGCGTGCCTTCGGGAATACCGAACATCACGCCCTGGCTCGGGCCATAGATATCCGCATCCAGAATGCCGACTCGCGCCCCTTCACGTGACAGGGCCAGCGCCAGGTTGGCAGCGGTGGTGGATTTTCCGACCCCGCCCTTGCCTGAAGCCACGGCAACGATGTTCTTCACATTGGCCAGCCCCGGAATCTGCGACTGAGCCTTGTGAGGATGGATGACCGTGCTGATATCGACCTTGGCCGAGGTGACGCCATCGATGCCTTCGATTGCCGTCTGCAGCACCTGAGCCCACCCCTTGCGGAACAGTTCGGCGGCATAACCCAGCTCAAGCTGCACGCTGACTTGTGCGCCCTGGATATCGATGGATCGAACACAACCGGCGCTGACCGGATCCTGGTTCATGTAAGGGTCGGTGTATTGGCGAAGAATCGTCTCCACCGCTGCGCGATTGACTGCGCTCATGGGCTTACTCCGAAAAGAGACTGACTAAAACAGGCGGCTATCCTACCCGTTATGTGGAAGGCCGGCATGGTTTCACTGCGAGGGCCCGTTGCAAGGTGAAAAAAATCGCTCAGCCCTTTATAGTGGCCGACCTCCGTTCCAGTACAAGTAGCCGAGCCCCATGTCCGAGCCACGCAAGATTCTCGTTACCAGCGCCCTGCCCTATGCCAATGGTTCCATTCACCTTGGCCACATGCTCGAGTACATCCAGACCGACATGTGGGTGCGTTTCCAGAAGCATCGCGGCAACCAGTGCACTTACGTCTGCGCTGACGACGCCCATGGCTCGGCCATCATGCTGCGCGCAGAAAAGGAAGGCATCACCCCGGAACAACTGATCGACAACGTCAAGGCTGAACACAGCGCCGACTTTGCCGAGTTCCTGGTGGACTTCGACAACTTCCACTCGACGCACGCAGAAGAAAACCGTGAGCTGTCGAGCATGATCTACACCCGCCTGCGGGATGCCGGGCACATTGCCACGCGCTCGATCACTCAGTATTTCGACCCGGAAAAGAAAATGTTCCTGGCCGACCGTTTTATCAAGGGCACCTGTCCGAAATGCGGTACCGAGGATCAGTATGGCGACAACTGCGAAAAATGCGGCGCAACCTACGCGCCGACTGACCTGAAAGACCCGAAATCGGCGATTTCCGGCGCAACGCCTGTCCTGAAGGATTCCAAGCACTTCTTCTTCGACCTGCCAGCCTTCGAGGACATGCTCAAGAGCTGGACCCGCAGTGGCACCCTGCAGGACGCCGTCGCCAACAAGATCGCCGAATGGCTCGACAGCGGCCTGCAGCAGTGGGACATCTCCCGTGACGCGCCGTATTTCGGTTTCGAGATCCCGGACGAGCCGGGCAAATACTTCTATGTCTGGCTGGATGCGCCTATCGGCTACATCGCCAGCTTCAAGAACCTGTGCGCACGTCGCCCGGACCTGGACTTCGATGCCTACTGGGCCAAGGACTCCACCACCGAGCTGTACCACTTCATCGGCAAGGACATCGTCAACTTCCACGCCCTGTTCTGGCCAGCCATGCTCGAAGGCGCCGGCCTGCGCAAGCCGACCGGCATCAATGTCCACGGCTACCTGACCGTGAACGGGCAGAAAATGTCCAAGTCGCGTGGCACCTTCATCAAGGCGCGCACCTACCTTGAACACCTGTCGCCCGAGTATCTGCGTTACTACTACGCGGCGAAGCTGGGCCGTGGCGTCGATGACCTGGACCTGAACCTCGAAGACTTCGTGCAGAAGGTCAACTCCGACCTGATCGGCAAAGTGGTGAATATTGCCAGCCGTTGCGCAGGTTTCATTCACAAGGGCAACGGCGGCGTTCTGGTCGATACTAATGCCGCACCGGAACTGACCGACGCTTTCCTGGCGGCTGCGCCGGGCATCGCCGAAGCCTACGAGGCTCGCGACTTCGCCCGCGCCATGCGTGAAACCATGGCTCTGGCCGACCGTGCCAACGCCTACATCGCCGACAAGGCTCCGTGGTCGCTGGCCAAACAGGAAGGCAAGCAGGATGAAGTCCAGGCCGTATGCGCCCTGGGTATCAACCTGTTCCGCCAACTGGTGATTCTGCTCAAGCCGGTTCTGCCGCGGCTGGCAGCCGACGCAGAGAAATTCCTCAACGTCGCACCGCTGACCTGGGACGATCACAAGACGCTGCTGGCCAACCACCAGCTCAATCCGTTCTCGGCGCTGATGACCCGCATCGACCCGGCCAAGGTGGAAGCCATGACTGCTGCCTCCAAAGAAGACCTGGCCGCCAGCTCTACCGATGCTGCGCCAACAGGCAATGGCGAACTGACCAAGGATCCGCTGTCGGCGGAAATCGATTTCGATACCTTCGCCGCTGTCGACCTGCGGGTTGCACTGATCCTCAAGGCCGAGCACGTGGAAGGCGCCGACAAGCTGCTGCGTCTGACTCTGGATATCGGTGACGAACAGCGCAACGTGTTCTCAGGCATCAAGAGCGCCTACCCGGACCCGAGCAAACTGGAAGGTCGCCTGACCATGATGATCGCCAACCTCAAGCCACGGAAAATGCGTTTCGGCATTTCCGAAGGCATGGTGATGGCGGCAGGCCCTGGTGGCGAAGAAATCTACCTGCTGAGCCCCGACAGCGGCGCCAAGCCAGGCCAGCGCATCAAGTGATGTGAACCAAGGCCCGATAGCCACATGTGTGCGGCTATCGGGCCTTTGTATGTCCGCCACCTTCTTGCCGGATAATGTCTACTTTTAAAAGGCTCATCAGCCTGTTCGCCACCCGGCAAGATCATGACCGATTTCATTTACACACTCCTGAGCGCTGCCCTGATCAACAACTTCGTGTTGCAGCAACCGCTGGGTGCCGATTCCCTGAGGGAAGCGCACACGCTGCCACGGCATCGCCTGCATGCATTGGGTATCGCTACCTGCTGCTTGATGCTGGCGAGTAGCTTTGTCAGTTATCTGATCCTGCATTACGCATTGAAGCCCTTGAATCTGGGTTACCTGAGGCTGTTCGTGGTTCTGCCGGTGATTGTGTCCTTACTGAATCCCGGCCTGACGGTGCTCAATAGACTGTTACCCCGGCTGGACTTCGACGGCTTGCGGCCTCTGCTGCTGGCCAATACGGGCCTGGCTGGTGTGGTGCTGCTCGGTATCGAACCTGATCAGGGCTTTAGGCATCTGCTGACACTGGCTCTGGGTGCCGGCCTGGGTTTCTGGCTGGTATTGAGCCTGCTGGATGATCTTGGACAACGGCTACGCTCGGCCAATATTCCACAACCGTTTCGCGGGCTGCCGATCCAGTTGATCAGCGTCGGCCTCATGGGACTCGCCTTTATGGGCTTCAACGGGCTGGTCACGGCATGAACCTGATACAACGCATCGACGCCCTGCTGCCACAGACCCAATGCGGCAAATGTGGGCATCCCGGTTGCAAGCCTTACGCCGAAGGCATTGCCAGTGGCGAAGCCATCAACAAGTGCCCGCCCGGCGGCGAGGAAACCATTGCGCAACTCTCGCAGTTGCTGCGGATCCCCGCTTTGCCGCTGGATACCGAACGTGGCTCGGCGCCTGCCCAGGTCGCGTTCATTCGTGAGGCGGAATGCATCGGCTGCACCAAGTGCATCCAGGCCTGTCCGGTGGATGCCATTGTCGGCGCCGCGAAGCAGATGCACACGGTCATCATCGACGAATGCACGGGCTGCGACCTGTGCGTAGCGCCCTGCCCGGTGGACTGTATCGAGATGCATCCATTGCCCCTGGCAAGCGTTACGCCGATTGTCGGCGGCCTTGCGTCGAGCACCGAGCAACTTCAGGCCCGCGCACAGAAGCGCAACCATGCCCGCTATCGCTTCGAGGCGCGCAATGCAAGGTTGCGTCGCGAACAGGAGCAGCGCCTGGCAGAGCGTCAGGCTCGGGCGCAAAAGCCGTTACCGGTCAGCGCCTCGGTCATCGAGCGCAGTCGCGCCGACAAGCCCGCCGTGGAAGAAGAGGCGCTGAAAAAAGCCCGCATCACCCTGGCCATGAGCCGTGCGCAACTGAACAAATCCCTCAAGGCGTTTGGTCATCCGCCTATCGCTGAGCAGGCTGCACGACTGGTGGAGCTGCAACGGGAATTCGAGGACGCCGAACAGGCGCTGGAAAAACTGCTTGCTGCAGCAACAGGGCAACCCAGGCAGCCCGTGGCCAAGGCCGACAACAGCGGGGTAAAACGCGCCAAGATCCAGTTGGCCATGGCTCGCTCCGCCCTGAAGAAAGCCGAAGCGGCAGACGCGCCCCCAGAACAGCTCGCAGCCCTCGGCACAGAACTGCAAAACGCTGAAATGACATTGAACGCAGCCGAAGCGGCACTGGCCGATGCAAACGCCTGAGCACCTGCAAAAAGCCATGGGCACTGTCCTGCTGGCAGTAGTGCCCGGCGCGCTGACGCTGCTGTGGTTGTATGGGTGGGGAGTGCTGATCACCTGGCTGCTGGCCGCCGGCACGGCACTGCTCGTGGAGTTCGCCGGCCTTCGATTACGCGGGCAATCTGCGCGACCAGGCTTGATGGACGGCAGCGCACTGGTCAGTGCCACCCTGCTCGCCCTCGCCTTGCCACCTTACTCGCCTTGGTGGCTGACAGTCCTGGCCAGCGGCTTCGCGATGGTTTTTGGCAAGCACCTGTATGGCGGCGTCGGCAAGAACCCGTTCAATCCGGCCATGCTCGGTTATGCCTTTGTGCTGGTGTGCTTTACGTCGCAGATGAATCACTGGCCTGCCATCCATGGCCTGAACCTGATGGGCGGCCTGCAACAGATCTTCGGCTTCAGCACAGGTCCGAAACCGGATGTATGGTCCCAGGCCACGGCTCTGGATGTGCTGCGCATCAACACCCACCTGACCATCGACGAGCTGTTCGCCAGTCATCCCGCATTTGGAGGCATGGGCGGTCGCGGCATTGAATGGGTGAACCTGGCCTTTTTTGCAGGCGGTGCATTGTTGCTGCAAAAGCGGATCATTAGCTGGCATGCACCGGTGGGCATGCTCGCCAGCCTGTTCGTGATCAGCCTGCTGTGCTGGAACGGCTCAGGGTCGGACACCAATGGCTCTCCCGCCTTTCACCTGCTGACCGGTGCCACGATGCTGGGCGCCTTCTTTATCGCCACGGAGCCGGTATCAGGCCCCTCAAGCCCAAGAGCACGCCTGCTGTTCGGGGTCGGTATCGGGTTGATGACTTACGTGATACGCACCTGGGGCGGCTATCCGGATGGTGTGGCCTTCGCGGTGCTGCTGATGAATCTGGCTGTACCGGCACTGGAGCGGCTGGCCATGCGCTCATCAAGGGAAGCGGCATTATGAAACCCCTTGGTGTGGTCGTTATTGTCGCCATCGCCGGGCTGGGGCTCGGTGTCAGCATCACGCTGCAACAGGCTGCAGCACCGCATGTTCAGGCGGCAATGGAAGAAGCCCGTGACCGGGAGTGGTCGAGTGTCCTGCCGGTTGGCAGCTACGACAATCAGCCATTGCGTCATCCATTGAAGTTGCCCACTGGCGATTCCTCGGTGCGCGCTGCCTTTCTCGCCAGCCGCGAGGGCAAACCTTGCGCTGTGATCTTTCATAGCCAGGGCCAGGGTTATGCCGGCCCCGTGGAGTTGCTGGTGGGCGTATCGGTTGAAGGCAGGTTGCTGGGGACCAAAGTGCTTGAACAGCACGAGACACCGGGCATGGGGGCCCGCATCGTGACCGAACCTCAGTGGTTGCAGGGGCTCTCGGGCAAATCGCTGAACGACGGGACCTTCGACCAGATCGCCGGAGCTACCATCACGTCCAGAGCAGTTGTCGCTGCCATCCAGAACACCTTGCGCTATTTCGACGGGAACAAGGCCGTGCTTGTGGGGACGCAACCATGAAACGGCCCATGCCCTGCCTGATTCTGCTCGTACCGCTGATTGGCGCCACGGACTCGCTGATCAAGGCGCTGGCCTTCCTGCTGATCTTCACCGTGATCGCGACCTTGCACAGAGCCTTGTTGCAGGTGCTTGCGCCGTTGCTGGATGCCAGCCAGAAGTGGCTTGCCAGCACCCTGATTGCTGCCACGCTGGTCACCTGCGCAGAAACGGGCCTACAGCTTCAAACACCCGACCTGCATCAGGCCCTGGGAATCTATCTGCCCTTGATGGCCATTCATTGCATGCAGATCCAGACCGTACAGCTCGGCAGATATGCACTGAGCGGATACGCCTCACTGATGCTCGCCCTGGGGTTCGTGCGCGAACTGCTGGGCAACGGGACAATCCTGAGCAATGCCCACTGGCTGTTTGGCAATTCTGCAATCCAGTGGCACATTAGCCTGCCGGCTCCAGCCTTGCACATGGCAATTCTGGCACCCGGTAGCTTCATTCTTCTGGGCCTTCTGCTTGCCGCATACAACGCCTTGACCAGGCCGACACCTTCCAAGGAAATACCCTTTTCATGAATGCCGCAAAACGTCAGGAAATCTTCCGCAGGCTCCACGAAGACAATCCCGATCCTAAAACCGAGCTGGCTTACACCACACCGTTCGAGTTGTTGATATCGGTGATCCTGTCAGCGCAGGCGACCGATGTCAGCGTCAACAAGGCCACGGCAAAACTGTATCCGGTCGCCAATACGCCGCAAGCCATTTACGAACTGGGTGTCGAAGGGCTGTCCGAGTACATCAAGACCATCGGGCTCTATAACAGCAAGGCCAAAAACGTCATTGAAACCTGCCGGCTGCTGATGGAACGGCACAACAGCGAGGTACCAGAAACCCGTGAAGCTCTGGAAGCATTGCCGGGCGTGGGCCGCAAAACCGCCAATGTCGTGCTCAACACGGCTTTTCGTCAGGTAGCCATGGCAGTCGACACGCATATTTTCCGCGTCAGCAATCGCACAGGCATCGCGCCGGGCAAGAACGTGGTTGAAGTGGAAAAGCAGCTCATGAAGTTTGTCCCCAAAAACTACCTGCTAGATGCCCACCACTGGCTGATTCTGCATGGACGTTATGTATGCCAGGCGCGCAAGCCACGCTGCGGCAGTTGCCGGATCGAGGATCTGTGCGATTACAAGGAAAAGACCTCGGACGATTGAGCGATAGAAAGGCCAGTGCTCAATCGATTGAAAAAATCTTTTTTACCAGCATCAGGATTATCGATATAAGGTGCGCCAACGACAGCCAAAGCCTGGAGTCACTTTCATGAGTACCGGCAAAGAGCAATTGGACGTAGAAGACGATTTCATCGCTGTCGATTCGGACGAAAGCGAGCAACCACCGGTCGAGCCTGCCAAAACCAACCTGAGCAAGCGACGCACCATCGATAACATGCTGGAAGAGCGGCGCTTGCAGAAACAACTGGCCGATTACGACTTCGACCTCTAGGCGCCCCCTTGCAAGACCTGATCTCAAAGCCTCTCATCGGGAGAGGCTTTCACATCGGTTTGCCTGATCGATACTGCGCAGGCCTGCAGGATGCTTTCCCGGCATGACTGTCAGACCAACCCGTTACGCTGGGCGAGTTCGATCAGATCGACTAGTGAGTGCGCATTGAGCTTGAGCAGCAGCCGCGTCTTGTAGGTACTGACGGTTTTATTGCTCAGGAACATGCCGTCGGCAATTTCCTTGTTGGTTTTCCCTCTGGCCAGCTGTTGCAGCACCATCATCTCGCGCCCCGAGAGGCGGTCGACCATATCGGCCTCACTGGCATTCCCCATGCTCGAACGAACGGTATGCAGGGCCTGGTTGGGGAAGTAACTGTACCCCGACAACACCGCCTTGATGGCGCTCAGCAATTCGGTCAGGTCCTGTTGCTTGCAGACATAACCCGCCGCTCCCGCCTGCATGCATCGCATTGAAAAATGGCCAGGTGCCTGCGACGTCAGAATCAGCACCTTGAATGGCAAGGTCATGGCAGACAGACGGGCAATGACTTCCAGGCCATCGAGCTTGGGAATTCCTATATCCAGGATGACGATATCCGGCAGGTGTTCACGAGCCAGTTGCAACGCATCCACTCCATTGTCCGTCTCCGCAATGACCTCATAGCCATGGCGCTCCATCAGCATGCGTACAGCAAGGCGAATGACAGGATGATCATCCACGATCAGCACTTTATTCATGGGCAGTCCAATTTTCGCTATTCGAATTTTCAGAGTCAGCACAATAGCTTAGTCGTTTAGTGCTTTGCATGACGCTCACCCTCGAGGACTAACAGCCAAAGACCGTTCCCACACATACAACAGAAAATTCCTACAAATTTCGCTATTAACGAACTATTTTTTATATTTTTCATAGAGCCTCCCCTTCGGATTTCGCTGAAATTATTACCGTCTGGAGTGCTGAGATAGAGCATCGCAACTCAGGTAAAACAATTATTGCCATAACGTCAAGCATTAGTCCTTTGCCTCTGAAGTCCAAACGGACAATAGCCGATGAACATCGAATCGCCTCCATGGTTACGCCGCCTTGATAATTGTAATTATCCGGTCAGATGCCATGACCATAGCTCCTTGCCACTACTTCCATACCTGAAACGAAAATAACTAAGGATGCAAACACTGCTGGCAGATACTTTCTCGAATACGGGCTCAATGACATCAGGCTTCATGATCAGGGTATCGACTGACTGGCCCGTCCGGGTACACGTCAGAAGACAAGAGCCATAATGAGTGTTTTCAGGAGTTTTCTCTTGAAGTTATATACCAGCATAACGTTTAAAAAATACACACATAAATACATCTTTCTTATACGCAACCCGGCGAAAAGACCAAGACCACGAAAGACTCGGAATATTCCTACATAACAACACCCACAACTTCCACCCACCCGATATTCCGTGAGAACTATTCAAGATACTGACTTTACGCTATCACGACGATAAAAGTGATACATAAATACTCCCCACAGTCGAGTTTCATGCCTTTCCCTGGGGCGCCTTGCACACTTCATCTCTGCGAATGGCTCATTCGACAAGTAGCTAATACTATATTTCATTCCGCTTCCATCCCTGCCACCGTAAAGAGGAAACGTACTACACAACTAGCAGACGGTAGATAGCAGCATGTAAGACCACTTCAAACCCACTAAGTCATTTCATGTAGTGCACCGTTTTTTCACTTGCAAATTCTATTACCAGTCGTTACTTTTTTAACAACGAACTCATTACTTTCTGCCAACAATTATGCGCAGTTAGATTGGAGCGACTCAACAACCGACGTCATTTTAATGACGCCATGAATAACATTGCTTTATATGGACTCGGCTTATCAAGAGAGTCGAAAGGATTCGGGCAACATGAACATGGCCGATCAGGAACACCCTCCCTTTGACAAGCCCGAAGCGGGCCTGACAATTCTTTTGAATTGGCCATGCGTATAACCATGTTCAAAAAGGGATATACCATGAACAACAAAACTTCTCACTCATCCTCAAAAAATATAACGCCCCTTGATCTGACGGCGGCGGTCGAACAGTTTGTTGCGCAAGGAGGTGTGATTGCCGTGATACCCGATGGTGAAACAGCAGAATCCACCGTGCTCTCGGTGGCAGAAGATACAACACCACTGGATGCCGAACTTGAAAAGAGTTCAAAACTGGAGTTACTCAGAAGTCTGGTTGCCAAAGGCGCTGGAGTTTCCGCCTTGCAATACTCATTGAGAATGAACAAAAAAGAAATTCGCCAACTGGCACTGGAGAATGATGTAAAGATAAAATTCAGTCGCCCAATAAGAGAGGTCAATAAAGAACCCCACTATGATACGACGGATATTGATGATGTGGTGGCCGGTCATGCCATGCATTATTCCAGTCTCGGTTACACCGCACCGGAGATTGCACAGATACTTGATCTCAGTGTGCGACAAGTCTGGAATATCGGCAAAGCCTACCGTTTTGAATTCAAGCAGAAGAGGGACAGTGATACACCCTGAATACGCTTATTCCAACAGATAACCCGACGCGGTATCGACTGGACTTCGTGTCGATACCGCTCACCTGCCCCGCAATGCCCTTCACGACAGCGTCCCGGCAAGACCCGCAACGCTCCTCCCGATTCAGCGTCCTTTCAGATGCCCACGCGCAAACGCTCAGCACCGGCCTCAAAAGCTCGGGCGAGAAATATCGATACGCAAGGATCGGGGATCAGGAAAGCATGACAGTGCATTGCGCACTGCAAAAAAATGCAGCCCGAGGGCTGCATTTCAGACATCAGACCGGGTTCAGAAGAACTTGCGGCCCTTGTTCGCAGCGATGCGCATGCGCAAGGCATTGAGCTTGATGAAGCCGGCAGCGTCCGCCTGGTTGTACGCACCGCCATCTTCTTCAAAGGTGGCAATGTTGGCGTCGAACAGCGACTCGTCGGACTTGCGGCCAGTGACGATCACATTGCCCTTGTACAGCTTCAGGCGCACGACACCGTTCACATGAGCCTGGGATGCATCGATCATCTGTTGCAGCATCAGACGCTCAGGGCTCCACCAGTAGCCGGTGTAGATCAGGCTGGCGTACTTGGCCATCAGCTCATCCTTGAGGTGAGCGACTTCGCGATCCAGGGTGATCGACTCGATGGCGCGGTGAGCGCGCAGCATGATGGTGCCGCCAGGCGTCTCGTAGCAGCCACGGGACTTCATGCCCACATAACGGTTTTCGACGATGTCCAGACGACCGATGCCGTTCTCGCCGCCGATGCGGTTCAAGGTGGCCAGTACGGTGGCAGGCGACATTTCGACGCCATCCAGAGCAACGATATCGCCATTGCGATAGGTCAGCTCAAGGTAGGTCGGCACGTTTGGCGCGTCTTCAGGAGACTTGGTCCAGCGCCACATGTCTTCTTCGTGCTCGGTCCAGGTGTCTTCCAGCACGCCACCTTCATAGGAGATGTGCAGCAGGTTGGCATCCATGGAGTACGGGGATTTTTTCTTGCCATGGCGCTCGATCGGGATTGCATGCTTCTCGGCATAATCCATCAGCTTTTCACGCGACAGCAGATCCCACTCACGCCACGGGGCAATCACTTTGACGCCTGGCTTGAGGGCGTAGGCGCCCAGTTCGAAACGAACCTGGTCGTTACCTTTACCGGTGGCGCCGTGAGAAATGGCGTCAGCGCCGGTTTCGTTGGCGATTTCGATCAGGCGTTTGGCGATCAGCGGACGAGCGATGGAAGTACCCAGCAGGTACTCGCCTTCGTAGACGGTGTTGGCGCGGAACATCGGGAACACGAAATCACGTACGAATTCTTCACGCAGATCGTCGATGTAGATTTCTTTCACGCCCATGGCCTGAGCCTTGGCACGTGCCGGCTCGACCTCTTCACCCTGACCCAGGTCAGCGGTAAAGGTCACCACTTCGCAGTTATACGTATCTTGCAGCCACTTCAGAATGACCGAAGTATCCAGGCCACCGGAATACGCGAGAACTACCTTGTTTACGTCCGCCATGCCATCACTCCACCGGGTTGTACGGAAAACCGCTGATTCTACCGTTCAAACCAGCAAATTTACAGGGGCGCGACAGCTTGTGACGACGAGGCGACAGGTCATGTCAGCCTCGTGAGGGGATAAAGAGCGTTACGAAGTACGGGCAGCGCTGGCGGAGGAAGCGACTGGAACCGGCTTTTCTTCGGGAGCGACACGCTCCAGATGCACATTCACCCGACGGTTGCGCGCCCGGTTGGCATCATTGGTGTTGGGCGCCAGCGGATAACGTTCGCCATGAAAACGCAGGGTAATCTGTTGCTCGGGAACACCCTGGGCTTTCAGATAGTCCATCACGGCCAGCGCACGACGGCGGGACAGGTCGCGGTTGGTCAGGCGGTTGCCGCTGTTGTCCGAATGGCCGTCCAGTTCGATATGGTTGACCGTCGGGTCGGCACGAAGATACGCAATCATGTTGTCCAGACGCGCCTTCGCCTTGGCGTCCAGTTCGATGCCACCGCCGGGGAAGCCCACTTCAGCCTGCTTGATCTGATCGAAATTCATGGGCAGCAGTTTGGTCGTGCACAACTGATAGTCGCTGAACGCCTTGCTGAACCTGACCGGCAACAGGCGTATCTCCATCGGACCGCCGCCGTCACGGGTACTGTGGCGGATGAGCGGAGTACGGCCTTCCATCAAGCCGCTGATCAGGCGTCCGGCCTGTGCTTCGGAGCTGTTGAAAGGAATCTCGCCATTGCTGACCCGAACCGAGCCCAGGTTGATATCGCCACGCCCCGGCTGCCAGGGTGCAGCCGCAGCCAACAGCGTGGCCGAGCCATTGCCCAGCATGTTGTAGGACGGCTTGAGCCGGAATGTCGCCTGCTCACCGGCACGGCGCACGAACTCACCGACACCGAAGTCAGTGATCGGCTGGCTCAGGCGACACTCGAACTGATCCCCTTCGACCTTCCACTCGATACTCTCCAGACGGGTCTGGAAACTGACAGCCATCGCGGGGAGGCTGGCAAATACGCTGAGCAAGGCGAGATATAGCTGGCGCACGGGAGGCTCCACTTATAAAAATGACGCGAAACAAAAGTGCTTCTTACGTCGGGCTATCGGTAACTTCCTACAAAACTTGATAGCGAGTGCCTGAGAGAGTCTTTTCCGGTAGCATTCCCAGCGAGTTTGACCCGCCTGGAATCCCCAATGTCTGACCGCCTGACCCTTCTGCGTCCCGATGACTGGCACATCCACCTCCGTGACGGAGCTGTTTTGCCTCACACCGTTGCTGACGTTGCGCGCACTTTTGGCCGCGCAATCATCATGCCCAACCTTGTGCCACCAGTACGCAATGCGCAGCAAGCCGATGCCTATCGCCAGCGCATTCTGGCTGCTCGCCCGGCCGGCAGCCGCTTCGAGCCGCTGATGGTGCTTTATCTGACCGACCAGACCACGCCCGAGGACATTCGCACGGCCAAGGCCAGCGGCTACGTCCATGCGGCCAAGCTGTATCCGGCCGGTGCAACCACCAACTCCGATTCTGGCGTTACCAGCATCGACAAGATTTTCCATGTTCTGGAAGCCATGGCCGAAGTCGGCATGCTGCTGCTGGTCCATGGCGAAGTGACCCGCGGCGAGATCGATGTCTTCGACCGCGAGAAAATCTTCATCGACGAACACCTGCGTCGTGTGGTTGAACGCTTCCCGAACCTGAAAGTGGTGTTCGAGCACATCACCACCGGTGAAGCGGTGCAGTTCGTCAATGCGGCCTCGGCCAACGTTGCAGCGACCATCACTGCGCATCACCTGCTTTATAACCGCAACCACATGCTGGTGGGCGGAATCAGGCCGCATTTCTACTGCCTGCCGATCCTCAAGCGCAACACGCACCAGACGGCCCTGCTGGATGCCGCGACCAGCGGCAACGGCAAGTTCTTCCTGGGTACAGACTCGGCACCTCATGCCCAGCATGCCAAGGAAGCCGCCTGCGGTTGCGCCGGTTGCTACACCGCCTACGCCGCTATCGAGCTGTATGCCGAGGCTTTCGAGCAGCGTAATGCGCTGGACAAGCTGGAAGGCTTTGCCAGTCTCCACGGCCCGGCCTTCTATGGCCTGCCTGCCAACCAGGACACCATCACGCTGGTACGTGACGAGTGGACAGCCCCTGCCAGTCTGCCGTTTGGCGAGCTGAGCGTAATCCCGCTGCGCGCCGGAGAAAAACTGCGCTGGCGCCTGCTGGAGGAAAATGCGTGAGTGAAGATCATTACGACGACGAACACGACGGTCACGGCGGTGGCGGCGGCTCTCGCCACCCGATGGCGGCCCGTTTTCGCGGCTACCTGCCTGTAGTCATCGACGTGGAGACCGGTGGTTTCAATGCGGCGACCGATGCTCTGCTGGAAATTGCTGCCGTCACCATCGGCATGGATGAAAAAGGCTTCGTGTTCCCGGAGCACACCTACTTCTTCCGTGTAGAGCCGTTCGAGGGCGCCAATATCGAAGCGGCTGCACTCGAGTTCACCGGTATCAAGCTCGATCACCCGCTGCGCATGGCGGTCAGCGAAGAAACCGCGCTGACCGATATCTTCCGCGGCGTGCGCAAAGCGCTCAAGGCCAACGGCTGCAAACGCGCCGTGCTGGTCGGCCACAACGCCAGCTTCGATCTGGGCTTCCTGAACGCTGCCGTCGCTCGCCTGGACATGAAACGCAATCCGTTTCATCCGTTCTCAAGCTTCGACACCGCAACCCTCGCGGGCCTGGCCTATGGTCAGACCGTGCTTGCAAAGGCCTGTCAGGCTGCTGGCATGGACTTCGATGGACGCGAGGCCCACTCGGCTCGCTATGACACCGAAAAGACCGCTGAGCTGTTCTGTGGCATCGTCAACCGCTGGAAAGAAATGGGCGGCTGGGAAGAGTACGACGACTGAAGTACATGCTTCATGAATAAACCGGCCTTGTGCCGGTTTTTTTATACCGGTGTTTTAACGACCGCTCATCGGAGTCGGGAAAGCGTATCCAAAACAGTTTTGACAAGCATTCTCATTAAGATTAACCTCGTCCGCACAAAGCAATAACCAGCGACGGTTACCGACTTATGTATGTTTGTCTTTGCCAAGGTGTCACTGACGGCCAGATCCGGGATGCAATCCTCGAAGGCTGCTGCAGTTATCGTGAAGTGCGCGAAACGCTGGGTGTTGCCAGCAAATGCGGTAAATGCGCCTGCCTGGCAAAGGAAGTGGTGCGTGAAACCCTGACAGAACTGCAAAGCAGTCAGGCATCGCTGGCGTATCCAGCAGAATTTTCAGCCGCCTGATTCACCCTATTTCAAAGAACCGGACCTTGTGTCCGGTTTTTTTATGTCTGTAATTCAAGTGCTTAGCGTCAAGATGCGGAACTCAAACATTCTTATTCTTATTTAATTTCACTTAGTATTCAATAACTTAGGTTTGACAGGCTTCTAAGTGCAGCTCAAACTCGCGCTTTATATACACAAGCCATTGGCAGGACCTCGAACATGAAAGGCGACATTACAGTCATCCAGCATCTCAACAAGATCCTCGGAAACGAGCTGGTCGCGATCAATCAGTACTTCCTGCATGCACGCATGTACGAAGATTGGGGTCTGAAAAAGCTGGGCGCTCATGAGTATCGCGAGTCCATCGACGAGATGAAGCACGCTGACAAGCTCATCAAGCGCATCCTGTTCCTCGAAGGTCTGCCTAACCTGCAAGAGCTGGGCAAGATCCTGATCGGCGAGCACACCAAGGAAATGCTTGAGTGCGACCTGAAGATCGAAAAGAAAGGCCTGGCTGACCTCAAGGCTGCGATTGCGCACTTTGAAACCGTTGGCGACTTTGGCAGCCGCGAACTGCTGGAAGACATCCTCGAATCCGAGGAAGAGCACATCGACTGGCTGGAAACCCAACTGGGCCTGATCGAGAAAGTCGGTATCGAAAACTACCTGCAGTCGCAGATGGGCGATTAAGCCTTTTCAGCGACCGACAAAAAGCCCCGCCTCTGACGAGAGCGGGGCTTTTTGTTTATCACGGTCTTGGCAGGAGCGAATTCATTCGCGAATGAATTCGCTGCGCCTGCAATTACGACTTCGCGCTTTCAGCCGCTTGCTTGAGCAGTGGCTGCAATTCACCGTTCTGATGCATTTCGGCGATGATGTCGCTGCCGCCGACCAGCTCACCGGCAACCCACAGTTGCGGGAAGGTTGGCCAGTTGGCGTATTTAGGCAGGTTGGCGCGGATTTCCGGGTTCTGCAAAATGTCGACATAGGCGAATTTTTCGCCGCATGCCATCAAGGCCTGGGAAGCTTTGGCCGAAAAACCGCACTGCGGGGCATTCGGAGCGCCTTTCATGTAAAGCAGAATGGTGTTGTTGGCAATCTGCTCTTTGATCGTTTCGATGATATCCATGGAGCACCTCGGCTGAACTTTCCGACTCAGTTGTCGGCACGGTGGCGCATTGTAACGGAATCCCGAGCCAGACGCTCAGTCTTGAACTCAACAGGCGCTCACCTGCACAGGCACGCCATTGAGCACGGCATTGCCGGACAACGCATCGAGCTGTCGCTCGTCGGTCAGGTCATTGGCACTCACACCCGGCTGAGCCTGAGCGATTTCCATACGCACACCGGTACGGGAATGCCCCCAACCATGGGGCAGGCTGACTACGCCGGGCATCATTTCTGCGCTGCCCAGCACCTGAACCTCGATCATCCCGACCCGCGAATCGACCCTGACCTGCTGCCCGTCGCTCAGGCCTCGGCTGGCCAGGTCATCGGGATGCATCAGCAACTGATGACGAGGCTTGCCCTTCACCAGGCGATGATAGTTATGCATCCATGAGTTATTGCTGCGCACATGCCTGCGCCCGATCAGCAGCAATTCCCCGGCCTGTGGCGCTGGCGAGTCAATAAAGCGCTGCAGGTCGGCCAGGATCACGTCAGGTGCCGCCTGGATGCGCCCGCTGGCGGTTTTCAGGCGCGGTGTCAGGTTGGACTTCAATGGCCCCAGATCAAGCCCGTGAGGATGGTTGCCCAGCGCTTCGATCGACAAGGCATGTTCCGATGCCTCGCCATACAGCCCCTTGCGCAAGCCATGATCAATCATTGAGGCCGGCGCCATGGTCGGTTTCAGTTCCTTTTGAGCCTTGGCCGCAAAGGCCCTGGCCAGCCCGACGAAGATTTCCCAGTCATGCAAGGCGCCTTCGGGCTTGGCAAAGATCGCCCGATTGAACCGGGTAACGTTACGCACCGCCAGAAGGTTAAATGTCGTGTCGTAGTGATCGTTTTCCAGCGCTGAAGTCGAAGGCAGGATCAGATCGGCATAGCGGGTGGTTTCATTGATATACAGATCGATGCTGAGCATGAAGTCCAGCCCGTCCAGCGCTTTTTCCAGCTGGCGACCATTGGGCGTGGACAATACCGGGTTGCCTGCAACCGTGACCAGAGCGCGTATCTGCCCTTCCCCTTCGGTCAGCATCTCTTCTGCCAGCGCCGAAACCGGCAACTCGCCGCCATATTCGGGCAAGCCGGAAACCCGGCTCTGCCACAGGTTGAAATGCCCGCCCGAGGTCGAGCTGACCAGATCCACGGCTGGCTCGGTACACAAGGTACCGCCCACCCGATCCAGGTTGCCGGTGACCAGATTGATCAATTGCACCAGCCAGTGACACAGCGTTCCAAAGGCCTGAGTGGAGATGCCCATGCGGCCATAGCAAACAGCCTTGTCGGCAGCAGCGAAATCCCGGGCCAACTGGCGAATCTGTTCGGCGGGAATACCACAACGCGGGCTCATGGCCTCGGCGTTCAGGGTCATGATCGCTTCCCGAACCTGATCCAGGCCATCGATAGGCAGATGACTCTCCCGAGTCAGGCCTTCCTCGAACAGGGTATTGAGCAGACCGAAAAGCAATGCTGCATCGCCGCCAGGCCGGACAAACACATGTTGATCGGCAATGGCCGCTGTCTCGCTACGCCGTGGGTCGACCACCACCACTCTGCCACCACGTTTCTGAATCGCCTTAAGGCGCTTCTCGACATCCGGCACCGTCATGATGCTGCCATTGGAAGCCAGCGGGTTGCCGCCCAGGATCAGCATGAAGTCCGTGTGATCGATATCGGGAATGGGCAGCAGCAAGCCGTGGCCATACATCAGGAAACTGGTGAGGTGATGAGGCAGTTGATCCACTGAAGTGGCCGAATAGCGATTGCGGGTTTTGAGCAGGCCCAGAAAATAGTTGCTGTGGGTCGTCAGCCCATAGTTGTGCACGCTGGGGTTGCCTTGATAGACCGCGACCGCGTTCTGCCCGTATTGCTGCTGAATGGCAAACAGACGCTCGGCGACCAGCTCGAAAGCATCCTGCCATTCGATCGGCTGCCATTGATTGCCCACACGTTGCATGGGCTGGCGCAAACGGTCGGGATCGTTCTGGATATCCTGCAGGGCCACGGCCTTGGGGCAGATGTGACCGCGACTGAAACTGTCGAGAGGGTCGCCCTTGATCGAGGTAATGACCGGGGCCGTATCCGGGGATGCGGTGGTTTCGATAGTGAGGCCGCAGATGGCCTCGCACAGGTGGCAAGCGCGGTGGTGCTCGGTCCTGATCATCCCAGCCTCATATTCTTGTCATGGCAGTCAGAGTGATTGCATTGACAAGAATATGGAGCGTTAGCGGTGAGCACGCCAGAGACGTTCGTCTCGTGAATCGCGAGCCATCAGGCGGGCAGATGGCTTGGGCGATCAGTTGCCGATAGGGGTCACGACCTTGCGCTGCAACTGGATTTCCGTAACGGTTTCGATCTGTTCCTGAGCGACATGCACCCCGGTCAGTTCACCGATCAGGCGCCAGTGATCGTCGAGCCCCGAGCTGATGGTCGCCATGCGGTCGATCATGCGACGACCGGCTGCCCGCGTGACTTCGTCTTCACTGCGCAACAACTCAAAGGACATCGACGTCATCGAAGCGGTGAGGTGTGTCAGGGTACGAGCGGTCAACCCAAGCAGCTCCGTTAGTTGTCGTTCCTTTGAGTCCATTCCCAGCCCCTCGATTGAATTGAGCAGTTACTTGTAACTCTTTATAACTCACGCACGCTGTTAAGGAAACGGGCAACTTTTCAACGCCGTGAAGCGCGTCGCATAAGCACAGACGCACAAGACCGGACTTTTACAGTATCGGCATCAATTGCCAAGCACTGTTTGGTCAGTGTACAAATGCTGCCTTCTGCAATCAGCGGGTCGGCCACAGGGCTGTTTCAACCAGCGCCTTTGCGGTTACGGACTTCGTTATCTCTTAAGTAAGCATGCTATTGGTAAGACGCGACATTTTTTTATACTATCGCGCCTTCCTTATTCGTCGCCCCCGTGCGGCTTTCGCCTCAGGTCATGCCGTTTTCTCGATAAAACCCGGCTTTCGGAACCTGCGGTCTGTTGCAAAAAAGGTAGTTAATAATGAGCGCCAGGCACTTTCTCTCGATGATGGATTACACCCCAGATGAGCTTCTGGGCCTGATCCGTCGTGGCGTAGAGCTTAAAGACCTGCGAAATCGCGGCGTGCTTTTTGAACCACTGAAAAATCGAGTGCTGGGGATGATCTTCGAGAAATCCTCGACACGTACCCGTCTTTCCTTTGAAGCGGGCATGATCCAGCTGGGTGGCCAGGCCATCTTTCTGTCCCATCGCGACACCCAATTGGGCCGTGGCGAGCCGATTGCCGACAGCGCAAAGGTCATGTCGCGCATGCTCGATGCCGTGATGATCCGGACTTTTGCCCACAGCAATCTGACCGAATTCGCCGCCAATTCCCGCGTCCCTGTGATCAACGGGCTCTCCGACGACCTGCACCCATGCCAGTTGCTGGCAGACATGCAGACCTTCTTGGAGCACCGCGGCTCGATCAAGGGCAAGACCGTGGCCTGGATCGGTGACGGCAACAACATGTGCAACAGTTATATAGAAGCGGCCATACAGTTCGACTTCCAGTTGCGTGTCGCCTGCCCTTCCGGCTACGAACCCAACCCCGAGTTCCTGGCACTGGCCGGTGATCGCGTGACCGTCACCCGTGATCCGAAGGAAGCGGTTGCAGGCGCGCATCTGGTCAGCACCGATGTCTGGACCTCCATGGGCCAGGAAGAAGAAACCGCCAAGCGCATCGCGCTGTTCGCGCCCTTCCAGGTCACCCGTGCCTTGCTCGACCTGGCTGCCGAAGACGTGTTGTTCATGCATTGCCTGCCCGCGCATCGTGGTGAAGAAATCAGCGTCGACCTGCTGGACGATGAACGCTCGGTCGCCTGGGATCAGGCTGAAAACCGTCTGCATGCCCAGAAAGCCCTGCTGGAGTTTCTGGTCGCGCCGTCCTATCAGCCAAAATGAGCCATACCCTGCTGCTGAATCTGCGCAACCTTGCCTGCGGCTATCAGGATCAACGTGTGGTGCAGGACCTCAACCTGCACCTCAACGCCGGAGACATCGGCTGTCTGCTGGGCTCTTCGGGATGCGGCAAGACCACGACCCTGCGGGCCATTGCCGGGTTTGAGCCGATCCATGCCGGCGAGATCACCCTGGCCGGTGAAGTCATTTCCCGACCCGGCTGGACCCTGGCACCGGAGAAACGCCGGATCGGCATGGTGTTTCAGGATTACGCGCTGTTCCCGCATCTGAGCGTGGCGCAGAACATCGCTTTCGGTATCCGCAAACATCCTCGCCTGAATCAGGTAGTCGACGAACTGTTGGAGCTGGTCAACCTGGGCTCACTGGGCAAGCGGTATCCCCATGAGCTGTCCGGCGGACAGCAACAGCGGGTCGCCCTCGCCCGTGCGTTGGCGCCAGATCCGCAACTCTTGTTGCTGGATGAGCCGTTTTCCAACCTTGATGGCGAGTTGCGCCGACGCCTGAGCCATGAAGTGCGCGACATTCTCAAGGCTCGTGGCACCAGTGCAATCCTGGTGACACACGATCAGGAAGAGGCCTTTGCGGTCAGCGATCATGTGGGTGTATTCAAGGAAGGCCGGCTTGAGCAATGGGATACGCCCTACAACCTGTATCACGAACC
The DNA here is from genome assembly GCF_018343775.1 of Pseudomonas cichorii. Classification (NCBI taxonomy): domain Bacteria; kingdom Pseudomonadati; phylum Pseudomonadota; class Gammaproteobacteria; order Pseudomonadales; family Pseudomonadaceae; genus Pseudomonas; species Pseudomonas cichorii. The sequence goes on from NZ_CP074349.1 coordinate 4,644,925, forward strand.
GCAGACACCTTTCGTGGCCAGTTTCATCGGACAAGGCTATTTCATTCGCGGGCAGTTGATCGATCCGCAGTCGGTGCAGACCGAACTCGGCGTGCTGAGCGGCAATCGTGCCTATCCGGGTGTCAGCGGCAGTGCTGTCGATGTTCTTCTGCGTCCGGACGATATTGTCTATGCCGCAGACAGCGACCTTAAGGCACGAGTAGTTGGCAGGACATTCCAGGGCGCTTCAACCCTGTATCGCCTGCAATTGCCGACGGGCAGCCAGCTTGAAGCCATCTTCCCCGGCCATGCCGATCACATGACGGGGGAAGAGGTCGGGATTCGGGTTGCCACCGAACATCTGGTGTTGTTCCCGGCGGCGGGAAGTGTTGCAGCGAATTCGGTTTTGTAGAGGGCTGAAGAAGCAAACTACTCCCTTCCGATCGCTGCAAACTCTGCACGGGTATGTTCCGCCAGCACCGCCGCCGACAACTCCACCTCCAACCCACGCCGCCCCGCACTGACGTAGATCGTCTCGAAAGGCTGGGCGCTCTGGTCGATGAAGGTGCGCAGACGCTTCTTCTGTCCCAAGGGGCTGATCCCGCCCAACAGATAACCGGTTGCCCGCTGAGCCGCAGCCGGGTCGGCCATCTCGGTTTTCTTCGCAGCGGCCGCACTGGCCAGAGCCTTGAGGTCCAGGGTTCCGGCAACCGGTACAACGGCCACCAGCAACTCCCCCTTTTCCGTGCTCGCGAGCAGGGTCTTGAACACCCGTGCCGGTTCAAGGCCCAGTTTCTCGGCCGCCTCCAGCCCATAAGACGCAGCTTTCGGATCATGTTCGTAACTGTGAATCCGGTGTTCGGCGCGAACTGTCTTCAATAAATCCAGCGCGGGGGTCATCAGGACACTCCAGGTCACTCAGGGCGGCTTCTACTTTAGGCGAAATACGATGCAAAAGCCCTATCTCAAGGCACACCACTGAGTAATGGCCGTTTAAAATCAAAAAAATATTTCCTACACAGGATGGAGAAATTTCAAATTTAGCTGTCAGAAAATATCGTCAATGGTTCACTTTCAACCTTTGACAGGTTTGTTTCTTGTCTATATTTTTTCGTTTACGAAAATTTTTGAAATTTATTTTTCAACAAGATTCGTAAAACCGTCCGGGAATGGGGTTTTCCCGAGACGGCAGATGATGAGCATCGGTGCTTTGCATACGAAGCCGCAAAAAACAAAAAATGAGGTTCATATGACCATGTCCATGCAACAACCGACGCTACGCGGCCAGTGTCTGGCCGAATTCCTTGGCACCGCTCTGATGATTTTCTTCGGCACGGGATGCGTTGCAGCGCTCAAGGTCGCAGGTGCTACATTTGGCTTGTGGGAAATCTGCATCATCTGGGGCCTGGCCGTCAGCATGGCTATCTATGTCAGTGCCGGTGTTTCGGGTGCTCACCTCAACCCCGCTGTCAGCATCGCTCTCAGCCTCTTTGCAGGCTTTGAAAAGAGAAAACTCCCCTTCTATATAAGCGTTCAAGTGGCAGGAGCCTTTTGTGGCGCGGGTCTGGTCTATCTGCTTTACATCAGCCTGTTCTTCGAATTTGAACATGCTCACAACATGGTTCGTGGCAGCGTGCAGAGCCTCGAACTGGCGTCAGTGTTTTCCACCTACCCTAACCCGTCCATTTCCGTAGGCCAGGCGTTTCTGGTCGAGGTCGTGATCACCGCCGTCCTGATGGGTGTGATCATGGCCTTGGGCGATGACAGCAACGGTCTGCCACGTGGTGCGATGGCGCCTTTGCTGGTCGGCTTGCTGGTTGCCGTGATCGGAGCATCCATGGGGCCGCTGACCGGCTTCGCCATGAACCCGGCACGGGATTTCGGCCCTAAACTGATGACATTCCTTGCAGGCTGGGATGAGATAGCGTTCACCGGTGGGCGTGACATACCGTATTTCCTGGTTCCGATCTTTGCACCGATTCTGGGTGCCTGCCTGGGTGCTGCCGGCTATCGCGGGCTTATCGCTCGTCATCTGCCCAGCGCCGTCGCCGTTGAACAGGCTCCTGAAGCCCTTCGCGGCAAAGCACAGACTTCCGCTTGAATACCCCCAATAACGCAAGGCAATCGAAATGACAGACTCTCAGAACAAGAACTACATCATTGCCCTTGACCAGGGCACCACCAGTTCCCGTGCGATCATTTTCGACCGCAACGCCAACGTGGTGAGCACCGCCCAAAGCGAATTCGTCCAGCATTACCCTCAGGCTGGCTGGGTCGAGCATGACCCTATGGAAATCTTCGCCACCCAGACCGCCTGCATGACCAAGGCATTGGCCCAGGCTGATCTGCACCATAACCAGATCGCAGCCATCGGTATCACCAACCAGCGTGAAACCACCGTGGTCTGGGAAAAGGACACAGGTCGCCCGATCTACAACGCCATCGTCTGGCAATGCCGCCGCAGCACCGAAATCTGCCAGCAGCTCAAGCGTGACGGCCTTGAGGAATACATCAAGGACACCACCGGCCTGGTCACCGACCCCTACTTCTCCGGCACCAAGCTCAAGTGGATTCTGGATAACGTCGAAGGCAGCCGCGAGCGCGCACGCAAGGGCGAGCTGATGTTCGGCACCATCGACAGCTGGCTGATCTGGAAATTTACTGGCGGCAAGATTCACGTCACCGACTACACCAACGCGTCACGCACCATGCTGTTCAACATCCACACCCTGGAATGGGACCAGCGCATGCTTGATGTGCTGGATATCCCTCGCGAAATGCTGCCCGAGGTCAAGGCCTCTTCGGAAGTCTACGGCCACAGCAAAAGCGGGATTCCGATTGCAGGCATCGCGGGCGACCAGCAGGCTGCACTGTTCGGTCAAATGTGCGTAGAACCGGGCCAGGCGAAAAATACCTATGGCACCGGCTGCTTCCTGCTGATGAACACTGGCAAGAAAGCCGTCAAATCGGCACACGGCATGCTGACCACAATCGGTTGCGGCCCGCGGGGCGAAGTGGCTTATGCACTGGAAGGCGCGGTGTTCAACGGCGGCTCCACTGTGCAGTGGCTGCGTGACGAACTGAAAATCGTCAACGACGCGCTGGACACCGAGTACTTCGCCAACAAGGTCAAGAACAGCAACGGCGTCTATCTGGTCCCGGCCTTTACCGGTCTGGGCGCACCCTACTGGGACCCGTATGCCCGTGGCGCCCTGTTCGGCCTGACCCGTGGCGTGAAAGTCGATCACATCATCCGCGCAGCACTGGAATCCATCGCCTACCAGACCCGTGACGTCCTGGACGCCATGCAACAGGACTCCGGCGAACGCCTCAAGTCACTGCGTGTCGACGGCGGCGCGGTGGCCAACAACTTCCTCATGCAATTCCAGGCCGACATCCTCGGCACTCAGGTCGAGCGTCCGCAAATGCGCGAAACCACCGCTCTGGGCGCAGCGTTCCTGGCTGGTCTGGCGATTGGCTTCTGGAGCAGTCTGGACGAGTTGCGCAACAAGGCAGTGATCGAGCGCGAGTTCGCGCCACAGTGCGACGAGGCAGAAAAAGAGAAGCTTTACGCTGGCTGGAAGAAAGCCGTAGAGCGTACTCGTGACTGGGAACCGCACGAAAACGAAGAGTAAGCAGAACGGGGGCAGGATTATTGAAGCTGACAGCCAAGGCCCGGCTACGGCATCATGGGCGCCATTTGCAGAGGGCGCCCAAGGAAAAACAATGAACCTGCCTCCCCGCCAGCAACAGATCCTCGAACTGGTCCGCGAACGCGGTTATGTCAGCATCGAGGAAATGGCGACGCTGTTCGTCGTGACCCCACAAACCATCCGCCGTGATATCAATCAACTTGCGGAAATGAACCTGCTGCGTCGCTACCACGGTGGCGCAGCCTATGACTCGAGCATCGAGAACACCGCCTACGCCATGCGTGCGGACCAGATGCGTGACGAGAAACAACGGATCGCCGAAGCCATCGCCGCACAGATCCCGGACAACGCTTCTCTGTTCATCAATATCGGCACCACCACCGAATCCATCGCCCGCGCCCTGCTCAATCACAACAACCTGAAAATCATCACCAACAACCTGCATGTGGCTTCGATCCTGAGCGGCAAGGATGATTTCGAGGTGCTGCTGGCGGGCGGCAACGTGCGCCGCGACGGTGGCGTGGTCGGTCAGGCCAGTGTGGATTTCATCACCCAGTTCAAGGTCGATTTCGCTCTGGTCGGGATCAGCGGTATCGACGAGGACGGCAGCCTGCTGGATTTCGATTATCAGGAAGTCAGGGTTTCCCAGGCAATCATTGCCAATGCCAGACAAGTGCTGCTGGCTGCGGACTCCAGCAAGTTCGGGCGCAACGCCATGGTACGGCTCGGCCCTATCACCCTGATCGATTGCCTGGTAACCGATCAGGCACCTGTGCCGGCCCTGCAGCAATTGCTTGCCCAGCACAAGATTCGCCTCGAAGTGGTTTGATTCACCTCGTTTTTTGCGAATTGTAGGACCGGATTTATCCGGGAAGGCGGTGTGTAATCTGAAGACAGATGCAATGCCTTTTCGCGAATGAATTCGCTCCTACACACAGGCAAGCATTTGCGAAAATCGTCCTACGATGTTCGATTTTGTTCCTTTACCCTCATCCTCATCAGTATTTTCAATAAATACCGACTGGCAGCGCCGTGTTTCTTGAGCTATTATTTTCACAAACGAACATCAATGTTCAAATTCGCCTTTCGAGCGTTACTCAAGAATTGTCCAGGAGGCTCATCCAATGCCCCACTCCACTACGTCAGCACCATCGCTTTCCGAGGTCTACGACATTGCCGTTATCGGTGGTGGCATCAATGGTGTCGGTATTGCAGCGGATGCATCGGGCCGTGGTCTGTCGGTTTTCCTGTGTGAAAAGGATGACCTGGCCAGCCACACCTCGTCAGCCAGCAGCAAGCTGATCCATGGCGGGCTGCGCTACCTGGAACATTACGAATTCCGTCTGGTGCGTGAAGCACTGGCCGAACGTGAAGTGCTGCTGGCCAAGGCGCCGCACATCGTCAAGCCGATGCGCTTTGTCCTGCCCCATCGCCCGCATCTGCGCCCGGCCTGGATGATCCGTGCCGGCATGTTCCTGTATGACAACCTCGGCAAGCGTGAAAAACTCCCGGCATCGCGCAGCCTGCGTTTCGGCGCGGACAGCCCGCTCAACACGTCCATCACTCGCGGTTTTGAGTACTCCGACTGCTGGGTCGATGACGCACGCCTGGTGGTCCTCAATGCCATGGCTGCCCGTGAGAACGGCGCACATATCCACACCCGCACCCGCTGCCTGAGTGCCAGCCGCACCAAAGGCATGTGGCACCTGCAGATGGAGCGCGCCGACGGCACGGTCTTCTCGATCAACGCCAAGGCACTGGTCAACGCTGCTGGCCCATGGGTCGCCAAGTTCATTCGCGAAGATCTGAAGCTGGATTCGCCTTACGGCATCCGTCTGATCCAGGGCAGCCACCTGATCGTGCCAAGGCTGTACGAAGGCGAGCACGCTTTCATCCTGCAGAACGAAGACAAACGCATCGTGTTCACCATTCCGTACCTGGACAAGTTCACCATCGTCGGCACCACCGACCGTGAATATCAGGGCGACCCGGCCAAGGTGAAGATCACCGACGGCGAGATGGACTACATGCTGAAAGTGGCCAACGACCACTTCAAGAAGCAATTGAGCCGCAGTGACGTGCTGCACACCTATTCGGGCGTGCGCCCGCTGTGCAACGATGAATCCGATAATCCTTCGGCCATCACCCGCGACTACACCCTGTCGTTGTCGGGCGGCGAAAACGAAGCGCCGATTCTTTCGGTATTCGGCGGCAAGCTGACGACCTATCGGAAACTGGCCGAATCGGCGATGGCGCAACTGGCTCCGTTCTTCACCCGGATGAAACCAGCCTGGACCGCCAAGGCAGCCTTGCCGGGCGCTGAAGAGATGACTACACCGCAGGTACTGGCAACCGAGCTGAGCAAACGCTTCCCATGGCTACCTGTTTCCATCGCACAACGCTGGTCCATCACCTACGGCAGCCGCAGCTGGCGCCTGATGGACGGCGTGACCAGCCTGGAAGACATGGGCGAACACCTGGGCGCAGGTCTGTACACCCGCGAAGTCGACTACCTGTGCGCCAACGAGTGGGCAACCAACGCTGACGACATCCTGTGGCGTCGCACCAAGCTTGGGCTGTTCACCACGCCTGAAGAACAGGCCGGGGTGCAGGGTTATCTGGAAAAGGTTGTGCCGAATAAATCAGCTATCGCGGCAGCCTGAAGATCGATTTCGCGAATAAATTCGCTCCTACACCGCGTAGGAGCGAATTCATTCGCGAAGAACTAACAGGCAATAAACGCCGCAGGCAGATTGCGTATCTGCTCAGGTTCGCGAATGACGTAATGGTCATCGCTGGTCAGCTCATGCAGCAGTTCTTCACGCAATTGATGAAAATCAAAGCTGCTGCGCTGACGAGGATGCGGCAGTTTTATATCCACGATGCGCTTGATACGGCCAGGCCTTGGCTCCATGACCACGACCCGGTCGGCGAGGAAGATGGCTTCCTCAACATCATGCGTCACCAGTACCGTAGTGATTTTTGCCCGCTCACGAATGGCCAGCAGCTCTTCCTGCATCTGCTGGCGTGTCAGCGCATCCAGTGCGCCAAACGGTTCATCCAGCAACAGGATACGAGGGCTCGCCACCAGCCCACGGGCAATCGCAACCCGCTGGGCCATGCCGCCTGAAAGCTGGTGAGGATAGGCCTTGGTAAAGTCCTTGAGGCCAACCAGATCAATGAAGTCAGCGATCCTCTGCTGCATCTCCTTCTGCCCAAGCCCTTCGTTGACCAAGCCCAGCTCGATGTTTTCCTCGACCGTCAGCCACGGGAACAGGCGATGCTCCTGAAACACGATCCCCCGCTCACTGCCAATGCCGCTGACCGGCTTGCCGTCGACCAGGATTTCACCGCGAAACTCGGTGTCCAGCCCGATCAATAGCCGCAACAGCGTGGATTTGCCGCAACCGCTGGAGCCTACGATGGCAATGAATTCGCCTTCCTCGACTTGCAGATTGAACTCACGAATCGCTTCCACATCGCCATGACCGGTCTGGAACACCTTGCCCACATGGTTGAAGTTCACGATGGAATGGGTCTGGGCTGTCATGCATGCCTCCAGCGCGTTGCCCGCGCTTCAATGCGTTGTCCGATTTCGTGGAGTACCGCGCCGGTCAGGCCCACCAACAGCATGCCACTCATGATGACGTCCATGCGCAGCAGTTGCTGCGCACCGATCATCAGGCTGCCGATGCCGCCATTGGATGGCATGAAATATTCGGCACCGATGGTGCCCAGCCAGGCATAGATCAGGCTCAGGCGCAGACCGGCAAAAATCCCCGGTGCCGCACCCGGCAGCACCATGCGAGTCAAGCGTTGCCACAGGTTCAGGCGCAAGACCTGGGCCGCCTCCCTCAGTTGCGGTGACAGGTTGGCGACACTGCGCTGGGTCGCAATGAACAGCGGGAAAAATGCCGCAAGCCCGACGAATACCCACTTGGCCGGCTCACCCAACCCGAACCAGGCGGTGATCAGCGGCACCCAGGCGAAAATGGCGACTTGCCTGAACGCAGCCAGTGTCGGCCCGAGAAAACGCTCCAGGGGTTGCGACAAGCCAAGCAGCAAGCCCAAAGAAAACCCCAGCGTGCCGCCCAGAAACAGACCTCCCAAGGCACGGCTCAGGCTCAGGCCCATCGCTTGCGGCAACGAACCATCCAGCAGACCGGCCCACAGGGTTTCAATCACCAGCAGCGGTGAAACCAGAATATTGGCATTGACCCAGCCCCACTGACTGGCGGCTTGCCACAGCGCCAGCAAGGCAAAGGGCAGAATCCAGGGAACGATTCGATCAAGCCCTTGCGCTGGAGCGCGACCACGAAACTCGGCGGTCGCGGCATGGGGCCAGAACACCCATTTACGATCCGCCAAGCCAATCCCGCGATCCATCAGCACGCCAATCACGCCGATCACGGCAATGCAGACGAACACGATATCGAGCATGAACAATTGCCGAGCCCATACCATCAGGTAGCCAATCCCTTCGCTTGAAGCCAGCAACTCGACTGCCAGCAACGAAGACCAGCCAGACGACAGCGCCAGCCGCACACCGGCCATGAAAGACGGCAAGGCCGCAGGAAGAATGAGACGCCGGATCAGCAAATGCAGAGGCAGACGTAAAACGGCAGCGGCTTCGCGCAAGCGAGGCTGGGCATCGCGAACGCCGATCAGGGTGTGCAGGGTTACCGGAACGATAACCGCCTTGATCATCACCACCAGCTTGAGCATCTCACCAATGCCGAACACGACCATGAACAGCGGAATCCACGCCAGGGTCGGCACTTGCGCCAGCGAGGTAAATGTCGGCAAGACCAGCCTTTCGGCCCGACGGCTGAAACCCAGCCAGGCACCCAGCACGGCACCCGCCGAGATCCCCGCCAGCAACCCCCAGAACAGGCGTTGCAAACTGATCCAGAGATTACCGGGAAGGTCAGAGGTTGCCAGCTCCAGAGCGCTCTGCCAGACCAGCGAAGGTGCCGGCAGGATCTGCTCGCTCATCCAGTGATTGCGGCTGGCCACCCACCAGAGCACAGCCAGTGCGAGGGGCAGATACCACGCCAACAGATACCGTTTGAATACCGGAGCCACAGCCCGGCGCCGGGAAGACGCAACAGGCTGCGGAATAGAAAGAAGGGAGTCACGAGCCATATCAGAACTCCGCTGTCGGCTGCTGCATAAAGGCTATTTGCATATTCTTATCCGATCTATAAAAACAGACAGGAATTCCATATAGAGATAAGTATCGCCATTTAAGTGCGGATGCAAGCCAGACATCCAATGCATTTAAAGAATACTTTTATTGCATGCAATGCATGTCCCGCAGCGCGCCCCGAACATGCGGCTTATTCCATTGGGTGATTAAACGTGGAATTAATATTATTTCTGGACTGATCCAAAGCTGTGTCTATTAGGCGTTCTCCGCGAACAATCAGGACAGCCCATGAAAAAGATCTTCAAATCCCTGGCCTTCGGATGCGCCCTTGCCCTGACCTCCATCGCCAGCCATGCCGCCGATCTCAAGGAGATCCGCATCGCCGTGCCGGACCTCAGCGCCGGAGCCGGAAACAGCGGAGGCGGCATAGTCGATGTGCTGCGCAGCCAGCAGATTTACGAAAAGGCCTTTGCCGATGAAGGCATCAAGATTCAGTGGGTGTTCTTCAAGGGCGCAGGCCCGGTCATCAATGAAGCGTTCGCCAACAAACAGGTGGACCTGGCCTATCTGGGTGATCTGGCAGCCATCATCGGCAAATCCAACGGGCTCGATACCCGCCTGCTCAGCGCCGCCGCTCGCGGCATCAAGCATTATCTGGCGGTGGTGCCAGGCTCCGGCATCAAGACCCTGCAGGATCTCAAGGGCAAACGGGTTTCTGTATTTCGCGGCACGGCCAGCCAGTTGTCCTTCGATACCGCACTGGCCAGCCAGGGCCTGAGCGAGAAAGACCTGAAAGTCATCAACCTGGACTTCAATGCCGCACTGGCAGCCCTGGCCGCCAAACAGATCGACGCCACCTGGGCACTCTCGGGCCTGACCGCTCTTGAAGCCAAGGGTCTGGCAGAACTGCCTCTCAGCTCCAGGGACCTGGGCGGCGCGGGCAATATTCAGGGCGTACTGGTCGCTGACGGAGCCTTCGTCGACGCCCACCCCGAAGCCGTGGCTCGTCTGCTCAAGGCCCAGGAACAGGCCACCCGCTGGCTGACCGACGAGAGCAACAAACAGGCCTATATCGATCTGGTTTCCAACTATGCGAGCTACCCGGCAGCCATACTGGAAAAAGACCTGCGCACGGAAAAAATGGCTGACATCTTCCCCTCACAACTCGACCCGCAATTCCTCGCCGCCTTGCAATCCTCCGTGGATATCGCCGCCAGAGAACGGTTGATCCGCAAGCCTTTCAAGGTGAGTGAGTGGGTACAGTAGGAGCGAATTCATTCGCGAAGGCCGATATTCGCGAATAAATTCGCTCCCACACAGATGGGGTCACTCATTGTCTTCATCCACCTCAACAATCACCTCAATCATCGCCCGCGCCGCGGGCGACAATCTGAAACCCGCCCGGCTGACGATGCCGTAGCGGGCGCTCAGGCTGTCGAGTTCGTTGGGCAGGTTGCGCCAGTGCAGGCGGGCCAGGGTGCCGTTGGCGATGTCGCGCTCCAGCGCCTCTTGCGGGCCGATGCCGATGACGTTGGAGCTTTGCACGATTTTCATCAGGACCGGGAAGTGGGCCGTTTCGATGTGCAGGGTGAAGTCGGAGCGGCCGCTGAGGTTGGCGAGCCCTTTGCGGATGCCCGGCGGGATCAGTGTCGCGCCCAGCGGGTAATCGAACATGTCGTTGGTGGACAGGCTTTCCTTGCTCAGCAGCGGGTGCCCGGCCCGGCAAAAGAACATGCCGCGCCGCGCTTTAAGGGGCCGGGTCTGGAAGTTCGGATCTGACTCGAACTGGCGGGTGTCGGCCACGAAGAATTCGATCTCTTCGCGAGCCAGGCTGCGGGCCAGTTTTTCCCAGTTGTTCACTTCCAGATAAGCCCGCACTTTGGGGTGGGCCTCGATGAAGCGAGACATGGCCTCGGGGATCAGGCGCATGGCTGGCGCAGGTCCTGAGCCAAAGCGTATTTCGCCAGCATCGAGCTTGGTCATCTGCGCCACTTCGCTGCTCAGCAACGCCGCGCCCTGCACCAGACGCAATGCATGCTGCAACACCACATGGCCTTCCGGCGTCGGGCGTAAATCCTTGTTGGCGCGCTCCACCAGCACACACCCGAACTCTTGCTCCAGGCCTTGAATACTGCGGCTGAACGCCGGCTGGGTAATCCCCATGGCGTCTGCTGCGCGCACGAAACTGCGGTGTTCGTTCAGTGCGATGAAGTAGCGTAATTGACGCAGATCCATATGCATTCCAGGCATTTGAAAATGAGGCCAAAGGTATTGGCCTGACGAATGGGTTGAGGTTTTAAATGCAAGCTCTTATGCCGTCAATGAACAAAATAAATACCGGATAGACCTTTTGGTTCTAACCATAGATAAAGAGGATTTGCCATGAGCCAGGCAGCACGTGCCACCCAACCCAGCGCTCTGACGCTGGATATTCAACCGATTGCAGGCCGTATCGGCGCACAGATCAATGGCGTCGCCTTGAGCGCTGATCTGGATGCCGCCACCGTGGACGCCATCCAGGCCGCACTGGTGCAATACAAAGTGCTGTTCTTTCGCGGCCAGACTCACCTGGACGATCAGAGTCAGGAAGCCTTTGCCAAGCTGCTGGGTGAACCCATTGCTCACCCGACGGTTCCGGTGCGTGACGGGACCCGCTACCTGATGCAATTGAGTGGTGCCGATGGCCAGCGCGCCAACTCCTGGCATACGGATGTCACTTTTGTGGACGCTTACCCCAAGGCCTCGATCCTGCGCTCGGTCATCGCGCCGGCTTCCGGCGGCGATACCGTGTGGGCCAATACTGCTGCGGCCTATAACGACCTTTCGCCTGAAATACGTGAGCTGGCCGACAAACTCTGGGCCTTGCACAGTAACGAATATGACTACGCGGGCATCCGGCCCGGCGTGACCTCGGAAAAGCTTGATAACTACCGCAAGGTCTTTGCTTCCACCGTGTATGAAACCGAGCACCCGGTAGTGCGGGTGCATCCTGTGAGCGGTGAAAGGAGCCTGCTGCTCGGCCATTTCGTCAAACGCATCAAGGGCTATTCGGCAAGCGACTCGGCTCACCTCTTCGGCCTGTTGCAGAGCCATGTCACTCGCCTGGAAAACACCGTGCGCTGGCGCTGGACAGCGGGAGACGTTGCCATCTGGGACAACCGCTCAACCCAGCACTATGCCGTGGACGACTACGGCCAGCAGGAACGCATCGTGCGTCGCGTGACCTTGCAGGGCGAAGTCCCGGTGGGTGTCGCCGGGCAAAAGAGCGTAACCCTCAAAGGTGCCTGATCTGAAACGTTCGCGGGCGCTCTCACGCCCGCGATGTTTCACCAGACGCCGATCTGCACCATGGCGTCATCTTCCAGCTCGCCATAACGGAACCGCTGCCCGCGCTGATCGATTTCCTCGTTACTGATCGTCGTGCGTCGTTTCAGGCCACGCAACCAGTCGAACAGGTAGCTCTGGTGTTGCTCGCGCACCTGAGCGAACTCGGGATCGGCCCCCAGATCGTTGAGTTCCTGAGGATCGTTTTCCAAGTCGAACAACTGGGCGCGGAAACCGTCATAGGCCAGGTACTTGAAGCGCTCGCTGCGCACCATGTACATCCGGCAACGATCAATCGGCTGCCCCAAACGCTCACGGGCGGGTGCCTGGAATGCATAGTCGTATTCGGCAATCGCGAACTGACGCCATTGTGGTTGCTGGCCATGCAGCAGCGGAATCAGCGACCGGCCTTCAAGGCGATGCCCGGCACTGGGTAAACCCAGAGCGTCGAGAAAGGTCGGCAAGGCATCGATGGTTTCAGCCAGGCGCTCATCAACACTGCCACGGGTCACGTCGGCCGCCGGGCGCGGATCACGCACAATCAGCGGCACGCCCACGGCGGGTTCGAGCAGAAACTCTTTCTCGCCCAGATAGTGGTCGCCGAGAAAGTCACCGTGGTCGCTGGTGAAGACGATCAGCGTGTCATCCCAACGACCATTGCTCTGCATCACATCGAACAGCCGCCCGAGCTGATCGTCCACCTGCTTCACCAGCCCCATGTAGGTCGGAATGACATTCAGGCGCACTTCTTCACGGGAAAAATTGCGGCTTTCCTGATGCTTGCGGAATGCAGCGTAAACCGGGTGGTCGCTCTCCTTGCCCGCTTCGGCGCGTATCGGCGCAATCACATGCTCTTTGCCGTACAGCGCGTGATAAGGCGCCGGAGCGATGTAGGGCCAATGCGGCTTGATGTACGAAAGATGCAGGCACCAGGGTTGCTCGCCCTGCTCCGCCATGAAGTCAATGGCGCGGTCGGTGGTGTAGACGGTTTCCGAATGCTGCTCTTCGATACGGGCCGGCAGATGCGAATGGCGCATTTTCCAGCCACTGAGGATTTCGCCATTTTCGCCTTCGGCGGCGTTGGCCCAGTCATGCCAGGGATTGACCCCGTCAAAACCCAGGTTGCGCAGGTGATGGGTGTAAGGCGCACTTTCACGCTTGTCGGCAAAAACCGGATCGTCAGGGTAGATGCCGTCGTGACGGAAAAAAGCTTCAAACCCTACTTCGTTGAGGTTCTCGGCCTGCTCGCTGTCAGGTTCCAGAGCCAGGCGTTGCTGGGCGTCCAGATTGGGCGTGGCGTGGGTCTTGCCCACTAGCGCCGTGCGGATCCCGGCCGGTCGCAGGTAGTCACCGATGGTGAGTTCATCCAGAGGCAACGGCACGGAGTTCCAGGCCACCTGATGGCTGCTGACGTAACGGCCCGTATAGGCCGACATTCGCGAAGGTCCACAAATGGTGCCTTGGGTGTAAGCCCGGGCGAAGCGCACGCCAGCCTGTGCCAGGCGGTCGATATTCGGGGTGTGCAGATGCGGGTGGCCATAGCACGACAGATAATCACGGCGCAGTTGGTCGCACATGATGTACAGCACGTTCTTGATTGCAGTCATGGGTGATTACCTGTCCGGTCAGAGTGGATTGCCATCAGCATCGAATGTCGGCCAGAAATCGGTCAGTTTCTGCTGTTGCAAGGCACTGTCGACAAAACGTGGCTCGACCCACTCATCCACCACAAAAGTACGACGGATCAGGCCCAGGGTCTTGGCCTGTTCGACGCTGTTCTGCAGGGCGGTTTTCAGGAACGGATCCAGACGCGGCGAGTTGCGGAATTTCAGGTCATCGCCTTTCAACTCACGCTCGAACAAGGCGGCTGGCGTGGAGCTTCTTTCGCCCATCAGCGCGCTATAGGCCGGCAGGTTCTGCGGATCGCTGAGCCAGACAGCATTCTTGACCAGCACATTGATCAGGCGCTGGGTCAATTCCGGATGCTGCTCGATGAATGCCTGGCTGCCGACAAGTCCTGCCTGAGTGGTGGCCTGACGGGAAAGCTGCTTGGTGCTCAGCGGAAACAGGATGCCCTTGCTCTCAAGCCCCAGCACGCCCATGCCCGACCAGGTTGCGTCGATCTGCCCGCTGGCCAATGCCGCTCGGGCGGCGGCCCAGTCGAGACTGATGATTTGCAGGTCGCGCTCTTTCAGGCCCTGGCTTTCCAGTGCCTTGGCAAATGAAAGCTGGTCCGCCGTGCCGCGATAGGCCGCTACGCGCTTGCCCTTGAGATCGGTCAGTTGGGTGATGCCCGATTGCGGCGTCACCGCCAGATACATGTTCGCGCCGCGTGCGCCCAGCAGCAGACGGGTCTGCAAGCCACTGGAGCGACCGATGATTGCCGCCAGGTCGCCCAGCCAGGCGAAGTCCAGTTGCTGGTTGGCGAAGGCTTCGTTGACCGCAGGCCCGGCACCCTTGAAGAAATGCCACTGCACCTTCACGCCGGATGCCGCGAACTCCTGCTCAAGCTGTTGCTGGATATGCGCCAGCCCCACCACGCCCTGCACGAATGGCAAGCTCCCGGCACCTTGATCCGGCGAGCCGATGCGGATAGTCACGCCGTCATCGCTGGCCTGGGCATGGCCCAGCAGCCCGGCAAGAAGCACGCCCAGCAAGGGCTTGAAAAGTTGTCGTAAGGATTTGCTCATGGTTCGGTCCGTTGATGTGCAGGCTAATAGCGGTTATTTCGCGATCCGGGCGGGTATTCAGCAAGTGCATTTGTTGAATAGTTGATATGCAAGGCATGCATACCCAGGCGGCATCACACTGCCAGATTGGTCAGCAACGATTCGTGAGCAGCGTCCTCTGCCTGATCGACCTTCTTGATCTCTTCGATCATTTCCTTGGCCAGCGGCGACAGTCGATAACCGGCCCGGCTGACAATGCCATAGCGCGTGTACAACTCTTCGCACTGATCATCCAGGCCTTCGATGCGCAAACGCACCAGTTCCTGCCGGGCGTAATACAGCGCATCGCTGTAGGAGCCGCTGATACCGATTGCATCGGAGTTCATCACCACGGCCAGCAGGCTGAACGTGTTTTCGCACTCGACGTTAGGCGCGAAGTCTGGCTGTCCGCTCAGGTCGGCCATGACCTTGCGCAGGTTCGGTGGCCGCAGGGTCGCGGCCAGCGGGAAGCTCAGCAACTCGCTGGCAGTCACCGTCTCGTGCCGGGCCAGCGGATGTTCGGCGCGGCAGCAGAAGTGCCATTTGCGCGGCCGAAGCTTGTGCGTGACATAGGAAGGGTCTGCCTCGAATTGCCGGGTATCGGCCACGAAGAATTCAAACTCTTCATTGAGCAAACGCTTGCCCAGGCTCTGCCAGTCGTCCACCTGAAAATGAACCCGTGCCTTGGGCAGGCGGCTGATGAAACTGCCTATCGCACGGGGCACCAGACCTGACGCTGGCGCCGGTCCACAACCGAAGCGCAGCTCGCCCGCTTCCAGCGCATTGAACTGGCTGATCTCGCTGGTCAGTTGCCTGGCACCACTGACCAGACGCCGCGCGTGCTCAAGCACCACCTGCCCTTGCTGGGTCGGCGTCAGGTCCTTGCTGACCCGATCAATCAACTGGCAACCGACGCTGTGCTCCAGTGCCTGGATGCTGCGACTGAAAGCGGACTGCGACAGGTTCACCGCCACAGCAGCGGCGACAAAACTTCGATGCTCGGCCAGAGCAATCAGGTGACGGAGTTGGCGAAGGTCGATATGCATTTTTCACATAAAAAGTATCGGGCAAATGCATTTGCTCTGCCTCGGTAGCACTCCTTATAAAGGCAATCTCTTATTCAGTAAAACCTTATAAATACATATTGAAATAACTAAAAAGAATATTAGTAGTGCAAAAGGAATGACCGACCTTGGCATTGCATCAAAGGAGCCGCGACATGAATGATCAACAATCCGCTACCCCTATCGCTGCCGGACGACTCAAGCGTTTGCCGCTCGCCCTGTTGCTGGCGGGCTGCGCAGGCTTTTCCCTGGCTCATGCCGCTGAAACGCCGACCACGACAAGCGCTGCCAGATCCGACACCGGTGCCACGGCGGATGACACACGACTCAAGACCGTCACCGTCACCACCCGCCGCCGCGAGGAAAGCTCGCAGAACGTGCCCACTCCGATCAGCGTGCTGGACGGGGCCTCGCTGGAAAGCCAGCGGATCTATCAGATTCAGGATCTGCAACAACTGGTGCCGAGCCTGAACGTGGCTTACATGCATGCCCGACAGTCGAGCGTATCGATCCGCGGGCTGGGCAATAACCCGGCCAGCGACGGGCTGGAGGGCAGCGTCGGGTTGTACATCGACAACGTCTATCTCGGACGTCCGGGCATGGCGGTGTTCGACCTCATGGACATCGAGCAACTGGAAGTGCTGCGCGGCCCGCAAGGGACATTGTTCGGCAAGAACACCACCGCCGGGGTTCTGAACATCAACACCCGTGCGCCCAGTTTTACCCCGGAACGCAGTATCGAAACCTCTGTCGGCGAGAACGGTTACTTCCAGACCAAGGGCACGATTTCCGGCCCGCTCAACGATCAACTGGCCGGTCGTTTCTCTGCCTATCGCAGCCGCAGCGACGGCGATCTGGATAACGTCTTCGACGGTAACAAACTCGGTGGCGGCTCACGCGAAGGCTTCCGTGGACAACTGCTGTTCAAGCCCAACGAAGACTTCAGCCTGCGCTGGATTGCCGACTACAACGAGGAAAGCTCCAGCGCCGGAACCCGTGCGCTGTTCAGCACCGGACCGACCATCAACGGCGTCAACCGCTACGAAAGCCGCGCTGGCGCAGCAGGTGCCACGCTGGTGGATGGCTCGCACCGCAAGGTCAACCTCAACAGCGACCAGCGTGTGACCGTGCATCAAGGCGGCACCTCGCTGGAAGCCAACTGGAAGCTGGCCAACGATTTCACTCTGACTTCCGTGAGTTCCTATCGCTGGTGGAATTTCACGCCGCGCAACGATGACGGCCTCAATGCATCGGCCTCCTACAACGGCGGCGTGTCGGTGGAAGATAAACAGTGGTCCCAGGAATTTCGCCTGGCGTCCCCTGGCGGCGGCTTTTTCGATTACGTCGTCGGTGCCTACTACTTCGGCTCCGATCTGGATAACACGTCGTTCACCCATTATGGCCCGCAGGCCGATATCTGGAACGGCACCGCCACCGGCGCACTGGCCAACGTCAACAGCCTGGGCAAAGGCCATATCGAAACCAACAGCTTTGCCCTCTTCGCCCAGGGCACCTGGCACCTCACGCCGAAACTGGATTTCACCGCCGGTGTTCGTGGCACTTACGAAGAGAAGAATGCCTGGGTGCAACGCGATGCTCCGCAAGGCGGCGCCACCGTTACCGGCGCGGCCCTCACCGCACGCAATGCCCGCACAGGTGCCTACGAGTCGGGCGATCTGAACCAGTACACCGCCAGCCCTTCGGGCATGCTCAACCTGAGTTACCACTTCACTGACGATCTGCTGGGCTACGCCACGCTCTCCCACGGTGAGAAATCCGGCGGGGTCAACCTGGCGGTCGGTACGGCCCCCACTGCCGGTGCAGACTCGCTGCTGATCGGCACCGAGCGCGCCAACAATGCGGAACTGGGTCTGAAAAGCACGCTCTGGGATCGTCGCCTGCAACTCAATGCCAACCTGTTCTGGACCCAGGTCAACGGTTACCAGACCAACGCCTATGATAACGCCAACCGCGTGCAATACCTGACCAACGCCGGCACCGTGCGCTCTCGCGGCCTGGAACTGGAAAGCACCATTCTGCCGATTCGCGGGCTGACGCTGAACGTCAATGGCTCTTACAACGACGTGCGTTACACCTCTTATAAAGATGCGCCTTGCCCACCCGAAGTCAGCCTGCAGGCCGGCGCGCCCGCTTCGTGCGACCTGAGCGGCCATCAGGTGGTCGGCGCCTCCAAATACATCGCCAACGTCAATGGCGAGTACAAGTGGGATCTGGATAACGGTCTGCAAGAGTACGTCACGGCCAGCTATGCCTTCCGCTCCAAAGCCGTGGGCACTGTTGAAGACTCCGATTACGCGCAGATCCCGAGCTACGCCGTGGTCAACCTGAGCACCGGCTTGCGCGGCGACCTTGGCCAAGGCCAGTGGGACGTCTCGCTGTGGCTGAAGAATGCTTTCGACAAGACCTATTACACGACCTTGTGGAGCGAACCCAACGGCGGCTACGGCGGCTTGCTGGGTACGCCGCGCACGCTGGGCATGACGGCTCGTTATGACTTCTGATTGAGAAATACCGCACTGCCGTTTTCGCGGATAAATCCGCCCCTACGAAATTCAGCGCAGGAGCGAATTTATTCGCGAAACTCCACCCCCACCCCCTATTCGGTTTTCCGAACAACCCATTATCTGGAGTTCGGGAACCCGGACGGCCGCAGCTCGCCAGAGCGAAAAAAACAAATAATAAAACCAATAAAATCAGTATCTTAACTACAACAAAGATCCTTGGCACGACTCATGCTCTACACTTTTTGTCGATCGCTTCGACTGTCGCGTGTGTCTAGCCCGGACGCGGTTGAAGCATTCACTGAGAAATCTTAATAAAAACGAATTCGAGGATTCATCGATGCGTATCGTTCCCCAACTGTTGGGCGCAGCAATCGCTGCCACTCTGATCAGCACTCCAGTTTTCGCAGAAGAATTGACCGGCACACTGAAGAAGATCAAAGAATCAGGCACCATCACCCTCGGTCACCGTGACGCTTCCATCCCGTTTTCCTACATTGCCGATGCTTCCGGCATTCCGGTTGGCTACTCCCACGATATCCAGCTGAAAATCGTTGAAGCCATCAAGAAAGAACTCGACATCCCTGACCTGAAGGTCAAGTACAACCTGGTCACGTCCCAGACCCGTATCCCGCTGGTTCAGAACGGCACCGTTGACGTGGAATGCGGCTCCACCACCAACAACGTCGAGCGCCAGCAGCAAGTGGACTTCTCGGTCGGCATCTTCGAGATCGGTACCCGCCTGCTGTCCAAAGTTGATTCGTCCTACAAGGACTTCGATGACCTGAAAGGCAAGAACGTCGTGACCACCGCCGGCACCACGTCCGAGCGCATCCTCAAGGCGATGAACGCCGACAAGCAGATGGGCATGAACGTGATTTCCGCCAAGGACCACGGTGAATCCTTCCAGATGCTGGAATCGGGTCGCGCAGTCGCTTTCATGATGGACGACGCACTGCTGGCAGGCGAAATGGCCAAGGCCAAGAAGCCGACCGACTGGGCTGTGACCGGCACTGCGCAATCCTATGAAATCTACGGCTGCATGGTTCGCAAAGGCGACGCGCCGTTCAAGAAAGCGGTCGATGACGCCATCGTCGCCACTTACAAATCCGGCGAAATCAACACCATCTACAACAAGTGGTTCCAGTCGCCAATCCCGCCAAAAGGCCTGAACCTGCAGTTCCCGATGAGCGACGAGCTGAAAAAGCTGATCGCAGAGCCGAACGACAAAGCTGCTGAAGCCAAGAAAGCCTGAGTAACCGACACACCGTGAACTCACGGTTTTCCGAACGGGCCGCGACCCGTTCGGAAAACCGCTCATCACTCACTGTACCCAGACAATAAACGCCAGGACGGAGTCTGAAGGCGGGTCTGGAGTGCATAAGGGCTCGAACGGATTCATGCGAGACGGGTGCGTGCATTTCGACAACAAGAGGGGGAGACCCTGATGAATTACAACTGGGACTGGGGCGTATTCTTCAAGTCCACCGGTGTCGGCAGCGAAACCTATCTGGACTGGTTCATTTCCGGTCTGGGCTGGACCATCGCCATTGCCGTCGCCGCCTGGATCATCGCCTTGATACTGGGTTCCATACTCGGTGTCATGCGTACTGTGCCAAGCCGTCTGGTGGCTGGCATCGCCACGATCTACGTGGAAATCTTCCGTAATGTGCCACTGCTGGTGCAGCTGTTCATCTGGTACTTCCTGGTGCCCGACCTGCTGCCTGAGAACCTGCAGGAGTGGTACAAGCAAGACCTCAACCCGACGACTTCAGCATTCCTGAGCGTCGTGGTCTGCCTGGGTCTGTTCACCGCTGCACGGGTTTGCGAACAAGTGCGTACCGGTATCGAGGCACTGCCAAAAGGCCAGGAGTCCGCAGCTCGCGCCATGGGTTTCAAACTGCCGCAGATCTACTGGAACGTGCTGCTGCCACAGGCTTACCGGATCATCATTCCACCACTTACCTCCGAATTCCTGAACGTGTTCAAGAACTCGTCGGTGGCGTCGCTGATCGGTCTGATGGAACTGCTGGCACAAACCAAGCAGACCGCAGAATTCTCCGCGAACCTGTTTGAAGCGTTCACTCTGGCGACACTGATCTACTTCACCCTGAACATGAGCCTGATGTTGCTGATGCGTCTGATCGAGAAGAAAGTCGCAGTGCCGGGCCTGATTTCCCTGGGGGGTAAATAATGGACTTCAGTGGAATCGTTCCAGCCATTCCCGGCCTGTGGAACGGCATGGTCATGACCCTGCAACTGATGGCCCTGGGCATCGTCGGCGGCCTCGTCATCGGTACCATCCTGGCCTTGATGCGCCTGTCATCGAACAAGCTGCTGGCCAATGTGGCCGGTGCGTACGTGAACTACTTCCGTTCGATCCCGCTGCTGCTGGTCATCACCTGGTTCTACCTGGCGGTGCCGTTCGTGCTGCGCTGGATCACCGGTGAAGACACGCCGATCGGTGCATTCACCTCTTGCGTCGTGGCGTTCATGATGTTCGAGGCCGCGTACTTCTGCGAAATCGTGCGTGCCGGTGTGCAGTCCATCTCCAAGGGTCAGATGGGTGCCGCCAAGGCCCTGGGCATGACCTACGGGCAAATGATGCGCCTGATCATCCTCCCTCAGGCGTTTCGCAAGATGACTCCGCTGTTGCTGCAACAGAGCATCATTCTGTTTCAGGACACGTCTCTGGTTTACACGGTCGGTCTGGTGGATTTCCTCAATGCCTCGCGCGCCAGTGGCGACATTATCGGCCGCGCCAATGAGTTCCTGATCATCGCCGGTGTGGTGTATTTCACGATCAGCTTTGCCGCCTCGTTGCTGGTGAAGCGTCTGCAAAAAAGGTTTGCCATATGATTTCCATCAAGAACGTCAACAAGTGGTATGGGGACTTCCAGGTACTGACCGATTGCAGCACCGAGGTCAGCAAGGGTGAAGTGGTCGTGGTCTGCGGTCCGTCCGGTTCCGGCAAATCGACACTGATCAAATGCGTGAACGCTCTGGAGCCTTTCCAGAAAGGCGACATCGTGGTCGACGGCACTTCGATCTCCGATCCGAAGACCGACCTGCCGAAACTCCGTTCGCGGGTCGGCATGGTGTTCCAGCATTTCGAGCTGTTCCCACACCTGAGCATCGTGGAAAACCTGACTATCGCGCAGATCAAGGTGCTGGGTCGCAGCAAGGCCGAAGCCACCGAGAAAGGCCTGAAGCTGCTGGACCGCGTAGGCCTTTCTGCCCACGCCCACAAGCATCCTGGCCAGCTTTCCGGTGGTCAGCAGCAGCGTGTGGCGATTGCCCGTGCTCTGGCGATGGACCCGGTGGTCATGCTGTTCGACGAACCGACCTCCGCCCTCGATCCGGAAATGGTCAACGAAGTGCTCGACGTGATGGTGCAACTGGCTCACGAAGGCATGACCATGATGTGCGTAACCCATGAAATGGGCTTTGCCCGCAAAGTGGCCAACCGTGTGATCTTCATGGACAAGGGCCAGATCGTCGAAGACTGCGCCAAGGAAGAGTTTTTCGGTGATGTCAGCGCACGCTCCGAGCGCGCCCAGCAGTTCCTCGCCAAGATCCTCCAGCACTAGGAAATACCGTTCGCTGCCCTGCCCCGCCTCCCGGGGTACGGGTAGCTGTTCGGCTCAGGACGACTGTGATGAAATGCGACCCTCATATCTATAGCGCTGCGCCGCCATCACTCGCCGTGAAACCCCGTCTGATACGCCAACTGTTTCTGCCCCCGCTGATCCTCATGCTGATGATCGGCCTGGGCTACATCGCTTATCTGTTCAGCGAGACCCACGGCATCAAGAACCTCAGCGAAAATGGCGAACGCCAGCTGGAGTTGCATGCCCGTACGGTCGAAAGTGAAATCAACAAGTACACCTACCTGCCCAGCGTCCTGGAGCTTGAGTCCAGCGTTTCACAACTTCTGAGAAACCCGACGCCCGACCTGCAAGGCAAGGTCAACAGTTACCTTGAAGGCCTCAACCGCCGCAGTCGTAGTCGTGCCATTTACGTCATGGACACCACCGGACGAGTGCTGGCCACCAGCAACTGGCGCGATGCTGACAGTTATCAGGGCGAAGACCTGTCGTTCCGCGCCTATTTCCAGGATGCCGTACGGGGCCTGCCCGGCCGCTTCTACGGGATCGGCACCACTGTGGGCGAATCCGGTTATTACCTGGCCCACGGGCTGGAAGAAAGAGGCCGGATCATTGGTGTCGCCGTCATCAAGGTGCGGCTCGAAGCGTTGGAAGAACGCTGGCAACGGGCGCGCATGGAAGCCTTTGTCAGCGATGAGAACGGCATCATCATCCTGTCCAGCGACCCGGCCCGCCGCCTGAAGTCGGTGCGCCCGCTGAACCCGACTATCAAGGAACGCCTGGCGCGCAGCCTGCAATATTACTGGTGGCCGCTGAACGAACTGGTGCCGCTGGAACGCGAAACCCTGGCCGAAGGTGTTGAAAAGCTCACCTTCCCTGCCAATGTCAGTGTTGATAAGGAGCATACGCAAGTCAGCTATCTGGCCCAGACCCGGCAACTGAGCGATACGCCCTGGCACCTGACTCTGCTGACCCCTCTTGAAGATCTGCGCCGTGAAGCCGCTAGCCAGGGCATGCTGGTCGCCGTGGCCTGTGCGCTGGTGGCGTTTTTGCTGATTGCCTGGAACGAGCGTCGCAAGGTGATTTCCACCCGGCTTGCGGCCCGTGAAGCCTTGCAGGCTGCCAACGACGAACTGGAACGCAAGATCGCGGAACGCACCGAGCATTTGCGCGCCAGCAACGAACGCCTCAAGGCGCAGATCCGCGAACGCCGACAGGCCGAGGACACGCTGCGCAAGGCCCAGGATGAATTGGTTCAGGCCGGCAAGCTGGCCGCCATCGGCCAGATGTCCACCAGCATCGCCCACGAACTCAATCAGCCGCTGGCAGCCTTGCGCACCTTGTCCGGCAACACCGTTCGCTTCCTCGAACGTGGCGCTCTGGACACCGCCAGCACCAACCTGCGCACCATCAACGATCTGGTGGACCGCATGGGGCGCATCACCGCCAGCCTGCGGGCCTTTGCAAGGCGCGGCAACGATCAGGGCCAGGCGCAGTTGCGCAAGGCGGTGGACGCGGCCTTGCAGTTGCTGAGCGTCCGGCTTGAGAACGTTGCCCTGAATCTGCATCAGGACTTCACCGATGCCGGGTTGGGAATCGACCAGACACGACTGGAGCAGATTCTGGTCAATCTGATCGGCAATGCTCTGGACGCCATGCACGCCCAACCGCTGCCCGAATTGTGGCTTGAAGGCGAGGTGGTCGAGGATCGCTATCGCTTGCTCGTACGCGACAACGGCCATGGCATCGACGACGAAGCCCGCAAGCATCTGTTTGAACCGTTTTTCACCACCAAACCCGGTGAACAGGGTCTGGGCCTTGGGCTGACCCTTTCCGCCAGCCTCGCGGCGGCAGCAGGTGGCAGTCTGAGTGCCGAGTATCCGGCAGGCGGCACAACCTTCGTGTTGTGGCTGCCGCTGGTCAAGGATGTGGAGGCGGATTCATGAGGGCTTCCCTATGCCTTTCGACCTTCACAGCGCCTTTCGCGAATGAATTCGCTCCTACAGATGTGGGTATTCGCGAACACCTCAAAGGACCTGAGCGTTCACCATGAGTAATCCTAAAATGAACACCGACCTGACTGTACTCATCGTCGAAGACGATCCGCATGTGTTGCTCGGCTGCCAGCAGGCGCTGGCGCTGGAAGACATTACCAGCGAAGGCGTATCCAGTGCCGAAGAGGCACTGGAGCGCATCGGCGACAACTTTGCCGGAATCGTCATCAGTGACATCCGCCTGCCGGGTATCGACGGGCTGGAATTGCTGACCCGTCTCAAGGCCCGCGACAGCAGCCTGCCCGTGGTGCTGATTACCGGTCATGGCGATATCTCCATGGCGGTCAATGCCATGCGCGACGGCGCCTATGACTTCATGGAAAAACCCTTCTCGCCGGAACGGTTGGTGGATGTCGCCCGCCGCGCACTTGAACAGCGCGGGCTGGCCCGAGAAGTCTGGGCGCTGCGCAAGCAACTGGCCGAACGCAACTCGCTGGAAGGCAAGATCATCGGGCGCTCACCGGCCATGCAGAACCTGCGGGCGCTGATCGCCAACATTGCCGACACCTCGGCCAACGTACTGATCGAAGGCGAAACCGGCACCGGCAAGGAACTGGTCGCTCGTTGCCTGCATGACTTCAGTCGCCGCACCAAGAATCAGTTCGTAGCCTTGAACTGCGGCGGGCTGGCAGAGAGCCTGTTCGAGTCGGAAATCTTCGGTCATGAGGCCAATGCCTTCACGGGTGCGGGCAAGCGCCGGATCGGCAAGATCGAACATGCACACAACGGCACGCTGTTCCTCGATGAAGTGGAAAGCATGCCGATCAACCTGCAGATCAAGCTGTTGCGGGTCTTGCAGGAGCGTACTCTGGAACGGCTGGGCTCCAACCAGAACGTCGAGGTGGATTGCCGGGTCATCGCGGCGACCAAGTCCGACCTCAATGAGCTGAGCAAAGCCAACCAGTTCCGTAGCGACCTGTATTACCGCCTCAATGTCGTGACCCTTGAGCTGCCGCCCCTGCGCGAACGGCGCGAAGACATCCTGCAACTGTTCGAGCATTTCTTGCAGTTGTCCTCACTGCGCTTCGACCGCGAACCGCCACAACTGGACCGGCAAACGGCGTCTGTCTTGATGAGCCACGACTGGCCGGGTAACGTTCGCGAACTGCGTAACGTGGCCGAACGTTACGCGCTGGGATTGCCAGTGTTCAAGAAATCCGACCACGCCGAAAGCCAGAGCCTGGGGTTTGCCGAAGCGGTGGAAGCCTTCGAGCGCAGCCTGCTGCGCGAAGCCCTGCAACGCAGCGGCGGCAACCTCAGCCAGGCCAGTCAGGAACTGAGCATGGCCAAGACCACGCTGTTCGACAAGGTCAAGAAATACGGGCTGCAAGCCTGAAACCGTACGGGAAGAAATCGTGGATCTGTTACTCAAGGCCCTTCTGGGCGCAGCCGTTGTCGTGATCCTGGCTGCACTGGCCAAGACCCGCAATTATTACATTGCAGGCCTGGTGCCGCTGTTCCCGACCTTTGCGCTGATTGCCCACTACATCGTCGGCAAGGGCCGCTCGCTGGATGACCTGAAAACCACCATCCTGTTCGGCATGTGGTCGATCATTCCCTACTTCGTTTACCTGGCGGCCCTGTACCTGATGGTGGACCGCTGGCGGCTGGAAGTATCGCTGGCAATGGCCGCACTGGCCTGGCTGGTCGCCGCCAGCGTGCTGGTGACGTTATGGGTACGGTTTCACGGGTGATGCCGCCCACAAATCCGTAGGACCGAATTCATTCGGGAAGAAGCCTGCACACTAACCGCATCTTCATCGTCAGCCATACCGCTTCCCGGATGAATACGGTCCCACACAACCTACCGCTTCATGCTGCGCTCGTAAGCTGCCAGAACGGTGCGCTCCGATTGCACCAGATAGGTTTCGAGCATTGCCGTCGCGTCTTCTACACGCCCCTCCTCGACGCAGCGCAGGATCGCAGCGTTCATGTCCAGATAAGGCAAGTGCAGGAATTCGGGATCGTCGAGCAGGCCGAAGGCCAGTCGCAGTTCAGCTGATATCTGCCCGTAGAACACTACCAGGCGAGGGCTGTCGGCCAGTTCGACAATGGCCCTGTGGAAGACCATGTTGGCAGTACCGACTGCCACCCAGTCTTTGGCTTCCCTGGCGCGCATCCCGGCCTCGACCGCTTCACGCATTTTCAATGCTCCGGGGTGCAGTGGAAAACCCTGGGCGATGGCCTTGCATTCGATAAAACGGCGCACGCGATAGATGTCGATGATCGACGCCATATCGGGCTCTGCAACGGTCACCCCACGATTGGGTTCGTGCTTGAGCAATCCTTCGCGGGTCAGGACCCTGAACGCTTCTCTCAAGGTATTACGGGAAATCTGCAAGCTCTCGGCCAGTGCTGCTTCGGACAGGCGTTGACCGGGCACCAGCTCACCTTCAACCAGCATTCGGCGGATTTCCTGGGTAATGGTTTCTCCCAACGTGCGAGGAAGGGAGGGAGAAGCGTCGTTCATGAGCAATCCAGAATGAGAAAAACCGGCAGATGTTCCCTGAGAGCTTAGTGCGTGGCAAGGCATAAGCGCGCCGCGTGCTTCATTAAGTAGCGTACCTGAGTGAAAGGGTAACAATATGGTGCAAATCGCTCACTCAAGAAGATATGATTGTTCAACAATACATCCTTGATATACCTACATAGCAACGCTATTGAATGAAGCTTGGCACGCTCATTGCTCAAGCAAGGTACCACTCACTGTAGGAATCATGCCGTGACACAGACCACCAAAGAGTTTACAAAAGCGCGGCGCGCATCTTTGATCGCCGCCATTTTCATGATGGCCACGTCAGCTATCGGGCCAGGCTTCCTGACCCAGACGGCTACGTTCACCGCAACTCTGGGCGCTGCGTTTGCCTTCGGCATCCTGGCCTCGATCCTGATCGACTTTGTCGTTCAACTGAACGTCTGGCGAATCGTGACACTGACCAAAATGCGCGCAGCCGATCTGGCCAACGCTGCCATTCCGGGGAGCGGGTACCTGCTGTCGGTACTGGTGATCTGCGGTGGTCTGGTTTTCATGCTGGGTAACATTGCCGGTGCGGGCCTGGGTCTGAATGCCTTGACCGGTCTTGATCCCAAATGGGGCGGATTGTTGAGCGCCATGCTCGCCATCGCGATCTTCTCGTCCCATCGGGCGGGCGTTGCCATGGACCGCATCATGATCGTGCTGGGGCTACTGAAAGTGGGCCTGATCCTTTTCGCAGCCTTCGCAACCCATCCACCGCTGGGCGAAGCACTGCGTCAAACGGTATTGCCTGATCTGATCGACTTCGCCTCCATCACCACCATCGTCGGTGGCACTGTCGGCGGCTACATCACCTATGCCGGTGCTCACCGTCTGCTCGATCGCGGCACCGTGGGTGTGGAAAATATTGAAGCGGTATCCAAGGCTGCGCTGACGGGCATTCTGGTCACCGGTGTTGCCCGTTACATCCTGTTTCTCGCTATCCTCGGGGTAGTCGCCAGCGGCGTCGTGATCGACGTGTCGGGCAAAGGCGCAAACCCTGCTGCCCAGGCGTTCCATGCGGCTGCAGGCGATATCGGCATGATGATGTTCGGTCTGGTGCTGTGGGCCGCCGGTATCAGCAGTGTGATTGGCGCGTCTTATACGACGATGTCCTTCACCACCGTGTTCTCGAAACGCATTACTGAGCGTGTCCGTAACCTGGCCACCGTCGGTTTCATTGTCATCACGCTGTCGGTGTATATGGTGCTGGGCAAACCACCGGCAGCGCTGCTGATATTCGCGGGTGGTTTCAACGGCCTGATTCTGCCGCTGGGCCTGAGCATATTCATGTACGTGGGCTGGCGCCGTTCGGACCTGATGGACGGCTATCACTACCCTCGCTGGCTGCTGGTACTGGGCGTGCTGACCTGTCTGCTGTCGTGGTTCATGGCCTACAAGTCCGCAGGTGCCATCTTTGCCTTCATCGGCGCGGCCTGATTTCAACGGAGATAATTTAGATGCGTGCAATTGACCTCAACAGCGACCTGGGCGAAAGCTTCGGCGCATGGAGCATGGGCGACGATGCGGCGGTTCTCGAAATCGTCAGCAGCGCCAACGTCGCCTGCGGCTTTCACGCCGGTGACCCGGCCGGAATCCTGCGAACCCTGGAAGCAGCAGCGGCCCGTGGCGTTGCCATCGGTGCCCATGTGGCCTACCCGGATCTGGTGGGTTTCGGGCGACGCAACATGGACGTACCTTCCGATCAGTTGACCGCCGATGTGATTTATCAGATCGGCGCATTGCAGGGCCTGGCCCGCAGCGTCGGCACCCGGGTGAGCTATGTCAAACCCCATGGCGCGCTGTACAACACCATTGCCGGCGATCAACGTCAGGCGGCGGCGGTTATCCAGGCGTTGCTGCGCATCGATCCACAGTTGAAGCTGGTGTGCCTGGCCAATTCGCCCCTGATCGGCTGGGCCACTGAGGCCGGCCTGTCCTGTGTCGCCGAGGCCTTTGCCGACCGTGCCTATACCGCCGAGGGCACGCTGGTGTCGCGCTCGAAGCCGGGAGCCGTGCTGCACGACCCTGAATTGATCGCCCAGCGCATGTTGCGTCTGGTACGCGATGGGGTCATCGAGGCCGAGAACGGCAGCCTGATCAATCTGCAAGCGGATTCGATCTGTGTACACGGCGACAACCAGGACGCGGTCGCTATCGCCCGCAACCTGAAAAACTGCCTGCTTGAAGCAGGCATCACCATCCGCGCATTTACCTGAGGTGGATCATGCGTTTCTATCCGGTCAGCCTGGACGCGCTCCTGGTTGAGTTGGCGAATCTGGACGAGACTCTCGCCCTGTTCGACTCGCTACAGCAGGAGCCCATTGTCGGCGTGGAAGAAATCATTCCCGCCGCACGCACTGTACTCGTGAGCTTTCGTCCCGCATCCATCAACCGTGAGGTACTGGCAGCAAGGATCGCTTCACGCAATGTCCACGGCAAGGTTCGCGAAGCCGGCAAGCTGGTCGAGATTCCCGTGCATTACAACGGCGAAGATCTGGCCGATGTGGCCCGTGAACTGGACATCAGCGTCGAGGAAGTGATCAAGCGCCACACCGGCAGCGATTACGATGTGGCCTTCTGCGGCTTTGCGCCGGGTTTTGCCTACCTGAGCGGCGGTGCCGGTTTCCAGGTGCCACGCCGCAGTACGCCTCGCACCCGCATTCCGGCAGGTGCCGTGGCGCTGGCGGGGGGCTTCAGCGGAGTCTACCCACAGGCCAGCCCTGGCGGCTGGCAGATCATTGGCGTTACCGAATCGAAAATGTGGGACCTGGGACGGGATGAACCGGCCTTGTTGCAGCCGGGCTATCGCGTACGTTTTTGCGATGCAGGCCCACTGCCTGTCACCCGTGTTTCGGTGGCTGCGCCAAGCCGTCCGGCAGCGTCACCCGTTACAGGAGACGCTCTGGAAATTCTCTCGCCCGGCCTGCAGACCCTGTTTCAGGACCTGGGTCGCCATGGCCGCGCCGGCCAGGGCGTATCGGCATCCGGCACCATGGACCGGGGATCGCTGCGCGCTGCCAACCGTGCAGTGGGTAACGATCCGGCAAGCGCCTGCCTGGAAATCCTCATGGGTGGCCTGAGCTTTATCAGTCATGGCCCGTCAGTGATTGCTATCACCGGCGCCACCGCTGCGATAGAAGTGCATACCGCTGAAGGTCAATTGCTGCGCCCCGCGCTCTACACGCCGTTTGCCTTGCAGGACGGTGATCGGGTCAGCATCGACGCGCCTACTGCGGGGCTGCGCAACTATCTGGCGATTCGTGGCGGCTTTACCCATGAACCGGTGCTGGGCAGCCTGTCCACCGACACCCTGGCTCAGGTCGGCCCTGCGCCTCTGGCGACAGGTGATCGTATCGGCTTCAAACAAAGAGTCGGCGGGCCTGCGGTATCGGTAACCGAGCAACCGGTATTCGACATGCCACGCGCTGATCAGGTCATCACTCTGGATGTGGTCATGGGGCCACGTAGCGACTGGTTCACGCCAGAAGCTCAGGCGCTGCTGGCCGAACAGACATGGAAAGTGACACCACAGTCGAACCGTATCGGCATTCGACTGGCGGGCGATCAGTCACTGGTACGTGTCATCGAAGGTGAGTTGCCCAGCGAAGGCACCACCGTTGGCGCAATCCAGGTTCCGCCCAGTGGCCAGCCGGTGCTGTTCCTGGCCGATCACCCGCTGACCGGTGGCTACCCGGTTATCGGCGTGGTTGCACCTTATCACCTGGACCTGGCCGGTCAGATTCCGGTCAATTCCCGTATTCGCTTCAAGCCGCTGGGTGCCTTTGAGCCCGTGCGTCCTGCCCTTTCAGACGAGACAAAAAACCAATGAAAAAGGTTCTGATTGCCAACCGTGGCGAAATTGCCGTCCGTATCGCCCGAGCCTGCCGTGACTATGGCATTGCCTCGGTGGCGGTGTATGCCGATGCCGATATCGATGCGTTGCATGTGCGCCAGGCCGACGAAGCCTATGCGCTGAACGGCGAGCGGCCTGCCGATAGCTACCTGAACATCGAAAAGCTGCTGGCCGTCGCAGCTCGCGCCGGTGCCGACGCCGTTCACCCCGGTTATGGCTTTCTCTCGGAACGTGCCGAATTCGCCCGCGCAGTGATCGATGCAGGCCTGACCTGGATCGGCCCGGATCCGAGCACAATCGATGCCTTGGGCGACAAGGTCCAGGCCCGAAAAATTGCCCTTAAGGTCGGTGCACCACTGGTGGCCGGTACCGAAGACCCGGTGAACGACGCCAGCGAAGTGGTCGCCTTTGCCGAGCAGCATGGTTTGCCGATTGCTATCAAGGCAGCGTTCGGTGGCGGTGGTCGCGGCCTGAAAGTGGCCTGGAAGCTCGAAGAAGTCAGCGAGCTGTACGAGTCGGCAGTGCGTGAAGCTGTCACGGCATTCGGTCGTGGCGAGTGCTTTGTCGAGCGTTTCCTGGACCGCCCTCGGCATATCGAGGCGCAGATCATCGCCGACCGTCATGGCCGGGTCGTTGTGGTGGGCACTCGTGACTGCTCGCTGCAGCGCCGCAATCAGAAACTGATCGAAGAAGCACCGGCGCCTTATCTCGACGAGGCCTTGCGTCAGCGTATTCACGATTCGGCACGGGATATCTGTGCCGAAGCCGGTTATGTCGGCGCAGGCACAGTGGAATTCCTGCTCAGTGCCGATGGCACCTTGTCGTTTCTTGAGGTCAACACCCGCTTGCAGGTGGAACATCCGGTTACCGAAGAAACCAGCGGGATCGATCTGGTCATCGAGCAGTTGCGGGTTGCCGAAGGCCTGCCACTGTCGTTCGAGGGCACGCCGACGCCTCGCGGTCACAGCTTTGAGTTCCGTATCAACGCCGAAGACGCTGGCAATGGTTTCCTGCCAACGCCCGGCCTCATCGAGCGGTTCCAGGTGCCGTCCGGTCCGGGTGTGAGGCTGGACACCGGCGTGATCGAAGGCTCGCGAGTGTCACCGAACTTCGACTCGATGATCGCCAAGCTGATCGTCACAGGTGCCACTCGTGAGCAGGCCATTCGCCGTGCCCGCCGTGCCCTGGCCGAGTTCAACGTGGACGGTGTGGCGACGGTGCTGCCGTTCCATCGTGCCGTGATGGACCATGACGACTTCACCGCCGCCAATACGTTCGCCGTGCATACCCGCTGGATCGAGACTGACTTTGCCGAAAAAGTGACCATCGCTCCGCGCAGTGCCGCACCGGCCGATGCTGGCGTGCTACGCACCTTCGTCGAGATCGACGGCAAGCGTCACGAACTGGGCCTGCCAGCAGCACTTCTGCGTGGCGTCAGTCTGAACGCGGCAGCCCCCGGCACTGAAAGTGTGGCGGCTGCCGAAGCACAGGACCCGCAAGCGGTCGTTACTCCGGTCGCAGGCAATCTGCATGCCTGGGTCGTCGCTGATGGCGAGTCCGTACAGGCCGGGCAAGTTATTGCGGTGATGGAAGCAATGAAGATGGAAACGTCGATTCTGGCGCCGTGTGCCGGTCAATTGCAGATCACCCAACAACCCGGGAGTTACTTTGAAGCCAAGTCCAGAATTGGGCGTATAGAAACAACACGCTGATTCAATAGTTTTTCTGCTGGCATGTTACGCACAACCGGGTATTTCCCCGGTTGCTGCGTGCTGCCCACAGGAAATGTTCCAGGCAATGTTGCACTCCTTATAAAAACAAACCGTATCGATTAAATCTGCCATGACTCGGAGCCTAACGAAAATGTCGATCAATAAGACTTTTGCACTCGTCAGTACATGCGCGCTGTTTATTCCAATCAACGCTTCGGCAGACTTTATTGCCGACAGCAAAGCCAGTGTCGATCTGCGCAACTTCTACTTCAACCGTGACTTTCGCAACGGACCACCCACAACCCGGCGCGACTCGGCGCAGGAATGGGCTCAGGGCGCAATGCTCAGGTTCGAGTCGGGTTACACCGCCGGAACAGTGGGCTTGGGTATCGATGCCCTCGGCATGGCAGGCTTCAAACTGGACGGCGGCGATGGCTCCGGTGGCACGGGTTTGCTGCCAGCCGACCTGAGTTCAAGAAACGGCCGCGGCTCACAGAGCGAATACTCCAAACTGGAACTGACAGCCAAGGCGAAGGTGTCCGAGACCGTGCTCAAGGTCGGCTCTCTTGCCTTTCGCAGCCCGGTAGTGTCGAGCAATGACACCCGCCTGCTGCCA
This sequence comes from Pseudomonas cichorii, assembly GCF_018343775.1. Taxonomy (NCBI): domain Bacteria; kingdom Pseudomonadati; phylum Pseudomonadota; class Gammaproteobacteria; order Pseudomonadales; family Pseudomonadaceae; genus Pseudomonas; species Pseudomonas cichorii. The sequence continues at coordinate 4,677,685 of NZ_CP074349.1, forward strand.
TCGACCTTCGAGGGCGCGATGCTGACCTCAAAGGATATCGACAAGCTGGTCTTGCAAGGCGGCCAACTGGAGCAGATCAAGTTCAACAGCTCCTCCAACTATCAGGATTTCACCGGTAACCGCATCGGTGGCGTCAGTGATGAATTCAACTTCGCCGGTGGCACCTACAACTTCAGCAAGACCCTCAGCACCAGCCTGTACTACGGCAATCTGGAAAACGTCTACCGGCAGTTCTTTGGTGGCGTGGTTTACGAGATTCCGCTGGCGACTCAGCAGTCCCTGAAGTTTGACCTGCGCTATTCAAAAAGCACCGAAGACGGCAACTTCCGCAACCTCGAAAACCGTGCAGCCAACGGTATGGTGTCTTACACCCTGGGCTCCAGCATATTCAGCGCGGCCTACCAGCGCATGAGCGGTGATGATCCGTTCCCGTACATCGCCAACACCGACCCGTACCTGGTCAACTTCGTGCAAATCAACGATTTTGCGAACATAGAAGAACGTTCGTGGCAGTTGCGCTATGACTACAACTTCGCCGCACTGGGTATTCCCGGTCTGACCTTCATGAGCCGTTATGTCAGCGGTGACAATGTCCGTGTATCGGGCAATAACACGGGTAAAGAGTGGGAACGCAATACCGATATCGGTTATGTCATCCAGAGCGGCACACTGAAGAATGTCGGTATCAAACTCAGGAATGCCACCGTGCGCTCGAACTTCGGCAATGACCTGGATGAAACCCGGTTGATTCTGAGTTACACCGTCGCCCTGTGGTAAACCCGACACGCTTCAAACGCTTTCAAATATAGAACCACGTTACTTACCGGAAAACTTCACATGTAGGCCTCTACACGTGCGGCCCCGTTCGCCCGGAAGTTATCGATAGCAGGGATGCTTTAAACGTTAATTAAAAAACCGACGGACTGTTGTGCAACCGATCCAGTACGCAGAGACACAGCGATGAGACATCTCAGGTTCAACCAGAAGATATTACTGATCGCCGCATTGGTGATCATGACGGTGTTTTGCGCATTCTCCGCGCTGAATGACGTTCGCTTGCGTGACGACAACCTACAGAGAATCGAACAGAACACCCGTGCCCTCTCGGCCTCCATGGCCCATGACATTCAGAGCTGGCTGGACGGCCGGATGATTCTGATCAAGAACGTTGCCGAATCCATCGGCCAGGCGCCCTCGCCCGAAAACATACTCGGCAAATTGCAGGGCCAGGTGCTGATGGAGCAATTCATTGCCGGCTATGTCGGCACCCATGACGGCGGCTTCCACATCTATCCACCGCGCCAGATGCCTGCCGGATACGACAGCCGGGAACGCCAGTGGTACAAGGACGCCATCGATCAGGGCACCGCGATGACCGAACCCTATGTCGGTGCAGGCATCGATTACCGGATCATCACCCAGGCGGTTGCCATCCGTTCTGGCGGGCAAACCCTGGGAGTTCTGGGTGCCAGCCTGAACATCGAGACGATTTCGCGGACCATCAATAGCCAGGTGTTCGATGGCGGCGGTTACGCCTTGCTGGTGAGCAAGGCCGGCAAGATTCTGGTTCACCCGGACAAGGCGCTGATCGGCAAGACCCTGGCTGATCTGTTTCCCACAGAGACGCTGACCCTGAGCGACAGACTGGTCGAAGCCACATCGCTGGATGGCCCTAAACTCACCCTGTTCACTCCCGTCAAAGGCTTGCCTTCCCAGGACTGGTACATCGGCATCGTGCTGGATAAGCAGGCGGCCCTGGCCAGTATCTCTGCGTTCCGCAACTCAGCGATCATTGCCACGGTCGTTGCCGGTCTGATTACCTTGCTGATGCTCGGGCTGCTGATGCGTGTGCTGATGAAACCCCTGAACCTGATCAACCATGCGATGGAAGACATTGCTCAGGGCGATGGCGACCTGACCCGGCGTTTGTCGATTGTCTCCCACGATGAGTTCGGGCACCTGGCCGAGAGTTTCAATCGCTTCGGCGACCGGATTCATGCCTCCATCACCGAAGTTTCATCCACGACCAAAGCCTTGAACGAAGCCACTCGCCGGGTGCTGTCGGCATCCAATTCCTCAGTGGAGAAGTCGGAGCATCAGTCGGGTTACACCACCACGGTTGCCGCGGCCATCGAAGAGCTGGGAGCCGCCGCACAGGAAATAGCTTCAAGTGCATCGTCAGCCTCAAGAGGTGCATCCAGCGCCAGAACCCAGATCGACTGGACCAGCACGCTGGTGGAAAAAACCGTCGATACGATGAGTCAGTTACAGCAGAACATCGAAACAACCCGCACCCAGATCGAAGACCTCAACGCCAAGAGCGCCAATATCGGCAAGGTGCTGGAAGTCATTTCGACGATTTCAGGCAAGACCAATCTGCTAGCGTTGAATGCGGCTATCGAAGCGGCCAGGGCTGGAGAGGCAGGCCGTGGGTTCGCGGTGGTGGCGGACGAGGTCCGAAGCCTGGCCCATCACACTCAGAACGCGACCGAAGAAATCCGCGCAGTGATCCAGGCGTTGCAGGACGGTGCCACCCAGGCAGCCCAGACCATGCTGCTCAGCCATGAAATGGGCACCCAGAGCGTCCGGGTGGCCACCGAGGCCGGGGCAAGCCTGCTGAGCGTGGTATCACGCATCAGCGAAATCGACGACGTGTGCCTGACGGTCGCCGCCGCGACCGAAGAACAGACCACGGCCGTCGATCAACTGACCCGGGATGTGCACGCCATCAGCCAGTTGAACCATCAGGCCACCGACAACCTGAACGCAACCCTCAAGGCCTGCGGCGAACTGGACTTTGAAGCCGGACGGCTCAGGAGTGTTGTCGATACCTTCAAGTTGTAACTCGGCAACCGGCCTGTGCCGGGAAAGCTGCTCACAATCCGCAGGACCGGATTTATCCGGGAAGGCGGTATTTCTGCCGATGAAGATGCAGAGCATGTACAGGCCTCTTCCCGGCTGAAGCCGGTCCCACAGACGGATGCCAGCCCATTACGCTGGCGGCAGTTCCCAATCTGGTTCCACAAGCAGGAAAGTGCAGTTCTACACGCTTTTGCTGACGATCTGCCGGATCGCTCCAACGAACACATCCACCGGCTGGCCACCGGACACTGCGTATTCGTCATTGAAGACGATGGTGGGAACCGAGCTGACACCGCGAGAGATCCAGAGTTGTTCGGCCTCGCGAACTTCAGCGGCATATTCATCGCTGGCCAGAATGGCTTCGGCACGCAGGCGGTCCAGCCCCACTTTTTGCGCCACGTTGGCCAGGGTCTGGTGGCTGGAAGGGTCTGCGAGATCGGTGAAGTAGGCGGCAAACAGGGCTTGCTTCAACGCCGGTTGCTTGCCTTCCAGCTCAGCCCAGTGCAGCAGGCGATGGGCATCGAACGTGTTGTAGATGCGCCGCTCGCCCTGGGTAAAGACAAACCCCAGCTCCGCGCCGCGCGCCCGGATGTTCTCGTGAATGTCATTCATCTGCTCAGGCGTGGAGCCGTATTTCTCGGCGAGGTGTTCCTTGATGTCCTGGCCTTCGGCAACCATGTTCGGGTTCAGCTCGAAGGGCTGAAAGTGAATCTGTGCCTGCACTTCATCACCCAGCGCTTCAAGCGCCTGCTGCAGCGCACTCAAGCCAATGGCGCACCACGGGCAGGACACATCGGAAACGAAATCGATTTTCAGGGGAGTGGTCATGGTGACGCTCGCGGTTGGCAGAAAACAGTCACCATACACGTGCCTCTTACAACTGCGCCATATGCCGCCCGTCTTCGTGCTGAGCCTTGAGATAGGGCAACACGGCTGCCAGCAACGGCGCCTTGAACGCCTCCTGGAAGCGATGCGCCAGACCTGGAATCAGGCGCAACTGGCTGCCCTGTATGTGAGCAGCCACATGCACGCCATGCATGACCGGCAATAGCGGATCAGCCGTGCCATGCACCACCAGCACCGGAAGGCGCAGGCGATTGAGCAGTTCTACCCGACTGGGCTCGGCCAGAATCGCGGTGATCTGGCGCTTTACGCCTTCGGGGTTGAACGCCCGGTCATAAGAGACGGCGGCCTGTTGCACAAGCATGGCCCGGTCGTCCTTGATCTGCGGGCTGCCCAGAGCGGCCAGCAGATCCGCCTGTTGCTCGATGGCAATCTCGCGATTGGGCGCGCCACGGCGGGCCAGCAATTGCAGCAGCGCAGCATTGGGCATCGGCAAGCCCTGGGCGCCGGAACTGGTCATGATCAGGGTCAGGCTTTCGATGCGTTGCGGGGCCAGGTCGGCAAGGTGCTGAGCGATCATGCCGCCCATGCTTGCCCCCAGCACATGAAACTGTTCAACGTGCAGCGCATCCATCAAGCCCAGCGCATCATCGGCCATATCGGTCAGGGAATAGACCGCAGACACCGGCAGGCCCAACTTGTAGCGCAGCACTTCATATGTGAGGTTGGCGTCCGCCGGTGGCTGGACCCAGGACGACAGGCCGACATCGCGGTTGTCGTAGCGAATCACCCGATAGCCTTGCTGACACAGAGCAACCACCACTTCGTCAGGCCAGTGAATCAGTTGCCCGCCAAGCCCCATGACCAGCAGCAAGGCAGGGTCGGATTCATTGCCAATACTTTGATAGGCAATGCGAACTTCCTTGAGTTCGGCAATCTGTACAGGAGCACTGACATCGCATCGAGAGGCCGCAAAAGACGGCAAGCCGCACAAGAGCGCGGCCAGAAAGAGTAAAACCCGCATGAAAAACACCAAAAAACAGATCTCCAGTAGGCAATAAGTCTGATGATGTTTTTCAAAGCGCGCTGCCACAGTTGCGTGACAGTTTGATGAATCGGGATCAACGGCAGCGCTGGCGCTGCCTCCCCTTACAACAGTTCGGCTCTCAGCTGCCGTGCTGCCGCGACCATGTTGACCAGTGCGGCTTCGGTTTCCGGCCAGCCACGGGTCTTGAGGCCGCAGTCAGGGTTGATCCACAGGCGTTCTGCCGGGATGCGCTGTACGGCCTTGGTCATCAACTTGACCATTTCGCGGGTATCCGGGACCCGTGGCGAGTGGATGTCGTAGACGCCCGGTCCGATATCGTTCGGGTAATCGAATGCCTCGAAAGCCTCCAGCAATTCCATGTCCGAGCGCGAGGTTTCGATGGTGATCACGTCTGCATCCATGGCGGCGATGGAGTCGATCACGTCATTGAACTCGCTGTAGCACATATGGGTGTGGATCTGGGTTTCGTCACGCACGCCTGAAGCGCACAGGCGAAACGCTTCAACGGCCCAGTCCAGATATTCCTGCCATTGCGCCTTGCGCAGCGGCAGGCCTTCACGGAAAGCGGCTTCGTCGATCTGCACGATCTTGATGCCGGCCTGCTCCAGATCCACCACTTCGTCACGAATCGCCAGAGCCAACTGCTGCGCCTGGATTTTGCGGGATACGTCTTCACGCGGGAACGACCACATCAGCATGGTCACCGGGCCGGTCAGCATGCCCTTCATGACCTTGTCGGTCAGGCTCTGGGCATAGCGAATCCACTCGACCGTCATGGCCTCGGGACGGCTCAGGTCGCCAAAGATAACCGCTGGTTTCACGCAACGCGAACCGTAGCTCTGCACCCAGCCAAAACGGCTGAACACATAACCGTCGAGTTGCTCGGCGAAGTACTCGACCATGTCGTTGCGTTCGGCTTCGCCATGCACCAGCACATCAAGGCCCAGGCGCTCCTGAATCTGTACGGCGTGGCGAATTTCATGACGCATGGCGTCGGTGTAGTCATTGGCCGACAGCTTGCCCTGCTTGTACGACTGGCGCGCCAGACGGATCGAAGATGTCTGTGGGAATGAGCCAATGGTTGTCGTCGGAAAGGCAGGCAATTGCAGACGGGCACGCTGCACGTCAATGCGCTGCGCAAAAGCTGACTGACGCTGGCTGTCGGCAGCGGTGATCGCAGCCAGACGAGCCTGCACATCCGGTTTATGGATACGCGGTGACTGCTTGCGACTGGCCTGGACTGCACGGCTTTGCGTCAGGGCAGCCAGCACGTCGGGACTCTGAGGTTCATTCAGGGCCTGAGTGAGCACGGCAATTTCCCCGCACTTCTGTACGGCAAACGCCAGCCAGCTTTTCAACTCGGCATCGAGTCGGTCTTCACGGTCCAGATTGACCGGGCTGTGCAGCAGCGAAGACGAACCGGCGACCCACAGGTTGTCGCCAAACCGCGCCAGGGCGTCTTGCAGGGCCTCCAGCGCCTTGTCCAGATCGCAACGCCAGACATTACGCCCGTTGACCACGCCCAGGGACAGCACTTTATAAGTCGGCAGGCGGTCGAGCACCGCTGCAAGCTGCTCGGGGGCACGCACCAGATCGATGTGCAGGCCATCCACCGGCAGGGAAACCGCCAGACCGAGGTTGTCTTCCAGACCGCTGAAGTAGGTGGCGACCAGTTTCTTCAGCGGTGAATATTGCAGGCTGTGATAGGTACGCTCGAAGGCATTCTTCCATTCCTGAGGCAGGTCGAGGGTCAGGATCGGCTCGTCGATCTGTACCCACTCAACGCCCTGCTTCGCCAGGCGGCCGAGGATTTCGCCATACAGCGGCAGCAAACGGTCCAGCAGGTCGAGCTTGTCGAAGCTCTCCCCCTTGGCCTTGCCCAGCCACAAGTAGGTCAGCGGGCCGATCAGCACCGGCTTGACCTTGTGGCCCAGCGCATGGGCTTCATCGACCTCTTCAAACAGTTGCTCCCAACTCAACTGGAAACGTTGGTCCCGGGAGAACTCAGGGACCAGATAGTGATAGTTGGTATCGAACCACTTGGTCAGCTCCTGAGCGTATTGAGCGTTGGCCTGCGCCCCGCCGCAGCAGGCACTGGCGCCGCGCGCCATGGCGAACAGGGTATCGAGGGTCGGCAGGCCTGCCGCGTCCTTCACTTGATTGAAGCGCTCGGGAATGACACCGAAGGTCAGCGAATGAGTCAGGACCTGGTCGTACCAGGCGAAATCGCCTGCAGGCAGCAATTCGATGCCCGCGTCCTTCTGCAGTTGCCAATGCGCCGCACGCAATTCACGGCCCACAGCACGCAAGCCATCCTGGTCCAGATCGCCCTTCCAGTAGGCCTCCAGCGCTTTTTTCAATTCACGATCAGCGCCGATGCGCGGGAATCCAAGGTTGTGTGCCAAAGCCATGCTGTGTCCTCCATAAAAGATGGCGCTATTGTCGACAGCCAGGCAAACATGAGACAAACTCATTGTTTTCTCTTTGATCACAAATTTCATTCATGGAGCGCTCAAGGTGCTTGAAATACGTCACCTCAAAACCCTGCACGCCTTGCGCGAGGCCGACAGCCTTGTGGAAGCTGCCGAGCGCCTGCACCTGACCCAGTCCGCCCTCTCCCACCAGTTCAAGGAACTGGAGGAGCGCATGGGCATGCCGTTGTTCGTGCGCAAGACCAAACCGGTGCGCTTTACCAGCGCCGGGCTGCGCCTGTTGCAACTGGCCGATTCATTGCTGCCCCAATTGCGCAGCGCCGAACGCGACATTGCGCGACTGGCGGGCGGTACGGCCGGGCGCCTGCACATGGCCATCGAATGCCACAGCTGCTTTCAATGGCTGATGCCGACCATCGACCAGTTCCGTGACTCCTGGCCGGAGGTCGAACTGGATCTGTCTTCGGGATTTTCGTTCGCTCCGCTGCCGGCACTGGCTCGCGGTGATCTGGATCTGGTGGTCACTTCAGACCCGCTGGACATTCCCGGCATCACCTATGTGCCGCTGTTCACGTACGAAGCGATGCTCGCCGTGGCCAACCAGCATGCGCTGGCGGGCAAGCCTTACATCGTGCCGGAAGACCTGGTGACCGAAACGCTGATTACTTATCCGGTGGAGCGGGATCGACTGGATATCTTCACGCGCTTCCTGGAGCCTGCCGACATTGAACCGGCGCAGGTCCGTACTTCCGAACTGACGGTCATGATGATGCAACTGGTGGCCAGCGGACGCGGCGTGTGCGGCATGCCGCACTGGGCACTGCACGAGTACAGCTCGCGTGGCTACGTAAAGGCCAAGCGGCTGGGGGAAAAGGGACTGTTCGCGACGCTTTATGCAGGTATTCGCGCCGACATGCTGGATGCGCCTTACATGCGCGACTTCCTGCTGACCGCGAAAGACACGTCGTTTTCGACGCTGGACGGGGTGAGTGCAGTGCGTTGAACCCAGTAGGTGCGAATTCATTCGCGAAGAAGCCCTTCGCGAATGAATTGCTCCTACCGTGATCAGGCTTCTTCGCGCATCTCGCGATACAGCGGCAGGATCAGGTCACGGGTCAAAGGAGCCAGCACCCGTTCCGGGTACACTTCAGCCCCGACCCAAATGACTTCCTCGATCTCGGCAGCCGGTACGATCTGGGCATCGGTGCGTACGCCGAACAACTGGCAGTGCACTTCAAAGCCCGGCTCGTTGGCCGCCGGTGCGCTGAACTCGCCGAGGAAAATGGCCTGCTGGGGATCAATCACCAGACCCAACTCTTCTTCCAGCTCCCGAACCAGCGCATTCACCGCTGGCTCACCCGCTTCAATCTTGCCGCCCGGCTGCATGAAGGCCTCGGTGCCGCGCTTGCGTACCAGCAAGGTCTGGCCATCCGGTGCAACCAGCAAGGCAGCGGCAATACTGATGGTCTTCATGCAAAGATGTCCGTCTTCAGCAAACGAGCTTCATCATCACGCTCCAGTGCCAGTACGATCAAGCGATCGATCAGCCCGGCGTAAGACAGACCGCTGGCCTGCCAGAGCTTGGGATACATGCTGATGGAGGTGAAACCGGGGATCGTGTTGATCTCGTTGATGATGATCTCCCGCGCCTCGGTGACAAAGAAGTCGACACGCGCCAGACCGGCACAGCCCAGAACACGGTAGGCCTGCAAGGCAACCTCACGCACCTGCTCGCTGAGTTCTGGCGCCAGTTCGGCGGGGATGGCGATACGCGCCTGATCACCGTTGAGGTACTTGGTGTCATAGGCGTAGAACTCGTCATTGGCGATGACTTCACCACATACACTGACCTGCGGCTCACGGTTGCCCAGCACCGCACATTCCACTTCCCGGCCGACAATGCCCTGCTCGATCAGAACCTTGTGGTCGAACTCGAAGGCCAGCGCCAGGGCCGCTTCAAACCCGGCTTCGTCGGTCACTTTGCTGACGCCCACCGAAGAGCCCTGGCTCGCCGGTTTGACGAACATCGGCAGCCCCAGTTGCCCGGCCACGTCGCTGAACTGCGCAGTCTGGCCACGCATCAGCACCACGAACGGTGCCACGCTGATGTCGGCATCGCGCAGCAGGCGCTTGGTCACGTCTTTATCCATGCAGGCCGCAGAGCCCAGCACATCCGGCCCTACAAACGGAATCGCCAGCAGACGCAACAGGCCTTGCAGGGAGCCATCTTCGCCGTAGGCACCGTGAATCAGCGGGAACACGACGTCGATACGCTTGAGTTGCTCGCCCGACTCGACCTCGACGAACTGCCCACCCGCGCTGCCTGGCAGCAGGGCCAGCAGCTTGCCCGATGTGCTCAGCCGGATCCTGGCAGGGTCGCTGGCATTGAGCAGGTAATCGCCTTCCTCGAACCGCAGCCAACGGCCCAGCTTGTCGATGCCGATCAAGGTCAGTTCGTAGCTTTCGCGATCAATCGCATTGATCACGTTGCGTGCCGACTGCAACGAAACCTCATGCTCGCTGGATTGCCCACCGAAAACGATGGCGACTGATTTTTTCAACGCGGGTACTCCTGTTTTTCAGGCCGCGAAGATAAAAGCAATGCCCGGCATTAGTCCAGAGGCTCAGTGGTCGCATGTCTGAAAAGCAGGCAAAAAAATCCCCGGTCCGGGCAATCCTGCACAGATCGCCCGAAATCGGGGAACGGGGCACCGCATCAAGCGGACGGAGTGCCCGCCTTGCTGCCGGAGCCAAAACCTGCGAAACGCTTGTTGAAGCCTGCGATACGGCCTTCGGTGGTGGTCTTGCGTTGCTGGCCGGTGTACATCGGGTGCGAAGCACTGGACACGTCGAGCGCCACGTAAGGGTAGGTATTGCCGTCGGTATGCTGTTGCGTGCGATCGGTATCGACCGTGGAACCGATCAGGAAATACACGTCGGCAGCCGTGTCGTGGAACAGCACGGTGCGGTAAGCAGGATGGATGTCAGGTTTCATGAGGGCCTCCGGGCAAGTCATTTAAGCACTGTTATACCATAACACAATGCTGTCCATTAATGATAATCAGTGCCATTTGCCGGTTCGCCCCTGAACTTGATCGGGCTGGCGCTTGGAGCTATGGTTCGCCCCGCCTCTGCCAAATCAGCGGCCCGGGATGGTTCTCCCGGCTTACTGGTAGCCAGGACAGCACGCCCGCCAGCACGGCATCCAGTCAAGGGCGAGCCGTGGGCACGCCAGCGCCTACTACTCACAGCCGCACGGATCCGTCCACCGATCGGTTCTGGACTGCGGATGAAATAACACGTCAGTAGGATTTCTCATGCCTGATATCACCCACTATGACCTTCCTCATTCGGCTTACGAGCGCCTGATCGAAGCCCGCGACTCGCTGCGACTGCTCGATGGCTACGTCAACAAGACCGATGTGCTCTGCAACCCTTCGATGCTGGTGGGTTATGTCTCGATGCTGCAAAGCGCCTTGCAGGAAGTGATTGCTGCCAGCACTCCTGCAGAGCCACGCGACAGCTTCATGCGCAAGGCCGACGAGCTGGGCTTCGTTGCGCTGAACCCCAAAGAGCAGGCATTGATCAAGCATCTTCGCTGGACCAGTCTGGAAGGACGTGAAGATATCTATTCAATGGCCGAACGACTGCGACATATAAAACCGTGGGTATTGGAGAGTTGAGGCTGAACTCACAACTTGATGTTTATCAAGCCGTTGAACGGCCAACAGAAAGCTCATCATGAAGCACGATATAAAAACCGGGGTGCGGCCATAAAACCCTGTTGAAAATGAGAAACATTCTCCATTGTTTAGTCATGATGTTTATATCGAAAAGATCTGTTCGATAAATATATTTTTCATCATCAGTGTGGCATTAACCACGAAGTCATCTACTTTCAAACTGCCTTTCCAAGCCGCATGCATTGGAAATTTTCCATAGGACGCACAAGTGCTTGGCATTTTGCCTTTAGTGCAGTGAGCACTCTTTGACCTTGCAATGATCCGTGGACTACACGTCCGGGTTTCTGCCTGCCTGTGATAGGGCAGGCTCCTCGTAAAACAGTATGCAGCCGTCACGATATCGGGAGAGTGAAGTGTGCTGTATCGCCGTGTCTGCACAGCACCTATTTATATCCAAGGAGGAAGTATGCCGGTCAGTCTGACTTCACAGTGGTTCATCCAGCCGGGCCAGGAAATAGAAGCCCGCCAGGGATTGATGCAACTTGCCCTCGACGTACAAGCCAGCGAGCCCGGCACCCTCACCTATCTGGTAAACACCCCCTTCGGTGCCGATGACCGGCTGCAATCGTTACCGCCACCTGATCCATTGCTCGTGTTGTTCTTCGAGACGTATGCAAGCCCCGATGCGTTTCTCGCCCATGTGAACGGGCCGCTCTTCACCGACTTCGTGGCGCAGTATGGCCATTGCTTCGTGTCGTCGAACGGCAAGCCCTATACCACCGTGCAATTTCTCGACAAGTTGGCCGGTTTTTCCGGGCGCAACGTTCAAGAGTCAGAGGAGGTCGGTAATCGGCATCCGGTAGTAATGTTTGAAATCATCGCCAAGGACTCGACAGCCGCCAGGGCTTTCTATCAGCACGTGTTCGGCTGGCAGTATCAGACCGGGACGGGCGGTTTTTCCTACATCCACTTTCCGGCCGGTATTCCGCCGCTGCTTGGCGGCATCGGTCAGGCTGACTCTGCCATTCCCGGTTTCGAGCCCGGACACAACTTCTATCTGCTGGTCGATGCCCTGGAGCCGGTGCTTGAAGCCGCTTTGGCAGCAGGCGGATCAGCGCTCATGCCGCCAGCCGCAATCGATGGCTACCGCTTCGCGATGTTCAAGGACCCGGAAGGCAATCCGGTCGGACTCATCGAACCCTTCAACACCTGAACACGCTTTCTGGCAGGACGCAGCACGGACACACCCTTTCGCAACATGGACGCAACAAGGAGGTATTCGACGTGAGTTATCTGAACTCCCTCAGGCTTCACTTTTCCGGGAAATTCCAGGCCAATGTGTCGACGGTCAATAATGATCCCGGCCACTATGATAATGCTGCGTTTCAGTCCATCTACCAGCAATTGGGTGGTCCGGGTATGCAGCCACCAAACGGATGGTTCAACCCTCAAGGAGATGCCGCTTTCCGCCTGCTCGGCTGTACCATCAACTCGGCCTGGACCTCATCGGGTGCAGTGACGCAGCCTGACCCCGTACTTGGCTACATCATTGCCGATTCCGACGGTCGCGTGCCCGCCAAGATGGTCGACCTGGATCCTGAGCAGCAACTGGTTTCGGAGATATGGGGGCTTGAGGTACGTATTGCCGACGCCAGCGGCAATACGCTCATGAGGGGGCAGTTCCTGCCCGCAGCCTTTATCGATATCTGGAATCGTGCAACAGGGCAAGGCTCAGACCCAAGCGATCAGGGAGCATGTGCCGCGTATCAGTCCGTGCTGCAAAACCTGCAATGGGGCGATGTCTCGAACTCTGCTTTTCTGAGTCAGTTACAGCAGACCTCTCAGGCTAGTGGACAGTTGTCCATCAAGTTCAATGTTGACGGCCTGAACATGGACAATACATCGCCAGACTTCATGTGCGGTCGAATCGTCGGCACGGTAGGGCCTTATCTGGCCGGTGAGCCTCAACATCTGGTGATTGGCCGCCACTTCATGGCAGCACCCGCACCCACGGACAGTTTTTTCATACCTTCCGGAGGGATCAACTTTTTCCCGGCAGCCATCGATGTCGAGGCGAGCTGTATCTACCTTGATCTGGGCAATGCATTGTCCACTACCACTCCTGGAGGTGGTCTCAATGATCTCGGAGACCTCCAGCTCGGTGCCTATTCTCCCATTCTGACACAGCCGGATCCGGCAGGTACCGTCATTGCGCTAGGTACCCTTCCCTCATCGGGAAGCACAGGCTATGTGGGAAATCCCGACTGGTACGAGCAGACAGCGGGCGTAGTGGTGTTACCGCTTTCTGCACCTCTGTTGAAACTTGCGCAAACCCAACAGTTGGTACTTTCGGGACAGCAAGGAATCGTCATCAGCGAATGGTCAAATGCAGCGTTCGTGCGTGCCGACAAGTTTGTCTATCGCTTGAGTCCTGGCGACAACATCGACATACCGGTCTATGCCATGCAATACGGACGACCATTGGCGCAAGCCTCGATATCCTTCGCGTTTGATCCTAGCCAGTTACAGCCAACGCCCAATGAATGGCCTTATATAATGGCCTCGCCCCCTGTCGGGACACCAGAAAGCGCCCTGAATATTCCTCAGACATCCAAGACCGACGCCAATGGCAAGGCCGTGCTGTCTCTGATCACCAGCGATCCAGGAAATCCACGCCTTTTCAATGATGGCAGTTCCTCGATCGATGGGCAGGTCTATGGCATTCGTCCCGCATTCACCGATGTCAACATGACCGCAGGCCCGGTCAACGCCTCCGACTTCATCAGTGTTCTACTCTGGAGCGGCTACACCATTCCTGCATCACCAACCTGGGATGATATCCAGCCGATCTTCCAGCAATACGCCAACCTCTACCCGGTGATGCTGCGCTTCCTGAACATGGCGGATTTCGATTCGGTGGTGAAAACCGCCGGATTACTGACCCTCGCGTTCAGCCTGGATATCCAAGACGCCAACTCGATGCCGGTGACCCGGGACCTGTCTCCCGCCAAGCGTCAGGCCATTCTTACCTGGCTCAAGAATCCCTTGCCCGGAACGAAAACAGCCACCAGGGCGGCACCTCAAATCGATGCGGCCACCCAGGCTGCGGCTCCAACAGGCAGTGCGCCAGCCAGTGCAGCGCGAGGAGGCAAAGCAGCGGCAATTGCCCGTCGCCTGATCAACCAGACCCAGCCAGCAAAGGGGTAATGCCATGATTCGTCTGCAACGCTCAATGATTGCGGGCCTGCAAGGCCCCAACGTCACGGTACAACAGGTACTGGATGCGCTTCAGTCCGCTGTCGAACTGGAGCACTCGACCATCCCGCTTTATCTGTATGCGCTCTACTCGATCGATGCCAGCAAAAATGCGGAAATCTCCGCCATCATTTCCTCGGTGGTCATCGAAGAAATGCTGCACATGACACTGGCGAGCAATGTGATGAATGCCCTCGGCGGCTCGCCTGTCATCGACTCACCGGGCTTTATCCCCAACTATCCAGGCCCGCTGCCCGGCGGCGTGCAATCGGACCTGACCGTGCATCTGGCCCCCTTCTCACAGACACAGTTGCAGACTTTCCTGCAGATCGAGGAACCGGAAAAAGCGCTCGATTTCAAACTGCTTGCGGCGCAAGCCGATGTCACCATTGGCCAGTTCTATACCGCAATTTCGGACGCCATCGCGCAACTGGGTGACGGCGCCTTTCTCAACCCGTCGCCCAATCAGGTTGGCCCCGATCTGATGTGGGGGTCGGTGGTTGTCAGCAATGTCGCCACAGCACAGCAAGCCATCACAACCATCATCGATCAGGGCGAAGGCACATCGACCTCCCCCCTTGAAGTCGAAGGCGGAGGATACGCGCACTACTATCGCTTCATGCAGATCCAGAAAGGCAAACTACTGATTGCTACACCCGACGGCGGCCCTGCACCCGAGGATAAATATGCCTATGCCGGTGCAGCGATAAACTTCGATCCCACGGGCGTCTACCCCGTCGCTACCGACCCCGGCCCCTATAAGCCAAACACAGTGCAATCCTTCGCCAACGACAATTTCAACTACACCTACACGAGCCTGCTCCAGTCGTTGCATGCCCTGTTCAACGGCGATTCGAGCCAGAACCGGATGAATACAGCGATGGGCCTGATGATGTCGCTCAAGGGCCAGGCCAAGGCAATGATGTCCGGCATACCGGACCCAAAAACCTTCACAGGCCCGACCTTTCAGTACCAGCCGACCAACCCTGCCAACTGACAACATCCTCGATCAAGGGCGAAGAACGGCAACAGTGCGGTCTTCGCCCTTATTCATTTATCACCCGCCTGCTACATTTCCCTTGCAACGGCTCATGAGCCAGCAATCGATGTTTATGCAGCCCTGCGGCCCGATGCGGCAAAAAGACAGGGCGTGTCGTCATTAGCCCAAGGATGTCATATGAGCCTCTCGCTACTCAGTCGTTATGCAGTCTTCGTTGGTTGCGTGCTGTTCACCCTGTTCAGCCTGCCGTTCTGGCATCACGAGTGGCTTTGGCCATTTACCCTGCTGACTGCGGTATTGAGCGTGATCGGTATCATCGACTTGCTGCAATCCCCGCATTCGGTACGTCGCAACTACCCGATCCTGGGCAATATCCGTTATGCCGTGGAGGCCATCCGCCCGGAGATTCGCCAGTATCTGCTGGAGTCCGACAGCGACGCCCTGCCCTTCTCCCGCGCCCAGCGCTCGCTGGTGTATTCACGGGCCAAGAACGAAACCGCCGACAGGCCGTTCGGTACGCTGATCGATGTCTATGAAACCGGCTTCGAGTTCATCGGCCACTCCATGCGCCCGGCGCCGTTGAGCGACCCGAATTCGTTCCGCGTGCAGATAGGCGGCCCGCAATGCACCCAGCCGTATTCCGCCTCGATCTTCAATATTTCGGCGATGAGCTTTGGTTCGCTCAGCGCCAATGCCATTCGAGCATTGAATCAGGGTGCCAAGCTGGGCAACTTCGCCCATGACACCGGCGAAGGCAGTATCAGCCCGTATCACCGGGAACATGGCGGCGACCTGACCTGGGAGCTGGGCAGCGGTTACTTCGGCTGCCGAGGCGCAGACGGCCGCTTCGATCCAGAACGCTTCGCTGCACAAGCCCGTGACCCGCAGGTGCGCATGATTGAAATCAAGATGAGCCAGGGGGCCAAACCGGGCCATGGCGGAATCCTGCCCAAACACAAGGTCACCCAGGAAATCGCCGATACCCGCGGCATTCCCATGGGCGAAGACTGCATCTCGCCGTCCCGGCACAGTGCATTCTCGACACCTTGTGAATTGATGCAGTTCATCGCTCAACTGCGCGAGTTGTCTGGCGGCAAGCCGATAGGCTTCAAATTCTGCCTGGGCCATCCGTGGGAATTCATGGGGATCGCCAAGGCCATGCTGGAAACCGGTATCTATCCCGACTTCATCGTTATCGACGGTGCTGAAGGGGGCACCGGTGCGGCGCCGGTCGAGTTCACCGACCACATAGGCTCACCGATGCGTGAAGGCCTGCTTTTCGTACACAACACACTGGTGGGCCTGAACCTGCGGGACAAAATCAAACTGGGTGCCAGCGGCAAGATTGTCAGCGCCTTCGACATCGCCAGCGTACTGGCCATCGGCGCCGACTGGGCCAACTCGGCACGCGGCTTCATGTTCGCCATTGGTTGTATCCAGTCACAAAGCTGTCACACCAACAAATGCCCGACCGGCGTAGCGACCCAGGACACCTTGCGGCAACGCGCGCTGGTGGTGCCGGACAAGGCTCAACGGGTCTTCAACTTTCACCGCAACACACTCAAGGCTCTGGCCGAAATGCTCGCGGCGGCCGGGCTTGATCAGCCGTCACAACTGGAAGCCAGGCATCTGGTGCGCCGTATGTCGGCAACGGAAATCAAACTGTTCTCGCAGACCCATGTGTTCTTGCAACCCGGCCAGTTGCTGAACGGGATACAGGACGACAGCTTCTATTCACGCATGTGGCAAATGGCACGCTCGGACAGCTTTGAGCCCGCCGAACTGACCTGAGCCGACCGTATGGAGACATTCTGTAATAGCCCGGCTTTTGCATTTCTCGTCGATTAACGCCACCCTGCCGCGCCGCCGACCGACTACTGACTGGCGGTGCGGAACCTCAACCCACTGCGGTTGATCCTTATTCAATCGACAAACTTTCAAGAGCCCACCGTTATGACTAACGGACGCGATTATCGAATCGACTTCTTTCGAGGTTTGGCGCTGATCTTCATTTTCTGGGATCACGTGCCCGACAACCCTTTGGCGCAACTGACCTTGCGCAATTTCGGCTTCAGCGATGCCGCAGAGGTATTCGTCTTCCTGGCTGGCTACGCCGCAATCCTGGCCTACGGACGCATCGCCCAGCGCGATGGCATGCTGGTAGCGTGTGTACGCATCCTGCGCCGCACCTGGGTCCTGTATGTGGTGCATATCTTCCTGCTGACGCTGTTGATGGGCATCGTGTTCGTGGCCAACAACCATGTCGAAACCCGCGATATGGTCCAGCAGATGGGCCTCGAATACTTCGTCGGCAATCCGCAACAGGCGCTGGCCGACGAATTGCTGCTGCGTTTCAAACCCAATCTGACCGACCCGCTGCCCCTCTACATCCTGCTGTTACTGGCGCTGCCGCTGATCCTGCCGTTGATGCTGCGCAAGGTTGAAGTGGCGGTGGGCCTGTCCATTGCGCTGTACATGATGGTGCCGCTGTTTGGCTGGAACCTGCGCGCTTACGAAGGTGGCGGGGTCTGGTATTTCAATCCGGTGGCCTGGCAACTGCTGTTCGTGCTAGGCGGTGCATGCGCATTGCAAACCACGAAACCGGCCATCGCCAGTGTCGAACAACGTCCATTGCACCAACAGCCACTGTTTCTGCTGAGCGCCATGTATGTGGTGATTGCAGGCGCGCTGACCTTCAGCGAAAAATGGCCCGAACTGCATGGCGTACTGGTTTCGACCCTCGGCCTGGAAGCCTTGTACCCCATCAGCAAGACCGACCTGGAACCTGCCCGCCTCGTACACTTCCTGGCTCTGGTCTATGTAGTCGCCAAATTGCTGCCGACCCGCCACACCTGGCTCGACAACTGGCCTGCGCAACAGACCTGCCGTATGGGGCGTTACTCCCTTGAAGTCTTCTGCCTGGGCGTATTGCTTGCACCACTGGCGGATATGGCCAACGCCCTGGCAGGCGATACCTGGCCGATGCAAGTCACCACCGCGATAGTCGGACTGGGTTTGATGGTATTGATGGCCAACGGGTTGGAATTGAACAAGCGGTTGGGGAGCCCGCAAAGAGTGGTCACGGCTTGAGGCAGGTTTAAATGTAAACGGGCTGGCAAATATGGACTTTTGCTAGCTCGTTTATTTGCAAGACTCTGCTGATCAAAGATGATTTGTCTCTTCAAAAAAAGCGTCCTGCAAAACTGACTTAACGGATATAAAAAAGAGAAACCTCTTACAAGCATCCTTAATGCACTTGTCTCTGGGACTATTCCTACACACTTATCAGGACAAGTTTCCTCAAAATCCGCCGCTAAACAGTCGACTGTATAAACCATGAGACTGTGCCATGAACATCAATTCGCCTTCCCCTGCCTTGCAAAACTGGCAACCCCCAGCAATTGAGCCTGCCTCAAGAGCTGTTTCTACTGACAAAATATCAAGCACACCGCCAGCAGCCATCAAGAGGGGGCATGATGCCAATGAAGCGTTTTATCGATCAGAAGAATCGCCTTGGCTACCCAAGACATCAAAAGGTGAGATTTTAGAGCCTTATAAAAATTTGTCCGACAAAACCACTGAAGACATGAGAAAAAACTATCTTGATAAAGAGTTAAAGACCTTCAACACGTCCATACATGCCATGTTCGACAATTTTCACGACTTCAAGCAGCAACTCTCCTTTCTGAATACGGCGCTGTCAAAGAAACACTTCGGCTTCACGCTCGGCCTGGACCAGCAGATAAAAGTGACCGACCCCGATGGCGTGCTGACACCGGCCGAACTCAGCTACCTGACGGAAAGTCTCAATGACCGCAGTGGGCTCAAAAAGAATCTGTTCACCCATGCCAAAAGCGTCATGACATTGACGGATCACTACACCGAGAAGTTCGGCAACGAGCACAAGCTCAATCTGGAGGCCTACAGCAAGGTCATTGATTACGGCCAGATATTCAGCCGCAACACCATCGGCAACTTCATGAACACCATCATCTACCAGATTGAACGCTTTGCGCCCAAGCGAGAGGACAACGAAAAGCCTCTGGTCGATATCCAGGCCTGAAACAGACTGTTCGCTGCCTGAGCCATCAGGCAGCGAAACTTTCCTGTCGTTTAACTACCAGACCTGTTAACCAGCGAACGCTTGCAGATATGTCCGAAAGCGTACTCCTGCCGTTTATCGTCCAGGCTTTCAAGGAGTACATTATGTGCACTGTATTTCCCGACTTTATAACGGGTGCTCCATATATTGTTACCCGTACTCGGGTGAGCAAAATCCCCCGCAAGATCCCCGCCCTCACAGCGACCGAACTCGATAAACCTTGAAATTTTCCCGCGGCTATCAGAGGTAAGCACTTTATTGATCTCTGCATATCCTTCATGAGGCTCCAGCCTGAAATCCATGACACCTCCCGCCAATGGATAAGCCTTGCTATCGGTAAAGGTAGCCTCAAGCAATACCTTGGTATAAGCCTGAGTGGCCAGGAAGGAAGGCCTGGTCAATCCATAAGGAATTTTCAGGAAACCGCCTTCATCATGAAGGTCATACTGCATATGGGGATACGAACCCAACACCATGCGGTAGTCAGCTTTTCCAAAACTGGCGCCCTCGGCAGCCATCACTCGGACATTGACCCGCGATCCAGGCTTCAAGTCTCGGATGGCTTGCGGCTCCCTATTCGTCTTGGGTTTCCAGTCGCCATGATCGACTTGATACTCGACCTTCCACATAGCACTTGATGCATCATAGTCAGGCGTCGCCAACAGTACATCCTGACCACGCAATGATATGAACCGATAGCGATGCACCGACGCGGCACTCTGCAATGTCTGATTGATCTGGTTAAGGCGGTCACCCAAAAAGGTTGAGGCCTGTCCTGAAACTTCCTGCACTTGCGGCGCTTGCCCGGCAGGTAAACCGGGAGACTTGGCTATCTCTTTAGTGTGCGCAAAGGACTGGCATGTCATCACTAAAGCGCCAGACATCAGGAAACGATAAAAAAACCTTTTATTCTTAGGCATGATAGCTCTCTCAATATTCCATTATTCATCCAGGGCTCTCTTGCCACTGACATGCCGGACATAATCATCAGAGGTCATGAAGATCAACCCTGGACAACATGAAAAAAGAAAACTCCTACAAAATATAAAACTCAAAACCAATCACCTCCTCTGCAATAGATTTGAGAACAACGTCTCACACAAACCTCCTCTCGGAACTTTCCCACAACGTTATCAGGCCAAGTTTTACTTCCAGCGGCCGCTACTGATAGGGAGCCAATTCTATAAAGGAGCAAGACATGAATATCAGCAGCGTTGTATCAAATGCGGTGAAACCTCAACTGCCCTCTGTTCAACCCGGCCTTTCAACACCAGCAAAAACGGCTGTTTCAGAAGCGGAGCCCACCCTGAGTGCCAAAGAGGCACGAGCCAAAGAGTTTTATACGCGGGAGGAAGAGCCATGGAAGGGGAAATTTTACCTATATGGCAACAATTCTAGAAGCGCAGAAAAACGCCCCATGACCAAAGAGTTCTATCTACGGCAACTAGAAACGGATGCCTCGATAAATTTGACTATTCAGCAAAGCTACTACGATCGCTTTAGAAAAGAGCTTATCGAGCTAAGGCCAGACCTGGCCAACAAAGGTTTCAGTTATACCTTGGGAGACGATGCCCAGATAAAAGTAATCGCGCCTGAAAACAGCCTGAGCGAGGATGAAATAAAATGGCTTACCGACACACTCAACAATATTGAGGACTTCAAAGAAAACGTTCAGTCTCATGCAAGAATCATGATGAAACTTGTCGACCATGACACAGAAAAATTTGGCGGAAAATACATCCTGAACCTCATGAATTTTCAAGACACCATTGATTACGGAAAAATCGTGGCCATCAGAAAAAACGACCTGAGCGAAGAGTGGATACGGCAGATTCATGAAAATGCAGAGAAACGAGAGCCCTCATTGATTGATATCAGGGCTTGATTGATAAAGGGGTGATCTGCCGCCTTCAGGCAGATCACCTTGCTTATACTCTCAATTTCTGGACCAATTAATCAGCGTTCGCTTGCAGATATGCCCAAAATCATACTCATGGGTTTTATCCGCCATACTCCCCAGTAACACATTGACCGCACTGTATTTCCCCACTAAATACTGAGTGCTCCAGGTATTGCGACCATTATGCTTATGAACAAAATTACCGGCATATTTACCACTCTCGCAACGATCAAACTCCATAAGTTCCGAAATCCTGCCCGTTGCATCAGAGGTAAAAATTTTAGTAATTTTTTTCAGCCCGCGATGGGGCTCCAACTCAAAATTCATCACACCACCTTCCAACGGATAAGCCTTGCTATCGGTAAATGTCCCCTCAAGCAATGCCTTCGTAAAAGCCTGTGTGGCCAGAAAAGGAGGATCGGTCAAACCATAAGGTATTTTCAGCAAACCCTCTTCATCATGAAGGTCATAGCGCATATGGGGGTACGAGCCGAACACGATGCGGTAACCCGCTTTATCAAATCTGGCGCCGTCAGCGGCCATCACCCGAATATTGATCCGCGCTCCCGGTGTCAGGCTACGAAAAGCCTCAGGCCCGTTGTATTTCTTGAGCTTCCACTCTCCACCATCGACCTGATATTCAACCTTCCATACGCGATTCAATACACTGAGCCCCGGCGTTGCGAGCAATACATCCTGCCCGCGAATGGCTGTAAAACTATAACGGTCCACCGAGGTGTCGCTCTGTAATGTCTGCTCGATCTGATGAATGCGGTCGCTCAGTACAGTGAACGCTTCGCCGTCGATCTCTTGCACCTGTTGTTCCTGCCCGGCAGTCGAAACGGGAAGCTGGAATGCCCCCCTGGGCCTGCGCAAGTGCATGACCTGAAAACGCCCATAAACACCCGCATAAGAATGCCGGGTAAAACCAGTTCCAGCGCTTGTTCATGATAACTTCCTTATTATTGATTTTATGCAGGGCACCCTTGCCACTGACAAGCCGGACATAATCACTCAGGCCCATCATGTTCAATCCCGAATAAAATAAAAGGAAATGTCCTACACTTTTTAATTTCAGAAACCCCTTACGTTTTTCCGGGCAATATCTCTTGCTAACAAATACCAGCACAATGAAGTCGCCTGGTAGCCCACCAAACGCCCCTGCCTGCCTGAAATCTCCCACGCCACAAGACAATTTTTCCCGCAACTGCGGCCAGCGTCTAAGCTTGAGACAAGTGCGACTAACAGGGTGACCGGGCCAATCGATCATGGGCGTATTACGGCATTCCGATACCAGGCAAGGTGTGATTTCTGCTGAGCGTCAGGATGACCCTCCCATGTCCATGCCACCCCGCCGCAAGCGTTACGGGTGGAGGGTGTTCTGGGTCGTGGTGACGATGGGCGGCATTGCATTGGGGGCAGCCATTGCCGTCGAAAGCCGCAGTTCAAGGCTTCAGGCAAAGGAGTTCAGCCGCTTTGCCGCCAGCTTGAGCTATTCGCTCGAACCCGGCCCGAGCGATGCAGTGGTTTATCCCGGTGAGGGGCCTTTTGACAAACGCCTGGGCTATTCGTCGATGGATGAATTCCTGTCGCGTCTGCTCAAACGCGATTATCTGGTTACCCGGCAGACGCGCTTTTCTCCCGAGCTGTTGCGCTACAGCCAACACGGCTTTTTCGTTCCTTACGAGGAGAAGATACAGGCTGGCCTGTCGATTACCGACTGCCGCAGTGAACCGCTTTATGAGTTTCGCTATCCGCAGCAACTCTACGCCGACTTTGCCTCCATCCCGCCCCTGGTGGTGAACAGTCTTTTGTTTATCGAGAACCGTGATCTGCTCGATGAGCAGCAGCCACTGGCCAACCCGGCCGTGGACTGGCCGCGCTTCGCCAAGGCGGCACTGTCTCAGGTGGCCAAGATATTTGCGATCCCTGGCCAGTCAGCAGGCGGCAGTACCCTGGCGACGCAACTGGAGAAATATCGCCACTCTCCGGACGGCCTGACGCAATCGGGCTCAGAGAAACTGCGTCAGATGATTTCTGCCAGTGTCCGGGCCTATCTGCCGGGCGAGCAGACCTTGCAGGCACGTCAGCATGTGGTGCGTGATTACCTGAACAGCGTGCCATTGTCCGCGGTGCCCGGTCATGGCGAAGTTCATGGCATGGCTGAAGGCTTGCGAGTCTGGTTCGGTGCCGACTTTGCAAGGACCAATCAGGTACTCGCCTCAGACCCGAAAGACGCAAAGGGCCTGGGCGAAAAAGGTCTGGCGCTGCGCGAGGTGTTATCGCTGGTGATTGCCCAGCGTCGTCCGTCCTATTACCTGACCAAAGGCCGACTGGAACTGGCGGATCTCACTGACAGCCATATTCGCTTGCTCGCACAGGCACAGGTCATCGATCAACCGCTGGCCAACGCGGCACTGGCCAGCGCGGTCACTTACCGTGACTGGGTACAGCAACCGACAATCCAGCCCATTGAAACCAACAAGGGCATCAGTGTGGCGCGCAGCCGGCTGTCCAACCTGCTCAATCGCCCGCTCTATGATCTGGACCGGCTCGATCTGTCAGCCACCAGTACGCTGCAAGGCGAGCTGCAAAACAGTGTCAGCCAATACCTGCGCGATCTGGCGAACCCGGCCTTCGCGGAGAAAATCGGCCTGTTCGGCGAACGGCTACTGTCACCGGCCAGCACAGCTCAGGTGCGTTACAGCTTCACTCTGTTCGAGCGCGGGCCGGACGGTTCGCGGGTACGGGTGCAAACCGACAGCACCGACCAGCCGTTCGACATCAACGAGGGCAGCAAGCTGGAGCTGGGCTCCACTGCCAAGATGCGAGTGCTGACCACTTATCTGGAAATCATCGCCGAGCTGCACGCACGCTACGCCGACATGAGTGTTACAGCGTTGAGAAAAACCCCGGTCGAAGAACCTGACCGGCTGACCCGCTGGGCTCTGGATTACCTGATACAAAACAAGGACCGTGACCTGGCGAAAATGCTCTCTGCGGCCCTGGATCGACAATATTCGGCCAGCCCTGGCGAAAGCTTTTTTACCGGTGGCGGCCTGCATCGCTTCAACAATTTCCGTCGCGAAGACAATGAGCGGATTCCGACGCTGCGCGAGTCCCTGCGCGAGTCGATCAACCTGCCCTTCATTCGCCTGATGCGTGATCTGGTGCGCTACAGCACTTATCAGGCACCCAACAACAGCGCCGCGTTGCTCAAGGATGATGACAACCCCCGTCGCCAGGAATACCTGAGCCAGTTTGCCGACCGAGAAGGCACGGTTTTCCTGCTGAAGTTCTGGAAACGCTACAAGGACAAGTCCACCCAGGAACGGCTGGACACCTTTCTCGATGGCATCAATCCCACGGCTGTCCGTTTGGCGGCAGTGCATCGCTACCTGTTGCCAGGTGCCGATCAGGATACGTTCAATGCCTTCGTCCGCGCCCATCTGGTCGAAACCGGAACCCGCCCGAAACTCACCGAAAAACGCCTGACAGAGCTTTACAAAAACTACGGGCCTGGCGCCTACGACTTGCCGGATCAGGGTTATATCGCGCGTGTCCACCCTCTGGACCTGTGGTTGCTCGGTTACCTGTTGAAATACCCCGACGCCCAGTTCAAGGATGCAGTTGCAGCCAGCCGTCATGAGCGCCAGGAAGTCTATGGCTGGCTGTTCAAGAGCCGACACAAGAGTGCTCGGGACAGCCGCATCCGCACGATGATGGAAGTCGAGGCGTTTCTGGATATCGAGCAACGCTGGCAGCGTGTGGGTTATCCGTTCGATCATCTGGTGCCTTCACTGGCTACCGCCATAGGCAGCTCGGGCGACCGACCTGCGGCGCTGGCCGAGTTGATCGGCATCATCCAGAACGACGGTATTCGCCTGCCTGCCCTGCGCATCGACAGCCTGCACTTTGCTGCTGACACACCTTATGAAACCGTGCTGGCCAGTAACCCTGAACTGGGCAAGCGCGTTCTGCCTTCGGAGGTCGCGGCAGCCATGCGTGAAGCGCTGTCGCAGGTGGTGGATGGCGGTACGGCCAAGCGTGTGCAAGGCACTTTCAAATTGCAGGATGGCAGCACCCTGGCCATGGGCGGCAAGACCGGCACAGGCGACAACCGTATCGAAAGCATTGGCGCGGGTGGACGGGTGATCAGTTCGAGGGCCATCAATCGCACGGCAACCTTTGTGTTCTACATCGGTGAAAACCACTTTGGCACCCTGACCGCCTTTGTCCCCGGACGCGCCGCCGAAGGTTTCAGGTTTACTTCGGCCCTGCCGGTGCAGGTACTCAAAGGCATGGCGCCCATCCTCACGCCCTATCTGGAAAATGGTGGACAGGCCATGTGCAGCACACCCTCCACACGGCTGTAAGACCGTTTGTCTGTATCTCTTTGCGAAGTTTTTAAGATATATCTTAAGGTATATCTAAATCGTAACGAGAGATGAAGACAATGCGTGATGACCCTCACCGCCCCGACGACCGTCCCCTGCTGCGCGAATATGGCGATGGCCGCGACGGTTTTGAAAAACGCCCCGGCCGTGAACGCGGCGGACGTGGCCCCCGAGTATTCGCTCCGGGCGACTTGAAGCTGTTGCTGCTGGCCCTGATTGCCGAACAGCCTTGCCATGGTTATGACCTGATCCGCCAGATCGAAGGCATGTTCGATGGCGCCTACAGCCCAAGCCCCGGCGTGATTTATCCCACCCTGACCTTTCTTGAAGAAAGCGAACTGATCCTGGGCGATGCCCAGGGCGGTAAAAAACGCTACACCATCACTGTTGCCGGCCTGGAGTCGCTGACCGAGCAGGCCGTTGCGCTGGATGGCGTGCGCATGCGGATCGAAGTCAGCAAGCGCTCTCTGCGCGGGCATGACCGGCCACCGGAGATCCATGAAGCGGTACACAACCTGCGGCATGCGCTGCAAATGCACCATGGCCGCTGGAGCCCGGAAGAAATTCTGCGTGTTCGCGACCTGCTCAATGAAACCGCTAAATCCATCGTTGATGGCCCCCAATCCGTGTCGGAGAAGTCCGTATGAATTCGCAGCAATCGATCCATCGCGTCAACCATGAAATCCGAGTGCGCAAGCTTGAAGTCCTGCGTGTCGCCGAGCTGACCCCGCTGATGCGTCGCGTCACCCTGCACGGGCCACAACTGGCAGGCTTCATCAGCCTGGGCACCGATGACCACGTAAAGCTGCTGTTCGCCCAGACTCCCGAAGAGCAGGCGGCGCTGGACAACTTCACACCCGGCAGCAACGGCGACGGCCCACGCCCTGCCATGCGCGACTACACGCCGCGTCGTTACGACGAAGCCACAGGCGAACTGGATATCGATTTTGTCCTGCACGGTGACGGGCCGGCCGCGACATGGGCAGCGCAGGCCGAGCCGGGGCAATTCCTGCACATAGCCGGCCCGCGCGGCTCGATGGTGGTGCCCGATATCTTCGACAGCTATCTGCTGATCGGCGACGAAACCGCTATCCCGGCCATTGCCCGGCGTCTGGAGTCGCTACCAGCGAATCGCATTGCGCGGGTGGTGGTCGAGATTGCGAACAAGGATGAACAACAGGTTTTCACAAGCCAGGCGCAGATCGATGTCACCTGGATCATTCGCGGCGAACAGAATCTGGTGGACGTTGCGCGCAGTCTGGAAGTGCCTGCCGGCAAGCTCTACGCCTGGGTTGCAACCGAAGCGGCCTTGTCACGCAAGATCCGCCGTGTGCTGCTGGACGAATTCGGGCTTGATGAGGGGTTCGTCAAGGCGGCTGGTTACTGGCGTCTGGATGAGAATGACGAAGGCTGATCAGGCTGCTTCTTCGCGAATGAACGCACTCATCGAGGCGTTCTTTCGCGAAACCCTTTATCAATCCCCAGCAAAACCAGCGCAATCACCACAAACCCCAACAGCACGCCACCCGCATTGATAAAGGACTGCGCATACCCGAGCGTGCCGACATCGATGAAGGGGTACATGTAATCCCCCAATGCATCGCCGCGCAGCAGGACATAGCCGAAGTAGAGGATCGGGTACAGCGTCCACAGCAGCACATGGTTAAAACGAAGCCTGCCTCTGGGCACATACAGCCACCAATACACCACGAAGATCAGCGGCATGACGTCGTGCAACAATTCGTCCGCGATCCACTGCCAGCCTTGTGGTTGCCACAGATGGCGCAGCAGCAGGTTATAGGCGATACCTACCAGCGCAATGCTGGCAGCAATGCCGCCGCACACGACCGGATGGCGAAAGAAATCATGCCCGCGGGACTGGCGATGACTCAATGCACAGGTGAGCGCCACCGCGACCAGCGTGTTGCTCAAGACCGTAAAGAAGCTGAAGAAACGAACCAGACCGCCCAGCAGGCTGGCCTGATCGGCCCAGCGCGCCCAGAAAATCAGATACATCTGGATAGCCAGGCCAGACCAGCCCAGGCAGGCGGCAACCAGCGTGTAGCGACGCTGTCCCTGCGTCAGTTGCGGATGTTCGCTGTGCATCTTTTGATCCTTGAAGGCCAGCGTCCATGCCGAGTGTCTTACCAACCCTTGCTGCGATGCAGCTTCACGTACAGCGCTTCCACTTTCTCGCGAGCCCAGGGCGTCTTGCGCAGAAAAGTCAGGCTGGACTTGATACTCGGATCACTCTTGAAGCAGCGAATATCGATGCGCTCAGACAAACCGGACCATTGATAGTGCTCGACCAGAGCCTTGAGGATCTGTTCCAGCGTGACGCCGTGCAGAGGGTCGTTCTGGGTTGTTGTCATGACTGACCTTGAAGCTTGATGAATGCGAAGGTGCGCACCTTAGCCGAGCCATCAGAAGGTAGGAAGAGCTTAGCGTGAGATGAGTGAAGTTTCGCCAGCTCCGCCCACAAGAAGCCTTCATGGAAGACACGGAAAAGTTCCCCTTTTCACGACAAAAAGAGATGTTATAGTGTAACAATAAATTACGTACCTACCCGCTTAACTCTCGACTTGGGGCTCTGCCATGCGCCCTGCCAAGGAAACCGATATGTCACCGATGCACCGCAACCTGCTCTGGCGCCTGACGCCATTGGCAACCGCTCTGCTGCTGGCCGCGCCAGCCCATGCAGCAGAAAGCCTTGAGCTGCAACCTCAGGTCATCACAGCCAACCCGCTGGGCAGCGATCAACTGGCAACGCCGACAACGGTTCTGGAAGGCGATGCCCTGACCCTTGAGCAGAAAGGCAGCCTGGGTGAAACCCTGAACAAGCAGCCGGGAGTTTCTTCGTCCTATTTCGGCCCGGGCGCCAGCCGCCCGATCATTCGCGGCATGGACGGTGACCGGATTCGTATCCTGCGCAATGGCGTAGGCGCGCTGGATGCTTCGTCCCTGTCCTACGACCACGCCGTCCCGCTGGACCCGGTGAATGTCGACCGCGTCGAAATCGTTCGAGGCCCGGCCGCCCTGCTCTATGGCGGCAGCGCCATCGGCGGCGTGGTCAACACCTTCGATAACCGCATCCCCACCGAAGCCATCGAAGGCATTCACGGTGCAGGCGAACTTCGTTACGGCGGAGCAGATACGACCCGTAGCAGCGCGGGCAAACTGGAAGCCGGTAACGGTCAGTTCGCCTTGCACATCGATGCCAACGCCCGTGAGTTCAATGACCTGCACATCCCCGGCTACGCCCGCACCCGCGAGCTGCGCGCCCAGGGCAGCGAAGACGGTGACAAGAAAAACCGCCTGAGCAACAGCGATGGACGTCAGGACGGCGGCGCCGTCGGCGGCTCCTACACCTGGGATGACGGCTATGCGGGCGTGTCGTACAGCAACTACGACTCCAACTACGGCTCACCCGCCGAGCAGGACGTGCGTATCCGCATGCAGCAGGAGCATTACGCTTTCGCCTCCGAGATCCGCAATCTGTCCGGGCCTTTCACGTCGGTCAAACTGGACGCGGGCTACACCGACTATGAACACCGCGAGATCGAAGGCGGCGAAGTCGGCACCACCTTCAAGAACAAGGGTTACGAAGCCCGCATCGAAGCCCGTCATCAACCCATAGGGCCAGTCAATGGCGTGGTGGGCGCACAGATAACCCGCAGCGAGTTTTCTGCCTTGGGTGAAGAAGCCTTCGTGCCGCAGACCGATACCGATGCTGGCGCGCTGTTCATTCTTGAAGAACTGCAAGCCACCGAGCGCTTGAAGCTGAGCCTGGGCGGACGCATCGAACACACCACGGTCAATCCCGATGCTCAGGGCAAGGATCGTTTCGCCGCAGCCGACAACTCCAGCAAGTTCACGGCGGGCAGCCTGTCGTCGGGCGCGGTCTACACTCTGACACCCGTCTGGTCCCTGGCTGCGACGCTGGGTTATACCGAACGCGCTCCAACCTTCTATGAGCTGTATGCCAATGGCGCTCACGTGGCCACCGGCACTTACGAGCGCGGCAATGCCGACCTCTCGAAAGAAAAAGCGGTTTCCAGCGATCTGGCCCTGCGCTTCGACAATGGCACCCACAAAGGCAGTGCGGGTGTTTTCTACAGCCACTTCTCCAACTACATCGGCTTGCTGGGCAGTGGTCGTACCGTCGATGAAGACGGACAGGACGATGCCAGCGGCATCCCAGAATTCAACTACGCTGGCGTTCGTGCGCGCTTCAGCGGTTTCGAGGCCCAGGACCACTGGAAGCTGGGTGAAAACCGCTACGGCAGCCTGGCACTGGAACTGTCCGGTGACTACACCCGCGCCACAAATCTGGATACCGGCGAAGCCTTGCCCCGTATCGCACCCTTGCGTCTGAACAGTGGCCTGCTGTGGGAACTGGACAAGTGGCAGGCTCGCCTCGATATCGAGCATGCCAGCGCTCAGCGTCGAGTCCCGGATAACGAATCCACGACCGATGGTTACACCACGCTGGGGGCCAGTGCCGGTTACCGCTTCAATCTGGGCAGCAGCCAATGGCTGGCTTTCGTCAATGGCGAGAACCTGACCAACCAGACCGTGCGCTACGCCAGCTCGATCCTGCGGGATATCGCACCGGCCCAGGGCCGTAGCGTACAAGTCGGTTTACGCACCACTTTCTGATCGCCTTGAAAAGCCCCAGCGTGCAATGCGCGGGGGCTTGCGAGCAGCACTGTTGCCAATGGCGCAACAGTGCCTGTCAGGTTTGCGTCTGGTCAAAAATTAGTTAGCTCCCTATCATTCTCTACCCTGGCCTGACGTCGTACGCCATCGAGCAGTAGGTGTCATCCCATTTCAATGCACGAACGCCAGCCATGGCGGTCTACGCCTCAACGCCCGTTTTCTGACCAATGGTTGATATCGGCTGTCGGAAATTCGTTTCAAGAACTAGCGTTCAAAAACATGACGCCAATGTGCGATGCGCACAACAGCGTCAATAAAACATTCAATCGTCACGGAGATTCGCATTATGAGCACTGAAGGTGCTTTGAGTAGAAATCGCCTGTTACCCACATTGCTCGGTCTGGTGATCGCGCTGATGGGACTGGTCCTCTTGGTTGGCGGCCTCAGACTGATGCAACTGGATGGTTCGCTCTACTACCTGCTGGCAGGCATCGGTTTTACAGTCACCGGCGTGCTGCTCATCCTGGGACATCGCTCCGCCCTTGGCCTGTATGCGCTTCTGTTGTTTGCGAGCACGGTCTGGTCCTTGTGGGAAGTCGGCCTCGACTGGTGGCAACTGGTGCCACGTCTGGCGCTCTGGTTCGCACTGGGTATCGTCCTGCTGTTGCCATGGTTTCGTCGGCCTCTGCTGCGTGGCGAACCTGCCCGCCTGGGCACAGGAGCCCTGACGGTCGCGGTCGTGCTAGCAGGCCTGACCGCACTGGCCAGCCAGTTCACAAATCCCGGTCGTATCGAAGGACAACTGGACCGCGAAACCGCAGGCACCACCAACACGGCTCCTGCCATGCCCGATGGCGACTGGCAGTCCTATGGCCGTACCGGCTTCGGCGACCGCTACTCGCCACTGGCCCAGATCACGCCACAGAACGTCAACACCCTGGTGCCCGCCTGGACCTATCGCACCGGCGACATCCCAGGACCGAACGATCCGGGAGAAACCACAGCCGAAAATACACCGCTCAAAGTCAACGGCATGTTGTACGTGTGTACACCGCATAGCCAGGTGATCGCCCTGGACCCGGACAGCGGCAAGGAAATCTGGCGCTTCGATCCGAAGATCAGCACCCAGAATGCAGAAAACTTCAAAGGCTGGGCGCACATGACCTGCCGTGGCGTCTCGTATCACGATGACGCTGCCTATGCCGCGAGCAGCCCTGCTCAAAGCCCGGCCACACCGGCTGCCGAAAGCACTGCCGGCAATGCATGCCCGCGCCGTATCTTCCTGCCTACTGCCGACACCCGTCTGATCGCTCTGAACGCCGATACCGGCAAGATGTGTGAAGACTTCGGCAACAAAGGCTCGATCGATCTGAGCGCCAATATCGGTACCTTCGCGCCGGGCGGCTACTACTCCACGTCGCCACCGGCCGTGACCAGGGATCTGGTGGTGATTGGCGGCCATGTCACCGATAACGTTTCCATCGACGAGCCTTCGGGCGTCATCCGTGCCTACGACGTTCACACCGGCCGCCTGGTCTGGAACTGGGACAGCGGCAATCCGGACGATACGACGCCTATCGCCGAAGGCAAGACCTACACCCGCAACTCGCCGAACATGTGGTCCATGTTCAGCGTCGATGAAAAGCTGGGCATGCTCTACCTGCCGATGGGCAATCAGATGCCTGATCAGTGGGGCGGCAACCGCACGCCAGCCTCGGAGAAATACAGCGCAGGTCTGGTAGCGCTGGACATCGCCACCGGTAAAGTGCGCTGGAATTACCAGTTTACCCATCACGATTTGTGGGACATGGATGTGGGCGGTCAACCGACCCTCATGGACATGAAAACCGCCGATGGCGTCAAACCGGCGGTGCTGGCTTCGACCAAGCAAGGCAGCATCTATGTGCTGGACCGCAGCAACGGCCAGCCCATCGTGCCGATCAATGAAGTACCAGTACCGCAAGGCGCAGTCGAAGGGGATCACACCTCGCCGACCCAGCCCAAGTCCGACCTGAACTTCATGCCACCGCCCCTCAAGGAGCGTGACATGTGGGGCGTGACGCCATTCGATCAGATGCTGTGCCGGATCGATTTCAAATCCTTGCGCTACGAAGGTCCCTTCACGCCGCCATCGCTGCAGGGCTCGATCGTTTATCCAGGCAACTTCGGCGTGTTCGACTGGGGTGGTATCTCGGTTGACCCGGTTCGTCAGATCGCGTTCGTCAACCCGAGCTACATGGCGTTCCGCTCGAAACTGGTGCCGGCCGCCGAGGTTGAAGCCGGGCCGGGTCGCAAGAGCGAAACCGAAGGCGTGCAACCCAACAAGGGCGCACCTTATGGCGTGATCCTCGAAGCGTTGCTCTCGCCAATGGGCCTGCCTTGCCAGGCGCCAGCATGGGGTTATGTGGCAGCCGTGGACCTGACCAACCATAAGACCATCTGGATGCACAAGAACGGTACCGTGCGTGACAGCTCGCCGGTCCCGATTCCCCTGACCATGGGCGTTCCAAGCCTGGGCGGCACCTTCACCACCGCCAGCGGCGTGGCTTTCCTGAGCGGTACGCTGGACCAGTACCTGCGCGCCTACGACGTCCGTAACGGCAAGCAGTTGTGGGAAGCACGCCTGCCCGCAGGTGCCCAGACCACCCCGATGACTTATACCGGCAAGGACGGCCAGCAATATGTGCTGGTGGTAGCCGGTGGTCACGGCTCACTGGGGACCAAACAAGGCGACTACGTGATGGCGTTCAAACTGCCGAAGTGATACTTCGTGCAGCAAAAAAAGGCGGCTTCCCCTGAGGGGGAGCCGCCTTTTTACATCCGCCGTCAAACCGGTCAGCAGCCCTTGGAGCCAGCCTTGGGCACGAATGCGGTTTTCACCCCCGGCTTGAGGGTGATGTAGGCCCGACGCCATGGCTCGTCGCCGACCATCTGCCAGCGGTGCCCTTCGCCTGTGGTGTCCTGGGCAACCAGCACATCGCCCGGGTGCAGGACAAAGGTTTCGCCGCCGGTAGTGAAGAACTCGAGCGTGCCGCTCAGAGTGATCACGTATTGCTCTTCGGGAGCGGGATGCCAGTCGTAGGACGAATGAGGTGCCGTTTCCTTGAAGTGGATGATGTCCACATTGGTACGAAACTTCTGATCGACTGTACCTTCCTGGATATGAGCACGGTTGTCAGTGCCTGTGCACAACTTGAACGCCCTTATCCCCTGCTGCGCAACCTCCGTGGTCGGTATTGCCGCGTGGGCGGTACCCAGAGGCAGCATGACCACAGCCGCCATGGCGACTCCGGTGCCCAGTACGCGAATCAGCTCAAGTTGACGAGCGATAACATTTTTCAACAGCACATTTTGTTTCTGCAGCATATAACTTCCCTGGGAATGAAAAACACACTGAAAACGGCCCTGGTTATCCGGACAGATGACCAAAGCAAAAAAGGCTTGAATAGACACTGCTGTTTTTGAAGACGCGCAGTTCGTCTTACACATGTACAACTGCGTATAAAACTCGATACAAAAACGTTATGCACATACGGGTAGCTGTTTATAACGCCGTGGCCTGAGGACAGGGGATAGCCTGTCTTGAGCGTCTGAAGGAAATACCATATCCCTGAAAATTTAGAAATATGTTCTGAGGCGTATTTCTTTATTTCTATTCCATGAGGCTTTGGCGCATCGATTTTATCCGGGCAGTTGAATTGCATCAGCCGGTAAAACCACAAGTTAATATTTCTTCACAAAAGCAGAACCTCTGCTTTCACAGAAAAAATCAAAAGATAAATAGACTTCGGAAGGGGAACAGCGGTTTGACCCGTTTCACAATCAAGTCGGCAACGTGAACGACTTGATTGTGAGCAGGCCTGCAAGAAGATTACTTCTCGATCACTTCCCCACGCATCGGCGCCAGCCGGGCGATCAGGCGGTTTTGCACCGGCACCGGGATTTTCTCGGCATCCATGGACTTGATGAGGTTCTCCACCAGCGCATTGAAATCACTGCGGGTCAGGTTCTGCCCCTTGTGGGATTCAGCCATGCTGTCACCTTTGTATTCGCAGGGGCCTCCGGCCTCGACACAGAGTTTTTCCACCAGCCTGTCGCGCAACAAAACAATATTGACCCGCTTGAAGCGCTCGACGATACGTTCATCCTGGGCAACGTTCATCAACATGCCCTCGACAATGCGCTGAATACCGGCGCGCTGCCCGAGGTCTTGATAAAGGCTGTCATCCTTGGGTGGCTGTTGGGCACAGCCCACTAGCAAGGCAATCATCAGACCCATCAACAGACGTTTCATCAGAAACTCCCCTGAATAGACAGATAAGTGCCGTTCTGGTTATCCAGCGTGGCGATTTCGCCCAGTCGTGCGTAGGCAAGGACAATCGACAAGTGCTTGTTGGGGAAATAGCCGACAAAGATATCAGCCCAGTCGCTTTCTCCGGCAAACGACAGGTTGTCCGGTTTTTCGCGATACTCAACCCCCATGGCCCAGCGTGGATTGAACAGAACAGCCACCGAACCTTCCTTGAGGACGCTGCGACTGTCGCGACGGTCGCCACCAAAGCCCAGCAAACCGGTTTCATTGGCGCGGCTGTAACGCACGCCACCGTTGACCACGACGTTGTAACCAAAGGCCGCCCCCATCAACAGGCGGCTGGCGGTCAGATAACCCTCGACGTCAGAATCACGCTTTGAGCCGATGAGGCTCGGAATCAGGAAGTCGTTCTGGTGTTTGTACTGAACCCCCAGAGAAACCTGAGGTAGGGAATCGTAGATCAGGTCGCCGAACAAGCGCACTTTAATACCGAAGACATCCTGGGTCAGGTTGTCTTCAGGCAGACTCAACTTGTGCTGCAAGGTGCCCAGATCGAAACGCTGGTGGGCATAGGACAACTCGACACGGTTACCGTAGGCCACCGCCATACCGGCCACATCCAGGGTGTAGTCGGGCAAATCGATATGCGTGGCAAACGCGCTTGCGCCCCACTCACCCTGTTCGCCATAACCGGTAATCACCGCCCACGGCGTGATCCCGCCGCCCGCTGCACCTTCTATGCTGCTGGCGCCTCCCGTAGCGATCAAACGACCGTTATCGGCCATGGCAAGGGACGAGAAAGCCCCCAGAAAGCAACCCAACAACAACGAAATTCTGTAGGTCATAGCTCAATTAACCATCAGGCTGGGGGGAGTCAGAGACGTGGCAATCCATGCCTCGAACGCGGAGGCGGTCAAAGGGCGACTGATGAGGTAGCCCTGAGCCGTATCGCAATGCCAACGCTCAAGCAAATCCAGGCTGTGCTGATACTCGACACCCTCGGCAACCACCTTGAGTCCCAGGTTGTGACTCATCTCGATGGTGGAACGCACGATCACAGCGTCCTCACTGGTTTCATCCAGGTTGCGAACAAAGGACTGGTCGATTTTCAACTCCTGTACCGGCAATCGTTTGAGGTGTGCCAATGAAGAGTAGCCGGTGCCGAAGTCGTCCACCGAAAGACTGATGCCGCAATCGCGCAAACGGTTGAGCACGAGCAGGGCTTTCTCAGGCTCGCTCATCACGGCGCTTTCCGTGATCTCGAAAATCAGTTGCTCGGCCGGTACGCCATAAAGGTTGAGCAGCGTTACAACGTGTCCGACCAGATCGCCACTGAGCAGGTCATCGGCAGAAATATTGACCGACAGCTGGATGACCAGGCCACGCTTGTTCCACTCGGCCAACTGGCGCATGGCTTCCTCAATCACCCAGTTGGTCAGCAACTGGATGCTGCCGGTACGCTCGGCCAGCACGATGAACTCGGCAGGCGATACATTGCCGAACTGCGGATGACTCCAGCGCAACAAGGCTTCGGCCTGACACACATGACCTTTGCTGATATCCAGCTTGGGTTGGTAATGCA
The DNA here is from genome assembly GCF_018343775.1 of Pseudomonas cichorii. Taxonomy (NCBI): domain Bacteria; kingdom Pseudomonadati; phylum Pseudomonadota; class Gammaproteobacteria; order Pseudomonadales; family Pseudomonadaceae; genus Pseudomonas; species Pseudomonas cichorii. Next base: position 4,713,760 of record NZ_CP074349.1, read on the forward strand.
GCATCAGCTCGCCATTCTGCGCAGCCTTGCGCAAGTCGCGGATCAAGCTGATCTGGCGCTGGTGAGCCAGGTCGCGACCATCTTCATAGATCTGCATGCGCCCCGGCAGGCTTGCCGCATCTTTACGGGCAATTGCTGCACGGCTGAGCAGTTCTTTGGGGGCATCACCGTTTTCGGGATAGGTAGTGATACCGATACAGCACTCAAGGGAGACATCCTGGTTATCCACACGATGCGGTTCGCTGAGGATACGCTGCAGGGTATCGCCCATGGCCACGGCACCATCGCTGGTGGTGTTATCCAGCAACAACAGGAACTCATCGACCGCCAGGCGGGCCACGGTATCACCGGAGCCCAGGGCATCCTGCAGTTGCCTGCTCACCTGGCGCAACAATTGATCCACACCTTCGGCGCCACTGCTTTCGTTGATCGACGCCATGTTCTCGATGCCCAGGTACATCAAGGCCACCGGGCGCTCCGCAGCAATCGCACTGCCCAGACGCTCCATGACCAGCGCCCGGTTAGGCAGACCGGTCACCGCATCATGCAAGGCGTTGTGCGCCAGTTGCCCTTCACGCTCTGCAATACCCTGCTGCATGGCGTTGATGGCGCCTGCGAGCATGCCCAGTTCGTCGCTGCGCGTCATCACCACCGGCGTTTCATAATCACCATCACCGATACGCTGGGCCGCCAGTGCCAGTTCCCGAACCGGAGTGGACACGCTGCGCGCCAGTGCCAGCGTACCTAACAAAGAACCAAACAGTGCCGCCAGGGATATCCAGAAGATCTTTTCATCCAGAGGCGCAAAGGCCTGCAAGGCCTTGTCCAGCGGGCTTTGCAGCAAAGCGATCACTTGCCCGTCGCTGGCCTGGCCGGTGTTGGCCAGCATCAGTGACTGGCTGAGAAAGTTCTGATTCAACTGCTCGGTGACGCGCATCTGCCCCTCGGACAAACTACGCATCAACTCGACCATGCCGGGGCGCAACGCCTCAGGCTGGGTACTGATCAACTCGCCAGGCTGGCCGTGCTCCACGGTCAGGAACGACACTTCGAGTCCACTGAGGGAGCGCAGCTCCTGAGCGATATCGTTATCGATGGCAAACCCCATCACGACACGTCCGATGGGCAAGGGAGCCAGGACCGTACTCTCAACCAGCAAGTGCGGTATGCCGCCGCCCGGGACGATCAGCACCGACTGTTTATTGCGCTTGGCATTACGCAATGCCTGGTCGTAGACGAACTTCGAGCCTTCAGGCACGTTGGATTCGGTACTGGAGATCACCGTACCGTCCATGCCCAGCAGAAACATGTCGCTGGCATTGATCCGCGCACCATGGTTCAACAGCACCGAGCGGATGGTCGATGAGTCCTCGCTGGCTACCGCGTCGCGGAAGCCGAAATCGGCAGAGAGTAATTGCACCGTATCGCGCAAGCGCTTGCCACGCAGCTCGATCAGGCGTTCAAAAACCCGACTGCCCACTTCCAGTTGCGCCTGAGCCTGAGTACGGACCGCATCGCCCGTCGCGATCTTGACGGCAAAAAACACCGCGCTGACCACGATAAGCAACAAAGCGATCAATACGCAGGCAATGCGCGCCTGAAAGCTGTTACGAAAATTCATCAATGAGCAGCCTTGTGGAAAGCTTCGCCAAACGCTCCCGGAGCGGGCCTGGCAGGTTTGTCTTCATTCTTGACCTCGACATCGAGGTTGAAGCGCTGGGTCAGGCCCGAAGCAGGAATATCGAACTCGCCCCCCGAAACCGGCTGCATGTCTTCAGCCTGAGGATGCCAGAGCGTTGCCACGTAATGACCGGCAGGTAACAGGTCAAGCTTGAGGGTGCCATTGCTGTCGGTCACACCGAACCATGGTTCGTCAGTGACATAGATGTAGCCGACCATCCAGTCATGGATATTGCAGCCAAGCACCACGACACCCGCCTTGTCGAACAGCAACGGCTCGGAAGGTGTGCCTTCATAGAGACGCAGCTCGAAGCGTTTTGCGGGGGAGAAGGAATAGACCTGGTGACGAATGTTGTCACTGTTGGGGAATTTGACTTGCGCGCCGGTGTGCACAGCCAGCACGCGCGGCGAAAACTCCTGGTCGCGCTGGTCCATTTCAGCCTTGCCACCGCTGACAGCACCTGCGGCAGGTCCTTTGAGCGTCAGGACCGCATCGGCAAGCGGTTTGCCTTGCTTGTCGAATACCTGGGCAGTCAATGCCGCAGCAGATGCATGTGCAGCGGACAACGCCAATAATCCAGTCAGGACAACTGAAGAAAATACTCTGGTCATACTCGATTCAATCCAAAACGGCAGTACTGATAACAAGAACGCCAGCCTTGGCATGGTTTTGCATGCAGATGAACTGTCGACCCATTAAGAGCACGCAACATCAGGCATTTGCCATCAAGCAATCAAACCTTAAAAAACACAGGGCAATGCCCTGCATATCATTGACTGATTGCCTCCTACTCACGCTATCGACCGCCCCCATTGAAACCTGAGGGCACTTGCCCCATCTAAGCATCATGTTCAATTTCGCAGGTGCCCTATGAGTGACCAGCAGAAAGACTCACAAGATTTGCCTGATGACGCAGCCGAACACACGATTCATCTGAGCTCCGACAGCACGTCCCTTGCTCTTCCAGGCCAGAACCTGCCGGACAAGGTCTACATCATTCCGATCCACAACCGTCCCTTCTTTCCGGCACAGGTTCTGCCTGTGATCGTCAATGAAGAGCCGTGGGCCGAAACCCTGGAGCTGGTCAGCAAGTCCGAACATCACTCGCTTGCGCTGTTTTTCATGGACACTCCCCAGGAGGATCCTCGCCACTTCAATACCAAGGCGCTTCCCGAGTATGGCACTTTGGTCAAGGTTCACCATGCCAGCCGCGAAAATGGTCGATTACAGTTCGTGGCCCAGGGTTTGAGCCGCGTTCGTATCCGTACCTGGCTCAAGCACCATCGCCCGCCTTATCTGGTAGAAATCGAATATCCGCAGCAGCCCAACGAGCCCACCGACGAGGTCAAGGCCTACGGCATGGCCCTGATCAACGCGATCAAGGAACTGCTGCCCCTCAACCCGCTTTACAGCGAAGAGCTGAAGAATTACCTCAACCGTTTCAGCCCCAACGATCCCTCGCCCCTCACTGACTTCGCCGCCGCCCTGACATCAGCCACCGGCGTCGAACTGCAGGAAGTACTCGATTGCGTCCCCATGCTCAAGCGCATGGAGAAAGTCCTGCCGATGCTGCGCAAGGAAGTCGAAGTCGCGCGCCTGCAAAAAGAGATCTCCGCCGAGGTCAATCGCAAGATCGGCGAACATCAGCGCCAGTTCTTCCTGAAAGAACAACTCAAGGTCATCCAGCAGGAACTGGGGCTGAGCAAGGACGATCGCAGCGCCGATATCGAACAGTTCGAGCAGCGCCTGGAAGGCAAGACCCTGCCGCCCCAGGCCCGCAAGAAAATCGACGAGGAAATCGGCAAGCTCAAGGTCCTGGAAACCGGCTCCCCCGAATACGCCGTGACCCGCAACTATCTGGACTGGGCCAGCTCTTTGCCCTGGGGCGTCTACGGCGAAGACAAACTGGACCTCAAGCACGCCCGCAAGGTGCTCGACCAGCACCATGCCGGGCTCGACGACATCAAGGCACGTATTCTCGAATTTCTCGCCGTGGGAGCCTATAAAGGCGAAATCAGCGGCTCGATTGTCCTCCTGGTCGGCCCGCCGGGCGTGGGCAAGACCAGCGTCGGACGTTCGATTGCCGAATCCCTTGGCCGTCCTTTCTATCGCCTGAGCGTAGGCGGCATGCGCGACGAGGCCGAAATCAAGGGCCACCGCCGTACCTACATCGGCGCCCAACCGGGCAAGCTGGTGCAGGCACTCAAGGATGTGGAAGTGATGAACCCGGTCATCATGCTCGATGAAATCGACAAGATGGGCCAGAGCTACCAGGGCGACCCGGCTTCCGCGCTGCTGGAAACCCTGGATCCGGAACAGAACGTCGAATTCCTCGACCACTACCTGGACCTGCGCCTGGACCTGTCCAAGGTGCTGTTCGTCTGCACCGCCAACACACTGGACTCGATTCCAGGCCCCCTGCTGGACCGGATGGAAGTGATCCGCCTGTCCGGCTATATCACCGAAGAAAAACTCGCCATTGCCAAACGCCACCTGTGGCCCAAGCAACTGGACAAGGCCGGTGTCACCAAGAACAAACTGTCGATCAGCGACAGCGCCCTGCGCGCAGTCATCGAAGGCTACGCCCGCGAAGCCGGTGTGAGGCAACTGGAGAAGCAACTGGGCAAGCTGGTGCGCAAGGCGGTGGTCAAGCTGCTGGACGAACCCGACTCAGTCATCAAGATCGGCAACAAGGATCTGGAGGCTTCACTGGGCATGCCGGTGTTCCGCAGCGAACAGGTCTTGTCCGGCACCGGCGTCATTACAGGCCTGGCCTGGACCAGCATGGGCGGCGCCACTCTGCCTATCGAAGCGACACGCATCCACACCCTGAACCGCGGCTTCAAGCTGACCGGGCAACTGGGTGATGTGATGAAAGAGTCTGCAGAAATAGCCTACAGCTACGTCAGTTCCAACCTGAAAAGCTTCGGCGGCGATGCGAAGTTCTTCGACGAGGCCTTTGTCCATCTCCACGTTCCGGAAGGCGCAACGCCCAAGGACGGCCCGAGTGCCGGCGTGACCATGGCCAGTGCCCTGCTGTCTCTGGCACGCAATCAGCCACCTAAGAAAGGCGTGGCCATGACCGGCGAGCTGACACTGACAGGGCATGTCCTGCCGATTGGTGGCGTGCGTGAGAAGGTCATTGCGGCACGGCGCCAGAAGATCAACGAACTGATCCTGCCGGAACCCAATCGCGGAAACTTCGAGGAGCTACCCGATTACCTGAAGGAAGGACTGACCGTTCACTTCGCCAAGCGCTTTGCGGATGTGGCGAAAGTGTTGTTCTGAAGGTTTGCCTTCGTGAAGGGTTTGCCCCCTTCACGAAGCTCAACCCGCGCTATTGATTGGCGCGTTGTTCAATATGCTTCCAGTCGACAATCTCGCCCTCTGGGGTATAACCGGCGACCAGTTCGCCGAGCATTTGCCTGACGCGGGGATAGTCGTCCGAGGACACCGCATCCAGAAGCAACGCCAGCTTGTCCTTGAGAACCTCCCACGGCAGGAAGTCTTCGTCAGCGCTCATGATCATGGGGTGACGGGTTGGCACCACGTTATCGCCGATCAACAGCTCCTCATAGAGTTTTTCCCCAGGACGCAGGCCTGTGAACTCGATGGCGATATCGCCATGGGGATTGCGTTCGGAACGCATGCTCAGACCCGACAGATTGATCATGCGCTCTGCCAGTTCGACGATCTTGACCGGTGCGCCCATATCGAGCACGAAGACATCGCCGCCCTGCCCCATGGAACCCGCCTGAATCACCAGTTGAGCCGCCTCGGGGATAGTCATGAAGTAACGGGTGATATTCGGGTGTGTCACCGTCAGCGGGCCACCGCTCTTGATCTGCTTGTGGAACAGCGGAATCACCGAGCCGGAAGACCCCAGCACATTGCCGAAGCGCACCATCGTAAAGCGTGTCTTGTTGACGTGAGCAACCTTGTTGCTGCCACTGAACAGGACCGGTGCAACCTCGCGACTGAGCGCCTGCAGGATCATTTCCGCAAGTCGCTTGGTACTGCCCATGACGTTGGTGGGACGAACCGCCTTGTCAGTGGAGATCAATACGAAATTGGCCACGCCAACCTGAACCGCAGCCTGAGCGGTGTGCAAGGTTCCCATGACATTGTTCAGCACACCTTCGGCACTGTTGTGTTCGACGATCGGCACATGCTTGTAGGCGGCAGCGTGATAGACCGTCTCGACCTTCCAGGTCCGCATCAGATCGACCATCTTCTCGAAGTAGCGCACTGACCCGAGAATGGGCAGGACTTCAACCTCCAGTGCCTCTTGCTGAACCTGCTTTTCCAACTCGCCGAAAATGCTGTAGAGGTTGAACTCGCTGTGCTCGACCAGCAGCAGCCGGGAGGGCTTGAGCATCAGGATCTGACGGCACAGCTCGGAGCCGATCGAACCGCCTGCGCCGGTGACCATCACGACCTTGCCGGTAATGCAGTGCTCCAACAGGTCATCCTGAGCCGATACCGAATCGCGACCCAGCAAGTCGGCGATGCCCACTTCCTGGATGTCATCGACCTTGACCCTGCCGCTGGCCAGATCCATGAAGCCGGGAACGCTGCGCACATGCAGCGGATAGCCTTCCAGGTACTCGAGGATCTCGCGACGACGCGCACGGGTCGCTGACGGAATAGCCAGCAGAATCTCCTGGGCACCGGTGGCATCGATCATTTGCTGAATATGCCGGGGTTTGTAAACCACCAGCCCGGCGATGGTGCGCTTGGTCACGCTGCTGTCATCATCGATGAAAGCCACCGGACGCATCATGCGCCCCAGACGCAAGGCTGCGACCAGTTGATTGCCCGCTGCGCCAGCACCGTAGATGGCGACTTTGGGCAATCCGTTGTCTCGTGACGTAAAGGGTACATGCTGGGAAGCCATGAACCAGTCACCCAGAAAGTACTGGCGCATGATCAGGCGCAAGCCGCCGATCATGATCAGGCTCAACCACCAGTAATTGAAAATGACCGAACGCGGGACCACCACTTCATGGTCGCCATACCAATACACCACAAGCGATACCAGCAACGCAGACAGGCTGACGGCCTTGATGATGGTGATCAGCGCATCGTTGCCGAAAAAGCGCATGACGGCGCGGTACATGCCAAAGCGGATGAAGATGGGGATGGTCAACACCGGCGCTGCGGCGAACAACCAGAGGTGATCGAAGAGGGAGGAGAAGGTCGCGTCAAACCCCAGCCGCACGACAAAAGCGAGCAGCAAGGCGCCCCAGACCAGCACAATGTCGGCGCCGACCTGCACGATTCGCTTGTTCTTGCGCGAAAGACCCAGCATTCGCGAGCGTAATTTCATCATCATCCCTCTACCTCCACCTGACTCCATGTCGCAATGTGCGGACTTCATGGTGTGCGGCGTCGTTGAAAACCATTTATCGCAATTTGGCTACAAGGCGCTTTGCCTGCTACCGCACTGAATTTGAATACTACTCCCCGACAAAAGCCGGTACAGGGCTATTTGCCTTGATGTTCCTGATAGTGACGGGCGACCGCCGACAAGGCCTGATCAACGCTTGTCACAGGCGTCCAGCCCAGTAACGAGCGCGTTTTCTCGATATCGACCTGCAAGAAACCGCAAAGACGCTGGGACAACGCACGCTTGCCCAGCGATCTGGCGGCCAGCACGAGCAAGGCAGACGGTATGGGCAGCAGACGCGCCGACTTGCCGAGTGCACTGGCCATGCGCTTGAGCAGCATGGTCGTCGACAGGTCCTCGCCATCGCTGACCAGGAATGTCTGGTTGGCAGCGGCCGGATGCGATGTGCAGGTAACGATCAGATCGACCAGATTGTCGAGGGCGACCAGGCTGCGTCGATTGTCGATGGCTCCGAAAGGCAACGGAACGCCTTTGTCCAGCCAGCGCATCATCGACAGAAAGTTGGCCTTCACTCCAGGACCGTAGACCAGCACCGGCCGGATGATCACCACCTCCAGCCCCGTCTGCTCGGCCAGAGCCCGCAATCCCTGTTCGGCTTCCATCTTGGAGATCCCGTACGGATCGATCGGAGCAGGCGTATCGTCAGCCCGGTAAGGCTGGCCAGGCAAGGTGCCCTCACCGTTGACCTTGATGGAGCTGATGAAGACAAAACGGCGTACGCCTGCCTCTGCCGCCTGACGCGCAAGATTCAATGTCCCTTCAACATTGACCTTGCGAAATGCTGCCAGCGGATCGGCTTCGGTGTCGTTCATGACATGCACGCGGGCTGCAGCATGGATCACCACCTGCACGTCCCGGAGACTGTCCTGCCACTGCGTCTGTCCATCCAGGCTGGAAACCTGGCAAAGCGTGGCACGCGGATCGACCTGTGCCGAAGAATCGCGTACGGCGGCAGTCACTTTATCGCCTCGCGTGAGCAGACTGGCGAGCAGTGCCTTACCGACAAAACCGGTTGCACCTGTCAGTAACACAGAAGAGGAACTCATGACTGACTCACTTTGCGAAGGGTAGCTTGACGAAAAAGGGTTTCCAGACGCATCAGAAGGTTGCCCTTGGCGTAGTGCTGCTCATAATAGTTGCGCCCTGCACGGCCCATGCTTTCGCGCTGGGTCTGACCGGCATCTGCAAGTGCTCGGGTAATCGCTGCCAGCCCCTGGGCATCACCGGAATCACAGGCGAAACCGGCACCTGACTCGTTGATCACCCGTGCAGCTTCACCATTGATCATTCCCAGTATGGGTCTTCCTGACGCCAGGTATGCCTGAACCTTCCCCGGAATGGTCTTTTCAAACACATCATTGGTTTTCAGCGACACCAGCAAGGCATCGGCCTGGGCAAACAGCCCTGGCATGGCTTCCAGTGGATGACGTCCCAGAAGGTGCACATTGTCCAGTTGTCTGCTCGCAATCTGCTCGGCAATCCACTCGCTCATGCGGCCATCCCCGACAATGACCCAGCGCACGACATTACTGGCCCGTAGCGACTCGGCAGCATCCAGTACGGCAGGGAAATCCTGAGCCTCGCCCAGATTGCCGGCAAAGACGACCGTGAATACATTCGGGTCCGGCTTGATCAAATCACACAATGGCGGCGATGAAGATGAAAAATCGTCTTCGGCCCAGCTTGGAAAGTAAACCAGGCGATCATCGGTAATCGGTCGGGTGCAGTAGCGCCTGACATTGTCCAGAAAGCCATGGGATTGCAGCAACAGATAATCGGTGCGGTTGTAGATCCACGAAACGACCTTGCCGATCAACCCCAGCAGCAAAGGCTGCTTGAGCACACCGACTGCACGCAGGGTTTCGGGCCACAGATCCAGCACCCATACAAACACCGGCGCACGCTTCAACCGCCCAATCACCAGCGCCGGAATGGCGGCCATGACAGGCGAGACGGCATACACGAAGATCGTATCGAACTTGCGCCCACGCAGCTTGAAAGCACCCAGCGTCGAAGCGCTGATGAAGAACGACAGGTAGTTGAGCACCAGAGTCAGACTCCGCTTGCCACGCGGGACAAGCGGCACCCTGATGACTTCGGCACCGCAATACTGACTGAATCCTTCAGGCTTCTCGCGGTAGCTTTCAAATACCTTGCCTTCAGGGTAATTCGGCAACCCCGTCAAGACGGTGACTTCATGCCCCTTTGCCGAAAGATCGCGGACCAGATCATTGATCCGCATGTTCTCCGGCCAAAAATACTGCGTTACGACAAGAACTTTTAACGCTTTTTCAGCCATTTCTACCACTCGGATCAGTAACGCTTCCAGACAACACGGTTCACGTAGTCGGTGTAACTGTGCAGGATACGCACGACCTTGTCCGAGACGTTGGGCATGCTGTAATCGCCCACCAGACGCAGACTGCGTTCGTCACCACGAGACTGACTGTCGAGAATGTTCAAGCCCTGCAGTACGCGCTCGGTTTCCAGCCCGACCATCATGGCCGCAGCTTCTTCCATGCCTTCAGGACGCTCATGAGCTTCACGCAGGTTCAGTGCAGGGAAGTTCAGGATGGAAGCTTCTTCGTTGATCGTGCCGCTGTCGGACAGTACGGCTTTCGATTCGAGCTGGAGCTTGTTGTAATCCTTGAAGCCCAGTGGCTTGAGCAGGCGCACATTGGCATGGAAAGTCACACCCATGGCGTCAACCCGCTTCTGGGTACGCGGGTGGGTGGAGACAATCACCGGCAGGTCGAACTGCTCCGCCACGGTATTGAGCACGTCCACCAGCTTGAGGAAGTTCTTGTCCGAGTCGACGTTCTCTTCACGGTGCGCACTGACGACGAAGAACTTGCCAGGCTCAAGCCCCAGACGGGTAAGAACGTCCGAATTGTCGATACCTTCACGGTAATGACCCAGCACTTCGAACATCGGGCTGCCGGTCTTGATCACGCGATCCGCAGGCAGACCTTCGCGCAACAGGTAATCCCGGGCGATGGTGCTGTAAGTAAGGTTGATGTCGGCCGTATGGTCGACGATGCGACGGTTGATTTCTTCCGGAACCCGCATATCGAAGCAACGGTTGCCCGCTTCCATGTGGAATGTCGGGATCTTGCGACGCTTGGCTGGCAACACGGCCATGCAGCTGTTGGTATCACCCAGCACCAGCAGAGCTTCAGGCTGGATTTCAGCCAGCACGCGGTCGACAGCGATGATCACGTTACCGATGGTTTCTGCACCACTGGCACCGGCGGCATTCAGGAAGTGGTCCGGCTTGCGGATGCCCAGGTCCTGAAAGAAGATTTCGTTCAGTTCGTAATCGTAGTTCTGGCCCGTGTGGACCAGAATGTGATCGCAATGCTCGTCCAGTGCAGCCATGACCCGCGACAGACGAATGATCTCCGGCCGCGTACCCACGACAGTTACAATTTTCAGCTTTTTCATTTCAATATCCTGTCAACAGCGGCTCAGGCTTCAGTACCGACGGGGCGCGCATAAGTGTCCGGGTGTTCCCGGTCAAAGATTTCATTGGCCCAGAGCATGACGATCATCTCGTCCTCACCGACATTGGTGATGTCGTGGGTCCAGCCGGGTACGGTTTCAACGATCTGCGGCTGTTCACCGGTAGTGAACAACTCATAGAACTCGCCGGAAACAATATGGCGGAAGCGGAAACAGGCCTTGCCCTTGATGACCAGAAACTTCTCGGTCTTGGAGTGGTGGTAGTGACCGCCACGGGTAATGCCCGGATGCGCAGTGAAATAGGAAAACTGCCCGGAGTCCCGGGTCTTGAGCATTTCCACGAACACGCCACGCGGATCACCATGCTTGGGCACTTCATAAGTGAAGCGGTCCGGTGGCAGGTAGCTCAGGTAAGTCGAGTACAAGGCTCGCACCAGACCCGTGCCGACCGGCTCGGTGATCATCGTCTGGCGACTGTCGCGGAACACATGCAGCTGCTCGGCCAGTTCACCCACAGAGATCGCGTATTGCGGCTCGACATTCACAAAAGGCGTACCCGCCAGCTTGCCATCCATGACGGCCAGGAAATGCCTGACCACGTCATCGATGTAGACCAGACTGATACGCGCCTGTGGATCGTTGATGCTGATCGGCAAGCCGCGGGAAACGTTGTGGCAGAACGTTGCGACAGCCGAGTTATAGTTCGGTCGCGCCCATTTACCGAAAACGTTCGGCAGGCGAAACAGGTGAACCGGCACGCCATGGCTGGCATTCAGAGCCAGGAGTGCGTCTTCGGCACCGCGCTTGCTGCTGCCATAGGCATTGTCCAGCTCGGCCTGGCTCGAAGAGGTGTACAGAATCGGCACCTGACGACCACTGCTCACGATCGCATCGCACAAGGCACGAGTCAGGTCGGTATTGCCGGTCTGGAACTCCTGCGGATCCTGCGGACGATTGACGCCCGCCAGGTGAAAGATGAAATCCACCTGTGCAACCAGCGCTGGCAGGCTGTCCAGAGAGTCGTCACGGGTAAAGCGCAGAACCTGCACGTCGGCCCGTTCCCCGAGATGGGAAACAAGATTCTGGCCAACGAAACCATTGGCGCCCGTAATCAGAACCTTCATCTTCACTCCTCCGGCGTAGCGTGCTCGCCACGCTGGATGGCGCGCATGAAGTCCAGTTTGAGCAACAGACGCTGCATACCTTCGACATCCAGGCGCTCGGTATTGTGCGAGTTGTAGTCTTCGGTGCGAGAAATCTTGGTTTCGCCCTGCTCGACGAACTTGGCGTAGTTGAGGTCGCGCAAGTCTGGCGGAATGCGGAAATAGTCACCCTTGTCTTCGGCACAGGCCATTTCTTCGCGGCTCAGCAGTGCTTCATACAGTTTTTCGCCATGGCGAGTACCGATCACCTGAATCGGGTGATCCGGCTTGCCCACCAGTGCAGTCAGCGCCTTGGCCAGGACTTCGACGGTCGCCGCCGGAGCCTTCTGTACGAACAGATCACCGTTGTTGCCATGCTCGAACGCATAGAGCACCAGGTCGACAGCGTCGCCCAGGGTCATCATGAAGCGGGTCATGTTCGGGTCGGTCAGGGTCAGCTCTTTACCGGCACGAATCTGATCGATGAACAGAGGAATCACAGATCCGCGCGAAGCCATGACGTTGCCATAGCGGGTACCGCAGATGACGGTCTTGTTATCGTCGACATTGCGCGACTTGGCGACCATGACCTTTTCCATCATCGCCTTGGAAATACCCATGGCGTTGATTGGATAGACGGCCTTGTCGGTGCTGAGGCAGACAACGCGACGAACTTCGTTCTGGATAGCCGCTTCCAGCAGGTTTTCGGTACCGATGACGTTGGTCTTGACCGCTTCCATCGGGTGGAATTCGCAGGACGGAACCTGTTTCAGGGCGGCGGCGTGGAAAATATAATCGACACCGCGCGTAGCATTGAGCACGCTCTGGTAATCACGCACATCGCCAATATAGAACTTCAGCTTGCTATTGGCATAGCGCTTGCGCATGTCGTCCTGTTTCTTCTCGTCACGACTGAAAATACGGATTTCCGCAATATCACTGTCGAGGAAGCGCTTGAGGACAGCGTTGCCAAAAGAACCGGTACCGCCAGAGATGAGAAGTTTTTTTCCGCTAAACATAATAATTCCTGAAAATGAGGCAGGCTGTCCTGGGATTAACGAGACTTCAAGGTCGAAAAAACCAATTTGTCTTACTGCTGAGCGCCGGGATAACTGATCGATAAAGCCCGATCAACGCCCTGAAAACAAAAAAGCCGCCCGCAGCAACGCCTGCTACGTCCATGCTGCGACCATCCTGTGCATATTGTCCAACGAACCGTCGTCGAGAGTCGTGAGCCAGATCCAGTGCTCGCGGCCGCTCGAAACCGACTGGTTGCGGCTTGCAAGGCAGCCGCTGTCTGTGGTCGATAAAACCGCAAATGGACTGCCATACAAAAAATCTGGGCGATTGTGCCACTTCCCTATCGAAATGCCACCTCATTCTAGACTTTACGCTGCCTGCAAGCCCCTCCTTTTCCCATACACACATTCAAGGCAGATCTACTTCAGCCTGTATTGGCTGAAAAGCAGGCTAAAGGACATCAGCATTACCTGCCCGCAGCACTGGAATGGCGCAAAACAATGAGGCTCTCGACGGACTGCAATCTATTCGTAACTCCATGCTTTATATCGGGAGATTGGATACGTTATCAAGGGCAGGAACAAAACCAGCAATGCGCTACAAATGCTGTATGAATTTTCCGAAACCCACAAAACTTCCCACTTTGCCGGCCGTAACGTCAATTGCCAGGCAGCACAGCTCTTCATCGTGCCCACACGTCAATGCGTTATGCTCCAGCATCGTCACGCAAAACCGGAACTTGCCATGACCCATGCCCGTCTACTCGCCCCTTTGAGCCTTGCCCTGCTGACCGCCTGCGCGCAAACCCCGAAAACCATCGTTTCAGTGGAAGCCCAGAGCGACTGCCCGCTGACGCTCAAGAGCGGACAAACCCTGATCCTCACTCTGCCCAGCAACCCCACCACCGGCTTTCGCTGGCAGATCCAGAATCCGGCACAAAGCGTGCTGCGCAGTCTGGGGCCTGAGGTTTATAAAAACTCGCAAAGCACGGAAATGGTGGGCAGTGGCGGGCAATCGGTATGGCGCTACAAGGCGACCGAGACTGGCACGGGGCAACTGGTGATGATCTACCAGCAACCCTGGACACCAGAAGCGGCTCCCGAACAGACTTTCGAGTGTGCAATCACCGTGAACTGAGGCGTTTTACGCGCTCTGTCAGACAGCACGCTCTGCCTCATGCATCCCGGCGACAACTTGGCTAGAATGCCCGCCTTTCAAAGCCTTCGCCGGAACCGCCGTGAGCAAAGAACCCGACCGCATTTTCGCCCAGCCATTGGCTCAGGTGCCTGACTTCGCCTTCAACGAGGATGTGGTACGGGTCTTTCCTGACATGATCAAGCGCTCGGTGCCCGGCTACCCGACGATTGTCGAGAACCTGGGTGTGCTCGCAGCACAGTTCGCCAGACCCGACACGGTGCTGTATGACCTGGGCAGCTCCCTTGGGGCCGTGACTCAAGCCCTGCGTCGGCATGTGCGCAGCGAGGGCTGCAAGGTCATCGCCGTGGACAACTCGGCAGCGATGGTCGAGCGCTGCCGTGAATACCTCAATGCGCAGAACTCGATGTTTCAGGAGTTGCTGCCGGTCGAGGTGATCGAGGGCGACATTCTGGCGTTACAGTTCCAGCCCTCTTCGGTAGTGGCCCTGAACTTCACCCTGCAATTCATTGCCCCGGAACAGCGACTCACGCTGCTAACCCGCATTCGTCAGGCGCTGGTGCCTGGCGGCGCCTTGATCCTCTCGGAAAAGCTGCGCTTCAGCGACGAGCAGGAACATGCCCTGCTGACCGACCTGCATATCGCGTTCAAGCGCGCCAATGGCTACAGCGACCTGGAAATAGCCCAGAAGCGCAGCGCCATCGAAAACGTCATGAAACCCGACAGCCTCGAAGAACACCGCCAACGTCTGTTGGCCGCCGGTTTTTCAAAGGTCGTCCCCTGGTTCCAATGCCTTAACTTTGCCTCGTTGATTGCCCTGCCATGATTGATCTCGCTCCACTTGTCCGCCGCCTTGCAGGCACGCCACTCGCTGAATGGGCCAACGGCCTGCAAGCACAACTCGACACCAAGATGGCCAAGGGGCACGGCGACCTGCAACGCTGGCAAAGTGCGCTGGATGCCCTGCCCGAACTCACGCCGGAGCGCGTTGAGCTGGCCGACAGCTTTACTCTGGAGGTCGAGTGCGACGACGAGACCCGCACTCAAGTGCGCAAGGCCTTGATGGGGCTTTCACCCTGGCGAAAGGGGCCGTTCGATGTGTTCGGCGTGCATGTCGATACCGAATGGCGCTCGGACTGGAAGTGGTCCCGCGTCTCGCCACACCTGGATCTCAAGGGTAAACGCATACTGGATGTAGGCTGCGGCAACGGCTATTACCAGTGGCGCATGCTCGGTGCTGGAGCCGAGAGCGTGATTGGTGTCGACCCCAACTGGCTGTTCTTCTGTCAGTTCCAGGCCATGCAACGCTATCTGCCGGACCTGCCGGCCTGGCATTTGCCCTTTGCTCTGGAAGACTTGCCAGCCAACCTCGAAGGCTTCGATACCGTGTTCTCCATGGGTGTGCTGTATCACCGCAAATCGCCTATCGACCACTTGCTGGCCTTGAAGGACTGCCTGGTCAAAGGCGGCGAGCTGGTCATGGAAACACTGGTGGTGCCGGGTGATGCGCAACAAGTGCTGGTCCCGGAAGACCGCTACGCACAAATGCGCAACGTATGGTTCCTGCCATCGGTCCCGGCGCTGGAGTTATGGCTGCGTCGCGCCGGATTCGTCGATGTCCGCTGCGTCGATGTCAGCACCACGACCGTTCTGGAACAACGCAGCACCGAATGGATGCGCTACCAGTCGCTGGGCGATTTTCTCGACCCCGAGGATCACAGCCGCACCATTGAAGGCCTGCCCGCACCGATGCGTGCCGTGATTGTCGGGCGCAAGCCCTGATTACCTGGCAGCCGCCACAATCAATGCCTTCATTTCGGCCACAGCAGCCTTGAAGCCCACGAACAGGGCATGTGCAACCAGCGCATGCCCGATGTTCAGTTCATTGATCCCTTTGATCGCCGCCACCGCTTCGACGTTGTGATAATGCAGGCCATGACCGGCATTGACGATCAGCCCCTGAGCCACCCCGAACGCCACACCATCGGCAATGCGCTTGAGTTCTTCTGCGACTTCAGCTGGCGTCTGAGCATCGGCATAGCGGCCAGTATGCAGCTCGATGGCCGGAGCACCGATGCGCCTGGAAGCGGCGATCTGCTGTTCGTCCGCATCGATGAACAGCGAGACTTCGCAGCCGATCTTCGACAGCCGCTCGACCGCCGCCTTGATCCGCTCTTCCTGACCGGCGACATCAAGGCCGCCTTCGGTGGTGAGTTCCTGACGGGTTTCAGGAACCAGGCATACATGGGCCGGACGAATACGCTCGGCGAAGGCGAGCATTTCTTCGGTTACGCCCATCTCGAAATTCATGCGTGTCTGCAGCACGTCCTTGAGCAGCAAGACATCGCGCTCCTGGATATGCCGACGGTCTTCACGCAAATGCACGGTGATGCCATCCGCGCCCGCCTCTTCGGCATCCAATGCGGCTTTCACCGGATCCGGATAACGTGTACCGCGAGCCTGACGCAAGGTGGCAACGTGGTCGATGTTAACGCCAAGAAGGATGCGAGTGCTTTGGGTCACGGGTGTCTCCTGAGATTTGATCGAAGCAGGCCGCAGAGCATAAAGCCTGTTCACGGCTTGCGAAACAGTTCACGGCTTACTAATGGACGTCCGCCCAGATGCACGGCCAGTGCCTGACGCATCAGGCGCTTGGCAGCAGACAGCGCACCCGGAGCGCTCCAGTCGGCCTCGGCCATGGCCAGTAGCTCAACGCCTTGAAACAGTCCGGGCTGCAGCAGATAGACCCGCTCAAGCCCTGCATCCACTTGCAGGCGATACAAACCATCGGCAGCAAGCGGCTCGCCATTGATATCCACGTCCAGCGCAAAGCCATAGCCCAGATCGTCCAGCAGTCGCCATTCGAATGAACGCAACAGAGGCTCAAGAGGACGACCTTGCGCCAAGGCTGTCAGGGTCGCGGCATAGTGGTCGAAAACGGCGGGATGAGGATCTTCCGATGGCAACAGGCGAATCAGCAGTTCGTTGAGGTACATCCCACTGAACAAGGCCTCGCCGGACAACCAGATGGCTACGCCGGCACCTTCCATGCGCCCGACATTCTTGAGTTCGCCACGTCCGCGAAACTCGGCCTCAAGAGGTACGAAAGGACGAGCCAGCGTACCGGCCTTGCCACGAGCATTACGCAGCACGGCGCGTAAACGGCCTTGAGGCGTGAGGAAGTCGACCAGAGCGCTGTTTTCGCGATAGGCCCGGCTGTGAAGCACATAAGCAGGTTGGCCGGTTGGCGCGCTCATCGGGGTGGCTCGCAAGAAAGGAGATTCACCCGGTCACATTCATGACCGGGTGACAGGGCACTTACAGGTCGCCGTAGCCCAATGAACGCAAGGCGCGCTCATCATCGGACCAGCCGCCTTTGACCTTGACCCACAGGTTGAGCATGACCTTGGAATCGAACAGCAGCTCCATGTCGCGACGGGCATCGCTGCCGATGCGCTTGATCCGCTCACCCTTGTCGCCAATGATGATTTTCTTCTGGCCATCACGCTCCACAAGAATCAGGGCATGGATATGCAAGGTACGTCCCTGCTGCTTGAACTCTTCGATTTCGACGGTGATCTGGTACGGAAGCTCGGCACCCAGCTGGCGCATGATTTTCTCGCGAACCAGTTCGGCAGCCAGGAAGCGACTGCTGCGGTCGGTGATCTGGTCTTCCGGGAAGAAGTGATCGTTTTCCGGCAGGTGGGAAGCGATCAGGCCTTCCAGAGCATCGAGGTTATGCCCGTGCTGCGCGGAAATCGGCACGATGGACGCATTGGGCAACTGGCCTTGCAGCCATTCCAGATGCGGCATCAGATCGCCCTTGTCCTCGATACGATCAGTCTTGTTGATCGCCAGGATGACAGGGCCCTGCACGTACTGGACACGCTCGAGCACCATCTGGTCTTCGTCGGTCCAGCGGGTACGGTCAACCACGAAAATCACGACATCGACGTCTTTCAACGCAGCCGAAGCGGTCTTGTTCATGTAGCGGTTGAGGGCTTTTTCGCTGTTCTTGTGCATACCGGGGGTATCGACATAGATCGCCTGCACGGCGCCTTCGGTCTTGATACCCAGCATGTTGTGACGAGTAGTCTGAGGCTTGCGCGAGGTGATCGCCAGCTTCTGGCCAAGAATGTGGTTGAGCAGCGTGGACTTGCCTACGTTGGGGCGGCCGACGATGGCAACATAGCCACAGCGAGTTGCAGTTGTATCAGTCATGACCGTTCTCCACGCCCAGGGCAATGAGTGCTGCGGCCGCGGCTACCTGTTCGGCAATGCGACGGCTGACACCCTGACCTCGACTCTTTTCATTCAGTAAGGTGATCTCGCATTCGACGAAAAACGTCCGGCAATGCGGTTCGCCCTGGATATCCACCACTTCGTAACGCGGCAATTCACAGGCACGGGACTGAAGGAATTCCTGCAGTCGGGTTTTCGGGTCCTTGTTGGTATCGACCAGTGTCAGGCTGTCGAACTCGTTGGTCAGCCATGCCAGGACACGCTCACGCGCAACTTCCATGCCCGAATCGAGATAGATGGCACCGATCAACGCCTCAAGGGCATCGGCCAGGATCGACTCGCGACGGAAACCGCCGCTCTTCAATTCGCCGGAGCCCAGACGCAGATATTCGCCCAGATCGAAACCACGGGCCAGCAATGCCAGGGTTTCCCCTTTCACCAGACGTGCGCGCAAACGCGACAACTGGCCTTCGCGGGCCTGGGGAAAGCGCTCGAACAGTGCTTCACCGGCTACGAAGTTGAGGATCGCATCACCGAGAAACTCCAGACGCTCATTATTGCGGCCAGCAAAACTGCGGTGGGTCAGGGCCAGGATCATCAGTTCCTGATCCTTGAAGGTATAGCCGAGCTGACGCTCCAGGCGGCTCAAGGATACGCTCACAGTTTACCCACGCTGAATTGCTGATCGAACTTCATCACCAGATCGATATTCTGGATCAACGGCTCACGCTGTTCATAGTTCAAATGGGCGCTGAACTTGCCGTTCTGCACCGTCACCTTTAAAGCCTTGTTCAAATCCACATCCCGAATATTGTTGACCTGCATGTTTTTACCGACATAACTGTAAAAATCGTCGACCGTGGTGATTTCCAGGGCCTGATTGCTCTCGACCGACTCGATGATCTTCTTCATCGACATGTAGTCAAGATAGTGCGGGATCAGCTTGAAAGCCGTGCTCGTCACAAATGCGACAAGCGCCAGCGCAATCAGCCACCCCACGAACGACAAACCTTTCTGAGAAGCGGAAAACGTCATGTTTCGACCTCGACCCCAAGGATAGCCCGTTCACGCAACCGACATGACTTGTCGATCAGAAACGTTTCGGGCCAGCCCAAATGAGATACGGCGCTGCTCTAGCAGCGCCGCATTGATTACTTGATCAGTCCGACCCGTGAAAAGTTAGGGAAGTGACTGAGCTTGGGCTCCGGCCAGCTCATCCAGACAGCAAACGCCTTGCCGACGATGTTCTTGTCAGGAACCATGCCCAGTTCGTTCTTGGGAATGTTCGGATCGTCCCAGTAACGGCTGTCATTGGAGTTGTCGCGGTTGTCGCCCATCATGAAGTAATGCGCAGCCGGCACGGTCCACTCGCTGTCAGGCGGCGCACGGTAGCGGCTCATTTCCTGACGGATCTGGTGCTCGACATCGCCCAGCAGCTCTTCATAAAGCTCGGCACTGCCCAGAGTGCCCGGCTCGCTACCGATCAGCTTCTTGGCAACCAGCTCACCATTGACGAACAGACGCTTGTCGCTGGTGTAGCGGATATGGTCACCCGGCAGGCCCACTACACGCTTGATGTAGTTGACGCTCGGGTCGCTGGGGTAGCGAAACACCATGACGTCGCCACGCTTCGGGTCGCCGATCTGGATCACTTTCTGATCCAGCACCGGCAGACGGATGCCGTAGGAGAACTTGTTGACCAGGATGAAATCACCCACCTCCAGTGTCGGTTTCATGGAGCCCGAAGGAATCTGGAAGGGTTCGACCAGAAATGAACGGAGCACCAGCACGAGAAACAGCACCGGAAAGAACGATTTGCCGTATTCGACCAGCAAAGGCTCTTTGTTCAATTGCTCAACAACCGCGATGTCCGGCTGACTGACACTGCCCTGATAGGTCGAGATGGCAGCCCGGCGACGAGGCGCCAGGAAAACCAGATCGATCAGTGCGAGCACGCCACAGACAAAGACTGCGATGACCAACAACAGCGGGAAATTTAGTGACATAGGACCTGACTATTCCAACCTGAGCACTGCAAGGAAAGCTTCCTGTGGGATCTCCACGTTGCCGACCTGCTTCATGCGTTTCTTACCGGCCTTTTGCTTCTCCAGCAACTTGCGCTTACGGCTTACGTCGCCGCCATAACATTTGGCCAGTACGTTCTTTCTAAGTGCCTTGACGGTTGTACGCGCCACAATCTGACCACCAATGGCGGCCTGGATTGCCACATCGAACATCTGCCGCGGAATCAGCTCTTTCATTTTCTCGGTCAACGCACGCCCTTTGTAGTGCGCGTTGTCACGATGCACGATCAACGCCAGGGCGTCGACCTTCTCGCCGTTGATCAACACATCGAGTTTCACCAGATTGGCTGACTGGTAACGATCGAAATGATAATCCAGCGAAGCATAACCACGGCTGACAGACTTGAGACGATCGAAGAAGTCCAGGACCACTTCGTTCATCGGCAGGTCATAGCTCACCTGAACCTGGGTACCCAGGAACAACATGTCGTGCTGAACGCCACGCTTCTCGATGCACAGCGTAATGACGTTACCCAGGTGCTCCTGAGGCACAAGAATATTGGCCCGCACGATCGGCTCGCGCATGTCCTCGATAGCGGACAGGTCAGGAAGCTTGGACGGGTTGTCGACGTAAATCGTTTCACCGTTCTTGAGCAACAGCTCGAAAATTACCGTTGGCGCAGTGGTAATCAGGTCCAGATCGTATTCACGCTCCAGACGCTCCTGGATGATCTCCATGTGGAGCATGCCCAGGAAGCCACAGCGGAAGCCGAAGCCCAGGGCATCGGAGCTTTCCGGCAGGTATTGCAGCGAAGAGTCGTTGAGCGTCAGCTTTTGCAGCGCTTCACGGAAATCTTCGAAATCGTCCGAACTGACCGGGAACAGGCCGGCATAGACCTGAGGCTGAATGCGCTTGAAGCCTGGCAGCACATCGACATCGGGAGTGGAGCTCAGGGTCAGGGTGTCACCGACCGGAGCACCATGAATGTCCTTGATACCCGCGATGATGAAGCCTACTTCACCGGCCTTGAGGTCAACGGTCGCAGTGTGCTTGGGGTTGAACACACCCACGCTGTCGACCAGATGCACCTTGCCGGTGGATTTGACGAGGATCTTGTCGCCTTTCTTGACACGGCCATGGCGAACACGCACCAGGGAAACAACGCCCAGGTAGTTATCGAACCACGAGTCGATGATCAACGCCTGCAGCGGATCTTCGATATTGCCTTCGGGTGCTGGAATGGTCGCAACCAGGCGCTCCAGCACTTCGTCGACACCCATGCCGCTCTTGGCGCTGCATGCCACTGCATCGGTGGCGTCGATGCCGATGATCTTCTCGATCTCTTCCTTGACGCGGTCGGGATCGGCCTGCGGCAAGTCCATCTTGTTCAGTACCGGCATGACCTCAAGGCCCTGCTCGATAGCGGTGTAGCAGTTGGCAACCGACTGTGCCTCCACGCCCTGACCGGCATCGACAACCAGCAGCGCGCCTTCACAGGCTGCCAGGGAACGGCTGACTTCATAGGTGAAGTCCACGTGGCCCGGGGTGTCAATGAAGTTCAGCTGGTAGGTCTTACCGTCTTTGGCCTTGTAGTACAGGGTTACGCTGTGGGCCTTGATGGTGATCCCGCGCTCGCGCTCAAGATCCATGGAGTCGAGGACCTGCGCTTCCATTTCGCGCTCGGACAGGCCACCGCACATTTGAATGAAGCGGTCGGCCAGCGTCGACTTGCCATGGTCAATGTGGGCGATGATGGAGAAATTGCGGATATGACTCAAATCACTCACGGATCAACACTCAAAAAGGTTGCAGGCAGATTGCCCGCCGAAAAATAGCCGGGAATTGTACCTGAAGGAAGCAAGAGGCGTCACGCCCAGAGGGATACAGAACAATACCCATCCGGCAGACACCCACAAAAAAGGGCGGTATCGACCGCCCTTTTTCGTCAAACCTGCCGATTACTCAGCCAGTTTGAAGGTAATGAAACTTGCCCGCCCCTGACGCAGAACGCGCATGGAGACGGAACGATCCTTCGGAAGGCTCTTGGCGACTTCGGTGAATTGCTTCGCCGAAACGATGGCCTGATTGTTCAGGTGAGTGATGACATCACCCGCCTGCAGACCGATCAGTGCTGCCGGACCACCCTGCACTTCCTTGATGACCACGCCACCCTTGAGGTCGAAGCTCTTCTTCTGCTCGGCAGTCAGCTCGATCACCGAAACACCCAGGCGATTGCTGCTGCGCTCGGCTCCCGGGCCTGTAGCACCCATTTCCTGACCTTCGTCCGGCAGGGCGCCGACGGTGACGGTCAGATTCTGACGCTTGCCATCACGGATCACTTCAAGCTCGGCCTTGCTGCCATCCTTGAGATTGCCGATCAGGTGCGGAAGGTCTGCGGACATGACAATCGGCTGACCGTTGGCGCTGAGGATCACATCACCGACCTGCAGGCCACCTTTTGCTGCCGGGCCATCTTCAAGCACCTGCGCAACCAGGGCGCCAGCAGGCTTGTCGAGACCGAAGGATTCGGCCAGGTCCTTGTTGACCTCCTGGATCACTACACCCAGCCAGCCACGATTGACCTTGCCGCTGGCCTTGAGCTGATTGGCGACATCAATGGCCACATCGATAGGGATCGCGAACGACAGGCCCATGAACCCGCCGGAGCGGGTGAAGATCTGCGAGTTGATACCCACGACTTCACCGGCCATGTTGAACAGCGGACCACCCGAGTTACCCGGGTTGATCGCCACGTCGGTCTGGATGAACGGCACATAAGTATCGTTCGGCAGACTACGCCCCTTGGCGCTGACGATGCCTTTGGTCACCGAATGATCAAAGCCGAACGGCGAACCGATGGCCAGCACCCACTCACCCACTTTCAGCTTGTTGGAGTTACCCAACTTGGCGGTAGGCAGGTTCTTGCCATCGATCTTCAGGACAGCAACGTCGGTACGCGGATCGGTGCCGACCAGCTTGGCCTTCAATTCACTGCGATCGGAAAGGCGAACGATGATTTCATCGGCGCCATCGATCACATGGTTGTTGGTCAGGACATAGCCATCACCGGAAATGATGAAGCCCGAACCCAGGGACTGGGCTTCGCGCTGGCGATCCCCCTTCCCGGGAGCACGAGATCCAGGTGGCATGCTGCGTTCGAGAAACTCTCGCAACATGGGCGGCAGGCCTTCCATATCAGGAATCTGACCGGCGACCGCACGATCAGGCATTTTTTGACGGGTGCTGATATTCACTACCGCAGGCGAAGCCTGTTCAACCAGTCCGGTGAAATCCGGCAAGTCCTCGGCCTGAGCCACAGCGACCTGGCCGAGCATCATCACGGCGGCAATCAGCGAAACATAAGATTTCAAACGTGGTATCGACATACGGCTCCCGTTAACAACGAGCAAAGTTAAGCAGTACAGAGCGACTGGCTCAAAGACTCATGCGCCGCATAGGATGCGACACCTGGACCAGCTTTCCGGCCCCAGAAACGACAAAGGCCAGAGCTGCAAGGCTGTGACCTATAGAAAAAAACGAGAGTTTTTGCAACTTGCAAACCTCACCAAACATTTCAGTATCTCTGCCCAAGGCCAGGTGAACTGCGGTCTGGCGTGTTATCGAGCCCAAGATGAAACCTTTTATACATCCCGGGCATTGACATCATTTCCAACGTTACCTGTCAGGACAGGATTACTTGCTGGCCTGCATATCGGTGCTGCGCATGGACAGAGCCACATGCTCGGCGGTCCCCATGGGAATCTCGCCAACCACAGTCACCATCACGACACCACGCGGCGTGGTGAGCCTGCGCGACACGGCGACCGTAGGCCCAAGCTGGGTACGAATATCCGTCGTCGAGCCATCGCTCACCGACTCGATGAATACCGAGAAACGCGCCAGGCCATCGCTGTACATCAGGCTGGAGACCAGAGCCTTCGAGGCAGGATCCTTGCGGGCGGCACTGCTGCTGAGCTCGAAACCTGGCGGCAGCCATTCGGAGCGCCACGCAACAGGCGCGCTTGAAGGCTCAGCCTTGGCCTTGACGGCACTCACCGCCTTGCAATCGGAACTGGGCTGCAGCGACGCTGCGGAAGGTGCGACTGTATCGAGCTCGGTAAACTGGAAGCGCTCCAGCAACTGCCCTTTCTCGCTCAACAGAAGAGACTTCAGAGGCAGACCGGTTTCGTTGTCCACATGCAACTCGATCCCGTAGCGGTGCTGGTCCTTGGGCGTAATGGCCACAATAGTAGCCGCCCGACCTGCAACTCTGGACTTGCCGACAATCGTCATGTCGTACCAGGCCGAGAGTTTTTGGGTATCGAAAATACGCGCAGTAGAATCGGAGGGATTGGCAACGCCCGAAACAAGCGTGCCACTGACACATTGCGTCAGACCATCAACACGCAAGACTTCCTGGGCAGAGCCATCGAGCTGTAGCAGCCTCTCACTGACCTTACCGTTACCAACACTGTGCCAGATACGGTGAGTGGAGAAGCTGCCGTTACGTTCGTAAACGAAAGTACCCTGGTAGCTCTGTTGCTGATTGGCTTGCGCAAGACGCTTGAACATGTCTTGCGCATCATCGGCATGCGCGGGAAGGGCAAGCCATCCACCTAGCAGAAGCGGTAATAGCGGGACGGCTCGCATGCTCTTCCTTAACGGTTTTCCAGACTTGCAGCACGTGCGTATGGCAGCGCGCTTTCAGTGCCCTTCAACGCTGCTTCCTGAGCGTGCTGACGCAGATAACCTGGCAGACGCTGATCGCCTTCACCGGCCTGACCCTGCAAGACGCCATTGGCCATAGGGCCGGTCTGCTCGGTCGGTTCGGTATAGCCGGCCAGTACTGCCGGGCCTTTCACTTGCGGCACGGACAGGTTAGCTGGCTGCTGAACCTGCTGGGCCAACTGGGCACCGGCGATTTCGTCCTGGTTATAGAGACGAACACCTGCCAGAACGGCGACAGTTACCGAAGCGGCAACGGCCAGACGGCCCAGAGTGCGCCACGGGCCACGAGCGACCTTCAGCGGGCTGACTTCATCGGCGATTGCGGCAGATACAGCAGCCGAAATATCCAGATGAGGCACCAGCAACTCTTTATGCATGGCTGCACGGGCTACCTGATAACGCGACCACGTTGCACGTGTCTCGGCGTCGTCAATGGCATTCAGTACCCGACGTAATTCCAACTCATCCGCTTCGTTATCCATCACTGCGGACAGCGATTCCTGCAGGGCTTCACGACTCATGGCGGTTTCCTCTCTTGGCTATCGCCGCTGTCTCAGGATTCCTGCAACAACGGCTGCAGGGCTTTGTCGATGGCTTCCCGAGCGCGGAAGATCCGGGAGCGCACGGTACCAACGGGACATTGCATGACGCTCGCAATGTCTTCGTAACTCAGACCATCGAATTCACGCAAAGTTAGTGCAGTGCGCAAATCTTCCGGGAGAAGCTGGATGGTCCGATGGACAGTGCCCTCGATCTCATCCCTCAACAATGCACGCTCTGGCGATTCGATGTCCTTGAGGCCATGATCGCCATCGTAGAACTCCGCATCTTCAGACCTTACATCGCTATCTGGTGGTCGCCGACCGCGCGACACCAAATAGTTTTTCGCCGTGTTGATGGCGATGCGGTACAGCCATGTATAGAAAGCACTGTCACCGCGAAAATTGCCGAGTGCACGATAGGCCTTGATAAAGGCTTCCTGTGCAACGTCTTGAGCCTCATGGGTGTCGTGCACGAATCGCACGATCAACCCTAGAATCTTGTGCTGATACTTCAGCACCAACAGATCAAATGCTCGCGTGTCACCGCGCTGAACGCGCTCGACAAGCTGCTGATCCTCTTCCTGGGTTAGCATGAACACTCCTCGTTGAGCATGGAGGGGTGTTGCATCAGCCATTGTTCAGGCTTGCAAACATAGACTCGGGCTTTTCGCAAAAGTTCTCCCCTTCCAAGCAAGTTTCCTGCAGGCAGTGATTAGACCTGCACGAAAAACGCAGCTCGACCAGGGTCGGCTGCGTGAATAGTCTTGTCGCCGGTCCCACTGTCGATGATCGATCGACTTCGTGCAGACCGGCGCTGTTCCTTTATAGGCAACCCGCTATTGAGCATAGGCCCGATTAAAAGTTCCCATGCTCATTCACAGGCGCAAGACACCTTTCTCCCGGAATCAGGCCAATGCTGCAGCCCTGATAAGCGACTCAATGGAAAACGGTATGCATGACATCAGGGACTGGCGCACAATCCTGTGCCGCAATAGTCTCAGATTGCCATAAAGGCGAGGCTATTGTGCCGATACCCCCTTACTTATACTAGGGCCTGTTGCCGTTTCAGCACGAACTCCATGACTGCGCAAAACAAAGCATGTCCACCCGATCCGTGGCATAGCGCAAAACCATATTGAAATCACAGAACCTGATGGCCGCCAAAGGCAGAATTCATAGATGAGTCAACATTTTCAGCACGATGTACTGGTGATTGGCAGCGGCGCGGCAGGGTTGAGTCTGGCGCTGACCCTTCCCGGACATTTGCGCATTGCCGTCCTGAGCAAGGGCGACCTGTCCAATGGCTCTACATTCTGGGCCCAGGGCGGCGTCGCGGCCGTGCTCGACGACACCGACACCGTACAATCCCATGTCGAAGACACCCTCAATGCCGGCGGCGGCCTGTGCAATGAAGAAGCGGTGCGCTTCACGGTCGAACACAGCCGTGAATCCATCCAGTGGCTGATCGACCAGGGCGTACCCTTTACCCGTGGCGACCACTCGGACACCGAAGAAAGCGGTTTTGAATTCCACCTGACCCGCGAAGGCGGCCACAGCCATCGCCGGATCATCCACGCGGCCGACGCGACCGGTGCCGCCATTTTCAAGACCCTGTTCGAACAGGCCAGCAAGCGCCCGAATATCGAGCTATTGGATCAGCGCGCCGCCATCGACCTGATCACCGAGCGACGCCTGGGCCTGACAGGCCAGCGCTGCCTGGGCGCCTACGTACTCAACCGCAAGACCGGAGAAGTCGACACCTACGGCGCGCGCTTCACCATTCTGGCCTCCGGCGGCGCAGCAAAGGTTTACCTCTATACCAGCAACCCGGACGGCGCCTGTGGCGACGGCATTGCCATGGCATGGCGTTCCGGCTGCCGGGTCGCCAATCTGGAGTTCAACCAGTTCCACCCGACCTGCCTGTATCACCCGCAGGCCAAGAGCTTTCTGATTACCGAAGCATTACGTGGCGAAGGCGCATATCTCAAGCTGCCCAACGGCGAGCGCTTCATGCCCCGCTTCGATGAGCGCGCCGAACTGGCCCCACGGGACATCGTTGCCCGGGCCATCGACCATGAAATGAAGCGTCTGGGCATCGATTGCGTCTATCTGGACATCAGTCACAAGCCTGAAGCCTTCATCAAGACCCACTTCCCGACGGTCTACGAGCGCTGCCTGGAATTCTCCATCGACATCACCCGACAGCCGATTCCGGTGGTGCCGGCCGCGCATTACACATGCGGCGGCGTGATGGTCGACAACAAGGGGCGCACCGACGTACCCGGCCTGTACGCCATTGGCGAGACCAGCTTCACCGGCTTGCACGGCGCCAACCGCATGGCCAGTAACTCGCTGCTTGAATGCTTTGTCTACGCACGCTCGGCGGCTGCGGACATCAAGGAGCAACTGACCAATATCCCGATGCCGGACAACCTGCCCGCCTGGGACGCCAGCCAGGTCACCGACTCGGACGAAGACGTGATCATTGCGCACAACTGGGACGAACTACGGCGCTTCATGTGGGACTATGTCGGCATCGTGCGCACCAACAAGCGCTTGCAGCGCGCCCAGCACCGGGTTCGTCTGCTGCTCGATGAAATCGATGAGTTCTACAGTAACTACAAGGTCAGCCGCGACCTGATCGAGCTGCGCAATCTGGCGCAGGTGGCCGAATTGATGATCCGCTCGGCGATGGAGCGCAAGGAAAGCCGAGGCCTGCATTACACCCTGGATTACCCGGACATGTTGCCTCAGGCGCTGGACACTATTCTGGTACCGCCCACCTACGCGGGCTGAACTTCAGGCGGACACGCAGGCGTCGGTGGGTATCCGGCGTCAGCGCGTCGCGGGGAATGCAGATGCTTTTTATGCAGCGCCCGGCTCGCCCCTCTTTTACGGGACGAAAGCGCAAAATGACGATCCATGGCAAAGCCAGGCTGTCACGACAGAGCTGCACAGGCTGCCAGCTGCCCTGTTCGCTCCACACTTGCCAGCCCTTGCGATCACGCCGCAAGGCGGTGACTGCCGAACGGCGCGCAAGCAGGATCGATCCGGGAATGACCCAAAAACCATGAGCCAGGCAAAACAGGGCGCCGAGCGCAGACGCCCAGCCGGGGATATCAAGCCAATACAGGGCAATGAGCGCCAGTAACTGAACGCTCAGATACCCGACCAACAGCAGGCGCGAGGCCTGCCAGTGGCACTCGAAACCATCACTTGGGCTGGACACGGTCCAGAATCATGCGAACCATGCGCTGCAATTCGGGATCTTCGGACTCGGCGCGCTGCATGAACCAGCCGAACATGTCCTGATCCTCGCAAGTGAGCAGGCGACGATAAAGGTCACGATCTTCCTGATTCAATTGCGGGTAGACTTCCCGGACAAACGGCACCAGCAGCACGTCCAGTTCAAGCATGCCGCGGCGGCTGTGCCAATAAAGGCGGTTGAGTTCGACGTCTTCGACCATGGAGCGCTCCTCAAAGTAGGCCGCGAGTATACAGGCGCGAGCCGGTTGAGCGAATTGCCCAATGGTCGCAGCAGTTTTCATATACCCATATTCACGACTCGGCACTATGATGTGCCCCAGACTTTTTCCTCTTGCGATGACCATGGCCCACTCAGCTTTCTTCAGCACGCTATCCCATGAGGGCATTCTTGCCGTTCGCGGCGTGGATGCCAGCAAATTCCTGCAAGGTCAATTGACCTGCAACCTCAACTACCTGAACGACGGCAAATCCAGCCTGGGTGCCCGCTGCACACAAAAAGGCCGCATGCAGTCGAGTTTCCGCATCGTGCTTGAAGGCGATGGCTGCCTGCTGGCAATGGCCAGCGAGCTGATCGAACCGCAACTGCTGGACCTGAAAAAATATGCGGTCTTCTCCAAATCCAAGCTGACCGACGAGAGCGCCGCCTGGGTGCGTTTCGGCCTGCAGGATGGCGATGGCACCCTGGTCAGCCTCGGGCTGGACCTGCCTCAGGACACTGACGCACTGGTGCGCGCCAACGATTTGCTTGCCATTCGTGTCTCCCCTGCCCGGGCCGAACTCTGGGTTCGTGCCGAACAGGCAGAAGAGGTGAAGTCGCGACTGGCCGCCCAACTGCCTGAAGGCCCGCTCAATGACTGGCTGCTGGGCCAGATCCGCGCCGGTATCGGTCAGGTCGTGGGCACCACTCGCGAAGAATTCATCCCGCAGATGATCAATCTGCAGGCAGTCGGCGGCGTCAGCTTCAAGAAAGGCTGTTACACCGGCCAGGAAATCGTCGCCCGCATGCAGTATCTTGGCAAACTCAAGCGCAGGCTTTATCGCCTGACACTTGAAGCCAGCGAGCTTCCTGAACCCGGCACGTCGCTGTTCTCACCTGTACACAACAGCGCCGTGGGCAATGTCGTTATCGCGGCCAGTGCCGAACAAGGCATCGAGTTGCTAGCGGTGCTGCAGGCCGATGCTGCTGAAAGCGGCAACCTTCATCTCGGCTCGCCAGACGGACCCACCCTGCAATTGAGCGAACTGCCCTATACCCTGGACAGCAAGCTCGAAACCCAGCGTTAAGTCACGCAGCGAACACCCGCGCGCTACAACTGTCACAAAAGTTATCAGGCCTCCTGACGCTCACCCGGCGCCAGGCGGTCTGAACACCCCTAACGGCTGCGAGATGCAACATGAGCAAGATGGCTGACGAGGTGCAGAGAAACCTGATCAAGGCAATCGATAGAGATGCCTTGTTTCTGCCTACCCTGCCAGAGGTAGCCTTGAAGATCCGTATGGCTGCCGAGAACACCGAAATAAGCATTGCCGAACTGAGCAGAGTCATCGGCAGTGACACCGCCCTGTCCGCACGCCTGATCAAGGTTGCAAACAGCCCGCTGCTGCGTGCCAACTTTGAAGTCAGCGACGTGAACACCGCGATCCGTCGCCTGGGGGTCAATTACACCTGTAACCTGGCCATCGGGCTTGTGGTCGAGCAGATGTTTCACGCCAAGTCGGAAGTCGTCGAACAGAAGATGCGGGAAATCTGGAAACAGAGCCTGCAAGTGGCCGGGATCAGCTACACCCTCTGTCATCGTCACACCAACCTGAAGCCGGATCAGGCGACGCTCGCCGGACTGATTCACCTGATCGGCATCCTGCCGATCCTGACGTATGCCGAGGACCATTTCGACCTGCTGTCCGACGCAATCAGTCTCAACCATGTGATCGACAACATTCACCCGATCATTGGCGAGCGCCTGCTGCGCTCATGGGACTTCCCGGAACCGCTGGCGGCCGTCCCTGCGCAGTTCCAGGACTTCACACGCGTGTCCAAAAGTGCCGACTACATCGACCTGGTGCAGGTCGCGACTATCCATATCCACAAGAACACCACTCACCCCTTCAGCCAGATCGACATTGTCGACCTGCCAGCCTTTCATCAATTGGAACTGAATGTGGCAGGCGGACTGCTGAGTGCGGAAATGGACGAAGCCATGGGCATGCTTTACTGATAGGCCGCAAAGCTGACCCGGACCTTAAGACCACGCTGCGCCCCGTCATGCAGGGATATCTGCGCCAGATGGGCGCGGCAGATCTCACCGACTATCGCCAGCCCCAGGCCTGAACCGCTGCCCTGCTGATTGCGGCGGTAGAAACGCTCGAAGACCCGCTCACGGTCTTCTTGCGGAATGCCCGAGCCATCGTCTTCGACCTCAAGAACGCATGGCGCATAGACTCGCAGCACAACGTTGCCGCCCACCGGCGTATGCGCCAGGGCATTGTCGATCAGGTTACTCAGCAACTCATTGAGCAACGTCGGCTCGCCCCGTAACCAGACCGGCTCATCAGCCTCAAGCGCCAGCGCCACGCCACGGGAATGGGCCAGTGGGGCCATGGCCATGCCCAGTTCACGCGCCAGCTGGCTCAGATCCAGCTTCTGCACGCCGCCTTCGGCAATCGCACGAGCACCGTTCTCGATGCGCGCCAGCGACAACAACTGGTTGGCCAGAGACGTCAGTCGATCTGTGCCCTGAGCAGCCGCTTCAAGGGTTGAACGCCACTGCACCGGGTCGGAATCACGTAAACCCAACTCGACCCGCGCCTTGAGCGCAGCCAGTGGTGTGCGCAACTCATGGGCCGCATCGGCAATAAACTGCGCCTGACGCTCGAACTGCAAACGCAGGCGCTCAGTGAAGTGGTTGAGCGCACTCACCAGTGGACGCAGTTCACGCTGCACCTCAACCATGGGCAACGCGCGCAGGTCATCGGGTTGTCGCTCTTCCACTGCCGTACGCAATCGTTCCAGCGGACGCAAGGTAGAGCTGACCGTGATCCAGACTAACAGCAAGGCCCCACCGCCCAGCATGCCGAGGCGCAGCAAGGTGTCCGCCATCAGGCTTCGGGCCATGCGCACCCTGGCCTCCTGGGTTTCAGCCACGCGAATTTCCGCCATCCCGTTCATACCGGGTTCGCTGACCGGCTTGAGCAGGCTGACCACCCGCACATCCTGGCCCAGGTAAACCCCGTTGTAGAACTTGGCGAGTGCCGGGTAATCGTCGGTGCGCAAGGTTCCGGGAGGCGGAGAAGGCAGGTTTTCATAGCCTGAAATCAACGTCTTGTTGATGTCGTTGACCAGGTAATAAATACGACCTTCGCTGTCGTAGGCAAAGGTATCGAGGGCCACATAAGGCACATCGGCACTCAGCGTGCCGTCACGCTGGGTCAGGCCGGCCGCGATGGTTCTTGCCGAAGCCAGCAACGTGCGGTCGTAGGCCGTGTCGGCTACTTCCCGCCCATTCCAGTAGGCACTCATGCCGCTGGCCAGCATCAGCACGATCAGCAGCAATGCCAGGTTCCATAACAGTCGCCAACGCAGGCTGTCGTTATGCATCGCGATTTTCCAGCAGGTAACCCAGGCCACGGAAAGTCACGATCGCGATGGGATGGCCATCGAGTTTCTTGCGCAGGCGATGCACGTAGATTTCGATGGCATCCGGGCTGGCTTCTTCATCAAGACCAAACACCTGGGCCGCCAGTTGCTCCTTGCTCATCACCCGGCCCGGCCTGGCAATCAGCACTTCGAGCACGGCCTGCTCACGGGAGGTCAGCGTCAGCAGGTCGCTGCCCAGAGTGAAGCGTCTGGTGTCCAGGTCATAGGCCAGCACACCACAGCGCTGCTGCCGCTCACCACCCAGAACACTGCGACGCAGCAGAGCCTTGACCCGCGCCTCCAGCTCCGAAAGCTCGAATGGTTTGGCCAGATAGTCATCGGCCCCCAGATTGAGGCCGTGGACCCGATCCTTCACATCGCTGCGTGCGGTCAGCATCAGCACCGGCAGGTTCTTGCCCCGCGCCCGCAGACGACCCAGCACTTCAAACCCGTCCAGACGCGGCAGCCCTACATCGAGGATTGCCACTGCATATTCCTCACTGCTCAAGGCCAGGTCGGCGGCCACGCCATCGTGCAGTACATCAACGTTCAAACCCGCGTTCTTGAGCGCCTGGGCGATACTTTCAGCCAATTGCAGATGGTCTTCGACGAGAAGAACACGCATCGCCGTCTCCTGAATCATGAATGTTGTAATGAGGGCACGAAGACGAAGTGTACAGGCGTGCCACAACCTGTGAAGCATTGAAACAACTGGAGGCTATTGAGTAGACACCTGAAAGATAGTTGAAAGGTTTATGAAAGGTTCACCATTTAGCATCGCGATACGACCCGCAAAAATGGGTACGTAAATAAAGGCGCCCGGATGCGTCTGTAAAATAAAAACAATAAACGGAGTCAACAATGTCCAAGCCATCCCAGGCTTTGCAAACCGTCTACCGTGTAGAGCCCTCGACCACCTCACTCCAGCCCTGCGAACCCACATCCCGCTTGCGATGCACTCATTTGCGTCAACGATAAAACGTGTCGCTCAGCAGTACATTCGACACAAATCGTACTGAACAGCTTCTCTAATCCAAAAACAAAAAACGTTTCAGGAGACTGACCATGATTTTATCCTTGCGTCATTTGAGCCTGGCCGCCGGTTGCATGCTGGTTGCTACCCAATTGTTCGCCGCAGAGCCCAAGCGCCCGGAATGCATCGCGCCGGCCTCGCCGGGCGGTGGCTTCGACCTGACCTGCAAGCTGGTGCAAAGCGCCCTGATCAACGAAAAAATCCTGAGCACCCCGATGCGTGTGACGTACATGCCTGGCGGTGTTGGTGCCGTGGCCTACAACGCAGTGGTCGCCCAGCGTCCAGCCGATGCGGGAACACTGGTGGCATGGTCCAGCGGCTCGCTGCTCAATCTGGCACAAGGCAAGTTCGGCCGTTTCGATGAAAATGCCGTGCGCTGGCTCGCGGCAGTAGGCACCAGTTATGGCGCCATCGCGGTCAAGAGCGATTCGCCTTACAAAAACCTCGATGACTTGGTGCAAGCCCTCAAGACCGACCCGAGCAAAGTGGTGATCGGTTCCGGCGGCACCGTCGGCAGCCAGGACTGGATGCAGACCGCACTGATCGCCAAAGCCGCCGGCATCAACCCTCGCGCCCTGCGCTATGTTGCGCTGGAAGGCGGAGGTGAAATTGCGACCGCCCTGCTCGGCGGCCACATTCAGGTGGGCAGTACCGATATTTCCGACTCCATGCCCCACATCCTGAGCGGTGACATGCGCCTGCTGGCAGTGTTCGCCGAGAAGCGCATCGACGAGCCGGAAATGAAAGACATTCCGACCGCCAAGGAACAAGGCTACGACATCGTCTGGCCTGTTGTTCGCGGTTTCTATGTCGGCCCCAAAGTCAGCGATGAAGCCTACGAATGGTGGAAAGCCTCCTTCGACAAGATCCTGGCCTCGGAGGATTTCGCCAAGCTGCGCGACCAGCGCGAGCTGTTCCCCTTCGCCATGACCGGCGCGGAGCTGGACACCTACGTCAAGAAACAGGTTGCGGACTACAAGATGCTGGCCAAGGAATTCGGCCTGATTCAGTGATTGTTGAACTCAATTGACTGACGACCCGTTGCGCCTGCCCGGCAGGCGCAAAACAGGAGCTTCCCATGGTCTTGCAACGCATTTTCGCTGCTGCACTGTTACTGGTATGCGCAGGCCTGACGCTGATGGCCTGGCCGTATCAGGCCCCGTTTTCCTATGAACCTGTAGGCCCTCGCGCCTTCCCGCTGTTGATGCTCGGGCTGATGGGCCTGGCGTTGCTGTACCTGCTGTTTCGCCCGACGCCCATCGTGCATTCCGAAGACGAACCGCCTCTGGATCGCGAAACCCTGATCAAGATCGGCACCTGCATCGCACTGTTGCTGGTGTTCGCCGGTCTGTTCGAGCCTCTGGGTTTCATCCTCAGCAGCATCCTGATCGGCATTCCCATGGCGCGCCTGTATGGCGGTCGCTGGGTGCCCGGCATCGTCGTCGTGACCCTGATGAGCGTCGGCCTTTATCTGCTGTTCGATAAAGCCATGGACGTCCCCTTGCCTTTGGGCCTGCTCAGCGTTCTGGAGAATTGATATGGATACTTTCAGCTATCTGGGTCAGGGATTCGGTGTCGCCCTCACGCCTTACAACCTGATCACGGCACTGTCCGGCACCTTGATCGGCACCGTCGTCGGCCTGCTGCCGGGCCTTGGCCCGATCAACGGCGTCGCGCTGTTGATTCCCATCGCATTCGCACTGGGCCTGCCACCTGAATCGGCACTGATTCTCCTGGCTGCGGTGTATCTGGGTTGTGAATACGGCGGCCGCATCAGCTCGATCCTGCTGAACATCCCCGGCGAAGCCTCTACCGTGATGACCACGCTGGACGGTTATCCCATGGCCCGCAAGGGACTGGCAGGTGTCGCCTTGTCGCTGTCGGCCTGGAGTTCATTCATCGGGGCGTTCATCGCCACCTGCGGCATGGTGCTGTTTGCGCCATTGCTGGCCAAGTGGGCGATAGCCTTCGGCCCGGCGGAATACTTCGTGCTGATGGTCTTTGCGATTGTCTGCCTGGGCGGTATGGCGGGTGATAGGCCGCTCAAGACCTTTATTGCGGCACTGATCGGCCTGTTCCTGTCAGCCGTCGGTATCGATGCCAACAGCGGCGTGTACCGTTTCACCGGTGACAACATTCACCTGACTGACGGCATTCAGTTCGTGGTGCTGGTGCTGGGCCTGTTTTCCATCAGCGAGATTCTGTTGCTGCTGGAGAAAACCCATCGCGGCCAGGAAGCCGTGAAAGCCACCGGGCGCATGCTGTTCAACTTCAAGGAAGCTTCGGCGGTGTTCATCGTGAACATTCGTTGCGGCCTGCTCGGTTTCGGCCTGGGCGTATTGCCGGGCGCCGGTGCAACGCTGGCCAGCGCCGTGGCCTACATGACCGAAAAACGCATTGCCGGCCCAAGCGGCAAGTTCGGCCAGGGCGACATGCGCGGCCTCGCAGCCCCGGAAACCGCCATCGGTGCAACCGCTTGCGGCGCGCTGGTGCCGATGCTGACTCTGGGTGTTCCGGGTTCCGGCACCACGGCGGTGATGATCGGCGCCCTGTCGCTGTACAACATCACGCCCGGCCCGATGCTGTTCCAGCAGCAACCGGACATTGTCTGGGGCTTGATCGCCTCGTTGTTCATCGCCAACATCATGCTGGTGATTCTCAACATCCCGATGATCCGCATCTTCACCCGCATCCTTGCCGTACCGAACTGGGCGCTGGTGCCGGTGATCGCGATCATTACCGCGATTGGCGTCTATGCCGTGCATGCCACGACCTTCGACCTGTTCCTGATGGTGGGTATCGGTATCTTCGGCTACATCCTGCGCAAACTGGACTTCCCGCTGTCGCCGATCCTGCTCGGTTTCATTCTGGGTGGTTTGATGGAGCAGAATCTGCGACGTGCGCTGTCGATCTCCAATGGCGCGCTGGAAATCCTGTGGGCCAGCCCGATCAGCATCGGTGTCTGGATCGTGACGATTTTCATGCTGCTGTTCCCGCTGTACCGGATCTGGCGCAAGCGCTCCAGGCAGTCGCGCGCACTGGCCGATGTCTGACCGGTCCTTTCGTAGCTGGTGGGGAACCCCGCTGGTCGGCCTGCTTGGCGGATACCTCGCCAGCCAGGTCGGCTGGCCTTTGCCATGGATGATCGGCTCGTTGCTGGCGATCATCCTGGTCCGCTGTCTGACACCCTGGCAACTGACGCAAATCCCCGGCGGACGCAAAGTCGGGCAACTGATCATCGGCATCGGGATTGGCCTGCACTTTACCCCGGTAGTCATCGAGCAAGTACTGGAACACTTCGGTCTGATTGTGCTCGGGGCGCTGGTGACCAGTCTTTCCAGCGTGGTCAGCGTCTGGCTGATGCTACGTACCGGGGAAGATCGTCCTACGGCGTTTTTCTCAAGCATGCCGGGCGGCTCGGGGGAGATGGTCAATCTCGGCGCACGCAATGGTGCGACCCTCAGCAGTGTTGCTGCCGCTCAAAGCCTGCGGGTGCTGGCGGTGGTGCTGTGTGTACCGGCGATCTTCAAATACCTGCTGGGTGACGGCACTCCAGCGCTGCATGCCACAACGGTGGACTGGCGATGGTTGTTGTTTCTGCTGCCCGCGGGCGCGGTACTGGCTTTTCTCTGGCAACGCCTCAAACAACCCAATCCCTGGCTATTCGGGCCTCTGCTGCTCAGTTCAGTGGTCAGTGTCGCCTGGGACTTGAAAATCGGACTGCCCAACGGGGCCAGCCAGCTTGGTCAACTGCTGATCGGCAGCGGCCTGGGCTGTCACTTCAATCGTGAGTTCTTCAGGCGGGCACCGTCCTTTCTCGGACGCACGCTAGTGGGGACAGCCCTGACCATGCTGATCGCAGCCCTCGCCGCACTGGGCTTGAGCACCCTCACCCACCTGGACCTGCGCTCCCTGACCCTGGGCATGATGCCAGGCGGCATCGCCGAAATGAGCCTGACAGCCGAGGTGCTGCAACTCTCGGTGCCACTGGTGACAGCAATGCAGGTCATGCGGTTATTGTTTGTGATGTTTCTGGCAGAGCCGTTGTATCGGCGCTGGGATAGGAGATAGGAGCTGCAAGCTTTTGACTTGAGGCTTGCGGCCTTCCCTACTCAAATATCCGACAGCCTCCAATCAATCGGCGCCAGCCCATTCTGCTCCAGATACTTGTTGGCGCGACCAAAATGCCCGTTACCCAGGAAGCCTTTATAGGCCGACAACGGCGACGGGTGAACCGAAGTCAGTACCAGATGCTTGGTGGCGTCCACCAGCTTCTGCTTGCTCTGCGCATGGGAACCCCACAACAGGAAGACCAGATTCGGCTGATGGGCGCTGACGACTTCGATGACCTTGTCGGTGAAATGCTGCCAGCCCTTGCCAGCATGAGAAGCCGCATTGGCCCGCTGCACAGTCAGGGTGGTGTTGAGCATCAGCACGCCCTGATCGGCCCAGGCTTGCAGGCAGCCGTGGTTGGGGATATCAATGTTCAAGTCGCGCTTCAACTCCTTGAAGATATTCACCAGCGAAGGCGGCGCAGGCACGCCGGGTTGTACCGAAAAACACAAGCCATGGGCCTGACCCGGGCCGTGATACGGGTCCTGGCCGAGAATCACGACTTTCACCTGATCCAGCGGCGTCGAGTTGAGCGCATTGAAGATCAGCGGCCCCGGCGGATAGATTTCCTTGCCTTCGACATGTTCCTGGCGCAGGAACTCACGCAGTTGCGACATGTAAGGTTTTTCAAACTCATCGCGCAGCGCCTGCTTCCAGCTGGGCTCAAGTTTGATACGGTCATCGCTTGTCATGGTCATACCCGGTAAAAACACTGCGCGACACTAGGAAAGCTGGCTGCCAATGTCAAATGCGCAGCAGCAAACCAGCAGTTTTCTACACTGGATGGCAGAACGTCGTTTGTAACTGCCTACGAGAGAGTCATGATGAATCTGCAATTTGAAGAGCTGCACGGGCAAGATGGCGCCCGGATCGGCATCGCCAGCCTGGATGCCGAAACATCGCTCAATGCCCTGTCGCTGCCAATGATTCTAGCCCTTCAGGACAAGCTCGCGGCCTGGGCAGACGACCCGCAGATCGTGTGCGTCCTGCTGCGCGGCAACGGGCCGAAAGCCTTTTGTGCCGGCGGCGAGGTGCGCTCACTGGCCGAAGCCTGTCGCGAGGCTCCGGGCACCGTGCCACCTCTGGCGGCCAGCTTCTTTGCGGCGGAATATCGCCTGGACTACAGCCTCCACACCTACCCCAAACCCTTGATTTGCTGGGGCCATGGCTATGTTCTGGGGGGCGGCATGGGATTGCTGCAAGGTGCCAGCATTCGCATCGTAACCCCGAGCAGCCGTCTGGCGATGCCCGAAATCAGCATCGGCCTGTATCCGGATGTAGGTGCCAGCTGGTTTCTGTCTCAACTGCCAGGGAAGCTGGGCCTGTTTCTGGGACTGACCGGCGCTCACATCAATGGCCGTGACGCGCTGGATCTGGACCTGGCCGATCGTTTCCTGCTCGACGAACAGCAAGACGTGCTGATCGAAAGCCTGCTGCAACTGAACTGGCAGGAACAGACCGACGTACAGCTCAACAGCCTGCTCAAGGCCCTGCAACAGGAAGCCCTCCCCCGCTTGCCAGCCGCCCAGTGGCTGCCGCGCAGGGAACAGATCGATGAATTACTGGATGTCGGGAATCTGCCCGGTGCCTGGAATGCCATCGGACATCTGCAACATCAGGACGACGCGCTGCTGGCTCATTGCGCGAAAAACCTACTGGAGGGCTGCCCGTTGACCGCTCATCTGATCTGGGAACAGATCCGTCGAGGCAGGTATCTGTCACTGGCCCAGGTGTTCCAGATGGAATACGCCATGAGCCTCAACTGCTGCAGTCATCCGGAGTTCAACGAAGGTGTGCGGGCGCGACTGATCGACAAGGACCACGCGCCACATTGGCACTGGCAAGATGTGGCCAGGATACCGAGAGCAGTGATTGATGCTCACTTCTCAAAGGCTTGGGAGGGAAGGCATCCGCTGGCGGATTTGTCATAACTATCCAGGTATCGCCAGGCAGGAGCGAATTCATTCGCGAATGAATTCGCTCCTGGGGGGTTAGCAATCAATAACGGCCATCACCCCGGCCTCGATCCCATGACCGGCCGCCTCCGCGGTAGTCATTGCGATAGTCGTTACGGTAGTTGTTCCGGTAACCGTCATTGCCACGGAACCTGTTGTCACGCCATCCGTGGCCCGGTGGCCGACCGGGGTTGTAATAGCGCGGTTGCGGTGGAGGACCGTAGTAGCGCGGCTGAGGCGGTGGCGCGTAATAACGCGGTGGCTGGCTGTAGTAATAGCGTGGCTGAGGCGCTACATAAATGCGCCGCTCCTGATAATAGGAAGAGCGGTAACCGTTGTCATAAGCATACCCTCCAGCGACGACCGTCGTCGGTTGTGTGTACACCTCGGATTCGTAGTAACCAGGACCTGCATAGCAACCTGTCATGAACAGAGCCAGAAAAGCGATGAGCAAGGGTCTTCGATACATGGCGGCCTCCTTGGACCGCGATTGGGCACAACCAGCGACGCTGGTCGGCGTCTGCACATTGGGTCAGCAGACGATTAATCAGACAGCAAAAAGGCCATCTAGTGCGAGACTCCCCCTGTCCACCCGTCCCATCAGATAGTAGCAAAATGGCTCGCAAGCCCTTGATAAACAAGGCCACGGGGCCCCGCACCCCTTCGGCACAAAGATGCTACAAAACATTTCAACCCCGGACGCCTCATCACGGTGCAAACCCGCACCAGCACAAGGCAATCCCGGGCAGGAAAATCGTGTCCTTTTTCCAACACCCATGGAGAAACAAGGCTTGTAGCAAGTTGGCACAACTCTCGCTTAACGATTGATGTGCAGGAGTCAACACAGCTTCGCGGCACCACAATTTGCAATAGCCGACTAGGGTTCCGGCTTGCCGACAGGTAAGTGGCTGGTCCGAGAGTTGGCGACCTCCAGTAGAGGTTACACGGCGGGATAAAAGCCCGGGAGACAGGACACCAGTGGTGTCGAGTTGCTCCTGGCCGCCCCTTTCACTACTGGAGGTTTATT
This sequence comes from Pseudomonas cichorii, assembly GCF_018343775.1. Lineage (NCBI taxonomy): Bacteria > Pseudomonadati > Pseudomonadota > Gammaproteobacteria > Pseudomonadales > Pseudomonadaceae > Pseudomonas > Pseudomonas cichorii. The sequence goes on from NZ_CP074349.1 coordinate 4,754,196, forward strand.
CAGCATGCACAAGCCCAAGTCCCGCCTGTCCGGTCTGCTCGCAGCAGGCCTCATCGCTGCATTGAGCCTCTCGGCACAAGCCGCCCCCAAAGATCACTTCAACGTCTGCTGGACCATTTACGCGGGCTGGATGCCGTGGGAATACGCCGGCACTCAAGGCATCGTCGACAAATGGGCGAAGAAATACGGCATCAAGATCGATATCACCCAGCTCAACGATTACGTCGAATCGATCAATCAGTACACCGCCGGTCAGTTCGACGGCTGCACCATGACCAACATGGATGCCCTGACCATTCCGGCTGCCGGAGGCGTTGAAAGCACAGCGCTGATCGTCAGCGACTTTTCAAACGGCAATGACGGCATCGTGATCAAGGGCGAAGGCAAGACCGTCGCCGACCTCAAAGGCATGGACGTCAATCTGGTCGAGCTGTCGGTTTCCCACTACCTGCTGGCCCGTGCGCTGGACAGCGCAAACCTCACCGAAAAAGACCTCAAGGTGGTCAACACCTCGGACGCCGATATCTCGGCAGCCTTCAACACCGATGAAGTGAAAGCCGTCACCACCTGGAACCCGATGCTTTCGGATATCAAGGCCAGGCCCGGCGTCACGCAAGTCTTCGATTCGAGCAAGATCCCTGGCGAAATCATGGACATGATGGTGGTCAACACCCAGACCCTGAAAGACAACCCGGCCCTGGGCAAAGCTCTGACCGGCGCATGGTTTGAAGTGGTTGCCCTGATGAACGCCAAGTCGGCGGCCAGCAAGGCGGCACTGGAGCACATGGCCAAGGCGTCGGGCACCGACCTGGCGGGCTTCCAGTCGCAGCTCGACACCACCCGGCTGTTTGCCACGCCACAGGAAGCACTGACGTTCGCCACCAGCGCGCAACTGCCAGACACCATGCGCAAGGTCGCCAGTTTCTCCTTCGATCATGGCTTGCTGGGCGAAGGTGCCCGAGATGCAGGCGCCGTGGGCATGTCGTTCGCCAATGGCGTGACTGAAGGCGACAAGGCCAACCTCAAGCTGCACTTCGACCCCAGCTACGTGCAGATGGCCGTCGACAACAAGCTGTAAAACGCACCCAGTCCAAAGGTCATTGCCATGCGCTTGATAAATCGACATCCGGATCGGGCAGGTCGCCTGATTCTGGTGATCCTGCCATTCGCCCTGCTGCTGTTCGCCTATTTCACAGGCTCGGCGACGCGGCTGATGGAAAACCCCAACGACAAACTGCTGCCCAGCGCGGTGCAGATGGCCGATGCGGTCAAGCGTATGGCCTTCACCGAGGACGCGCGCACCGGCAGCTACCTGCTTTGGCAGGACACCGGTTCCAGCCTGCAACGGCTGGCCATCGGGCTGGGAGTCAGCGCCTTGCTGGGCCTGTGCCTGGGGATTGCGTCGGGCATTCTGCCGCTCTTCGGCGCGCCACTCTCGCCGTTACTGACAGTGTTGTCGATGGTGCCGCCGCTGGCGATTCTACCGATTCTGTTCATTGTTTTCGGGCTGGGAGAGTTATCGAAAGTGATGCTGATTGTTATCGGCATCACGCCGATCCTGGCCCGGGATCTGGAACAGCGCGCACGGGAAATCCCCGTGGAATTGCTGATCAAAGCGCAAACCCTCGGCGCCTCGACCTGGACGCTGATCCTGAGGGTGATCCTGCCGCAACTGCTGCCACGCCTGTTGATCGCCTTGCGGCTGGTACTGGGATCTGCCTGGCTGTTCCTGATCGCGGCCGAAGCCATCGCGTCCACTGACGGGCTGGGCTACCGGATTTTCCTGGTGCGCCGCTATCTGGCCATGGACGTGATTCTGCCTTACGTGGTCTGGATCACTCTGCTCGCCTGGCTGATGGACTGGGGCCTGAAAGCACTGACCCGCCGTGCATTCCCCTGGTATGAAGGAGCACGAGGATGAGCTTCATTTGTGTACGCAATGTCTGGCAGCAATACGACGATCAGGTGGTACTCGAAGGCTTGAACCTGGACGTGGCCGAGGGTGAGTTCTGCACCCTGGTCGGAGCCTCGGGCTGTGGCAAGTCCACTTTTCTGCGCCTGCTGCTGGGCCAGGAAATCCCCAGTCGTGGCTCTATCACTATGGACGGCAAGGCTCTGGCCAGCGAGCCGGATCCAAGCCGTGGCGTGGTCTTCCAGCGCTACTCGGTGTTCCCGCACCTGAGCGTGCTGGACAACGTAGCGCTGGGTCTGGAACTGCCGAACGCACCTTTGCTCGGACGCTTGTTCGGCCAGGCCAAGCGCGATGCCCGGGAACAGGCGGCCGTGCTGCTGCACAAAGTCGGGCTGGGCCACGCGCTGGACAAATACCCGACCCAACTGTCCGGCGGCATGCAACAACGGCTGGCCATTGCTCAGGCGTTGATCATGAAGCCTCGTGTCCTGCTGCTGGACGAGCCGTTCGGCGCGCTGGACCCCGGCATTCGCAAGGACATGCACAACCTGCTGCTGGAGCTGTGGCAGGAAACGAAGCTGACCGTGTTCATGGTCACCCACGACCTGTCCGAAGGCTTCAACCTCGGCACCCGCCTGATGGTGTTCGACAAGGTGCGCCAAGACCCGCACGCCCCCGGCGCCTATGGCGCACGCATCACTTACGACATCCCCTTGAACAGCGACCGCCGTGCTGCACGCGCGGCCCTCGACTCGCTGCAAACGGCTTGAAAGGAGCCCGACTCATGACTGACTCAACCACCCTCTTTCCCGTGTTCGCCGAAGAACTTCTGCCTGGCGGAGCCCATCGCTCATTCGTGCTCAAGCGCGGCGAGCTGCTACGCCTTACAGACCTGAACGGCAATGCCAATGTCAGCCTGACGCTGCTCAATGCCCATGAAAAGACCGAACGCCTGAACCTGCCCGACAGCCTCAAGTGCCAACACACCGCCAAGCTCACCAGCGGCCACTGCCTGTACTCGGACATGGGTCGTGTGCTGGCAGCGATCACTGCTGACACCTGCGGCTGGAGCGACAGCCTCGGCGGCGTACTCAACGCGGCGGAAGTCGAAGAGAAATACGGCATGGGCCGCTATCAGGAACTGCGCAATGGTTTCTTCCGCAATGGCGTCGACAACCTGCTGGTAGAGCTGGGCAAATGGGGGTTGGGCCTGTCCGACCTGCTGATGACCCTGAACCTGTTCAGCAGGGTCAATGTGGACGAGGCTGGCAGCCTGCATTTCGTGCCGGACAACTCGAAAGCTGGCGACTACATCGAGCTGTATGCGCCGATGGACACCCTGGTGGTCCTCACTGCCCTGCAACACCCTATGGACCCCACCCCCAAGTACGCCCCGCAGCCTGTGAAGCTGAGCTGGATGAAAGCCGACGCCAGCGTGGCCGAACACTGCCGCACGTCGCGCCCGGAAAACGAGCGTGGCTTTATAAACACCGACCGTCTGTTCGCCTGAGGAGGCCTTGCCATGCATTCAACTCAACATTGCTGCGACGCCACCATCCCTGCTGGCGAGCCGTTTCTGGCCGAGGTCAAGGCCGGACAGACCGTGCGCATTCTCGACCTGGAAGGCAATCAGGCCGTCGATACCCTGTTCTACAGCCTGGCCAACCCACGCGAGCGCTATGACGTACAACGCACCTTGCGTCGCCAGAACAGCGTGTACCTGACCACCGGCAGCGTGCTGTATTCCAACCTCGGCCAGCCGATGCTGACCATCGTCGACGATACCTGCGGACGTCATGACACCCTTGGCGGGGCCTGCGCCCAGGAAAGCAATACCGTGCGCTATGCCCTGGACAAACTGCACATGCACAGTTGCCGGGACAACTACCTGCGTGCCTGCGCCCATGACGGTCGCCTGGGCAAAGGCGACATCGGCCCGAACATCAATTTCTTCATGAATGTCCCGGTGACCGCCGAGGGTGGCCTGACTTTCGAGGACGGCATTTCCGCGCCCGGCAAGTACGTCGAGCTGCGCGCCGAGATGGATGTGATCGTGCTGATCTCCAACTGCCCGCAACTGAACAACCCCTGCAACGGCTACAACCCGACTCCGGCCCGGCTGCTGATTCGCGACTGAATCCAGAAAATCGAGCCCTCCACAACGGACGACCGTTGTGCGCAACGACCCATAGCGGGACGGCCCGCTTCCCATTACGAAACCGAGCGAATCTGGGTTTCCGGGGTTTATGCCATGTTCGACAAACTGCTGATCGCCAACCGCGGCGCCATTGCCTGCCGCATCCTGCGAACCCTGCGCACCTTGAAGGTCAAAGGTGTTGCGGTCTATTCCGAAGCCGATGCCGCCAGCCTGCACCTGATGCAGGCCGACGAAGCCTACAGCCTGGGTGAAGGCGGCGCGGCAGGTACTTATCTGGCGGTAGACAAGATTCTCGCCATTGCCCAAAGCAGTGGTGCCAAAGCGATTCATCCCGGCTACGGTTTTCTTTCGGAAAACGCGGCGTTCGCCCAGGCCTGCGAAGAAGCCGGCATCGCCTTCGTCGGCCCGACGCCAGAACAACTGCGCGTCTTCGGCCTGAAGCACACGGCGCGAGCCTTGGCCAAACAGCATGGCGTACCGATGCTCGAAGGCACCGAGCTGCTCGACAGCCTTGAGTCGGCACTCACGGCGGCACGTGGCATCGGCTACCCGGTAATGCTCAAAAGCACCGCTGGCGGTGGCGGGATCGGCATGCGCGTATGCCGGAGCGCCGACGAACTGGCCGAATCCTTTGAGGCAGTAAAACGCCTGGGCCAGAACAACTTCAGCGATGCCGGCGTATTTATCGAAAAATACATCCAGCGTGCTCGTCACCTTGAAGTGCAGGTTTTCGGTGACGGCCAGGGCGAAGTGCTGGCCCTTGGCGTGCGCGATTGCTCGGTGCAGCGCCGTAACCAGAAAGTCCTGGAAGAAACCCCGGCCCCGAACCTGCCGGATGGCATGGCCGAAGAACTCTGCGCGGCGGCCATCAAGCTGGCCAAGGCGGTCAACTATCGCAGCGCGGGGACCGTAGAGTTTGTCTTCGACAGCGAAGATCAGCGTTTCTACTTTCTGGAAGTGAATACCCGCCTTCAGGTCGAGCATGGCGTTACCGAGCAAGTGTGGGGTGTCGATCTGGTCGGCTGGATGGTGCAACTGGCGGCCGGTGATCTGCCGCCGCTCAGCCAGTTGCAAGCCACGCTGAAGCCGAGCGGCCATGCCATTCAGGCGCGGCTGTATGCCGAAGATCCGGGACGCGACTTCCAGCCCTGCCCCGGCCTGCTGACCGCCGTGGACTTTCCGGCAGCCGATGGCAAAAGCCTGCGCATCGATACCTGGGTTGAAGCCGGTTGTGAGATTCCGCCGTTTTTCGATCCGATGATCGCCAAGCTCATCAGTTGGGCACCCGATCGTCAGCAAGCCAGTGACGCATTGGCCGAAGCCTTGAGCAACACGCGCCTGTATGGCGTGGAAACCAACCGCGGCTATTTACAGCAGATCATCGTCGATGCGCCCTTTGCCAGCGGCCAGCCGTGGACCCGTTGCCTGGAAAACCTGATCTATCACGCCGACACCTTTGAAGTGCTCAGCGGCGGCACCCAGACCACTGTGCAGGACTATCCGGGCCGTCTCGGTTACTGGGCCGTTGGTGTACCGCCTTCAGGGCCGATGGACAGCCGGGCCTTGCGCCAGGGCAATCGCCTGCTGGGTAATGCCGAAGGTTGCGCGGCACTGGAAATCACCATGAGCGGCCCGCTGCTACGGTTCAATACCGATGCGGTGGTGGCCATTACCGGCGCGCTGATCCCGATCACCCTTGATGGTGAATCGCAAAACATGAATACGGCGCTGCTGGTTGCTGCAGGTTCGACCCTGGCGCTGGGCACCATTGCCGGTGCCGGGGCACGCAGTTACCTGTGCGTACGCGGCGGGCTGGATGTGCCGGACTATCTGGGCAGCAAAAGCACCTTCACCCTCGGCCAGTTCGGCGGGCATGGTGGACGGGCATTGCGCGCTGGTGATGTGCTGCATATCACGGCCCTTGCTGATCGCAGCGCCGGGCAGCGTGTGCCGGATGAACAGATCGAGCCCCTGGCAGATGTGCGTCAGATTCGCGTGATTTATGGGCCGCATGGTGCGCCGGAGTATTTCACCGAGGGTTACATCAATACGTTCTTTGCCACCGACTGGGAAGTGCATTTCAACTCCAGCCGAACCGGCGTGCGCCTGATAGGACCAAAGCCGGAATGGGTGCGCGCCGATGGTGGCGAAGCGGGTTTGCACCCTTCCAATATCCATGACAATCCCTACGCCATCGGCGCGGTGGATTTTACCGGCGACATGCCTGTCATCCTCGGCCCCGACGGCCCGAGTCTTGGTGGATTCGTCTGCCCGGTGACCATCATCGAAGCGGATCTGTGGCAGTTGGGGCAGCTCAAGGCCGGAGATAAAGTGCGTTTCAGCCCGGTCAGCCTGGAAACAGCCCGCGCCCTAATCCGTAGGAGCGACTTCAGTCGCGAAAGCAATGGTCCAGACACACCCCCTTCGCGGATGAATCCACTCCTACAGAACCCGGTTGTGCTGGATATTGGTCAGGACGACAAACGACTGGTCGCCCGGCTATCAGGCGACACCCATGTGTTGCTGGAAATCGGGGCTCCCGAACTGGATCTGGTGCTGCGATTCCGCGGGCACGCCTTGATGCAGGCACTGGAAAGCAAGGCACTGCCGGGCGTGATCGATCTGACACCGGGCATTCGCTCCCTGCAAGTGCATTACCACCCCGAACAACTGCCTCTCACAACACTGCTGGATATCGTCGCCGGTGAATGGGATGCCGTCTGCGCCACCCAGGACCTGCAAGTCCCGTCGCGCATCGTGCATCTGCCCTTGTCCTGGGACGATCCGGCCTGTCAGTTGGCAATCGAGAAATACATGACCACCGTGCGCAAGGACGCGCCCTGGTGCCCGAGCAATCTGGAGTTCATCCGGCGCATCAATGACCTGCCCAATCTGGATGAAGTGCAACGCACGGTGTTCGACGCCAGCTATCTGGTCATGGGCCTGGGCGACGTCTATCTCGGCGCACCTGTGGCAACACCTCTGGACCCGCGTCATCGCCTGGTCACCACCAAGTACAACCCGGCACGTACCTGGACCGCCGAAAACTCGGTGGGCATCGGCGGGGCCTACATGTGCGTGTACGGCATGGAAGGCCCCGGCGGTTATCAGTTCGTGGGCCGTACGTTGCAGATGTGGAACCGCTATCGCGAAGTCGCCGCCTTTGACGGCAAGCCCTGGCTGCTGCGCTTCTTCGACCAGATCCGTTTTTACCCGGTCAGTGCCGATGAGTTACTGCGCATCCGCCGGGATTTCCCGCTGGGCCGTTACCCGCTGGAGATCGAACACAGCACCCTGAACCTGGCCGACTATCAAGCGTTTCTAGCCAAGGAAGCCGAGGGCATCGCCGCCTTTCGCGGCCAGCAGCAAGCTGCTTTCCAGGCCGAACGCGAGCGCTGGATCGCCAGCGGGCAAGCCAATTTCGAGAGTGAGGAAAGTGCGGCCCCGCTCACCGATGAACCCGCGCTCGAAACCGGCCAGCAAGGGGTCGACAGCCATATCGCCGGCAACCTCTGGCAAGTGCAGGTCCAGCCAGGTGAGCGAGTTTCGGCAGGAGATGTGCTGGTGATTCTGGAGTCCATGAAAATGGAAATCCCGCTGCTGGCTCCCGTGAGCGGCATTGTTCGCGATGTGCGGGTGCAACCTGGCTCGGCGGTGCGAGCCGGGCAACGTGTGGTCGTTCTGGAAACGGACTGAAACCTTGTGTCTTTAACTCTTTCGACGGAATTCGCCATGAACCACAACGCACTCCCAAGCGACCTGCAACTGGATACCCTGCGTGACGCGTACCAGGCCGGCAGACTGACACCCCGGCAACTGATCCTGGCCCTCCATGAAAAGGCCGCCGCGCTGAATCCTGACTTTCATCTGTACATCCACTTGCTCAGCCCGGCAGAACTGGAGCCTTACCTCGCTGCACTGGAAAACCGCGATATCAAAGACCTGCCGCTGTACGGCATCCCGTTTTCGATCAAGGACAATATCGACCTGGCAGGCATTGCTACTACCGCAGCCTGCCCGTCCTATGCGTATGTGCCACAACGTTCGGCAACCATTGTCGAGCAACTGATCGCCCTGGGTGCCGTGCCCATGGGCAAGACCAACCTCGATCAGTTCGCCACCGGCCTGAACGGCAGCCGTTCACCCTATGGCGCATGCCCCAACAGCGTACTCAAGGAGTACCCGTCCGGCGGGTCGAGCTCCGGTTCGTCACTGGCCGTGGCATTGGGTGTCAGCAGCTTCTCGCTGGGCACCGACACCGCAGGCTCGGGCCGGGTGCCTGCTGCGCTGAACAATCTGGTCGGCATGAAAGCCAGTAAAGGGCTGATCTCCACGGCTGGCGTGGTGCCGGCCTGCCGTACGCTGGATTGCGTCACCACCTTCACGGCCACAGCAAGGGAAGCCAGCCAGTTGCTGGGGCTGGTGGCCAGGCTGGACCCTCGCGACGAATACAGCCGCCGAAACCCGTTGTGGAACGACGCTTCGGCCTTCGGCGCGCCCCGCGCTTTCCGTTTCGGCGTGCCACGTGCCGAAGACCTGGAGTTTTTCGGGTGTGCCGAAGGACCGCAGTTGTTCGAGGCAGCGCTCGCTCATCTGAAAGCACTGGGCGGTGAAGCTGTCACCCTGGATCTTTCGCCCTTCCTGGAAGCGGCGCGTCTGCTGTATGAAGGCCCATGGGTCGCCGAACGCTACAGCGTGGCCGGGCAATTGATGCAGGAAGTTCCCGACGCCGTGCTGCCCGTTATCCGCGCTGTACTGGACAAGGCACCTGCGGTCACGGGTGTCGATACGTTCCGGGCGCACTATCGTTTGCAGGCACTCAAGGCAATCTGCGACAAGGCGCTTGAAGACCTGGACTTCGTGGTCACGCCCAGCATCGGTCGCCCGGTCACCTCGGCAGAACTGGAAGCAGAACCGGTGTTGCGTAACTCGGAGCTGGGTTACTACACCAACTTCGTCAACCTGCTGGATTACGCAGCCGTTGCAGTGCCCAGCGCCGTCATGAACAACAGCCTGCCCTGGGGCGTGACGCTGTTTGGTCGGGCCTTTACAGATCAATACCTGCTAAGCATCGCCGACGCCTTGCAACGCCAGACCGCACTGCCACTGATCGGTGGCCACATTCCAGATCTGCCTCAACCCAAGTCCGCCGCCCGCAATGACATGAGCCGCCTTGTGGTCTGTGGAGCCCATCTGGACGGCCTGGCACTGAACGGGCAACTCAAGCAGCGCGGTGCACGCTTGCTGGAAGTGACACAAAGCTCGCCCGACTATCAGTTATATGCTCTGGCAGGCGGCCCGCCGTTTCGTCCGGGCATGTTGCGTGTAGCGCAAGATGGCGTGGCGATAGAAGTGGAAGTCTGGGAACTGCCGAGCCGTGAGCTGGGTTCATTCCTGACCGGCATTCCCGCACCGCTGGGGCTGGGCAAGGTGCAACTGGCCGATGGACGCTGGGAAAGCGGCTTTATCTGCGAACCTTATGGCCTTGAAGGCGCGACCGATATCAGCCATCTGGGCGGCTGGCGTGCTTATCTGCAGCAGCGCTGAACCTATAAATAGATAGGCAACTGCGCAGCCTTGGCAGTGACATAGTAAGCGGCCACTCACTTCGCTATGTCACTGTCATGGATGAACTCTGGAAATCCCTCTCTGCTGCTTCCAATCTGGAGCATCCCGATTTCATCATATTGCCGGGTCCTGATTCGGAACGAAAAGACAGTCTCAATGGCTCGGGGGCATTTTCCCTTGCGCCGCTGCATTACCCGACTGACGAAAAACCGCTGCCGGAGATCGCCTCGCCATCACCTTCGGCATTACCCGATGCACAAGCCATACAGCGACTGAAAAAGCTCAGAAAAAGCCCCGGCTTCAAACTGCTTGCCGACTCGATCCTGCTGTTGAAAACCCTGCAACTGGACATGGACTACCCTCCTCCCCAGCGGGCGTATATCCGCGAGCAACTGAAAGCCCTGCTGCTGCAGAAGGCAGGCAAGCAACTGGACCCTGACACACTGCACATCACCTTCACGACCGAAAACCGGCCCTCGGTCGATGAGCGTGGGCGCGAGCGTTACAGCGCCCGACTCTCCCTGACCGAACTGGCCCTGATATCTGGCGACACGAGCCGGCTGGCAGACCTGCTGAACTGCACGATAACCGACACATTGCCGGACCCGGATACGCCATCACTAAGCTCCAGGACACTGTTTGACCTCATCATCAACGCCCCGTGGGTCGATGACTACATCAGCAAGGTCAATGCCTTCTGGCACAAACATGAAACGACTTACCGCACACTGGCCAGGCTTTCCTTTCTAGACGTGCTGGCACGAAAGTTCGCCCGGAAAAAGATCAGCCGCAACGGTTATTACCTGACGCTCGATGCACTGGGGCTCAAGCACTTTCCAGCCGACAGCCAGGCGCTGGAACAGACCACGCGCGCAGACAGCTCGGAGGTCCGCATGCTGTCTGTCAACGCTCAGCTCATACCCGGCATCTTTCAGGTCAGGTCGCTGAACACCTCGCATTGCTTCATTCATGTCCTGGGTGATACGGCAACCATCACCGAGTACATCAGTGACGAGCCGCGCCAGATGACCCAACGATTGCTCGACGCCCTTAATGCCTCAAGGCAGCATCGACTCTGGCTGAGCAAGTACATTGCCGATGAAAGCCTGGCACTCATGGTCGAGTCGGTAGTGCTTCAGGGTGACGTGTTCAGCCACCTGACAGATGCTCAGAAAACATTCGCACTCGACCTGCTGGAAAGCGTGGATGGCGCCCACGATATCGACCTGCTCAAACCCATTGCACGTGGCCTGACCCTGGCAGGAGCGGTAGACCTCTGGCAGACAAAGGCCCCCATCCTCGGGCAAATCCCCGCACCGCTGAAAATAGCGGCGCAGCTCATGGCTGAAGTCATCCTCACCCTGCATGGCGCAGAGCTAAACCCTGATCACGTCTTCATTGCCTATCGACGCGGGCACTCGGTCACGCCGCTGGGCAGCATTCTGCGACCTACCGTTCATGTACACGTACCCGACGAGAAACCCGTCAGCCTCAGTGAAGCCCTGATGAGCAATTATCGGGTGCAATACCCTGCCGGCTATATCGACCATGGCGGTCGGTCGGTGGTGTATCTGGACACGACCGGCAAAGGCGTCTGGTCAGCCGACAAGGAGCTTGCGGTTGCGGCCCTGGATATCGAAGAACGGATAAAAGCCATCGACTTTCTGCACCTGATGTCCCGCCGCCTCGATGAATTCTGGGAACAACAGGCGCAGAGGATCGAGCAGATATTTCAGGCCATGTTGATCAGCCAGGCCGTGATCTGCCTGAAACAGGGCAGCCTGCTGCGCAGCGGCTTCGACAGCATCGTGAAGTCATTGACGGACCCCGCTGCGCAATGGCTCACCCTGGGCTTTGAAGTGCAGAACTCATTTGTTGAAGGTGTAGAGCACCAGTATTGCGCTGGCCTGCTGGTGCTTGAGGAGCCCGACAAGCCGCAAAGGGTGCTTTATCAAGCCGGGCTGCCCAAGGCGCTCATTGAATTCAAGAACGATGAGGCCCTTCAGGAATACCTCAGGCAAGCCACCGGGGACGAGAAGTGGCGCACGGCCGTACTGAATTACGTACCGGGCCGCAATCAGGAGCGCTTGAACTATCTGTTCAGGTTATGGGGCGGAGTCCAGGCACCAGACCCGCCTGCTTCGATACTGCGCCCCTGGACAGACGCGATATACAACCCCGATGTGCGCAAGGCATTAAGCCATTCGCTGCATAGATATCTGCTGCCGGGCTCGCCGTTCGCTTTCATGCGCCAGACACTGAAACAGAACACCCTGGAAGAGACCCAACAACAGATCGTGACTTCGACCCAGCTTTCGCTGCGCTACTGGACACAGCGTCTGAGTCATCTGCAATGGGTGCTGGCCCCCATGTCTTTTCTGCTGACCCCTGCGTTCATTGCGGTACTGGCCATCGACATCGGCATCACGTCCCTGAACATCGTAGCGGCCAATCAGCCCGGCAGTGGTCGCGAGGAAAAGAAGCAGGCGATCCTGTCTGCACTGTCATTGGGGTTGTTCAGCCTGATGCCTTTCACGCCAAGGTTGCTGGGGGCGCTCAAGAAAGTCGTGACGCCTGCAAGAAACATCGTGCGCACACAACGCGCCACAGCCGTTCGCCCCTTGAGCCCCGCGTCACTGTTTGGCCACTCAATGCAACCTCGGCAAACCCGTCTGGAGAAGTTCTTTCACACCGACAGCCTGCTCAAGGTCTGGACCGTGCCGGGGCATCCACGCTATGGCAACCTGCCTATCCATGCCTGGAAACTGGGACGCAAGTTTCTGCTCTGGACATCCAGCAAAGGTCAGGCCCGCACCCTGGTGGTCAGCACCCATGGCCAGTATCTGCCCTGGAGTTCGACGGTCAAAATCCCCAACGGCACAGAAATACACACCTATGCACCTCATGGTTATCTTCTTGCCGATCCAAAGCTGCATCGCGTCGTCAGTAAAAAAGTCGGCCCATTTGCCATATCGAATACGGCGGGCAATACCCTGGCGATACCGCCATCTTCACTGCCCTCTCTGGTAGTGACCGACACACTCATGGCGGGCACCTCGGTTCACGGCAGATTGAAGAATTACACCTTGTCAAAGTTTCAGACTCTGGCCGATGAAAGCTATCAGGACATTGCCAATATTGTGCGTAATTCAAATATCTCGCCTTTCAAAGGGCACCTCCCGCCCGTCCCCATGGATATATTGACGGTGCGTAACCGTTTTGCAATGTCCGTCCCCTCGCTGGAAGATCTGTTCAAGACATTATCGGCGCAGGGTATTCATTATGACCGGATTCTTTTGGTGCATTGTCGATGTTCCGCCATTGACGCCTTCCTGCGTCGAAGTCCGGTTTATCTGGCCCCGGCGCTTATCAATGCGCCCTGACTGAAAGTGGCCAGAGACTTGCTTTATATATCCGGTTATTAATGAATCCATGATTCATCTAATATGCAAATTCTCAAGGATATTCAAGAAAGCGGATTTTTCATGCCCCATCAGTCTGCAATTACCTCTCACCGTTCATTATTGATGACCTTGCTTTTTTTGCTGGGAAGCGGTTTTCTGGCAACCACACTGTTGAGTTATTACGTATCACGAGAATCCATTCGCGACGGTATTATCAACACTGAGTTGCCATTGACGTCGGATACGGTCTATTCAGAAATCCAGAAAGACCTGGTCCGGCCCGTTCTCATTTCCTCGATGATGTCGCGCGATACTTTCATGCGCGACTGGGTTGTCGATGGCGAACGCAACCCGGAACAAATGACCCGTTACCTCAAGGAAGTCATGGATCATTACGGAGCCTACACGTCCTTTTTCATCTCCGATTCCACCCATATCTATTACCACGCCAAAGGCATTCTGAAAAAAATCAGCGCCCTTGAACCACGAGACGCCTGGTATTACCGGGTGCGGGACATGGACGTGCCTTACGAAATCAGCTTCGACCCCGATATGGCCAACAAAGACAACCTGACCTTTTTCATCAACTACAAAGTATTCGACTACAACAACCGGTTTATCGGGATAGCCGGAGTAGGTCTTACCGTCGATGCCGTCACCCAACTGATCGACCGCTACCGACAACGCTATGAGCGCAACGTCTACCTTGTCGACACCTTCGGGCGCATCGTGCTGACCGGAGCCGAGGGTGGACCCCAAGGCGCAACCATCGGGCAACGGCTGCAAGACCTGCCCAGCATGAAGGACCTGCAGGACAAACTACCCAAACCTCACAGCGGTACCTTTGAATACAGCAACCACGGCGAAGGCCACTTTCTCAATGTGCGCCTCATACCTGAACTCGAGTGGTACCTGATCGTCGACAAGCAGGAAGACACCGCCCTGAGCGACATTCGCCATTCGCTGTACCTGAACCTGTTCATCTGCCTGATCGTGACGCTGGTGATTGTGCTGCTCCTGCATCGAATCATCATCAGCTACCAACGCAAGCTTGAAGCCCAGGCCACCCTCGACAGCCTGACCGGCCTGCCCACGCGCCGGGGCTTCAACCTGCTGGCCCTCAATACCCTCAAGGATACCCAGCGCGAAGCCATCCCCTTGACCGCACTGTTGCTGGATCTGGATCGCTTCAAGCGGCTCAATGATACGCACGGCCATCTGGCGGGCGATGAAGTGCTGGCCGGTTTTGCCAATGACCTTAAAAGCTGTCTGCGCCAGTCAGACATCATTTGCCGCTGGGGAGGCGAAGAGTTCATCATTCTGCTCAAGGGCAGCGACACCCAGGGTGCCCAACGCATTGCCGAAAAAATCCGCGAACTGGCCGAGCAGCATGTGTATGTCTTTTCCGGCATACCGTTGCAGATTACGGTCAGTGTCGGGCTAGCCGAACTGCAAAGCGATGATAACCTGCAAAGCCTGATCGCCCGTGCCGACCTGGCGCTCTATCGCGCCAAGCTCAACGGCCGCAATCAAGTCTGTATCGAGAAACCGGTCCCAGCATGAACACAACAGCGACAAAACCAGACTCCAGCCTGTGCCCGGTATGCGGCCTGGGCAACACCTGCACACTGGCCGACCCGCGCACGGTCGATCAGGCATGCTGGTGCTTTTCGCAAAGTATCGACCCGGCCGTGCTCCAGGCCCTACCCGTCGAACTCCGCAATCAGGCCTGCCTGTGCCCGCACTGCGCCGGCGTCGCAAACAGTGTGCAGGCCAAACCGGAGCGATAGGCGTACCATGCGCGCTCCTTGCCCATCGCCCTGTCACCCTCATGCGTCTTGACCGTTTTCTCAGCAACCTGCCCCGCTTCAACCGCCAGCATGTCCGCCTGGCGCTGGCCAGCGGGCGAGTCAAAGTCGATGGCCTGGTGATTGGCGATCCGCATCATGAAGTGCGCGAGTTCAGCCGCGTGGAATTCGACAGCGAATTACTGCAGGCCGGCAAGGCAGCGCGTTATTTCATGCTGCACAAGCCGCGTGGTTATGTGAGTGCAACAGTCGATGCACAACACCCGACCGTGCTCGACTTGCTGGATGAACCCGACAAACATGAACTGCACATCGCCGGTCGGCTGGATTTCAATACCACCGGCCTGATGCTGATCACCAACGACGGACAGTGGTCACGTCGACTGACCCAGCCGCAAACCAAACTGCCCAAAGTGTATTACGTCGAGACAGAGCAAGTTATCGACGAACGGTACATAGCAAAGTTTGCCGAGGGTTTTTACTTTGCCTACGAGAACATCACCACCCAACCTGCCACGCTGACCCTGCTCGGACCTCGCCGTGCAAGGCTCAGTATCGTGGAAGGCCGTTACCATCAGGTAAAACGGATGTTCGGTCATTTCGACAATAAAGTATTGATTCTGCATCGAGAAAGCATGGGGCCTCTGGCCCTGAACCCCGAGCTAGAGCCCGGCAGCTATCAGGCACTGAGTCGCATACAAATTCAGTCGATCTGAAAAAGTCACTACCATTCGGCGGAACGGTCCGATCAATTACGAACGGCACTTGCGGGTTCCCGGATCCCCTGCTTGAATCCAATCGTCAGTCCACATGTGACTGGCAAGTCAGCAACGCATTCTAAGAAACCTTTTGCCGTATCGAACCCTCGGGTTCACGACAAATTGCCCGCCAATAACAATACCTGTCGAACAGATCGTTCGGATCGACATGGGCCTTCAAGGCTAATGCCTACCTGTCACCAAACCGTGCATTTTTTTATTTGCGCTAGCGCATACGCATATCTGTAAGTCAGGAGACATACATATGAGGCCAGAAATCGCCGTGCTTGATATACAAGGACAGTTTCGGGTTTACACGGAGTTCTACCGCGCAGACGCCGCGGAAAAAACCATCGTCATGGTTAACGGCTCGCTGGCCACCACTGCTTCTTTTGCCCAGACCGTTCGCAATCTGTATCCACAGTTCAACGTAGTGCTTTACGACCAACCCTATGCTGGGAAATCCAAGCCGCACAACCTGCATGAAAAACCCCTGACCCGGGAAATGGAAGGCCAGATCCTGCTGGAGCTGATCGACCACTTCAACGCCGAACACGTCATGTCGTTTTCATGGGGCGGAGCCGCCGCCATGGTTGCCCTGTCGCACCGGCCAAAACGCATCGAGAGCGCTGTCATCAGTTCGTTCTCGCCGATCCTCAACGATCACATGCGCGACTACCTGAACCGTGGCCTGAAGCACCTGGGCGAGCACAACCGCCATGAAATGGGCCACCTGATCAACGACACCATCGGCAAACACCTGCCATCGCTGTTCAAACGCTTCAACTATCGTCACGTCAGCAGCCTGGACCTGCACGAATACGACCAGATGCACTTTCACATCAGCCAGGTGCTGGAACTCGACCCGAGCAACTACCTGACGGCTGCGAAAAACATCAACGTACCTGTGCTGTTCATGAACGGAGTGCGGGACGAATACACCGCAGCGGATGACGCGGTGCTCTTCGCCAAGTACGTGCAGAACTGCAGCTTCAGCACCATCGAAGCCGCCGGGCACTTTCTGGACATGGAACACAAAGCCGCCTGCCGCGACTCCAAAAAGGCACTGATGAGTTTCCTGCAACCTGTCGTAGAACCCGCTCGCCACGCCTACAGCCAGACTCAACACCATGCCTTCGCCTTCTGAGGCCGGCGCTCGACAGAGCCGAGGAACCATTCGCCAACGCAGGGAAAGCAGCAACTGGCGGATGGTCTCCCTGGGCGCAGTACAGCCAGAAAGCGCGGCTGGATGAATTTAGCGCTTTAACTCGCACCGGGCATCTGGTACAAAGTCAGCCGCTCAGAGCGGGTATAGTTTAGTGGCAAAACGAAAGCTTCCCAAGCTTTAGTTGAGGGTTCGATTCCCTCTACCCGCTCCACCTTCCAGCCAGTGTTTCCGGGCCTTTCAGGCAATTCCCCAGAGCCCTCAAGCCCAGAAAAACCTTCCCCCACAACAGGTCCAACCTCCCCTAAGCCCCTCCAGCAGCCACCAAAGTTTGGTGCACCGTCGACTCGTCCCAAAATTCGCTCCAATAGACCACCGCCGTGACTGTGGCAGCCCAACCCCCCCCTAAAAACGCAGATGTCGTTGGACACGAGCTCTGCAAGCCTCGCAATTTTTTCGGTTTCGCCGCCAGACATGGTCGTTCCCGTCACAAAATGAATGCGCAGGAACGAGGTCGGCCAGGGATCGTTGGCCCGTGCCGCTTGAATGCGTCCTGCAGTAAATATAGCTTCATGCCACTACAAACTACCGCAAAACGGTAACGTCGCCCATCACGGGATCAATCTTGGTAGGCGCTATTCGTCGGGATGGAGGGTTCCCGATCGGCCCAATGACACCTCAAAACAAGGAAATTTCGCTTCGGCCCCTTTTCAAAGCCCACCTGGGCTGATCCGCCTTGAGGGCACCGTTTTATTAGGTTTGAAAAGCGTGAAGGCTTGGATTGTAGTACCCAACTCAAATCGCCCAAGCTGCCCATCATGACTTACAGCATGTTTGCGGTCGCGGAGCACCTTGCTATCATCTGTTCATGGTGCCTAAACCAACGGCGGACGGTGCACCTTGGTGCACCGTGAAAATGCGTTGGCCTTTTCTGCATTTACGGGGTGTCATGGGCTGATCCCCCCTACACACATACACGCTTCTCGGGGGAAATGGCCAATAAAAGTTCGATTTCCTTCACCCGCTCCAGTTTCAAAAGCCTCCACTCTTCAGGCACTCCTTCACACAGAAGACTGCTGCCACAACACTCGCCAATGACCCTGGAAAACATCGATAACGACTAACCAAGGTCAATCATGGCTCAATACACAATATGAACTGCCCTGCCTGCATTATGGATACCGCTAACTATTACGCGGCATCGGTGGATGCATTCCCTGATCGAGCCTTATATTTACAATCTTTTCATAGCGCAGCACTTTCAAATCAGTACCATCCTGCTCGTCAAGCGTCAACGCATCAGTATCAAATTTCACGACCACGCCAATGCGGTCCGTGGTCAGTTTTGGAAAGTCAAAATACCCCGCTATACGAAGCTTTGACCCACTGGGGAAACTTTCAACTGTCTCCTTGGCTTCCTTATAGTCCATTTCTCTCACCTGCCTGTGGATGTATGACACCCTCAATATGGCCAGCGAGAGGTATTCGAACAACTGCGACAATTGACAGTCGACAATAATGATTGGGCATGAAAAATCCGCCCCATCATCCATTACAGGCATAACCGAATTTCAAACGGCGTGATAATAATAAAAGACAACACACGCGCCATTTTTCAGATGCAAACGGGAAAACCTCGATAGACGTATTCCATCTATCAAGGTGTCAGCGGCACATGATGCTGAGACGGGATTAAAAGCCGGCCCCGGCTACGTGCGCGGGGACTGGCTTTTAAGCGGGCGATCGATAATTCAGCATGCCCCAGGTGGAATGCCGTTCTTGTTGAAGTCCTTCAGCCGCTCTCTTTCCTCCTCGGTCGAATGCGCAGGGGTATCGTTCTCAGGTTTGTCCTGTTGTTTCTGCTTATCGTCACTCATGGTCTGACCTCCTTAGGCCATTAGTCCAGACAGGTTTTACGCCTGGTATTCAAAAGAGCCTGACAAGTGGATAACAGTTCCTGCGGATTGCCCCGTTACAGAGAAACCGACGGGTATCGCCTTTGAACTTTTCCGGAACGATGGGTTTCAGACACCTGAATTCTTGGAGAAAACCTTATGACCCAGACAGCATTGGTCGTCGGTGCCAGCGGCATCGTCGGTAGCGAAACCACTCGACTCCTGATTGAAAACGGCTGGCAGGTTGCGGCGCTTTCGCGCAATCCATCCCCCGAGAAAGGCGTGATCCCGGTCGCAGCAGACCTTCAGGACCCCGCATCGCTGCGCTCGGCGCTGGCAGACCTGAAACCCACGCATGTATTCATCACGACCTGGTCACGGCAAGCGACCGAAGCCGAGAACATCCGGGTCAACGCCGCCATGGTGCGCAATGTGCTGGATGCCGTTCGCCCAGCCGCAAGCGTGAAGCACGTAGCACTGGTCACGGGCTTGAAGCATTACCTCGGCCCTTTCGAGGCCTATGGCAAAGGCAGCCTTCCACAGACGCCGTTCCGTGAGGATCAGGGCCGTCTGGACATAGAGAATTTCTACTACGCGCAGGAGGATGAAGTGTTCGCCGCCGCCGAAAAGGACGGTTTCACCTGGAGCGTACATCGCCCGCATACAGTCACAGGTGTCGCCGTGGGCAACGCGATGAACATGGCGACAACCCTCGCCGTCTACGCCACCATCAGCAAACACACCGGACGCCCGTTCGTGTTTCCCGGCTCACGGGTGCAATGGGACAGCCTCACTGACATGACCGACGCCCGGCAACTTGCCAGACAGCAGCTCTGGGCCGCGACTACACCAACGGCGGCCAATCAGGCATTCAATATCACCAACGGCGATGTATTTCGCTGGAAATGGATGTGGGGCCAGATCGCCAATTACTTCGGCCTGCAGCCGGCCGACTTTCCATCGGCGCCCTCTCCACTCGAAACGCAGATGGCCAACGACCAGAGCGCCTGGAGTCAGATCGTTGCCGAGCATGATCTGCGCGAAGCCGACATCAGCCGCCTGATATCTCCCTGGCATACCGATGCAGACCTGGGACGCCCGATTGAAGTGGTCACCGACATGTCGAAAAGCCGGACATTGGGGTTCAGCGCCTATCAGGCCAGTGACCAGGCCTTTTTCGATGTCTTCGACAGGTTACGTTCGGAGCGTTTGATACCCTGACTTATAAGGAGAGGCCTTGGCCGCGACAGCATGAAGTCGCGTCCAAAGCCCCTCTCACAGGGTGTAAGTGCCATCCCTGTCTGCATCAATTCTGCACCACCGGAAAACTCAAGACGGTCGTAGCCCCGGTCGGATCTCCCGTGGTCGCGACAAGCTCGCCACCCAATTGCGCAGCCAATGCCCGGGTGAGTTTACGACCCAGCCCTTTGCGTTGCAGCGTGGAGTCATGGGTTTCGTCAGGCAAACCGATCCCGTCATCTGAAACCGTCAGTACAAACTGTTGGTCAGTGCGACAAAAATCCACGGTAATTTTACCTGTGCGCCCATCGGGGAATGCATGCTTCAAGGCATTGGTAATGAGTTCATTGGTGATCAGCCCCACAGAACCGGCACGATCCAGAGGGAGTTTAAGAGCCTGCGCCTCAACGAGTATTTCAACGGGCCGGGTTTCGGCCATGCTGTAATTCAACCCGGTGACCAGGTCCTGGAGGTATTCATTCATGTCTACGGACATTTCACCATCGTGATGAGCCAGCCGATCATGCATGGAAGCGACAACGTTTATCTGGCTGGCCGCCTGCCTGAGGGCAGAGGCGACGTCGGGAGCCGAGTGGACGGCTTGCAGATGCAGGGTGGCGATGGTGCGCTGCATGTCGTTTTTAACCCGGTGCCCGAACTCGACGAGCAGCAACTGCCGTTCGCGCTCGCCTTTTTCGGCCAGGGCACGCGCCTTCTCTGCATCCTCATGGGCGATAGCCGTCTGACGTTGTAATTGCTCGCTTCGGAGGTAGGCATTACGCAATGCCGAGCCCATTACCGTAATAAGCGCGCTGGTCAGGATGAACAACGCGAGGCTGAAGGCGGCATTGGGCGCAGCAATACCCAGATTGCCAATCGGAGGAAGGAAGAAATAAGCAGCGATAACTGAACTCAGGGCTGTGGCAAAAAAACCGAAACGCCGTCCGAAAAAAATCGCCGAGAACAGAATGGCCGGCAAAAAAAACAATATGGGCAACGGTGGAACAGCGGTGAATACTTTTGCTCTCAACAAATACGCGACCCATACAATCAGCAACGTTACTGCCCATTTAAGGGGCTGGGGCACATCCAGACGAATCAATGCGTGTACATCAAACCGGGTAACAGACATTACGTGTTCCTGAATAACCTGACTGACAAAACTCCCTTTCGTGACCGCTCAAACAAAGACTGAGCACAGCGCCATGATGCAAGGATCACCCTGTTTCAACCCGATTACGTCCCTGACTCTTCGCCCGATACAACAACCGATCCGCCACGCCCAGATTTGCAGCATAGCTTTCACCCTCAGCCAACCGTGCAGCAACCACACCGCCACTGATGCTGACGACATTCAAAGGGCTGGCCGAATGTTCAATACCCTCGGCAAATATGGCTGATCGTATGTTTTCGGCCACATTCAATGCACCCGCCAGGTCTGTATCCGGCAGCAGGACGACAAACTCTTCACCGCCATAGCGTGCGAGAAGATCGGCAGGGCGGCGGATGTTGGCTTGTATAAGGCGCGCAACCTGTTTCAGACATTGGTCGCCTGCGACATGGCCGTAGGTGTCGTTGTATTGCTTGAACCAGTCAATATCGAGAAGGATCAGCCCGATACTTTGTCCGCTGCGCCGGGCCTGGGCTTCCTCTTTCTGCAACGCGGCATCAAAACATCGTCTGTTGGCCACATTGGTGAGGCTGTCTGTTTGCGCCAGGATTTCAAGTTCGCGGCGGGCGATATTCAGCTCTTTTTCAGCGTTCAGCAGTTTCTGAACCTGGCTGTAAAGCACAACACCCATCACGGTCAGTGCTGAAATGATCAAGCCGACAACTGCGAACGAGCGATAGACGTATATCCACCAGTTGGCGAATACGTAATCGTACGAAAAGCCCGCAGCCGCGACCATGGGCAGGCCTTGAAGACGCCGATAGGCATATATGCGTTCTATATCATCCACTACGGAAGTCATGATGGCGGTGCCACTGTCGCTTGTGCTCAAGTACTTGCTGAAGATTTCACCCTTGGAAATATTGGTCACCACCAGGGTGCCAACGGCCGGGCGACGGGCCAGCAGGTCGCCGTTTTCAAGGGCGAGAAAGATGACGCCTGTGTCATCAACTTCCATACGCTCGAAAAAACGCTGGAAATAAGCGGCTGAAATCGTGGCCAGTGCAACGCCGGCAAAACGACCATCCGGGTACTGGATACGGCGACTGACCGGAATCACCATTTCTCCGGTCGTGCGACTTGTGATGATCGAGCCGATATGAATCGAGTCGTTGTTGTTTTCACGGTGATAGATGAAGTAGTCGCGGTCGCTGTTATTTTTCTTGCTGACATTTGGCGAGAAGGAGTTGGCAACCCAGTTTCCGTACTCATCGTAGATAAAGAGCCCCTGGATGCTCTTCATGACGGCAGTGTCCTCGGACATGAGCTTGTGCAGGCGCAGTTGCTGAGCCCTGTTCACACCCTCGCTTTCTACCCGTTCAACGATATCGCGCAGCTTGTAGTCAGCCTGACGAATGGTGTCCTGAGCCTGTTGCTCGGCAGCATTCACGATATTGGCAACGTCCATTTCTGCATCGGCCAGACGTTCATCAGCCGATTGTTTCATCTGCCAGGCAGTGGCCAACATCAGGGAAGAGCAGACCAAAACGATGAAACCTATGAGTGCTGCCGACAGGCCTCTAGGTGTAAGTCGTGCCGATACGAAAGGTATGGGCTTCATGGTTTCTCGTCATGTTTTTGGCACATCCGTGCTTTCTTGCACATTTCGTACCGAAGGTAATGACGAAAATCGTAGGACACGACCCTGTCGCTGGCAAGCCGCCGACCTCAGCCACTACACCTTCACCCAGCGCTCCACCTTGATCTCCGGTAAATCCTGGCGGCGCATGTAAACCCGCAGCGGTTCGGTGATGTTCAGGCGGCTGTCGATGTTCTGGTCGAGCAGCAGTTGCAGGCGCTCGCGGCTAAGGCTCATTTGTGCGCCGCTGCCCACGCTCCAGACGAACTCACTGGTTGGGGTAATGCTGTCTTGCGTGACGTCCATGCCGAAGGCGTCTTCGCTGAAGCGCACGATGAAATGCTTGTGCTTGTGGTGGTAGCCCACAAAGCCTTCAAGTTGCTCGGCCGCCGCGCAAATATCGCTGGAAGTGGTGCTCATCGTGGTGTCCTCAAAGAGCCTGACGGAAGATGCCTTCAATCTGTTCCTGAGTAGCCGGGCGCGGGTTGGTGAGGCCGCAGGCGTCTTTCAGGGCATTGGCGGCGAGCGTCGGTATGTCCTCCTCTTTCACACCCAAGGCCACGAGGCCCGAAGGGATTTCCACCGAAGTGGACAGCTTGCGGATCGCCGCAACTGCCGCACGCGCGCCATCCTGTGGGGACAGACCGCGAATGTCGGCGCCCATGGCGTGGGCCACGTCAGTCAGGCGAGCGGCACTGACCGTTGCGTTGAAGCTTTGTACATGAGGCAGCAATACCGCGTTGCAGACACCATGGGGCAAGTCATAGAAACCGCCCAACTGGTGCGCCATGGCATGCACGTAACCCAGCGAAGCGTTGTTGAACGCCATACCCGCCAGGAACTGCGCATAGGCCATGTTTTCCCGGGCGACGATATCCGTACCGTCAACGACCGCCTTGTACAAGTTGCCCGCGATCAGGTTCACGGCCTTGATCGCACAAGCGTCGGTGATCGGGGTTGCGGCAGTCGATACGTAGGCTTCGATGGCGTGGGTCAGTGCGTCCATGCCAGTGGCCGCGGTCAGGGATCTGGGCATGCCGACCATCATTTTCGGGTCGTTCACCGACAGGATCGGTGTGACGTTACGGTCGATGATCGCCATTTTCACGTGACGCACTTCATCGGTGATGATGCAGAAGCGGGTCATCTCGCTGGCGGTACCGGCAGTGGTGTTGATCGCAATCAGCGGCAGTTGGGGTTTTTCCGAGCGGTCCACGCCTTCGTAGTCGCTGATATGCCCGCCGTTGCTGGCGCACAGGGCAATGCCCTTGGCGCAGTCATGGGGTGAGCCACCGCCGAGGGAGATCACGAAATCGCATTGGCGTTCTTGCAGCAGCGCGAGGCCTTTTTCCACGTTGCTGATGGTCGGGTTGGGCTTGGCACCGTCGTACACCACCGCATCGATGCCCTGCTCCAGCAGCAGACCCGCGACCTGAGCTGCGATACCGGCCTTGGCCAGCCCGGCGTCGGTGACGATCAGGGCCTTGAGGAATCCGTATTTGCGGATGGCTTGCATGGCTTCCTCAATACAACCGGAGCCAATGATGTTCACGGCGGGAATGAAAAAGGTGCTGCTCATGGCTGATCCTCGTCTCTGGCTGGCTCAGATGACGGGCTCCTGAGCCTTGGGTTTGCCAGTAGCTTCGGCCTTCCGGCAGACGGCAGCCTTGATCCAGCTCAATGAAGCGCAACTGCAGGCTACCGGTGGTCGCAACTGTACGGTTGAATCAGTGCATAGCTGTAGGCGTCCGATCTGGCTGACCTGTGGCTATATGCCCATTCTGTATACAAAAAACATTAAAAATGGATTGGGATCATGTCTTCTCGTGAAAACACCGGTATGGCTCTGGGCCTGCTGGGCGTCATCATTTTCAGCCTGACGCTGCCGATGACTCGCATCGTGGTGCAGGAACTTCACCCACTGCTCAACGGCATCGGTCGTGCGCTGCTGGCGGCGATTCCGGCGGCGGCCCTGCTGTACTGGCGTCGTGAAAAATGGCCGACCCGGCAACAGCTCAAAGGCCTGACCCTGGTCATTCTGGGCGTCATCATCGGCTTTCCGGTGCTGTCGGCCTGGGCCATGCAGACCTTGCCCGCCTCCCACGGTGCGCTGGTCAACGGTATACAACCGCTGTTTGTCGCGATCTATGCGGCGTGGCTTTCCCATGAGCGTCCATCCAAGGCGTTCTGGGGCTGCGCAGCACTGGGCAGCGCCTTGGTGCTCGCTTATTCACTGATGAGTGGCGCTGGCGGCATTCAGGTCGGGGACCTCTGGATGCTGGCTGCCGTTGCTGTGGGCGGGCTGGGTTACGCGGAAGGTGGCCGACTGGCCAAGGAAATGGGCGGCTGGCAGGTAATCTGCTGGGCGCTGGTGCTGTCGAGCCCCTTGCTGATCGGCCCCTTTATTTATTTCGCCGCACAACACCAGGGGCCTGTGTCCAGCGGAACCTGGTGGGCCTTTGCGTATGTGGCGTTTTTCTCGCAGTTCCTGGGCTTCTTCGCCTGGTATTCAGGGCTGGCGATGGGCGGGATTTCGCGGGTCAGTCAGGTTCAACTGCTGCAGATTTTCTTCACCATCGCCTTGTCGGCGATGTTCTTTGGCGAGCATGTCGAACCCATTACCTGGGTCTTCGCCGCTGCCGTCATTGCCACGGTAATGCTGGGGCGCAAGACCTCGGTCATTGCGCCGCCAAAACCGGCCACGTCACTCAGCTGAGAAATCCGTCTGCCTGGAGCAAGGTTTCCAGGCAGTGCTCGGTAATGCCGTAGAACGCCTTGAGTTCCTGGATGCGCGCCAGCAACTGCGCCGGGTCGACCGGCTCGGCGCGTTTGACCGCCAGGATCATCTTGTTCTTGTTGGTGTGCTCCAGGGAAATGAACTCGAACACCTTGGTTTCGTAGCCACAGGCCTCAAGCAGCAAGGCACGCAGGCTGTCGGTGACCATTTCCGCCTGCTGCCCCATGTGCAGACCGTATTGCAGCATCGGGCGCAGCAAGGTCGGGCTCTGGATCTGCAGGCGGATCTGTTTGTGGCAGCACGGCGAGCACATGATGATCGACGCACCGGAGCGAATGCCCATATGGATCGCGTAGTCGGTGGCGATATCGCAGGCGTGCAGGGCAATCATCACATCCAGGGCGCTGGGCGCCACGCTGCGTACGTCACCATGCTTGAACACCAGGCCAGAATGCTCAAGCCGTTCGGCTGCGGCGTTGCACAGGTTCACCATGTCTTCGCGCAGTTCAACGCCGGTCACCTGCCCTTGGGCCTGCAAGGTGTTGCACAGGTAGTCGTGTATCGCGAACGTCAGGTAACCCTTGCCGGAACCGAAGTCCGCCACCTTGACCGGCTGATCGAGCTTGAGCGGCGATGAAGTCAGGGCGTGGGAAAACACTTCGATGAACTTGTTGATCTGCTTCCATTTGCGCGACATGGCCGGGATCAGCTCATGCTGTTTGTTGGTCACGCCCAGATCCGTGAGAAATGGACGGCTGAGTTCCAGATAGCGTTTCTTCTCACGATCATGCCCGGCCGATGGCGCCTCGCGTTCTTGCTGTGCCTTGCTCTTGAACAGCGTGCTCTTGCCCTTCTTGCCGAACTCCAGCTGTACCTCATCGGTCAGCGACAGCAAATGAGCATTCTTGAACGACTCGGGCAGCAGGCCAGCAATGACATCCACGGCCTCGCTCAACGGGAAGTTCTTGGTGATGTCGCGGGTTTTATAGCGATACACGAACGACAGGCAGGGCTGATCCTTGACCGTCAGCGGCTTGATGATGACCCGCTGCAACTCGGCTTCGGAGCCCACGTATCTGGCCAGAACCAGCTTGATGAGGGAGTTCTGGGAAAGGCTGGTATCCAGCAAACCCAGAAACTGCGCGCGATGATCCGGCGCGGGTTTGGAGGAAGTGACAGTGGCTGACATCGAAAAACGCCTCGGGCGGCTGGATCTGAACAGGAAGCGGGCTATTTTAGGCGGGTTGAGCGCTCAGGGTTAAGAAATATGTAGGCCACCGGCACTCATGTACCAGCGGCCTTATCCCAGGACCACCAGCCGGTTGGTCAACTCGCTGCGTTCACGGGTCACCGGCACATGATCGGCCAGTAATTCGCCGCAGGCATGAATACAGCCCAGGAAGCCCTGCAATGCCTGCCCGTCCCTGATCTGCTGGGTAAAGACATCGACCATCGCTTTCCAGGTGTCGCTGTGCAGGCGAGTGGCAATGCCGTGATCCACCAGAATTTCGACGTAACGCTCAGCCTCGCAGACGAACACCAGGATCCCGGTGCCTCCCGTCGTCTTGTGCAGGTTCTGTTCGAGAAACAACCGACGTGCCAGATTCCCCGCCCGCCAGCGCCGGACCGAAGTGGGAACAAGATGGCTGGTCACCGCCGGAATGCGGCACAGCAGGGCCACAAGAATGAAAGTGCTCATCTGCGCCAGCAACAGTTCGTTGGCACTCAGCATATCGGTGAAGAAATTGATGATGCCCGGCAGCAGCAAACCGATCAGCCCGGCCCATACCAGCGGCATGTAGGCGTAGTCGTCGGCCCTGGCCGCCAGGACCGTGACCAGCTCGGCATCGGTGCGCAGTTCAAGGCGGTCGATTGCTTCTGCAACCTGCTGTTGTTCGTCTGTATTGAGTAAAGCCATTTCCAGAGTCCTGTTACCAGTTGCCCGAGGCGCCGCCGCCAAATCTGCGATTGCCGTTTGCCGAACCTTCACGCGAGCTTGCGCAGACAAGCACTGCCCGTCTCAGGCAGGCGAACACGATGAGCAACACCACGACAATCAATCCACCGGCAATCTGCCAGGCCACATCGCTGCTGGCCTGCACATCATAAACACTGAACTCGGTGGATGGCTCGGGCTCTTCGGGCACATGCCCGCCCAGCGCCATGACCATGGCCCGGGCGCCGCGCTCGATACCCGTGGCAAAACGGCTGCGGTTGAACTCCGGCATGATCAGCATGTTGATGATGAGCGAAGCCTGGGCGTCGGTAAGACGATCGTCCAGAGCGGAGCCCGCCTCGATCAGGACACTGCGCTTGTCGCGCACGACGATCAGCAGGGCGCTGTCGTCCCGGCCATTGCTGCCCAAGCCCCAGGCGCTGCCCAGTCGTGAACCGTAGTCCGCGAGGGTCGTGCCTTGCAGGTCGACCACAGTCACCAGCACGACCCGTTCTCCGGTCGCCTGCTCATGGGCCTGGAGCATTTTCGCCAGACGCACCGTGGCCTGACTGTCGAGCATCTGCGCCGAATCAACCACATTGCCGGTCATGGGCGGGAACACAAGAGCGACCTGTTCCGCCTGGGCCTTTAATACGACTCCCCACAACACCACCGCATAAAACACATGCTGTAACACAAACTTCAACACCTGACCTCCGGTGATTTTTGTTCTATTGGATGGCCACTCCTTAGCCAAAATAGAAGTTCCCCGGCATAATCCCTCGCCAACGCCCAGGCAAGTCGAATCTGACAGGATTCGATATGCTGCAGGCCACGAAACGAACAGCGTCTACCTGCGTCTATCCTTCGCGCTGTTCGCACAATAAATGCCAAAGGTCTAAAACCCAAAATATGGCTACCCGGTATTAAACGCGAGTTACTGGCAAAAGCCTTGAGAAATCATTCATGAATAAGCTGTGTTTATTAGGTCTGCTGGTCGGTCTGGCCAGTCAATCGGTAATGGCCGATACCACTTCCACTACCGCTCCATCCGCCCAAGCCACACTGCAAGCCAAGAATGCCTTCATCTCCAAGCTGATGAAACAGATGACCCTCGATGAGAAGATAGGCCAGTTGCGCCTGATCAGCATCAGCGGCGATATGCCTCAGCCAAAGATTCTCAAGGAAATTGCCGCAGGTAGAATCGGCGGAACGTTCAACTCCATTACACGCGCAGAAAACCGTCCATTGCAAGAAGCGGCTGTCGCTCATAGCCGTCTGAAGATTCCGATGTTCTTCGCCTATGACGTGATTCATGGCCATCGCACGATTTTCCCGATCAGCCTGGGCATGGCTGCCAGCTGGGACATGGACGCCATCGCACTGACTGGCCGTGTTTCCGCCAGGGAAGCCAGTGCCGATGGCCTGGACATGACCTTTGCACCGATGGTCGATATATCCCGTGACCCACGCTGGGGTCGCAGTTCCGAAGGTTTCGGCGAAGACACTTATCTGGTGTCGCGCATCTCCGAAGTGATGGTCAAGTCCTTCCAGGGCAAGAACGTCGCCGCCAACGACAGCATCATGGCCGCGGTCAAACACTTCGCGCTGTATGGCGCAGTCGAAGGCGGACGTGACTACAACACCGTGGACATGAGCATGACGCGCATGTACCAGGATTACCTGCCCCCTTACCGCGCAGCCACCGATGCCGGTGCCGGTGGCGTCATGGTCGCCCTCAACTCGATCAACGGCGTTCCCTCCACCTCCAACATGTGGCTGATGCAAGACCTGCTGCGCAAGGACTGGGGCTTCAAGGGCGTGACCATCAGTGACCACGGCGCCATCAAGGAATTGATCGAGCACGGCGTGGCCAAGGACTATCGCGAAGCGGCCAAGCTGGCGATCAAGGCAGGCGTCGACCTGAGCATGAATGACGTGGCCTACGGCGAGCAATTGCCGGGGCTGGTGAAGGATGGCGAGGTTTCCATGAAGGAAATCGACAACGCCGTACGCGAAGTGCTGGGCGCCAAGTACGACATGGGCCTGTTCGCTGCACCTTACGGTCGTATCGGCGTTGCTGCCGATGATCCGGCCGACACCTATTCCGATGATCGTCTGCACCGCGCAGAAGCCCGTGATGTGGCTCGCAAGACCCTGGTCCTGCTGAAAAACCAGAACGAAACCCTGCCACTGAAGAAGGAAGGGACCATCGCCGTGATTGGCGGCCTGGCGAAAAGTCAGCTCGACATGCTGGGCAGCTGGTCCGCAGCGGGCCGGCCGAACCAGTCGGTTACCGTCTTCGACGGTCTGGCCAATGCCGTCGGTGACAAGGCCAAGCTGGTTTATGCCCGTGGCGCGAACGTCAGCGACAACGAACACATCCTCAACTACCTGAACTTCATCGAACACGAAGTGGAAGTCGATCCACGTCCTGTCCAGGAAATGATCGACGAGGCCGTGAAAGTGGCCGAGCAGTCCGACGTGATCGTGGCCGTTGTGGGTGAATCCCGTGGCATGTCCCACGAATCCGCAAGCCGCAGCAGCCTGAACATTCCGGGCAAGCAACGCGATCTGATCAAGGCCCTGAAAGCCACCGGCAAGCCGCTGGTGCTGGTGTTGATGAATGGCCGTCCGCTGGTACTGGTCGACGAACTGGAACAGGCCGATGCCATGCTCGAAACCTGGTTCCCGGGCACCGAAGGCGGTAACGCCGTGGCTGACGTGCTGTTTGGCGATTACAACCCGTCGGGCAAACTGGCCATGTCCTTCCCGCGTTCGGTTGGCCAGTTGCCGGTCTACTACGCGCACCTGAACACCGGTCGTCCCTACACGCCGGGCAAGCCGGGCAACTACACCTCGCACTACTTCGAGGAACCCAACGGCCCGCTGTTCCCGTTCGGTTATGGCCTGAGCTACACAAGCTTCGACGTGTCCGACGTCAAGCTGTCGGACAACAAAATGGCCCGCAAAGGCAAGCTGACCGCCAGTGTCACCGTCAAGAACACCGGCAAGGTCGCGGGCACCACCATCGTGCAGTTGTACTTGCGTGATGTCGCGGCGTCGATCAGCCGTCCGGTGAAAGAGCTGAAAAACTTCGAAAAGGTCACGCTTGAGCCAGGCGAGGAAAAAGTCGTTAACTTTACCCTCAGCGAGGACGACCTGAAGTTCTACGACTCGAAGCTGAAATACGCGGCCGAGCCGGGTGAATTCAAAGTCATGATCGGTCTCGACTCCGAGGCAGTGAAACAGGCGAGCTTCAACCTGCTGTAAATGCCGATAACGGCGTATTCGCGAGTGCAAGCGCTTGCGAATACGCTGGTTTTGAAACCCCAGGCAGCCCACGCGATATGATTTTCAAACATCGCAACTTGCGTATTTCCCTCTATACCCTCCTGATTCTGGCTGGCGCCGTCTTGTCTGCCGGTGTGGCCATGCTGCAGGCTCAGCGACATGCCCTGTCACAGGAAGCCACCCGTGCCAGCGGGCAAATGGTGCTGTACGCCAACACCCTGCATACCCTGATCGAACGCTATCGCGCCCTGCCCTCGGTGCTGGCGCTCGATGCTGAAATTCGCGCAGCCGTGAGCGGCCCGCTCACCGAAAGCGCCCGGCTTTCGCTCAACCTCAAGCTGGAAAAAATCAACGAGGCCGCCCACTCCTCCTCTCTGGAACTGCTGGATCGAAACGGGCTGGCCGTAGGTGCCAGTAACTGGCGACAACCCAACAGCTATGTTGGCCACAACTACGGGTTTCGTCCCTACTTTCAACAGACGAAGACCCAGGGCATCGGACGCTTCTATGCCGTCGGTGTCACCACCGGTATTCCGGGCTATTTTCTGTCCAATGCCGTGCGCGATGACGAGGGTAATTTCGGCGGCGCCATGGTGGTGAAGCTGGAGTTTCCCGATATCGAGCAGGAATGGAGCCAAGGCGACGACCTGCTGCTGGTCAGCGACAACAAAGGCATTGTGTTTATCGCCAGCCGCAGCGAATGGCGCTATCGCGAACTGGAACCCATTTCCCTCGAAAACCGTGCAGAGCTGCTGCGCACCCGACAGTACGACAAGAAGCCGCTGTCACCGCTGCGCAGTCGCCTTCTCGATCAGGTCGGGCCGCAAAGCCATTTGAGCCGGGTCGACGGTCCCGATGGCACGACTGATTACCTTTGGCAGTCCATGCCGCTTCCCGACGAAAACTGGACCTTGCACCTGCTGCGCAAACCACAGTTGGTCAATGACGACATCCGCAATGCCGCACTGGCAGGCGCCGGTATCTGGCTGACGCTGGTGTTTCTGGGGCTGTTCCTTTATCAGCGCTGGCGCTTGTCGAAACTGCGCGAACGCAGCCGCGACGAACTGGAGCGTCAGGTTCAGGAACGCACCCGTGACTTGCGCACCGCCCAGGAAGGTCTGGTGCAATCGACCAAGCTGGCGGCGCTGGGACAAATGTCTGCGGCACTGGCCCACGAGATCAACCAGCCGCTGACGGCCCAGCGCATGCAACTGGCAACCTTGCGCCTGCTGCTCGATCAGGGCCGCATCGAGGATGCCTGCAAGTCCCTGGATCCGCTGGACCAGCAACTGACCCGCATGAGCGCACTCACGGGCCATCTGAAAACCTTCGCCCGCAAGAGCCCCAGCGGCCTGCGTGAGCGACTGGATCTGGCGACCGTGGTCGATCAGGCCTTGCTGCTGCTGGACCCGCGCATTCGCGAAGAGCGAGTCAGTTGCGTGTTGCATATGTCCCGTCCGGCCTGGGTACGTGGTGATTCCATTCGCCTGGAACAGGTGCTGATCAACCTGCTGCGCAACGCCCTGGACGCCATGCGCGACAAACCCCTCAAGCGTCTGGAAGTACGCATCGATGCCCAGGCGCAGCACTGGCAACTGAGTGTCATCGACAGTGGCGGTGGTATTGCGCAGGAGCATCTGGGCAATATCTTCGATCCATTCTTCACCACCAAACCGGTGGGCGACGGGCTTGGCCTCGGGCTGGCGGTGTCTTATGCGATCATTCACGAACTCAAGGGTCGCCTGACAGCAGAAAACCGGGATAACGGTGCGGTGTTCTGGTTCAGCCTGCCCAATGACCTCATAGAGACTCAAACCCCATGCTGAACTCGGTCATCGTTGTCGACGACGAAGCCCCCATCCGCCAGGCCATCGAACCCTGGCTGACGCTGTCGGGCTTTCAGGTGCAGGTCTACAGCCGCGCCGAAGAATGCCTGGAGCATTTGCCCGAACACTTTCCCGGCGTGATCCTCACCGACGTGCGCATGCCGGGCATGGGCGGCCTTGAGTTGTTGGCCCGCCTGCAAGCGCTCGACAAAGACCTGCCGGTTATCCTGCTCACCGGCCACGGCGATGTGCCCATGGCGGTCGAGGCCATGCGTGAAGGTGCCTACGACTTTCTGGAAAAACCCTTCAGCCCGCAGACCCTGCTCACCAACCTGAGCCGGGCCATGGAAAAACGCCAGCTGGTCCTGGAAAACCGCCGCCTGACCGAACAGGCCGATGCCCGCACCCAACTGGACGCCACGCTGCTGGGTGTATCGCCCAGCCTGCAAGTCTTGCGACGCAATGTGCTGGAGCTGTCGCAACTGCCGGTCAACGTGATCATTCGTGGCGAAACCGGCAGTGGCAAAGAACTGGTCGCCCGCTGCCTGCATGATTTCGGGCCGCGAGCCAGCAAGCCCTTTGTTGCTCTCAACTGCGCCGCCATTCCCGAGCACTTGTTTGAAGCCGAACTGTTCGGCCACGAAAGCGGAGCCTTTACCGGCGCCCAGGGCAAGCGCATCGGCAGGCTGGAATACGCCGACGGCGGCACGCTGTTTCTCGACGAAATCGAAAGCATGCCCATGGCCCAGCAGGTCAAACTGCTGCGGGTGTTGCAGGACAAACGCCTGGAACGGCTGGGCTCCAATCGCAGCATTGACGTGGACCTGCGGATCGTCGCCGCAACCAAGCCGGATTTGCTGGAAGAGGCACGGGCCGGACGTTTTCGCGAAGACCTGGCCTATCGCCTGAATGTCGCGCAACTGCATCTGCCACCACTGCGTGAACGACGCGAAGATATCGTGCAGCTCTTCAATCACTTTGCCCGCACGGCTGCGGCCCGTATGGGTCGCGAAGCGCCTGCCCTCAGCGCCTTGCAACTGGGGCAGTTGCTCAGCCATGACTGGCCGGGCAATGTTCGCGAACTGGCCAACGCTGCCGAGCGCCAGGCACTGGGGCTGGATATCACCGAAGCACCACAACAGGGACAATCGCTGGCGGCGCAACAGGAGGCGTTCGAGGCTCAATGTCTGCGCGCTTCCCTGACCCGTCATAAAGGCGATATCAAATCCGTGCTCAATGAGCTGCAACTGCCGCGTCGCACCTTCAACGAAAAAATGCAGCGTCACGGGCTGGTGCGAGAAATGTTTCTGGCATGAAACTATTCATGGAATCGACCGATCAACCTTATCCCCCTTTAGAATCCGGACAGTGAATACGCAAGGAGAAAGCATCACATGATCGTCGGTATAGATTTGGGCACGACCAACAGTCTGGTCGCCGTCTGGCGCGATGGTAAAACCCAACTGGTTGCCAACGCACTGGGCGAAATGCTGACGCCCAGCGTGGTAGGGCTGGACGACGATGATCAGATCCTGGTGGGAAAAGCCGCACGCGAGCGCCTGCAGACTCATCCTTCCAGAACCGCGGCACTGTTCAAGCGCCACATGGGCAGTGCGCAAAAGGTCAGCCTGGGAGCAAACGCTTACCGGCCCGAAGAGCTTTCGGCACTGGTCCTCAAAAGCCTCAAGGCCGATGTGGAACGGGCTTTCGGAGAAACCGTGACCGAGGCCGTGATCAGCGTGCCCGCCTACTTCAGCGATGCCCAACGCAAGGCAACTCGAGTGGCAGGCGAACTGGCAGGCCTGAAAGTCGACAAGCTGATCAACGAACCCACCGCAGCAGCGCTCGCATACGGCTTGCATCAGAAGGAAGGCGAAACCTCGTTCCTGGTGTTCGACCTGGGTGGCGGCACCTTCGATATCTCGATTCTTGAACTGTTCGACGGCGTGATGGAAGTACGCGCCAGCGCCGGTGACAACTTTCTGGGAGGCGAAGACTTCGACCTTTCGCTGGTCGATCACTTCATTGACCTGCATCGCAACGAAACCGACTTTCCGCCCAAGGCCAGCATCGGCCCGTCTTTGCGCCGCGAAGCCGAGCGCGTGCGCAAGGCGCTGGGACAAGAGAGCAGTGCCGAATTCGTACTGCGCCATGCCGACCGTGAATGGCGCAAGACCATCACTCAGGAGCAACTGAGCGAGTTGTACGCGCCGCTGCTCTCCCGATTGCGCGCCCCCATCGAGCGAGCCCTGCGGGACGCGAAAATCCGGGTGGCCGACCTCGACGAAATCCTGCTGGTGGGCGGCACCACGCGCATGCCGCTGATCCGCAAGCTCGCGGCGGGTCTGTTCGGGCGCTTTCCGTCCATTACGCTCAACCCCGATGAAGTGGTCGCCCAAGGCGCTGCCATCCAGGCGGCGCTCAAGCAAAGAGACGCGGCGCTGGAAGAGATTGTCCTGACCGACGTGTGCCCTTACACCCTGGGCATCGAAACCTCCAATCGCTTTGGCAACTCCATCGAAGGCGGTCATTACCTGCCGATCATCGAGCGCAACAGCGTGGTCCCGGTCAGTCGCGTCAAAACCGTGCAGACCCTGAGCGACAACCAGAAGCATGTGCTGGTGAAGATCTATCAAGGCGAAAGCCGCTTGGTAAAAGACAACATTGCACTGGGTGAACTGGATATTCCGATCCCACCTGCCAAGGCCGGGGAAGTCGAGCTGAATGTGCGTTTCACCTACGACAACAACGGTCTGCTGGAAGCCGACGTTCAGATCCCGATGACCGGCCAGAGCCACAAGCTGGTGATCGAGAACAACCCTGGCGTCATGACCCCGGAGGAAATCCAGGAACGTCTTCAGGTGCTTTCAGCGCTCAAGGTTCATCCTCGCGAGCAGCAGGTCAATACACACATGAGCGCCCGTCTGGAAAGGCTGTATCAGGAATACCTGGGCGAAGCCCGGGAAATGATCGGCTACTGGGCCAGCCAGTTTCAGCGTGTGCTGGAAACCCAGGATGAGCGCCAGATCAGCGAGATGCGCAAAAGCCTCGAACAAGAGATCGATCGTTTCGAGCGGGGCGAGAGGTAACAGGGATGAATTGCTGGAGCGTCCTTGAGCTGGACAGAAATGCCGACGAGCGCAGCATCAAACGCCAGTACGCAAAGCTGCTGAAAGTGAACCGGCCCGATGAGGACCCGGACGCCTTTCAGCGATTGCGCGACGCTTATGAGCAGGCGCTGGATCAGGCACGCAATCGCTATGAGGCGGATGAAGACGAGTACGAAGAAGTCGATGCGAGCCCTGAACCGCTCATGCATCTGCAACTCGTCGAGACCGTACAGGTTTCAGAGCCAACGGTTGTCAGCACGCCTCCGCCTGTGGAGCAGAGCTGGTACGAAGTGGCACACAGGACCACAGCGCAAAACCTGCACTCACAACATCAGTTGGCCAGGGATCTGGGGGCGGATGCTCAGTTTCAGCAACATCTCGTACAGCGCTGCCTGATCGACACCGACGACAATCTGCAACTGCTCAAGGCGGCTGTAGCCCAGTTGCAATGGCTGACGCCCTGGCAAAAGGTGACGCTCAGTGCCCATCAGGAAAAACGCCTGACCCAGGCGCTGCTCGATGAAACACTGCCCCGCCTGCAAGCCCTGCTGGAAAGCCAGCAGGAGCGCCAGTTCCTGGACGAGCTCAAAGCCCTTGAACAGCAGCCCTGGCTGGAAAAGCTGGAACATCGCGAGCACTTGCAACGCTGGACCATGACCCTGCTGATCAATACCCGGGACTGGACACCGGCCTTGTTCGAGCGCATCTGCCAGCTCTTCGACTGGGATCAGAAGCATTACACCCCGACCGACCCGCCGTCGCTCTGGCAGCGGCTTGTCGAGCGCTGTGAGCGATACGGGTTTGCCAAACGCCTGGAAGAGCTGCTGGCTGAGAACAGCCATCACGGCGATGCGGCGAAGCTGCTGCTCGAACCGCCGCCACTGGACACGCAACTGCGCATGGCCAGAAACAGCGACCCGGCGGTCTGGGAAGGTTGCGAGCAACTGTCCGAAGACCTGACCTATCGCTACCCCGAAGCACTGGCGCAGTACCCGGACGCCGACCTCAAGAGCTGGCGAAAGCTTTATGACCAGGTCCACTTCAACGCTTACCTGAGAGCTTATCTGTTCGGGTTCGTATTCATCCTGATAGCCGGCATCGTCCCTACGTCCCGGGCCGGGAAATTCGACCTGTTCTATACGATTTTCACGGCATTCAGCTTGCCGGTGGTAATTCTTCTGGTGTTCTACGTGTTCATGTCGTTCTGGAAGCCGGTCTCCGCCTCCTTTGCGTCTGTGGATGAATACCTGAGTGAACGGCTGCTGCCTCGCTGGCTGAGCTGGCCGGGGCATCAGGCATTACTGCTGCGTCATGGCATCCCGATAGGCGTCGCAAGCGCCGCCTTCTCCAATAGCGGATCGATCGCAGTGGCCACCTACCTCATCATGCTGGTGGCCTGGATAGCGCTTTCTCCTTACCGGATCTCCAGGTTTCAAAGCCATTGCGCTGAAAAGACCGGAGGATGGCAACACGTGAAGCGCTACTGCTCGGAGAATATCGGCAAGGGCGTCATGATCATCCTCGGTCTGATGTTCGCCTTTGTGCTGGCCGTGCTGATTTTCGGTCCCGGCCACCCTCGATAAACCGGCGCCTCGCTGATATCGGCAATTTTCCGCTTATCCAGAAATGCTGGATAGGCGGATTTCCGCTCACTTCATTCCCTCAT
Source organism: Pseudomonas cichorii (assembly GCF_018343775.1). Classification (NCBI taxonomy): domain Bacteria; kingdom Pseudomonadati; phylum Pseudomonadota; class Gammaproteobacteria; order Pseudomonadales; family Pseudomonadaceae; genus Pseudomonas; species Pseudomonas cichorii. The sequence continues at coordinate 4,791,422 of NZ_CP074349.1, forward strand.
CCCCTCTGGAACGGGCCTCTCGGGCCTGGCACAACTCCTGCTATAGCTCAGGTCAGGCTGCGTGCAGCTGCCTTCTAAAAATAATGACTTAAGGAACACCATGGATACCTCCAACACTCTCTCGAAAGAGTCGGCTGGCGCACCCGCCGCTGAAAAGTCCACCTCCAGCCGTCTCAAGTCGATCTTCAGCGGCTCGGTCGGCAACATGGTCGAGTGGTATGACTGGTACGTCTATGCCGCTTTCTCGCTGTACTTCGCCAAAGTCTTCTTCCCCAAGGGCGACAGCACTGCCCAACTGCTCAACACCGCCGCGATCTTTGCCGTAGGCTTTCTGATGCGTCCGATCGGTGGCTGGCTGATGGGTCTGTACGCCGACTACAAAGGACGCAAGGCCGCCTTGATGGCCTCGGTACTGCTGATGTGCTTCGGCTCGCTGATCATTGCCCTGACACCGGGCTATGAAACCATCGGCGTCGGCGCTCCGATCCTGCTGGTCTTTGCACGCCTGCTGCAGGGCCTGTCGGTGGGTGGCGAATACGGCACCTCGGCAACCTATCTCAGTGAAATGGCCACCAAGGAACGTCGCGGCTTCTTCTCCAGCTTCCAGTACGTCACCCTGATTTCCGGCCAGCTCATCGCCCTGGCAGTACTGATCGTGCTGCAACAGGTACTGACCACCGAAGAGCTGCACAGCTGGGGCTGGCGTATTCCGTTCGCCATCGGCGCGCTATGTGCCGTCGTTGCGCTGTTCCTGCGTCGCGGCATGGAAGAAACCGAGTCCTTTACCCGCAAACAGAAAGACGACAAGCCCAAAGAAAGCCTGATGCGCACCCTGATGCGTCATCCCAAGGAACTGATGACCGTCGTCGGTCTGACCATGGGCGGCACCCTGGCTTTCTATACCTACACCACTTACATGCAGAAGTATCTGGTGAACACGGTGGGCATGAGCATCAGTGACTCGACCACCATTTCGGCCGCGACGCTGTTCCTGTTCATGCTGCTGCAACCGGTCGTTGGCGGTCTGTCCGACAAGATCGGTCGTCGTCCGATCCTGATCGCCTTCGGCGTACTGGGTACCCTGTGCACCGTGCCGATCCTGACCACCCTGCACACCATCCAGACCTGGTGGGGCGCGTTCTTCCTGATCATGGCCGCACTGATCATCGTCAGCGGCTATACCTCGATCAACGCCGTGGTCAAAGCCGAACTGTTCCCGACCGAAATCCGCGCCCTGGGTGTAGGCCTGCCTTACGCACTGACCGTATCGATCTTCGGTGGCACGGCTGAATACATCGCCCTGTGGTTCAAGAGCATCGGCATGGAAACCGGCTACTACTGGTATGTCACGGCCTGTATCGCATGCTCGCTGCTGGTGTATGTGTTCATGAAGGACACCCGCAAGCATTCGCGTATCGAAACCGACTGATCTCGCGTTTCATTGATGATCAAGGGCAGCCAGCGTCATGGGCTGCCCTTTTTCATGGGCAAGCGAACATGACAAGTTGTTTCAGGCTGGTGCGTTTTTTAGCCTGATTTTGCATGCAAGCCCTTAAATATATTTATGTTTTAATTTGTCAAGAGCCTTTATTACAAAGTTTTTCAGGAAACGCACCAAAAACACCCCTTTCCCGCTGAAAGGCCCGAAAACCGGGCGATGCGACTTACTATCATTTTCAGCGATGGTGGGTAGCAATCCGATTAACTTCTTAATAATCACCAGCCCCGTAACATTGCCTCCATACCGGGATGACAACTCACCCGACCCAAACTGGAGACACACCATGAAAACCACCAAACTGATTTTCGGCCTCGCTTTCTCTGTTCTGGCTTCGTCTGCTTTCGCACTGCCAGCCATCAATGCCAACGATTCGTTGAACGCACCTATCGTTGCTGAAGGTGGTTCAAACAACACCAATATCGGCCCGAATCGTCAGACCTCCGATGGTGCCGACCGCGTTGGTGCAAATCGTCTGGCCGCTGATGGCGCTGATCGCGTCGGTGCAAACCGCCTGACTTCCGATGGTGCCGACCGTGTTGGTGCAAACCGTCTGGCTGCTGATGGCGCTGACCGCGTCGGTGCAAACCGCCTGACTTCCGATGGCGCAGATCGCGTTGGTGCAAATCGTCTGGCCGCTGATGGTGCAGACCGCGTCGGTGCAAACCGTCGGGTGTGATAGCCACCTGTGACACCCAAGCCCGGCCAGTGCCGGGCTTTGTTGTTCCTGGGCTCAGGTCTACTATGATCGACTCTCCGAAACCGTGGTTACCAGGAATCAAACCATGTCAGACGATATTCACTCCTACGAGCCAGCCAAAGGTCATGGTCTGCCGCACGATCCGTTCAACGCTATCGTAGGTCCGCGCCCGATTGGCTGGATCTCCTCTCAGGACAGCGAGGGCAGGCTGAATCTCGCGCCTTACAGCTTCTTCAACGCGTTCAACTACATTCCACCGATCATTGGTTTCTGCAGTGTCGGGCGCAAAGACAGCCTCAACAATATCGAGCAGACCGGCGAGTTCGTCTGGAACCTGTCCACCCGCGCCCTGGCCGAAGCCATGAACCAAAGCTGCGCGGCCGTGCCACCGGATGTGAACGAATTCGAGCTGGCCGGCCTGACGCCACTGGCCTCGAAGATCGTCGCCGTGCCTCGCGTGCTGGAGACGCCGGTATCATTTGAATGCAAGGTCACCCAGATCGTGCAACTGCAGCGTGCCGACAAGGAGTTGGTACCCAGCTGGCTGATCCTGGGCGAAGTGGTGGCGGTACATATCGCCAAGTGGCTGCTCAAGGATGGCGTCTACGACACCGCAGCCGCCGAACCCATCCTGCGCGGTGGCGGCCCGGCGGACTACTTCCAGCTGGGGCCGGAAGCGCTCTTCAAGATGCACCGTCCAAAGGTCTGATTACGCGCCCGCCCATACCAGTTCACCTTCGCTATCTACGTCGGTCAGCCGCTCCAGTTCCTGAGTGGCGGCCTGATCGGCGTCATGGGCGGTCTTGAATTTTTCTCCCGGCAATACCGGATGAAAACGGGGCGCACCGCCCGCCTCCAGAGCCTTTACCGCAATCGCCGCGCTGTAACCGCCCTCACCCGGAATCACAGCGGAAACCGCCTCATATGCATTGAATGCCTTGCGTGCCATGGATAGCTGACCTGTCTGATGGATAAATCGAAGGGGCGTATTCTAATGCTGCGGCACGCATGAGCGAATTCATTCAAACCGTGTTCGCGAATAAATTCGCACCTACCAGTTGATGTGCAATTCTTGTCCTACAATTTCCTTGTGCCCTTTCTGTAGTGGGAATGAGGAATGCACCATGAACGTAAAAATAAAAAAATGCATGGCTGTATTGGGTGTACTCGCAGTGGTCGGAATGTACGCGGTGGGTGCTTATCGTATTGAGATGGCTCGCCAGGCGCCCAAGGTTGCGGCCTGCAGCTTTGGTCATTGCGTGCCGACCTCTGCAACGCTCAGCGCATTGCGATGACAGCCGCGATTAAACAAAGTCAGCTATCGATTAGCAGGCTATCGGACTAGACTGGTCAAATTTCCCTCCCGGCTTTCAGGTTTACCTTGACCAGTCTTGCGCACACTACTGTAAAGATCCGCAGCATCTTATCCGCACTGATGATGGCCGTATTTCTCAGTGCTCTGGACCAGACGATCGTGGCCGTCTCGATGCCGGCGATCTCCGCTCAATTCAAGGATATCGGCCTGCTGGCCTGGGTGATCGCTGCCTATATGGTAGCGCTGACCGTTGCCGTGCCCATCTACGGCAAGCTGGGAGACTTGTATGGACGCCGCAGGCTGATGCTGTTCGGCCTTGGGCTGTTTACCCTCGCATCGTTGTTTTGCGGGTTTGCCCAAAGCATGGAACAACTGGTACTGGCACGGGTGCTTCAAGGAATAGGCGCTGGCGGCATGGTGTCGGTCAGCCAGGCCATTGTCGCCGACATCGTCCCGCCTCGCGAACGAGGACGTTATCAAGGTTATTTCAGCAGCATGTACGCTGTCGCCAGCGTGGCCGGGCCGGTGCTGGGCGGGCTGATGACCGAATACCTGTCCTGGCGCTGGGTGTTCCTGATCAATCTTCCTTTGGGCCTGCTGGCACTGGTCGTGGCTTATCGCTCCCTGAATGGCCTGCCCGTACCGCAACGCAAACCGGTCATCGATTATCTGGGGACGGTGCTGATGATCATCGGCCTGACCAGCCTGTTGCTGGGCATCACCGAAATCGGTCAGGGTCACGGCCTGGGCAATCCGCGGATTCTGATCATGCTCGGTATCGCCCTGTTCACGCTGTCACTGTTCGTCTGGTACGAACGCAAGGCTCAGGAACCGCTGCTGCCCATGCACCTGTTTGCCAATCGCAGCGCCGTGTTGTGCTGGAGCGCCGTGTTCTTTACCAGCTTCCAGGCCATCTCACTGATCGTGCTGATGCCGATGCGTTACCAGACCGTCACCGGCGGCGGTGCCGACAGTGCAGCCCTGCATCTTCTGCCCTTGGCGATGGGGATTCCCATCGGCGCCTATTGCGCAGGTCGAAGGACCGCCGTGACCGGTCAGTACAAGCCTCTGATCCTGGCCGGCGCAGTGCTCATGCCCATCGCCATTCTGGGAATGGCGTTCACTCCCGCGCACTCAATCCTGCTCACAAGCCTGTTCATGGTCCTGACCGGCATTGCCAGTGGCATGCAGTTCCCCACCTCGTTGGTGGGTAGCCAAAGCGCAGTGGCAATCAAGGATATTGGCGTGGCGACCAGCACCTCCAATCTGTTCCGCTCACTGGGCGGCGCAGTGGGTGTGGCGATGATGTCGGCACTGCTGCTGGCCATGCTGCAAGACACAGGGATCGGCCAGCTCGAACCCGGCTCGCTGGGTGGCGAAGGCGGTACTGGCAATGCCTTGATCGACAGCCTCAATACCACCAGCGGTCCGGCCCTCGAAGCCTTGCGTGCAGAACTGGCGGTGACCTTCCGTCACTTGCTGATGATCAGCGCGGCGGTTTCGCTGCTGGGTCTGGCGACAGCACTGATCATGCCCAACCAGATGCTGCGCGGCGCAGAACGGAAATAAAGCTCAGTCGTCCTGCTGCGCCCAGAACCACTGGGTTCGGCTGGCCTTGATATGGGCGAATGCAGGCATGATTTCACCCTGAGTGAAAAAGCGTCGGGAACGCACCTTGGCATTGCTGAACCAGTAGCCGGATCTGGGACAGGCATCGCCTGCATTGACAGGCGGGACAGGCTTCTCGTCGAAACGGGCGTACCACTGCGCCGTGGTTTCCTTGGTAAACCCCACGCCCGGAACCAGATAAGGGTGAAGGCAGCCGGTGTCCTGCAGGCGGATCGGTTTGATGACCTTGTTGACCTCCCGATAGACATCGGGAGCCACTCCACGGCTGCCCAACTGCGGCACAGCGCCTGCACGAATCATCAAGCCGTTGCTGTAGGTATGGAACACGATATCGCTGCAGCCACTCAATCGGCCACGCACCGTATCGCTACCGCTCAGCCGCTTGACGAATGACTCGCCCAATACGGTGTACCAACCGACGCCCTTGATGTGCTCGAGCAGACGCAGGCTTTCTATATGCGGGCCAGGATCGACCATCAATCCGGGATACTCCTGGGCAAACTGATACTCCAGCGGCAGGTAATGATGGCCGTCCCCTGGCAGCACACAGGCCAGACTGCCAAACCCGTGATCGGCCTGGACCTCACTGCACAGGTATCTGATCCAGTCCTCATAACGCTTCAAGCCATCGGGCTCGGCCAGGTATGACCAGGGCAGAACCATTTTCAGACAGGAACGGTCATTGTCGGCCTGCCCTTGCGAGGTGTTCATCACAAACAGGCTGTAGGTGGCGACTTCGGCCTGGGTAGCGCTGGCGATGGACCATACGAACTGCACATCCGGCGGGCTTTGCAGAACCTGACGCCTGCAAGAAGCAAACCCCGAGGCCGTAAGACGCCGCATCCGGTTGTAGAGCTGCCATTTGAGCATCGGCTTGAAGGCGTTGTAGAAACGCGAGAAACAGGCCTCGACGCGACGCTTGGCTTCCTGGGTATGACCCTGCTTGAAATACAGCGTAGTGACCAGGCCAAGACGGACAACCGGGACGCCTTCGGAACAATCCACTGCCAGATGTTCAGATTGAGCGCCAAGCCGGGCCAATAACCTCACAGGGTCAGATACGGTTTCTGACATGACCGGTCCTCCCGATGATCCTTCGGATCAGGGTGGCGTCCATGCCGTACACGCAAGGCTCTGCCGTGACCCGAGCGGCTGCTCTCCTGCCACAGCCAGAACGGGCTATTTCGATAGTGGTGAAGTTGCTGCCGACTTCAGAGCATATGGGCGCAAGATTCAATAAAAACATGCAACCTCCCTCCCGTTTGTTTGTTAAGGGACGAAGATTGAAGGGAGTTTGAGAGCGGAGCAATACACGGAAATCAGTTTGGGAAATCAGCTACATGCTTCGAGAAATGTCCTACTCGACTCCTACAAGACGATTGTCATCCCGAGGCATCTATATAGCGCTGGCGAGACTGTGCCGATACCGCAAAGGTAAACGATAAGTAAACACACTACCCAAAACGTGGAGAACTCGCGTTAGATACTGGCCTGTACGTGCAAGTCAGGACTATATTGACCTGCCGCACAGCCGGGCTCGCACTCAGGCCCGCAAGGCAGGGCTGTACTGCAACATATCCATGCAGCTGTCGACGAGTTGCTCGGCACTCCCGGACAGCGAAAAGCTCTCGGGCACCAGCAGCCATTGATACATGACGCCATTGATATAGGAAAACAGGCTGACCGCAGCGCGTGTAACGTCCAGTGAAGCAGGCAATTGCCCACGGCGAACGGCATTGCTCAACGCGAGGCGGATGCGTTCATGACACAAGAGGGTGTTGGCTTGACGCTGACGCCGAAAATCACACATTTCATCCGTGAACTCGCACTTATGGAAAAGGATTTCGTTGATGCGCCGGGTTTTCGGATCGACTGCAATGTCATGAAACAAACGAATCAACAGTTTTCTCATGCAGCCCAGAGGATCGACTTCGTTTTCATCCTCGCTGGCCTGGGCCATGTCCTCAAGCGGTTCTTTCAGGCTGTCGAGCATCGCCTGCACCAGTTCAGCCTTGTTGGTGAAGTGCCAATAGATAGCTCCGCGCGTCACGCCAGCAAGCGTCGCGATATCGGCGAGCGTCGTACGGGCAACGCCCCGCTCGTAGAAGGCTTGTTCGGCAGCCTGCATAATCTGGCTGCGAGTAACCTGGGCTTCCTCTTTGGTGCGGCGGACCATGGCAATAAACCTCAAAAAATTCTTCAGGGTCGTTTATCAAGACCTGAAAACGGGCCCGGGCGGCATTTGTATGACCTTGTCCCGAGCTTGCAATCACCGGCGTCTGACAGGTAAGAAGATGTTTACAAACAACCGTGAATGTAAGTATATTCCTTAGCATGCTACTTATCTAGCCGAAATATTTTTTTACATTTCCAACTCCCTTGCGTAAACAGGCTCCTGCCCCGAGGATCTTCATGCAATTCAAGCCAGCTGTTACCGTTCTGGTCACTGCCGTCGCCCTGGCAACACTGCTCAGTGGCTGTAGTAAGAAGGAAGAGGCGGCGCCGCCGGCTCAGATCCCTCAGGTCGGTGTCGTCACCCTCAAAGCCCAGCCTTATGCACTGACCACAGAGCTTCCTGGCCGGACCACCGCCTTCCGTGTGGCCGAAGTGCGCCCACAGGTCAACGGCATCATCCTCAAGCGCCTGTTCACTGAAGGTGGCGATGTCAAAGCCGGCCAGCAGCTGTATCAGATCGACCCTGCGCTCTATGAAGCGACCGCGACCAGCGCCCAGGCAACCTTGCAGTCGGCCAGATCCCTGGCGGATCGCTACAAGCAACTGGTCAACGAACAAGCGGTGAGCCGTCAGGAATACGACACGGCCGTGGCTTCCAGCCAGGAAGCCCAGGCTGCCTTGCAGACCGCCCAGATCAACCTGCGCTACACCAAGGTGCTGGCGCCGATCTCCGGCCGCATCGGTCGTTCCGCAGTTACCGAAGGCGCGCTGGTCAGCAGTGCCCAGACCGAAGCCATGGCTACCATCCAGCAACTCGACCCGATCTACGTCGACGTGGTGCAGTCCTCGGCCAACATGCTCAAACTGCGTAACGACCTCGAGAGCGGCAAACTACAGAAGGCAGGCGACAACGCCGCCAAGGTCAAGCTGACTCTGGAAGACTCCAGCGCTTACCCACTGGAAGGCAAACTGGAGTTCTCGGAAGTCTCGGTTGATCAGGGTACAGGCTCCGTGACCCTGCGCGCTGTCTTCCCGAACCCCGAGCATCGTCTGCTGCCAGGCATGTTCGTTCACGCCCAGTTGCAAGCAGGTATCAGTGCCCAGGCCATCCTCGCTCCACAACAGGGTGTGACCCGCGACCAGAAAGGCACTCCGACTGCCCTGATCGTGAACAAGGACAACAAGGTCGAGCTGCGTACCCTGGTTGCCAACCGCACCGTAGGTAGCGAGTGGCTGATCGAAGAAGGCCTGAACGCCGGTGATCGTGTCATCACCGAAGGCCTGCAGTACGTAAAACCGGGCGCGGAAGTGAAAGTCGCAGAAGCAACCAACGTCAAAGGAGCTAACCCGGCGCCTGCCCCGGCCACTGAAAAAGCCGCTGGCAGCAAAGGGGAGTAACCCATGTCGAAATTTTTTATCGATCGCCCGATTTTCGCCTGGGTAATCGCCCTGGTGATCATGCTGATCGGCTCCCTGTCGATCCTCAGCCTGCCGATCAACCAGTACCCAAGCATCGCACCGCCAGCCATCGCGATTCAGGTGACCTACCCGGGCGCTTCTGCACAGACCGTGCAGGACACTGTGGTGCAGGTCATCGAGCAGCAGCTCAACGGTATCGACAACCTGCGCTATGTCAGTTCGGAAAGTAACTCCGACGGCAGCATGACCATCACTGCGACCTTCAATCAGGGTACCAACCCGGATACGGCGCAGGTTCAGGTGCAGAACAAGCTGAACCTGGCCACACCGTTGCTGCCTCAGGAAGTACAGCAACAAGGCATCCGTGTAACCAAGGCAGTGAGAAACTTCCTGATGGTTATCGGCCTGGTGTCCGAAGATGGCAGCATGGGCAAGGAAGACCTGGCCAACTACATCGTGTCGAACATGCAGGACCCGATTTCCCGGACATCCGGCGTGGGTGACTTCCAGGTCTTCGGTGCCCAGTACTCCATGCGTATCTGGCTTGACCCGGCCAAGCTGAACAACTTCCAGTTGACCCCGGTCGATGTCAGCAACGCTATCACTGCCCAGAACGTCCAGGTGTCTTCCGGTCAACTGGGTGGCCTGCCCGCCATCAGCGGCCAGCAACTTAACGCAACCATCATCGGCAAGACCCGTCTGCAGACCGCAGAGCAGTTCGGCAATATTTTGCTGAAGGTCAACGCCGATGGTTCTCAAGTGCGCGTCAAGGATGTCGCCACCGTGGGCCTGGGTGCAGAAAACTACAGCGTCGACTCCCAGTTCGACGGCAAACCCGCTTCCGGCCTGGCGATCAAGCTGGCACCCGGCGCCAACGCCCTGGACACTGCCAAGGCCATCCGCAAAACCGTTTCATCGCTTGAGCCGTTCTTTCCGCCAGGCATGAAAGTCGTCTACCCGTATGACACCACCCCAGTGGTCAGCGAGTCGATTTCCGGGGTTGTTCATACTCTGGGCGAAGCGATTGTCCTGGTGTTCCTGGTGATGTACCTGTTCCTGCAGAACTTCCGTGCCACGGTCATCACCACACTGACCGTGCCCGTAGTCTTGCTGGGTACCTTCGGCATCCTCGCGGCCTTCGGTTTCACCATCAACACCCTGACCATGTTCGGTATGATCCTGGCCATCGGCTTGTTGGTGGACGACGCCATTGTCGTGGTGGAAAACGTCGAACGGGTCATGGCAGAAGAGAAACTGTCCCCCAGGCAGGCAACCATCAAGTCCATGGAGCAGATCCAGGGTGCATTGGTGGGTATCGCACTGGTTCTGTCGGCGGTTCTGTTGCCAATGGCGTTCTTCGGTGGTTCAACCGGGGTGATCTACAAACAGTTCTCGATCACCATCGTATCGGCGATGGCGCTTTCGGTGGTGGTGGCCCTGATCTTCACCCCTGCCCTTTGCGCCACGATGCTCAAGCCCATCGATCACGAGAAGCATGGCCAACCCAAGCGCGGGTTCTTCGGCTGGTTCAACCGCACCTTCGACCGCAGCGTAGAAAGCTACGAGCGCGGCGTGGGCAATATGCTCAAGCATAAATTCCCGGCGTACCTGGGCTATGTCCTGATCTGCGTTGGCATGATCTGGATGTTCACCCGTATTCCGGCTGCGTTCCTGCCAGAAGAAGATCAGGGCGTACTCTTCGCCCAGATCCAGACGCCGGCCGGTTCGTCGTCGGAGCGTACACAGCAAGTCATCGACAATATGCGCGATTACCTGCTGACCAAGGAAAGCGGCGCCGTCAAATCGGTGTTCTCGGTCAACGGCTTCAACTTCGCCGGTCGCGGCCAGAGCTCTGCGATTGCGTTCGTGATGCTCAAGCCATGGGATGAACGTTCGGCTGAAAACAGCGTTTTCGAGCTGGCCAAGCGTGCCCAGGCACACTTCTTCAGCTTCCGCGATGCCATGGTGTTCGCCGTAGTCCCTCCATCGGTTCTGGAACTGGGTAACGCCACCGGTTTCGACGTTTACCTGCAAGACCAGGGTGGTGTGGGCCATGAAAAACTCATGGAAGCACGTAACCAGTTCCTGGGCATGGCGTCCCAGAGCAAGGTTCTGGCAGGCGTACGTCCCAACGGTCTGAACGATGAGCCGCAGTACCAGTTGATCATTGATGACGAACGGGCCAGCGCCCTTGGGATAACGCTGTCGGACATCAACAACACTCTGTCGATTGCCCTGGGTGGTCGCTACGTCAACGACTTCATCGACCGTGGTCGTGTGAAGAAGGTGTACCTGCAAGGCGACTCTGGCGCCCGGATGACCCCGGAAGACCTGAACAAATGGTACGTGCGCAACAGCGCGGGCGAGATGGTGCCGTTCTCGGCATTCGCCAGCGGCAAGTGGGTCTACGGCTCGCCTAAACTGTCACGCTACAACGGCGTGGCAGCGGAGGAAATTCTCGGTACACCGGCTCCGGGCTACAGTACCGGCGAGGCCATGGCCGAAGTAGAAGCACTGGCCAAGAAACTGCCACCTGGCATCGGCATCTCCTGGACAGGTCTGTCCTATGAGGAGCGTCTGTCCGGGTCGCAGGCACCTGCGCTGTATGCACTTTCCCTGCTGGTGGTCTTCCTCTGTCTGGCAGCGCTGTATGAAAGCTGGTCGATTCCGATCGCGGTCATGCTGGTAGTTCCACTAGGCGTCATCGGTGCGTTGATCGCAACCAGCATGCGCGGCCTGTCGAACGACGTGTTCTTCCAGGTAGGGTTGCTGGTGACAGTCGGTCTGGCTGCGAAAAACGCCATCCTCATCGTGGAGTTCGCCAAGGAACTCCACGAGCAGGGGAAAACCCTGACTGACGCTGCAATTGAGGCTTGCCGGATGCGCCTGCGTCCGATCATCATGACCTCCATGGCCTTCATCCTGGGTGTTGTCCCACTGACAATCTCCACGGGCGCAGGCTCGGGCAGCCAACACTCGATTGGTACAGGCGTCATTGGCGGTATGATCACCGCCGTCGTACTGGCCATCTTCTGGGTGCCACTGTTTTTCGTATCGATATCGGCGCTCTTCAAGAGCAAGCAGAAACCTATCTCTCACGATGAGGCTGGCCAATGAGCAAGTCCCTGATTTCTCTGGCAGTTACCGCGTTCATTCTCAGCGGCTGCTCCCTGATTCCCGAGTACAAGCAGCCGGAATCACCGGTTGCAGCACAGTACCCGCAAGGTCCTGCCTACCTGCCGGCCGAAAACGCCGAAAGAGCGGCCGCCGAGCAAGGCTGGCGTCAGTTCTTCCGTGACCCGGCACTGCAACAGCTGATCCAGACGGCACTGGTCAACAACCGTGACCTGCGGGTCGCGGCCCTGAACATCGACGCTTACCGCGCGCAATACCGCATCCAGCGTTCCGACCTGTTCCCGGCCGTCTCGGCCAATGCCACGGGCTCACGCCAGCGCGTGCCAGCCGACATGTCCACCAGTGGCGAGGCCGGCATCACCAGCTCCTACTCGGCAAACCTGGGTATCAGCTCCTATGAGCTGGACCTGTTCGGTCGTGTGCGCAGCCTCAGCGATCAGGCCTTGCAGACCTACTTCGCCAGTGAAGAAGCACGCCGCAGCACCCAGATCAGTCTGGTGGCCAACGTCGCCAACGCTTACCTGACCTGGCAGGCCGACAAGGAACTGCTCAAGCTGACGCAGGAAACCCTCAAGACCTACGAGGAAAGCTATCGCCTGACTTCGCGCAGCAATGAAGTGGGTGTCGCTTCGGCTCTGGACCTGAGCCAGTCGCGTACCTCGGTTGAAAGTGCCCGTGCCAGACTGGCCCAGTACCAACGACTGGTCGCGCAGGATCAGAACAACCTGACCATGCTGCTGGGCTCTGCCCTGCCTGACAACCTTCCAGAAGCGCAGCCGCTGTCTGCCGACCTGCTGACCGAAATGCCGGTTGGTCTGCCGTCCGACCTGCTGCAACGCCGCCCGGATATCCTGCAGGCCGAACATAACCTGATGGCAGCCAATGCCAACATCGGAGCAGCACGTGCAGCGTTCTTCCCGAGCATCACGCTGACGGCCAATGCCGGTACGGCCAGCCCCGACCTGTCGGGACTGTTCAAGGGCGGTTCGGGGACCTGGCTGTTCCAGCCAAGCATCAACCTGCCGATCTTCAACGCCGGTAACCTGCGTGCCAGCCTGGATTACTCCAAGATCCAGAAGGAAATCAACGTCGCCAACTATGAGAAGGCGATTCAGACCGCATTCCAGGAAGTCTCCGATGGCCTGGCCTCGCGCAAGACCTATAACGAGCAGCTCCAGGCGCAGCGTGATTTCGTCACGGCCAACCAGGACTACTACCGTCTTGCCGAGCGTCGCTATCGCATCGGTATCGACAGCAACCTGACGTTCCTCGACGCACAGCGCTCGCTGTTCAGCGCGCAACAGACGCTGATCACTGATCGCCTGTCCCAGCTCACCAGCGAGGTCAACCTGTACAAGGCCCTCGGTGGCGGCTGGTACGAGCAGACCAGCAGTGCGCAACCGATTGCCAAAGAGAAACCGTCAGTCCAGCTGTTCTGATCGGCCTTCACAAAAAAACCACCGTAACAGGTGGTTTTTTTATGCCCGGAAAACGCGATCAGTGATCGTGATGCAGATACGCAGGCTGCTTCGGCAAGCGCAGGCTGAACAGGAAAGCCACCACCATCATGGCGGTCACGTACCAATAGAAGGTGTTTTCCATGCCGTTGCTCTTCAGGCTCAGGGCAACGTACTCAGCCGAACCGCCAAACACAGCGTTGGCGACCGCATAAGCCAGACCGACACCCAGCGCCCGCACCTGTGGCGGGAACATCTCGGCTTTTACCAAGCCACTGATGGAGGTGTAGAAACTGACAACCGCCAGCGCCAGGGTAATCAGCACAAAAGCAAAGAACGGACTGGTGTTGCTCTTGAGGGTCATCAGGATCGGCACGGTGCACAAGGCGCCCAGCGCGCCGAACCACAGCATCGAGTTACGCCGCCCGATCTTGTCAGCCAGCATGCCGAAGAACGGCTGCATGCACATGTACAGAAACAACGCACCGGTCATGATGTAACTGGCGGTCTTGGGCTCCATGCCGCCCGTGTTGACCAGATACTTCTGCATGTAAGTGGTGAAGGTGTAGAAAATCAGCGAGCCACCGGCGGTGTATCCCAGTACCGTAATGAATGCCGCCTTGTGATGCTTGAACAACGCCGCAATGCTGCCGGCGTCCTTGTCCTGGCGACTTTCGGCCGTGGTGGTTTCATCGAGGGTGCGGCGCAGCAGCAAGGCAATCACTGCGGCACAGGCACCGATCACGAACGGGATACGCCAGCCGTAATCGCGCAGCTCTTCAGTGGTGAGAAATTGCTGCAGAATCACCACCGTCAGCACCGCCAGTAACTGCCCGCCAATCAGGGTCACGTACTGGAAGGATGCATAGAAACCACGCTTGCCACGCAAAGCGACTTCGCTCATGTAAGTGGCCGTGGTGCCGTACTCACCGCCCACCGACAACCCTTGCAGCAGACGCGCCATCAGCAACAGAGCCGGAGCCCAGGCGCCAATCGACGCATAGGTCGGCAAGCAGGCAATGATCAGCGAACCGGCACACATCATGGTCACCGAAATCAGCATGGAGTTCTTGCGGCCATGCTTGTCGGCCACACGTCCGAACAGCCAACCGCCAATCGGACGCATCAAGAACCCGGCCGCGAACACCCCGGCGGTATTGAGCAACTGGACTGTCGGATCATCGGAAGGAAAAAACGCCGGAGCGAAATAAATGGCGCAGAAGGCGTAGATATAGAAGTCGAACCACTCGACGAGATTGCCGGAAGAGGCGCCCACGATGGCGAAGATGCGCTTGCTGCGCTCTTCGCCGGTGTAAGGGGTGTGAGTTGTATTTGTCGTTGTCATTGTTCCCATCCTGGTCAGGCGATCTAGAAACAATCTGTAACACTCAAGCCCGACAAGTACAACCGCTCCGGCATTGCAAACCACACACTTCTGTTGAGTGCACCGGCTTCTCGCGAATGAATTCGCTCCTACGCGGGTTGTACTTCGATTGCCAATGCCAATCCCTGCCCGACGCCCACGCACATGGTCGCCAGACCTTTGCGGCCGCCAGTCTTTTCCAGGTGGTGCAAGGCCGTCAACACCAGCCGTGCGCCGCTCATGCCCAGTGGGTGCCCCAAGGCAATCGCGCCGCCATTCGGGTTGACCTGAGGCGCATCGTCGGCGAGCCCCAGCTCACGCAATACAGCAAGCCCCTGGCTGGCGAAGGCTTCGTTGAGTTCGATGACATCGAAATCGGACACCGCCAACCCCAGCCGCTCGACCAGTTTGCGCACTGCCGGGACCGGGCCAATGCCCATCACTCGCGGTGCAACACCGGCGCTGGCCATTCCCAGAATCCGTGCCCGAGGGGTCAGGCCATGCTTCTTGACCGCTTCTGCCGAAGCCAGGATCAAAGCTGCCGCGCCGTCATTGACCCCCGACGCATTGCCAGCAGTAACAGTCTTTTCAGGGCCATTGACCGGCTTGAGCCTGCCCAGGGTTTCCAGGCTGGTATCGGCACGTGGGTGCTCATCCTTGTCGACAACGGTTTCACCCTTCTTGTGAGCGACCCGCACCGGCACGATCTCTTCCTCGAAAAAGCCCGCAGCCTGGGCAGCAGCAGTGCGCTGCTGGCTGCGCAGGGCGAAAGCGTCCTGATCGGCTCGAGAAATCCTGAAGTCATCCGCCACGTTGTCGGCGGTTTCAGGCATGGAGTCGACGCCGTACGCCGCCTTCATGGCCGGGTTGACGAATCGCCAGCCGATGGTGGTGTCTTCCAGCTTCATGCTGCGCGAGAAAGCGGCATCGGCCTTGCCCATGACAAACGGCGCACGGGACATCGACTCGACACCACCGGCAATCGCCAGCTCCATTTCGCCCGCAGCAATGGCCCGGAAAGCAGTGCCGATAGCGTCCATGCCCGAAGCACACAGGCGATTGAGGGTTACGCCGGGAATGCTCGGCGGCAGGCCGGCCAGCAGAGCAGCCATGCGAGCAACGTTGCGGTTGTCCTCTCCGGCCTGGTTGGCGCAGCCGAGGAATACTTCGTCCACTTCGTCCCAGTTGACCGACGGATTGCGCTCCATCAGGGCCTTGATCGGCACCGCCGCCAGGTCGTCGGCTCGTACCGAAGACAGGCCGCCGCCAAAACGCCCGATGGGGGTACGGATTGCATCGCAGATAAAGACGTCACGCATCATGCTTCTCCTGCAACCTGGCCATGAGCCGCCGCAGTCCGTGCTTCCAGCTCACGCAGGGCGTTGAGTTCCACATCAGTGGGCTCTTCGGAATAAACGACCTGCTCGGCAAAGCGGATTTCCCAGCCGGTGGCCGCGATGACCTGCTCGCGAGTAACACCCGGATGCAGCGTAGTCACCACGAATTCGTTGGTGCCGGCTTCCGGCTCCATGATGCACAAGTCCGTGATGATCCCCACAGGCCCGGCGCCGGGCAGGCCGAGACGCTTGCGCGAGTCGCCGCCTTCGCCATGCCCGACCGAAGTCACGAAGTCGAGTTTGTTGACGAACGAACGGGCCGACTGCTTGAGGATGATCAGCACCGACTTGGCAGAACCGGCAATTTCCGGTGCGCCACCGGCACCCGGCAAACGGACTTTCGGGTTGTGGTAATCGCCCACCACCGTGGTGTTGATATTGCCGAAACGGTCGACCTGGGCTGCGCCCAGAAAGCCTACATCCACACGTCCGCCTTGCAGCCAGTAGCGGAATATTTCGCTGGTCGCGACCACGGTGTCGGCAGTTTCAGCCAGCTCACCGTCACCAATGGACAGCGGCAGTACCGTGGGTTTGGCACCAATCGGACCCGATTCGTAGATCAGAACCACATCCGGCGAAGAGGTCAGGCGCGCCAGGTTCGCCGCCTTGGAAGGCAGGCCGATGCCGACGAAGCAGACCGCACCATTGCGCAAGCGACGAGCGGCGGCGATGGTCATCATTTCACTGGTGGTGTAAGTCATTATTTTGCCTCCGCAGCGCTGGCCAACTTGCTCTGGAACTCACTGAAATCCGCTGTTCCATGAATGTATTCAGCAATCCACGCGCTGAAGGTTTCGCGGTCCCGGGCAATCGGGTCCCAGGCCTGGTAGAAAGGATTGTCCCGCTCGTAGTAGCCATGGGCGTAGGACGGATGCGCGCCGCCGGGCACCAGACAGACCGCGCTCAAGGCCCAGGTCGGCAAGACGCAGGCGTTCATCGGTGCCTTGAGATCGTCGACGACTTCCTCAACCGTCACGATGCAGCGTTTGGCAGCCAGTGCCGCTTCTTTTTGTGCCCCGAGAATCCCCCACAGCAGCACATTGCCCTTGCGGTCGGCTTTCTGGGCATGAATAACCGTGACATCCGGGCGCACCGAGGGCACGGCAGCCAGCACTTCACCGGTAAACGGGCAGGTTACGGTCTTGATCAGCGGGTTGACCTTGGGCAGGTCGGAGCCGGCATACGCGCGCAGCACCGCGAACGGCAAACCCGAGGCACCGGCTACATAGGCGTTGGCCAGGTCGGCATGGCTGTGCTCTTCGATTTCAATGGAATGGGGCCACTGCTTTTCGACGGCGTCCCGCAAGCGATGCAGAGAGCCCACACCCGGATTGCCGCCCCACGAAAAAACCAGCCGTTTCGCACAACCGGCACCGATCAATTGGTCGTAGATCAGATCCGGCGTCATGCGCACCAGCGTCAGGTCCTTTTTGCCCTGACGAATGATTTCATGGCCTGCTGCCGTGGGGATCAAATGCGTGAAGCCTTCAAGTGCGACGGTATCGCCATCGTTGACCAGTTGCTTCACTGCATCGCGTAGAGAAAGAATTTCAGCCATGAGGTGCTCCCGAACCCAACATCACGTTCAATGACCGGCGCGAAGAGCGCCGCAATGAAAATGAGGTTATGCCTGAGCACGAGCGCAAACAATCCGATAATCGACTAAGCGTTCGATAATCGAACGCATTAAAAAGTGGCTGTTCCGCTCATCAGGTAAACAACTGTGTGCTCAGATCCCGACTCGCATCGAGCATGATCGGCAGGAATCGCTGCTCCAGTTCACTGCGGGCCACGCGCCCGGCACTGGTACTGACATTCAGCGCGGCCAATACCTGACCCGATGCGTCATAGACAGGCACGGCAATCGAGCGCAGCCCCTGCTCCAGTTCCTGGTCGACGATGCACCAGCCTTGCTGACGAACCAGTTGCAAGCATTCCAGCAGCGCTTCGGTGGTACGGATGGTGCGGCTGGTCTTGGGCTGCAAATCCACATGATCCAGATATTCACGCAGCGACACATCGTCCAGCGCCGCCAGCAGGATACGCCCCATGGATGTGCAATAGGCCGGCAGCCGACCACCGACCGAAAGGTCGACGGAGATAAGCCGCTGAGTAGTCGCCGAGCGGGCGATATAAAGAATGTCGTCGCCTTCGAGGGTCGCCATGTTGCAGGCCTCGTGCAACATATCGCTCATGCGGTCCAGATAAGGCTGCGAAGAAACCGCCAGCGGCGTCGAAGACAGATAAGCGTGCCCCAGGGTAAGAACCTTGGGTAATAACGAATAGGTTCGACCGTCCGTCGTCGCGTAACCCAGTTTGATCAGGGTATGCAGGCAACGACGAACGGCCGCCCGGGGAATTTCCGTGCGGTGGCTGATCTGGGCAATGGTCAGATGTCGCTTGCGCTCCTGGAAGGCATGAATCACGGCCAGGCCACGCGCCAGCGAGGTCATGAAATCGGGGTCGCCTGTCAGCGCCTGGATACGCTTTGCAGGCGAAGCCACGATGGGCGGTGCCAGCGATGCAAAAGAATTACGCAGTTCATCATTCATTGCCAACACCTCTGTAACAGCTCTCAGGCCTTGTAAACCGCTGGCTTCAGCCCTTTTTCAGGACGTTTTGAGAAACCCGGCCTGTGCGATTATCGAACCAATGGCCGATAATCGCAATTGACCCATCGCAAATATACTTATACCTTTACCTCTGCCATGAAGTGGCTTCTTGGAAAATCCTGGTCAGGTACCCACTAAGAAGTCCATGGCAGCGGCCTTGCCCACGAAGCAAGGCCGTTTTCATTAGGGCAATCACAACTGCGACATTCTGACGCACCCTCCGATGATTGCCGATTAATCGCCCTGCCGAATTTCATTTGAATTTTGTCGTCAGTATTCTGTCTATGGATGCCGGACTTTCGATGATGAAAGTTCTGTCATATTCATTACTCACCAAAACTTCGGAAGAGTCTCACAAAAAAAACATTATTCATGAAATCTCCCGGCAACCGGACAACGCCTATAGTTGACGAGACTGTACTTCTTGGAGATAGTATCGATCACTTGATTGGCGATACCTTGCCCTCCTGCGCAACATGCAGTTAGTTTTTCGGCGCAAGGACCAGTCAATGTCAGCCCTAGTGCTTAACCCAAAAAACGAATGTCGCTACGACAGCTGTTTTTTCTGGTGCCCGTAGCCGCGAGCAGCAACGTGTCAAAGGCCTTGTGAAAAAAGCCGGAAGCCCTGCGTGGCCAGACAGCCACGAATGTATTTCGCCGGTCAGCTCACACGAGCGAACACTTTTGCGTGCTCAGCGTTATCACCAGACTCAATTGACTTAGATCAGGTAACTCAGTGACTAAAGATGAACTGCGCGCGGAACTTGAGCGCCAGGAGCAACGTTACAAGGATGTCTACGGCGGGGAAGTCACCACCTACGCCGCGCAGCCCGAACCGGAACGCAAGCCCTGGCGTAAAAGAGCCAGTCTGCTGGATCAGGCTTTCAAAGAAGAGCTGCAGAAAATGGAAAAAGGCCTGAAAGAAGAAACATGACAAACCCCAGGGTCTGAACGGCTTCAACCGTTCGTGCAGGCCTTGAGAATGCTGGCAGCAAAGGCGTCACCGTCCCATTTGAGCGATCAACCGGGCACTCCCGTCATGCCTTTTTTTTGACTTTAAGCGATACCAATCAGCGGCTGGCAAGTCGATCCGTATTTTTTCTGTCATAATCGCGCCCCCTTCAGACCGGGTCAGAAAACCTACATGATCGATTTATTCAGCGGGCTAGATGCTTGGGTGTTAGTGAGCCTGTTGCTCGCCCTGGCATTCGTCCTAACGTTCGAGTTCATCAACGGCTTTCATGACACCGCCAACGCGGTGGCGACAGTCATTTACACCAAGGCAATGCCGCCTCATCTGGCCGTGTTCTTCTCGGGTGTCTTCAACTTCCTCGGCGTCCTGCTGGGCGGTGTCGGCGTGGCCTATGCCATCGTCCACCTGCTTCCGGTGGAAATGCTGATCAACGTCAATACCGGACACGGGCTGGCGATGGTGTTCTCGCTGCTGGCCGCGGCGATCGCCTGGAACCTGGGTACGTGGTACTTCGGTATTCCGGCATCGAGTTCCCACACGCTGATCGGCTCGATCCTGGGTGTGGGCCTGGCCAACGCTCTGATCAACGACATCCCGTTGAGCGATGGCGTCAACTGGCAGAAAGCAATGGATATCGGCGCATCGCTGGTGTTCTCGCCACTGGCCGGCTTCCTGATTGCAGGCCTGGTGCTCATCGCTCTGAAATGGTGGCGCCCACTGTCCAAGATGCACAAGACGCCTGAACAGCGCCGCAAGATCGACGACAAGAAGCACCCGCCCTTCTGGAACCGTCTGGTGCTGGTCATCTCGGCCATGGCCGTGAGCTTTGTACACGGCTCCAACGATGGCCAGAAAGGCATCGGCCTGATCATGCTGGTGCTGATCGGTATCGTGCCAAGCCAGTTCGTTCTGGACCTCAACAGCACGACCTACCAGATCGAACGTACCCGTGATGCAACCCTGCACCTGAGCCAGTTCTATCAGCGCAACAGCAGCACGCTGGGCGAATACCTGGCCATGGGCAAATCCTTCAAGGGTGATCTGCCGTCCAGCTCCGCCTGTAATCCGGAGCAGACCGAGCCGACGATCGACGCACTGCTCGACACCCTGAAGGGCGTTGCCGATTACCACTCGCTGTCTGCGGAACAACGCATCGAAGTGCGCCGTTACCTGCTGTGCCTGGATGACACTGCACGCAAGGTCGGCAAGCTGCCGCACCTGGGCGCCCGTGAAAAATCCGACCTGGAAAAACTGCGCAAGGACCTGACCGGTACGACCGAATACGCACCGTTCTGGGTAATCCTGGCCGTTGCACTGGCGCTGGGTATCGGCACCATGGTCGGCTGGAAACGTGTGGTACTGACCATTGGCGAGAAGATCGGCAAGCAGGGCATGACTTACGCTCAAGGCATGTCTGCGCAGATCACCACGGCCTGCGCCATCGGTATGGCCAACATCTTCAGCCTGCCTGTTTCGACCACCCACATTCTGTCGTCGGGTGTTGCCGGAACCATGGTCGCCAACCGCAGCGGCCTGCAAGGCGGCACCGTACGTACGATTCTGCTGGCCTGGGTCCTGACCCTTCCAGCCACTGTCGCACTGTCGGCTTGCCTGTTCTGGCTCGCGTCCAAGGCGCTGGCCTGATACACCTGACAAAGGCGGTGCGCCCGCACCGCCTTTGTCGCCTCACCTGCGCTTCTTGCCGCCCAGCAACGACCCCATCAAACCCCGCACCAGCTCACGACCCAACTGAGTCGCCGCCTGACGCATGGCATTTTTCACGGCTTGCCCTGCAACGCTGCCCAGGAATTCACTGGCCTTGTCACCAAAACTTTCCGACTCCTGCGCAGGCACATCGGCCTGATTCGCCTCGCTTGCCTTGCGGGTCACAAGTATTTCATAGGCTGATTCCCGGTCGATGGGCTTGTCATAGCGCCCCGCAAGCGGTGACTGGCTGATCAGGCCTGCGCGCTCGGCATCGCTCAGTGGCCCGATGCGTGACTGAGGAGGAGCAATCAGCACACGCTGAACCATGGCCGGCGTGCCCTTGTCCTCCAGGGTACCCACCAGCGCTTCGCCGATCCCCAGTTCAGTCAGCACACTCAACGCATTGAACGCGGGATTGGGCCTGAAACCATCGGCCACCGCCCGCAGCGACTTCTGCTCCTTGGCCGTGAACGCTCGCAGCCCGTGCTGAATGCGCAACCCCAACTGCGCCAGAATGTCGTCCGGCAAATCTCCGGGCGATTGAGTGACGAAATACACACCGACGCCCTTGGAGCGAATCAAGCGCACAACCTGCTCAAGCCGTTCCTGCAAAGCCTTGGGCGTATCAGCAAACAACAGGTGCGCCTCATCGAAGAACAGGGCCAGCAGCGGCTTGTCCGCATCCCCTCGCTCGGGCAATTGCTCAAAGAGTTCTGCCAGCAACCACAGCAGGAAAGTGGCGTAGACCTTGGGAGCTTCGTGCACCAGACGGCTGGCATCCAGCAGATGAATGCGCCCTCGCCCATCGCTGGCGGGCCGCAGAATATCTTCCAGTTGCAAGGCCGGTTCGCCAAACAAGGCTTCTGCGCCCTGCTGCTCAAGGACAGCGAGACGCCGCTGCAAGGCCTGGCCGGACCCCGTGGTCATCAACGCGCCATCTTCGCCCAGCAATTGCGGGTTATCGCGCAAATGGTTGAGCAGCGCCTTGAGGTCCTTGATATCCAGCAGCAGAAGACCTTCGCGGTCAGCCACCTTGAAGGCTGCATACAGTGCCGATTGCTGGCTGTCGCTCAATTCAAGCAGGTTACCCAGCAGCAACGGCCCCATTTCACTCAAGGTTGTGCGCAAGGGATGGCCGGACTTGCCGTCGATATCCCATAGCGTGACCGGATAAGCCTGAGGACGATGATTGAGCCAGGGCATGCCGGCAATCCGTTCAGCAATCTTGCCTTGGGGATTGCCCGCAGCGCCGAGACCACAGAGATCGCCCTTGATGTCGGCGGCGAAAACCGCAACGCCCGCATCGCTGAAGGCTTCAGCCAGACGCTGCAGCGTGACGGTCTTGCCTGTCCCGGTTGCACCGGCCACCAGACCATGGCGATTGGTCAGGCGTAACGCCTGAAAGACAGGTTGGCCACCAAGGTCGGCCCCCAATGCAATTTCCTGAGAATCGGGCATTTCATCACCTGCTCAATACGACATGCACGGCTGTGGGAAGCCGCTGATCGGCAGCCAGCAGCTCTTGTGGAATGCTTAGTATTGATCAGTTTGCGCCGAACGGCTGAATACTCAAGCGTCGCTGTCGGGCTCGGGAGATTGCTGCTGAAGCTGACGCCACAATCTGGCGGCTTCGGAGAAGTCGGCACCGTTTTCGGGTGTCAGCTCATCGGGGTCGTAACGGCTCAGACAGCCTTCGCCCAGGGTGGGAGGTGCGGTGGAGGTGGCTTTATCGAGGGGATCGGTCATTCGCAAGGCACCCGTACATTCAAAGAACATCTATCGCCTTCAATGACGTCTCGCGAATGAATTCGCTCCTTCAGAGGCGTAGGAACGAATTTATTCGCGAAGGGCGCAAATGATCAATCAAAAACCACGGTCTTGTTGTCGTGCACCAACACCCGGTCTTCCAGGTGAGCGCGCAGACCACGGGCCAGGACCATTTTTTCCACGTCACGACCGAAACGCACCATGTTTTCGATGCTGTCGCGATGACTGACGCGCACCACGTCCTGCTCGATGATAGGACCGGCGTCCAGCTCTTCAGTGACGTAGTGACAAGTGGCACCAATCAACTTCACGCCTCGCAGCGAAGCCTGATGGTAAGGCTTGGCACCGACGAACGATGGCAGGAAGCTGTGGTGAATGTTGATCACTTGGTGAGCATATTCGCTGCACAGTTGCGGCGGCAGGATCTGCATGTAACGCGCCAGCACAACGACGTCAGCCTTGTGATGCCCCACCAGACGCGAGACTTCGGCAAATGCCGGCTCCTTGTCCTTGGGGTCCACAGGCACATGGTAATAAGGGATGTCGTGCCACTCGACCATGCTGCGCAGGTCCTGGTGATTGGAGATCACGCAGGCGATGTCGCAGTCGAGCTCATCGCTGTGCCAGCGGTGCAGCAGGTCGGCCAGGCAATGGGATTCGCGGCTGGCCATCAGCACCACGCGCTTTTTTTGCGCGGAGTCGGTGATGCGCCAGTCCATCGAGAACTCTTCGGCAATAGGCGTAAATGCCTCGCGGAAACCATCGAGGTCAAAAGGCAATGTATCGGCACGGATCTCGTGGCGCATGAAGAACCAGCCACTGAGATTGTCCGAATGGTGGCTCGCTTCGGTAATCCAGCCATTATGGGATGCCAAAAAGTTACTGACTTTGGCAACGATGCCAACACGGTCCGGGCAAGCAATCACCAGACGAAAAGTGCGCATTTAGGGAAACTCCAGAACTTCGCAAAGGCGCTATTCTAGCGACTGCGCGGCAAAACTGCAGTATTCCCTTTGCCCTTGGCCAGAAGAAAAACGGTGTCCCGGGATTGCACCCTGCCATCATCCCGTTTTCAGCGTTCAAGCCTCAAACAAGCCCTCTATTTAGAGGGGGGTTTAATAGGGACATCTTTGGTGATCCCTGACCTCATCGCTAGTTCCATGAATCTGTAGAAGGGGTGCTGTATTCTAAATAATTCAATAAAACTTTTATTTAATGTTTACTTGCTCAATTCCTCTGACTATTATTGCGTGACTGTCTCCCTGAAACCCATCACAACATAAGGTCCCCCTCATGTCCCTGATCAACGAATACCGCGCCACAGAAGAAGCAATCAAAGAACTGCAAGCCCGTTTGAAAAATCTGTCGCAAGACGACAAACTGCAAACCGAGCTGGAATTTGAAGGTAAACTGCGCACGCTGATGGGCGAATACCAGAAATCGCTGCGTGACATCATTGCACTTCTGGATCCAGAATCGAAAGTTAAAGCGCCTCGTGGCGGTGCAGTGAAAACTACCGGCACCAAGCGTGCTCGTAAAGTCAAGCAATACAAAAACCCGCACAACGGCGAAGTCATCGAAACCAAAGGTGGCAACCATAAAACTCTGAAAGAGTGGAAAGCCAAGTGGGGCGGTGACGAGGTTGAAAGCTGGGCCACTCTGCTGGGCTAAGCTTCATGGGCTGCACAACTGCACCCTTTAAAAACGCCAGCTTGCTGGCGTTTTTTATTAGTCCGATTTCCTTCAGTCTTATCCCTTTACGCCCAATCGCTCACTTAAATGTTGTACATAATCCTGCCACTGGCTCAACACGTCTAGCTGCTCTGTGGTGGCATTAAGGGACAACTCCACCAGCGCCTTTGTAAAACCTTGTAATGTGTTGGGAGCCCCTGCCTCAGGGCTGCGCAGCCTTGTCTGACAAAAACTGCGCCAGCGGTGTTGCTCTTCGCTATTCAAGGTTTCCGGAAAGTTGCGGGCGCGATAACGAAACAGCAACTCGGGCATACGCCCATCGTCAAAAGGCCACGCCTCACGGGCCAGTTGTTCTGGCTCGGCACAGCGCACT
The DNA here is from genome assembly GCF_018343775.1 of Pseudomonas cichorii. Taxonomy (NCBI): domain Bacteria; kingdom Pseudomonadati; phylum Pseudomonadota; class Gammaproteobacteria; order Pseudomonadales; family Pseudomonadaceae; genus Pseudomonas; species Pseudomonas cichorii. The sequence goes on from NZ_CP074349.1 coordinate 4,816,634, forward strand.
TGCTCACAAAGACGACGGTCACGATCACCAATAAAGCCATCATACAATTGCTGCTCGGGATCTTCAGAGGCCGTGAAGTCATCCTTGCCATACACGGCAGGCAATTTGTTCTGCCAAAGTTCACGGCTCTCGTTCAGCTGTGCCACTCGTGCCTGACAGGCCGCCATATCCAGCTGCAAGCGCTGTTGATCTTCACTGCGCAAGACAGACAGCGGCGCAATCACCGGACAGCGGTTTATATGCAGCAACTTGAGCGGTACCGGCAATTCACCTTCCGCCAGCTCCTCACGACGTGTATATAAACGCCGTTTCAAAACTTCGGCATCTTGATCCAGCAATGGCGAATGATCCAGATGCAGGTCGCACACAATCAGTGCATTGCGATTATGAGGATGCCAGGCCAGGGGTAATATGACGCCCAGATAATTACGAGCCGCCGAGAATCGTCCTGAGATATGTACCAGCGGTTGCATCAGACGAATCTGTTCCTGAACCTTCTGTTTACTGCGCAGCGCGAAGAGATAATCATAAAGCCGCGGTTGTTTATCACGCACAAGACGCGCCAGGGCAATCGTTGCCCGTACATCCGACAATGCATCGTGGGCATGACCGTGGTCGATACCGTTGGCCGCAGTCAGACGCTCCAGCTTGAGCGTCACCCTTCCCTCTTCCTGCGGCCATACAATCCCGTCGGGGCGCAGCGCATAGGCCGCCCGCACCACATCGATCAGGTCCCAGCGGCTGTTACCGCCCTGCCATTCCCGGGCATAGGGGTCGAAAAAGTTTCGGTAGAGGCTGTAACGGGTCATTTCGTCATCGAAGCGCAACGTGTTATAGCCAGAACCGCAAGTCCCGGGCGCTGACAACTCAGCGTGTACCCGCGTCATGAAGTCTGCTTCGCAGAGCCCTTTCTCAGCCAGACGCCCGGGCGTGATCCCGGTAATCATGCACGCGGCAGGGTGTGGCAGGATGTCGTCGGCGGGCTGGCAGTACAGGTTTACCGGCGCGGCGATTTCATTGAGGTCGAAGTCGGTACGAATGCCGGCCATTTGCAATGGACGATCATTGCGTGGATTGATACCGGTGGTTTCATAGTCGTACCAGAAAATGCTGGAAGTCACGGGCTGATCCTGAACAAAAGACCAACAAAGTGTAGGTCTTCGGGCATGCCTGTGGCGAATGCCTTGTTGCGCACCACTGCCGTGCTCGATAGCATCACAAATCGCTTTCAGGTGCCCCGCCCCCGACAATGTCATCGCCTCCAGCCTCGCCAAGGAATGCAGCGCCGCCCGCGCCACTGGATACCCGCATCGGGATCGAGACCCCGGAAGGCATCGATCTGGTCATGCGTCCGGCCGGCCTTATGCCCCGCGCATTGGCCTTCGGGATCGACCTGAGCATCCGCGTGCTGGTTATCGGCGCACTCCTCCTGTTTTTTCAGCTGTTCGACAAGCTCGGCACAGGCCTGAGCTCCATCGCCATCTTTCTGGTGACCTGGTGGTACATGGTGCTGTTCGAAGTCCTGAACCAGGGCTGCACGCCGGGCAAGCACATCATGGGGCTGCGGGTGGTTCATGACGACGGCACGCCCATCGGCTGGGGATCGTCGCTGATCCGCAACCTGCTGCGCGTGGTCGACATGCTGCCCTTTGGCTACAGCGTCGGAGCCATCAGTTGCCTGAGTCATCCCCAGTTCAAGCGCCTGGGCGATCTGGCAGCGGGAACCTGCGTGATCTATCGCGATGTACCGGTCCAGCGACCGGTCCTGCCGCAGGCCGATCCGGTCATCGCGCCCTTTACCCTGACGCTGGACGAACAGCGTGCCGTGCTGGGTCTGGCAGAACGCCAGGGCGAACTCTCCGCCGCCCGCACCGCTGAACTGGCCAGTATTCTCGCCGAGCCCTTGCACGTCGCTCCCGACCAAGCGGTTGACCACATCAATGGCCTGGCCCGCGGCCTGCTGGGGCCGACATGAAGCAGAGCCAGTTTGAAGCACGACACCAGCCACACTGGCTGCTCTTCGGCCAGCGACTGGATGCACTCGAGCGTGGCAAACACGATCCCGAAACCGGCGAGAACTTTGCCAGCGATTACCGGCGAATCTGCCACCATCTGGCGCTGGCCAGGGAGCGTGGCTACAGCAGCCACCTGATCGACCCGTTGCAGCAATTGGCAATGCGTGGCCATCAACAACTCTATCGCCATCGCAGCAGCCTCGCCGCGCAGTTCCTGAGTTTCATCCTCGCCGGGTTCCCGCGTCTGGTGCGCGAGCAATGGCATTTCGTGCTGGTCGCCAGCCTGCTGTTCTTCGCCAGCCTGATCGGCATGGGCGTGCTGGTGTATTTCTTTCCGGACCTGATCTACAGCATCGTCAGCCCGGCGCAGGTCAGCGACATGGAAAGCATGTACGACCCCGCCGCCCGGCGTATCGGGCAGGCACTGGAGCGAGAGTCCAGCTCGGACTGGATGATGTTCGGCTACTACATCATGAACAACATCGGCATCGCGTTTCAGACCTACGCCAGCGGGTTGCTGTTCGGCCTGGGCAGCCTGTTCTTCCTACTGTTCAACGGCCTGATGATCGGTGCTGTCGCCGGGCACCTGACACAGATCGGCTTTGGTCAGACATTCTGGTCATTCGTGGTCGGTCACGGAGCCTTTGAACTGACGGCGATTGCCCTGGCGGGCGCGGCAGGGCTGAAACTGGGTTGGGCCTTACTGGCGCCGGGTCGCCTGACGCGCGCCGAAGCCTTGCGTCAGGCCGCCAGAGTCAGTGTGCAACTGATCGGCGGTGTCATTCTGTTCCTGTTGATTGCAGCCTTTATAGAAGCCTACTGGTCATCCATGACCTGGCCCACGCCGCTGATCAAATACCTGGTGGGCGCTGCGCTCTGGACCCTGGTGATTGCCTATCTGACTCTGGCAGGACGGACAGCCCATGCGCCTGACTGACGCCAGCGTCACCATACGCCCGCGCAATCCCTGGGAAGCCATGGACCTGGGCGTGTTGCTGGCTCGCGAGCACCGAGGCCTGCTGATGAGCAGTTGGGCCATCGTCACCCTGCCATTCTTCGCGCTGCTGACCCTGTTGCTGTGGGATTACCCTTCGCTGGTGTTCTTTGTGTTCTGGTGGCTCAAACCGGTTTATGAACGCCTGCCGCTGCTGATTCTTTCAAAGGCATTGTTCGGCCCGGCGCCCACACTCAAACAGGCGCTCAAGGGCTGGCCTGCCACCCTCAGGAACGAGTTGCTTCCCAGCCTGGTTTCACGGCGCCTGAGCCCGAGCCGCAGTTTCCTGTTGCCGGTGCAACAACTGGAAAACCTGTCAGGTATCGAACGAAGCCAGCGCATCGCCCTGCTCAGCCAGAAAGACATGCGCGCCGCCCGATGCCTGACCATCCTCGGCAGCCACCTGGAGTTTGCGCTGTGGTTCGGCCTGATCCTGCTGTTCTATGCCTTCATTCCCCAACAGATCGAACTCGACTGGCGCTGGTACAGCATGCTCAATGCCAACGGCAGCTGGAACTGGCTGGAACACCTGAGCAATGCGCTGTATGCCTTGATGCTGGTGTTCTGGGGGCCGATCTACGTTTCCTGCGGATTCACCCTGTACCTCAATCGCCGCACCACACTGGAAGCCTGGGATATCGAACTGGTCTTCAGGCGCCTGCGCCAACGCCTGACCGGCAGCGCCTATGTGGTGCTGATCGCTGCCGGCCTGGCCCTGTCAGCCTTGCCAACATCGAGCTGGGCAGACGAACCCCAGAGCTACAGTTGCCCGCTCCCGGAGCCGGAACAAGACAGCAACGCCCAACCCTCCGCCGCCCCCGATACGCCACGCCTGACGCTTCAGGACCTGACCAGCGAAGAAGCCAGAAAAGACATCCGGGCCCTGTTGCAACAGCCGCCGTTCAAGAACCCCAAGACCGTCACCGGCTGGCGTTTCCCGGAGCACAAAGATCCGGCTGCCCAGGCAAAAGCAGGCAACGAGACCACCCTGCTCAAATGGCTGAACGGCTTGCTGAGATCGGCCGGCGTCATCGCCAACGTATTGGAAACCGTGCTCTGGGCAACCGCCATCGCCCTGACCGGCTGGCTGATCTGGCGTTATCGCCTGTGGTTCAAGACCTTCGTCAGCCGTGGCAGCAGCAAACGCAAAACCCTGCGCGACAAACCCGAGCAACTGTTCGGCCTGTCCATCACGGCCCAAAGCCTGCCTGACGACATCGCCGCCCACGCGCAGCGACTCTGGGCCAGCCAACCACGAGAAGCCTTGAGCCTGCTGTATCGCGGCCTGCTCAACCGCTTGCTGAGCGACTATCACCTGCCCCTCAAGAATGCCGACACCGAAGGCCAGGTGCTGGAGCAGGTCGCAAAACTCAACCAGCCACTGTTGAGCGAGTTCAGCCGCAGCCTGACCACCCATTGGCAAAACCTCGCCTACGGCCATCGCCTGCCACCTGCACATCTGCAACAGGAACTCTGCGACGGCTGGCGCCGACTGTTCGATGCCGGGGCAAAACGATGAACCGGCGCAAGCAGATACTGATCGGCCTGCTGGTGCTCGTGGCGCTGATGCTGGGCGGTGTCTATGCCTACAAGCATCTTGAGCCCTATGAGGAAGTCATCGATCAGGGGCCTTCGCCGGAGGTCGCGGCCAATCCGTATCTGGCGGCCGAGCACTTCCTGCGCCAGCGCTCACCTCTGGTCAACACCACCCGCAACCTGCTTGAGTTGCCCGATGTCAGCCAGCAGCCACAGACGCTCTTGCTGCTCGACAGTCGCGAAAACATGACGCCTGCCCAGGTCGAACGGCTGCTGGACTGGGCTAGATCCGGCGGTCACCTGCTATTTGTCGCCGAACAGATATGGGATGAGAAAAAGAACCGCAGCGGCGACCTGCTGCTGGACCGGGTCGAGATCCGCCAGTACTTCACACGGGACATCAAGCTGCAGGATCGCGAAGAGGAACGACTGGAAAACGATGCGCTCCCCAAACCGTCTATTCCACTGATCGCGCCCCGAACCAGCAAACCGTCCATGCGCTGGCCGGAACTGACGCGCCTGTATCTGGAAAACGAAAAAGAACCGGCCTACATGAGCTTCAACCAGGCCTTCCACCTGGAAGACCCGCAGGATCATGCCCAGTCCTGGGCCAACAGCGCCGATGCCACGCACATGATGCAAATGGTCTACGGCAAGGGGCTGATCACCGTGGTCACGGATTCAGATCTGTGGAAAAACCGCGCCATCACCCGATACGACAACGCCTGGCTGCTGTGGTACCTCACTCAGGACAGCGCGGTGACCATGGTCCTGGAAACCGGCCATGACAATCTGGCGAGCCTGTTGCTGCGCAACTTCCCGCTGGCGCTGGTGACACTTGCGCTGCTGCTCGGCCTGACGCTCTGGCATGCAGGCCTGCGCGAAGGCCCGTTGCAAGCGCCCGCGGCACGAGGTCGGCGTCAACTGGCCGAACACCTGCGTGCCAGTGCCGACTTTGTACGCCGACGCAGCGGCCATCAGGCCCTGATCAAAAGCCTGCAAACAGACATCCTGCGCCGCGCCCGCCAACGTCATCCCGGCTTTGAACGACTGGGCGTGACCGACCAATGGCAAGTCCTGGCGCGCCTGACCCGCCAACCCACCAGCGCCATCAGCGACGCCCTGCGGCCAAGGCCCAGCCAGCGGATGTCCAGTGCCGAATTCACCCGGCAGGTTGCACACCTCCAGAGTCTCAGGAATGCCTTGTGAGCACCCCGGCAGCGAACGAGTCGAATTGACCTCCCACGCCAAAAAAGAGTCTTTTTGACAAAGTCATAAAGACTCCAACCCCGCCTTTAAGGCCAGTTTTACACGGTTTTTCTGCTGGCATAGCTGTTGCTATGTCAGTAACACCAACCGAATGACTGGAGTCCACATGCTCACCCAATCGCAGCGCGACATCATCAAGGCGACCGTTCCTCTCCTGGAAACGGGTGGCGAAGCACTGACCACACACTTCTACACCATCATGCTGGCCGGGCACCCGGAAGTCCGCCCTCTGTTCAATCAAGCCCATCAGGCAAACGGAACGCAGCCCCGGGCTCTGGCGAACGGCGTCCTGATGTATGCCAAAAATATTGATCGCCTGGAAAACCTGGGGCCGCTTGCAGGCCAGATCGTGAACAAACATGTGGCTCTGCAGATCCTTCCTGAACACTACCCGATCGTCGGTGCCTGTCTGTTACGTGCCATCCGGGAAGTGCTGGGTGAAGAAATCGCCACTGATGAGGTGATTGCCGCATGGGCGGCTGCCTATCAGCAACTGGCTGATATCCTGATCGACGCCGAAGAGGGAATGTACAAAAGCATCGCTTCGGCTCCTGGCGGCTGGCGAGGGGGCCGACCGTTCAAGGTGTCCGCCAGGATTCCTGAAAGCTGCGAGATCACATCGTTCTACCTTGAACCGGTCGACGGCAAGCCTGTTGTGGCGCACAAGGCAGGCCAATACATCGGGGTTCGCCTGAACGTGAACGGGACGGAAGTTCGCAGGAACTACTCGCTCTCGGCACCTGCCACCGGTTCCGGTCTGCGCATCAGCGTCAAACGCGAACCCGGCGGCGTTGCGTCCAACTACCTGCATGATCAGGTTACTGTCGGTGCAGTACTGGAGCTGTTTCCGCCTGCGGGTAATTTCACTCTGGCTGAAGGCACCAGACCCCTGGTACTGATCAGCGGCGGCGTCGGGATCACTCCGACCCTCGCCATGGCTGAAACGGCGCTGAACGCCGGTAACCGGCAGGTCGTGTTTCTCCACTACGCGCGTAATGCCAGAGCGCAGGCGTTCCAGAAGGTGCTGGAGGGCTGGCAGGAACGCTTCCCGCTTTTCAAGGCCAATGTGGTCCACAACGAACTGGACACCGGGATAGAAAAACGCCCGAGCGCCGTGGGCATGCCTTCGATCGAACACTTACAGGAATGGCTGCCCGCCGACAGGGATCTGGATGTGTATTTCCTGGGGCCAAAACCTTTCATGGCCTTCATGAAACGGTCTCTTCAGGAGCTGGGAGTGCCACAAGACCAGATGCACTACGAATTCTTCGGCCCTGCTGAAGCATTGGTCTAGGCACCCGCAAGACGGCGCACGGAATACTTCTGCCGTGCGCCATTAACCGAAACGCAACAAAACCTCTGACGAACACTCAACATCGGGAGCTATCATGGGATTGCAGTTGCGAAGGTCAGTCGTCACTTACCCTCTCCAACCATAGAAAACTGAAAGGTCAGATAAGGTAAGCAGCTGATTTATGGACGATAAAACACATGTAACAGTCAGTAAGACTGCGGAACCCATGAGCGATCAACCGACCGACCAGCCCCACAACCTCGACAGCCTCCCGCCCACCGAAGCCTCGGTCAGCGCCGAACCTGCGCCCAGCAATCAGGCGCAGCAACGCCAGCGTGCCAGCCATCTGGCACAGGCGCTGCGCAACGAGCTGCAAAAGGCCGTGATCGGCCAGAATGCGGTGATCGACGATGTGTTGACCGCTTTGATTGGTGGCGGGCATGTGTTGCTTGAAGGTGTTCCGGGGCTGGGCAAAACCTTGCTGGTCCGCGCCCTGGCCCGCTGCTTCGGTGGTGAGTTCGCGCGTATTCAGTTCACACCCGACCTGATGCCCAGCGATGTCACCGGCCATGCGGTGTATGACATGCAGACCGAGCAGTTCAAGCTGCGCAAGGGACCGCTGTTCACCAATCTGCTGCTGGCCGACGAGATCAACCGTGCTCCGGCCAAGACCCAGGCCGCGCTGCTTGAAGCCATGCAGGAGCGGCAAGTCACCCTTGAAGGCCGTGCGCTGCCGATTGCCCAGCCTTTCATGGTGCTGGCCACGCAAAACCCCATCGAGCAGGAAGGCACTTATCCTCTGCCGGAAGCCGAACTGGATCGCTTCATGCTCAAGCTGCGCATGGATTACCCGGACACTCAGGAAGAGCTGGCCATGGTGCGGCAAGTGACTCGCTCGCCTCGGGCCGACATCCTCGAAGTGCAACCGTTACGGGTCATCCTGCAGGCTCGTGAGGTTCAGGCGCTGCAACGTATCGCCAGCGAGTTGCCCATGGACGAACAGGTGCTGGATTACGCCGTGCGTCTGGCGCGCAGCACCCGGACCTGGCCAGGCCTGAGCCTCGGTGCCGGGCCACGCGCTTCCATCGCCCTGGTTCGTGGTGGCCGGGCACGTGCGCTGTTGCGCGGTGGCGAATTCGTCATACCGGACGATATCAAGGGCTGCGCACTGGCGGTGTTGCGCCATCGGGTAAGGCTTTCGGCCGAGCTGGACATCGAAGGGCTTTCGGTGGATCAGGTGCTCAAACAATTGCTCGATCAGGTTCCGGCACCACGCCTATGAAACAGGCATTCAGGCCATCGACACGATTGCTGTGCTGGTTTGGCGGATTGGCGGGGGTTGCCTTGCTGCATGGCAGCCTCAAGGCGCTGGGTGTCGATCTGCCTCAACAGATCACCACCCTTTTCCGGGCCGCATTACTGGGCCTGATCGGCACGAGCCTGTTCGACCTCGTGCGCCTTGCGCGTCTGCCCTCACCCAGCGTGCAGCGCCAGTTGCCGGGCAGCCTGGCACTGGGGCGCTGGAGCGAAGTGCGGCTGGATATCGAGCATTCATCTGTGAACACCCTGGCCCTGCAGGTGTTCGATCACATTCCCGACGGCCTGGAATTTGAAAACATGCCGCTGTCGGTCACCCTGGCCAGCGGCGAAAAAGTCCAGGCGGGTTATCGCCTTCGTCCTGTGAAGCGCGGGCAATTCGTCTTTGAACACTGTGAAGTCAGCCTGCCCAGCCGATTGGGCCTGTGGTCGGCACGCCGCTACCTGCCAGTGTCTGGCAGCACCCGCGTATACCCGGATTTCGCCAGGCTGTATGGCGGGCAGTTGCTGGCTGTGGATAACTGGCTCAGCCAGATCGGCGTGCATCAACGTCAGCGCCGTGGACTGGGGCTGGAATTCAATCAATTGCGTGAGTTTCGCGAAGGCGACAGCCTGCGGCAGATCGACTGGAAAGCCACTGCCCGGCAACGCACGCCGATTGCCCGGGAATATCAGGACGAGCGCGACCAGCAGATCATCCTCATGCTCGACTGCGGCCGACGTATGCGCAGCCAGGATGGCGACCTCTCGCATTTCGATCACAGCCTCAACGCCTGTCTGTTACTCAGCTACGTCGCCTTGCGCCAGGGTGACGCCGTGGGGCTGACGACCTTTGCCGGCGATCAGCATCGCTATCTGGCGCCCGTCAAAGGGCAGAGCCATTTGAACCTGCTGCTCAACACGGTTTATGACCTGCAAAGCACTCAACATGCAGCCGACTACAGCGCGGCAGTGCGCCAGGTGCTGGCACGGCAGAAACGCCGGGCTCTGGTGATTCTGGTGACCAATCTGCGCGATGAAGACGATGAGGAATTACCGGCAGCCGTGAAGCAGCTCAGCCGTCATCATCGGGTATTAGTGGCCAGTCTGCGGGAGGAGGTACTGGATAGCCTGCGTCAATCGTCGGTACAGACCTACGACCAGGCACTGGCTTATTGCGGGACAATCGACTTCAGCAATGCAAGGGCCGGTCTTCATGAACGTCTGGCAGCCCAAGGCATACCGGTCATGGATGTACGCCCAGCGGAACTGGGCGCACAACTGGTCACTCGCTACTTGAGCTGGAAGAAAGCCGGAACACTGTAAATTTCCTGCGTCAGGCTGAAGCTTCTACAAGGTAGAAACAGAAATATTGGCGCAGTGCATCGGCAAGGTCACGATAGCCCTCAGGCACCGTATTCAGTGTAAAACCCGAGTTGTAATTTCCAGGTGTTTCATCTTCGTTGCACCACAGACAAGTGGCTTTTACGTCGACTACTTTTTGTCCTTCTGCGTTAACAGGCATCTTCATGCGCAAATCGAATATGGCGCCGACCAGCAGGGGTAAATCACTGATGAGCATCAATCCCTCTTCGGAGACATTGCCCAGCCAACCCATTGATCTACCTGTGTGACGATTCGATACTTGAAGATAATCTTGCAGTTGGTGACGTTCAATCCTTCGATTCCTTAGCATCTCAGCCGCCTTCTGAACCATTGGGCGTGATCCTGCACGCAAACAATTCAAATTCCATGGGGCTACGACCCACTCATGCCACATGGAAAGCCCTTGAAACAGGTTTAGCTCTGTACATTTCATTCCCTTGACACAGAGCCTAGCCGAGATTTTTCTAACATCCACCCGAAAACGCTACTTTTCCCCCAATTGGGTGTAATCATTTTGAAGCAGGGAAAGGCTTGGCAGGCTGTCCGGCGAGGTTGTGACCCAGCTGGGCCAAGGTATCGAGACGTGCGCGTGCGCGGTATGCATATTCACTCGATGGATATTTGGCAATCAGGAACTGATAGGTCTGCACCGCATCGACATACAGCTTCTGGCGCTCCAGGCATTGCCCGCGCAGCATCGACACCTCGGGCCACACATAAGAGCGCTCGCGGCTCTGACGCTCGACCTTGGACAAAGACAGCATCACACTGTCGCAATCGCCGCGTTCATAAGCGTGATAAGCCTCGTTGAGGTTGGCGTTCATCGCCCAACGGGTACAACCGCTGACAGCAACCAGTAATACAAGAATCGTTAGAATGCGCATGAGAGTCTCCTGTTCTGTGCCTTGATATCGGCCTGCTGCCCCTTTTCTTCAGGGCAGATTCAATACCGATCATCAGCCGATTGCCCTGTCGATTCCCGAAGAGGTAGTGCAAAGGAACAATGACTACAGCCCCGGACAGGAGTAGCCTCTCGCTGCGCTTCAATTAAGGAGTTTGTGCATGACCGTTCGCCGCACCAAAATCGTTGCCACACTTGGCCCTGCCAGTAATTCGCCAGAAGTCATCGAACAACTCATTCTCTCGGGACTGGACGTTGCTCGCCTGAACTTCTCCCACGGCACCCCGGATGAGCACAAGGCACGCGCCAGGCTGATTCGTGAAATCGCCGCCAGACACGGGCGTTTCGTTGCCCTGCTGGGTGACCTTCAAGGTCCGAAAATCCGCATTGCCAAGTTCACCAACAAAAAAATAGAGCTTAAGGTCGGTGACAAGTTCACCTTCTCCACCGCTCATCCACTGACCGACGGCAATCAGGAAATCGTGGGCATCGATTACCCCGATCTGGTCAAGGATTGCGGCGTGGGCGACGAACTGCTGCTCGACGACGGTCGCGTGGTCATGCGCGTCGATACACAAACCGCTGAAGAACTGCATTGCACCGTGTTGATCGGTGGCCCGCTCTCGGACCACAAAGGCATCAACCGTCGCGGCGGTGGCCTGACGGCACCGGCGCTGACCGAAAAAGACAAGCAGGACATCAAGCTGGCTGCAGAAATGGAGCTGGACTACCTGGCCGTTTCCTTCCCCCGCGATGCTGCGGACATGGAATACGCTCGCCAGTTGCGTGACGAATCCGGTGGCACTGCCTGGCTGGTCGCCAAGATCGAGCGCGCCGAAGCCGTTGCCAACGACGAAGTGCTCGACGAACTGATCCGCGCCAGCGATGCCGTGATGGTTGCCCGTGGCGACCTGGGCGTTGAAATCGGTGACGCAGAGCTGGTTGGCGTCCAGAAGCGCATCATTCTGCACGCACGTCGCCACAACAAGGCGGTGATCGTTGCCACGCAGATGATGGAGTCGATGATCTCCAGCCCGATGCCGACCCGTGCCGAAGTGTCCGACGTGGCCAACGCCGTGCTCGACTACACAGACGCCGTGATGCTCTCGGCCGAAAGTGCTGCCGGTTCTTACCCGATCGAAGCCGTTCAGGCCATGGCACGTATCTGCCTGGGCGCTGAAAAGCACCCGACCGGCAAGACCTCCAGCCACCGCATCGGTCATTCGTTCACCCGTTGTGACGAAAGCATCGCACTGGCCGCCATGTACACCGCCAACCACTTCCCGGGCGTCAAGGCGATCATCGCACTGACCGAAAGTGGCTACACCCCGCTGATCATGTCGCGCATCCGCTCCTCGGTGCCGATCTATGCGTTCTCCCCGCACCGCGAAACCCAGGCTCGTGCCGCCATGTTCCGTGGCGTCTACACCGTGCCGTTCGACCCGGCGAACCTGCCGCCAGGTCAGGTCAGCCAGTCCGCCGTGGACGAGCTGCTCAAGCGCGGCCTCGTCGAGCAAGGCGACTGGGTCATCCTCACCAAGGGTGACAGCTACCACACCATCGGTGGCACCAACGGCATGAAGATCCTGCACGTTGGCGACCCGTTGGTCTAAAGCCAGACCTGCAAGACCCAAAAGCCCCGGCTCGAAAGAGTCGGGGCTTTTTTATTGCTCGTCTATCCGCCCCTCCGGCTGTCATTTATGTCAGTAGACATCTGCTTCGCGTTTCGATTACTTACCCGCTTGATCACTTGGCCAGCGCGGCGGGCGATCAGCGCTATCAAGGAGCTTTTTGCAGCTTTCAAGGAGAAAACAATGAATACAACTCATCAACAAAGCGCACCAGGTGATCTGGACCCGGATTTCGGTGACGGGGGGATAGTGGAGCTGAAGTTCAGGGATGGCACGACCCTGGCTGCCTCGGGTCTGACGCTCGACCCAGACGGCAGGATTTATGTCGCCGGCCCCGCCTCTGAACAACGGTACGGACTGGCCAGACTCAATCAGAACGGTCGTCCGGACGAGACGTTCGGGACATCCGGCATCGTTACCGGCAAGTTTGATACCTATACCTCCTGGGGTATGGCAGTGCAGATAATGCCTGACGGGAGACTTCTCCTGCGGGGAGAGGTTGACATCAATAATGTGGATTACCCGGCACTAGCCTGCTTCAACGTCGACGGAGTTCTGGACACGAGCTTCGGCACGAACGGCTGGGTCATCCTCAGACCCCCATTCTTTGCAGGGGGAATATCGCGACGTGTGCATGAACGTCCGTATCCATCGCCCGTAGCAATCGGCCGTATCCATCAGGGTACGATTTGCCGAATTCACACCAGCGGAAAAATCCTGGTCAGCGCGTATATCGGACAGGAAGCCGCCATTGTCCGACTGAACAATGATGGTTCTCTGGATACAAGCTTTGGCGGCACCGGTTACATCATTCCGGAGGCACAGAAGTACGGCATGTGGCTCGGAACCATTCATGACCTGTCGAGCAAACTGATAGCGGCCGGCTCGATACAAACCAACCTGGAAGAGGTCGGTTATCCTTTTCTGATTCGCTATAACGCTGACGCAAGCATCGACAAGAATTTCGGCACGGGCGGCAGAGTGACGTTAGAAAACGAGCCCGGACAGTTCAGCCAACTGGCGTTAACCGACCAGGGAAAAATGGTTTGCATCGGATATACCCTGGATACGGACAAAGCGATGTTGGTAGGCATGACCCAGGATGGCAGCCCGGACTTGGCATTCAACAACGGCGATCCGGTTTTCACTGTGGCGGATACAGGTTGCGCCTGGCTGGACGGAGCCCTTGTCCTTGGAGGCCAACAGATTGTCGTCACTGGCTTTACCTTTGGTGCGCATGGGACAACGCTCGTCGGTCGCTTCGAAAGCGATGGACGTCCCGATCTGTCATTCGGTATCGCCGGGCTGGTGACTCTTGATCTTGGCGAGCACACGCTTTCAGGAGCACTTGCCCCACAAGCTGACCGGAAAATTATTGTCGGCGGGCATGTTCTGAGGTCGCTTGGGAATTTTGGGTATGTCGCCAGGCTGATCGGGTGATTTTTATTGCCGCCTGGGGAGCCCCTGGCATCAGCCGGAATCACGCCCGTGTCAGAAACACATCCGCGAAGAGCTGATTGCGCGGCAAGCCCGAGAGATAAAGACGTTTGGCGAACGTTTCGACACTTACCGGGCTGCCGCAGACCAGTGCCGTGGCTCTGCGTGACAGCAGCCGGAGTTCGTCCAGAGCAATCGCCAACTGGTCAGACTTGATAAGCCGCACCTGCAGTTCGGGATGTCCGGCGGACAGTGCATGAAGCTCGCGGGCCAGATAATGTTCGTCATCCTCATGAGCCAGATGCAGAAGATGGATCTGGCCTTGATGTTCCTGCCGCAGGGCGTCGCGCAATACCCCCCAGAGCGGCCCCAGTCCGGTGCCGGCCGCCAGCAGCAAGAGCGGCCGCTCCTGCCACTCCGGATCGTAGCGCAACGCCCCGCCGCGCAACTCGCCAAGGCGGACAGGATCGCCAACCTGCAATTGCCGCGCAACATCGCTGAACGCACCGGGACGGCGACAATCGAGATGAAACTCCAGAAACGGATCTTCGCCCGGCAGACTGGCGAGGGAATACGGCCGCGCCACGCCGCTGTCGGTCCACAGCACCAGATGTTGCCCGGCCTGATAACGCAACGGCTTCTCCGGTGCCAGGCGCAAACGCAGCACGCCGGGGCTTAGCCAGTCGCAGCCAGACACTTTTGCCGGCAGGCCATCACGCGCCGCATCGAAGACCTCAATGCCGAGATCTTCGACTACCTGACATTGGCACGCCAGACGCCAGCCCTCGCGGCGCTTGTCGGGTGCCAATGCATCGGGCTGCGAATCGTTCGGCTCGCCCTTCACGCAACGAACCAGACACGCATGACAACTGCCCGCCCGGCAACTGTAAGGGACGGCCAGGCCCGCGTGATTCAGCGCGTCCAGCAGATTGCTGCCCGCCGCTACCGACCAATGACGGTCGCCGGCATGTAATTCAGGCATCGAAAAGTTCCAGGCCCTGCGCAGAAAATATTCGCGATTGTACAGGTTGACCGATTGGGCGGGTTATACTGCCGCGCCTTTTTGCGCCCGCTACGGCTAACCTGACAACTCTGGCTCCTGCCGCTGCGCCAGATGTCCGCCGATAGCGTAATTGAATGTTCCCGTCCTTACAGAGGAGCGCGCCGCATGACCGTGATCAAGCAAGACGACCTGATTCAGAGCGTTGCAGACGCACTGCAATTCATTTCCTATTACCACCCCGTTGATTTCATCCAGGCCATGCATGAGGCCTATCTGCGTGAAGAGTCCCCTGCTGCCCGCGATTCCATGGCTCAGATCCTGATCAACTCGCGCATGTGTGCAACCGGCCATCGTCCGATCTGCCAGGACACCGGCATCGTCACCGTATTCGTGCGTGTCGGCATGGACGTACGCTGGGATGGCGCCACCATGAGCCTGGATGACATGATCAACGAAGGCGTGCGTCGCGCCTACAACCTGCCTGAAAACGTCCTGCGCGCTTCGATCCTGGCCGACCCGGCTGGCGCTCGTAAAAACACCAAGGACAACACCCCGGCGGTCATCCACTACTCCATCGTGCCGGGTAACACCGTCGAAGTGGACGTCGCGGCCAAAGGCGGCGGCTCGGAAAACAAATCGAAGATGGCGATGCTCAACCCGTCCGACTCGATCGTCGACTGGGTATTGAAAACCGTTCCGACCATGGGCGCGGGCTGGTGCCCACCGGGCATGCTGGGCATCGGTATCGGCGGCACAGCCGAGAAAGCAGCGGTCATGGCCAAGGAAGTGTTGATGGAGTCCATCGACATTCACGAGCTCAAGGCCCGTGGCCCGCAGAACCGTATCGAAGAAATGCGTCTTGAGCTGTTCGAGAAGGTCAACCAGTTGGGCATCGGTGCTCAGGGCCTCGGCGGTCTGACCACCGTGCTTGACGTCAAGATCATGGACTACCCGACCCACGCCGCTTCGCTGCCGGTGTGCATGATCCCGAACTGTGCGGCCACCCGTCACGCGCACTTCATTCTGGACGGCTCCGGCCCGGCTTCCCTGGAAGCGCCGCCGCTGGACGCCTACCCGGAAATCGTCTGGGAAGCTGGCCCGTCGGCCCGCCGCGTCAACCTCGACACCCTGACGCCGGAAGAAGTGCAAAGCTGGCAGCCGGGCGAAACCGTACTGCTCAACGGCAAGATGCTTACCGGTCGCGACGCCGCGCACAAGCGCATGGTCGAGATGCTGAACAAGGGCGAAACCCTGCCGGTCGACCTCAAGGGCCGCTTCATCTACTACGTTGGCCCGGTTGATCCGGTACGCGAAGAAGTGGTTGGCCCGGCTGGCCCGACCACCGCAACGCGCATGGACAAGTTCACTCGCCAGATCCTTGAGCAGACCGGCCTGCTGGGCATGATCGGCAAATCCGAGCGCGGCCCGACCGCTATCGACGCGATCAAGGACAACAAGGCCGTGTACCTGATGGCCGTCGGTGGCGCTGCCTACCTCGTGGCTCAGGCGATCAAGAAATCCAAGGTCCTGGCCTTTGCCGAACTGGGCATGGAAGCGATCTACGAGTTCGAGGTCAAGGACATGCCGGTCACGGTCGCCGTCGACAGCAAAGGCGAATCCGTCCACATCACCGGCCCGCAGATCTGGCAGAAAAAAATCAGCGACAGCCTGGCGGTGGAAGTGCAGTAAGTCTGGCTGACGTACTGAAGAAACCCGGCGCAATGCCGGGTTTTCTTTTTGTGTTCTTGTGCAAGACTCATGGATGAAATTGCCCCCACGATTGCAGCCTGGAGGTAATGTTTTTTCTGGACAGCAATACGCCAAGGGCGGCAACGGAGTCAGCATTTCGTCGAAGAAGACTTGCCCTGACGGCAGGGTCACTCAAGCGTTCTATCTGGATGTCCTGTTCACTGTTCACGTCCAACAGTTTCATGAGTTCGTCCTTCTTTACCAATCCATTCTGCGCAAGATCCTGGATGCGGGAAAAGAGATAGGCATTCTCCCTTCCCTCTGCCAAACGGTACGAAGACATCGCCAACTGATCAAAATGGGCGTTCAACTGCTTTCTATTCAAGCTGTTCTGGGTTTCTCTCGTTAACGTCGGGTTCAAATAGGCAAAGTCCTTGGTGTTTTCTGGCTCCAGCACATGAGTGAGTTCATGACTGACAATGAAAGCAGCCCCCAAGGCATGCGTCTTAAACCACGTGTCCGACAGGAATATTCTTTTATAAGGATCAGTAGGCGTCACATAAGCCTGCCCCATGGACCCCGTCACCACAGCAAACTGGTTATACCGTTCACCGTCCTTATAGCTCTGCACGATATGGCTCAAGGATGTGTAGTCATCTGCCAGGCTCGGCAGATGTTTCAGCGACTCAGCCCCCATGGTCACAGACACAAGCTGCTTTAAATCTTCCCCAGAAGTGGACGCCTTCAATTCAAAAATCGCGCCGCCATAGGAAAGCTGCGCAAGCTCCAGAGTCTGTTCAATCGTGGGTGAGTCAGGTGACTTCCACTGTACGATCTGTTCACGCCCCCGGGCCACAATCGACTCGTTGCGGCTTTGGGATTTCTGCTCATATTTATCCCCGATCCCCTGATAAGGCACAGGAACCAATCCGTCCTGATCGCGCTTGCAGACGGGGCTATTGTCGACCATCCGATAGCGGTTCAAACCACCTGCCGGGTCCGGGTTGAGCCAGCGTTGCAACCACGGCGCGTAATACCTGAAACCGTAGTAATACAATCCGCTGGCATCGCGCTCCTTGCCTGAATACCTCACCGTCTTGTACTTGGCCTCCACGACACTGCACGCTGCCCACCATGAAGTACCGCCAAACGGGTAGTAGCTTTCCTGGCTGATCAGGCCGCCTTGCTGATTCAGCTCCAGGGTGCTGGAGCCCAGATGATCACTCAGGTTGTAGCGGACTTGATCGTTGGCGATACCGCTCGGCTGACCTGCCTCCCAGTGCAGCACCCTCACGCCATTACGACCTGCCTGAGCAGTGATGACATGCAGCGTCTCGCCACTGGCATTAGTCCGGATTTCCAGCCCTGGCAGGTAGCGGACCTCATTTTTCAAGGTACGGCTTGAGGTGATGGTGCTGTTGATCTTGCGGCAACGCTGGCCCTGCCCGTCGTAGATATAGCGCTCCTGATCGCTGATTCTCATAGTACGAATCACGGTGGAGATTTCGTGCAGTTGATTGCGTGCATCCCACTCCAGCGTTTGCCCGCGTACCAGTTGCAGCAGATTGCCGTTGGCATCGAAGGCTTCGTTGAAATCGGCATCCACCTCACCTTCAGGCAAGCTGCGATTGCTGTCCGTGGCGACGCGCAGGGTGCGGGTGAAACCCTGCGCACCCACATGGCGCATCTGCAACAGATTACCTGCTGAGTCGTAGCTGTAACTCTGGGTGTAGCGGCTGATCCGGTTCGGGTCGGATGGCAGGTTTTGCTGAGCAGGCAAGGCCGGGCCATGGCTGGCACCGGTGTTGATCTCACGACCTGTGGCCTCAATCAGTTGATACAGCGTGTCATAGCGGTAATGGTTGATTGGCTCGGTGCGCTGGTTGTCGAAGTAACGAATCGGTTGGGCAGCATCTTCGATCTGCAGGATATTGCCGACCGGGTCGTAAGCGTAGTGGAGGTTCTGCAACGTCGGGCTGCCAGCGCGTATTTCCAGCAAACGACCTCCATGTGCATCGTAGATAGAACGGCTGACAACGCCATTGCCCGCCGTTTCCTGCTCGACCTGATCGAAGGCGTTGTAGTGGATATCGCTGACCAGCGCCTGCGCCTGTGTGGCACCGGCCACCATCAGATCGACAGCCTTCAGTTGCCCGGCCACGCTCTGTTTGAAGGACTGCACATGGCCCATGGCATCGGTCTGCCGGAGCGTTTCGCCCACGGCATTGAACGTCCATTGTGTTTCCAGGCAGTTGCTTTCCAGCAAGGCATCACGCCCGGCTTCATCCTGCGGCCAGTCCGGCGTATCCACGTCTTGCAGAAAATGCCGGGCTTCGATAAGTGCCGCGCCGCGCACGCCATAGTCCGGTAAATGCCGTGTGCCAGCCGTATCGTCATGGCGTATCAACTGATTGCACTGGTTATGATCGAAAACATCCGACCCTCCATAGCCAAAGCGCTCGGTCACCTGGCCCTGCTCGATGATTGCCTGCGGGCGCAGCACAGGATCGTACTCAATCTGACGCAGCGTACCGCGACCGTCCCATCCCTCAACGATCTGCCCCGCCTCACCCAATAACCCAAGCCGCCAACCGGCATCGACACTGCCGGTAAACAATGCCTGGCCACTGAGGTTGTAAATCGTACTGAGGTTGGGCAGTGCAAGACGCGGATCACGTTGGCTGACAAGCCGGCCCGCGGCGTCATAGGCTTGATAAGTCACTCGCTCATCGAGAGGCTGATCAGGTTCGCTGCGCAATAACGCAATGCTACGTATCGGGAGACCACGCGGGTCGATAACGACCAGCGTGGGGGTGTGAGCATACAGCCCCATGTTCATCCGCAAGCGTCCCTGTCTGCGACATGAAATGAGTTTAGTGCAGAGAGACTGGCCGATGTGGCCGGGCGTCGAATGGTGTCTGGCTCTTTCGCGCCGGAATATCTACAGACAGGCTATCGAACGATCTACCACGGCCTTGGCCATTTCTGCCAGATGCAACACCGCATGGGCGTCCGGGTATGCAGAGAGGTGTTTATTCGCAAGCATCCCTGTTTGCGGTCTGAAGTGAGTCTAGCCGGAGGAAAGATATCGTTTGTAATGCCTAGGCGAGATTTCCGTTCATAACGGTTTTATTTATTATCTCTAATCGGAATATGTCCTTTAAAATCAGTAACCTACTGTTTTTGTTAGGATAAAAAAAACCACTCGCCCCCACTGTCATTTCTGTCAGATGACAAAAAACCTCTATTGAAAAAGGCTGTCGGTTATCCAGCCGGGAGCACTGACATGACCGACCAACCCTTTTCTCTATTACGGAACCTCGCCAAGGCCGAAGCATCCCCCCCAGAGCGCACTGACGGTAAAGTGGCTTTTGTCAGCGCACTGCAAGAGATGGGGATTACTTCGGTATTCGATATTGTGCGCCGCTCCAAACCCGCCTTCGTGCGGGAGCTTGCCCGGTTGAGCGACGCCAACGGTGAGCTGGCTTATGAAAACGCCCGTTGTTACGCCACCCAGATTGTTCGGCTGTATCGCAACCAACTGGTGTCATCCGGGCGTACGCAAAGCATTACCAGGCGTACCGGTGTTCGCTCGCTGGTGGATATCGGTCCCAGCTTCCCCAACCTGTTCAAGGAAAACTGGGACCTGTTTTGCAAGGTGGGCGCGATTGAAGCCAAGGACTCGCCCGCGGCGTACCTCACGTCCCTGTACAGGTTTGCCAGGGAAGAGCTGGAAGGCAGCACCCCGGAAACAAACCGTATCAGTCTCGAAGACCGTCGCCCGGACCTGAAAGATCTTTTGATCGATCAGCAAAGTACCTTCACTCCGGTGCCGACCTTGCAGATCGTCAATCAGGTATTGAGCAAGGCCATCGACACTTATGTCGATACCGTAGAAGCGGACAAGGACAAGACCATTTATCAATTGGTGGCGGAAAAGAAACACCCCTTTCTGTTCCCGTACAACTTTCACCATCAACAGATCATGCTGGGCCTTGGCGGCAAGAAACCGAGGCTGGGCGAGCTGAGTTACCGTATAAGCCTTGAGGTTCCGGCCACATCTGCCGGGACCAGCGCCTATGGAGCTCTGCAACACAACAGTTCCGTAGCGCAGGTGATGATGAGCGGGTTCAGCCCCGAGCAACAGGCACTTGTGCTGGCCCCTGCCCTGCCCCTGGAACCGCCGCCAGCCGAAACCGCAGATGACGCGCGGGATGATCAGGAAGACCTGCTGACCATCACCCGTTTTTTCAAAGCCAGTTACGGTGTCAGTTACATCCAGGGGGCGGCCAACGCTCTGGATTCGCTCAAGGTGTTCATCGAGAAAACCGGCCTGAACAGTGATGCCGTCGAAGCCGTGCTGGCTGTACACAACCATGCCCCCTATGAATCCCCCAACGTCCTGCCGGCAGGACACAGCGCCATCGAACCTCAGGCGAGCGCTGTCAAATACGGGGCCTGCTATGTCAATGGTCCGTCTGATCAGGCACCGCTGGGTTTGAGCAGAGACGACAAGGGCAATGCACGACTGATCAACACCAGCGTGGACCGCTTCGACCGCCTGCAACGCATGATCCGCCTGCAACGCTGGATGGATATTCCCTTTGCCAAACTGGATACGCTGATCATGGCCGTCATTCGCTCGGAAGGCGAAGCCAACACCGGCCAGGTATTGACTCTGAATACCTTGAGAACACTGGGTACCTATCGCTACCTGAGCAAGCACTACTCCATCGAGCCCGAGGAGTTCGCCGGTTTATTCCATCAATTGAGCGCCTATGCCAGCAACCGGCACTTGCCAATGTACGATCAGGCCTTTAACTACCCTGTCGTGTTCGACACCCCATTGGTACTGGATGGCAAGGACGTCTGGCTGACCAGTGGTGACAGCCTCAGCAACAAGACACTCGCCCAGATCTGCATGGCGCTGGGCCTGGAATACACCCGCGAAAGTCTGTGGCCCATTCTGGTCGACACCCGCAACGCCTATGCTGACGCGGACAAGCCGTTCAAACGTACCTTGTCCATGTTGTCCTCGATGTATCGCCAGACCCGGATCGCTTCGATGCTTGATATTCCAGCCCCGTCCAGCCGCGCGCTGGTCGATCTGCTGGGTGGCGAGTCTTACCGCAATCAGATAGTAAAAGGCGTGCTCAAGGCTCCCGAAACATTGAGCGACGACACCACTCCCGACATCCTCGACATCCTCATGCAATTGGAGTGGGCCGTGAGCTGGCTCAACGAAACCGGACGCGACGTGTGGACGCTCCGTCGCCAGCTGGGAATCGACCCGTCAGAATCCACACTCCCTCAATCGCTGCTCGACCAACTGGATCAACTGGGCAAGGACGCCAGTGCAACCGCACTTGCCGAGGAGCAGTTGGCCCCTTTGAACCTGCCGATCAAGGATGACGGCGGCACAGCCATCGACTGGTGGGGAACCGTGCTTTCTCCTCTCGTCGAATCCCATGGGCTGGTCAAGGCCCTGCCATTGGTGCTGGATGACAACGCTTCGGCTGCCATCGACAAACTGCTCGTTGTCCAGATCGAACCACTGAAACTGGGCGCAGATGCCAAAGAAGCGGCCAGGACCAGCCTGGGCGAATTCGTGTTCAAAGGCTACGTGGTTCAGCACCGCCTGGTGGAAGGCTTGCTGCAGTCCAACGCTGGCTTGCCGCTGGATCGATGCGAAACCGTCATGCGCTGGGCGGGCACCAGTGCTGACGCTTTTCTGGGCAAGGTGCTGGATGCATCGGCGCCTGCAAGCTTCAGCCTGCCATTGGCCGCCAGCAGCCAAGAGGTGATCGACAGCCTGATGACCCTGCTGCGCTACGCCGAGGTCAATCAGGAACTGGGCCTCAGCGCCCAGGCACTGCGCACTTTTCTGGTACATCCACAATGGCTGCATGCCAGTTTCGCCGCCCCGCTACCTCTGTCACTGGCAAGCTTTCATGTTCTGGACCGCTACCGGAACTGGCGTGACAGCTCCGGACATCCGGAAGCAGCCTTGCTCAGCTACTTCGTTCTGGCGAACACCGACGCCACAGCCAGTCAGTGGGCGGCGCGTCTGGCCTCGCTCATGGATTGGAGCTCGACGGAAATAGGAGCTGCAAGCGAACTCCTGGCAAATCGCATCGGCAAATCCATGCACCAGATTGATTGGCTGAGACGCATGCACGGTATCTGCACTCTGACTGGCCTCGGTACCGCCCAGCTACTGGCTGCGACGGCCTTGACCAGCGACAGCACCACCGACGAATGGAAAAAGGTCGGCGACGCCGTCATGGGAGCCAGCCGCTGACCCTTGAATGAACGGACTTACATCAACTGCCATGGAGGCTCCAAATATGTCTCGCTCCATTGATAGCCAGCTCAACGAATCCTTTCGGGATGCACTGGTCGCTTATTACCTGGGTGAGGTGGTTCCCAATTCCCCTTTACTGAGGAGTCTTGGTCTGGACCAACGCCTGAAAACTGCCAACGATCTGTATGAGTTTTTTCTGATCGACAATCAGGTCATCAATGAAGTCGAAACCAGTTATGTGGCCTCTGCCATTGGCAGTATTCAGCAGTTCATCAACGGAGCATTGATGGGCATGGAGCCGGGTTATGACTTGCTGCGACCCACCGAAGCAAACTTCGTCGAATGGCGCGAGCGCAGCAGCCAGTACCCGATCTGGGCCGCCAACATGCAATTGGCGCTCTACCCGGAAACCTTCATTTCCCCGGCCTTGCGGTTGAAGAAATCCGGTTACTTTGAAAATCTGGAAAACGATATCAACCAGAACAAGATCAGTATCGATACGACACAGGAAGCCGTGAAATCCTACCTCGCCAGTTTCGAGGAAGTGGCAAACCTGACGGTGATCAATGGCTATATCGACACTGAGCGCTTTGCAGAGGGCAAGTATTACTTCATTGGCCGGTCTCGTGCCGAGAATATCTATTACTGGCGCATGGTCGATATGAACGAGCGCGCCTACAAGGAAGGCACTGAAGGCCCGAAATATGACTACCCGACACCCGGCGCCTGGTCGGACTGGAAGCGGGCAGAGATCGGGGTCAATGCCAATACGATTGAGCGCACCCTTCGCCCGGTATTCTTCAATAACCGGCTGTTTGTGACCTGGGTGGATATGATTCCTGTCTCCGAAGAGATTGAAGTCACACTGCCGACAGAAAGTATCAAACCCGGTACAGATGGCAGCATTCCCATTATCCCGCCACCCCCACCGACATCCACCCCCAAGGTGCGTCTGCTATTCAATATGTCGTACAAGAAATATGACGACTCCTGGAGCGCACCGCTGATTTACATGGATGTCACGTCGCTCAAAACCTTTACCTTTGCAGACAAGCCGGTCAACCTTGAAACCGATCTGAACAGCATTGCTGTCTTTGACGTTTCTGCGTCGCCGGAATCCCTGTTTATCGCCATCTATGCCGGTGAACATCTGGTCAGTGGCGATACGGATGGATCCACTTCAGATTATGCATTGCTGGAAACCGCGTTTGTTGACAAGAACTTCAACAAGGAAAGATCGTTCCCCAAAGATGGTTACGTGGAAGAAAATTACAATGGAGCAGATGCAGAGCCTAATGAAAGCCGCATTCGTAAAACCTGCTGGGCGCTGGCACTCAAAAACAAAGGAAATTTTCAGTTCACATGGAGTGTTCACATTGGTTTAAAACCCATTATTACCAAACCAGCACTTCCTGGGTCTGCCGACTGGGACTACAACGGTTGGCAGTCCCGGATACGGGCGATGGAAGATCCGGCTATACAACAGCCTACCCTTGACCATGCCAGCTCTACGATACGCTTAACATCCGATATCAATGCCGACATCATCCCGGAAAGCGGTGATAATGCTCCTGAACCGATGACCATTGATATAACTTTTCACTTCAGAGGCGCCCCCCACACTAACTTGCATTTAATAGTAGGCAAAAAAGAAGGCATTTACAACAAACTACTGCCAGGCTCACTCATTACCTTTCTGCCTACAGAGGCAGTACCTAATTTTTTATCCGTTCAGTTTTCCGCTTATATAAGCCATGACATCCGTCTACCTATAGAACTAATCGACTTCATAAGAAACCCAAACCACCTACCCTATGTATTCGGTATAGATTCAAGAACGATCGACGCTACAGACGGCTATATAAACCATTACCTTACCCGACTAGTCAGGCATGAGACCCTTTATGACATAGACGATATCAAGGCAGGGCTTGTCATGATGGAGCTACTAATACCCTTCCAATGCAACGTCACCATTGAAGCGTCTAATACAAACCCTGAAATTACTCTCCATCAGTACATGAGCCACCCTCAAAACATGGCACTGCCTTATGGCCCTCAAAAAATCATCACTAAAACGCAAGACCACGAAAATCTGTTCACACCCACTCCCCAATCCATAACAATCCCCTTTAATAAAGCAACATTACTGCCAACATTACCCGCCACTTTTATGGAGGGTTCAAAAAAATTCTACATTACCCACGGCGTCGGGATTAACACTAAAAAAGACCAGGAATGGATTGGCTCCGCCATCAAATCCACCGAAATAGAACTCACCTGGGAATCCGAAGGCGGCGTCGACCCTATCGCCCCCAAAATCAACAAGCGCACCGATCCACTGCTGGGCATCGCCGAATACATCGACTTCTCTGCCTCCACCATAAAATTCAGCGACGGTTCCTCCAGCGACGAGCGCGACCCGATCCGCATGAACACCCTGTTTGCCCGTGAATTGATCAACAAGGCCAATATCGCCCTGGAAGCGCTGTTGTCCTGGGGTACTCAGCAGTTGCCGGAACCACCGATTGGCGAAGAAACCGCCCCCAGCAAGATGGACTTCAAAGGGGCCAACGGCCTGTACTTCTGGGAGCTGTTCCTGCATCTGCCGTTCATGATTTCCCACCGCCTGAATCTGGAGCTGCGGCTCAACGAAGCCGAGTTCTGGCTGGGATTCATCTTCGATCCGGGACGCAAGGAAAACTCCAGCACCGGCGCGCCAGCCTACTGGAATGTCCGCCCGCTGACCGAGCTGCCGGACCCGGACTATTTCATGCGTGCCCCCATCGACCCGGATGGCATCGCCGCCAGCGACCCGGTCCGTTATCAAAAGGCCGTCTACTTCCACTACATCAAGAACCTGATCGACCGTGGCGACATGGCCTATCGACAAGTGACGCCCGACAGCCTTGGCGAAGCCAAGCTGTGGTACGTGCGCATCCTCGACCTGCTCGGCCCGCGGCCCGATGCCGTGATCACCAGCCAGTGGACACCGATCAAACTGGGGGATCTGGCCGGAGCCAGTAACCCTGGCCTGCGCGAGTTCGAGACGCAACTGATCGAACAGGAGCAACAAGTCCGCGCCAGCGCAGCGGCCAACGAAGGCAAGGCAGTGATCAGCTTCACTCAGCCGTCACTGCGCCTGAGCACCTTTGGCAGCGACCCGACACTGGTGGAGGAAGACAACGGCCACTTCATCGTCCCCATGAATGCCGAGTTGACCAGGTACTGGGACATGGTCGAATCGCGTCTGTACAACCTGCGCCACAACCTGACCCTGGATGGCAAACCCTTGTCTCTGCCGCTGTTTGCCGCGCCTCTGGACCCTCGCGCCCTGCTCGCCGCCTACGCCAATGGCGCCACCGAAGGCGGTGCGGGCAGCCTGCTGGCCCAGGAAATTCCGCACTACCGCTACGCGGTGATGTTCAACCGGGCAAGTAGCGCAGTGGATAACCTGATCCAGTTCGGCAATACCCTGCTGTCGATCATCGAACGCAAGGAACAAGGGCAGTTGATGGAACTGCAACAGCAGCAGGTCTGGGAATTCGCGCAGTACGCCATCGACTTGCAGCTGGAGGCGCAGAAGGTCGAAATCGAAGCGCGCAAGGCGCTGCAAGCCGGCAAAGCCATAGCCGATGCCCGGGCCAGCTTCTACAGCAAACTGGCGGAAGAAAACGTCACTGACACAGAGATCATTGCTGCTGCATCCCATATGGGTGCCAAGGTGTTCAGCGGGGTGGCGGCCATCTCGTCAACTGCCGCCGCGGCGATGAAAGTAGTTCCCAACCATGGGGGAGCTCATGGTGGCCTGATTGGCGGGATGGCCGTCGGAGCAGCAGCAGGCGGCGCTGTAGGTGGTTTTGAAATAGAGGGCATTCCCGAGATGGTCGCCATCGGCGCGCAAGCTCTCGCCACACTCGAAGATAGTATCGGTGACGCTCTGGAACGAGCGGAAATATTACGCCGCCGCCAGCAGGAGTGGGTCAATGCATACCAACAGGCGCATCTGGAATCCGAACAGATCGTCGCACAACTGGCCGTGCATGACGCCCAGGCTCGCGTCACCGCCTTGCAGTTGCGTCAGGCTCAGGAAGCCAGACTGCAGGCCGAAGTCGTTTATGCATTTCTCAACAAACGCTTTACCAATAGCCAGCTGTACCAATGGCTCAACGGCCAGTTCTCGACTTTTTACTATCAAGCCTACGACGCCACGTTCTCTTTGTGCCTGGCCGCCCAAGCCTGTTGGCAATACGAAATTGCCGACTACTCCACCACTTTCATTCAGCCCGCCGCCTGGAAAGACACTTGGCGTGGCCTGACCGCCGGCGAATCGCTCAAGCTGGACCTGTTGCGCATGGATGCGGCGTACCTGGCACGCAACGACCGCAAGCTGGAAATCCTCAAGACGGTGTCGGTGAAGCAGTTGCCTGTCTCCACCGAAGAAGAGCCCAGCATCAACGTCGGCTGGGATGCCGTGGTCGCCCGTCTGGCAGAGGAAGGCATCGCCGAATTCGAAATCACCCAGGCGATGCTCGACGCCGACTATCCCGGCCACTATCTACGCCGCATCAAGCGCGTCAGCGTTTCGCTGCCGGTGACCGTCGGCCCTTATCAGGACATTCGCGCCACCCTCACGCAAACCTATAACGCCGTGCAGATGAATGGCCCGCAAGGGGCACCGAAGGAAAACATGCGCGCCAGCCAGCAGATTGCAGTGTCGACCGGCGTCGACGACGACGGCCTGTTCGTTTTCAACTTCGATGACGAGCGTTACCTGCCCTTTGAAGGCACCGGAGCAATTTCACGCTGGGCCTTGAAGTTCAGTGCCAGCCAGGAGGACATGATCGCTGCGATTACCGACATCATCGTCCACGTACGCTACACCGCGAAAAGCCGCTAATGAAGACGTCAGTAATGCCGTCATGGCGGCCAATAGCTGAGTACTGAACGAACGGATCTTCATCAATTGCCATGGAGGCTCCAAATATGTCTCGCTCCATTGATAGCCAGCTCAACGAATCCTTTCGGGATGCACTGGTCGCTTATTACCTGGGTGAGGTGGTTCCCAATTCCCCTTTACTGAGGAGTCTGGGTCTGGACCAACGCCTGAAAACTGCCAACGATCTGTATGAGTTTTTCCTGATCGACAATCAGGTCATCAATGAAGTCGAAACCAGTTACGTGGCCTCAGCCATCGGCAGTATTCAGCAGTTCATCAACGGAACATTGATGGGCATGGAGCCCGGCTATGACCTGTTGCAACCCACCGAAGCAAACTTCGTCGAATGGCGCGAGCGCAGCAGCCAGTACCCGATCTGGGCCGCCAACATGCAACTGGCGCTCTACCCGGAAACCTTCATTTCCCCGGCCTTGCGGTTGAAGAAATCCGGTTACTTCAAAAATCTGGAAAACGATATCAACCAGAACAAGATCAGTATCGATACGACACAGGAAGCCGTGAAGTCCTACCTCGCCAGTTTCGAGGAAGTGGCGAACCTGACCATCATCAATGGTTATATCGATACGGAGCGTTTTGCTGAAGGCAAGTATTACTTCATTGGCAAGTCTCGCGCCGAGAATATCTATTACTGGCGCACGGTCGATATGAACGAGCGGGCCTACAAGGAAGGCACTGAAGGCCCCAAACACGACTACCCGACGCCTGGTGCATGGTCGGACTGGAAGCGGGCAGAAATCGGGGTCAATGCCAATACTCTGGAGCGCACCCTTCGCCCGGTATTTTTCAATAACCGGCTGTTCGTGACCTGGGTGGATATGATTCCTGTGTCGGAAGAGATTGAAGTGACACTGCCAACAGAAAGTATCAAACCCGGTACAGATGGCAGCATTCCCATTATTCCGCCACCCCCACCGACATCCACCCCCAAGGTGCGCCTGCTCTTCAATATCTCGTACAAGAAATATGATGACTCCTGGAGCGCACCACTGATTTACATGGACATCACGTCACTCAAAACTTTTACCCGGGCAGGCAAGACGGTCAACCTTGAAAACGATCTGAACAGCATTGCCGTGTTTGATCTTTCAGCTTCACCGGAATCCCTGTTTATCGCGATCTATGCCGGTGAACATCTGGTCAGTGGTGATATGGACGGATCCACCTCAGATTACGCACTGCTTGAAACCGCGTTAATTGACAAAAACTTCAATAAGGAAAGATCGTTTCCCAAAGACGGTTTTGTCGATGACAACTATGACAGTACAAAAGCCGAACCTAATGAAAATCAAATTCGTAAAATCTGTTGGGCACTGGCACTGAAGAACAAGGGGAATTTTCAGTTTACGTGGAATATCCGTATCGGATTCAAAACTGTAAAAACAACTGCTCCCACACCCGAGAGCCCGTGGTGGAATTATGAAAGCCTTCAAGAAAAAATAGAAAACATGGAGCCAAAATACTCCCCGACCATTGACTATGCACTATCAACAATCAGACTTACTACGGCCATAAGCTCCGACATACAAATACCCATCGAGACTATGGATATCGAATTCACCAATGATACCATGGGTGTATGGAAACTCACGCTAGTACTCGCACCTCGCGAAGAAGGACTGGTGAGACTTGCTACAGGATCCACACTTCATATAGAGCCATTAGTCAGCCTGGAAAGTCACATCTCGTTCGACATGCTTTACAACAATGAAGAGCTGTTTTTAGGGCTTATGAACTTTCTGCTCGACCCTGACCACTCGCATTACAGTGTCAAGACTGTCGCGGGCAAGGTAACTACAGTAGATCTTGAAAACGGGTTTGTCATGCCCAGCACCATTGATATTCTAATGGGTAACACGGCCATTGACCCAACACTCATAACATCAGGATGTATAAACCTGCTGGACTCCGAAACAACACACACCTACAGCGCATCTTATGGGCCACTGGAAGGATATACACACTACAGTTTAAATCAAGAGTTCATGATACCTCTGGACATGAAGCTTCCATACGCCGACCAAAAAAAAATCAAATACAGTGCCCCCCAAGACTCGTTAATCAGCCCGAGTCTTTTCACCGTTGATATACCTTTTGACAAGTCTACCCTGCTCCCAAAACTGGAAGGCACCACATTTATCGAAAACCAAAAAAAATTCTATATAACTCATGGAACAGGAGTAGATGAAAAAAGCTCGGGGGAGAGTGTAGGTGACGCAATGAAGTCCACCGAAATAGAACTCACCTGGGAATCCGAAGGCGGCGTCGACCCTATCGCCCCCAAAATCAACAAACGCACCGATCCACTGCTGGGCATCGCCGAATACATCGACTTCTCTGCCTCCACCATAAAATTCAGCGACGGTTCCTCCAGCGACGAGCGCGACCCGATCCGCATGAACACCCTGTTTGCCCGTGAATTGATCAACAAGGCCAATATCGCCCTGGAAGCGCTGTTGTCCTGGGGTACTCAGCAGTTGCCGGAACCACCGATTGGCGAAGAAACCGCCCCCAGCAAGATGGACTTCAAAGGGGCCAACGGCCTGTACTTCTGGGAGCTGTTCCTGCATCTGCCGTTCATGATTTCCCACCGCCTGAATCTGGAGCTGCGGCTCAACGAAGCCGAGTTCTGGCTGGGATTCATCTTCGATCCGGGACGCAAGGAAAACTCCAGCACCGGCGCGCCAGCCTACTGGAATGTCCGCCCGCTGACCGAGCTGCCGGACCCGGACTATTTCATGCGTGCCCCCATCGACCCGGATGGCATCGCCGCCAGCGACCCGGTCCGTTATCAAAAGGCCGTCTACTTCCACTACATCAAGAACCTGATCGACCGTGGCGACATGGCCTATCGACAAGTGACGCCCGACAGCCTTGGCGAAGCCAAGCTGTGGTACGTGCGCATCCTCGACCTGCTCGGCCCGCGGCCCGATGCCGTGATCACCAGCCAGTGGACACCGATCAAACTGGGGGATCTGGCCGGAGCCAGTAACCCTGGCCTGCGCGAGTTCGAGACGCAACTGATCGAACAGGAGCAACAAGTCCGCGCCAGCGCAGCGGCCAACGAAGGCAAGGCAGTGATCAGCTTCACTCAGCCGTCACTGCGCCTGAGCACCTTTGGCAGCGACCCGACACTGGTGGAGGAAGACAACGGCCACTTCATCGTCCCCATGAATGCCGAGTTGACCAGGTACTGGGACATGGTCGAATCGCGTCTGTACAACCTGCGCCACAACCTGACCCTGGATGGCAAACCCTTGTCTCTGCCGCTGTTTGCCGCGCCTCTGGACCCTCGCGCCCTGCTCGCCGCCTACGCCAATGGCGCCACCGAAGGCGGTGCGGGCAGCCTGCTGGCCCAGGAAATTCCGCACTACCGCTACGCGGTGATGTTCAACCGGGCAAGTAGCGCAGTGGATAACCTGATCCAGTTCGGCAATACCCTGCTGTCGATCATCGAACGCAAGGAACAAGGGCAACTGATAGAACTGCAACAGCAGCAAGCGTGGAAGTTTGCGCAGTACGCCATCGACTTGCAGTTGGAAGCTCAAAAGGTCGAAATCGAAGCGCGCAAGGCGCTGCAAGCCGCCAAGGCCATAGCCGATGCCCGGGCCAGCTTCTACGGCAAGCTGGCGGATGAGAATGTCACTGACATTGAGATCGATGCGGCTGTTTCTCATATGAAGGCCAGAGTGGCAAGCGGCAGCGCATCGGTCTCGAAGGCTGTTGCTGCAGCACTGAAACCCGTCCCCAACCATCTGGGAGTTCATTCAGGCGCAGTTGCCGGGTACGTATGCGGGGCCGCAACCGGCATGGCAGGAGGAGGATTCCAGCTTGAAGGTATTCCTCAAATGGTTGCCATCGGCGCAGAGGGTCTCGCCACACTCGAAGACAGCATCGGCACCGCTCTGGAACATACGGAGTTTTTCCGGCGTCGTTTGCAGGAGTGGGAAAACTCTCGTGATCAGGCCAGGCTGGAATCGGAGCACATCGACACGCAACTGGCCGTGCATGACGCACAGACCCGCATCACCGCCCTGCAACTTCGTCAGGCCCAGGAAGCGAAGAAACAGGCCGAAGTCATTTATGCATTCCTCAACAAGCGCTTCACCCACAGCCAGCTGTACCAATGGCTCAACGGCCAGTTCTCGACCTTTTACTATCAGGCTTACGACGCCACTTTCTCTCTATGCCTGGCAGCCCAAGCCTGTTGGCAATACGAAATTGCCGACTACGCGACCACCTTCATCAAGCCCGCCGCGTGGAAAGACGCCTGGCGTGGCCTGACCGCTGGCGAATCGCTCAAGCTGAACCTGTTGCGCATGGATGCGGCGTATCTGACGCGCAACGACCGCAAGCTGGAAATCATCAAGACGGTTTCAGTGAAGCAATTGCCTGTCTCCACCGAAGAGGCCCCCAGCATCAATCCTGGCTGGGACGCCGTGGTCGCTCGCCTGGCAGAGGAAGGCATCGCCGAATTCGAGATCACCCAGGCGATGCTCGACGCCGACTATCCCGGCCACTACCTGCGCCGCATCAAGCGCGTCAGCGTTTCGCTGCCGGTGACAGTAGGCCCTTATCAGGATATCCGCGCCATCCTCACGCAAACCTACAGCGCCGTACAGATGAATGGTCCGCAAGGGGCGCTGAAGGAAAACATGCGCGCCAGCCAGCAGATTGCGGTTTCAACCGGCGTCGATGACGACGGCATATTCGTTTTCAACTTCGATGACGAGCGCTATCTGCCCTATGAAGGCACCGGAGCGATTTCCCGTTGGGCCTTGCAGTTCAGTGCCAGCCAGGAGGGCATGATCGCCTCGATCACCGACATCATCGTACACGTGCGCTACACCGCGAAAAGCAGCTGACAACGGAGAGCCAGAGCCATGGACGCTCAAGCACAATCGCAACAACCATCGCAGCCGGCAGTCGCGACGCCCTCGCTGCCCAAAGGGGGTGGGGCCATTCAAAGTATTGGCAAAAGCTGGGGGGCCGTTGGCAGCAACGGTTCGGCGTCTCTGGAAATCGCCTTGCCTGTAAGCCCTGGTCGAGGCTATGACCCTGCGCTCTCGCTCAGATACCAAAGCACCATCGGCAATGGCCTGTTCGGTATTGGCTGGAGCCTGAACCTCGGCTGCGTGGCGCGGCGGGCCAGCAAAGGCGTGCCCGGCTACAACGACGATGATCTGATCCTCGGCCCCAATGGCGAAGCCTGGTTGCCGGAGCGCGACGCCAATGGTGTCATCCAGTTCACCAGTGCCAGCAGCTATAACGGCCATGATCTGGGCAAGACGTATCAAGTGGTTCGCTATTTCGCCAGGATCGAAGGCGCGTTCGAGCGAATAGAACACTGGCGCATCGACCCGGTCGATCCGGGTTTCTGGCTGATTCACGGTGCCGACGGCAGCCTGCATTTCTACGGCAAGAAATCCAGTTCACGCAGCACCGACCCGGCCGACGCCAACCGGGTCGCCGAGTGGCTGCTGGAAGAAAGCATGAATGCCACGGGCGAACATATTCTCTACGAGTACAAGGCCGAGGACGAAGCCGGCCTGCCCGATGATTATCCTCGGGACTTCATTGCCCAGTGTTATCTGTGGCGGGTGCGTTATGGCAACGCCAAGGCCCATCCGGTGCTGTACCTGTGGGACGAAGACTCGCTGGAAAACCTGGAGTGGCACTTCGACCTGCTGTTCGACTATGGCGAACGCAGCATCGATCCAAAGACCATACCGACCTATGCGGAGCAGGCTGAATGGCCGGTGCGCAGCGACCCGCACTCCAGCTTTGCCTATGGCTTCGAGCTGGGCAACCTGCGGCTGTGTCAGCAAGTCCTGATGTTTCATCACTTTGCGGACGAACTGGAGGAGTCACCCTTGCTGGTCCAGCGCCTGCTGCTGGAATACAAACAGACCACTCTCAAATACAACGCGCTGGTCGGTGCGCATTCACAGGCCTGGGACGGGACAGCAATGCATCAACTCCAACAGCAGCCCACCCTGCAATTTACCTACAGCGAATTCGATAGCAAAAACGACATTTACAAACCAATGGATTCGATGCCGGGCCTCAATGACGGCCAGCGCTATCAGATGGCCGATTTGTACGGCGATGGCTTGCCCGGCGTGCTCTATAAAGAGGACAAGAGCTGGCGCTATCGGGAACCGGTACGCGCTGATACAGGCGGTGCGGATGCCGTAGCGTACGGTCCGTGGCAGGAGTTGCCCAAAATCCCGACTGCCGACTCAAACACACCGGTACGCCAGGCGCTCACCGACATGACCGGCGACGGACGGCTGGACTGGATCGTTGCCCAGCCCGGCATGTCCGGTTTCTTCACACTCAAGCCGGACCGGAGCTGGTCAAGCTTTGCGAGCTTCGCGGCCTTCCCGCCCGAGTTCTTTAATCCTCAGGGGCAGATGGCCGATCTGGTGGGTAACGGGCTTTCGGATCTGGCCTTGATCGGCCCACGCAGCGTTCGGCTGTATGCCAATCGCCGGGCGGCGGGCTTCGCAGCACCGACTGACGTCACACATGACGATGACCGCTTGCCACTGCTCAGCGACAGCCCCAATGAACTGGTGGCATTCGCCGACTTGCTGGGCACCGGGCAGCAGCATCTGATCCGCATTCGGCACAATGAAGTCCGCTTCTGGCCAAATCTGGGGCATGGGCGTTTCGGCAAGGGCCAGCTGTTCGCCAGCTTGCCGTTCAGCTATGAAGCATTCGATTCGAGCCGGATTCTACTGGCCGACATGGATGGCTCCGGAGCCAGCGACCTGCTTTACCTTGAACCTGACGGTATTCAGGTTTTCATGAACGAAGGCGGCAATGCTTTTGCAGCACCCTTCCAGCAAGTCTGGCCCGATGGGATGCACTATGACCGCTTCTGTCAGGTCAGTGCCGCCGACCTGCAAGGCCTGGGTTTTTCCAGCCTGGTCATCACCGCACCGCACATGCAACCGCGCCACTGGACCATACACTACGCCGCAAACGCGATGGGCACGCAGCATAAGCCCTACATGCTCAAAGCCACGGACAACCATATGGGCGCGACAGGTGAAGTGACTTATCGCAGCTCGGCCCAGGAATGGCTGGATGAGAAAAAGGACTTGCTTGCGGAAGGCAAGGCCGCTGTCTCGCATCTGCCATTTCCGGTTCATGTGGTGGTCAAACAAACCCAGAAAGACCTGGTGACGGGCAACACACTGACCCAACTGTTCCAGTATCGACATGGCTTTTACGATCCTCGCGAACGGGAGTTCCGTGGTTTCGGCCGGGTCTTGCAGACCGACACCGAAACACCGCCCCAGCAGCAGGAAGGCTTTACCGCGCCAGTACTGAGCAAAACCTGGTTTCATACCGGACGCGACCCACAGCAGTCTTACGACGACTACGACACCCGCGATCCGCAGGCAGTGCCGCTGGGTGAACATCTGCTGTCCCGCTACGACTCTGCGACCCAGACCGAGCAACTGATCAGTGAACCTGACCAGGCCGCTCGCTGGGCAATGGCCCGCGCACTCAGCGGTTCGCCATTGCGCACAGAAGTCTCAAGCACGGACGGCGTGCTGTATTCCGTACAAGCGCAACGCTATCTGGTACGCCAGCTTCAGCCACGATCACCACATCAGCCTTACGCCTTGATGATGCCGATGGCG
Source organism: Pseudomonas cichorii (assembly GCF_018343775.1). Lineage (NCBI taxonomy): Bacteria > Pseudomonadati > Pseudomonadota > Gammaproteobacteria > Pseudomonadales > Pseudomonadaceae > Pseudomonas > Pseudomonas cichorii. The sequence goes on from NZ_CP074349.1 coordinate 4,852,004, forward strand.
CTGGAATCCATCACTTATCAATACGAGGCCGAGCAGCTTGATGACCCTATGTGCCAGCATCAGTTGAACCTGGCCTGGGACCATTACGGCACCGTGACTTACGCCGTAACGGTGAGCTATGCACGGCGCAAGAAGCCGCAGGATACGCCACCTTTCGAAGACCCCTGGCAGCAACAATGGTGGCAGGCGTCCCATGACGAAGCGCAGCAGAACTTCTACCTGAACGAGGCTCGCAGCGCAGTCATTCATCTGGACAGCCCGCAAAGCTGGCGCCTGGGGTTGCCCTACAGGATGCGCGGCAACGCCATGGTCGTTCCGGCAAGCGTACTGGCACCGTCGCAGATCAGCTACGAGCACTTCATCGACCCGCAAGGCACATTCGCCGCCCTGCCCCGCACACTCATCGGCCTGTCGGTACAACGCTACATCGGTGCAGGCGATGGGGAGGCGACTTTTCAGGCGCTGGCCGACGCCGTCGAAAACGCAGAACTGGACGATCACGCGCTCAGCGCCTACGAGCGCGTCATGGATGCCGATCAACTGGCCATCAGACTCGCAGAAGTGGGCTACCAACAGATGCCCTCGTTCCTGCCCGATGACGGTTTGAACCTCTGGTCGGTCAAGCAGGGATTCTTCACCTACGCCGGGCCTGAAGCCTTCTATCGCATCACCACATTCAGGCCGACGCGCAGCCATGGCTGGACCAGCGTTGAATACGACCCCTACAGCTTGTTCGTGAACAAGATCACCGACCCGGTGGGTTGCATCACCACAGCGACTTACAACTACCGCGTGCTGCAAGTGTTCCGGATTGTCGATCCCAACCACAACACCCAGGAGGCGGACTACGATGCATTCGGTCGGTTATGGGCCAGCAGTTTCTACGGCACCGAGCTGGGCCAGGAGGTCGGCTTCGATCCGCTCGATCCCGAGACCCGCGTCTGGGGTGGCAGCAACGAGGCAATCAATTCGCCTGCAAGTGCCCTGAGAAATTCGGCAGCCGTTTATTACTACGACGGCAATGTCTCATTTGGTACGGGCAGCATCCCCTTTGCCAGTGCGGTCCTTCAGGCAGACCGCTACCCGGGCGATCCGCAGAAACAGATCCGCATCAGCCTGGTTTCAGTGGATGGCTTCGCACGCACCTTGCAGACCCGGCAACTGGTCGAGGATGGCGACGCCTATGCGGTCGACGAATACGGCAAGCTGATACTGGAAGGCGGCAAACCGAAAATCGTCCACGCCTCGCCCCGCTGGCGGATAAGCGAGCGTGTGGAATACAACAACAAGGGGCTGGCGGTGCGGGTCTATCGCCCATACTTCGCCAACCGTCATGTCTATGTGAAAGACGAATCGTTGCGTGAACATGGTTATTTCGACCGACAGTTCTACGACCCGCTGGGGCGCCCGACCATTACCCTCACCGCCAAGGGCTGGATGCGACGTCAGACTTACCGCACCTGGTACAGCATCAGCGAGGACGAGAACGACACAGCTGAAGAAATGCTGGCATTGAAGGCGTCAGGAGAGCACTGATGAGCAATGCACTGCACTCCCACACCCCGATTGTCACTGCTATTGACGGGCGGGGCCTGACGGTGCGCGCAACCGAATATCGCAAACTTCAGGACCAGGACGAACCGCTCACCCTGACGTCGCGCATGGCCTATGACGCAGCGGGCCGCCTCACTGCGCTCTGGGACCCACGCCTGTGGGCACTCGCGCAACAGGATGCAGCATCACCCACCACCCGTACTTACCGTTACAGCCTTACCAGAGTCCCGCTGTTGACCGAGAGCGTGGACGCTGGCTGGGAACTGACCTTATCGGCTGAGGCCAGCAATGTCGTTGAAAGTTGGGATGCACGCGGCAGCACACGGCAGATCAAATACGACCCCTACCTCAGGCCAGTGGCGACAGTGGAAATCGACGCACAGCAGAATGCCCGCACGATCATCCGCTCGGTGTATGCCGACAGCAGCGATGATTCAGCCGAACACAACCGGTGCGGTCAACTGGCTCGCCTGGATGACACCGCAGGCTCGCTGCATTTTCCCGATTACGGGGTTCTGGGCCAGCTTCTCAGCCAGCCCAGGCAATTCCTGAAAACCCCGGAACTGCCTGACTGGACAGACGCAACGGACTATCTCGACCTGGTGGAAACCGAAGCATTCACCACGCACTGGCAGTACAACGCTGTCGCAGAGCCGACACTGCAAACCGATGCAAGAGGCAATGTCCAACGTGCGGCCTACTCGGTTGCAGGCAACCTGAGCGGCGTCTATCTACAACTGAATTCACAGGACGAAACCACGCTTGTGGATGGCATGGTCTACAACGCATTCGGCCAGGTAGAAAAACAGACAGCGGGAAACGGCGTGGTCAGCCAGATCGTTTATGAGGCATCCACCGGCCTGCTGCAAAGCCTGACCGCTGGCCGCGCAGGCAGTGAAGCCTTGCAGTCGCTGCATTACGGTTACGACCCGGTCAGCAATATCCTGATGATCGAAGACAACGCCCAACCGATTCGCTTCTTCGCCAACCAGCGTATCGAACCCATCAGCCTCTACCGCTACGACACGCTTTATCAATTGATCGAAGCCACAGGCCGTGAAGTCAAAACCGGTGCCAGCCATGGCCCCGCCTTGCCCGTCCTGCAAAACCTGCCGCCCGACCCGAATCAGGTCAGCAACTACACCCAGAGTTACAGCTACGACAGCGCCGGCAACCTGTTGCAGATGCGCCATGTCGGCGCACAAGCCTTTACCCGCACCCTGCGCGTGGCACCGGACAGCAACCGCAGCCTGCCCGAAGGTGAAGTGGAGGTGGATTTCGACACCGCCTTCGACGCCAATGGCAACCTGTTGCAACTGGTGCGCGGCCAGACGCTGGAGTGGGATTTACGCAATCAGTTGCAGCAGATCACCACCGTCACCCGCGCCACCGCAGCGAGCGATAACGAGCATTACATCTACGAAGGCCAGGGCCAGCGCTGCCGCAAGATCCACAGCGCCCAGACCTCCAGCCGCACGTTGAGCAATGAAGTGCGCTACCTGCCAGGCCTGGAAATCCGCACTACCGCCGATGGCGAAATCCTGCATGTCATTACGGCCCAGGCCGGTCGCAGCAACGTGCGGGTTCTGCACTGGCAGGCCGGCCAGCCGAACGACATTGACAACGATCAAATGCGTTACAGCCTGGACGATCATCTGGGGTCGAGCACCCTGGAGCTGGACCAGCAAGGAGGCCTGATCAGCCAGGAAGGCTACTACCCGTTTGGCGGCACGGCCTGGTGGGCAGCGCGCAGTGCCGTGGAAGCGAAGTACAAGACGGTGCGTTACTCGGGTAAGGAACTCGATGCCAGCGGGCTGTATTACTACGGTTTTCGCTATTACGCACCATGGTTGCAGCGCTGGATCAATCCGGACCCGGCGGGCGATATCGACGGTTTGAATTTATATCAGATGCTGGGTAACAACCCCATCAGTCGATTCGATCTGGATGGAAGAATGGATTCATCCGGACAGCAAGATCGAAGCAAAGCCAAAAGGAGACTTATCCACAATACGGTTGTTCATCTGGCAGCGCTGAAACTTATTAAAGAGCGGGTCAATGCAGTCATACAGCAGATAGAAAACTATCTGGACCATGAGGAGCGTGGTATCTCGGCTGTCAAACGCAGCACTTCCCTGATGGGCCAGACTACCGCAAAAATGGCCGGCTCTACAGGCGGTGGCGCTGCAGCGGGAGCCTTGGTTGGGGCAATCGCATGCGGAGCATGCGGCCCCCCCGGGTGGGTGGCGGGCGGAGCTGTACTCGTCGGTGGGTTCGCAGCCGCGAAGGCATCAGGGTACATAGCGGAAAAAACCACTGGCAGACTGAAATGGAACACGGCCATCAATTTGAAAAACAGCGAACTGGACCCTGAAAAGATATTTGATGAAGCTTCGCAAACAGCCCACTCACTGCATGGGACGGTGATACATGCGGCCCGTGAATATACCGATCTAAGAGATCAAAAAGCACGCAACAACATGATGAAATTGATGGCTGGAACAGCATTGGAGCAAACACCAGTGGTCGGTATTGCCATAAAACACGCTCCGGAATTCGTGGAGCTGACATACGAAATACAGCACAGCGAAAAACAGATAGAACCTGAGAAATGGGGGGAGCTGGACACCCATCTGAATACACTGGAGACGGACTTGCTAGAAAGGATGAACGCTCTCAAAGATGAGTTTGAAAGAATCGGCATAGAGTCGGTAAAGGTCAGTGTAATACCGTTGAAAGAAAGAGCATCGGTTGAAACCTTGAACAAAAAGATGAGAACGGTAATGGGCATTATTAAAAACGCCCGAGACCTGTCCATTGAAGCAAGGAAACCGAGTCGACAAAACTCAAAGTTCAAGATGACTAGATTGTGAAAACGACAGGTGAAGCGAATTCGCGCAGACCTGCTGATGCTGTAGATACCGCTCGTGGCCAAGGTCCCTCCCATATGGCCCTGTGGGAGGGGCCTTGGCCGCGATCAGGGGGGATGTGACATACGGCCAAACCGGCCAATGTCACTGAACTAAACTCATGTCAGACCGCAAACAGGGACGCTTGCGAATGAACATGGCACTGCACACTCACACACCCAGGCTGCTCGTTATCGATCCGCGTGGATTGGCGCTACGCAGCGTTGAGTTTTGTCGCCGCGAGCAGGATCAGCCTGTCGATGAGCGTGTGACCTGCCAGGCCTACAATGCGGCTGGACATCTGGTCAGCCAGCGTGATCCTCGTCTTGCACTTCCCAACCTCAGCACGGCTTACAGCCTCAGCAATCAGGCGTTGCTGACCGAAAGCGTCGACGCCGGCTGGCGGCTCGGGTTATTGAACGAAGCAGGCTTGCCGGTTGAAGGGTGGGACAGTCGCGGTAGCCAACGCCAGGTTGAATACGATGCTGTGTTGCGTCCGTTGGCAATCACCGAAGACGGGCAAGTAACCGAGCGGCTTGATTACGGTGGGCCAGATGGTTTTGAGCACAACCAGTGTAACCGGCCAGTTCGCCATGACGATACGGCGGGGACTCGCCATCTACCGGATTACGGTGTGCTCGGGGCTGCACTGATCGAAGCCCGGTATTTTTTGCTTGATCCAGAAGCACCGGATTGGCCACTGGACGAAGCAGAGCGCGATGCCCTTCTGGAAAGCAATCGCCTGGAAACACAATGGGCCTTTAATGCCTTGGGCGAGCCTCTTCTACAGACCGACGCCATCGGCAATGCGCAGTCCTTCAAGCAGACCGTGGCCGGGCAATTGAAAGCCGTCGATCTGACGTTATCCGGTGCAACGCAAACGCTGGTCAGCGATATCCGTTACAACGCCTTCAATCAGATCGAGCAGGAAACGGCGGGCAATGGTGTGATCAGCCACTCGATCTACGATCCTCAAGATAGTCGTTTGATAGAAATCCGGGCGGGCAGCCCGGCGTTGCAGCACCTCATCTACGCTTACGATCCGGTCGGCAATATCCAGCAGATCGAAGATGCTGCCCAACCGATTCGTTACTTCGCCAACCAGCGCGTCGAGGCGATTAATCAGTACCGCTACGACACGCTCTATCAGTTGATCGAAGCAACGGGCCGTGAGGTCAATATCGGTGCCAGTCACGGTCCTGCCCTGCCCGGTTTGCAGCCGCTGCCGCCTGATCCGAACCAGATCAGCAATTACACCCAAAACTACGACTACGACGCGGCGGGCAATCTGTTGCAGATGAGGCATGTCGGCGCGCAGTCTTTTACCCGCACCATGCGCGTAGCCCCGGACAGTAACCGCAGCCTGCCCGAAGGTGAAGTGGATGTGGATTTCGACACAGCCTTCGATGCCAACGGCAACCTGCTGCAACTGGTCCGCGGCCAGACGCTGGAATGGGATCGACGCAATCAATTGCAGCAGATCACCACCATCACTCGCGCGGCAAAGGCCAACGATCACGAACGCTATATCTACGACGGCCAGGCCCAGCGCTGCCGCAAGATCAACAGCACCCTGACCTCCAGTCGCATGCTGAATAACGAGGCTCGCTACCTTTCGGGCCTGGAAATCCGCACCAACGCCGATGGCGAGATCCTCCATGTCATCACCGCTCAGGCGGGGCGCAGCAGCGTGCAGGTATTGCACTGGCAGGCAGGCCTGCCGAGCGGCATCGCCAACGACCAGGTCCGCTACAACCTGGGCGATCACCTGGGATCGAGCACTTTGGAACTGGATCAACAAGGCGACCTGATCAGCCAGGAAAGTTATTACCCGTTTGGTGGCACGGCATGGTGGGCGGCTCGCAGTGCATTAGAAGCGAAGTACAAGACGGTGAGGTATTCGGGCAAGGAACGCGATGTCAGCGGATTGTATTATTACGGCTTCAGGTATTACGCACCGTGGTTGCAGCGGTGGATCAATCCGGACCCGACGGGTGATGTGAACGGGTTGAATCTTTTTTGTTTTGTGGGTAATTCCCCCGTCTGTCATAAGGATATGGACGGCAGGATTTATATAGGGGTACGAGACCCAGTCGAAGAAGAGATACTGAACGCCGGAAACGTTATCATGTTTCGGGGCCTGGATGAGTTCCCGGATGATTTAAAAGAAAATATAAAAAGAGCCTTAGTCAGCAATCAAATCACCTACCAGCATGCAGGCGAAATGATAAGGTATTACCCAAACGAAAGCGCCGACATTATGCGCAGCTTCTTTGGCTACCAATATTCTGATGTCGTACACGACGTTACCCACTCGTGGGAATCCTCTTATATACGGGCCTCTGAATACCTGAGCGATGATGGAGAAGGAAAGTTTCTTGGAATTAGAACCCCTAACGAGAAGCTCAGCGCCTTTATTTTCCCCGAAGACCCTCTAGGCCGGATAGCCATAGATACCAGACATGCCTATACAAAAAAGCTGCCTCATACCATAGGCCACGAGCTGACGCACATAGACGACGTACTGGAAAGTGCAGTAAAAGGCCCTTCCTCAACGGACAATTACTATATCTTCGCAGAATACATCTCCCTATTGACAGGGGGAGGAAATATAACCCAGAAACCCCCATACCAAGCCGTTTCCGAAATCATCACCAGTGGAGGTTTGAACTTGAACTATTTCTCATACATCTTACCGGCCGCCAACAACTTCATAGAACGGGTCAAGACTTTTTATCCTGCCCCTGAGTTCATCACAGATTTAAATACTGCAATCACTCAATTTAATCAAAACCCCGGTATTGCTGCCAGGGTTTCCGCCAATAATGCTGACAGCCTAATGCATGCAGCCCATCACTTACACGAGTATTACATGAAAAACATCTTGACGCAGACTGCCCCTACAACACAGAGACGCGGTCAGCCATAAAAAGAGATACGAAGTTGACGGCATTCGCAAAAAAGTATTCCGGCCTGCAAGAATACAGGAGGCCTATTCCCGGATAAATCCGGTCCTACATGATTCGATATATGGACAAGCCATCCAATCGCCTTGAACTAAACTCATGTCAGACCGCAGACAGGGACGCTTGCGAATGAATATGGCACTGCACACTCACACACCCAGGCTGCTCGTTATCGATCCGCGTGGATTGGCGCTACGCAGCGTTGAGTTTTGCCGCAGCAAGCAGGATCAACCTGCCGATGAGCGGGTAACCTGCCAGGCCTACGATGCCGCGGGACGTCTGGTCAGCCAGCGTGATCCTCGTCTTGCACTTCCCAACCTCAGCACGACTTACAGCCTCAGCAATCAGGCGTTGCTGACCGAAAGCGTCGACGCCGGCTGGCGGCTCGGGTTATTGAACGAAGCAGGCTTGCCGGTTGAAGGGTGGGACAGTCGCGGTAGCCGACGCCAGGTTGAATACGATGCTGTGTTGCGTCCGTTGGCAATCACCGAAGACGGGCTGGTAACCGAGCGGCTTGACTACGGTGGGCCAGATGGTTTTGAGCACAACCAGTGCAACCAGCTCATTCGCCATGACGATACGGCGGGGACTCGCCATCTGCCGGATTACGGTTTGCTCGGGGCTGCACTGATCGAAGCTCGGCATTTTCTGCATGCCTTGGAAACACCGGACTGGCCACTGGCCGAAGCAGAGCGCGATGCCCTTCTGGAGAGCGACAGCCTGGAAACACAGTGGGCGTTCAATACTCTGGGCGAACAGATTCGGCAGACCGATGCCATGGGTAATGCGCAGTCCCTCAAACAGACCGTAGCCGGGCAATTGAAAGCCGTCGATCTGAAGTCATCGAGCACCACGCAGACGCTGGTCAGTGATATCCAGTACAACGCCTTCAATCAGGTTGAGCAGGAAACCGCAGGCAATGGTGTGATCAGCCGCTCGCTCTACGATCCTCAAGATGGTCGTTTGATGGAAATTCGTGCGGGCGATCCAGCGTTGCAGCACCTCATCTACGCTTACGACCCGGTCGGTAATATCCTGCGAATCGAAGACGCTGCCCAACCGGTTCGCTTCTTCGCCAATCAGCGCGTCGAGGCGATTAATCACTGCCGCTACGACACACTCTATCAGTTGATCGAGGCCACGGGCCGCGAGGTCAATACCGGTGCCAGTCACGGCCCTGCCCTACCCGGCTTGCAGCCGCTGCCGCCCGATCCGAACCAGATCAGCAATTACACCCAAAACTACGATTACGACAGCGCCGGGAATCTGTTGCAGATGCGCCACGTCGGCGCGCAAAACTTTACCCGCACCATGCGTGTGGCAGAGGACAGCAATCGCAGCCTGCCCGAAGGTGAAACCGACGCGGACTTTGATACCGGCTTCGACCCCAACGGCAACCAGTTGCAACTGGTCCGTGGCCAGACGATGGAGTGGGATGTCCGCAACCAGTTACAGCAAATCACCACCGTCACCCGCGCCACCGAAGCCAGCGATAACGAGCGCTATATCTACGACGGCCAAGGGCAAAGATGCCGCAAGATCAACAGCACTCTGGCCTCCAGTCGCACGCTGAATAACGAGGTTCGCTACCTGCCGGGGCTGGAAATCCGCACCACTGCCGATGGAGAAGTTTTGCACGTCATCACAGCCCGAAACAGTCGGATACTGCACTGGCAGGCAGGTCTGCCGAGCGGCATCGCCAATGATCAAATCCGCTATAGCCTGAGCGATCACTTGGGCTCAAACACTCTGGAACTGGACCAGCAAGGCAACCTGATCAGCCAGGAAAGTTACTACCCGTTTGGCGGTACATCGTGGTGGGCTGCGCGCAGTGCTGTGGAAGCGAAATACAAGACAATTAGATATTCAGGTAAAGAGCGTGATGCCAGCGGGTTGTATTACTACGGGTTCAGGTATTACGCGCCATGGTTGCAGCGCTGGATCAACCCGGACCCGTCAGGCGATGTGGATGGGTTGAATCTCTTTTGCTTTGTCGAGAACAACCCCATCAATCGCATTGATCCAGATGGACAAAAAAACGAAATGGCCAGAGAACGTTGGAGGCTCGCGGTCGATGAAATCAAAGAACGGAAGAACACGAGTGACATAAGCGTCAAAACATTTGCCCCTGGCATAATTGCAGTGAGCATAGAAGGCAAGAATGAATTATTTTCAAGAATGGGGATAAATTTCGCTCGTCCCTTCAAAGGTAAACGCCAACTTTCTTATCTATCTCTAGAGTCGGATTATAAAAGCAAAATTTCAGGTGGCGACTACCGTTTCCCACTAAAGTCTGCACCCGGTTTCAAAATATATGAAGAGGCTGGCGCTCCGACGAGTAATTATATCGCCTTCATCAACGGTGGCTTCTATAACAACAGAGGTGAAGCATCACCCTCTGCACCTACACATGCAGCGATTGGGAAGATATTCATGGGAGGGAAGGAGAAAGCGTCAGTCGATATTCCCAAAGGTTACGAGCAGTATTATGTCCCCCTTACCATGAGTGATGGCTCGACCATTCACACAGGCCCATTATTGACGTCCGGAGGCAAGCTTGAGTTTACTGAAGAGCACTTGAAGGATAAAAAATTCCAATACTCCCCAGAGACGGCTGCCCCCGGACAACTGGGACATGCAGGCACGCCCAATCAGCGTTCGGGCATCAGTATGCCGGTCGTGTTCGATAAAGAATCCAGAATTCGTATCGCAGTAGGTTTGGGTGGAGGCAGAACGCAAAGCTCCCGTGCCTATACAATGCCCGAATGGGCAAATGTAATGCTCAAACTGGATAGTATGAATGCGACATCAGGCTGGTCAGTCAATCTGGATGGTGGCGACAGTTCCGTGTTGGGTGTTGTCTCCCGTAACGGGACCATACTTATGGATCAAGCGGCACTGGCTAATCATAAGCGAAGAATACCCAACTTCATTACCTTTTATAAATAAGTGTAACTTTCGCTCGCGAATGAATTCGTTCCAACATCACCGCTTAGTTGCGCCGATCCAGCAGATTGACCACCAACCGATCAATCCAGCCCCAAAGCCGCTGCTTGACCCGGCGCCACAAAGGTCGGGCTTTCCAGGCGTCCAGAGTAATTTCGGTGCTCTGGGCGAAATCCTTGTCGAAGCTGGCAACCACATCGCGGGTCAGGTCCGGGTCGATGGCTTCGAGGTTGGCCTCAAGGTTGAAGCGCAGGTTCCAGTGATCGAAATTGCAGGAACCAATGCTGACCCAGTCATCGATCAGCACCATTTTCAGGTGCAGGAATCGCGGCCGGTACTCGAAGATTTTCACTCCGGCCCTGAGCAGACGCGGGTAATAGCGATGCCCGGCGTAACGCACCGAGGGATGATCGGTACGCGGGCCGGTAAGCAGCAAGCGAACATCGACACCTCGCAAAGCCGCCTTGCGCAGCGAGCGGCGAACTTTCCAGGTGGGCAGAAAATATGGCGTCGCCAGCCAGATACGCTTCTGGCCGCTGTTCAGCGCGCGGACCAGAGACTGCACGATATCGCGATGCTGACGCGCATCGGCGTAAGCCACGCGCCCTAGGCCGTGACCGGACTCAGGAATTCTTGGCAGATGCCTGAGACCGAAGTCTTCCATGGGTCGCCAGGCCGTGCGGTGCAGGTTGGCGTGGAACTGACGGTCGAACAACGCCTGCCAGTCGATCACCAGCGGGCCGGTGATTTCCACCATCACTTCATGCCACTGGCTGACCGGATGGCTCGGCTCCCAGAATTCATCCGTGACACCCGTACCGCCCACCACCGCCAATGCCTTGTCCACCACCAGCACCTTGCGATGATCGCGGTAAAAATTGCGGATGCCCCGTCGCCAGCGAATCGGGTTATAGAACCGCAGGATCACCCCGGCGTCGGTCAGTTGCCTGCGCAATCCGGTGCTGAAAGCCTGAGAGCCGAAGTCGTCAAACAGACAGCGCACGATCACACCGCGTCGTGCGGCTTCGGCCAACGCTCGAACGATGGCGTCCGCACAGGCGCCTGCTTCGACCAGATACAGCTCCAGATCGACCTGCTGCTCGGCGCGGTCGATGGCGGCGATCATGCGCGGGAAAAACGTCGGGCCATCAATCAGCAGTTGAAAGTGGTTGTCCGGCCGCCAGGGAAAGATCGCTCCCGCCACGTCAGCGTGCCGTGAAGATCAAAACAGCGGTAGCGAGGGTGGCGTGGGCAAGCAGCTTGGGCATGAAAACTCCGAATGCACATTCAAGGGCAACCTTATCCGCCTGTCAGACCGCTGGCAAACAACTCGGTTCGTCTCTCAAGGTGCATCAGGCAGCAAACGACACCCCTGACGTGTGCCCTGCCACGCCGCAACGCTGCTGCGTCCCAACCCGCTGGCACTGACCGACTTGTTTAGTGAGTCATCCGTCAGGGTAGCGGGAATGTATTGCTTGACGTAACTGCGGCAGTAATCGGCAGGATTGTTCATCACATAACGGCACGAACAGTACTCCTTGGCCGTGTAGGCACTGATGATGGTGGGGAACGCTTGCAAGGCAACACGGTATTGCCAGGCGAGTACGGAGATCATCAAGAGCGCCAACAAGAGCAGACTGCTGAAGGGACGACGCAGGATAAACATTCGACGTGCGCTCATTGCCCGCCCTCCTTGCCGAAGGCCACCTGTAATAGCTTGAGCATCCGGTTGTGGTCGTAGCTGCCATCGCGGTCATCGGCATAGCGCACGATGACGAGCTTTTCGCTGGGGATCACATACAGCGCCTGCCCCCAATGCCCAAGCGCCGCGAAGGTCTCGGGCGGAGCATCCGGCCACGGGCCATGGCCACCGTCATGGGTCCGATTGAGCCACCAATGTCCGCCCGGCACTTCGGCGCTCGCTTGTACGTTCTGGCCGCTAAAAGGCGTCAGGACAAAATCCACCCAGGCGGTCGGCAGCAACTGTTGTTGCTGCCAACGCCCGCCGCGCTGCATCAACAGGCCAATACGCGCCAGGTCACGGGCGGTAATGTAGGTGTAGGAAGAACCGACGAAGGTGCCGCTGCCATCGGTTTCCCATGTCGCACTGCCAATGCCAAGCGGGTCGAACAGCGCGGTCCATGGATAGTCCTGGTAAACCTGTTCACCCACCATGTTTTTCAAGGCGGCGGACAGAACATTGCTGTCGCCACTGGAATATCGATACGACGTGCCCGCAGCGCTGGCAATCCCATGGCTGGCCGTAAAACGGGCCATGTCGTCACGACCTCGGGTGTAAAGCATGGCCACGACCGATGAGTTAAGCGGCGCGTATTCATAGTCTTCCTGCCAGTCGAGGCCCGATGCCCAGTGCAGGAGGTCTTGAACGGTCATGTCTGGATGCGTCTTGAGCGGGCTGTAGAACTTTGCGACGGGATCATTCAACTGGAAACGCCCTTGCCCGAATGCCACCCCCAACACAGTGGCCAACACACTCTTGCTGATTGACCAGGTCAGGTGTGGCGTCTGGGCCGTTGTGACTCCGGCATAGCGTTCATAGACGATACGACCGTCACGAATCACCAGCAGGGCATCGCTGCGAACACCTGCGCGGGTCGTGTCGTCACGGGGCGCAAAAGCGTAGTCCTCAAGCGCCTTGAGCGCGGCTGTCGGCGTAACGGGCTCAACGACCCATTGCTCACCTGGCCAGTCTTCGGCCAGTGCCGCAAAGGCATTCAGGCCCACAAGCAAAAGCAGACATAACCGGACAAAACGACGGGACATGGCCAAAGTCTCTGGAGAATAACCGGGCAACCTTAGCAGGGGTTCGTGACAGAACAGATCTCTGGCGGGAGCACATTGGGTGGTGCGAATGAGGTGGGAGCCAATTCATTCGCGAAGGCTAACAACCAACACCATCACCCGCCCCCGTCACACAACCATCACCAAAGCTTCACCTCCATGACACGACGGCTCCCTAGCCTGCACATACAGCAAGCGCTTGGACAATTCAGTCAACCGGCCGCACTTGCATGGCTGGCTTATGGAGATTTCGCATGACCCAGATTGCCCGCATCCGTGACAACACTTCTGACCGTCGTCTTCAGGCCGAACGCCTGATCGGTGCACACGCCCTGCAGGAAGCTCAGGCGTTGCGTTTCAGCGTGTTCAGCGAAGAATTCAACGCCCGTCTCAAAGGCGCTGAACTGGGTCTGGATATTGATGACTACGATGTCCACTGCTCGCATATCGGTGTTCGCGACCTCAACACCGGTCGCCTGGTCGCCACCACCCGTTTGCTCGATCACAAGGCCGCAAGCTCTCTGGGCCGCTTCTACAGCGAAGAAGAATTCAGCTTGCACGGCCTGCTGCATCTGCAAGGCCCGATCCTGGAGCTGGGCCGCACCTGCGTTGACCCGGCCTACCGCAACGGCGGCACCATCGCCGTGTTGTGGAGCGAACTGGCGGAAGTCCTCAACGAAGGTGGTTACAGCTACCTGATGGGCTGCGCCAGCATTCCGATGCAGGACGGCGGCATTCAGGCTCATGCGATCATGCAGCGTTTGCGCGAACGCTATCTGTGCACCGAAAACCTGCGCGCCGAACCCAAGAACCCGCTGCCGACCCTCGACATTCCAAACAACGTGATCTGCGAGATGCCGCCACTGCTCAAGGCCTACATGCGCCTGGGTGCAAAGATCTGCGGCGAACCTTGCTGGGATGAAGATTTCCAGGTCGCCGATGTATTCATCCTGCTCAAGCGCGACGAGCTGTGCCCGCGCTATGCCCGCCACTTCAAGGCAGCCGTGTGATGAGCCGCCTGCGCAGCCATGCGCGTGTTGCACGGGTGTTGCTGGTGATTGCTGTAGGGCTGACGATTGCCGCAGCCTTTGCGGTGATGGAGCGTTTGAAAGTCGGCAGTTCCATGGAACGCCGACAACGCTGGACTCGCTGGTTCATGGCTCGCCTGACCAATGCCCTGCCCTTTCGTGTGACGGTCAGCGGCAAGCTGCCGACTCAGCCAATGCTGTGGGTCAGCAACCATGTGTCATGGACGGATATTCCACTGCTGGGCATGCTCGCGCCGCTGTCGTTTCTGTCCAAGGCCGAGGTACGGACCTGGCCGGTTGCGGGCTGGCTGGCGCTCAAGGCAGGCACCTTGTTCATTCGTCGTGGCTCGGGCGACAGCCGCCTGATCCAGCGCCAGATGGGCAGCCATCTGCAACACGGCACGCCATTGGTGATTTTCCCGGAAGGCACCACCACCGATGGCCGTGCCCTGCGCACCTTCCACGGTCGCCTGCTGTCCAGCGCCATCGAAACAGGCGTGGCCTTGCAACCCGTGGCGATTGCCTATTCACGCGACGGCAAGCCGGACCCGATTGCGCCGTTCATTGGTGATGACGATCTGCTGTCGCACTTGCGCCGCCTGTTCGCCAACGATCAGGGCGATGTGCATATCCATCTGCTGGAGCCGATTCCCACTGCCGGCCTGGAACGTGCCGCACTGGCATTTCAGGCACAACAGGCAGTTCAGGTGGCGCTGTTTGGTGAAACCGCTCAGCCGAGCGAAGCGGTGTCGCGCCCAGCCAGGGCTGCTTGAGCGAAGTCCTGCAACAGCGGATAGAACTCATCGAAATCCGCACTCAAGGGTTGGTACAGCGCCTGCAATTCCTGCATGGCACCGGCCAACCCTTCAGGCCGTGACAGACGCCTGGAAATCCCGCCCAGCACTTGCTCCAGCACCTCGAACTCCCGATACGAACCCAGCCAGTCCTGCGCCGCCATGCGCGGCGCAATCAGTGCCAGGCGCTCTGGCAATTGAGGCTCAGCGGCCAGTGCACCGTAGACCTTGCGGGTAAAGGTTTGCAGCGGGATATCGGCATAGCGGTGCCAGTCCCGTGCCAGGCAATGGTCGAAAAAGACATCCAGCATGATCCCCGCATAACGTCGCCGCTGCACCGGGAAACGAGCCATCGCATCCTTGATCAGCGGATGGTTGTCGGTGAATGAATCGATGCTGCGATGCAGCCGGATCGAGGCTTCCAGCTCCGCAGGAAAACGCCCCGGCAAAGGCCCTTTGACGAAATCGCCATACAGGCTGCCGAGCAATTGGGCGGGCCGTTGGCCGCCAAGATGAAGGTGTGCGAGGTAATTCATGGAGCAAAGCCTACGCCGTTTTCAGAGTGCCGGTCTATATATCGTTATAACCCGATATACCGATTTGATCCTTGCTTAGCGCAATTGCATATTTGTATATCGCGAAATACAGATATAAAGTTCGCTCCATCGCGATATACCGTTAACTGAGAACGACATGACCATCGACCTCGACGAAATAATAAAAGCCCTGGCGCACCCCTTGCGCCGCGAGATCCTGACCTGGCTCAAGGATCCGCGAGCCAGCTTTCCGACTCAGGAATACTCCATCGAACACGGCGTGTGCGCCGGTCAGATCGATCAGCGTGCAGGGATGTCGCAATCCACGGTTTCAGCCCACCTCGCCACTCTGCAACGCGCAGGCCTGATCAGCAGCAAAAAGGTCGGGCAATGGCATTTCTTCAGACGCAATGAAGAAACCATCGAAGCCTTCGTCAAAGCCCTGGTGCAGGAACTGGACAACCAGTCATGACGCCCCAGCCCCCAAGGAGACGCCACGTGCCCTTTCCCTTACTTATTCTGGCCCTGAGCGCCTTTGCCATCGGCACCACTGAATTCGTCATCATGGGCCTGCTGCCCAATGTCGCCGCCGACCTGGGTGTTTCGATCCCCGGCGCCGGCTGGCTGGTGACCGGTTATGCACTGGGGGTAGCCATAGGAGCCCCGTTCATGGCCCTGGCCACCGCCAAGTTGCCGCGCAAGGCCGCACTGGTCACGCTGATGGGTATTTTCATCATCGGTAATCTGCTCTGCGCGCTGGCCAGCGACTACGACGTGCTGATGTTCGCCCGTGTCGTCACAGCCCTGTGCCATGGCGCATTCTTCGGGATCGGTTCAGTGGTTGCCGCAGGCCTGGTCCCGGCCAACCGCCGCGCTTCTGCCGTAGCACTGATGTTTACCGGCCTGACGCTGGCCAACGTGCTGGGCGTGCCGCTGGGCACAGCACTGGGTCAATACGCGGGCTGGCGTTCGACCTTCTGGGCCGTGACCATTATCGGCGTCATTGCCTTCATCGGTCTGGTTCGCTTCCTGCCGGGCAACCGCGAGGAAGAAAAACTCGACATGCGTGCCGAACTGGCCGCACTCAAGGGCGCCGGTATCTGGCTGTCGCTGAGCATGACTGCCCTGTTCGCAGCGTCGGTATTCACCCTGTTCACTTACGTTGCGCCATTGCTGGGCGAAGTGACTGGCGTGTCGCCGAACGGCGTGACCTGGACCCTGCTGTTGATCGGCCTGGGCCTGACAGCGGGCAATGTCCTGGGCGGCAAGATGGCTGACCGCAGCATCCCGACCACCCTGATTGGCGTGTTCATCGCCATGGCTGTGATTTCCACCATCCTGAGCTGGAGCAGCGTGGCGCTGATCCCGGCTGAAATCACCCTCTTCCTCTGGGCGGTTGCTGCCTTTGCCGCAGTGCCTGCCTTGCAGATCAATGTCGTGACCTTCGGCAAGGCCGCACCGAATCTGGTATCGACCCTGAATATCGGCGCCTTCAACGTCGGCAATGCGCTGGGCGCGTGGGTCGGCGGCAGTGTCATCGCTCATGGCCTTGGCCTGACCAGCGTGCCACTGGCCGCAGCCGTGCTGGCCGTGCTTGCACTGCTGGTCACCCTGATTACTTTCCGCCAGACCGCCAATCCCGATCTGGCTCCTGCTACCAACTGATCATTTAAGAGGGTTCGACGCATGACAACTATCTTTGACCCGATCACCGTGGGCGATCTGCAACTGCCTAACCGCATCATCATGGCGCCACTGACGCGCTGCCGCGCCGACGAAGGCCGCATACCGAATGCGATGATGGCCGAGTACTACGTACAGCGCGCCTCGGCAGGCCTGATCATCAGCGAAGCCACTTCGGTCACGCCGCTGGGCGTGGGTTACCCGGATACGCCAGGTATCTGGTCCAACGATCAGGTTCGCGGCTGGAGCAATATCACCAAGGCGGTACATGGCGCCGGTGGCCGCATTGTCATGCAACTGTGGCACGTAGGGCGTATTTCCCACCCTTCGTACCTGAACGACGAAACACCTGTAGCACCGAGCGCAATCAAGCCGGCTGGCCATGTGAGCCTGCTGCGTCCCAAGTCCGACTTCGTGACACCTCGCGCGCTGGAACTGGCGGAAATCGGTGATGTGATAGAGGCCTACCGGGTCGGCGCAGAAAACGCCAAGGCTGCCGGTTTCGATGGCGTGGAGCTGCATGCCGCCAACGGTTACCTGATCGATCAGTTCCTGCAGACCAGCACCAACCAGCGCAACGACCAATACGGCGGCACTCTGGAAAACCGTGCCCGTCTTTTGCTGGAAGTCACCGACGCAATCATCGAAATCTGGGGCCCGGGCCGTGTCGGTGTGCATCTGGCACCACGCGCCGACCTGCATGACATGGGCGACGACAACCTGGCCGAAACCTTCGGCTATGTAGCGACTGAACTGGGCAAGCGCGGCATCGCATTCCTGTGCTCCCGGGAAAAGGAAGCAGGCGACAGCCTCGGGCCGCAACTCAAGAAAGCCTTTGGTGGCGTTTACATCGCCAACGAAAGATTCACCAAGGCCAGCAGTAATGCCTGGCTGGCAGAAGGCAAGGCCGATGCCGTGGCCTTCGGTGTGCCTTATATCGCCAACCCGGATCTGGTAGAGCGCCTGGAAAAGGATGCTCCGCTGAACCCGGCCATTCCTGAAACCTTCTACGGCAAAGGCCCGGTTGGCTATATCGATTACCCACGCCTGTAATCACAAAAAACACCACAAAGCCCTGACTCGAAAGAGCCAGGGCTTTTTTGCATCAGAACACTTTTACTTACTTTGTACTTTCAACAGAGCCCTGCACATTACCGTCTGCATCCGTGATCGTGCCATCGGCCAACTTCCAGCGACCATCCGGATACTTCACCGAACCATCGGCCAGCAACCAGGTGCCATCTTTATACAGATAGCTACCATCGACATACTGCGTGGTGCCATCGGCATGCACGATAGTACCGTCCACGTTCTGCACGGTGCCGTCAGGGCTGGTGACCGATTGCCCTTGCGCATCGGCAACACTCCCATTGGGATAAGTGACGGTCCCGTTGGGGTTGAATACGCTATTGAGCGGATGGACCAATTGCAGAACACCCGTTGCCGTATTGATTACGTTCAATGTTGTTTCCAGACGCGATGGTCGCACTGGAGCAGGCGGCAGACTTGAAGCATTGATGCTGGGCGCAGAGCCGCTGAAAACCGGTGTTGGCGGGACCGGGCTGACTGCAGGCTTTTTAGCTGTCGGCTTGACGGGCAGAACAGGCTTGACCGGCGGCTTGGTCGGTAGTGTCGGTTTGACCGGAGGCTTGGGAGGTGCCACTGGCTTGACCGGAGGCTGTTTCGGTTTGGTAGGAAACTTCGGTGGCTTGGTGGGAGGCCAGCCTGGCTTGGGTGGTTTTATCCCCACGCGGGGCCTTTGCTGCAAATCTGCAAGCTTGTCCGGCCCCGCAGGAACACCCACAACGTCACTATAATCGTCAGAACTTTTAAAACTTTCCTCAGCCCTGTTCGATACTTTATTTTCGACGCCTTTCATACTCTTGATTCCATTCATTATTTAAACTCCTATTTAAAACCGCACCTCCACAGTAATACCTGCCACCCAATATTTCGTATATTTATTTATTGAGTGAGATATTTTTACTTAACAAATTCAAACAAGAAACTCATTAAAAACAAAAATCGATTACTTATAAAAAACCGTCTAACCCTAATTAAAACGCGCACGAAAGAGTGCCTTTGCGCACTGTTCAAGCGCCTGTCACTGTCCCAAGGCGAGAACCTGAAATCGACCTGCCCCGCGACAAAGTTGCCACGGGGCAGGCCTGAACCTTATCGACTGGCGTTGACCTGCTGCGACAACGTCTGGATCTGGCTGGTCAGGGTGTTGATGCTGCGGGTCACCTGAGCGCGGAAGGCATCGAACTCGGCAGTATTGCCAGCACTGGCCGCCACAGGTGCCGGGCGGTTTTCCTGTTCGCTCTTGAGCACCACAAGGTCCTGTTCAAGGCGCTCGATGGCCGCTGACGGGTTGCCCTGTTTTTTCAGAGTCGCTACATCGGCACTCAGGCTCTTGAGCTGGGTGTCTAACTTGGCCTGATCGCTCTGGGCAGCTTTGAGGTCCGGCAATGCGGTCTTGAGGGCTGTCAGTTCGATAGCGACGTTCTTGAGCTGTTCCTGCAACTGCGCATTGTCATGCTGTTGCTGCGCAGCTTGTGTGGATATCTGCTCCAGACGCTTGTCCAGGCTGGTTTGCTGCCCTTCGACACCTGCGCGTTGCTTGTCCTGATCTTCCAGTTGCGCTTCAAGAAGCTTGATGCGCTGCTTGAGGGCTTCGCCATCGCTGCTCAGGGATTCGGTCGCGACCACCTTGCCGGAAATATCCTGTAGGCGACCGGCCGCTTCCTCGCTGATGCGGGCAAAACTTTCCTGGGTCGCGACCAGTTGCTGTTCCATCAGGGAAACCTGCTGGAAGCTCCACCAGCCCAGACCACAGAACGCAATGAACAAAGCGCCCACCAAAGCCCAGAGCGGACCGGTGCTCGGCCCTTTGACCTTGACCACCGGCGTGGTGCGCGAGTGCACAGTCGTGCGTTCACGAGCCCCTTTGGTAGGGACGAAATCATCGTCATCGTCGTCCTTGGCACTGAGGTTCGGAACGTCATCGACGTCGTCGTATGGATCGTTACGCATGGGTAACCCTTTAAAAGAAACGGTTGAAACCAAAGTTGCGCAGTATAACCGGGCTCTGTTGCCGTTTCAGCGCGAACCACCCTGCTGGGCCGACCACCAGCCACAGAACTCATCCAGCGCAGTCCATAGGCTGACTCTGGGCTGGTAATCCAGATAATGCCTGGCCCGGCTGATATCAAGCGTGAAATCCTTGTTCATGACCTGCATACCCAACCTCGACAGCGTGGGTTCAGGTCGACCCGGCCACAACAGGCATGCGCCTTCGTTGATCGCCGCGGCGGTATACGCCAACCGGTATGAGCGATAGCGCGTGACCTGAGGCAACTGCATCTGGCGCATCACATAGTTGATGGCATCCCACAGCGGGACCGGCGCACCATTGCTGATGTTATAGGCCTTGCCCAGCGCCGACCCGGTTGCCAGCAGGCTGCTTAACATGGCGTCGTTAAGATTCTGCATGCTGGTGAAATCCACCACGTTCAGGCCATTGCCCACGATTGCCAGACGCTTCTTGCGCTGCATGTGCAGCAGGCGCGGGAAAATGCTGGTGTCGCCCGCACCCGTGACAAAACGCGGCCGCAAGGCGATGACTTCAAGCCCGAACTCTTCAGCGCCAAACACCTTTTGCTCGGCCAGGTACTTGGTGCTGGCGTAGTGATTGTTCAAGCGCCTTGGCACTTGCTCTTCCTTGATGTCGCGGTGCGAACGTCCGTCGAAATAGATCGAAGGTGACGAGAGATGGACAAGCCGTCGCACTCTTTGTTTCAGACAGGCCTCGACAATGTTTTCGGTGAGCTGCACGTTGCCCTGGACGAAATCCTGGCGAGTCCCCCATAAACCGACCGCACCGGCGCAATGCACCACGGCCTCCACGTCATGACACAAGGCCTTGACCAGTTCCGGGTCCGCCAGATCACCCTGGATGAACTCGGCGCCGCGTCGTACCAGATGCTCGACACCTTCGGCCCGACGGCCATTGATGCGCACGCTCATGCCCTGCTCCAGAGCGAAGCGCGCAAAGCGTCCGCCGATGAAGCCGCTTGCGCCGGTGACCAGAATCTTCATTTACCGCTCCCACATTTCATATGTCTGCACTGACGCTCACTTGTCGTTCAGGGGCACCAGCCACTTGCTCGCCTGCTGCACCAGGTTCTCAGTGAGGCGCGTCAGCAATTGCCCGCCATTGCGCCAGTGGTGCCAATACAAGGGCACATCGATGTAGCGTTCAGGCACCAGTTCGCGCAGCGAGCCTTGCTGCAATTGCGTCTGCACCTGCAACTCGGGCACCAGCCCCCAGCCGACACCCGCCTCTATCATCCGCACAAACCCTTCGGACGAAGGGCACAGATGATGCTCGAAACCGCCCTCGCACCCAAGCAGGGCAAGGTAGCGGTGCTGTAAAAAGTCATCGGGGCCAAACACAAGGGCCGCTGAACGCATCAGCTTTTCAGGGCTGACGCCTTCGGCGAAATACCGTTCGATGAACGCCGGGCTGGCCAGCGCACGATAGCGCATGGCACCCAGCAACTGGCTGCGGGCGCCGGCCACCGGTCGCTCGCTGCCACACAGGCAGGCGGCCACTTCACCGGCGCGCATGCGCTTGAGGCCGACGTCCTGATCCTCGACCACCAGATCCAGCAACAGACGTTGCTCGGCACAGAAGGCACCCACTGTCGGCGCCCACCAGGTCGCCAGACTGTCGGCATTGATCGCGATGCGCAGCCGTTCAGGCAGGCCATTTTCGTCCAGCGCAGGCACCAGGCCTTGCAGGTCACGTTCCAGCAGACGCACCTGCTGCACGTGGTTGAGCAGGCGTCTGCCGATATCGGTAGGCGTGGGTGGCGTGGCCCGTACCAGCACCGGCTGGCCAATGCGCGCTTCAAGCAGCTTGATGCGTTGCGAGACGGCCGACTGGGACAACCCCAATACCTGAGCGGCACGTTCAAAACCTGCCTGCTCAATGACAGCCGCCAGGGCTGACAGTAACTTGTAATCGAACATCAGTTTTCCTAATGAGGAATCAGGAATATTTGTTTTTCTTATACACCCAGAGGCCAGACAATCGCTACCTCTCCTCGGCATTGCGGAATTCATTTCATGTGGCAAAGTTACTTCAACGGCCTGTTGGTCGCGGGCGGCCTGATCATGGCCATCGGTGCACAGAATGCTTTTGTCCTGGCACAGGGACTGAGACGCGAACACCACGTGCCGGTGGCGATGCTGTGTATCCTCTGCGATGCGATTCTCGTCGCTGTAGGGGTTTTCGGTCTGGCGAATGTCCTGGTGCAGAACCCGACCTTGCTGGCGATCGCACGCTGGGGCGGCGTGATCTTCCTGACCTGGTACGGCGTGCAGGCCTTGCGTCGCGCCTGTTCGCGCCAGAGCCTTGAGCAAAGTGCGACCGCTGGCCAAAGATCGCGTCGTGCAGTGCTGCTCAGCGCTCTGGCAGTCACGCTGCTCAATCCGCACGTGTATCTCGATACGGTCCTGCTGATCGGCTCGCTGGGTGCGCAGCAAAGTGCGCCAGGCGCCTATGTCGCCGGTGCCGCCAGCGCTTCGTTTCTGTGGTTCTCGACCCTCGCCATCGGCGCGGCCTGGCTTGCCCCATGGCTGGCACGCCCGGCTACGTGGAGGCTGCTCGATCTGATGGTGGCAGTGATGATGTTCAGTGTGGCGGCACAATTGATCAGGGCTGACTGAAAGGCTTTTCCTTTTAGTGATAAATGGATACAACGGCTCTGGAACCTTTATCCCACACACTTGTTGCGTGGTTAAGCCGAAGGCCCGGTGCTATGATCCGGGGTCTGCGCCGCAAAAGAGTAAAAACTCCCGGTGCATGCTGTATACGGCCGCCCGTGATCGGCCTTGCGATTACCGCAATCGACCTGATAAGGAGATGAACCATGGCTTTTGAATTGCCACCTCTGCCCTACGCAAAAGACGCTCTGGTGCCGCACCTTACTGCTGAGACGCTGGAATATCACCACGACAAGCACCACAACACCTATGTCGTGAACCTGAACAACCTGGTGCCAGGCACCGAGTTTGAAGGCAAGACTCTGGAAGAAATCATCAAGACTTCTTCGGGCGGCATCTTCAACAACGCCGCTCAGGTCTGGAACCACACGTTCTACTGGGAATGCCTGTCGCCAAATGGCGGCGGCGAGCCAACCGGCGCTCTGGCCGATGCCATCACCGCTGCATTCGGCTCCTTCGAGAAATTCAAGGAAGAGTTCAGCAAAACCGCCATCGGCACTTTCGGTTCCGGTTGGGGCTGGCTGGTGAAGAAAGCTGACGGTTCCCTGGCTCTGGCCAGCACCATCGGTGCAGGCAACCCGCTGACCAGCGGCGACACCCCGCTGCTGACCTGCGACGTCTGGGAACACGCTTACTACATCGACTACCGCAACCTGCGTCCGAAGTACGTCGAAGCGTTCTGGAACCTGGTGAACTGGGACTTCGTGGCCAAGCAATACGCTGCCTGATTCCTGCTGTTTACAAAAAACCCGGCCATGCCGGGTTTTTTATTGTGTGCCATTCAGTCCTTTGATTTAAAAAGAAATACTGCGCCCTCCAGACCGACCTTGTCCGCCCTCCCGAATCCCGCCGGTAAATATCCTTCGCTTGCTATCGTTTTCATCAACGAAGACCCCGCCACTCAAGGCCTGCGTACCATCAATACGCTATTACGAGTGCAGACGTTCGCAACCAACAAGGGACTTACTCCATGTCATCGGTCAGTCGTCGTTCTTTCGTTACCCTCTCTGCCCTGGCCTGCACAAGCCTGGCACTCCCGCGAATCAGCTCAGCCGCTCCCGCAACCAAGCATCCTGCCGGCAATGACAGGATTCATCTCAACTTCAATGAAAGCCATCTAGGCCCTTCTCCCCTGGCACTTGAAAAAATGCAGGCTGGTGCAGCCTCGACAGGACGCTATCACTACGGCGCGCAATTGAAACTGATCGAGCTGTTTGCCAGACAGAATCAGATACCCAGTGATTACGTGCATGCCTACAGCGGCTCGCGTGAACCCTTGCAGTACGCCATTGCGGCCTTTACCGATGAGCACCGCAGCCTTACTCTCGCTACACCTTCCTATGATGCGCCCATCGAAGCGGCTAACAGCCAGCACGTCGCCTTTCATGAAGTCCCCCTGCTACCTGACGGGGCACATGATCTTGAGGCCATGTTGAAAGTCGACAAGACACCCGGCCTGATTTACATCTGTAACCCCAACAATCCCACCGGGACCGTGACACCCCAGCAGCAGATAGAAAAAGCCATACTCACCAAACCCGAAGGTTCAGTGGTGCTGATCGATGAGGCGTACATTCACTTCTCGGATGCCGCCAGCCTTGTTTCGCTGGCAGCCAGGCGCAAGGATGTTCTGGTCCTGCGCACCTTCTCCAAGCTCTATGGCATGGCGGGAGCCAGGCTGGGTCTGGCGGTAGGACATCCCGAACTGCTGGAGAAAATAGAAGTGTGGGGCGGCAACAATTTCGTCCCGCTGCCTGCGGCCATGGGCGGCATGGCCAGTCTTGAAGACCCTGACTTGGTAAGGCAGCGCAAGCAGCTCAATACCCGCGTACGCGAAGAAACCCGTGCCTTTCTCGCAAGCCATGGATTCACCTGCACGCCTTCCCAGGCCAATTGCTTCATGATAGATACCGGCCATGAGGCTGAGAGGGTCATCAAGGGATTGGCCAAACGCAATATTCTGATTGGCAGGAAATGGGATGTCTGGCCGACCTGGGTGCGAGTCAGCATTGGTACAGAGGCAGAAATGCAGGCATTTCGCCAAGCATTCCTCGAAGTCGTACAACAATTGGCCTGAGTTTTCCGGACCCAGCGCTCTGGGTCGGCTTTCTTCCCCCGCTTCGTGCCAGCGGGGGCATCCAGCCTCAACCTGACACGGCTGGTTTACATGTTGCCAGAAGGCAATAGCATACTAATATTACTTCTTGTATTTACAGAGTCATACTCAAGTTCCATGCATACTCGCCCGACACAGTAGAGTTGCCTGGATCCAACGCTACGCGCAGGCAGGACAAAGGAAGCAGAAATCGGCCTGATGAGTACACGCTCGTCACAGGGCTGACACAGCTGGTTTTTCGATGGGTGCAGGGTTGCACGCTCCCGGCACGAATTAAGGAATGACCATTTGAAGCTGGAACTCAAACACAGCTTGTCGGTTAAGTTGTTGCGCGTAGTACTGCTTTCAGCGCTGCTCGTGGGCGTTGTCTTGAGTTGCGCACAAATTGTCTACGATGCCTACAAGACCCACCAGAACGTGGCCAGTGATGCCGAACGTATTCTGGACATGTTCCGTGACCCGTCGACCCAGGCGGTGTACAGCCTGGACCGGGAAATGGGCATGCAGGTCATCGAAGGTCTGTTCCAGGATGACTCCGTTCGCATGGCCTCCATCGGGCACCCGAACGAAACGTTGCTCGCAGAAAAAGCGCGCCCTCTGAAAGATTCTCCCATTCGCTGGCTCACAGACATCATTCTTGGCCAGGAGCGCAGCTTCACGACCCAACTGGTCGGCCGCAGCCCCTACAGCGAATACTACGGTGATCTGCGCATCACGCTGGATACCGCCAACTATGGCGAGAGCTTTATCATCAATGCGGTGATCATTTTCGTGTCAGGGGTATTACGTGCCCTGGCCATGGGTCTGGTGTTGTATCTGGTCTATCACTGGCTGCTGACCAAGCCGCTGTCCCGAATCATCGAACACCTGACCAGCATCAACCCGGACCGCCCAAGCGAACACCTGCTGCCGCTGCTCAAGGGCCATGAAAAGAATGAGTTGGGTATCTGGGTCAATACCGCCAACCAGTTGCTGGCCTCCATCGAGCGCAATACCCACCTTCGCCACGAAGCGGAAAACAGCCTGCAGCGCATGGCCCAATACGACTTCCTGACCGGCCTGCCCAATCGCCTGCAATTACAGACACAACTGGACAAGATTCTGGTGGACGCCGGACGCCTGCAGCGTCGTGTCGCGGTGTTGTGTGTCGGCCTGGATGATTTCAAAGGCATCAACGAGCAGTTCAGTTATCAGACCGGCGACCAGTTGCTTCTGGCCCTGGCAGACCGGCTGCGCGCTCATAGCGGGCGACTGGGTGCTCTGGCACGCCTGGGTGGCGACCAGTTCGCTCTGGTTCAGGCCGATATCGAGCAGCCTTATGAAGCCGCAGAGCTGGCGCAGAATATTCTGGATGACCTTGAGGCGCCGTTCGCCCTGGATCTTCATGAAATCCGCCTGCGCGCAACCATCGGCATCACTTTGTTCCCGGAAGACGGCGACAGCACCGAGAAGCTGCTGCAGAAAGCCGAACAGACCATGACCCTGGCCAAGACACGCTCGCGCAACCGCTATCAGTTCTATATCGCCAGTGTCGACAGCGAAATGCGCCGCCGTCGCGAGCTGGAAAAAGACCTGCGCGAAGCCCTGCCCCGAGGCCAGCTATATCTGGTCTATCAGCCACAGATCAGCTATCGCGACCATCGGGTGATGGGCGTCGAGGCGTTGATCCGCTGGCAACACCCGGAGCACGGTCTGGTGCCGCCCGATGTCTTCATTCCGCTGGCAGAGCAGAACGGCACCATCATCGCCATCGGTGAGTGGGTGCTCGATCAGGCCTGTCGCCAGTTGCGGGAGTGGCACGATCAGGGCTTCACCGAACTGCGTATGGCGGTCAACCTGTCCACTGTGCAACTTCACCACTCGGAACTGCCCCGCGTGGTCAACAACCTGTTGCAGATCTACCGCCTGCCACCTCGCAGCCTGGAGCTGGAAGTCACCGAAACCGGCCTGATGGAAGACATCGACACCGCCGCCCAGCACTTGCTCAGCCTGCGCCGC
Organism: Pseudomonas cichorii; assembly: GCF_018343775.1. NCBI lineage: Bacteria > Pseudomonadati > Pseudomonadota > Gammaproteobacteria > Pseudomonadales > Pseudomonadaceae > Pseudomonas > Pseudomonas cichorii. The sequence continues at coordinate 4,879,129 of NZ_CP074349.1, forward strand.
TCAGGTGCGCTGATCGCCATCGACGACTTCGGTACCGGCTATTCGTCACTGAGTTATCTCAAGAGCCTGCCGCTGGACAAGATCAAGATCGACAAGAGCTTCGTGCAGGACCTGCTCGACGACGATGACGATGCGACCATCGTGCGCGCCATTATCCAGTTGGGTAAAAGCCTCGGCATGCAGGTCATTGCCGAAGGCGTGGAAACCAGCGAACAGGAAGCCTACATCATCTCCGAAGGCTGTCATGAAGGTCAGGGCTACCTGTACAGCAAACCCCTGCCCGGCCGTGACATCCTGCCGTACCTGAAACAGGCGCAGCGCAGCCAGGTAGAGGCGTGAGCGAATTCATTCGCGAATGAATGCGCTCCTACGGCCAGTTTCGGGTTGTCTTGAAACCGACAGTTACATGTCGTCGAATGCTCGTTCACGACTTTAAGGGCGTTATGCCTTTACACCGAATGCAAATCTTTCGCATTATGTCGCAGTTTTTCTGGGCGCCCGGCGCCATAAATCCCCTAGACGCAGGAATTCGTCATGATTCGTATGCCTCTGGCAACAGCTAGTCTGCTGGCCATAGCTATCTCCCTCGCCGGTTGCGGTGAAGGCAAGGACAAGGCAGCCGCTCCCGCCCCTGCTGCAGCTCCTGTGACTCCGGCAGCAGCGCCTGCCGCACCTGCTTCATCAGCTGCAACCCAGACCGATGACGCCGCTGCCAAGGCCGTGGTCGCCAATTACACCAACATTGTCTTCGCCGTGTTCAGCGATGCCGAAACCGGCGCCAAGAAGCTGCAGACCGCTGTCGATGCTTTCCTTGCCGCACCGAACGACCAGACCCTCAAGGCTGCTCGTGATGCCTGGGTTGCCGCCCGCGTGCCTTACATGCAGAGCGAAGTCTTCCGCTTCGGCAATACCATCATCGACGACTGGGAAGGTCAGGTTAACGCCTGGCCCCTGGACGAAGGCCTGATCGACTACGTGGCCAAGGATTACCAGCACGCGCTGGGCAACCCGGGCGCGACCGCCAACATCATTGCCAACACTGAAATCCAGGTCGGCGAAGACAAGGTAGACGTCAAGGACATCACCGCCGAGAAACTCGCCAGCCTCAATGAGCTGGGCGGTTCCGAGGCCAACGTCGCCACCGGCTACCACGCCATCGAATTCCTGCTGTGGGGCCAGGACCTGAACGGCACCGGCCCTGGCGCCGGCGCACGTCCTGCCAGCGACTACCTGGAAGGTGCCGGTGCAACCGGCGGCCACAACGACCGTCGCCGTGCCTACCTCAAGGCCGTGACCGAACTGCTGGTCACCGACCTGGAAGAAATGTCGCTCAACTGGAAACCCGGTGTAGCCGACAACTATCGCGCGTCCCTGGAAGCAGAAACCGGCGAAAGCGGCCTGCGCAAAATGCTGTTCGGCATGGGCAGCCTGTCCCTGGGCGAACTGGCCGGCGAGCGCATGAAAGTGGCACTGGAAGCCAACTCCAGCGAAGACGAGCACGACTGCTTCAGCGACAACACGCACAACTCGCACTTCTACAACGGCAAAGGCATCCGCAACGTCTACCTGGGCGAATACACCCGCACCGACGGCAGCAAGATCACCGGTCCGAGTATCTCGTCCCTGGTCGCCAAGGTTGACCCGGCCACCGACGCCACCCTGCGCGCCGACCTGGACGACACCCAGGCCAAGTTGCAAGTGATCGTTGACCACGCCAACAAGGGCGAGCACTTCGACCAGTTGATCGCAGCGGGCAACACTGCTGGCAATCAAGTGGTGCGTGACGCCATTGGAGCCCTGGTCAAACAGACCGGCGCCATCGAGCAAGCCGCAGGCAAGCTGGGCATCACCGACCTGAACCCGGACAACGCCGATCACGAGTTCTGATCAGTGATGTAACCGAGGCTTCAGGCCTGCAATACCGAATGCCAGTCAGGTCTGCTGACTGGCATTTTTTTCAAGAACGCAGTCTCGCCGGACGCATTAAACAGACCTTGCAGAACGAGCCTTACGACTACCGACACGCTCAATCAGGACGGAATCTGATATGGCAAAACCTGCAGCTCGTGTAACTGCACCGACTGCCTGCCCTTCCCCAGGGCACGCTATAAATCCGATCGTTTCCGGTTCTCCCGACGTTTTCTTTGATGGATTAGCCGCCGCCCCTGAGAGAGTTTGTCGCCACCGTTGATGGTATTCAGATTTCCGGCGTCACCGATTTAGTAACAATACGTTGCCTCAGCCCGAGTAAACGGTAACTTTTCCTATTTCAGACCCATCAGGCTGATAAGCTTGCTCGCCCTGATTTTCAGCTCGTTGCAGAATTCGTATGAGTATGCCGCTGCGCCTGTCCCTCGTTTTTTTATCGGTTCTGGTCCTGACCGCGTGCGATGACGCGCCGCAGTTCACTCAGGCCGAACCGGGGGAAGCTCTGTCTGGAGGTGCTGCTACGGTAAAGAAAAGCGATCAGAACGCCTTCTCCCTGCCATCGGCCAATCTCTCGCCGGTGCGCAGGCTGGACTTCAGTGTCGGCAACAGTTTCTTCCGCAATCCCTGGGTCATCGCGCCCTCGACCACCACTGCCCGTGACGGGCTGGGTCCGTTATTCAATACCAATGCCTGCCAGAACTGCCATATCAAGGACGGTCGCGGCCATCCGCCAGAGCCCGGCGACACCAATGCCGTGTCGATGCTGGTAAGGCTTTCGATTCCAAACAGCCCGGCGTATGCGGAGGTCATCAAGCGCAACGGTGTGGTGCCCGAGCCGAGTTATGGCGGACAGCTACAGGACATGTCGACCCCTGGTGTCGCGCCAGAAGGCAAGGTGCGGGTCGAGTACGATCCTCTGACCATCCGCTTTCGCGATGGTATGACTGTCGAGTTGCGCCAGCCGACCTTGCGTATCACGCAACTGGGCTATGGCCCCATGCACCCCGACACCCACGCTTCGGCGCGCATTGCTCCGCCCATGATCGGTCTGGGTCTGCTTGAGGCGATTCCCGAAGCAGCGATCCTGGCCAATGCCGACCCTGACGACAAGAATGACGACGGTATTTCCGGCCGCACCAACTGGGTCTGGGACGATGTGCAGCAAAAGGTCGTCATGGGACGTTTCGGCTGGAAAGCCGGGCAACCCACACTCAATCAACAGAATGTCCACGCCTTTTCGGGCGATATGGGCCTGACCACCAGCCTGAAAACCGTCGACGACTGCACCCCGGCGCAAGCGGATTGCCGCAACGCACCGAACGGCAATGGCCCCAACGGCGAACCCGAGGTGAGCGACAACATTCTGCGACTGGTAGAGTTCTATACCCGCAACCTGGCTGTTCCGGCACGTCGTAGCGTGGACGACCCGCAAGTGCTGGCGGGCAAGAACCTGTTCTTCAAGGCAGGCTGCCAGCAATGCCACACACCGCAATTCACCACCCGCGCCGATGCCGCAGAACCGGAGCTGGCCAATCAGGTGATTCGTCCCTACAGCGACCTGTTGCTCCACGATATGGGCGAAGGTCTGGCCGACAACCGGACCGAGTTCCAGGCCACCGGCCGCGAATGGCGTACACCGCCGCTCTGGGGCCTGGGCCTGACCGCTACCGTCAGCGGGCACACACAATTTCTACATGATGGTCGCGCTCGCAACGTGATGGAGGCGATACTGTGGCACGGCGGCGAAGCCCAGGCAGCACAACGACAGGTCCTGGCCTTCGACGCCGACCAGCGTGCGGCGCTGTTGGCGTTCCTGAATTCGTTATAAGCATTCCCCTTTAAAAAGAAGGAGCCGGACACATGTTCCGACCCAAGTTGTTGTTCACCAGCCTCGCGGCCCTGGCTCTGGGCGCCTGTGCACCATCGGACCCGCAAGCCATCACCTCTGCCGCCATCGCCAAACAGGTGATCCTGCCGACCTACAGCCGCTGGGTCGAAGCTGATCGCCAACTGGCAAGCAGTGCAATTGCTTTCTGTCAGGGCAAGACCGATCTGGAAAGCGCACGCGCCGACTTCCTGAAAGCACAGAAAACCTGGGCCGAGCTGCAGCCCTTGCTGATCGGGCCGCTGGCCGAAGGCAACCGAGCCTGGCAGGTGCAGTTCTGGCCGGACAAGAAGAATCTGGTCGGACGTCAGGTCGAGCAACTGGTCAACGCACAACCACAGATCAATGCCGAAGACTTGTCCAAGGCCAGCGTCGTGGTTCAAGGCTTGTCGGCGTATGAATACATTCTGTTCGATGCCGAGATCGACATGGCCAACGCCGAACAGAAAGCCCGCTACTGCCCGTTACTGATGGCCATCGGTGAGCGCCAGAAGATTCTGGCCGAGGAAATCCTCAGCCGCTGGAACAGCAACGACGGCATGCTCGCGCAACTGAGCAAGTTCCCGAACCCGCGCTACGCCGACTCCCACGAAGCGATCGCCGAAGTGCTGCGCGTGCAGGTCACGGCACTGGACAGCTTGAAGAAAAAGCTGGGCACGCCATTGGGTCGCCAGACCAAAGGCCAGCCGCAACCGTTCCAGGCAGATTCGTGGCGCAGCAAGTCCTCGCTCAGCAGCCTGGAAGCCAGCCTGATCAGCGCTCAGACCGTCTGGGCCGGCGTGGATAACAAGGGCCTGCGAGGTCTGCTGCCCGCCGAGCAGAAACCGCTGGCCGACAAGATCGACGCAGCCTACGCTGCCAGCCGCAAACTGCTGTCGGAACTCAAGCCGCCACTGGCCGATTTGCTGGCCAGCGAAGCCGGTCGTCAGCAGCTCAATGGGTTTTACGACAGCCTGAACGTGGTTCACCGTCTGCATGAAGGCGAACTGGCCAAGGCCTTGGGTATTCAGTTGGGCTTCAACGCCAACGACGGCGATTGATCGAGAGGGTGTAGATGATGTTGCGACGCCAGGCTCTGGCACTTGGCAGCCTGTTGCTCAGCGCTTGTACGCTGGGCGGCTGGACGCTGTTTCGGCAAAAAGGCAAAAGCCCGCTGCTGCTTTCCGCTCGCGACGATGGCGACGCAAGGCATTACGCAGTAGGTTACCGGCTCGACGGCACGCAGGTGTTCGCAACTCAGGTCGCCCAGCGTTGCCATGACATCATCCATCACCCATCCTTGCCGCTGGCGGTCTTCATCGCCCGCAGGCCCGGCACTGAAAGCTACCTGATCGACCTGCGCGATGGCCGCCTGCTGCAAACCATCACGTCACAGCCCAACCGGCACTTCTACGGCCATGCCGTGATTCATGGCGATGGCGAATGGCTGTACGCCACGGAAAACGACACCACCGATCCGGGTCGCGGCCTGCTGGGGGTTTATCGTTTTGTCGATGAGCGACTGGTGCATTCGGCAGAGATTTCCACTCATGGTATCGGCCCACATCAGGTGTCGTGGATGCCGGACGGCGAAACCCTGGTGGTCGCCAATGGCGGCATTCGCACCGAGGCAGAAAGCCGGGTCGAGATGAACCTGCATGCCATGGAGCCCAGCCTGGTACTGATGCAACGCGACGGCACACTGCTGAGCAAGGAAACCCTCAGGCAACAGATGAACAGCGTGCGCCACATGGGCATTGCCAGCGACGGCACCATTGTCTCCGGGCAGCAGTTCATGGGCGATGCTCATGAGTCCTCCGAACTGTTGGCGATAAAACGTCCAGGCCAGCCCTTCCAGGCCTTTCCCGTGGCCGAAGAGCAATTGCGGGCGATGGGTCACTACACCGCCAGCGTCGCGGTGCACAGCGACCTGCGACTGGTTGCACTGACCGCCCCGCGTGGCAACCGGTTCTTTATCTGGGACCTGGACAGCGGTGCAGTAAAACTCGACGCGCCTCTGCCCGACTGTGCAGGCGTGGGTGCGGTTGCCGACGGTTTTGTCGTGACCTCGGGTCAGGGCCGCTGCCGCTTCTACGACTGCCGCCAGCCCGAACTGGTGGCTAAACCTCTGGATCTGCCGTCCGGGCTCTGGGATAACCACTTGCATCTGGTGTGATGTGTACGCCCATCACTAATCCGGTCATACAGCCATAAATAAAGAAATGTCCTACACCCTGCCGGTTTGCAATATCCGGCGCTGGAGCTAGCCTGCTTCTCAGGTTAAATATCTCCAAAGGAAGTGCAGTATGGTGCGTCGGCGCATGCTGATCATGCTGGGCTTTGTTCTGCTTGTAGTGCTTTTGCTCGCGGGCTACAAGGCCCTCTCCATTTATCGGCAGATTCAGCAATTCAGCGCCCCAAAACCACCGGTCAGCGTGGCTGTGGCCACTGCCAGCGAACAACCGTGGCAAAACCTTCTACCCGCCATCGGCACCCTCAAGGCCTTGCAGGGCGTCGACCTGAGCCTGGAAATCGCCGGCACGGTAAAGGCCGTGCAATTCGAGTCAGGACAAAAGGTCAGGGTGGGTCAGCCCTTGCTGCAACTGGACAGCGATGTCGAAAAGGGCCTGCTGGGCACTGCCGAAGCAGACTTGGGGCTGGCGCAGGTTGAACACGGTCGCGGCAGCAGGCTGGTGGGTGATCAGGCGATTTCCAGAGGGGACTTCGACAAGCTCGCCGCCCAACTGAAAAAAGCCGGCGCGACCGTCGCCCAGCTCAAGGCCTCTCTGGCCAAGAAGCAGATCCTCGCGCCGTTCAGCGGCACCATCGGCATTCGTCAGGTGGATGTGGGCGACTATCTGGCCAGCGGAACGGTCATCGCCACCCTGCAGGACCTGAGCAGTCTTTATGTCGACTTCTACGTGCCGGAGCAGGCGCTACCTAAGATCGCCATCGACCAGATTGTCCGGCTCAGTGTCGCGGCCTATCCGGACCAGTCATTTGAAGCTCGGGTCAGCGCCATCAACCCCAAGGTCGATGACACCACCCGCAACGTGCTGATTCGCGCCACCCTGCCCAACCCTGAAAGCAGACTGCTGCCCGGGATGTTCGCCAATCTGCAGGTTGTGCTGCCCAGCGCCCCAAGCCAGATCGTGGTGCCGGAAAGTGCGATTACCTACACCCTTTATGGCAACTCGGTATTTGTCGTCGTGCCGAAGAAAGACGACAAGGGCGAGCCGGAAAAAGACGCCAAAGGCCAGCAACAACTGGCGGTGGAACGGCATTTCGTCGAAACCGGTGAGCGCCGTGCCGGGAAGGTCATCATCACCAAGGGGCTCAAGGCGGGCGAGCAGGTTGTCAGTGGCGGACAGCTCAAGCTCGATAACGGAACCCATGTGGCCATCAGCGCCGACAAGACCTTGTCGGCCGATCCGAACAGCCAGCCACGCGCTGACTGATCAAGGAATTTCTCATGGCATTTACAGATCCGTTCATTCGTCGCCCGGTACTGGCGACTGTGGTCAGCCTGCTGATCGTGCTGCTGGGTTTCCAGGCGTTCAGCAAGCTGACCATCCGCCAGTATCCGCAGATGGAAAACGCCATGATCACCGTGACCACGGCGTATCCCGGCGCCAATGCCGAAACCATTCAGGGCTACATTACCCAGCCGCTGCAACAGAGCCTGGCCAGCGCCGAAGGCATCGATTACATGACCTCGGTCAGCCGCCAGAATTTTTCGGTGATCACGATCTATGCCCGTATCGGCGCCGACAGCGATCGCCTGTTCACCGAGTTGCTGGCCAAGGCCAATGAGGTCAAGAACAAGCTGCCCCAGGATGCAGAAGACCCGGTATTGAGCAAGGAAGCCGCCAACGCCTCGGCGCTGATGTACATCAGCTTCTACAGCTCGGAACTGAGCAACCCGCAGATCACCGATTACCTGTCACGGGTCATTCAGCCCAAGCTGGCCACCTTGCCCGGCATGGCCGAAGCGGAAATCCTCGGCAATCAGGTCTTCGCCATGCGCCTGTGGCTTGACCCGGTAAAACTGGCCGGATTCGGCCTGACCGCAGCCGATGTCACCAATGCTGTGCGCCGCTATAACTTCCTGTCGGCAGCCGGTGAGGTCAAGGGCGAATACGTGGTCACCAGCATCAACGCCACCACCGACCTCAAGTCCGCCGAAGCCTTTGCCGCAATTCCACTGAAGACCGATGGCGACAGCCGGGTGCTGCTAGGGGATGTGGCGCGGGTGGAAATGGGTGCAGAGAGCTACAACGCCGTCAGTTCGTTCGATGGCATACCTTCGGTCTATATCGGCATCAAAGGCACACCAAGCTCCAACCCGCTGGATGTGATCAAGGAAGTGCGGCGCATCATGCCGGAGCTGGAAAGCCAGTTACCGCCCAGCCTGAAGGTGTCCATCGCCTATGACGCGACGCTGTTCATCCAGGCCTCGATTCACGAAGTCGTGAAAACCCTGATCGAAGCTGTCCTGATCGTCGTGGTGATTGTGTTCCTGTTCCTGGGCGCACTGCGTTCGGTACTGATTCCGGTTATCACCATTCCGCTGTCGATGATCGGCGTGCTGTTCTTCATGCAACTGATGGGCTACTCGATCAACCTGCTGACCTTGCTGGCAATGGTGCTGGCCATCGGGCTGGTGGTGGACGATGCGATTGTGGTGGTGGAAAACATTCATCGCCATATCGAAGAAGGCAAGACGCCGTTCGACGCATCCATCGAAGGCGCCCGGGAAATCGCCATGCCGGTGGTATCGATGACCATCACTCTGGCGGCGGTCTATGCACCCATCGGCTTTCTGGAAGGGCTGACCGGTGCGTTGTTCAAGGAGTTTGCCCTGACCCTGGCCGGCGCGGTCGTGATTTCGGGCATTGTGGCCCTGACCCTGTCGCCCATGATGTGTGCCTTGCTGCTGCGCCACGATGAAAACGCCAGCGGTCTGGCCCACAGGCTCGACCAGCTTTTCGAGCGTCTGAAAGTACGCTACCGGCGTCTGTTGCACGGCACCCTCGACACTCGCCCGGTGGTGCTGGTATTCGCCTTGATTGTACTGTGCCTGATTCCGGTGCTGCTCAAGTTCACCCAGTCGAACCTGGCACCGGACGAAGATCAGGGCATCATTTTCATGATGGCGACCTCACCCCAGCCCACCAACCTGGATTACATCAACGCCTATACCGATGAGTTCGTGGAGATATTCCGGGAGTTTCCCGAGTACTACTCCTCGTTCCAGATCAACGGCTTCAATGGCGTGCAGACCGGCGTAGGCGGATTCCTGCTCAAGCCATGGGACGAGCGCAGCCGTACCCAGATGGAAATCCTGCCGGATGTTCAGGCACGACTTGCGCAGATTCCGGGCCTGCAGATTTTCGGTTTCAACCTGCCATCGCTGCCGGGGACCGGTGAAGGTCTGCCGTTCCAGTTCGTCATCAACACCCCGAACGATTATGCCGCGCTGCTGGAAGTCGCCGAGCGGGTAAAGAAACGCGCCGTGGAGTCCGGAAAGTTCGCATTCATGGATATCGATCTGGCGTTCGACAAGCCTGAAGTTGTCGTCGATATCGACCGGGCCAAGGCTGCCCAGATGGGCGTGTCCATGCAGGATCTGGGCGGCACACTGGCGACCTTGCTGGCCGAGGCGGAAATCAACCGTTTCACCATCGAAGGCCGCAGTTACAAGGTCATAGCCCAGGTCGAACGTGCGTATCGGGATAATCCGGGCTGGCTGAACAACTATTACGTGAAGAACAGCGAAGGCAAGCTGCTGGCACTGTCCACGCTGATCACGGTCAGCGACCGGGCCAGACCTCGTCAGCTCAACCAGTTCCAGCAGCTCAACTCTGCAATCATCCAGGGTTTTCCCATTGTCAGCATGGGTGAGGCCATCGAGACGGTTCGCCAGATCGCCAACGAGGAAGCGCCTGTCGGGTTCGCTTATGACTATGCAGGCGCTTCACGCCAATACGTTCAGGAAGGCAGCGCCCTGTGGGTAACCTTTGCCCTGGCACTGGCGATCATCTTCCTGGTGCTGGCAGCCCAGTTCGAGAGCTTCCGTGACCCGCTGGTGATTCTGGTCACGGTGCCGCTGTCGATCTGCGGGGCGCTGATCCCGCTGTTTCTCGGGCTGTCGAGCATGAATATCTACACTCAGGTCGGGCTGGTGACGCTGATCGGCCTGATCAGCAAGCACGGCATCCTGATCGTCGAGTTCGCCAATCAGCTACGCCACGATAAAGGACTGTCGGCACGGGAAGCGGTGGAGGAAGCTGCTGCGATTCGTCTGCGCCCGGTACTGATGACCACGGCAGCCATGGTATTCGGCATGGTGCCCTTGATACTCGCGACAGGCGCAGGAGCCGTCAGCCGTTTCGATATAGGCGTCGTGATTGCCACGGGCATGTCGGTGGGAACCCTGTTTACCCTGTTCGTGCTGCCCTGCGTGTATACGGTGCTGGCGGCCAAGGACAAACCGGTTGGTGCTGCACGCTCACTGCCTGCAAATTAAAGGCTGAAACGCGGAAAGCCCCGTAAAGGGGCTCTGGGGAGTTGAAATTCATTTCAACCTTTTGGACCGGCCCCCTGGGCCAGGCTGTACATCAATAGCAATAAATCATGATCCGGCTTTACGGCTGCCACGCTTTTCAATGCGCGCGGCAACGGGCAGTGCCCTTCACCGCTCTGGACACTGAGAATCTTGGTCGAAGGCTGCTCCCAGGCTGCCACGGCGACAGTTGCCGTTGCCAGCGCACCTACGACAAACAAACCTCTAGCCATTTCAAGTTTCATCACTCCAAACCCTTGATAGTGCTGCCAAACACCGAATGGTAAAAATAGACGAGCTTTTGCCAGTCTGCTGTCTCGAATGACGAATGGCGTCGAAACTGTTTCATATCATGCTGGGCAGCACCATGGGCGGTGAAACGACGGCGGGCTTTTTCCAGGTCCAGCAGCGCAACTTCCACTTCGGCCTGCTGGCCATCGCCGCTCACACGCACGAATACATGCTTGCTGTAGAGGCAACTGTGTTGCCAGCGCGCCCTGTGCATCCGGGCCAGGGTCGTGCCTATTTCCTTGAGCAGTCGCTCATGCAGCAACTCGCCGCAACGCTCGCGACCACCATTGGCATACCACTGGTCGAGATCCTCGAAACCGTCCAGCGCGGCCGTGACCAGCAAGGCACGCCACTCATTGTTCTGATCACGCTCTGCGCCGCAGAACACTATTTCAGGTACACCAACGTTGACCTGCCGCAGGCCTTCGATTGCATCACGCTCACGCAGGACTGTCGGACGACCCAACGGATACAGCAAACTGCGGTAGGTATGGCCTGTCTGGCGTTTGCTGTAAAGCATCGGGCCTTCGCCAGCATAAATCCGCTGAACACCGCTTTCACCACCACGACGAACATTGGGCTCTTCCACCCATTCACCGCGCAGGTTCCAGAAGTGGCCGAAGCGGCTCTCTTTTTTGGAGACTCGCATCGCTTTACCTAAAGTCTGAACATTCATCCCGGACTACCTTTTACGCAGTAAATAGACTCGCCACATGGCGTAAAACGGTAAGAAATCCATGCGTTCCTGAATCCGGAAACCCGCCGTCTCAAACTCGGCTTCGACAGTTTCAACCGGTAACACGAAACGATTCTGGTAACTTTCAGCCCCACTTTTGCGCTGTCGATGCAGCTCAAGGCGCTTGCGTTTCCAGGCTTTAAAATTGCCATCAACCCACAAGGAAACAATCACACTGTCACGAGTGACACGCTGAAACTCCCGCAATAGAGACATTCTATGCTCGGCCTGCCCAACATGGTGCAGCAGCCGCATGCAGAAGATGCTGTCCACGGCGTTTTCGGGCAGATCGATTGCAAAGGCAGAGGTCTGCAAAGGTTGTACCCTTTTCACGACATTCTCAGGCTGAGACTCCAGAGCGGTATTGAGCATGTCGGCAGAATTGTCGGCCCCGATGATCGAGCGGTTGGTCTTTTCGGCCAGCAAAGGCCAGAAACGACCGGCGCCACAAGGCAGGTCAAGCACAAGCCCAGGGTCTCCCGCCAGATGCAGGGCCTTTCTGGCCAGTTGCTCATCGCGATAATGAGACAGCCTGCGTGACAGTCCGTGCTGATGTTTTTCCAGATACTCCCGTGCATGATCCTTGTTGTACTTGCGCGAGAACTTGAGCTCGATGCGCTTGTTCATGGGGAGGCATCTCATGATTCTTGTTGGGGCCAGCCTAATGAGTAGCCTGTCATCATCAAGTCATGCCGATGTGAAAAAAATGTTCTCTGGGGCCAGAGAACATTTCAAGATATTACAACCAGCATTTATCAATCAGGATTTGGTCACCAGGCTCACCTTGAACCGGCAGCCATTGGGCTCCATGGGCGTAAGCCCCACACTCCAACCCTGATTCGCACAGATCCGCTGCACCAGAGAAAGCCCCAGGCCAAGACCTTCGCCGCGCTGTTCATTGCCCCGCACAAAAGGCTCGAACATGGCTTCGCGTTTTTCTTCGGGGATACCGACACCGCTGTCCTCCACGATGAAACCGTCTGCCAACAGAGTCAGGGTAATAAAGCCATGATCGGTGTAATGCAGCGCATTGCGCAGCAGATTGCCCATCACCGCATGCAGGAAGGTGGCGTTGTAGCGCACATCGGTGGTCTGGTCGGTTTCTGGCGGGTTGTAGATCAGTTGCAGGCCTTTGCCTTCGATCGGTCCACGCCACAAGGCGACCAGTTGCTCGGCAACAGCACCAAGAGTGGCACGTGGCGTCATGGCCGGGTCTTCGCGCTGGGTGCGAGCCAGCATCAGGAAGGTCTGCACCAGGTCGCGCATTTCTTCACAGGCTCTGGCAATACGCTCCACCTGTCTTCTGGCCCGCTGGTCGAGGGCCGGGTTTTCCAGCAGCAGTTCACAGGAGCTGGCAAGCACCATCAAGGGCGTGCGCAGTTCATGGCTGACATCGCTGGTAAACATCCGCTCCCGTATCAGCGCCTGCCTGAGACGACCGAGGGTCGCATCGAAAGCCACGGCCAGCTCACCGACTTCGTCGGCGGCATAGTCGGGAGCCAATGGCGGTGCCAGACCCAATAGCTGGTCACGATGGCGAACCTGACGGGCCAGACGCACCACAGGGGCCATGACGCGACGGGCCAGCACCCAGCCCAGAAATACGGCCAGCGCCAGAGCCATGACGAACCCCACCAGCACGACGGCAAACAGGATACGCTCGCGCTCTTCAAAGTCGCTCTGGTCCTGCAGCAAGGCGTAATGCCTGCCATCTACCACTTCGATCATGGCGTGGTAGGACAAGGGACCGCGAAACACCTCATGAAAACCAGGCTCGAGATGGCGCAGGTCCTTGGGCAGGTCGAAATCCCCAGGGCCATTGCTGAAGTAGAACAGTTGGTCCGGCTTGGGGCGATGGCTCCAGTCGCTGACGCTGTCCATCAGCATCAGACGATTGAGATCCCCTCCAAGACCTGCGGAAATCAGTTTTTCCTCAACCAGGTGAACCGTGGAAATGATCCCCACGGCGAAGGATCCAGCGACCAGGGCACTCATCAGGGCAAATGCGATGATGATCCGCTGGGCAAGGCTTTGTTTAAACTCCATCCTTGCCCTCGGCCAGACGATAGCCGACACCATGTACGGTTTGCAGCAGCGGTTTGGGGAAAGGTTTGTCGATCACCTGACGCAACTGATGCACATGGCTGCGCAAGCTGTCGCTGTCCGGGCAGTCGTCGCCCCACAGGGCTTCTTCAAGTACCTCGCGGCGCAGCACATGAGGGCTCTTCTGCATCAGGACCGCCAGAAGTTTCAGGCCTACCGGGTTGAGCTTGAGCATGCGGCCATCACGGGTCACTTCCAGCGTATCGAGGTCATAGACCAGATCCGCGACCTGCAGGGTGCGCCGCCCTCCTCCCTGGGCACGGCGCAGCACCGCTTCGATACGCGCCGCCAGTTCGGAAAGCGCGAAAGGTTTGAGCAGGTAGTCGTCGGCACCTGAGCGGAAGCCCTGCAAGCGGTCATCCAGCTGATCCCGCGCAGTGAGCATGATCACAGGGGTGTCACGCCGCGCATCTTCGCGCAGGCGTTTGCACAGGGTATAGCCATCGATGCCGGGCAGCATGATGTCGAGCACGATCAGGTCATAGTGCTCGGTCGCGGCCAGATGCAATCCAGAGAGGCCATCCTGCGCGCAGTCGACGGTATAGCCTTTCATACCCAGATAATCGGCAAGGTTCGCCAGGATGTCGCGGTTATCTTCGACCAGAAGAATTCGCATGGTAGGCACTCTCATATGCAATTTGGGCTGGCGCAGCTTAAGGCGAAGTCAGCCTCAGGGCCAGTACCACATGGCTTTACGTTTTTTTCACTTTATGTGGCAGAAACTGCCGCGTCCCCCGTTACAGCCGTCGGGGCCTTTGCAATTGAACTGGATTCGCCATGTCGACACCCGCAACCCTTCCACACTCTCGCCCGCTCAATCTCTGGATCTATCTGGGCATTCCCTTTGCAACTGCCCTGGTTCTCATGCTGCTGGAACTGACCACCCTGGACATGAGCCTCGCTCGTCTGGTTTATGACCCACAGGCGGGCGACTTCATCGGCAGGCACAGCCATTTTCTCGAAGACATTCTGCACGACCGCGCCAAGCAGGTCGTCATTGGCCTGGCGGTCGTCTCAATGCTTATTTTCGCGGCCTCGTTCAAGGTCGGACGCTTGATGCCATGGCGCCGAGAGCTGGGTTGTCTGGTGCTTTCCATGGCGCTTTCGACCGGCTTCGTGACACCGGTAAAGGTCATCACTTCAGTGCAATGCCCCTGGAGCCTCACGGAATTTGGCGGCAAGGAAACCTACAGCGAACTGCTCGCTTCACGCCCTGAAACGGACAAGCCGGGCCGCTGCTGGCCGGGCGGTCATGCAGCGACAGGATTTACGCTGTTCGCTCTGTTCTTCATATTCCGTGATCGCAAGCCACGCCTGGCGAAAGCCGGACTGGTCCTGGCTTTGAGCCTGGGATCGATCTTTTCCATCGGCCGCATGCTGCAAGGCGCGCACTTCTTCTCGCACAACGTCTGGACGGCGGTGTTCTGCTGGCTGATCTGCCTGGGCGCGTATTACTTCATTCTGTACAGACCGGATAAAAGCGGGCAGACAGAGCACAGCCTGCTCGCGAAACCCTAAACCATGAACTCGTGGTAGTAATCCAGCGTGGCCACATTCTTGTGCTTGGACTCGAACATGACGTCGAAGCGGTCAAGAAAAAGGGTCACGTATTCGTTGGTCCAGCGATTCCACATCATGTCGCTGTGGCCATAGAGGTCACGTTTGGAGAGGACTTGCATCAGCGAGTCCATTTCCAGCTTCTGCTCAGCGCTGAATCCCAGCTCCTGCAGACGCTCCTGAGGCTGAGAGTAATGCATGGTCGGGCGCACGCCACGCCAGCTTTCGATGATGCGCTCGACGCGAGGCGACTGCGCAGATATGTAGTCATCCTCATGGATCCAGCAATGGTGAACATCCAGAACCACTGGCGCCAGATCGGCTAACCCGATGCAGTCGTCCACGCCGTAAGTCTTTTCGTCGTTCTCGAACGTGATGCAGTTATGCGCTTCTTTCGACAGACGCGACCAGATCGAGCGAATCCCCTCGGCACCCAGTCGACCTGCAATGTGGATGTTGCATTTGAAATCCTGGAACTGCCGCCCGTATCCCATCATGCGGATCATGTCGGCGTGATACTCGAATTCGGCCAGGCTGTTCTCGACCACTTCAGGCTTGTCGGACCCCAGCACACAATATTGGCCCGGGTGCATGGACAACCGGATTCCGGCAGCACGCGCCGCAGCGCCAATGGCAGCAAAGCCTTTAATCAGGATCGACTGAATGTCCGGCTGGCGGTAGAACGCGCAGACTTTCGGATGGCTGTAGAACGGCAGCAGATCACTGCTCAGCCGCAACATTTTCAGGGCGTCAGGCAAGGTCGCCACATAAGCCAGCAAGCGCAACTGGGCTTCGAGGTTGTGGTCGATGATTTCTATCAGCTTGGCGTGAGCAACCTCGGTGGAAACGCTCTCCATCCAGCGCAACGTGGTAGTGCGCGGGTTCAAGGCCGACTCAATGGTTTTCAGCTCACCAGCCGACAGATTGCGTTGAGGGTGGCGATACTGGCATGCAAAACCGATCCGGGCAGTGGACATGGCAATCCTGAAATCCGAATGAATGGTGCTCAGACTATCAGGCAGGTAAAAGCGTTCGCTATCCATACTGGCTTTTTAGATGTATCGAGTCGCGTGACAGAAACCCGAAAACAAAGAACCCTGCACTAGGCAGGGTTCTTCGTGGTGTCGCTTGGGGTGAGGCTCGCTTACATCATGCCGCCCATGCCACCCATGCCGCCCATGTCTGGCATGCCGCCAGCCGCTGGCTTGTCTTCAGCCACGTCAGCGATCATCGCTTCGGTGGTGATCATCAAGCTGGCGATGGAGGACGCTGCCTGCAGAGCAGAGCGAGTCACTTTGGCCGGGTCCAGGATGCCCAGGTCGATCATGTCGCCGTATTCGCCGGTAGCAGCGTTGTAACCGAAGTTACCCGAACCCTGCTTGACCTTGTCGACAACAACGCTTGGCTCGTCACCGGAGTTGGCAACGATCTGGCGCAGTGGAGCTTCTACAGCGCGACGCAGCAGAGCGATACCGACGTTCTGATCGGCGTTGTCGCCTTTCAGGTCAGCGATTGCCTGCAGGGAACGAACCAGAGCAACGCCACCGCCAGGTACCACGCCTTCTTCAACGGCTGCACGGGTAGCGTGCAGGGCGTCTTCAACGCGGGCTTTCTTCTCTTTCATTTCAACTTCGGAACCGGCGCCGACCTTGATCACTGCAACGCCGCCAGACAGCTTGGCCAGACGCTCTTGCAGTTTTTCCTTGTCGTAGTCGGAGCTGGTGTCACCGATTTGCTGGCGGATCTGAGCGATGCGCGAGTCGATATCGGTCTTGACGCCGGAGCCGTCGATGATGGTGGTGTTTTCTTTGTTCAGAACAACGCGCTTGGCATTACCCAGGTGTTCCAGGGTAGTGCTTTCCAGGCTCAGGCCGATCTCTTCGGAGATGACGGTACCGCCAGTCAGGACAGCGATGTCCTGCAGCATTGCCTTGCGACGGTCGCCGAAACCTGGAGCCTTGACGGCTGCAACTTTCACGATACCGCGCATGTTGTTCACAACCAGAGTCGCCAGGGCTTCGCCTTCAACGTCTTCGGCAACGATCAGCAGAGGACGGCCAGCTTTTGCGACTGCTTCCAGAACCGGCAGCATTTCGCGAATGTTGGAGATCTTCTTGTCGACCAGCAGGATCAGCGGGCTGTCCAGCTCGGCAACCATGGTGTCCGGCTTGTTGATGAAGTACGGGGACAGGTAGCCACGGTCGAACTGCATGCCTTCTACGACCGACAGTTCGTTTTCCAGACCCGAACCTTCTTCAACGGTGATAACGCCGTCTTTGGTCACTTTTTCCATGGCTTCGGCAATGATGTCGCCGATGGAGTTATCGGAGTTGGCGGAGATGGTGCCAACCTGAGCGATAGCCTTGGTGTCGGTGCATGGCTTGGACAGCTTCTTCAGCTCGGCAACGATGGCGATGGTCGCCTTGTCGATACCGCGCTTGAGGTCCATCGGGTTCATGCCGGCAGCGACGGCTTTCAGGCCTTCGTTGACGATAGCCTGAGCCAGAACGGTAGCGGTGGTAGTACCGTCACCAGCGTCGTCGTTGGCACGGGAAGCAACGTCTTTGACCAGTTGCGCGCCCATGTTTTCAAAACGGTCTTTCAGTTCGATTTCCTTGGCAACCGAAACACCGTCTTTAGTGATCAGAGGAGCACCGAAGCTCTTCTCGATGATGACGTTACGGCCTTTCGGGCCCAGGGTCGCTTTTACTGCGTCAGCCAGGACGTTTACACCAGCGAGCATTTTCTTACGGCCAGCGTCGCCGAATTTAACTTCTTTAGCAGCCATGATCTTTATTCCTTCGATACTTTGTAGTGACGGAAATCAGCGGTTTTCTCAGCCTTCGATGACAGCGAGGATTTCGTTCTCGCTCATCACCAGCAGGTCTTCGCCGTCTACTTTCACAGTGTTGCTACCGGAGTAAGGGCCAAACACTACTTTGTCACCCACTTTCACGGCCAGCGCACGTACTTCACCGTTATCCAGCACACGGCCGGTACCTACAGCGACGATCTCGCCACGGTTAGGCTTTTCAGCAGCCGAACCTGGCAGCACGATACCGCCGGCAGTTTTCGTTTCTTCTTCGCTGCGACGGATTACGACGCGGTCATGCAGAGGACGAAGCTTCATTGTCGATCTCCTGATTATGGTTTTAGAGCGCCCGGTGAACACACCGGCGGGGGTTAAAAATCCGGTCTTGCCGGTTACGGTTCGGCGAGCGAACCGCAGAATACGGTCTGGCAAATGGGCCAGAAACCTTGCGGTGACCCATACATAAGGGCGAGCAAGGTGATTACAAGTCTTGGCCAGGATTTTTTTTCGCACAGACAGGCACTTGAAACGAACACGGCACCCGAAGGTGCCGTGCAGACGAGTCATGCCGATTACTTGTCGCGATGCTCGAATTCACCTTCGATGACATCGGGTTCGCGGGTAGGCTGATGAATCGCGCCAGGACGGCTGCTTGCCGGCCCCTGACTGGCCTGGTGAAGATCCTCGGAGAACGCACGCTGCCGCGTGGCCTGAGCTTCGGCACGCTGGCGAAGCTTGCCGGCCAGCAGGCGGCGAGTGAACGGCAGAAGGCAGATCACACCCAGGATGTCGCTGATGAAACCGGGCAGCAGAAGCAGCCCGCCACCGACCGCAATCGTCAACCCTTCCAGCATCTGCTGCGCGGGAAGCTCGCCACGCGACAGGCTTTCACGGGCACGCAACGCGGTGGCCAGACCGGCCACACGCATCACGAACAGGCCGAGCACCGAAGTACTCAGCACAAGAAGGAAGGTCCACAGGAAGCCGATGGACATACCGACCCGAACCAGAACGAACAGCTCCAGCACCGGAAAAAGCAAAAAGAGCAGCAGAAAAACGCGCATCAAATCAGTTCCTCTAAGGAAGAATGCCTTCCAAGTAGACCGTATGTGATGTCAGAAGATCGTTAATTCAAGCTTTTTGCTCTTCAGATGAAGGCCATTTTTGCACGCGAGCCAAATGAACCAAGGCTTCGCGCACTTGTGTCGGCGTATTGCAAGGCTCACCGAATGCCAGCCAGTGGATGCCACGGCCGATCCTCAGGTGCATGCCTTCACTGTCGAGACCGACCATCTGCGCAGGCTCGGTCTGCGGCAGGCCGGACAGTGCCACGTAATGCGCAATGGCATTGGCGTGGTCGTCATTCATGTGCTCGACCATGCGGGTTTCGACTTCCCCGGCGAACGGGTTGGCCAGAGCAACGTCATCGAGCCAGTGAATGGCGCCAAAACCGCCAATGTAGCGATAGCGCACCGGAGTCAGCACCCAGAAATCGAAATCATGGGCGCTGTGATAACTCTGCGACTCTGGGAAATAGCGGTAATAACGCTGGGCGGCCGCTTCGATGGCTTGCGGGTCGCTCAACTTCACGGCCTCAGCCAGCACCGTGATACGCCCGACGGCCTGCACGTCATCGGCTTCGCGCTCGCCCACCAGCAAGGAACACTTGGGGTCCAGGGTCAGGTTGTGGGTGTGCTGGGTAATCCGGCTTATCAGAATCAACGGCCTGCCCTGCTCATCGAGGCAGTAAGGCACCGCCGAACCGAACGGAAAGCCGGGCATGGACCTGGAATGCGTGGATAGCACAGAGCGATACTCTTTGAGCAATAACTCCCGGGCATTTTTAGAGGCTTTCGCGCTCATCGTGTGGCTCCTTATAACGTTTTCGCCGAGTTAAAGACGAACGCTCTGAAACAGCTTATAACTTGTTGCGAATGGCATCAGCGATCACCGGTGCCACGGCATTGGCTTACAGATTGGGCACGCACATGGAATTGAAAAACAAGTTAATTATTATTACGGGTGGCGGCCAGGGGCTGGGTCGTGCAATGGCCGAGTATCTGGCGACCAAGGGCGTCAATCTGGCGCTGGTGGACCTGAACCAGGAAAAGCTCGACCAGACCGTCGCAGCCTGCAAGGCACTGGGCGTAGAAGCACATGCCTATCTGGCCAACGTTGCCAGTGAAGAACAGGTCACGGACACGATTGCAAAAATAGCCGAAGACTTCGGCGCTATTCACGGCCTGATCAATAATGCCGGCATCCTGCGCGATGGTTTGTTGCTCAAGGTCAAGGATGGTGAAATCACCAAACTGAGCCTCGCGCAATGGCAGGCCGTCATTGACGTCAACCTGACCGGCGTCTTTCTCTGCACCCGCGAAGTGGCCGCCAAGATGGTCGAGCAGAAGAGCCAGGGCGTAATCATCAATATTTCTTCGATATCCCGCGCTGGCAATATCGGGCAAACCAACTATTCAGCCGCAAAAGCTGGCGTGGCTGCAGCAACCGTGACCTGGGCCAAGGAACTGGCGCGTTACGGCATCAGGGTCGCAGGCATTGCACCGGGCTTTATCGAGACCGAAATGACCGCCAGCATGAAACCCGAAGCGCTGGAGAAAATGACTTCGGCCATCCCGCTCAAACGCATGGGCACGCCCGCCGAAATTGCGCATTCGGTGGCTTACATTCTGGAGAACGATTACTACAGCGGCAGGATTCTGGAGCTTGACGGGGCAATGCGGATCTAGTCTGGACTCCCCACGGCATCGCTGGACGATTGCCGTGGGGAAGCCTTTCGGTTTTTACCAGCTCACACCAAAGCCTGCGGTGTAGCGAGTCTTGTCGACATCGCCATTATCTGAACCGCTGATGATGTTTTTCTCGGCCTTGAGGTTCAACGATGCCCAGTCAGTGACCTTGTAGCGCAGCCCTGCTTCGACATCCATCGAGTAGTCGGCCACGCCGCTCAGAGGCTTGCCCACTTCACCGTTTGTGAAGAACTCGAATTTCTTGCCGACCAGATAACGGTTGTAGTCCCAGGTACCGGCAACCGCGTAGAAGTTCTCCTTGTCACCGTTGGAGAACTCGAAGTCGGTGCGGTTGAGCAGAGCCCCGACCTTGAATGCACCCAGTTCGTCATCCCAGAACTGATAACCAGGACCGGTACCGACCGTGCGCTGACGGGACAGGTCTTCGATCTTGTCGCGCTTGTAGGTGATGCGCGCATCCCAGAACAGCTTGTCGGTCAGGAAGCGGTCCAGGGAGTATTCGGCACTCCAGTTATCGGTGCCGACGGCATCGTCCGTCGTCTCGCGGTTGTAGTCGCCCTTGGCGTTATGACGCCACTGACCATGGCGCGCCGAGGTCTTGAACGCCACGTTGTAGTCGTTGGTATCGTTCTCGGCCTGCTGGAAATCCAGGGCTGCATCGATATTGCCCTTCCAGACCATGTCGGTGATGACCGGTTTGGGCTTGATGAGCTGCTGAATGCTGGCCAGTTCCACTGTCTTCGGAGTCTCGCCATTGACCAGCACGACCTTGCCGTCATCGGCAGCCTTCAAGGATTTGGCAACCTCGCCGGTGAACTGATCCTGCTTGACCAGCAATGGCTGGTCACTTTCAAGGGTCTTGACCTGCTTCCAGTCCAGAGGCACAGAACCACCATATGGCGTCTCAATGAGCAATTTACCGCCATCGAACAGCTTGATCGTGCCGCTCAACCGGTCACCGTTCTTCAACCAGACGGTATCGGCAAGCAGTGGAGTGGAGGCAGTGGTTATTGCAAGGCACAACAGGGTTCTGGACAACATAAGCGACTACTAGGCTCTGTTAAGCGGAAAATCGGGCATTATCCTGCCAGCCTGCTGGATAACGTCAGGTATCAATGACAGTAGGATCTTTCCGTAGTTCCGGTAACAAAACACATACATGCCTTTAAACAGGAATAAAACCGTGACCCACCCCGCGTCAGAACATGACGATCCTGGCGGGCTTTCCCCCGCAGAGGCCCGACGCACAGCGCTCTACCTCACACTTGAGCAGATACCGGAAGGCAAAGTTGTCAGCTATGGGCAATTGGCCGATCTGGCAGGGCTTGGAAGAGCCGCGCGCTGGGTCGGGCGAACCTTGAGCCAGTTGCCCGAAGGCACTTCGCTGCCCTGGCATCGGGTATTGGGGGCCGGCGGCAGGCTCAGTCTGCCGGCAGGAAGCATTTCAGGTGACGAACAGCGTGCCCGCTTGCGTGCAGAAGGCCTTACCATCCGTAACAATCGGGTCGATATGCAGCGCCATGGCTGGCGTCCCATGTAGCACAGCGGTTAGAGTGCGCCCTTTGTTTTCGCAACCTGAGGCAGTTTCCAGCCCATGCCCCGTAAAACCTGGCGCGCCGCGCTCGCCGCTTATGCCAGCCCCTCGACATTAGTACTGTTGCTGCTTGGATTCGCCGCGGGCATGCCTTACATGCTGGTCTTCTCAACGCTGTCGGTCTGGTTGCGTGAAGCCGGTGTCGCTCGCGAGACCATTGGTTATGCCAGCCTCATTGGCCTGGCCTACGCCTTCAAATGGGTCTGGTCGCCCCTGCTCGACCAATGGCGTCTGCCACTGCTCGGAAAACTGGGGCGTAGACGCTCCTGGCTGGTCCTCTCACAGGCACTGGTGATGCTCGGCCTGATCGGCATGGGCTTTTGCGACCCGCAGCAGCATCTATCGTGGTTGATCGCCATTGCGGTAGTGGTGGCCTTTTCCTCTGCGACGCAGGATATCGCCATCGATGCCTACCGCCTGGAAATTGCCCAGGACACCCAGCAGGCGGCCCTTGCTGCCAGCTACATGTCCGGTTATCGGGTCGCGGCGCTGCTGTCCACAGCCGGGGCGTTGTATTTCGCCGAAGGTTTTGGCTCGACGGGCTTCTCTTACAAGCACTCGGCATGGACCGGCACGTATGTGCTGTTCGGGCTGTTGATGCTGCCAGCGCTGGTTACCACGTTCATCATGCGTGAACCGCCAGTACCGTTACGCACCCAGTTGTCAGCGGCTCGCTATGGTTTTGTGCACCAACTGGCCTCCGTATTCGTACTCATTGTGCTGCTGGTTTCAGTGCCAGCGATGTTCACCCAGCTCTACAACACAGACTTCGCGAGTGTTCTGTTCGAGGGCAGCAGCTGGATGAGCCTGCTGCTGGAAGACCGGGCCTTCCTGCGCTCCATTCTGTATATCGTGCTCACCATAGCCTGCCTGTCCTCCATGGGGCGACGCGGCCTCGCTCCCGTGCTGACGCCCGTCAACGACTTCATCATGCGCTACCGCTGGCAGGCCTTTATCCTGCTGGGCCTGATCGCGACCTATCGCATGTCAGACACGGTGATGGGCGTGATGGCCAACGTGTTCTACATCGATCAGGGCTTTACCAAGGACCAGATTGCCAGTGTCAGCAAGATCTTTGGCCTGATCATGACGCTGCTGGGCGCGGGCGTTGGCGGTCTGTTGATCGTACGCTTCGGCATCATGCCGATCCTGTTCATCGGCGGCATGAGCTCGGCAGCGACCAATATCCTGTTCCTGCTGCTGGCCGACATGGGGCCGAACCTGAAGATGCTGGTGCTGACCATTTCCCTGGATAACCTGAGTTCCGGGCTGGCCACATCCGCCTTCGTCGCCTATCTGTCGAGCCTGACCAACCTCAAGTTCTCTGCCACCCAATACGCCCTGCTCAGCTCGATCATGCTGCTGTTGCCACGCTTGATCGGCGGTTATTCAGGGGTCATGGTGGAGAAATTCGGCTACCACAACTTCTTCCTCATTACCGCGCTGCTGGGCGTGCCGACCTTGCTGATGATCATTTTGCAGTGGAGCAAGGAAATTCGTACCGCAGACAAACAGGATGAGCCCGACAAGACCGTGGCTGACAAAGCGCATTAATCAAAATGCCCGGTGCATCAAGCACCGGGCTTTTTACCACTCCCAGTCTTTCTCCATGAACTCGGCCGTGGGTGGCAGGACCGAGTGCAGGAGTTGCAGGTACTGCTCGAACAGGTCCTTGTTGGGGAAGCGGGCGACAAACCCTGTAGTGATGTCGGTGCAATGAATAACGATGATGGAGCGCTTTCGATCAATCGTGACGAAGTTGTGGGTATCCCATGGACGAGTTTCCCGATGATGGATCGGGTTCTTCCAATTCAGCAAAGAGCGTGCTGCCCCGAGTGAAATGGCGGCTGGGCCAAGCAGAAATAGCAGAGAGCCTGTGACAAGGGCGACACCGAGAAATAGCAGGATGGTAAAGATGGCGATGCCCTTGAAGAAGGGACCTGCAAAATTTGGATAGTAGTCGTAGTACTCGACAGAGCCTGCCTGGATATCTATATGGTAATTGAATATGGTCTTTTTTCTGGCGACAAGCATAATCATATAAGTCGCGGACACCACTGCCGCACAACCGAACCCTATAAGTAACTCCACATCCTCAGGGAGCGTATCCCACATCATCCATAGGCAATAAAGAAAAAGCGCAAGGCTTGAGCCTATAATGATAAGCTGAAATTTAATTAATTCCTTTGGAGGGCAATCAATTGTTTTTATACTCCACGCCATTACAGTCGAATCGCTGCTGAAAATTTTGTTCTGCGCTGTACTGCAGGCTGCTATGTTATTCATAATAATCTCTTATTCCAGAAGAGCGCTTCATGACCTGTAAACAGCGCGAAGTGAACGAGCGCGCCCTGTAAGGCTGATGCCGAACAGTTAAGGTCATAACTCAATGTGTGGGAGGCAGCCTGGCGACTTCAGCGTACAGACACAGAATATCTGTCAGTTTTCAGGCCTTTTTCGCCAGCAAGCTGCCTCCTGCAAGTAGCTCATTGCATCAAGCACCGGGCTTTTACCACTCCCAGTCTTTCTCCATGAACTCGGCCGTGGGTGGCAGGACCGAGTGCAGGAACTGCAGGAATTGCTCGAATAACTCTTTGTTGGGAAAGCGAAATTCAAACCCCACCGTGATATCAGTTCGGTGAGTGATGATCATGGAGCGTTTGCGATCCACCGTGACAAAGTTGTACTCGTTCCAGGGCAAGCTTTGTTCATTATTGATTTTATTCTCCCAGTTCAGTAAAGAGCGTGCTGCCCCAAGTGAAATGGCGGCTGGGCCAAGCAGAAATAGCAGAGAGCCTGTGACAAGGGCAACACCGAGAAATAGCAGGATGGTAAAGATGGCGATGCCCTTGAAGAAGGGACCTGCAAAATTTGGATAGTAGTCGTAGTACTCGACAGAGCCTGCCTGGATATCTATATGGTAATTGAATATGGTCTTTTTTCTGGCGACAAGCATAATCATATAAGTCGCGGACACCACTGCCGCACAACCGAACCCTATAAGTAACTCCACATCCTCAGGGAGCGTATCCCACATCATCCATAGGCAATAAAGAAAAAGCGCAAGGCTTGAGCCTATAATGATAAGCTGAAATTTAATTAATTCCTTTGGAGGGCAATCAATTGTTTTTATACTCCACGCCATTACAGTCGAATCGCTGCTGAAAATTTTGTTCTGCGCTGTACTGCAGGCTGCTATGTTATTCATAATAATCTCTTATTCCAGAAGAGTGCTTCATGACCTGTAAACAGCACGAAGTGAACGAGCGCGCCCTGTAAGGCTGATGCCGAACAGTTAAGGTCATAACTCAATGTGTGGGAGGCAGCCTGGCAACTTCAGCGTAGAGACACAGAATATCTGTCGGTTTTCAGGCCTTTTTCGCCAGCAAGCTGCCTCCTGCAAGTAGCTCGTTGCATCAAGCACCGGGTTTTTCACCACTCCCAGTCTTTCTCCATGAACTCGGCCGTGGGTGGCAGGACCGAGTGCAGGAACTGCAGGTATTGCTCGAACAGGTCTTTGTTGGGGAAGCGGGCGACAAACCCTGTAGTGATGTCGGTGCAATGAATAACGATGATGGAGCGCTTTCGATCAATCGTGACGAAGTTGTGGGTATCCCATGGACGAGTTTCCCGATGATGGATTTTATTCTCCCAATTCAGCAAAGAGCGTGCGGCCCCGATTGAAATGGCGGCGGGGCCGACCAGAAAGAGCAGGGAGCCTGTGACGAGGGCGACGCCGAGAAATAGCAGGATGGTGAAAATGGCGATGCCTTTGAAGAAGGGGCCTGCAAAATTTGGATAGTAGTCGTAGTACTCGACAGAGCCTCCATGGAGTGTGATGTGGTAGTTGAACATAGCCTTCTGCCTGACTGCGAACACAATCAAATAAGTCCCGAATACTACAGGTGCGCAGCCGAACGCTATAAGCATGCCCAGAGCTTCCGGCAAATCATCCCACAACAACCATAGACAATAAAGAAAAGGGAGAAGACAGGCCGTTACTACAGCAAGATAAGCTTTTTTTAGCTCCTTTGGAGAACACTCGATTGTTTTTATGCTCCATATCATTACAGCTGTATCGTTGCTGAAAGTTTCGTTCTGCTTTGTGCTGCTGGCTGCTATATGAGTCATAGAATTTTATTCCGGAAGCACAAGGATCAGTGCGTTGGCGCGGCTTTTCTTATTGACTTCTAGCAGTGTGAGGCTTGAGCCATCTACTGCCATATCGCCCTCCTGACTTAGCTCTATCTGATAAAGGTAGCTTTGAGCTTTCTGCCCTGAAGCACTCACCGAGTTCGGATACCAGATTTGCAACTCAATGTAGGTAGCACCTTCCTTGAGCGGAACCCAGGTTTGCCAGACGACATCCTCGCCCGCAGGAAAAATCGGGAAATACAGATCCGATGGTGAATAGGGAGGCCGTTCATTACCGATCTTTCCAAACTCCTTGAGAGGAGTGAACTTGCCACGCTCTTCAAACTTGTCTGCAATGGGCGTATCCGTTTGCTCCGTTGGCAGAAAACCGAAAGGTCGCGTACTGCTGATAACATTAAGCTGAACCAGTTGCCCGCGTAATGCCTCAGGCAAACGCATTTGTATCCAGGCACCGTTTTGTACTGGCACATCTACATACCCAGCTACACCCATGTATTTTTGCCTATACTCAACCGTGCTTTTAATAAGGATTTGCGGACTCAGCTGGATTTCCAGCAAAGAACGCTTTTCTTCAACTTCTCCTTCCGGGGTATCCGTATGTCGATGTTCAGACGAACGCGACCAGCAGCACCTCCTCAACCACCAACCGACACTGTCCTGCTTGAAATAGTTCAGGACCATAGTGGCAATTAAATAAACGACACCTGCTATTAGAAGACCGATGGTAAACCACGTACCCATTACAAAAATCGCGATTCTGCTGGATAGTGTTAATCCCGTAACCAATTGAGCCAGACCACCAACACCCATCACAAAAACAGCGATACCTTTTACAAGTAATGCGGCTCTTTCCTCCTCGGTTTTGGCATTCTGATAATCGCCTCGAATATCCCAAAGCTCCAACACCGCCGCCGCCACCGCAAACGCTCCCAAAGCCACCACCGTGCTCCTGAACCCGCGAATCGCATCCCCCCAAGCGTTGTTTCCCTGCGCTTTCCAGTAGGCGGAAGAGCGATCCAGGATGCCTATGCTTTTGCCGTCGATCAGCACCGGCGTCGCATTCTTGATCACCGCCCACGGCGCTTCGACAAACACCGCCATCAACAAATTGAAGCTGTAACCCAGGCTGTAACCGACCTTGACGATATCCTTGCCGCTGAAGTCGCCATCGCGGGTCAGGTCCCCATAGAGGAATGCAGTGTTGATGAAGTTGAGCAGGATGACGCCCCAGGTGATCCCGGCACCCAGGCCACCCAAGCGTTCGCTCCAGGCCTTGGCGCGGGTGTGCCAGTCCTTGGCGACGTCCAGGCCGGATTTGAAGAAGGCGCGTATTTCCTCTTGCAGCAACTGGGCGTACTGGTTGTTCTGGAAGTCCAGCAACCCCGGGATTTTCAGTTCGTGCAGGCGCAGGGCATCCAGTTGTGATTGCAGCTGGCGCGCCAGGTGTCGGCGTTCCCGAGGATCGAGGGGATAGAGCCAGTTAAAGCGGGTGTCGTCGATCTGTTTGGTGAGCAGCCACCATTCGCGCTTCCACTGTTTCAGCCGGGAGGCGAGTTGTTCGTTGATGCGGATCATTTCCGGCGTATTGGCCAGAATCTGGCCGATCATGAAGTTGCGGATCAAGGCGACGAGGTTCTGGCTTTTGCCTAGCGCCAGACGGCTGTCCACCGGCACCCAGGCCAGCAGCATGTTTTCGGCAATCGTTTTGCCTGCTCCACTCGCCAGTTCGCGCAGGGCCTTGAAGGTGTTCTGCACCGGCTGTTTCAGCGTTTTCATCCAGGCCGCGTCGGCGAAACCCTGATGGTTGAGCACGGCGTTGAGTTCGCCCGCGCGGGTGGCGAGGTTGGTAAAGTCGCCAATGCCGCCAAGCAGGGCGTTGGCTTCCTGATCCAGGGCGTCCTTGAGGCCGGGAGAAAAGCCATAGCGCAGGGTCCCGAACAGGCTCCCGCCCCTGGCTTCCTGATCCGCCAGCCAGGCACTGGCCTGTTGGTCCTGGCCATAGACCATCAGTAAATCGGTCATGACGGTTTGCAGGTACAGCAGGGTTTTCGGGTTGGCGGTGTCGATGAACAGCTTGAGCGGGTCGTTGCCCAGGTACTCGGCCCATGTCTGGAAATCGGCCTGGGTGTCGCGGACCTGTTGCAGCAGGGCTTCGCTGAGGGGCAAATGATGGTGCAGATGGGCACGCGCGCCCTTGAGGTCGACTTCGCGACGCCATTTCTCGCGATCCTTCCAGGCCTGCCGGTCGTCCTCGGACGGGTAGCGCCCATAACGTGAACGCAGCGCATCGCGCATGTCCGCGCTCTTGTACATGTCCATCGTGCCCAGAGAGCCGCCCGGCGAGTTGCCGTGCATGGTCAGCATCTCCTCCAGGTCCATCTGATCGAAATACTCCTCCATCTCGTTCAGGTAGTGCTGGGTCCTGGCGCTGTCGCCACGTACCGAAGCGGGCAGTTTTTGCACATCGCCATTGGCCCCGCAAAGTGCAGTGACGGTCTGGGCAATCTGCAACGTGTGTTCGTGTTCGTGCTGCCAGGTTTGAAACGCGGCCTGATCACCCGCCAGTTGCATGCCCAGGTCATTGAACACACCCAGCGGGTCGTCCAGTGCAACCAGCAGCGAGTTGCATCTGTCCGGGACGTTGCCCAGCCAGTACACATCGGCCCCGAGCGGGTTAAAGACTGATTGCTCCGCTTGATCGGGCTGCGACTCGGGCCCGGCAGTCGGAATGGACGAGTCAGCGAAGCGCTTGTCTTCAACCACGTAATTCTTGTCGATGTCGGCGACGGCCGTGGCAAGCGCCATCAGCGGCAGCGCGCCCGGCTCGTTCCGGGTGGCGCAGAAGTTGGACAGGTCCAGAGGCTTCATCCACAGGGCACGGCTGTCGGCGTGTGAGCGCATGTGTTCACAGATACGCCAGGTCCATTGCACCGGGGAAAAAGCCAGGTGCAGACGGTTCTTGCGGGGGTAAAGCAGGTAAGGGTGGCCCTCTCCATCGCCGCGGCGAACGTCCTGCCCCAGATGGGCCTGCGTCCAGACGATGCGCGTCAGGCAGGCATCGGACGCCGAAATGCTGTACTCATGAAAAGTCCCCGCCGTTTCGTCGACCACATAGACATACCCGTCGTAGAGCTGGCGCAGGGTGTAGCTGCGGGTCTTGAGGCGTGGCAGTGGGCTCCACTGGCCCCGGGCGGGCAAGGGCTTGAGTTGTGTGGGTTCGACATCGTAGCGCGAACGGTCCAGGGCATAGCGCACCGGGACAATGGCGATGTCCGCCGTCTTGTACAGACAGGCACAGGTGGCAGAAGACGGAGACTTGTCGAAGCGTGCTGCACGCCGCTCTTGCAGGGTGCCGTACTTTTTAGTCATGGGACGCGCCGTTGGGTGCGTCTTCAGCGGGTACTTGGAGGTGAAGCGTGATGAGGCGGTTGACCTGATAAACGAGCATGAACATCCCTTGTTCCCTGAGGGTTGCCGAGCGGCATCGCCCGGACGTGGGAACGGTCAGTATCAAGAGTCATGCCTGTTAATTTTTCTACATATAAATCAACAGCTTGAATTTAAATCTCATAAAAACAGGTTGTTTTTCATACCAAAACCCCGAAAAAGTGCGCAAGCCTGTGCGCACCTGCGCAACATCGTGCGCAGACGGTCGAGAAGCCCTGTTCATAAGGGTTGTCGAGGGTTTCAGGGGTGTTTTATCAAGGATGGGGTGCGCAGGTATTTGCGCATCAAGGCCTAATGCCTTCGCTCATCAAAAAGCCCGGTGCCTGGAGCACCGGGCTTTTTGATCGAGCTGACGCTTACTCCTGAACCACACGCACCATACGTTGTGGCGAAGGGATATCGATACCAGCAGCTTTCAGGCGATCACGGGCCTCGATATTGAAGAGCGAACTCACATCGCCCATATCGCCGGTCTTGGTCCATACCCTCAACGACAGGGTAATCGCGTTTTCGCCCAGCGCCGCGACGACAGCCTGCGGTGCCGGATCCTGAAGGACACGCGGGTCCTGAGCCATCTCCAGCAGAACCTCGAGCGCTTTACGCAGGTCGGCATCGGGGCTCACACCGATATCGAACACAATCTTGCGGGTCGGCTGACGGTTGGTATTGGTGATGATGCCGTTGGACAGATTGCCGTTGGGCATGATCACCGTGCGGTTGTCGCCAGTGCGCAGCACGGTATGGAAAATCTGGATACTGTCGACAGTACCCGCCACACCCTGAGCTTCGATCCAGTCACCGATACGGAACGGGCGAAACAGCAGAATCAACACGCCACCCGCGAAATTCGCCAGACTGCCCTGCAAGGCCAGACCAATGGCCAGACCCGCTGCACCGATGGCTGCGACGAACGATGTGGTTTCCACACCTATCATCGACGCAACGCTCACCACCAGCAGAATCTTGAGGATGATGTTCGCCAGGCTGCTGACAAAACCCTGCAATGCCAGGTCGGCATTACGCAGTGCCAGCAATGCACCCAGCTTGCCGGTCAATCGGTTGATCAACCACCAGCCAATACACAGTGTTACCAGCGCAAGCAGCACACGGCTGCCGTATTGCATGATCATCGGAATCCAGCTTTGTGAAACCTTCCACAGCTGATCGACTTCTGCGCTCAAATCCATCTTGTTTCTCCTGCCTGTCACTAACCAATCTTGAAAGGACTGCCGGAAACAATCATTTCAGCGTCTACTACAGGGGTGTTCGGACATGTCCGGGAATAAAGGGTTCCCGGACAACCAGAATCACCTAGTCACGGAAGTTGTTGAATTGCAGCGGCATCCCCGAGTCGTAGGTACGCAGTAAAGCAATGGCTTCTTGCAGGTCATCGCGCTTTTTACCCGTGACGCGCACTTGTTCACCCTGAATGGCGGCCTGCACTTTCAGTTTAGCGTCCTTGATATGGGCGACAATTTTCTTGGCCAGCTCCTTGTCGATACCTTCCCTGAGTACCGCTTCCTGCTTCATCACCTTGCCCGAAGCATACGCCTCCTTGACCTCAAGGCATTTCACGTCGATCTTGCGCTTGACCAGGGCAAGCTTGAGGATTTCGATCATCGCTTCAAGCTGGAACTCTGCCTCGGCGGTGAGCGTGACGGTCAGCTCCTTGAACTCGAAAGTGCCTTTGCCTTTGAGGTCATAGCGACGGTCCAGCTCTTTGATGGCGTTATCGACGGCATTAGTGACTTCGTGTTTATCCAATTCGGACACTACGTCGAACGATGGCATGTAATTTCTCCAGATAAACGGCGCGCCCGAAAAAAGCGAACGCGCGTGACTTGACGGTATGAAAGAACGCTCATTATAACGAGACTTTCCAGGCGTTCACTGCGAGCCTTTCATGTCGACTTTCGATTTCATCGCTGCAAGGCCGTTCAATCTTGCGGACATGCACCTCTGATGGCCGCCCTCTGGCACATACTCGGCGCAGGCAGCCTTGGCAGTCTGTGGGCAGCACGGCTGGCCCGTGCAGGCGTGCCGGTGCGCCTGGTCCTGCGCAATAAAGCGCGGCTGCAAGCCTATCAGGCCAATGGCGGCTGTCTGACGCTGGTGGAAAACGGCGTTGCCAAGCCGGTCTTCATTCAGGCCCAGAACCTCGACAGCAACGAGCCCATCGAACGTCTGCTGGTAGCCTGCAAGGCCTATGATGCCGAACAGGCCGTGGCGCAGGTAGCTGCGCGCCTGCATCCAGACGCAGACGTCGTCCTGCTGCAGAACGGCCTGGGCAGCCAGGATGCGGTGGCGGCACGCATTCCACATGCCCGGTGCATTTTTGCATCGAGCACCGAAGGCGCCTTTCGCGAATCGGACTGGCGCGTGGTATTCGCGGGCCACGGTTACACATGGCTGGGCGATGCCCGTGAACCGACGCCGCCTGCCCTTCTGCAAGACTTGCATGACAGCGGTATTGCCCACGAATGGACACCCGATATCCTGACGCGCCTGTGGCGCAAGCTGGCCTTGAATTGCGCGATCAATCCTCTGACCGTTCTCCATGATTGTCGCAATGGCGGCCTGCTGGAGCATCACTGCGAAGTGGCGACGCTGTGCGTCGAACTCACGGACCTGCTGGAGCGTTGTGGCCAGCCCGTGGCGGCCCAGGACCTGCACACTGAAGTGCAACGGGTGATCAAGGCCACGGCGGCCAATTACTCGTCGATGTATCAGGACGTGGCCAATGGCCGACGTACAGAAATCAGCTACCTGCTCGGCTACGCTTGCGCAACGGCCCTTCGTCATCAATGTGCCGTGCCTCACCTGCAGCAACTACAGACGCGACTGACCACTCATCTCGCAAGCAAGGGTTTGCGTACCGACTAGCGCACGCTACCCTGCTGGTTCATCCTTCGCGTGTGATTCGCCCCATGCCATTGCGCCAGCGCCTAGAAAACCTGCCTGTGGGCCAGAAACTGCTGGCAGCCCTGCTGGTCCTGCTGACCACAGTGCTGCTGGTCGCCAACCTGACCTTTATCAGCGCCGCTTACTACATCTCTCAGGAAGCCATGGCACCGCAGGCCCTGCAGACCATCGGACGCCTGATCAGCAGCCCCAATCTCAACGAACAGGCCTTGAACTCACCGATCAATGCCAACGCCTTGCTCAAGGAACTCAAGAGCTACGGGCCATTGCGTGCCGCAGCGCTCTACGACAACGACGGCAATCGTCTGGCGCAGATGCAACAGGGCGAAGGGCTTCACCTTCCCGCCCATTACGGCGATATCGAAGGCTGGCGTCTGACCGAGTTTCGCAATACGCAAATCATCACAGTGCCCAAAGGTGATCAGGCTCCGGGGCATTTGCTGCTGGTCGCCAGCAGCGAACTGCCGACGGCGTTCTATACCGGCACGCTGACTGCAAGCCTGGGTATTCTGATATTCAGCGTTCTGCTGTGGCTGGTCGTGGCCAGACAGATCCGGCGCCTGATTACCGAGCCCATCTATCAGCTCGAAGAGCTGTCGCGCCAGGTCACCCGCGAAGAAAACTATGCCCTGCGCGCTGGCCCCGGCAACGAAGACGAAATCGGTAATCTGGCCGAAGCCTTCAACACCATGTTGTCGCGCATCGAGGCACGTGAGCAGCAACTCAAACGGGCACGTGACGACTCGCAGGAAGCCTACGCCCAGGCTCAGGGCCTTGCCGAAGAAACCCGTCACACCAACCGCAAGCTGGAACTGGAAGTGAAAGTTCGCAGCAAGATCGAGAAAAAACTCACCGGCTTTCAGAACTACCTCAACAGCATTATCGACTCGATGCCTTCGGCGATGATCGCT
This sequence comes from Pseudomonas cichorii, assembly GCF_018343775.1. Taxonomy (NCBI): domain Bacteria; kingdom Pseudomonadati; phylum Pseudomonadota; class Gammaproteobacteria; order Pseudomonadales; family Pseudomonadaceae; genus Pseudomonas; species Pseudomonas cichorii. The sequence continues at coordinate 4,912,783 of NZ_CP074349.1, forward strand.
CTGGACGAGCAGCTGTATGTCACCCAATGGAATCAGGAAGCGACCGCCCTTTCCGGCACGACACTGGACGAAGCCCTCAACCAGCCGATTTTCATTGCCTTCGAGCCCATGAGAGCGTTTCTGCCCGAGATCAAGCAGACGGTTGAGCAACACAGCGTCACCAAGATCGAACGTGTGACGTGGATCAAGAACGACGAACCTCGCAGCTATGCGCTGACCTTCTACCCGCTGACAGGCGATGCAGGCCGTGGCGTGGTGATACGTATCGATGACATCACCCAGCGCATTTCCCTGGAAGAAATGATGGTGCAGTCGGAAAAGATGCTCTCCGTTGGCGGACTGGCAGCCGGCATGGCCCACGAGATCAATAACCCGCTGGGCGCGATCCTGCATAACGTGCAGAACATCCGCCGTCGCCTCTCGCCGGAACTGCCGAAGAACATTGAGCAGGCCGAGTCGGACGGCATCGATCTCAATACCGTCAATCACTACCTGACCAGCCGCGGCGTCCCGCAACTGCTGGACGGCATTCAGCAGGCAGGCGCACGGGCAGCAAAGATCGTCAGCCACATGCTCAACTTCAGCCGCCTGAGCAACCGTCAGCTGACACCTTGCGAACTGCCTGCGCTGATCGATCAAGCGCTGGAAATCGCTGGCAACGACTTTGATCTGGCCATCGGTTTCGACTTCAAGGGCCAGCACATCATCCGGCAGTTCGACCCGGAACTGGGGCCTGTGCCTTGTATCCCCAACGAGCTGGAACAGGTGCTGCTCAACCTGCTGAAAAACGCCGCGCAGGCCATTCACCAGCGAGCGGAAAACGAAGCAGAACCGGGGCGCATCACCTTGCGCACCCGGCTCAATCCGCCATGGGCCGAGATTCAGGTCGAAGACAACGGCATCGGCATGGCGGAGAGCGTGCGCAAGCGTACCTTCGAGCCTTTTTTCACCACCAAGGAAATCGGCCAGGGCACTGGCTTGGGTCTGTCGGTGTCGTACTTCATCATCACCAGCAACCACAAAGGCCAGATGGAAGTGCAATCGGCCATCGGCATGGGAACCTGCTTTACCCTGCGCCTGCCGCTGGTGGGCAATCAGGTGAATGTGCAGCAACAGGTCATTTCAAAGTTGTAATCAGGAGCCATACAGATGGGCTTTCGTTTGTCGAAGATTTACACACGCACCGGCGATGCCGGGGAAACCGGGCTGGGCGACGGTCGTCGAGTGTCCAAGGATCATCCGCGTGTCGAGGCCATCGGTGAAGTCGATACCCTCAACAGTCAGTTGGGGCTGCTACTGGCTGGGCTGAACGAGCAAGCGCAGCACACTGCTGCGCTCAGAGAAGTGATCGAGGTGCTGGGCCCTTGCCAGCATCGTCTGTTCGATCTGGGCGGTGAACTGGCCATGCCGGCCTATCAGGCGCTGAACGCGGCTGAGGTCGAGCGACTGGAAGCCGCAATCGATGTGTGGAACGAGGAAGTCGGCCCGCTGGAAAACTTCATACTGCCTGGTGGCTCGGCACTGATCGCCCAGGCCCACGTCTGCCGCAGCCTCGCTCGCAGCGCCGAGCGACGCTGCCAGCACCTCAATGCACAGGAACCGTTGGCGGGTGTCGGGTTGGCGTATATCAATCGGCTGTCGGACTTACTGTTCGTTGCCGCCCGCATCATTGCCAAACGGCAAGGGATCTCGGAAATCCTCTGGCAACCTGCGCCCAAGCCCAATACCCCGTAGGAGCAATCGGCCGGCGTTCCGCTTATTCGCGGCCCCCCATCCAACGGGGGAGTCCGTTACGCGCCTGGCCAGAAGGCGCGGATTCCGGCTACGCCTTGTGCGCCGCTTTCCCAGGCGCGCTGGCGCTCGTCCGGACCAACACCGCCCAGCAGGAATACCGGTTTGGTGAAGCCAGCGATGAGGCGGGAGGCTTCTTCCCAGCCAAGCGGCTGAGCGTCTGGATGCGTCTGGGTCTGCTGGACCGGTGACAGGGTGACGAAATCCACGCCCATCTGCTCGGCCAGTGCCAGCTCTTCCGCGTTATGGCAGGAAGCTGCCAGCCAGCGATCTTCGGGGAATGGACGACCACGGCTGGCGTACTTGCGCAGCTGTTCTGCCGTCAGGTGCCATCCGGCGGACGGGAAGTCACCCAGCCATTCCAGAGGTCCCTTGAGCATCAGTTGAGCCTTGCCGGCGCACAGGCCCACGGCATCCACGGCCAGGTCGCGATATTGCGGGTCATAGCCACTCGGCGCACGCAACTGGACCAGCTTGATGCCGCCCGCGATGGCTTTCTGCATACCGCGCAGCAGCTCGGGGGTTTCCAGGCCGTCGGGGGTAATCAGGTAATCACTGGGCAAACGAGCCGCCGCGACAATCGGTTTGTTGGCTGCCGGAAATTCGTAACCGGCCAGTTCGCGCTGGCTGGCCCAGACCAGTGGCTGGCCTTCGGCACCATGGGGCTCGCCGGTAAAGGCCGAGACTTCCCAGACATCCAGCAAGACCTGTTTGTCCGGGTAATCGTGCTGGATCTTGATCAGCGGACGCGCCGCTGTAACACCAATGCCCAACTCTTCTTGCAGCTCACGGCTCAATGCGGCCTGGACAGCCTCCCCCGCTTCAACCTTGCCGCCGGGAAACTCCCACAAACCGCCCTGATGCTGGTTATCTGCACGCTTGGCGATAAGAATCCTGCCGTCAGCGCCACGAATGACAGCGGCGGCCACATGAACACGTTTCACTCATCGGTCTCCTGCAAGGCAGCCTGTTGCCAGCTCTGGAAGGCAGGCCACTGGTAAAGGGTTTCAATATAGGCCAGCGCTTCGGCAGGCAAGGCTACGCGGTAGCCACGCAGGCGGATGGCCACTGGCGCAAAGAAGGCATCGGCAATGCTCGGCTGGCCGAACAGGAACGGACCGCTCTCGGCCGACGCTGCACGGCACTCGCTCCACAGGGCAACGATGCGGTCGATGTCCTGCTGCGTATCGACCGGAATGACTTCCAGCGCCTGATCGCGATGCAGGTCCATCGGCATGTTGGAGCGCAGGCTCAAAAAGGCGCTGTGCATTTGCGCACAGGCCGAACGGGCCTGGGCACGGGCGGCGGTATCACGTGGCCAGAGGTTGGCTTCGGGAAAACGTTCGTGCAGGTATTCGCAGATGGCCAGGGAATCGATGATGGTCCCGTGCTCGCATTGCAACGCAGGAACCTTGCCGGTTGGCGAGTACTGGAGAATCTGCTCGCGGGTGTCCGGCTTGTTCAGGCGAATCACCTGATCGGTGTAAGGCGCGCCGGTCATTGCCAGCACCAGCCAGGGGCGCAGCGACCAGGAGGAATAACGTTTGTCGCCGATGATGAGGTGCAGAGACATGTCCTTGGCTCCAGAGTCAGACAATGTAATGCCGATCAGTTAAGGCACAAACAAAACGTGTGGGAGGCAGCTTGCTGGCGAAAAGGCCTGAAAACCGGCAGATATTCTGCGTCTGTACGCTACAGTCGCCAGCAAGCGGCCTCCCACAAAGTGATTGATGACCTGAACTGATTGGGGATCAGGTGCGGTATTCAGCGTTGATCTTCACGTACTCGTGGGACAGGTCGGTGGTCCAGATCGTTTCGCTGCAATCGCCGCGGCCCAGCTCGATACGGATGGTGATTTCTTCCTGAGCCATGACTGCCGAACCCTGTTCCTCAGTGTAGGTCGTGGCGCGGCAGCCTTTACTGGCGATGCACACGTTGCCCAGGAACACATCGATCTTGCTCACGTCCAGATCCGGTACGCCTGCACGACCCACTGCCGCCAGGATACGGCCCCAGTTAGGGTCGGAAGCGAACAGCGCGGTCTTGATCAGAGGCGAGTGAGCCACGGCATAGCCGACATCCAGGCATTCCTGGTGGTTACCGCCGCCATTGACTTCAACAGTCACGAACTTGGTCGCGCCTTCGCCGTCACGCACGATGGCCTGGGCCACTTCCATGCAGACGTCAAAGACCGCCTTCTTCAAGGCTTCAAACAGCGGGCCCTTGGCTTCAGTCACTGCCGGTACGTCAGCCTGACCGGTGGCGATCAGCATGCAGCAGTCGTTGGTCGAAGTATCGCCATCGATGGTGATGCGGTTGAACGACTTGTTCGCGCCGTCGCGGATCAGGTCCTGCAATACGCTCTGGGACACCTTGGCGTCGGTCGCAATGTAACCGAGCATGGTCGCCATGTTCGGACGGATCATGCCCGCGCCCTTGCTGATGCCGGTCACGGTGACGGTGACGCCCTCGTACTGGAACTGACGGCTCGCGCCTTTTGGCAAGGTGTCGGTGGTCATGATGCCAGTCGCGGCAGCAGCCCAGTTATCCACAGACAAATCATCAAGAGCGGCCTGCAAGGCGCCTTCGATCTTTTCAACAGGCAACGGCTCGCCGATGACGCCGGTGGAATAAGGCAGCACAGCGCTGGCATCGACGCCTGTCAGTTCTGCAAGACGGGCACAGGTGCGGGTCGCAGCCGCCAGGCCTGGCTCACCGGTACCGGCGTTGGCGTTTCCGGTGTTGGTCAGCAGGTAACGCACAGGGCCTTGTACACGCTGTTTGGCCAGGATGACTGGCGCGGCGCAGAACGCGTTCAGGGTGAACACGCCGGCAACACTGGAACCTTCGGCACATCGCATGACTACAACGTCCTTGCGACCCGGGCGTTTGATGCCGGCAGATGCAATACCCAGTTCAAAACCGGGAACCGGGTGCAATGTAGGCAAAGGACCAAGACCAACAGCCATGAGTGCGCTCCTTGAGCAGTATCTGCGCCGTCCGCATCGGTACGGCAATCTAATGAAAAAACGCCGCGACGGGTAAGCCGGTCGCGGCGCGGGTATTACAGCGTCAGAGCCTTAACCGATCTGGCCGTGACAGTGCTTGAACTTCTTGCCTGAACCACACCAGCACAGCTCGTTGCGACCCAGTTTCATGTCGTTGCGAACCGGCGCGGTAGCAGCGGCAACAGCTACATCACCACCCTCTTCAGCCAGTGCAGGCTGATCGAGACCTGGCGCTTCGGCATGCTCGAACTGCATGCGCTTGGCGAGTTCTTCGGATTCGCGACGCAGACGCGCCTCTTCTTCCTCTGGGTCTTCACGACGCACCTGGACATGGGACAGCACGCGAATGGTGTCGCGCTTGATGGAATCCAGCAGCTCCTGGAACAGGGTGAAGGACTCGCGCTTGTATTCCTGTTTCGGGTTCTTCTGGGCGTATCCGCGCAGGTGAATACCGTGACGCAGGTGGTCCATGGTCGACAGGTGGTCTTTCCACAGGTCGTCCAGCACGCGCAGCAGAATCTGTTTCTCGAAAGTGCGCAGGGCATCGGCACTGGCCTGATCTTCTTTCTCGGTGTAGGCCACCATCAGCTCTGCCAGAATCTTCTCGCGCAGGGTTTCTTCGTGCAGGTTATCGTCTTCGTCGAGCCACTGCTGGATCGGCAGTTTCACGGCGAAATCGCTGTTCAGCGAAGCTTCCAGACCGGCCACATCCCACTGCTCTGGCAGCGATTGTGGCGGAATGTGCTGGCTGATCAGACCACTGAGCACCTCTTCACGGAAGTCGCTGATGGTGTCACCGATATTGGTGGCCGCCAGCAGGCTGTTACGCATGTGGTAGATCACTTTACGCTGCTCGTTGGCAACGTCGTCGAACTCGAGCAATTGCTTGCGGATATCGAAGTTGCGACCTTCTACCTTGCGCTGGGCCTTTTCGATAGCGTTGGTCACCATGCGGTGCTCGATCGCTTCGCCGGACTGCATGCCCAGGGCTTTCATGAAGTTCTTCACCCGGTCAGAGGCAAAGATGCGCATCAGGCTGTCTTCAAGCGACAGATAGAAACGGCTGGAACCGGTATCGCCCTGACGACCGGCACGACCGCGCAACTGGTTGTCGATACGACGCGACTCATGGCGCTCGGAGGCGATGACGTGCAAGCCACCCGCCTCGATCACCTGCTGATGGCGTTTCTGCCAGTCGGCCTTGATCTGGGCGATCTGCTCGGGGGTCGGGTTCTCAAGGTTGGCAACTTCGACTTCCCAGTTACCGCCCAACAGGATGTCGGTACCGCGACCGGCCATGTTGGTGGCGATGGTCAGCGCGCCCGGACGACCGGCCTGGGCGATGATTTCCGCTTCCTTCTCGTGGAACTTGGCGTTCAGGACCTTGTGGTCAATACCTTCCTTCTTGAGCAGGTTGGACATGTGCTCGGAGGTTTCGATGGTCGCTGTACCCACCAGTACCGGACGGTTCTCGGCCAGACAGGCCTTGATGTCGGTGACGATTGCCGCGTACTTCTCTTCCGCCGTCAGGTAGACGAGGTCGTTGAAGTCCTTGCGCGCCAGGGCCTTGTTCGGCGGGATGACCGTCACCGACAGGTTGTAGATCTGATGGAACTCGAACGCTTCGGTGTCGGCTGTACCGGTCATGCCGGACAGTTTGTTGTACAGACGGAAGTAGTTCTGGAACGTGGTCGACGCCAGGGTCTGGCTTTCGGCCTGAATGTTCAGGTTTTCCTTGGCTTCGATGGCCTGATGCAGGCCTTCGGACAGACGACGACCCGGCATGGTACGACCGGTGTGCTCGTCGACCAGCAGGATCTGACCGTCCTGAACGATGTATTCGACGTTGCGGTTGAACAGCGTGTGAGCGCGCAGGCCGGCATAGACGTGGGTCAGCAGGCCCAGGTTATGAGCCGAGTACAGGCTCTCGCCTTCAGCCAGCAGACCGACTTCGGTCAACAACTCTTCGATGAACTGGTGACCGGCTTCGTTCAGCTCGACCTGACGGCTCTTCTCGTCAATGGTGTAGTGGCCCGGCTTGGTAACCTCGCCTTCCACTTCTTCGATGTGACGCTCAAGACGCGGAATCAGGCGGTTGATTTCGGTGTACAGACGGGAGCTGTCTTCAGCCTGACCGGAAATGATCAGCGGCGTACGGGCTTCGTCGATGAGAATCGAGTCGACTTCGTCGATCACACAGAAGTTGAGTTCGCGCTGGAACTTGTCTTCCATGCTGAACGCCATGTTGTCGCGCAGGTAATCGAAACCGAATTCGTTGTTGGTGCCGTAAGTGATGTCGGCAGCGTAGGCGGCGCGCTTCTCTTCCGGTGGCTGGAAGGGCGTGACGATCCCGACGCTCAGGCCGAGGAATTCGTACAACGGACGCATCCAGTTGGCGTCACGACGAGCCAGGTAGTCGTTCACGGTAACAACGTGTACGCCCTTGCCGGCCAATGCGTTCAGGTAAACCGCCAGCGTACCTACCAGGGTTTTACCTTCACCGGTACGCATTTCAGCGATCTGACCTTCGTGCAGGGTCATGCCGCCGATCAACTGGACGTCGAAGTGGCGCATGCCCATGACACGCTTGCCCGCTTCACGCGCAACCGCGAAAGCTTCTGGAAGGAGCTTATCGAGGGTCTCGCCTTTGGCTATGCGGGCCTTGAACTCTTCGGTCTTGGCACGCAGTTGCTCGTCCGAAAGGGCCACCATTTGCTCTTCGAAGGCATTGACGACTTGTACCGTCTTGAGCATGCGCTTGACTTCACGCTCGTTCTTGCTTCCAAAAAGTTTTTTTAACAAAGGCGCAAACATATCGACAGGATCTTCCACACATAGGAATGGAGGGCGGCCCCGTGAGTCGCCCGTGCAGCCTAATGGCCGCATGCGAACGAGCATTCTACCCGGAAACGGTGGTGAGGAAAGTGGCGTTATTCCACGATGCTGGCACAGCGCTGTTACGGGGCAGTCTTACAATGGGGCCATTATTCAGCACTTCAACCCGTCAAGGGCCGAAGTTACTCGTTGATTTGCATATAAAAGCACGGAAAGCCCTCTGAACGAAGCTGCAAGAACGCTTTCTGTTAACATGAAGACTTTGTCATACCCGGCAACGCACCCATGGCCTTTCGTCCCCTCACTGCCAGAGCCCCCGCCGTCCTGCTGCGCGACGCCAAGCCGCTCAAGGCAATTTTTCGCCATGCCGAGCGTCTGAGCCACCTTCAGCGCCTGCTCGAAAGCCAGTTGCAGCCTGCCGCACGGGAACACTGCCATGTAGCTTCGTGGCGCGAAGGTACCCTGTTGCTGATCGTGACTGACGGTCACTGGGCCACGCGCCTGCGCTATCAGCAAAAGCGTCTGCAGCGGCAATTGGTCGCTTTCGACGAGTTCGCCAGCCTGATGCGGATTATCTTCAAGGTACAGCCTCCCACCGTGGCCAGGGGTGCCGTCGGTCACACCATCGACCTGTCGCCTGCCGCAGCGGAAAGTATCCAGGCCACCGCCGAAGGCATCAGCGACCCGAAATTGCGCGCCGCGCTGGAGCGTCTGGCCAGTCACGCCAAGGACAAGAAGTAAACGTCAGCGCTTGCCCAAAACCGTTTCAAATTGCGACGAGCCCGCCTTGAGCATCCCGGCCTGAATCAGCAGCGGTGTCACCATCGCCGTCGGTTCGACCTGACCGCTCACCCTCATCCGACGGGTTACAGGTTCCAGACCGATCTCGAAACGATGCTCCCCCTCGCGCCGGATATCGGCCAACAGTTTCAATCCATCCCGACACTCAAGCCTGAGATGAGCGTTGCCCAGCACCACCATCCAGGGCGACAGCACGGCAAGATTCTGCCCCTCAAGACTCCCTTCACCAGACGTACATTTCGCGCCACGGCCCTGCATCAGCAAACGCCCTTGCCAGCGACCATCCACGACGTAGGCCATGGCCGGGGTAACAAGACTGCCAGCGGGCGCAAGCTCGGCAGTCCACGCCCAAGGCCAGCCTTGCAACTTGAGTTCCCAGACTTGCTGCTGAAATCCGGCGCTCACCAGGCCTTGTCCCATCCAGGGCCGAAGGTTCCAGCTCACAGGCCCGACGCTCCCCAGTCGCTCGGCTCGTCCGTACCACAGGGTCCCGGCAACGCCCTGCGGCTGCCAGCCAGGCGTCCACTGGACGAAACGGACCAGAAAGGCGGCGGGCATATTCAGCACAAGCGTCAGGACAAACACCAGAGCGCCGAGCATCCATAACGTACGGCTCATGGAAGCCTCCCCGCACGCCCGACATCCAGGCTGAACACCAGACTCTGATGACCTTGTTCGAGGCTCCAGCGCAGCGGTCGCCCGCCTTGCTCCTGAATGCTGCGCATCAGTTGCGCCAGAGGTTCGGCGCGGCTCAACTCACCTTGCAACTGCCAGATATCGCCTCGCTGCTCGACCCGTGTCAGTACCAGCCCTCGGGCACCGGCCAGCGCCTGCCAGTATTCGGCGGTAAACGCCGGGCCGGGGCTCAGCGCCTGGGCCTGCTGCGCCAGAAGCGGCCACTGACGCAGGTCCTTGCCCCAGGCCAGCAAGGGACGACCGATCAGCACCAGCAATAACGTCAGCACAACGACCCAACCCGCCAACAGAGCGTAACGCCGGGCAGGCGGCAAGGCGGCGAAAGCGTTTGAAGCACTCAGAATCAATGCATTCATGGCTGCCCATCCAGATTGAAATTGAGCGTCAGCAGGGAAGTTTTTTCATTTGCTTCAACGCTGACCTTCGCACCCGCCGCCTTGGCCATGGCCTGCCAATGAGTCGTGTCTGGAGGTGAAGCATTGCCGCTCAGCACCAGTCGCAGGGTTCGCCCATCGAAGTAAGTGCCGGACACGCCCCAGTCCTTTTGGCTGTCGAGCCACAGCGTCATGGCCTGTTCCAGCTCGACGATCTGCTGCTGGCGGCTTTGCCAGTCGGTCTGCTCGGACTGCAGACGAGACAACACCCGCGCTGCCTGTTGAGCGCTGCCGACCGGCCCGGTCAAGGCTTCGACCTGAGACTTCCAGACCGGCACCTGCTGCCAGAACTGCCCAAGAGTCAGCACGCCCCAACAGAGCGCCAGCACGCCACAGACACCCGCCAGACGAGGCAGACTTCTGCCAAATGGCGACGCCCGACGCCGAGCTTTTGGACGACGAGTGCCTGAGCGCACCAACAGATTGGGCAAACGACTCAACGCGGCCCAACGGGAAGGCCATGGCCCGGTCATTTCCTCGCTCGGCTGTCGCCAGTTCTCGGGCGGCTCACCCAGCACATCCGGCCACACCAGCCAGTGCTGCAAATCGTTGTCAGCGCCGCGGATCAGGCAACGGCCTTCGGGACGCGACCAGTTCAGAGTCTGACCAGCAGCCTGCGTCGGCAGCAATTGCAACTCGGCCCACAGATAATCGGGTGATACGCCCAGTGCTTCGCACTCGCTCAACCAGCGCTGAAGCTGTGTGCGCTCGACTACCAGCAATTCCAGATGCCCGGCGAGCCGCGACAGGCAACTGACCTGCACCGCTTCGGCAGGCTGTTGCAACAGGTCCTCCAGCAACATCGGCCATTCATGAGGCTTGAGCCCCGGTGGCGCGGGCACCTGAAAATGGCTGCACTGCGCGGCGGGCATGATCAACGCGAGGGTGTCCTGCAGAAAGTGCGCAGGCGGCGGCCAGTCGCCCTGCTCGTCTCCCGGCAGGCGACGCCATTGCCATGCACCCGTGGCGGCAGGACGCAGCAGCAACCAATGACGCTGCGCACGGCGTTTGAGACTCCAGCGTTCAAAGATCATGGGCGGCTATCGGGCAAGCTGAAGGTGCAGACATAAGGCGCTCCATGACGCTCGAATTCGAGTCGCACACCCCGGTCGGGCTGAATTGCGACAGTGGAAGGGAACGCCAGCCAGCGGGTCCCCTGATAAAAACTGAAACTGACCTTGTCGACCTCATCCAGATGTTCACGACGATCCCAACGAGGCGCGCCGACCGCATAGAGATCAGCCGAAGTCCACAGGCTCAAACGCCGCTCCCGCGAGTTGAACTCCAGCCGTTGTCGCTGCGATCTCGACTGGCCTTCAGCTTCGGGAAAGGCGGTCAAGGCGACCCAACCCAGTTGATTCGTGGCCGGGTCCCAGTCGAGCCAGTTCACCGGCAACGGCAGGCGCTTTTCATACAAACGGCGCAGCACCAGAGAATCCAGACGACGCTCCAGCGCCAGACAGAACTCCAGCACCACCGGCTCATTGCCCGGCTCGGACAGGCGCTCGCGAACCTTGATCCAGCCATTCACCAGCGCAGCCAGCACCACACCGACCACCGCCGTCAGCGCCAGCGCCACCAGCAATTCGATCAGGGTCAGCCCGCGCTGGCCACGACTCACGGCCGCACCAGAAAGACGGTGTAATTGCCCAGCGGCTCGCGCTCGTCACGGGCGGCGAACAGCGCCAGTTCACCACGGCGCAAATGCTGAACACCGGTCATGCCCAGGCTCATGCGCCAGTAACAAATCCTGTCGCCCTGCTGCAACTCGCCACTGACCTTGTTGATCTGCGGCCAGTAGCGCTCGACACCGAAACGCGCCTCCAGCTCACGGGCACACAGGGCACCGAGTCGATGCTGCTGAACGGCCTGATGCACGGTGATGCGCTGGCGCAGCATCTGGCTGACCATCATGGTCATGACCGCCGCGATACCCAGCGCCACCATCACTTCCAACAGGGTGAAACCGCGCTGGCGCTTCATGGCAGCTTTACCTGCGTCAGGCTGTTATCGGTGCGCCACTCCCAGCGTTGCTGCCCTCCGGGCCATCGCCAGTTAAGGTTCACCGCCGCACTTACACCCGATGGCGTGAATATCACGCGAGGCTCGTCAGACACCGGCCAGTCCGCCTGCAACCCTTCAGGCCAGGACTTCATGGGCGACGTATCCACGACCCAGCGGGTCTGGTCCTTGCGGACGAACTCCGGCTGACGACCATTCCAGCGCATTCCCGACACCTGCCCGCTGTGCCTGGCCTGGGCCGCTTGAGTGCGGGCCTCGGCTGCCAGTTTTTCCAGGGCCTGCTGCATCGGTGCATGACCTGAATCCAGCCAGGCCACGCTCAGGGCACTGAACAACCCGATGATCAGCAACACCACCAGAATCTCCAGCAGTGAAAAGCCCCGTGAAACCTTCACGCCTAGAGGTTCCAGTTCCCGATATCGCCATCGGTGCCTTCCCCGCCCAGTGCTCCATCGGCCCCTAGCGAGTAGATATCGATGCGTCCATGTTCGCCGGGCGCACGATAGTGATACGGGTTGCCCCACGGGTCCGCCGGCAGGCGACGGATATAGCCGTCGGCTCGCCATGAGCGAGCCAGTGGCTCCACCGAGGGCGCGCTGGTCAAGGCCGCAAGACCTTGCTCGGTGCTGGGATAGCGCAGATTGTCGAGGCGATACATGTCCAGCGCCTGCTCAAGCGTGGACAGGTCGGCCAGGACTTTCTGCCGCATGGCCTTGTCCTGGTTGCCCAGGACGCTGGGGGCAACCACGGCGATCAACAGGCCGATGATGAAAATCACCACCATGATCTCCATCAGCGTGAAGCCACGCTGACGACGTGAGGCAGGCTTGGACATAAGACGGTTCTCCATGAGTCAGAAAGTGAGTCCCTGGTTGAGCTGCATGATCGGCAACAGCACGGCCAGGACGATGAACAGCACCACACCGCCCATCACCAGAATCATCAGGGGCTCGAACAAGGCCATGAGCATGTCAACATGACGGGTGAAGCTGCGCTCCTGGTTGTCCGCCACCCGTTCGAGCATGTCCGGCAAGGTCCCGCTGGCCTCGCCGCTGGCGACCATGTTGAGCAGCAGCGGCGGAAAATGACCTGCAGCGTTGAGAGCACGATGCAGGCTGACGCCGCCCTCGACCTGTTCACGAACGGTTTCCAGCGCCCGATGCACTTCGCGGTTGCTCACGGTGGCAGTGGCCACGTGCAGGGCTTCGAGCAGCGGCACGCCGCTGCCCACCAGAATCGCCAGACTGCGAGCCAGCCGTGCGCTTTCCAGCACGGTCAGCAACGGACCGACCTTGGGCAAACGCAGCAAACTGCGGTCCAGGCGCAATCGCCAATGGGCCTTGCGCAGCAGGAAACCCGCACCAATGGAGGCCAGCAGCCCCAGTACCAGCAACCACGGGCCGACATGCACCAGCCCTTCGCTGATGCCGATCAGCAATTGAGTAATCAGCGGCAGGCTCTGCCCGGTATGGCTGAATTGCTCGGTGAGCTTGGGGACCACGAAAGTCATCAGGCCAACGACCACGGCCAGAGAAACCAGCATCAGCACCGCCGGATAGATCATGGCGGTACGGGCCTTGTGGCGCTGACGCTGGACCTGCTCAAGGTGCTCGGCCAGACGCTCCAGCACCGGTGCCAGCTTGCCGGAACGCTCGCCCGCCTCCACCAGCGCGCAATACAGCCCCGTGAACAGGCCACCTTGTCGGCGCAGGCTTTGCGCCAGGCTGTGCCCTTCCCCGAGCGCACCGCGTACGGCCACCAACAGGTTGCGAATCGCAGGTTCGGCAAGTTGCCGTTCGAGTGTCGCCAGGGCATCCACCAACGCAATTCCGGCACTGAGCAGCGTCGCCAACTGGCGTGTCAGTTCACATAACTGGGTGTGATTGAGGCGCTGGCCGCGAGGGCTGCGCGAGGCTGAATCCTGAATCTGCAAGTCCCGGGCGAACAGTCCTTGTTCACGCAAAAGCTGCCGGGCGTGACGCTCGCTTTCTGCCTGAAGGCTGGCTTTGCGCGTACGGCCTGCCGGGTCGAGGGCCTGATAGCGATAAGTCGGCATCGGTCAGCCCCGCACGGCGCGCAAGACCTGCGCAAGACTGGTTTCGCCACGCCGCAGGCATTCGGTGGCCATGGCCACAAGACTCTGTCGCTTGTCGGCCAGATAATCATGCATCGCGACTTCGCTGGCCCCGTCGTACAGCAAGGCAATCAGGCCGGCGTCCAGCTCGATGAATTCATACAAGCCCATACGTCCGTCATAGCCGCTGCCCTGGCAAGAGTCGCAGCCTTGAGGGTGAAAGCTTTCGGTGAGCCCGGCCAGTTCCGGCCACAGCATCCGCTCGGCGTCCTGCAAGGGTTGCGCAACGGCGCAATGACACAAGCGGCGTACCAGTCGCTGGGCCAGCACGCCCTTGAGGGTCGAAGCGATGAGGAAGGGTTCGATGCCCATGTCACGCAGGCGGGTCACCGCGCCCACCGCGCTGTTGGTGTGCAGGGTAGAAAGCACCAGATGCCCGGTCAGACTGGCCTGCACAGCGATCTGCGCCGTTTCGCGGTCACGGATTTCGCCGAGCATGATGACGTCCGGGTCCTGACGCAGAATGGCCCGCAAGCCATTGGCAAAGGTCATGCCGGCCTTGGGATTGATCGCGGTCTGGCCGATGCCGGTAATGGCGTATTCGACCGGGTCTTCGACGGTAAGAATGTTGCAGGAACCATCGTTGAGGCTATTCAGGCTGGCGTAGAGCGTGGTGGTCTTGCCCGAGCCGGTCGGGCCGGTGCTGAGCACAATGCCGTTGGGACGTTGCAGACAGGCTCGCAGCCCCTGCTCCACTTCAAACGGCATGCCGAGGTTACCCAGGTCCAGCAGGCTCGCCTGCTTGTCCAGCACCCGCATCACCACGCGCTCACCGTGAATGCCTGGCAAGGTCGAGACGCGAATATCCACTTCACGCCCGGCAGAACGCAAGGTAATCCGGCCATCCTGAGGCTGGCGTTTTTCGGCGATATCCAGCCGGGCCATGACCTTGATCCGCGACACCAGCATCGTCGACAACGCACGCGGCGGACGCAGCACTTCACGCATGTGCCCGTCGATGCGCAGGCGAATCACCAGACTCGCTTCGAAGGTTTCCACATGAATGTCCGAGGCCCGCAAACGCAACGCTTCGCCGAACAGGCCGTTGATCAGGCGAATCACCGGCGCGTCGTTATCGTTCTCCAGCAGGTCTTCGATCTTGGGCAGTTCGCTCATCAGGCTGTCGAGGTCGACCTGCTCGCCAATCCCGTCGATCAGCGCAGCGGTGGCCGACTCGCCGGCCTGGTACAGTTCCCCGAGCCGGGCTTCATAATCCTGGGTCGAAAGGTGCTCCACCACGTTTGGCAAACCATGCACCCGCATCACTTCCTGCAAGGTGTCGGTGTCACTGCCGACGCGCAGCCATAGCAGCCAGCCCGCATCGGTCGGCACCCTGGCGACGCCGCTCTGGCGTGCTATGCGATAAGGCAGCAACGCGTTCACCATGCGCCCTGATCCAGACGTTCGCGGCTCGCCGGGAACAATTGCAGCAGCGGATCGCCCTCGCTTGCACCCGGCAGCGCCAACGAAGTGCTTGCCTTGAGGTTGCGGTATTTCTCGCTGCTGAGCTGAGCCAGCGTCTCACCGTCGCGCACGATGCGCGGGCGAATGAAGACCATCAGGTTCTGTTTGACCCGCTGGGTCGCATCGGAACGAAACAGTCGGCCCAGCACCGGAATGTCACCCAGCAACGGCACCCGTTGATCGCTGGTGGTGGACTCGTCACCGATCAGGCCGCCCAGCACCACAAGGCCGTTATCTTCGACCATGACCTTGGTCTTGATCTCGCGCTTGTTGGTGATGACATCGCTGGCGCTGGTGCTGTCGGCAATCGACGAAACTTCCTGCACGATATCAAGGCGCACAGTGTTGTCGATGTTGATCTGCGGCTTGATGCGCAGCTTCACACCCACTTCCTTGCGCTCGATGGTCTGGTAGGGGTTGGTGTTGTCCTGGGTCACCGAGCCGGTCACGAAAGGCACTTCCTGTCCCACCAGAATCGACGCTTCGGCGTTATCCAGCGTAAGCAAGGTCGGCGTCGACAAAAGGTTGAAACCGCTCTGGCTTTTCAGGGCATTGAGCAAGGCCAGAAAATTCAGCCCGCCACCGCTCAGGTTGCCGACCCCGGCTGTCACACCCTGAACCCCGGCCAGCAATTGCCCCAGGCCGGCCGTGTCCCCGGACTGTGCCAACGCGCCCACGCTGGTGACGCTCGGCGCATTATTGCCACTGAAATTGATTGCGCCGCCCCCGAAATTGTTGCCCTGAAACAGCCATTGCACGCCCAGTTCCTGAGCGCGGGTGTCCGAGACTTCGGCGATGATGGCCTCGACCACCACCTGAGCACGGCGGATATCCAGTTGCTCGACAATGCTGCGATAGGCCGTCAGTTCGCTGTCCGGCCCGACCATCACCACGGCATTGGTGCCTTCCTCGTATTCCATACGAATGCCCGAAGTGCTTACCGGCACGGATTTCTCGCTGCCCTGAGCGGAGGATGTCGGCGCTGCGATGTCCTGACTGAGGCCGCGCAGGACCTTGACCACTTCTGCCGCATTGGCATGGCGCAGGTAGATCACCACGGTGTTGGCGTTATGCAGCGGGTCGTAAGGCTTATCCAGTTGCTTGAGCAAGGCCCGCACACGGGCGCGGCTGTCGGTGCTCCCGCGCACCAGCAGGGCATTGCTGCGCGGGTCGGCCACCACTTGCGCGCTGTCGGCGCCCTGCTCGCGAGCCAGCAGGCGCGTGACCAGTTGCGCGGTGTCGTTGGCATTGGCATTTTTCAGCGGCAGCACTTCCAGGGGTTCCTGGCTGACCTGATCGAGCTGCACCAGGAGGCTGTCGATACGATCCAGGTTGCTGCGCCAGTCGGTAATCACCAACAGGTTGGCCGAAGGGTACGGCGTGATAACCCCCACTCGCGGGTCGATCAGCGGCTTGAGGATATTGAGCATCTGTTCGCTGGCAGCGTTGCGCACATTGAACACGCGGGTCGCCATGCCATCGTTGGCCTGCGCTGCATTGCGCCCCGACTCCACCGGCACGGGCTCCAGGCGAGCGGCCTGATCCGGGACAATCTTCACACTGCCGTTTGGCAGGTCAACCGCCGCGAAACCCTGGGCGCGCAATTGAGCCAGGAAAATATCGTAGATCTCTTCACTGCCCAGCATCTCGCTGCTGCGCACCGTGACCTTGCCCTTGACCCGTGGATCAATGATGAACGTGGTGTGGGTGATGCGCGAAACGCTGTCGATGAACTCGCTGAGTTCGGTATCGACAAAGTTGACCTCATACAGCGGCTCTTCTTCGGCACTCACACCGGTCAGGGTCAGAGCGCACAGCAGAAGGGCAAGACGCAGCGGTTGCTTGAGACGAATGAAGGTCATTGCTTATCCCTGTTGCTTGAAGCCGAAGAAGGGCCGTTGCGCAGGCCATGGCAAACGTTCGAGCTTGCCGTTGTTGTCGAACACCATGCCCAGCTCATCGATGTCCTGCAGAGAAACGCCGGGGGCCAGTTTCTGGCCGCGAGCAAGGGTGCGTTGGCGTTGCTCGAAACGCAGCACCACCACCGTGGCGCTCAGGGGAATGGCCTTGAAGCTGCCCAGGTATTCGATACCCAGCGTGGTCAGGGGCAATTCATTGCTGAGGACGGGACCGGCTCGCCAGTGACTGCTCAACAGACCGGCCACTGGAGCCGGGGCCACGCTACCGGTGACGGGTCGCGCCAGACCATGCCAGGCCTGTAACACACACTGTGCCGCCAGCCAGCCGACCAGCATCACCAGAAGCACATGGCTCGTCCAGACCAGACGAGTCATGCGGCAGACTCTCGTGGATGCCAGCCGGGATGACCTTGGACGTAACGCATTCCGGGCAATTGCAAAGGTGCGATGCGCCAGTCGGCAGGACGCTCACGCAGCCAGGCTTCAAGGTGCTGCCAAAGCGGCTGACCGGCCTGGGCGTCGAAACCCAGGCCAAAGGTGCGGCACTGCCCGGCGGGTTCGCCCACGCCATTGATCCGCTTGCCACCCGCGCTGTAAGTGACCTCCCATGACTGGCTCATCCAGCGCGGCAGGTCCTGGCTGTTGTCCAGCAGCAACATATCGCCAAACATTTGCTCGGCGACGTTTTCCAGCACTCTGGGGACCTGCTTCGCGGGCACATTCACCACCGGAGCCGGATAGCTGCCGGTCAGGCTGATCAGGTGTTCGCGGGTAATCATCTGCCCTTGCGCCAGCGGACTGTCGTAACGCAGGCCAGGCAGCAGCACGGAACTGTCAGGACGCTCGGCCAACGCCTCATGCAGCAAGCGGTCCCAACTGCCGCCGCGCACATCCCGACGCCATAGATTTTCCGGCGCACGGGCCAACGGTTCGTCAAGCCAGCCAGCGTGGGCGGCGCGCTGCTGTTGGGTGAGCTGTCGAATGCGCTGGGCCTGGACCTGATCAGCCGCAGTCAGGGTGCTTTCCAGCGCCGGTTGAAAGCGCGCCGTGAACTGCCATTGCCCAGCGGCCTGCTGACAACGAATACGAAAGGCTCCGCTGGCACGGGTCCCGCCCAATATCACAGGCACCCGCTTGCCTGAGGCTTGCATAATTTCTAGCGGCTGCGGCCAGAGATCCTGACCACGAGCGCACAACACCATGTCGATATGAGACAGACGTTCAGCAAGCCAGATCCCCGGCCCGGTGCCGACATCCGCCAGAGCGATCACCAGATCGGCATCGGCACGGGCACGCTCAAGTGCCGGTTGCAGGCTGTCGTGCCATTGTTTGAGGGACAGTTTCTGATCCCGTGCGTAGGGGTCGGTAATGCCGACGACCGCAATGCGAACTCCGCCGCGACGAAAGAACGCCACGGCTTCGGTGCCCAGGCGCTGGCCGGCATCCGCAGCCAGGTCTGCGCCCAGAACCGGATGTCCGAACTGGCGATACAGACCGGCACATTGTTGCGGCCAGAGCAGACGCTCATCGCTGCTGACCCGCACTTCAGTGCCCAGCAATGCGCTGCCTTGAACCCCGGACTTGCCCTGAGTCAGATAAGCCAGGCCACTGCCATTCCAGCATTGGCCGTTCTCCAGCGTAAGGCTGTTGCCATCACCCGCTTCGCTGCGAAAACGCTGCAGCAACGCGCCCAGCACCGGGTAACCACCGGTTTCGACGTGCTGGCTCAGGCTGGCGTCGAGCAGGCTGTTGATCTGGAGTTGATCGGGGACATGGACACGGGCATTGGCCCCCGTGATCCAGGGTGCCTGGCCGATACGGGTCGCAGGCCCCAGATGCGTGGCGGGAACCACCGGCTTGCCAGGCTGGCGAGCATCCAGGGTGTCGGCCACATACAGCAGATCGACGTAGCTGCCGCTGGCCACAGAACCTCTGTACTGAAGGCTTGAGCAGGCCGACAGCAACGGCGCCATGGCACCTGCCGTCATCCATCCCAACACATCGCGCCGTGCCATTGAAGCCATCGTTCTTATGTCCTGAGGCGAACCCTTCACAGGGGCGGCATATTGGCGATGGAAAATGACAGTTTGATGGCATTTTTTTAACCCGGACCTTCACGGCCCTCTCTGTAACAAAATGAAATAACTACGACGGCTTTCAGACGCTTTCTTAATAAAACTGCCAATGAATCATCACACTCGGCTTCTACAGTCCCGGTTCCTTTTCCAAACCTATTTCATAAAAAGGACCTGATGAATGAGTCGTAATACCGGCGATAACCAGAACCGCAACCTGAGTACCAACGAACCGCTGTCATCCGTGCTGGACACCTATCTGAGCCGTCGCAGCGTGGTACGTGGCGGGCTGGGTGCTGCCATTGCCATGATTGCGGGCGCCGGGCTGACCGGTTGCTTCGACAGTGGCAGCGATTCAAATGACGACCCGGCACCGACACCCGCGACACCTGCGGGCCTGAAACTGGGTTTCACCTCGATCCCCGGCTCGCGCACCGACGCCGTTACCGTGGCCGCCGGTTATACCGCTCATGTTCTCGCCCCATGGGGCACGCCGCTCAGCAATCTGGCCAACCCCTGGAAAAGCGACGGCAGCAACACCTCTACCGATCAGGCCAACGCCATGGGCATGCACCATGACGGCATGCATTACTTCCCTATCAACGGCAGCTCCACTGATGGCCTGCTGGCGATCAACTTTGAATACATCGACCAGAACGCCCTGCACCCGTCCGGCCCAACCCTGGTGGGCGGCGTTCGCCCGGCTGAAGAAGTGCGCAAGGAAATCAACGCCCATGGCGCTGGCGTCGTGCGCATCAGCAAGGTCGGCAGCCGCTGGCAGGTAGTGGAAAACGACCCGTTGAACCGCCGCTTCACCACGGCCTCGGTGATGAACCTGTCCGGCCCGCTCAAAGGCACCGATCACGTCAAGACCGTGTTCTCCACCGACGGCAGCCAGACTCGCGGCACCAACAACAACTGCGGTAACGGCTACACGCCATGGGGCACTTACCTGACCTGTGAAGAGAACTGGCCGGGGATTTTCGTCAACCGAGGCACCCGCCCAGCCGACCAGGTGCGTATCGGCATCGCCACCTCGAACGGCAACTATCGCTGGGAAACTGCCGCTGGCGATGCTTCCGAGGTCAACGGCGAATTCACCCGTTTCAACATCACCCCATCCGGTGCCACGGCCACGGACGATTACCGCAACGAAGCCAGCACCTATGGCTATATCGTTGAAATCGATCCGTACAGCGCAAGCACCCTGCCAGTGAAACGCACCGCACTCGGCCGCTTCCGTCACGAAGGCTGCTGGCCGGGCCTGACCACTCCCGGCAAGCCGGTGGTGTTCTACATGGGCGACGACTCGCAGAACGAATACCTCTACAAGTTCGTCTCCACCGCCTTGTGGGATGCGGCGGATGCCAACCCGAGCGATCGCCTGGCCACCGGCGCCAAGTACATGGACAGTGGCAAACTGTATGTCGCCCGCTTCAACGCTGACGGCAGTGGCAACTGGCTGTTGCTCGACGTAGCCACAGCGACGACCGATAGCAGCACCCTGGGTGCCAAGTTCACCGACCTGCCAGGCATCATCCTCAACACCCGTGGTGCTGCGGATGCCGTGGGCGCAACCCCGATGGACCGCCCGGAATGGACGGCCGTCAACCCGCTCAATGGCGACGTCTATCTGACCCTGACCAACAACACCAGCCGCACCACGGCGAACGCCGCCAACCCGCGGGTCAATAACAGACACGGGCACATCATCCGCTGGCATGATGCTGACGATCTGGTGTCGTTCACCTGGGACATCTTCGTCTTTGGAGCCAACGCTTCCGGCACAGCAGACATCAACCGCTCCGGCCTGACCGAACTTAACCAGTTCGCTAGCCCGGACGGCATGAGCTTCGATAGCCGTGGCGTGTTGTGGGTCCAGACCGACAACGGCGAATCCACCATTACCAGCTACACCAACGACCAGATGCTGGCGGTGATCCCGACCAATATGCTCGATGCACAAGGCAAGCAGATTCCGGTCAATGCCCAGAACCAGGGTGACCTGCGTCGTTTCTTCGTTGGCCCCAATGGCAGCGAAGTCACCGGCCTGGCCTTTACGCCGGACAACAAGACCATGTTCGTCAACATCCAGCATCCCGATAACTGGCCATCGACCGATGTGGCAACCGACGTGACCGTCGGCACCGTGCGACCACGCGCTTCAACGGTAGTGATCCAGCGGGCTGATGGTGGGGATCTGGCGGTGTAGTTGGGAAACGAGCGGCAGCGTCAAGTTAGAAGCTGCAAGTGCAAGTCTGGCTTGCAGCTTGCGGCTTGTAGCTAACGACCTACTTTTCGTTCACGAATCACCATGTCCTGGGCTGGCACACGGCTGTGCCATTTCACGATGCCCAGGGCTTCGGCGCGGTATTGGCTGTGAAACTTCTGGCCATCCAGTTCCACTTCGATCTGCACCAGGAAGTGATCGCCGTTGAGCTGCAAGCCTTCGCTCAATCGGGCGAAGGCTTCATCGTCCATGGCGCCCATGGCCTGGCGCAAGGCGCTAGCATCCAGATAACCTCCAGCCGGTCTGCCGCTGATCAGGCGGGTCAGTTGCGAGCGTTCGACTTTCCCCTCGTACAAAGCTTCCAGCAAAGGCAATTCATTGAGGTTGAGGGCATTGGCATTCAACCGCCAGCCCGTGGTTTCCGGTAAGGCGCACAGTTGTGGATAACGTTGTTCGCGCTGGCTGTCGGCGGGTAGCAGCAGGTTCAATTCGCTGATATCGACCATCGACTGATTGGCCGCCAGATGCGGTGGCGACGAGCGCAGGTATTCGTTGTTTTCGGCACCGTGCAGGCTGCTTTGATGATCGGCGTCGATCCAGTCGGTCAGGCTTTGGGCCAGACGTTCAGCCTGCATATCCGCACCCAACAGATAGACCAGTTGCTTTTGCGCACGCTCGGCCTCAGGCCCGATCAGGCTGTTGACGTTGAAGCAGCGATGCAAATCGAAAATCCGGATACTCGCCTTGCCACCCTTGAAGTCATAACTCAAAGGCTGTCCGCGCAAGGCCTGCCAGAACAAAGGGCTGGCGCGCCACACCGGGTCCTTGAGCGCCTGCCCGGCAAACGCCAGCGCCGCCTTTTCAATGGATCGCGCCTGCACTCGCTGCTGAAGCAAGCGCACGCTGTCCACCTCCTGCCGCCCCTGCTCAACCATCCAGGCCAGCCCGGCGGCCAGCATGGCGAGGGCAACCAGCACCATCAGCAGTGCCGCGCCTTGTTGTCGGTTTTTGGTCATCGTCCAACCTTGGGTTTCGTGGGCAGCCCTCTAGTCAACAGCGGCAATGTTTCAGGCCGGTGGCAGATTTATGAAAAGGTCTTGATCGCGATTTCCTACAAGCGCCTGTGAATTCCCCGCTCCCTGTTTAAGTACAAATGGCGCAGTCGCTTTATTCTGTCTGCCACCGCGTTATGGCAAGTGGCAAAAGCAATTGATGGCCAGCGAGTCAGGCAGCCACGTATTATTCCTCACCCGACCAATACCAGAACGTATCGCCCCATTTCGAGTCGCTGAAGCTCGGCATTATTTCGCCTTGCTGGAAGTGGCGTCTTGAGTTGGCTTGAGCCGGGGTGAACCAGTAGCCTGTTTTGCTGCAATGTTGTCCGGCATCAAGGCGGGCGACTTGAGGTCCATTGGCGGATTGAGAGCTTCTTGCGTACTCGACCAAATGCTTTGGATAAACCATGTGATTTATTTTGCTGTCGTCGATACCATATAAAAAAGCAATGGCTCCGGCCTCGAAAGCCCAATATCCGACGTAACTTCCTTCATCTCCATCCAAATGCGAATCGTGCCAAGGCGCTTGCTTGAATGCGGGATACCACTGCTTGCAATACGTATCAAGCAGGTGCGATGCCTCCTCTTTTTCATCGGCATATATAGCGTGAATCAAAGGCGTATAAACATCATGATACCACTCATCTATATCTTCACGCCCCGGCAAGAGCTTGCGGAGTAAATCTTCATAAAGAGTGTCTTCCCCATTATAGCCTGCATCATCCAATAGCTTGACAAATCTTTTTAGAAGATCCGTTCTGTGAAGCAATATGCAGAGACTGAAAACCTGAACGCACTCTTCAAATTGATGAGGCCAATCATCAATGGCAAGTGGAGAAATATTGTTAACTCCTTCAAGCGTTGAAAGCTTACTTTGACGTTCTTCATACTTTGACACAAGCTCTTCAAGCAAAGGTATTAGCGTAGAGATATCTACCCCTGCTGTGTAAGATATCAACAGCTTCTTTAGCGCCAGATCTTGAAAGTGGCTAGCCCTCAGTGACTCTTCTTGTTCGGGAGAATCAGACTCAAATTTGTTATGCTCAAAAAAGACCTTAGTCTCTTCTACATACTCAAAGAATTCTGCATACATATTATCACTAAGAAATTTCTGTCTCTTATTCATGTCTATTGCTCAATAGTCAGCGAAGTCGATTCTTTATATTTCAATGCAAGACGTCTTTTTCGCTTATTGACAAACTGCTTGACTTCATCGTCAGGATAGTGAAAGGCAGAATGATTAGCATGAGTTGCCTCATCACCATTATTTAGTCGAGCGTCTGCATGCTCTTTCGGGCTTTTTTTAGGATGATACAACGGAGCGTAAAACAAATGCCGACTGTACGATCCTAAAATCTGATAGACCATTTTCTTAGGGACTGCACTTTCAATATTAGCCCTAATCCACTCCTTGCTCATTTGAACAAGAATATCCTTTGGCTGCTTTGCCGGTTTGTCTTTTTTATCAGCCGCAGTTGGAGAGCTTTTTGAGCGAGAGAGTTTGCCTTTTTTCTTCCCGGCAGGCGCACCTTGGTCAAGGTCTAACGGCTCAAGTAACTCGCTTGGATCCGTAAGTCCCGAAACGCCCAGTGTTGACGCGACACTGGGCTTGCGGGTGTTATTGGGTTTTCGCATAAACTTCGGTCCGTCTTCATCGCGACTCGCTTTAGCCTCAACAATCGCGAATTTTTTTCCGTTGTTTGTAGCTGGATCGGCGCGCCAAACAGAATCGATACCGGTTCCATTCGCTCCATCTGTCAGCCTATATAGAACATGACGAGACTTAGGACTACCACCTTTTGAGAGCTTCCCCAACTTACTCGCACTCGGCACCCCCTCCAGCCACTTCCCATCAGCGCCCTTGTCATGCCCGTCCCAATCCTTGCCCCAACCGAACTCCACCGCGCAGATGTAGTCAGCAATATGTTCTCCACTGACTCCCAATCCTTCATTGCTAATGTCATAGAGTGAGCTGCGACCTAACGTTGTTTGATCACTTTTCTGCGACGCAGTACCGCTTGCCCCGTCTTTGCCTTGAATGGCCACGGTAGAATCTTTTGCCGCAGGCTTTTTACCCTGCGCGGGTTGACGGGTGCCTGATGCCATCCCAGAACTATTGCGCTGCCCCCCCTTCCACTTCACCAGCCGCTTTTCAACAATCCCCACCATCGCTGGCATGTTGTCGCGAGATGCCGCCAGGACGGTCACGACTGCGGTTTTTGCCCAGTTGGGCAGGCTCTGGAATGCCGAGGAGCCTTTTACGCCGGTGATGATGTCGTCGAGTTCGGTGCGCAGTTTGCCTGCATCGAAAACCTGTTTGAGCAGTTCTTCTGGGCTGGTTTTGATGCCGCACTCTTGCAGCACGAAGCGCAGCAGGTCGAACAGCACGGGGGCGTAGCGTTGTGGGTCTTTGTTGACGATTCGCAGGCTTTTCTTCAGGCCGTCGCCCGGCCCTGGAATCCAGCCGATGACCGCCATCAACAGATCGAATTGCGCGTCTTCCTTGCCGTCGGTTGTCTCTGCGTTGTAGAGGACGATGGAAGATTCGATGGTGTCGTAGGCATCGATGGCCTGTCCCAGAAACGGCACTGCGCCGAGTGCGATGCCTTTGGCCAGTTCAACGGCGGCTTCCTGATACGCGGCGCTACGGTCTTCGCCACCTTTGTTTGCGCCTGCGGCGACTTTCTGACTCATGCCAGCCTCCCTGCGGCTTTTTCCACCAATGCCTGTAAATCAACCTGATCCGGGTCCAGGCCGAGTTTGCGTAAATCTTCGTTCACCTTTTCATCCGTGCTCTGAACGACCGCTACGCTTTCGCGACTGAACGGTCGGGGATCTTCACCGTAATACACCTTGGCAGGGCCTTTGGGGACATCCTCCAGCCGGGCAAAACCATCGTCGTCCAGTACGCCTTCGCGGGTCGAGCCATCGGCAAACTCAACGCGATAGGAGGCGCCGGGCACGGGCTCAAGGTTGTCGTAATGCAGGTTCAGTTCCAGCCAGGTCGGGTTGGCCTTGGCAGTCCTCATCAAGTGACCGGCCCTGCCGGCAGCCGCAAGGCCTGGAACCAGCGGCGCAAGAATCCCGATCCCCGTCCCGGCCCCCGGCGCACCACCCGAGTTGGTCCTCACCTGCGCCCCGCTGATGGTCACGCCGCCAGCATCGATCTTGATAAAACTCCCGCCAGCCTTGGCGGTGAACTCCATGCCGCCTTCCAGCACCACCTTGTCGCCCGCGTAGTAGTGAATCTCCCTCCCGGCCTCAACAAACTGCGCCGTTCCGACTTTTACATGCTGGGTCGCGCCAACGGTCAGGTGGTCGTCGGCACGGGCTTCGGTCCTGCGGTCCAGATGGGTGATGCGGTGTTCTTCGGCCTTGAACTCGCTGAAAGTATTGGCTTCAACGGTGTCGTGCCGCTCGTTGCCCACGCGGATCTTCTGGTCGTGTTCGATGTTTTCATCCCAGTCGCGCTGGGCATGCAGGTAGATCTGTTCTGCACCTTTCTTGTCTTCGATGCGAAACTCGTTATAGCCCTGGCCGCCCGGCGAGCTGAGGGTCTTGAAGGTGCTGCGGGTCTTGTGGGCTGGCAGGTCGTAAGGAACGACATTTTCCTTGTGGAACAGGCAGCCGGTGATCAGCGGTTGGTCAGGGTCGTTTTCGAGAAAGGTGACCAGCACTTCCATGCCGACTCGCGGGATGGCAATGCCGCCATAAGCGCTGCCCGCCCAACCGGTGGCGACGCGCAGCCAGCAGGTGGTTTTATCATTACCCCGGCCCTCGCGGTCCCAGAAAAACTGCACCTTGACCCGACCGTATTCATCACAGTGAATCTCTTCGCCTTTTGGCCCGGTGACGATAGCGGTCTGGCTACCGATGGTCAGGGGTTTGAGGTGGGCCAATGGCGGGCGGTAATGGGCATCCCACGGGGTTGCGAGGAAGCGATTGCGGTAGCCCTGATGGAAGTCGTCCTTGTTGTCGGTGACGTCGCTGGTGATGTTTTCGCCCAGCACTTGCGGCTGTTTGCCTTCGTGGATGACCTCCAGCAACAGCCACAGGTCGTTCCATTCGGCTCGCGGGTGTTCGCTCAGGGTCATGAAATGGCCGGTGACCAGGGTTGGCTCGTCGCCTTGGCCTTCGGCAAGTTGGTAATCGCTGCGATGGCGTTCAAGGGCGCGGGTCGTCAGTTGCTTGCCCCGTCTGCGGTCGGTGAAACGGCCGGGGTAATCGTAGTCTTCAAGGTCAGGCAAGAAAGGGCTCTTGGCGGTGCTTTCAGGCAGGAGGCCCGGCTTTTCAAAGTCGTAATCGCGGCGGCTGACGCGAGTAGTGCGGGTTTCCAGTCGCAGGTTGAAACGCTTGATCACCGGTTTCTCGGCCGCCATGCCGGAATCCTGCTGATAGCTCACGGGGACGAGTTTGCGGAACACCGTCTGGTCGTCGCCAAACACCAGTTTGTGGCCACTGGCAGAGTGCTGAAAGTGGAAGTGAATACCTTCTTCTTCGCACAGACGCTGGATGAAATGCAGGTCCGATTCGTCGTACTGCACGCAGTAAACGCGCTCGGGGTAGGTCGCACCGAGTTGAAAACTGTAGGCATCGGCCAGAATGCCCCGTGCTTCCAGGACCTGAGCAATGATCTCTGGCACCGTCAGTTGCTGGAAAATCTGCTGGTCATGGTTGTGCCGCAAGTAGGCAAGTTGCGGCACCAGCGTGATGCTGTAGCGGGTCAGTGTCTTGCCTGAATCGCCCTGCTCGATGCCGTAGACCAGGCCATGGATGATGCCTTTGCCCGTGGCACCGAAGGTCAGGTGGGCGCGCGTGTGCAGTAGCTCCTTGAGATTCAGATTGGGACGGCTGCTGACCAGCTCGACGTCGAAACGGTAGGGCTGGTTAAGGGCTTCGCGACCGATGAAGCTGAGGACTTGCAGGTCTGTGGAAACGCCTTCGAGCGTGAGGGAGATATGGGTAGCATTTGCGTCCAGCATGCTTTGAATTTCATCCAATGAAATGACCGAGGGTCGAGATGTTGCTCGAATAAATGCGCTATCTCAGTGCAGAAATTACCATCACAAAAATTCAAGAATCCTTAGAACGCTTTCAGGCTCGAAAATTCCCCTTCCAGCTACCCAAATGCCACTAATTAGCTACCATTACCCCGCCATCACGGCACACCGACTCTTGTTGTCCCTTTGGGATCATGTGTAATCAGGGAGATTTATATGGCCAGACTGGAAGAGTCTTGTATCAAAGGCACGGCCCCGGCAATGAAACGCTACCATCTGCACGCCGCAGTTGCCGCATTGATAGCGGGATGTACGGCATTGCCCGCAATGGCCGAAGAGTCATCACGGCAGTTCATCAATCCGCCCGATCTGCAACAGCAGGCTCCGAGCCAGGCGGTTAGTGGCCAGACTACTTTGCTGATGCGTTCGGGCGTCGAAAAAGCTGCGACCAAGCCGCTTCCCGCGCCGACACCTCGCGCAGGCAAGGAACGGCAATTGGTGCTGAATATCGGCTATACCGTCAGTAGCATCTATAACCCGACAACCAAGAACGACGATGTGGTCAGACTGCGCAGCTACAAAGGCACGGACGTCGATCCGCGCAGGCCTTTTGTTGCCCCTACGATCAATGCCACGCCGGGCGATACCATTCGGGTCACGCTGAACAACAACCTGCCGAAAGACCCAAGCTGCACCGATCCCCATGCGACAACAGACAAACCTCACTGCTTCAATGGCACCAACCTGCACTCCCACGGCCTGTGGGTCAGCCCGACGGGTAACAGCGACAACGTCTTGCTGTCGATCAACCCCGGCGTCAGCTTCCAGTACGAATACAACATCCCCGAAGACCATCCGGCCGGGACTTTCTGGTATCACCCTCATCGTCACGGCTCTACCGCCCTGCAAGTGGGTAGCGGCATGGCGGGCGCTCTGGTGATCCATGGCGATCGCAAACCGACGCATGAAAGCAATGGCGATATCGATACCTTGCTCAAAGGCTCTGATGGCAAGCCATTCACCGAACGCTTGCTGGTCCTGCAACAGATTCCCTATGCCTGCACGGACGATGGCGGCAAGACCTACAACTGGAATTGCGCGAAAGGTCAGATAGGGGTCGTGGAAAGTTATGAGGACCAGTTTGGTCCCAGCGACTGGCAGAACTCGGGGCGTTACACCACGATCAACGGCCAGGTCCAACCGATCTTTTTCGCAAACAGCGGCACTATCGAACGCTGGAGGCTGGTACATGCGGGCATTCGCGACACCATCGTGCCGCAATTTCGCAAAATGGCCGAAACAGGACGCCAGCGTAGCCAGGACGGGATCAGCGCCGCCGACTCTGAAAGCTTCATCGCCAACCAGTGCTTCGGGGAGCCGGTGCCGTTCCAGGTCATCGCTTCAGACGGCCTGACCATGGACAAGGCTCAGCAACTCAGCCAGGTCACCTTGCAGCCAGGTTATCGCAATGACCTGCTGGTGATGTTTCCGGAACCTGGTCGCTATTGCGTAGTAGACAAGCCTGAAACCGAATCAGGAAGCGTCAACCAGACCACTGGCAGCACGCAACTGCTCGGTTTCGTTGAAGTCGGCGCTGGCCCTAAAATCAAAGACATCAAGGCCGCAGTCACCACCGAACTGGTCGCGGCTGCCAAGCGCAACATGCCAGCGGAGGTTCAGAGGCTGGTGGTCAGCGACCTTCAGAAGGACCTCAAACTGACCAAGTTCATTCCACATGCAAGCATCTCCGATGAGGAACTGAAGAAGAGCGGCAATCTTGAGCAGAACCTGGTGTTCATGCTCAACGCTACCGATCCGAACAACGTCAAGTTTGCTGTCGGCACCACCGCAGCGAACGCAGAGCCCTACAAGCCCGATGTCATCAATCGTCAGCTGACACTGGGGACAGCGGAAACCTGGACCCTGCAATCGGCTTACGTCAGCCATCCGTTCCATATCCACGTCAACCCGTTCCAGATCGAGAAGATCATCGGCCCGGATGGCACTGACCTCAGTGAGCCGGGAGCTGTGGATAAAACCGACAACAACGATGCTCAGTATGCAGGCCTCAAAGGCGTCTGGAAGGACACGCTGTTTGTCAAAGGCCCTACCGGAAAGACACCGGGCTTTGATCCGGTGACGAACACCAAAGGCCTCTACAAGATCTACGTCCGCACTCGCTACCAACGCTACATCGGTGAGTTCGTGTTGCACTGCCACATCCTCGATCATGAAGATCAGGGCATGATGCAGAACGTCAACATCAGCATTCCGGATGGCAATGGCGGCAATCTGGGCAGCAGCAGTCATCATTGATGGTTTTCAGCTGAAAAGAGCGGCTCACACTGAGCCGCTTTTTTATCTCTCGAAAAGCCATAAAAAAAGGCCGCCCGAAGGCAGCCTTTAAAGAACAAAAGGAAAGAGAGTAAAGCTTGCTTACACGGCCGCGACAGGACGCATGTAAGAAATAGGTGCCGTACTGGCATCCTCGAAGGTCACGACTTCCCAGGCGTCCGGCTGCTCGATCAACGTGCGCAGCAGACGATTGTTCAGTGCATGCCCCGACTTGAAGCCTCGGAACTCACCAATCAGGCTATTGCCCAGCAGGTAGAGGTCGCCGATGGCATCCAGGATTTTATGTTTGACGAATTCGTCCTCGTAACGCAGGCCGTCTTCGTTCAAGACGCCTTCCTTGTCGACCACGATGGCGTTTTCCACGCTGCCGCCGAGTGCGAGGTTGTGCTTGCGCAGGTACTCGATATCACTCATGAACCCGAAGGTCCGTGCACGGCTGACTTCCTTCACGAAGGAAGTACTGGAAAAGTCCACGCTTGCACTCTGGGTGCGGTCACGGAAGACAGGGTGATCGAAATCGATCTCGAAACTGACCTTGAACCCTTCGAAAGGCACGAAAGTAGCGCGTTTACCGCCCTCTTCCACTGTCACCTCACGCAGGATACGGATGAACTGCTTCGGCTCGTCCTGTTCCTCTAGACCAGCCGATTGAATCAGGAATACGAAAGGGCCTGCGCTGCCGTCCATGATTGGAACTTCGGAGGCAGAGAGCTCGACGTAGGCGTTATCGATGCCAAGGCCAGCCATGGCCGAAAGCAAATGTTCTACCGTGTCTACCTTGACGTCACCGCTGACCAGAGTGGTCGACAGTGTGGTGTCTCCGACATTTTCCGCTCGTGCAGGAATATGCACGACAGGATCCAGGTCGGCTCGGCAAAACACGATGCCGGTATTCACAGGCGCAGGCTTGAGGGTCAGGTAAACCTTTTCCCCGGAATGCAAGCCAACACCTGTGGCACGGATAATATTTTTCAGGGTGCGTTGTTTAATCATGGCATGGCCGCTTCAGCGCAAGTTGCGAACTGGTATCAACAAAGGCTGGCGATGATAGCAGACCATGCCTTTGCTGAACACCAATCACCCTAATACCCCTGATACATTTCATCAATCGGCCTGACGACGCAGGAAAGCCGGGATGTCCAGGTAGTCAAGGTCATCGTTAGGGTTCATCTTGGCCGCTGCAGTGGCGCTTGCATGAGCCTGGTTACGCATTACGGTCGGACGGTCCAGATCACGGTAGTTAACCGATGGAGCTTCCTGACGAGCTGCTGCCGGTTGAGCAGCGGCCTGCTGGACGGTTTGCAGGGTGTTGTCGATAACCTTCACAGGCTTCTCGATTTTCGCACCCAGACCAGTGGCAACCACAGTCACGTGCAACTCGTCACGCATGTCCGGATCGATAACAGTACCGACCTTGACCATTGCGTGCTCGGAAGCGAACGCTTCGATGATGCTACCCACGTCGGAGTACTCACCCAGAGACAGGTCAGGACCGGCGGTGATGTTGACCAGGATGCCACGCGCACCTTGCAGGTTGACGTCTTCGAGCAACGGGTTGCGAATGGCCGCTTCGGTCGCTTCACGCGCACGATTCGGACCGCTGGCGCAGCCGGTACCCATCATTGCCATACCCATTTCGCTCATCACGGTACGGACGTCGGCGAAGTCGACGTTGATCATGCCCGGACGTTTGATGATGTCGGAGATACCGCGAACGGCACCGGCCAGAACATCGTCAGCCTTGGCGAAAGCCGACAGCAGGCTGGCGTCTTTACCCAGGATGGTCAGCAGCTTCTCGTTGGGGATAGTAATCAACGAGTCGACGCTTTCAGACAGCATACGGATGCCTTCATCGGCGATCTGCATGCGCTTGCGGCCTTCAAACGGGAACGGACGAGTCACGACCGCAACAGTGAGAATGCCCAGTTCCTTTGCCACTTCGGCAATGATCGGAGCTGCACCGGTACCGGTACCGCCGCCCATGCCAGTGGTGATGAAGACCATGTTGGTGCCTTGCAGGACTTCTGCAATGCGCTCACGGTCTTCCAGTGCCGCCTGACGACCGACTTCAGGGTTGGCGCCAGCGCCAAGACCTTTGGTTACGCCAGTACCCAATTGCAGGATGGTGCGTGCACCGATGTTTTTCAGTGCCTGAGCATCAGTGTTGGCGCAGATGAATTCCACGCCTTCGATGTTGCTCTTGACCATGTGATTGACAGCGTTGCCACCACCACCACCCACACCGATAACCTTGATTACCGGGCTCTGCGGGACGTTGTCTACGAGTTCGAACATTTTCCCTCTCCTTCAGTTCTCTAGTTTTGTTTCTGCCTACTACCTGCCGCTACCACTTTTGAAGCCTTGAAACTCAGAAATTGCCCTGGAACCAGCGCTTGACGCGCTCAAGCACTGGGGCCTTGGGTTCGTCGCCGTAACTGCTGCTGTTGCCCAGACCGGACAGCGAGATGCCATCCGACTGTTTTTGCAGCCCGTACAACAACAGGCCTACGCCTGTGGAGTAGATCGGGTTGCGCACAACATCAGCGAGCCCTTTGACGCTATGCGGCACGCCGAGGCGTACCGGCATGTGGAAGATTTCTTCGGCCAGTTCGACCGCACCTTCCATTTTCGAGGTACCACCGGTCAGCACGATGCCTGCCGGGATAAGATCTTCATAACCGCTGCGGCGCAGTTCGGCCTGGATCAGGGTGAACAGCTCGTCGTAACGAGGTTCGACCACTTCAGCCAGGGCCTGACGCGACAGCTCGCGAGGTGGACGGTCGCCCACGCTCGGGACCTTGATGGTTTCACCGGCACCGGCCAGTTTGGCCAGGGCGCAGGCGTAGCGAATCTTGATTTCTTCGGCATACTGGGTCGGTGTACGCAGCGCCATGGCGATGTCGTTGGTGACCTGATCGCCGGCAATCGGGATCACGGCGGTGTGACGAATGGCGCCTTCGGTAAAGATCGCGATATCCGTGGTGCCACCACCGATGTCCACCAGGCACACGCCCAGCTCTTTCTCGTCATCGGTCAATACCGAATAGGCCGAAGCCAGTTGCTCGAGAATGATGTCGTCGACTTCCAGGCCACAGCGGCGCACGCACTTCTCGATGTTCTGGGCGGCGTTCACTGCGCAGGTCACCACATGCACCTTGGCTTCCAGGCGCACGCCGGACATGCCCAGCGGCTCGCGCACGCCTTCCTGGTTATCGATCACGTAATCCTGAGGCAAGGTGTGCAGAACGCGCTGGTCGGCAGGAATGGCAACAGCCTGTGCGGCATCGAGCACACGCTCCAGATCCGCAGAACTGACTTCGCGATCACGAATAGCCACGATGCCGTGGGAGTTCAGACTGCGAATATGGTTGCCCGCCACGCCGACGAACGCCGAGTGGATACGGCAGCCCGCCATCAGTTGCGCTTCTTCGACGGCGCGCTGAATCGATTGCACGGTCGATTCGATATTCACCACCACGCCCTTTTTCAGGCCACGGGATGGATGGGTACCGATACCCACGATTTCCAGCGAGCCATCGGCCGCGACTTCGCCTACCAGTGCCACCACCTTGGAGGTACCGATATCCAGCCCGACGATCATTTTGCCGCTTTGCACATTTGCCATGGTCCAGCCTCTTATCAATTCTTCGCGACAGCGGGCTTGTCCGCTGTGGGCGCTACCTGTTCACGCCAACCAACCGCAAGGCCGTTGGAGTAACGCAGGTCGATGCGCGCAATATTCGTGATTTGTTCTTTAAGCGTTTTTTCGTAAATCGCGATGAAGCGGCGCATTTTTTCCACAAGATGATCGCGTCCCAGCAACAACTCGATACCCGGACCGGCATTGCCGGCACCGGTGGTCAGGAACCAACTGCCACGCTCACGTAACTCCAGGCGTGCGATGGAGAACCCCATGGGGCGCAACATCTGACTCAACACCTGGTACTGCTGCATCACCTGTTGCTGAGCCCGCTGCGGGCCGAACAACTGGGGAAGGTGTTCATAGTTGGACAGTTCACGCGGCGTGAAAGCCTGTCCCTGGTTGTTCAACAGCGCTTCGTCTCCCCAACGGGCGACGGGCAGTTGCTCTTCCAGTCGAACCACGACCTGATCCGGCCATACGCGCCGTACTTCGGCATGGGCGATCCAGGGCATCTGCTCCAGTTCGGTACGCATACCGGCCAGATCGATGGTGAAGAAGCTCGCCGCCACATAAGGCGCGATTCGTTGCTGCACCGCCTGCTGACTGATGTAGCTCAGGTCACCCTGCACGTTGATGCGGGTGATCGGACGGTCTACATACGGCAACAGACGCTGCGCACCTTCGTACGTACCGAAACCCAGAACCACCAGCAGCACCGGCCAGAACAGTCCTTTCAGGAAACCGAAGCCCGGCTTGGGCAGTCGCGCCGACAATGGCTCCTTGGCCACCATCCGACTGGCGCCACGCGGCACTGGCTTGCGGCCAGGAGCAGGTGGCTGATGACGTGCCGACGCGCCGTACATGCTTAACCTCTCACCTGAACGCTGTCGGCCAGAATCGCCAACACCAGTTGCTGGAAGTCCAGCCCGGCAGCACGAGCCGCCATGGGGACCAGACTGTGATCGGTCATGCCTGGCACGGTGTTGACTTCCAGCAGCCAGAACTTGCCTTGCGCATCCTGCATGACATCCGTGCGCGCCCAGCCTGCAATGCCGATGGCTTCGCAAGCACGTGCTGTCAGTTGTTTGAGTTCCTGTTCCTTGTCATCACTGAGCCCGCACGGAATCCGGTACTGGGTATCGGAAGCCAGGTACTTGGCGTCGTAATCGTAGAAACTGTGAGGAGTGCCCAGGCCGATGGGCGGCAATATTTCGCCACGCAGGCAGGCGATCGTGAACTCAGGACCCTGAATCCATTGTTCGACCAAAACTTGTGAATCGTAGGTACTGGCGGCTTTCCATGCGGCGATCAATTCGTCGACGCCGGTCACCTTCGCCATACCGATACTTGAACCTTCATGGGCCGGTTTGACGATCAAAGGGAAGCCCAGTTCCGTCGCGGCAGAAATACAGTCGGCCTCACTGCCCAGAACCGCATGCAGCGGAGTGGCCAGCCCAAGACTTTGCCAGACCTGCTTGGTGCGCAACTTGTCCATGGCCAGTGCAGAAGCCAGTACACCGCTACCGGTATAAGGGATTTGCAGGCACTCCAGCAGGCCCTGCATCGTGCCGTCTTCACCGCCACGACCATGCAGGACGATAAAGGCACGGTCGATCCTTTCGCTGACCAGCCGTTGCAGGAAGTCATCGCCCACGTCGATGCCGAACGCATCCACGCCAGCGCTGAGCAATGCATCCAGCACCGCTCGCCCCGACTTCAACGAAACCTCCCGCTCAGCACTCTTGCCACCGAAGAGCACGGCAACGCGGCCGAAGCTTTTCGGTTCAAGGGTCGAGCGCAGGGAAGATTGCGAAGTCACTGTCATTTGAGCTTCCCTTCGGTTGAAGCAATGACGGCACCGGCGAACAGCGGGCTCTTGAGCAATTGCGGAGCCAGGCCACCGATATCACCGGCCCCCTGGCACAGCAGGATGTCACCGGCGCGCAGCAGCGGCTTGACCAGCGGCGCCAGTTCGACACCACGTTCGATGTAGATCGGGTCCAGTTGCCCGCGCTGCCGGATGCTGTGGCACAGGTTGCGGCTGTCGGCACCGGGGATCGGCTCTTCGCCTGCCGGATAGACTTCCATCAGCAACAGCACATTGGCATCGGCCAGCACCTGCACGAAATCGTCGTACAGGTCACGGGTACGGCTGAAACGGTGCGGCTGATAGACCATGACCAGACGACGATCCGGCCAGCCGCCACGCACGGCATTGATGACCGCAGCCACTTCACGCGGGTGGTGACCGTAGTCGTCCACCAGCATCACGTTGCCGCCTTCGACGGGCAGTTCGCCATAGACCTGGAAGCGGCGACCAACGCCCTGGAAGCCCGACAGGCCCTGGACGATGGCTTCGTCGCTGACGCCTTCGTCAGTGGCGATGGCGATGGTTGCCAGGGA
The DNA here is from genome assembly GCF_018343775.1 of Pseudomonas cichorii. Lineage (NCBI taxonomy): Bacteria > Pseudomonadati > Pseudomonadota > Gammaproteobacteria > Pseudomonadales > Pseudomonadaceae > Pseudomonas > Pseudomonas cichorii. The sequence continues at coordinate 4,948,648 of NZ_CP074349.1, forward strand.
GTTGAGCACGTTATGGTTGCCCGGCATGTTCACCGATACGTCCAGCGGCTCACGGTCGCGACGCAGCACGGTGAAGAACGTCAGCATGCCGTCCTGGCGCACGTTGATAGCACGCACATCGGCTTTTTCGCTGAAGCCGTAGGTCAGGGTCGGACGCTTGACCAGCGGCAGGATTTCACGCACCACCGGATCATCGATGCACATCACCGCCAGACCGTAGAACGGCAGGTTGTGCAGGAACTCGACAAAGGTCTTCTTCAGTTTGTTGAAGTCGCCTTCGTAAGTGGCCATGTGATCGGCGTCGATATTGGTAACGACTGCGACCAGCGGCTGCAGATGCAGGAAGCTGGCGTCGCTTTCATCGGCCTCGGCGATCAGGTAACGGCTGGTGCCCAACTGTGCGTTGGTACCGGCAGCGTTGAGACGGCCACCGATCACGAAAGTCGGGTCCAGGCCACCGGCAGCAAACACCGAAGCGATCAGGCTGGTGGTGGTGGTCTTGCCATGAGTACCGGCAACCGCGATGCCATGGCGATAGCGCATCAGCTCGGCCAGCATCTCGGCACGGGGCACCACAGGAATACGACGCTCAAGGGCTGTCGCGACTTCCGGGTTGGAGGTGTTCACGGCGCTGGAAACCACCAGCACGTCGGCACCGACAGCGTTCTCGGCAAGGTGACCGATGAAAATGTGTGCACCGAAGGATTTCAGACGTTCGGTAACGGCCGAGTTCTTCAGGTCAGAGCCCGATACTTCATAGCCGAGGTTCAGCAGTACTTCGGCGATACCGCACATACCCACACCGCCGATACCGACGAAGTGGATGCGGCGAATACGGCGCATTTCCGGCTGAGGCATGGCGCGTTGACTCTCAACCATTGACCACCTCCACACAGACGTCGACAACGGTGTTGGTTGCGTCTGGCCGGGCCAGCCTGCGGGCGGTACGGGCCATGTTGTTCAATTGTTCGGGTTGCATCAAAACCTCTTTCAGGCGCGCAGCCATCTCGGCGGCGCCAGTTGTCGCTTGCGGCATGACAAAGGCTGCGCCTTCGCGAGCCAGATAGTCAGCGTTACGAGACTGGTGGTCGTCGATCGCGTAAGGCAGCGGTATCAGGAACGAAGGCAAGCCTGCGGCTGCCAGTTCACTGATGGTCAACGCACCTGCGCGACAGACGACCAGATCGGCCCAGGCATAGGCCTGTGCCATGTTCTGGATAAACGGCGCGACCTGCGCCTCGACGCCAGCGCTGCGATAGCGCTCGGCGGTGACTTCATCGTGTTTCTTGCCGGCCTGATGGAAGACCTCGGGCCTTATGTCTTCAGACACCAGAGCCAGGGCTTCGGGCAGTAACTTGTTCAGGGGCTCCGCGCCCAGGCTGCCGCCCAGGACCAGCAGACGCGCCTTGCGGCCGGCCAGTGCCTGGCGTGGTGTTTCAAGAAACAGCTCGACCCGTACAGGATTGCCGGTCGTGCGGCGCTTGGCCGTTGCACTGAAGGTGTCCGGGAACGCCTCGCAGATTCGGCTGGCGAAGGACGACAGGCTGCGGTTGGCGGTACCGGCCACAGCGTTCTGCTCATGAATGATCAACGGCACGCCCGCCAGCTTCGCAGCCAGGCCACCAGGACCGGTGACATAACCACCGAAACCCACGACACAGACCGGCTTCAACTCGCGCACGACCTTGCGTGCCTGACCCAATGCCTTGAGCAGCATGAAAGGTGCCTTGAGCAGCGACAGCTTGCCCTTGCCACGCAACCCGGTGGCATCGATCAGATGCAGGGGCAGCCCGGCCTGTGGCACCAGCTCGTTTTCGATACCACGCGGCGTACCCAGCCAGTGGACCTTGTAGCCACGCGACTGGAATTCGCGGGCACAGGCCAGCGCCGGGAATACATGCCCGCCGGTGCCACCGGCCATGATCAGCACGTTAGCGTCCATGGGGCGGCTCCTCGGCGAAGTCGCTCTCTTTGAATTCGGTTTCTTCGCTGCCCATGTTGTTGCGCGACTCCCACTCGATGCGCAGCAGCAGACCGAGGCTCGCACAGCAGATCACAAGCGAACTGCCGCCGTAGCTGAGGAATGGCAAGGTCAGGCCTTTGGTCGGCAGCAGGCCGACGTTTACCCCGATGTTGATCAGGAACTGACCGATCCACAGGAAAGAAAGACCATAAGCAACGTAAGCACCGAAGAACTGTTTGGCCCTTTCTGCCCACATACCTATGTACATGCCACGAATACTGACGAACAGGAACAAGGCGACTGTGAGCAAAGACCCTATGACACCCAGCTCTTCGGCAAGCACCGAGAACACGAAGTCGGTATGAGCTTCCGGCAGATAGAACTGTTTCTGGACACTGTTGCCCAGACCGACGCCGAACCATTCGCCGCGACCGAATGCGATCAGCGCCTGGGTCAACTGGTAGCCGGAACCGAACTGGTCCGCCCACGGGTCGGTGAAGTTGGTCAGACGCGCCATCCGGTAAGGTTGGGCCTGTACCAGCACCACCACGGAAACCACAGCCAGCACCACCATCAGGGAGAAACGGAACAGCCCGACACCACCGAGAAACAGCATGGCGGCAGCCGAGCCCATCATCACGACCGTGGCCCCGAAGTCAGGCTCCATCAGCAACAGGCCCGCCATCGGCAGCAACACGATGAACGGCTTGAAGAAGCCCATCCAGCTTTCACGGACTTCCTGCTGACGACGAATCAGGTAACCGGCCAGGAAGATCACCACAAAGACCTTGGCGATTTCGGAAGGCTGCACGTTGAACGCGCCGAAGCCAATCCAGCGCATCGAGCCGTTTACCTCGCGGCCGATACCCGGCACCAGCACCAGCAACAGCAGACCGAAGGCACCGATCAGCATCAGCCAGCCCATGCGCTGCCACGTGGCGACAGGCACCATCATGGTTGCGCAGCAGGCCCCCAGGCCGATCAACAGATAGATCAGATGGCGGGTCATCATGTACAGCGTATTGCCCGACTGCACGGCGGCCACTTCCGACGACGCGGAAGTGATCATCACCAGACCAAGACCCAGCAATGCCAGGCAGCCAGCCAGCATCGGGAAGTCGAGGTCTATGCCACGGCCACTGATCAGCGGCGACGGATAAGGCTTGATCACGCCAAAGATCATGACAAGCCCTCCACTGCCTGGGCGAACAGGCGTCCGCGCTCTTCGTAATTCTTGAACATGTCGAGGCTCGCGCAGGCAGGCGACAGCAATACCGCATCGCCCTCTTGAGCCAGTTCGGCACTGCGTTGCACGGACTCTTCCAGCGTGGTGACACGCACCAGCGGTACAGCATCGCCCAGCGCCTGAGCGATCAGTTCGGCATCGCGGCCCAGCAGGACGACTGCACGGCAATGAGCTGCAACGGCAGCATGCAGGGCGCTGAAGTCAGCACCCTTGCCATCGCCACCAGCGATCAGCACCAGCTTGCCAGTGATGTCAGCACCCAGGCCTTCGATAGCAGCCAGTGCGGCGCCAACGTTGGTGGCCTTGGAGTCGTTGTAATAGTGAACGCCCTTCAGCTCGCGCACCCACTGGCAGCGATGCTCAAGACCGGTGAAGGTCCGCAGGCTGCTCAGCATGGCATCGAACGGCAGGCCCACGGCATGCCCCAGCGCCAGTGCGGCCAGGGCATTGGCCTGATTGTGCGCGCCACGGACTTTCAGTTCGCGAACCGGCATCAGGTTGTCGAACTGGAAAGCCAGGTATTTTTCGCCGTTCTCTTCACGCAGGCCGAAACCGTTGAAATCCGGCTTGGTCAGGCCGAAGGTCCAGCAAGGCAGGCCTTCACCGATCAGTGGCCGGGACAGTGCGTCCTGGCGATTGACGACCACTTGCCGTGCGCCACGGAAAATCCGGTGCTTGGCCAGGTGATAGGCCGGCAGGCCGCTGTAGCGGTCCATGTGGTCTTCGCTGACGTTCAGCACGGTCGCGACTTCGGCATTGAGTTCATGGGTGGTTTCGAGCTGAAAGCTGGACAGCTCCAGCACGTACAGCTCGACATCGTCACTGAGCAGATCCAGTGCCGGCATGCCGAGGTTGCCGCCGACTGCAACGCGCTTGCCTGCAGCCTGGGCCATCTCGCCCACCAGAGTGGTCACGGTGCTTTTCGCATTGGATCCGGTGATTGCAATGACCGGCGCTTTCGCGTAACGCGCGAACAGGTCGATGTCACCGGACATCTTGACGCCACGGGCATGAGCCTCTTGCAAGGCTGGAGTCGCAAGGGCCAGACCGGGGCTGACATACAGCTCGTCGGCACGGCAGAGAAACTCTACGTCCAGCTCGCCACAACGCACTTCCACCTGCGGGTAATCGCGACGCAAGGTCGCAAGCTCCGGAGGATTCTCCCGAGTATCAGCCACGGCAAAGGCGACGCCCCGGTTCGCCAGGAAGCGAACCAGGGACATGCCACTCTTGCCTAGACCGACAACGATACGGAAGCGGTCGGAAACGATCAAAGACACTCGTTCTACCTCAGTTTCAGCGTTGCAAGGCCAACCAGCACGAGAATCACGGTGATGATCCAGAAACGGACGATCACACGCGGCTCAGGCCAGCCCTTGAGTTCAAAGTGGTGGTGGATGGGCGCCATGCGGAATACGCGGCGACCGGTCAGTTTGAATGACGCAACCTGAATGACCACTGAAAGGGTTTCCATCACGAACACGCCGCCCATGATGAACAGGACGAACTCCTGACGGACGATCACCGCCATGGTGCCCAGTGCAGCGCCCAGCGCCAGAGCACCGACGTCGCCCATGAACACCTGGGCCGGATAAGTGTTGAACCAGAGGAATCCGAGCCCCGCGCCAATCAGCGCGCCGGAGAACACAATCAACTCACCCGCGCCCGGTACATAGGGAATCAGCAGGTATTCGGCGAACTTCACGTTACCCGACAGGTAGCAGAAGATACCCAGCGCACCACCGACCATCACGGTCGGCATGATTGCCAGGCCGTCCAGGCCGTCAGTCAGGTTCACTGCGTTGCTGGAGCCGACGATGACGAAGTAGGTCAATACGATGAAACCGACCATGCCCAACTGGATGCGTACATCCTTGAGCATCGGCACGATCAGGGTTGTCTCGGTTGCCGACGGCGCAGTCGTGTAAAGGAAGATCGCTGCGCACAGGCCGAATACCGACTGCCAGAAATACTTCCAGCGGCTTGGCAAGCCGCGAGAGTTCTTCTCGATCACCTTGCGATAGTCATCGACCCAGCCGATGCCACCGAACAGCAGCGTGACGAGCAGGACCACCCATACATAACGGTTGCTCAAGTCAGCCCACAGCAAAGTGCTGATAGCGATGGACGACAGGATCAAGGCACCGCCCATGGTCGGGGTGCCGGACTTGGAAAGATGCGATTGCGGACCATCGTTACGCACGGCCTGGCCGATCTGGCGCATTTGCAGGGTACGAATCATCCACGGCCCCAGCCACAGCGACAGAGTCAAGGCTGTGAGCACGCCGAGAATCCCACGCAAGGTCAGGTATTGGAAGACCGCAAAGCCTTTATGGAACTGTTGTAAAAACTCGGCCAACAGCAGCAGCATCAATGTTTCTCCAGGCTAGAACCGCATAAGGCAGCCACGATGTTTTCCATCGCGGCACTACGCGAACCCTTGATCAGTAAAGTGGTATTGGGGTCTTGCTCGGCGCCCAGCGCCGCAATCAGGTCGGCCTGACTGGCAAAATGTCGCCCATGCTCGCCAAAGGCGTTCACGGCATGAGCCATCAACGGACCCACGGCATAAAGTGCCGAGACCTTGCCGGCGGCATAGGCCCCCACATCGCGGTGACCCTGCTCTGCCCAGTCACCCAGCTCACCGATATCGCCCAGTACCAGGACAGTTCGGCCAGGGAAGTCGCAAAGCAGATCGACGGCGGCGTTTATAGAAGAAGGATTGGCGTTGTAAGAGTCATCGATCACCCGCACGCCATTGCTGGCGATTTGTGCAACGGTGCGACCCTTGACCGGTTGAACGTTGTTCAGGCCAGTGACGATGCCGTCCAGGGTAACGCCCAGCGCAAAGGCGCCAGCCGCTGCCGCCAGGGCATTGGCCACGTTATGTTTGCCCAGCAGGTTCAATTGCACCTGCGCAGTCCCAAGCGGGCTGTGCAGCAGAAAGCTCGGGCAGCCACGTGCATCGCGCCCCAGATCGCTGGCGTACAGATCGGCCTGGCTGTTGCTCAGGGCAAAGCTGACGATCTTTCGTTCGCCGACGCGCAGACGCCAGGTCGGGAAAGCCTTGTCATCCAGGTTCAGGACCGCAATGCCGCTGGCATCGAGCCCTTCGAGGATTTCGCCTTTGGCTTCCACGATACGGTCCGGCCCACCGAACTCACCGACATGGGCAGTCCCGGCATTGGTAATCAAAGCGACATGAGGTTTTGTCAGGCTGACGGTGAAAGCAATTTCGCCGACACGCGAGGCACCCAGCTCGATGACCGCCGAAGAATATTCCGGGGCCAGTTCAAGCAGAGTCAGAGGCACGCCCAGTTCGTTATTCAAGTTGCCACGGGTCGCCAGGACCGGACCGCGAGTGCGCATGATACTGGCCAGCATTTCCTTGACCGTGGTCTTGCCACTGGAACCGGTAATGGCCGCCACAGGCCTGTCCACAAAGGCATTGCGATTGATCGCGCCCAGTTGCGCCAGTGCCTTGCGGGTATCGAGCACGACCAGTTGCGGCAAGGTGGAGCCTTCCACTTCCCGCTCGACCAGAGCACCTACGGCGCCCTTGGCGGCAACCTGATCCAGATACTCGTGGCCATCGAAGCGCGGGCCGGTCAGAGCCACGAACAATTGGCCCGGCTGAATGGCGCGACTGTCGGTGCTGACACCGGTAAAACTGCAGTCGCCAACACGACGAGCGTCGAGTGGCGCGACCAGTTCGCTGAAGGTCAATGCTTTAAGCATGCGCAAGCTCCCATGCGGCCAGAGCCTTGGCGGCCTCTTCCAGGTCAGAGAACGCGTGGCGTTGACCGCCTATTTCCTGATAGTCCTCATGCCCCTTGCCGGCCAGAACCACAACATCTGCCGCATCGGCACTGGCAATCAGCTCGGCAATCGCCTGGCCACGGCCTTCAACGAAATGCACCGCAGCGGCGTTCACGAAACCCGGGCGGATATCGTCGAAGATCCGGCCTGGCGCTTCTGTGCGCGGATTGTCATCGGTCACCCAGACGCCATCGGCAAGACGCTCGACCACTTCAGCCATCAGCGGACGCTTGCCGCTGTCACGATCGCCACCGCAACCGAACAGGCACAACAGGCGACCCTTGGCATGCGGACGCAAGGCGTTTAGCACCTGCTCCAGAGCATCGGGGGTGTGGGCGTAATCGACCACGACCAAAGGCTTGTTGCCACCGCCAAGACGCTGCATGCGTCCGACCGGGCCTTCGAGCTTTGGCAGGACCTTGAGAATTTCGTCCAGCGCATATTCCAGCCCCAGCAAGGCGCCGATAGCCGCCAGCACATTGCTCAGGTTGAAACGGCCCAGCAGACGGCTGCGCAGAAAGTGCTCGCCGTGCGCAGTGACGAGTGTGGCGCGTACGCCATCGTCATCGAACTTCGCATCGCGGCAATAAAGGGATGCGCTCTTGTCCTGGAGGCTGTAGGTGATGAGTCGGGACTCATGCTCCACCTCGGCCAGTTCACGCCCGAACCCGTCATCCAGATTGATCACCCGGCAACGCAGATCCGTCCATGCAAACAGCTTGGCCTTGGCAGCACCATAGGCCTCCATCGTGCCGTGATAATCCAGATGATCACGGGACAGATTGGTCAGCACGGCAACGTCGAAATCCAGGGCCGTTGCACGTCCCTGATCGAGGCCGTGGGACGACACTTCCATCGCAACGGCGCGAGCGCCGGCCTTTTTCAGGTCAGCGATGGTGGCCTGCACGGAAATCGGATCGGGGGTCGTGTGGCGACCGCTTTGCAGCGCGCCATAGAAACCGGTCCCCAGTGTGCCAACGATGCCGCAGTGCTGGCCGAGCAGATCAAGGGCCTGGGCAACCAGTTGCGTAACGCTGGTCTTGCCATTGGTGCCGGTCACGCCCACCAGATTCAGTCCGCGACTCGGCTCGCCATAGAAGCGACCGGCAATGGCCGACAACTGCGCAGCCAGGCCCTTGACCGGAATCAACGGCACATCGGTGATAGGCAATACGGTCGAACCTTCGACCTCATAAGCCACCGCCGCCGCACCGCGCTGCAAGGCATCGGCAATGTGGGCGCGGCCATCAAGCTTGATGCCGGGAACTGCCAGGAACAGATCTCCAGGCCGGACATTACGGCTGTCGAGGGTCAACTCACGAATCAGGGGATCGCGGTCGGTTTGAGCGAAAATCTTGCTCAGATTGAAAGCCATCAGCCACGCCCTCCTTTCACTACAGGGGCAACATTGACCTGCTCTTGGGGTGCGGCGAGGTTGTCGGGGGTCACGTTCATCAGACGCAACGTGCCAGACATGACCTTGCTGAATACCGGGGCAGAAACCAGACCACCGAAATAGCCACCCTTGCTCGGCTCATCGATCACAACGACGATCGCGTAGCGCGGGTTGCTCATCGGGCCAAAACCGGCGAACAGGGAACGGTAGGAGTTTTCCGCGTAACCCTTGGTGCCGATGGACGTCTTGCGCGCCGTACCGCTCTTGCCGCCCACGTGATAGGACGGCACACGGGCGCGATAGACGCCACGCGGATCTTCGATCACTTGCTGCAACATGCCCTGCAAGGTCTTGGCGGTGTTTTCGGGGATGGCCTGCACGGCCGTCGGCGGCGTATCGCTTTTCAGAATGGTCAGCGGCACGATCCGGCCATTGTTGGCCAGTGCGCCATAGGCATGCACCAGTTGCAAGGCGGTGACCGACAGACCGTAGCCGTAGGACAGGGTCGCGGTTTCAGCCTTGCGCCACTCGCGGTAGTTCGGCAGGTTGCCCACGCGCTCTCCCGGGAAGCCGAGGCCGGTGTACTGGCCGAAACCGACGCGCTGCATGGTGCGGAAAATGGCTTCACCGCCCACGTCGAAGGCGATCTTGCTCATGCCCACGTTACTGGAGTTGATGAGGATGCCGGTCAGGTCGAGGATCGGGCCTTCGGTCTTGGTCACGTCACGAATGGTGTACTTGCCGATCTGCAAGGTACCCGGATAAACCTCGACCTTGTCGGTCGGCTTCCAGCGCCCGCTGTCCAGGGCGGTGGTCATGGAGATCGGCTTCATGGTCGAGCCCGGCTCGAACACGTCGATGATTGCCCGGTTGCGCATTGCAGCAGGCACCATGGTGCGGCGATTGTTCGGGTTGTAGGTCGGCTGGTTGACCATGGCCAGGACTTCGCCGGTCTTGACGTCCATGATTACCAGGCTACCGGCCTTGGCTTCGTTCTCTACTATGGCGTTACGCAGTTCGCGGGTGGCCAGATATTGCAGGCGCAGATCAATAGACAAAGCCAAGGTCTTGCCGGCCTTGGCGTTCTTGGTTACCTGGACGTCCTTGATAAGTCGTCCCCTGCGGTCCTTGATGACCTGTCGCTTGCCAGGCACCCCGGCGAGCCAGTCGTCATAGGCCAGTTCGACCCCCTCTCGACCATGATCGTCGAGGTCGGTGAAGCCGACCATGTGTGCGGTCACGTCACCGGCCGGATAGAAACGCCGGAATTCCTCGATGCCATAGACACCGGGGATTTTGAGGTCCAGCACAGACTGCCCTTGCTCAGGCGTCAGGCCGCGAACCAGATAGATGAACTCCTTGGTGGCCTGAGAATCCAGGCGCTCGGTCATGGCCTTGAGGTCCTGCCCCAGAGCAGTCGCCAGAACCGGCCATTTGGATTTGTCCTGCTGCATTTCACGCGGGTTTGCCCAGAGCGTGGTCACAGGCGTACTGACAGCCAGAGGCTCGCCGTTACGGTCGGTGATCAGACCACGGTGAGCGGGGATTGGAATATGACGGACGCTGCGAGCATCACCTTGCTCCTTGAGGAAGGTGTGATCGATGACCTGCAGATCGATAATGCGCCAACAGATGGCGAGCACCAGGATGACGAGCAGCCCCACCACCACACGGAACCGCCACGGATACAGGGCACCCTCAAGTTTCATCATGGCGCCACCATCCGTACTTCGGCAGCGTTGGGGATGCGCATCTTCAACTGATCGGTGGCCAGGTTCTCGATACGGCTATGGGCCGTCCAGGTGCTCTGCTCGAGAATCAGGCGTCCCCACTCGGCCTGCGCCTTGTCGCGCACGCTCATTTCCGAGTACAGGGAGTTAAGCAACTGCCGGTTCCAGTGGGCGCTGTAGGACACGCCGATTGCCGAAACGAGGACGGCAAGAAACAGCAGCAGCATGATGAAGCTGCCGCCGGGCAATGGCTTGAGGAACAGACGGCTCACCTGAGCTTCTCCGCCACACGCATGACAGCGCTGCGCGAGCGTGGATTGGCTCTGGTTTCTTCGTCCGAAGCGAACTGCGCCTTGCCGATGAGTTTGATCTTCGGCTCGAAGGCCTTGAACTGGATCGGCAGGTTGCGAGGCATGTTGTCAGCTTCACCCTTGACGAGCTTGCGCATGAACAGCTTGACGATGCGGTCTTCAAGAGAGTGGAAGCTGATGACCACCAGACGACCGCCGACCTCAAGGGCGTCCAGCGCCGCTTCAAGACCGGCTTCCAGATCGCCCAGCTCGTTGTTGACGTGAATACGCAGGCCCTGAAAGGCACGCGTGGCCGGATTCTTGCCCTTTTCCCAGGCAGGGTTGGCAACCTTGAGGACTTCTGCCAGATCGGCAGTGCGCTCGAAAGGCTGGATTTCGCGACGCTGAACCACGGCATTGGCCATGCGCTTGGCGAAACGCTCTTCACCGTATTCCTTGAAGACCCGGGCGATCTCTTCTGCAGGTGCAGTGGCGATGAACTCGGCAGCGCTGATGCCACGAGTCGGGTCCATGCGCATGTCCAACGGGCCGTCGTTCATGAAACTGAAGCCGCGCTCAGGATCGTCCAGTTGCGGTGAGGAGACGCCAAGGTCCAGCAGAATGCCGCTGACCTTGCCTGCCAACCCGCGTTCCTGAGCCTCGGAGCCCAGTTCGGCAAAGCTTCTCTGCACAATGACAAAGCGGCCGTCTTCGGCCGCCAGCGCTTGCCCTGTGGCAATCGCTTGAGGATCCTTGTCGAACCCCAGCAGCCGGCCATCAGGCCCAAGATGCTGAAGTATCAGGCGACTATGTCCGCCACGACCGAATGTGCCGTCCAGATAGCAGCCATCGGCGCGCACAGCGAGAGCCTCGACGGCTTCTTCGAGCAGTACGGTGATGTGGGTAAAACTGCTGTTCATAGTCACAGGATCAGGTCACGTAATTCATCAGGCATCGCGCCAGGTTTTTGAATGGCTGCAAGGTCTGCATCGGCAACAGCATTCCAGGCATCCTCGCCCCACAGTTGAAACTTATTAAGCTGTCCAACCAACATCACACGCTTATCCAACCTGGCGTATTCACGAAGACGCGGCGGGACCAGAAAACGCCCACTGCCGTCGAGCTCCAGATCCACTGCGTTACCAATCAAAAGCCTCTGCAACCGGCGGTTTTCTTCGCGAAAGGTAGCCAGCTCACGAAGTTTCGCCTCAATCAGTTCCCACTCGGACAGCGGATAAAGACACAAGCAGGGGTCAACGGCATCAATGGTCACGATAAGTTGCCCGGAGCTACGCGAATCCAACTCGTCACGGTACCGGCTCGGCATGGCGAGACGACCCTTGGCATCGAGATTGATTGCGTTGGCACCACGAAACACAGGCGCACTCTCCGATTTTTAACTTTTCGCGCTAAAAAAACCCACTTCGTGCCACTTTCTGCCACTTGCGCACACTATAGGAATGCGCCCACCACACCGTCAAGGCACGGTCTTAAGGAAACCCCTTACATTTCGGAGATTTAGGAGCGGTATTGGAGGGGGAGAGGTAAATTTTCGCGGGTTTTGACAGGCAAATACGAAGCCGCCCAAATGATTGCGGCTCAAAGTTAAAGTAATTTATTAAGTGTAAGAATTTTTTGGCATTACGGATAAGAAAAACCGCTGCTTTAACAGCAGTCGAGAGAAGAAGGTGGAGAGTCGATCTGTAAGCCGGGTTCTGTCGAGGACAGTCATTCCTCTACGACGGCCATCACTGGACGTCTTTAGCAACCTACCCGGTTCCAGCGCGGGCCACGCCTTGGAACCCTATTTGGTCTTGCTCCGAGTGGGGTTTACCTTGCCACGAACTGTTGCCAGACGTGCGGTGCGCTCTTACCGCACCTTTTCACCCTTACCGGCACCGAAGTGCTTAGGCGGTTATTTTCTGTGGCACTTTCCGTAGGCTCGCGCCTCCCAGGCGTTACCTGGCACTCCGCCCTATGGAGCCCGGACTTTCCTCCCCCCCTTGACTGCAAAGCAGCAAGAGGCAGCGACTGTCCAATCGACTCTCCGCCGCCAAGGGTATCGGGACGAGGCGTCAAGAACAAGCATTAAAAGCCAGAATGACGCGCATTTGTCGCACGAGACGGAACTTATTGATCCTTCTGTTTGTCCAGTGCGACCTGGTAAAGCAGATTCTTGCGTACCCCGGTGATTTCCGCTGCCAGTGCGGCCGCGCGCTTGAGCGGCATCTCTTCGAGCAACAGATCCAGAACCCGGCGCGCCTCGGCACCTACCACATCTTCATCCTCGGGCGGCGTCCAGCCCGCCACCAGCACCACGCATTCACCACGCTGCTGATTGCTGTCGCCCTCGACAAAGGCACGCAGTTGCGCCAGCGGCAGCCCCTTGAGGGTTTCAAACGTCTTGGTCAGCTCCCGCGCCAGCAATGCGGGACGGTCAGGGCCGAACACCTGCTCCATGTCCTGAAGACATTCGAGAATCCGGTGCGGGGCCTCATAGAAGATCAAGGTGCGAGGCTCTTCGCGAAGCACTTCAAGCCGGCTCTTGCGACCCACGGCCTTGGCTGGCAGAAAACCTTCAAAGATAAAACGGTCCGAAGGCAGGCCGGCTGCCGACAAGGCCGCAATCAGGGCGCAGGCACCCGGCACCGGAACCACCTGAACACCCGCCGCCCGCGCCTGCCGGACAAGGTGATAACCAGGATCGGAAATCAGCGGCGTCCCGGCATCGGAGATCAATGCAACATCGTCACCGGCCAGCAGACGGGTAATGAAACGACTACCCTCGTCACGCTCGTTATGTTCATGACAGGCAGCCAGAGGCGTGGATATTCCAAAATGCTGCATCAGCCTTGAGGAGTGGCGAGTATCCTCTGCTGCTATCAATGCCACTTCACGCAGCACTTTCAAGGCCCGCACGCTCATGTCGTCCAGATTGCCGATAGGGGTCGCCACTACATAAAGCGAACCCAGGGTGGAATTTGAAACAACCGGAGCAGTCAAAGCGCAGACCTCATTTTTGGTGGTTGAAAAAACCACATTGTACAGGCTACGACCCTGACCCATGGTGCAACACATTCAGGGATGGGCATAAAAAAGGAAGGAAAACCATGATTCTGCCCCGTCGCAAGATGCTGAAACACTCTCGAATCAAGTGTATTGGCCGATAGAGCACTACGACACGACCAATATCACCGCTTTCGACACCTTCGAAGTCGCACCCCGGCCAGTGCTTGGGTACAATTCCCCGCTAACTTGCTTGAGTATCAGGAACACATCAATGATCGCCTGCCTGCGGCTGTTCTCTGCCCTCTGCCTCGCTGCCCTTCTTGCAGCCTGCGCCAGCTCGCCCTCATCCAGTCTTGGTGAGTTGCCTCGCACCCCCGACGCCAGCATCGAGCAATTGCTTGAACAGGCTGCGGCTGCCAAGACGCCGGATCAGGCCGCCCCGTTGCGCTTGAGCGCCGCAGATCTGGCGAATCGCCAGAACAATCCTGGCCGCGCCGCCCAGATTCTGGCCCAGGTCCCTCTGGATCAGTTGAAGCCCGGCCTGCAGGTATTCGCCAGCACCCTGACTGCAGAACTGGCCATGGGTCGCAACCAGCCAAAGGCTGCACTGACCGCACTGGATCACCCTAGCCTGCAACGTCTGGGCGAACTGTCGGTTGAACAGCAAATCCGCACTCACGCTGTCCGGGCTCGCGCACTCGAAGCCGATGGCCAGACCCTGGCCGCAGCTCGCGAGCGTGTGTTCGCAGGCCCGCTGCTGCAAGGCAACGACGCCAGCGCCAACAACGATGCCATCTGGGCACTGGTTGCAGCACTGCCTGCCGACCAACTGCAAAGCACTGCCACCGACGACATGGGCGGCTGGCTGAGCCTGGCCCGCTCGGTCAAGGGCGCCGGCACGCTGGAGCAGCAACAGGCCGCCATCGACAGCTGGAAAGCACAGAACCCGCAACATCCGGCCGCCTTGAAACTGCCGACCACCCTCGCCCAGCTCCGCGCCCTGACCAGCGAGCCGCTGACCAAGATCGCTCTGCTGCTGCCACAGGATGGTCAACTGGCCTCTGTTGCCAAGGCGCTGCGTGAAGGCTTCATGGCTGCGCACTATCAGGCCCAGCAAGCTGGTCAGAACCCGCCAGCCATTCAGGTCTTCGACAGCTCGCGCGTCACATCGATGGATGACTTCTATCGTCAGGCCAAGGCTGCCGGCGCGCAACTGGTCGTCGGCCCGCTGGAAAAGAATCTGGTCAAACAACTGAACAGCCGCCAGCAACTGCCTATCACCACATTGGCCCTGAACTACAGCGACTCCAACACCGAAGGCCCGGCACAACTGTTCCAGTTCGGCCTTGCCGCCGAAGACGAAGCACGGGAAGTGGCACGCCGCGCCTGGGCAGACGGCAAACGCAGCGCCGTCGCCATGGTGCCTAAAGGCGAATGGGGCGATCGCGTACTGGATGCCTTCCGCAAAAGCTGGCAAGCCAAGGGCGGCACTCTGATCGCAGCCGAACACGTCGACCAGCCTGTCGCGCTTGCCCAGCAAGTCGCAGACCTGTTCCAGTTGCGCAACAGCGAAGGCCGCGCCCAGCGCCTGCAAAGCACCGTAGGCACTCAGGTTGCCGCCCAGCCTACACGCCGCCAGGACATCGACTTCATGTTCCTGGCTGCAACTCCACAGCAGGCTCAGCAGATCAAGCCGACCATGGTGTTCCAGTACGCTGGCGACGTTCCGGTCTATGCCACCTCTCACCTGTTCACCAACAGCAACGATCAGGCTCAGTATCTGGACCTGAACGGCGTACGCTTCTGCGAAACCCCATGGTTGCTCAATGCCAACGACCCTCTGCGCCAGCAAGTGACCGCTCAATGGCCACAAGCATCGGGCAGCCTGGGCCGCCTCTACGCCATGGGCATCGACGCCTATCGCCTGGCTCCGCGTCTTGGCCAGCTCAAGACACTGCCTGAAAGCCGCATCGACGGCCTGTCGGGCAGCTTGAGCCTGAGCCCGAGCCGCCGCGTCGAGCGTCAACTGCCTTGGGCAGAGTTTGTCGATGGCAAGGTCCAGCGCCTGCCGGACACCGCTCCTTGATGCCAGGCAACACCCGGCAACAGGCAGGGCGCGAGGCAGAAGCCTGCGCCCTGCTGTATCTACAACAACAAGGCCTGCGCCCGATTACCCAAAACTGGTCATGCAAACGCGGCGAGCTTGATCTAGTCATGCTCGACGGCGATACAGTAGTATTCGTCGAAGTTCGCTACCGACGCCACTCAGGCTGGGGTGGAGCCATGGAAAGCGTCGATTTTCGCAAACAGGAAAAACTGATTACCGCTGCACAACTGTTCCTGCAACAAGAGTCACAGTGGGCCGATTATCCATGCCGTTTCGACGTGATCGCTATCGATGGAGATCCAGGCAAGGCCGCTCCCCTGACGTGGCTCAAGAGTGCATTCGACAGTTGATGTAACAAGCGGACAATCGCAAACCTGACGCGCAGCAACACCCTTTACCACCCATTTTGCTATTTGATTTGCGGGCTGCACATTCAGTGTGTGGTGAGCCGCCGGGGATCCCCGCAGCGCACCCGACCAGCCGCCGTACGCTCTCATTAAGGTCACATTGATGGACATGCAATCCCGAATTCGCCGGCTGTTCCAGGCCAGCATTGACACCAAGCAACAGGCGATGGACGTCCTTGCACCCTTTATCGAGCAAGCCAGCCAGGTAATGGTCAACGCCCTGCTCAACGAAGGCAAAATGCTTGCCTGCGGTAACGGCGGCTCTGCCGGCGATGCCCAGCACTTTTCCTCCGAACTGCTCAACCGTTTCGAGCGTGAAAGGCCTAGCCTGCCTGCGATAGCGCTGACCACGGACAGCTCGACGATCACCTCGATCGCCAACGATTACAGCTACAACGAAATCTTTTCCAAACAGATTCGCGCCCTGGGTCAACCGGGCGATGTGCTGCTGGCCATTTCCACCAGCGGCAACTCGGCGAACATTATTCAAGCCATCCAGGCCGCACATGATCGCGAAATGATTGTCGTAGCATTGACGGGACGCGACGGTGGCGGCATGGCATCGCTATTATTGCCGGAAGACGTAGAAATCCGCGTCCCCGCCAATGTCACGGCACGCATACAAGAAGTCCATCTGCTGGCGATCCATTGCCTTTGCGATCTGATCGACAGCCAACTGTTCGGGAGTGAAGAATGACCCCTAATCGCCTCAGCCTACTGGTCCTGACCCTGTGCCTCGGCATCAGCGGATGCAGCTCGGTTCTGACAGCAGCACGCGACAAACCGATCGAGGACGACCGGGGAACCAGGACTTTCGGCAGCAAGATCGATGACTCCCTCATCGAAACCAAAGCCGCAGTGAACATCTCCAAGGCCAGCCCTGATCTGGCCGAAGGCTCGCACATTGTCGTCACCAGCTTCAACGGCATCGTCCTGCTGGCTGGCCAGACGCCTCGCGCAGACCTCAAGGCCCTGGCCGAACAGGCTGCCAGCTCTGTGCAGCGAGTCAAGAAGGTCAACAACGAACTTCAAGTCATGGCGCCATCGTCCCTGCTGGCACGCAATAACGATGCGTGGCTGACGACCAAGATCAAGACCCAGATGCTGGCGGACAACTCGATCCCCGGCTCTCGGATCAAGGTCGTGACCGAAAACGGGATCGTTTTCATGCTCGGCCTGCTCACTCAGGATGAAGCCAATCGCGCCACCAATCTGGTGCAGGGCGTATCCGGTGTGCAGAAAATCGTCAGGCTGTTCGAGTACATCGACTGATAACCTGGCGGCATTAAAAAAGGCGATCCGGATGGATCGCCTTTTTTTATTTCACAACTTTCAGACTCGGCCTGCCGCTAGGACGCGGAGGCTCGCTGTCCGGTGGTGGTGGCGCATCCTCTTCCAGCTCGATCTCGTCTTCTTCCTCCATCGGAGGCTCCAGATCGAAGACCATGCCTTGGCCGTTTTCCCGGGCATAAATACCCAGAATGGCGCCAATGGGAACATACAAGGCATGCGGCACACCGCCGAAGCGGCCTTCAAAACTGACCGCTTCGTTGTCCATGTGCAAATGACGCACAGCACTGGGTGAAACGTTCAGGACAATCTGCCCATCGTTGGCAAAACCCTGAGGGATCTGCACCGACGGGTACTCCGCATTGACCAATATATGTGGTGTGCAATCGTTATCGACGATCCACTCATAGAGAGCACGAATCAGATAAGGGCGACTGGAGTTCATCAACGGCTCCTTAAGCCTTAGCGCATCTCACGTTCGGCTACAGACAGGCTTGCCTGAAATGCCTCGCGCGCAAATTGGCGCTCCATGTAATCAAGCAACGGCTTGGCAGGCCGTGGCAATTCGATACCCAAGACTGGCAAACGCCAGAGTATGGGCAGTAGACAGCAATCGACAAGGCTTTGCTCGTCACTGAGGAAAAAAGGTTTTTCCGCAAACAACGGCGAAACACCGGTCAGACTTTCGCGCAATTCCTTGCGCGCTTGTACGCGGGCAGACTCTTTGCTGCGCGAATCCAGAATAAGATCCACCAGTCCACACCAGTCGCGCTGAATCCGATGAATCAGCAGGCGACTATTTGCACGCGCCACAGGGTAAACCGGCAGCAAGGGCGGATGCGGGTAACGCTCATCAAGATATTCCATCACCACCGTAGACTCGTACAACGCCAGGTCACGATCAACCAGGGTTGGCACGCTGCCATACGGATTCACTTCGATGAGCTGGGGCGGATGACGACCCGCAACCACATCAATGATCTCGGCGCTGACACCCTTCTCAGCGAGCACGATGCGCACGCGATGGGAATAGTGGTCGGCGGGGTCGGAGTAACAGGCCAACCGATTGGTCACGCCCATGGCGATCCTCCTCGCTTGTTAAATTTATAAGGCAGACAAACGAACGCGCCCCAGTGGGCCCCCGATTATGACCGCGCAAAGACAGGTCGTCGTCGCGGGCGACAAGATAGCTCATTTACGCGAAGTAAATTCTGCAATCTTGCGCCGCTACTATACCCGCCTCGCAATCACTATCCGAATGGAGACTCCACTGGAGCGCTTGTGTCAGTGCGAAGCTACAACTGCTCGATCAGTGAACATCTTTCCAGTATTCGCGCTTGAGCAGATACGCGAAAACAAAGAAGAAGGCCAGATAAAGCAGCACATAAGTGCCTATACGCTGATGCTGCAGTTTAACCGGATTGGCTGAATAGGCCAGAAAGGTCACCAGATTCTTGATCTTCTCGTCGAACTGCTCTGCAGTCAGGCTACCGGTTTTCGGCACGATGGTCAGTTGATCGCAAGCCTCGTGAGTCAGCGGCGCACCGGTAAGGGGGTCATATTGCTTCTTGCCCTCTTCAACCACCTGGACCTGCTTGCAACCCACCACCTGCCGACCTTGAAGGCTCGCCAGCACGTTAGGCATGCCGACGTTGGGGAACACTCGGTTATTCACACCCAATGGTCGAGCCGGGTCCTCGTAGAACGAGCGCAGATAGCCATAGAGCCAGTCCGTGCCACGCACACGCGCCACCAGCGTCAGGTCAGGCGGCGCAGCACCGAACCAGGTCTTGGCATCGTTCGACTGCATGCCGGTGTTCATGTGGTCGCCGATCTTGGCACCGGTGAACACCAGCTTTTCCAGCATCAGCTCATGGGGAATCCCCAGATCATCGGCCACACGCTCGTAGCGCTGGTATTTGGCGCTGTGACAGCCCATGCAGTAGTTGACGAACGTCCGTGCACCGTCCTGCATCGCAGCCTTGTCGGAGACATCGATATCGACCTTTTCCAGTTCCGGACCGCCATGTTCAGCGGCGAATGAAAAGACAGGCAGAATCGCGAGAATCAATACAGCCAATAGCTTTTTCATCAGCCAGTCACCCTTTCTGGAACCGGTTTGGTCTTCTCTAGCCGGGTATAGAACGGCATCAGAATGAAGTAGGCGAAGTACAGAAAGGTGCAGATCTGCGACAGCAGCGTGCGCTCGGGAGTCGGCGACAGAACGCCCAGCACGCCGAGGATCACGAAAGAGACACAGAACAACAGCAGCCAGAGCTTGCTCATCCACCCCTTGTATCGCATGGACTTGACCGGGCTTCGGTCCAGCCAAGGCAGCACGAACAGCACCGCAATGGCCGCTCCCATGGCGATAACCCCCATCAGCTTGTCCGGAATCGCCCGCAAGATCGCGTAGAACGGCGTGAAGTACCAGACAGGCGCAATGTGTTCCGGCGTTTTGAAAGGATTGGCCGCTTCGAAGTTGGGTTTTTCGAGGAAGTAGCCACCCATTTCAGGGAAGAAGAACACGATGGAGCAAAAGACGAAGAGGAATACCACTACGCCGACAATGTCTTTCACGGTGTAGTAAGGATGGAAAGGAATGCCATCCAGAGGGATACCGTTCTCGTCCTTGAGCTTTTTGATATCCACACCATCCGGGTTGTTGGAGCCCACTTCATGCAACGCCAGAATGTGTAACACCACGAGGCCCAGCACCACGATCGGCAGAGCGACCACGTGTAAAGCAAAGAAACGGTTCAAGGTGATACCGGAAATCAGGTAATCGCCACGAATCCATTGGGTCAGGTCGTCACCGATGACCGGAATGGCGCCGAACAGCGAAATGATCACCTGGGCACCCCAGTACGACATTTGTCCCCAGGGCAGCAGGTAGCCCATGAAAGCCTCAGCCATCAGCGCCAGGTAAATCAGCATGCCGAACACCCAGACCAGTTCACGCGGCTTTTGATACGAGCCGTAGAGCAAGCCACGGAACATATGCAGGTAGACCACGATGAAGAAGGCGGAGGCCCCCGTGGAGTGCAGCAGACGCAGAATCGCGCCGTACTCGACGTCACGCATGATGTATTCGACGGAAGCGAACGCCTCTTCAGCCGAAGGCGTATAGCTCATAGTCAGCCAGACTCCGGTGAGGATCTGATTGACCAAAACCAGAAGCGCCAGAGAGCCGAAGAAGTAGAAGAAGTTGAAATTCTTTGGAGCGTAATACTTGCTGAGATGGTCTTCCCACATCTTTGTCGCCGGGAAGCGAGCATCGACCCAATCCATGAACTTGCTCATCACGCACCCTCCTTATCGACGCCAATGACAATCACACTGTCCGACTCATAGGAATGCGGAGGCACTGGCAGATTCAGTGGCGCGGGTTGAGACTTGTAGACCCGACCGGCCAGATCGTAATGAGAGCCGTGACAAGGACAGAAATAGCCTCCCACCCAGTCCTTGCCAAGATCGACAGGCGCGACTTCAGGACGGAAGGTCGGCGAACAACCCAGGTGCGTACAAAGGCCGACCAGAAGCAGGATTTCCGGCTTGATCGAACGAACCACGGGGTCAACATACGAAGGCTGAACAGAAGCCTTGGACTCGGGATCGGATAACTGACCGGTGATCTTGCCGAGGTTATCCAGGATCTCTTTGGTGCGACGAACAATGAATACCGGTTGACCGCGCCACTCAGCAATCATCTGCTGCCCTGCTTCAATCTTGCTGATATTCACCTTGACCGGTGCCCCCGCGGCTTTCGCCTTGGCACTGGGGAACCATGACCCCACGAACGGGACCGCAGCCCCCACCGCTCCTGCTGCACCAACCACGGATGTGGCTGCCACGAGGAAGCGACGCCGGCCTGCATTCACGCCGTCATTGCTCATTCCGTCCTCTCCCATCAGCTATGTGGCCTGTTTGAGCAGGCGTCTACTTAAACTCAATCTAGCTGCTTATAGATTTGGCCGGATGGTAAATAAAAACCCTTCATTTAACAAGGTAATAAGACCGTACAAAAAGTAGGAAATCTTGTAAATCAAGGGTTACAGCCATGTGGCACGTTGTCACACATATTTGACAGGCATAAAAAAACGCCCAGCTCCGAAGAGGCTGGGCGTTCTTTTTGAACGAAGTGCGAATTAACGCTTCGAGTACTGCGGACGCTTACGCGCTTTACGCAGACCAACTTTCTTACGTTCAACTTCACGAGCGTCACGAGTAACGTAACCGGCTTTACGCAGGGCGCTACGCAGAGTTTCGTCGTATTGCATCAGAGCGCGAGTGATACCGTGGCGGATTGCGCCAGCTTGACCACTTACACCGCCACCGATAACGGTGACGTAGATGTCGAACTTCTCAACAGTTTCGGTCAGTTCCAGCGGCTGACGAACTACCATGCGGGCAGTTTCGCGGCCGAAGAACACGTCCAGAGAACGGTTGTTGATCGAGATGTTACCAGTGCCCGGACGCAGGAAAACGCGTGCGGTTGCGGTCTTGCGACGGCCAGTGCCGTAATTTTGAGTCGCCGACATAATGAACTATTCCGTTAAAACTTCAGTTCTTGGGGCTGCTGAGCAGTATGAGGGTGTACAGCGCCCGCATAGACTTTCAGCTTACGATACATGTCGCGACCCAGCGGGTTCTTAGGCAGCATGCCTTTGACCGCGGTCTCGATCACGCGCTCAGGAGCTTTATCGATCAGCTTTTCAAAGTTGATCGATTTGATCCCGCCCGGAAAACCGGAGTGAGAGTAGTAAATCTTGTCGGAAGCTTTAGCACCGGTAACGCGGATTTGCTCAGCGTTGATAACGACGATGTAATCACCGGTATCGACGTGCGGAGTGTATTCCGGTTTGTGCTTGCCACGCAGACGGCTCGCGATTTCGGTGGCCAGACGACCCAGGGTCTGACCAGCAGCGTCGACGACGAACCAGTCGCGCTTAACTGTTTCCGGTTTAGCAGTAAAAGTTTTCATTCTTTATAGCCTCAGGGGCCGCCTGAAAATGAGACGGCGGATCTTACTGAATAGTGCGTACTTTGACAAGTCAAAGGCAGCCGGAAACAGACGCTATCGGGGGCTCGGGTCAGCGCGTCCGTTATACGGCAAGATTCTTCGGCAGACGGCGCATCACTTCCACTGCAAAGAGCTGGCGGATTATACAGGCTGAAAAAATAACCTCAACCTGATTTTCAACCCACGACCTGTTTAGTGCTCTGACAGGCAAGCCATGAGGCTGGCCGGCCTGGAAGTCACGGTTATTGAGGCTAGACACACTCGCGAAAAAATAAGACGATTCAGCCGTTGTTTGACCACTATTCCATATAAGAACAAAAGATCATGCCGATTCAACACACCGCCCCGCTGCGGCGCGTAAGCATTCTTGCCACTGACAAAGTGTTCGCTTCCACCCTGATGCAGGCCAAGGACTTCTTCCATCTGGCCAGCCTGCGGTACAGCAAGCAACTGGGACACGGCCTCAAGCCCGCCTTTGAAATTCGCCTGGTGAGCCCGGACGGCATGCCCGTCGGCAGCTTCAGCGACGTCACCCTGCCTGTAGACGGCCCACTGTGCGAAAGCGACATCATCGTCATCCCGGCATTCTGGGACGATTTCGACAGCCAGTTGCAGCAATACCCGCAGATTCTGCCATGGCTGCGCGAACAGCACGCCAGCGGCGCCGTGCTGTGCGGTGAGGCCACCGGGGTTTTCTGGCTGGCCGAAGCCGGCCTGCTGGACGGCAAGGAAGCCACGACTTACTGGCGCTTCTTCAATACGTTCAGCGAGAGGTTTCCCAAAGTCCTGCTCAATCAGGAAAAGCACCTGACAGACGCCGACAACCTGTATTGCGCAGGCGGCACCACGTCAGCATGTGATCTGTATATCTATCTGATCGAGCGCTTCTGCGGCTCGAACGTCGCCCAGGCCGTGGCCCGCGACATTCTCTACGAGGTGCGGCGCAGTTATTCACCGGGAAGGATAGGTTTTGGCGGCCAGAAGCTGCATCAGGACGTCATCATCCTGCAGATCCAGCACTGGCTTGAAGAGCACTTTGCAGACAAGTTCCGCTTTGAAGACGTGGCCCGCAACCACGGCATGAGCATCCGCAACTTCATGCGCCGCTTCCAGGCCGCTACCGGCGACAAGCCACTGCATTACCTGCAACGCCTGCGCATCGAAACAGCCAAGGGCCTGTTATCGGGCACGCGCAAAAGCATCAAGACCATCAGCTACGAAATTGGCTACGACGATGCGAGCTTCTTCGCGCGCCTGTTCCGCCAACACACCGAACTGTCGCCGAATCAGTACAGGCAGCAGTTTCAGCAGGCCGCCTGAGGGCGGCATGCTGAAAAGCTGCAAGCCGCAAGTTACAAGCAGCAAGAAAAAGCAGAAGCAAAGCAGTACGCAACCTGCCTTTACTTGCAGCTTCCAACTTGAAGCTTGCAACTGCCCCTAAGGCTTATGCGCCCGCGACAGAAACTCGTGGGACTGCATTTCCAGCAAGCGGCTCAGGGTACGTGCGAATTCAAACGTCAGACGACCGCCTGTGTACAGGTCCTTCAACTCAACCTCGGCCGAGATGATCAGCTTGACGTTGCGGTCGTAGAATTCGTCGACCATGTTGATGAAGCGGCGGGCAATGTCGTCGGTGGTGACGCTCATCTGCTCGACACCGCTCAGCAGCACAGCGTGGAAGATCTTGCCCAACTCGATGTAGTCGTTCTGGCTGCGAGGCCCGTCGCACAGTTCACGGAAATCGAACCACGCTACGTCATCACAAGTGCGCAAGGCGCGAATCTCGCGATTCTCGATGATCAGCACATCGTTTTCGATGGTCTGCGCGCAGTCGGGCGTCAGCGCCTTGAAGCTTTTGCGCAGGCTTTCCTCGGCGACGTCATTGAGCGGGAAGTGGAACAGTTCGGCCTGCTCCAGATGGCGCAGGCGATAGTCGACGCCGCTGTCGACGTTGACGATATCGGTGTTCTGCTTGATCAAGGCAATGGCTGGCAGGAAGCGGGCACGCTGCAGGCCGTCCTTATACAGGCCATCGGGCACGATGTTGGACGTCGCGACCAGGGTCACGCCATTCTTGAACAGCTCTTCCATCAAGGTGCCAAGGATCATGGCATCGGTAATGTCGGAGACGAAGAATTCGTCGAAGCAAATCACCCGCGCCTCATCGGAAAAGCGCTTGGCGATGAGGACAAGCGGGTTTTTCTCGCCCTTGAGGGTTCTCATCTCTTCGTGCACACGCTTCATGAAGCGGTGGAAGTGAGTCCGCACCTTCTGCTCGAACGGCAGGGCGTCGAAGAACGTATCAACCAGATAGGTCTTGCCCCGGCCCACGCCGCCCCAGAAGTACAACCCCTTGACCAGGGTCGGTTCTTTCTTGCCGAACAGCTTGCCGAACATGCCCGGTTTGCTGTTATTCGCAGCAACCAGATCCTCGTACAGACGCTGCAAGTGACGCACAGCGTTTTCCTGCGCGGCATCGTGGAAGAAGTCAGGGCGTTTCAGATCTGCTTGATATCGTTCTAGAGGCGTCATATTCGCTAACAAGGCAACAAAAAAGCGGGCCGACACTGTAGCGACGGCCCGGGGGAATGGCAATCAATCCTGCAAGGCTTTGAGCTCAGCCAGCAAGCGCTCTATACCGGCCTGTACCGCTTGGGCACTTTCAAACTGAGGGCTTTCAGCCTTGGCATTGCCAAAAGCCACCTCAAAGTGGAGATCGCCGGCAATGATGATTGGCTCGGTTGGCCCAAGCAGACTTTTACTGGCAGCACCTGCCGTCTTGCCATCAGCGAACTTGTCCGACAGCAGCAACTGCTCACCATCGGCAGCCAGCAGGCGGAAACGGAAACTGCCGTCTTCCTCACGGAAACTCACAACCCGTGCGCCCTTGGCGGCTTTTTTCTTGCCGGTTTCGACATTCTGCGCAACCGTGCGGAAAGAGCGCAGGCCCACCGCTTCACGCAGCTCTTCGAGGAACGGCGTCGCGGCACGACGGGCTTTCCGGGCACCGGCGAGCAGGATGTCTTCCAGGTCGGCAGGCCGCTCGATCAGGCTCAGATACTTCTCGCGGGCTTCGCTCAGCTCGCCATCCAGCAGTTTGAACAGACGACTCTTGGCCTCGCCCCAACCCAGCCCCTGCAGCAACTCGGAACGGAACTCGGCCGATTGCTCAGCACTGGAGAACGCCTGATAGAGCGTGAACAGATGGGAGTTGTCCGGATCCTTCGCTTCGCCCGGGGCACGGGAGTCGGTGACGATGCGCGAGATAGCGTCCTTCATGTCCTTGGCGCTGCTGAACAACGGAATGGTGTTGTCGTAGCTCTTCGACATCTTGCGCCCATCCAGACCTGGCAGCGTCGCAACGCTTTCCTCGATCAGGGCTTCAGGCATGACGAAGAACTCCTTGCCCTTGCCAAACAGGTGGTTGAAGCGCTGGCCGATATCACGGGCCATTTCAACGTGCTGAATCTGGTCACGACCGACCGGCACTTTATGGGCGTTGAACATCAGAATGTCGGCAGCCATCAGCACCGGATAGCTGAACAGGCCCATGGAGATGCCGGCATCCGGGTCTTCACCGGCCTCGACGTTCTTGTCCACGGAAGCCTTATAGGCATGAGCCCGGTTGAGCAGGCCCTTGCCAGCCACACAGGTCAGCAACCAGGTCAGTTCCGGGATCTCGGGGATATCGGACTGGCGGTAGAAGGTCACACGATCGACATCCAGACCGGCAGCCAGCCAGGTCGCGGCGATTTCCAGACGCGAGCGCTGAATGCGCTGCGGGTCGTCGCACTTGATCAAGGCGTGGTAATCCGCCAGGAAGTAAAAAGAATCGGCATCCTTCTGGCGACTGGCGACGATGGCCGGGCGAATCGCGCCCGCATAATTGCCCAGATGGGGAGTGCCGGTGGTGGTGATACCGGTCAGGATACGAGTAGTCATGGCAGGTCGCTTATTCTATGGCTGCAATCAATTCGAGAGACGCGGCAGGACCAGATCTTTCAGGTCGGTCAGCTTGCCGTGGAAAAAGTGTCCGCATTCTGCCACTTTCAGCAGCTCATGGGGACGTTGCAGAAGCGCAGACCATGCATAGACCATTTCAGGGTCCACGACTTCGTCGGTTTCCGGCTGAATGACGGTCAGCGGGCAGTTCTGCGGCAGCACGCTCTGATCTTTCAGACGCGATGCGGCAGCGGCCACCAGAAACAGATGCTTCAGTTGCTCTCCCTGCGCTTCAAGACGCCCGCCGAGTGTCGCCGCCACGTAACCGCCAAAGGAAAACCCCAGCAGCGTGATGGGCAGATCCGGCTGTTGTTCACGCAGCCACTGCGCGACGGCAACCGCATCCTCCACCTCTTCCGGCCCGGCAACCGAAGTGCCTGCACTGGCACCGACGCCACGATAATTGAAACGTAACGTAACCAGACCGGCATCGCGTGCAGTACGCTGCAGCGTCGAAACCACTTTATTGAGCATCGTCCCGCCCTGGATCGGGTTAGGATGACAAATCAGCGCCAGGCCCACAGCATCGGGCAGATCCTGATAAAGCGCCTCAAGCTGACCTTCGGGGCCATCAATGAATACGGGGGTTTCACGCATGGACAAAATAAACTCCGTGACCTCGAAATGGATCGACTCGTCTAGCTGATTGTCTGTGGCTGACATATAAGCGACGCGTCGCGGGTATACAGCGCAGGTTAGAGCCGTTAACGTAAAGCAAAGCCGTTTATAGAGGAAGGACTCGTGGAACACTCGCTCTTAGTTTGGTTGTTGCCGACTCTTGCCCTGGTTGCCGGTGTCGTCATTGGTTTCCTGGTCGCACGTCTGCTGCCCAATACCGTTCCGAATAACACCCAGCGCCAGCTGGACAGCATTCAGGAGCGCTTCGATACCTATCAGAACGAGGTGGTCACTCACTTCAACAGCACGGCTACCCTGGTACAGAAACTTTCGCAAAGCTATCAGGAAGTACAGGAACATCTCGCCGAGGGCGCCAACCGTCTGGCCCTTGACGAACTGACCCGCCAACGCCTGCTGGCGGCCTTGCACCCCGAGGCCAATCAAACGCCTCGCGACCGTCTTACACCGCCACGTGACAGCGAAGCACCAAAGGACTACGCGCCCAAGGCACCCAACACGCCGGGCATGCTGGATGAGCATTACGGTCTGAAAAAGCCGTAAGCGACCGATAAACAAAAAGCCCGCCATTCAGATCGAATGGCGGGCTTTTTTGTTGGGGCCCTTTTCGCGAATAAATTCGCGAAGAACTTAGATCGCGCCGCGGGTGCGCAACAAGTCCAGTACCAGCTTGACGCTCTCTTCCACGCTCAACGACTGGGTATCGATCACCAGATCGGCATCCAGCGGTACGTCGTACGGGAAGGACTCACCTGGAATGTTGTCGCCTTCGGCGGCATACAGGCCTTGCGGATCACGTTCACGACAGACGGTTGGCGAAGCCTGGACGTAGACCGTCAGCAGACGCTCCTTGCCAACCAGCGCCTTGGCGCGCTCGCGGCCTTCGGCATCCGGCGCAACGAAGGCTGCCAGGGTCAGCAGACCGGCTTCATTGAACTGACGAGCCACGTGAGCAGCACGACTCCAGTTCTCGGTACGACCGGCACGGTCCTGTGGCAGGCCTTTGTTCAGGTCGTGACGCAGGTTCTGGCCATCGAGGACATAAACCGCACGCCCCATGTCGAACAGCTTGCGCTCGACCGCATAGGCCAGCGTGCTTTTTCCTGCGCCCGACAGGCCGCTGAACAGCACGGTAGCCGGTTGCTGGCCGAAACGCTGAGCACGCTCCTGAGTCGATACGTGAGCCAGTTCGCCATGGTGATTTGCGCCGCCAGCACTGACTGGTTTGGCGATAATCATGCCTGCCGCAACGGTGCCGTTGGTCAAGCGATCAATAACGATGAATGCACCGGTGGTGCGGTTGCTTTCGTAACCGTCCAGCGCGATAGGCGCATCGAGGCTGATCTTGACCCGACCAATCTCGTTCAGTTGCAAGGCACTGGCAGGATCTTCGACCAGCGTGTTCACATCAACGCGGTGCGTGATGCTGGCAATAGAGCCCGGCACATAGCTGGTAGCGCGCTTGATGTCATATTTCTTGCCCGGCAGCATCGGCTCTTCAGCCATCCACACCAGCATGGCATCGAACGCATCGCTGACTTGCGGAACGTTGTCGGCATGCACCAGCAGGTCGCCACGGGAGATATCGATTTCGTCTTCCATGGTCAGGGTGATGGCCTGACCCGGACCGGCCTGTTCAAGCTCACCTTCGAAGGTGACGATGGACTTGACGCGACTGCTCTTGCCCGATGGCAACACGACGATCTCATCGCCCTTGTGCACGATGCCACTGGCCAGGGTACCGGCGAAACCTCGGAAGTTCAGGTTCGGGCGGTTGACGTACTGCACCGGGAAACGCAGGTCCGAGTAGTTGCGGTCGTTGGAAATTTCGACGGTTTCGAGAATTTCCATCAGTGACTGGCCGGTGTACCAGGGCGAACGCTCGCTCTTGTTCACCACGTTATCGCCCTTGAGGGCCGACATCGGCACGAACGCCATGGTGGTCGGCTTGAAGGCCAGACCTTCGGCAAACTTCAGGTAATCGGCCTTGATCGACTCGAAGACGCCCTCATCGAAGCCCTTGAGGTCCATCTTGTTGATGGCCACGACAATGTGCTTGATGCCCAGCAACGAGGCGATGTAGCTGTGACGACGGGTCTGGGTCTGCACGCCATAACGAGCGTCGACCAGAATGATCGCCAGATCGCAGGTCGATGCACCGGTCGCCATGTTGCGGGTGTACTGCTCGTGGCCCGGCGTATCGGCAATGATGAACTTGCGCTTGGCGGTCGAGAAATAGCGATAAGCGACATCGATGGTGATGCCCTGCTCACGCTCGGCCTGCAGGCCATCCACCAGCAGCGCCAGATCCACGTCATCGCCAGTGGTACCAGACTTCTTCGAGTCGCGGGTAATGGCTTCCAGGTGATCTTCATAGATCATCTTGGAATCATGCAGCAGACGCCCGATCAGCGTGCTCTTGCCGTCATCGACGTTGCCACAGGTAAGAAAGCGCAGCATTTCCTTGCGTTCGTGCTGGCCCAGATAGGCGAGGATGTCCTCGCTGATCAATTCGGATTGATGGCTCATAGGGTTCAAGCTCCAAGCTGTAAGCTTCAAGCGGCAAGCTTGTCGGCGTACAACTAGTCAGAAATTTTGTTATAGGCGCACAAATGCGCCACACAAAGGGCGGCAACCTGAAAGCCTCTGAAGCGACGTAATGTGCTTCCAACTTGCAGCTTGCCGCTTGTAACTTGAAGCTTAGAAATAACCCTGACGTTTCTTTTCTTCCATCGAACCTGCGCCGTCGTGGTCGATGACCCGGCCCTGGCGTTCGGAAGTTCGTGTCAGGAGCATTTCCTGGATGATGTCGGTCAGGCTGGTGGCTTCGGATTCGACGGCGCCGGTCAGCGGGTAGCAGCCGAGGGTGCGGAAGCGCACTTTCTTTTTGACGATCCGGGCCTTTTCCTCGTCGGTAAGGTGCTCGAGGATGCGATCGTCGTCGATCATGATCAGGGTGCCGTTCTTCTCGATGACGTCGCGCTCGGCGGCAAAGTACAGCGGCACAATCGGGATGCCTTCGAGGTAGATGTACTGCCAGATGTCCAGTTCGGTCCAGTTCGACAGCGGGAAGACGCGGATCGACTCACCCTTGTTGACGTTGCCGTTATAGACGTTCCACAGCTCGGGACGCTGGTTCTTCGGGTCCCAGCGGTGCTTGCTGTCGCGGAACGAGTAGACACGTTCCTTGGCACGGGATTTTTCCTCGTCACGCCGCGCGCCGCCGAAAGCTGCGTCGAAACCATGCTTGTCCAGTGCCTGCTTCAGGCCCTCGGTCTTCATGATATCGGTGTGCTTGGCACTGCCGTGGGTGAACGGGTTGATACCCTGCGCAACACCATCCGGGTTGA
Organism: Pseudomonas cichorii; assembly: GCF_018343775.1. Classification (NCBI taxonomy): domain Bacteria; kingdom Pseudomonadati; phylum Pseudomonadota; class Gammaproteobacteria; order Pseudomonadales; family Pseudomonadaceae; genus Pseudomonas; species Pseudomonas cichorii. The sequence continues at coordinate 4,978,916 of NZ_CP074349.1, forward strand.
CGTGGGTGATCAGGTCCAGGCCCATTTCCTCGACCATCTTGTCGCGGAAGCGATACATTTCCTGGAATTTCCAGCGGGTATCGACGTGCATGACCGGGAACGGCAGCTTGCCTGGGAAGAAGGCCTTGCGCGCCAGATGCAGCATCACGGCAGAGTCTTTGCCGATCGAGTACAACATGACCGGGTTGTCGAACTCGGCGGCGACCTCGCGGATGATGTGGATGCTTTCCGCCTCCAGCTGTTTCAGATGCGTCAGTTTGTCAACCATGGTTACTCACGGAGTGCAATCGTTGTGGGCCGGGAAAAATCCCCCCGGGCGGCCAGCGGGCCGTATTCGAGCCGCGCACTTTATCATGAGGCATACCGCAGGATCAGCGCGCTTGATAGATCGAAACGATCTATACATATAGCCCCATGTTTGGATCTCTCAGATCGGGTTAGGGCAATCGATGAATATATGTTCAAGGGCAAAACGTCGCGCCAGATAGTCACCCAGGGCCTGAACCCCATAGCGCTCGGTGGCGTGGTGCCCGGCAGCGATAAAGCTGATGTCGTTCTCACGGGCGCTGTGAAAGGTTTGTTCCGAGGCTTCGCCACTGAGAAACAGATCCACACCTTCTAGCACCGCCTGATCGATGTAGCCTTGGCCACCACCGCTGCACCAGCCGACACGCCGGATCATCTGGCTGCCTTCGATCAACAGGGGTTCACGCCCCAGAGCGTCCTGCACGCGACGGGCAAAATCACGAGGCGTCATCGGCTCGGAAAGAGAGCCGACCAGACCGACCACCTTGGGATTCTCCGGGTCCAGCGGCCCTTCGACCGTGATATCCAGTTGGCGAGCCAGTTGCACGTTATTGCCTACATCCGGATGCACATCCAGCGGCAAGTGATAGGCCAGCAGGCTGATGTCGTGCTTGAGCAAGGTCTTCAGGCGGCGCTGCTTCATGCCCACGACACAAGGGTTTTCGCCCTTCCAGAAATAGCCATGGTGAACCAGGATCAGGTCGGCCTGGGCTTCGACAGCGGCGTCCAGCAAAGCCTGGCTGGCCGTCACGCCGCTGACGATGCGCATGATTTGCGGCCGGCCTTCGACCTGCAGACCGTTGGGGCAATAATCCTGAATGCGGGCACTGTTGAGATAGCGGTCGGCCTCTTCGACCAGGGTACTCAGGGCAACAGCCATAAAAGACTCCTAAATATGCAGTTCAGAGCTGCTTTGTGCTCGTATAATGCCCGCCATTATGGCGCACTCGTGGAAAATTCTTTGCGCCTGTCACTATCAGGACTTGCTCAATGTTAAAGGCACTGCGCTTTTTCGGCTGGCCATTGCTGGCTGGCGTGCTCATCGCCATGTTGATTATCCAGCGTTACCCGCAATGGGTCGGGCTGCCCAGCCGTGATGTAAACCTGCAACAGGCTCCCAAGACCACCGTGGTGATGCAGGGGCCGTCGTCGTATGCCGATGCAGTGAGTGCCGCTGCGCCAGCAGTGGTCAATCTCTACACCACCAAGATGGTGAACAAGGGCAACAACCCCACCATGTTCGAGGACCCTCAGTTCAGAAGGTTCTTCGGCGATAACGCTCCCAAGCAGAAGCGCATGGAATCGAGCCTCGGTTCAGGCGTGATCATGAGCCCCGAAGGCTACCTGCTGACCAACAACCACGTCACCACTGGTGCCGACCAGATCGTGGTCGCCCTCAAGGACGGCCGCGAAACCATCGCCCGGGTCATCGGCAACGACCCTGAAACCGATCTGGCGGTGCTGAAGATCGACCTGAAAAACCTGCCATCCATCACCATTGCACGCTCCGACGGCATCCGGATCGGCGATGTGGCGCTAGCCATCGGCAACCCGTTCGGTGTCGGCCAGACCGTCACCATGGGCATCATCAGTGCGACCGGCCGCAACCAGCTGGGCCTCAACACCTACGAAGACTTCATCCAGACCGACGCGGCCATCAACCCCGGCAACTCGGGTGGCGCGCTGGTGGATGCCTCCGGCAACCTGACCGGCATCAATACAGCGATCTTCTCCAAGTCAGGGGGCTCCCAGGGCATCGGCTTTGCGATCCCGACCAAACTGGCGATGGATGTCATGAAATCGATCATCGAACACGGTCAGGTCATTCGTGGCTGGCTGGGCATCGAAGTTCAACCCCTGACACAGGAGCTGGCTGACTCCTTCGGCCTGAAGGATCGCCCAGGGATTGTAGTTGCCGGAATCTTTCGCGATGGCCCGGCACAGAAAGCCGGCCTGCAACTGGGGGATGTGATCCTGAGCATCAATGGCGAACCAGCAGGTGATGGTCGGCGTTCGATGAATCAGGTGGCGCGCACCAAGCCCAAGGACAAGATTGCGATTGATGTCATGCGCAATGGCAAGGAGTTGCGCCTGAGCGCCGAAGTTGGCCTGCGGCCGCCACCGGCACCAACGCCGGCAGTGAAGGAACAGTAAAACCAGTCTTCGCGAATGAATTCGCTCCCACACAGTAGGAGCGAATTTATTCGCGAAAGACCTAAATCCCGCTCAACCCGTCCAGCAACGCCTGATTCTGCTCAGCCGTACCGATGCTGATCCGCAGGAACTGGGCAATCCGCTCCTGCTTGAAGTGACGCACGATAACGCCCTGCTCGCGCAGCTTGGCTGCCAGGCCTGCAGCATCATGTTTCGGGTGACGGGCAAAGATGAAGTTGGCCGCAGAAGGCAACACTTCAAAACCAAGACCTTCCAGCTTCTCGACCAATGCCTCACGGCTGGCGATTACCGCATTGCGAGTGGTATCGAAGTGCTCACGGTCTTCAAAGGCTGCCGTCGCACCGACAATCGCCAGGCGATCCAGCGGGTAAGAGTTGAAACTGTTCTTGACCCGCTCCAGCGCTTCGATCAGATCCGGATGCCCTACCGCGAACCCGACCCGCAAACCGGCCAGTGAACGGGACTTGGACAACGTCTGTGTCACCAGCAGGTTAGGATAACGGTCAACCAGCGCTATCGCCGTCTCGCCACCAAAATCGACATACGCCTCATCGACCACTACCACCGAATCCGGACTGGCCTTGACGATCTGCTCGACCGCTTCCAGCGGCAGCAGGCAGCCGGTGGGTGCGTTCGGGTTCGGGAAGATGATCCCCGCATTCGGCTTGGCATAATCAGACACGCGAATCTGGAACTGTTCGTCCAGCGCGACAGCGTCATAGTCAATGCCGTACAGACCACAGTAGACCGGATAGAAGCTGTAGCTGATATCCGGGAACAACAGAGGCTTGTCGTGCTGGAACAGCGCATGAAAGATGTGCGCCAGCACTTCGTCTGAGCCATTGCCCAGGAACACCTGACTGGCCTGCACACCGTAATAACCGGCCACGGCCTGCTTGAGCAGGTCACTGTTGGGGTCCGGATACAGACGCAGATCATCGGTCAATGCAGCCCGCATCGCCTCAAGCGCCTTGGGCGAAGGGCCGTAAGGGTTTTCATTGGTATTGAGCTTGACCAGCTTGGTCAGCTTCGGCTGCTCACCCGGCACATAAGGCACCAGACTGCTGACGAAAGGACTCCAGAATTTACTCATTACTTGCCTTCCTCTGTGCTGCCCGCACTCCAGTGGGTATCCGTGATCCGGTACTCGGCACTGCGAGCGTGGCCGGTCAACGATTCGCCACGAGCCAGAACCGAAGCGGTCTTGCCCAGTTCGGAGGCACCTTGCGGCGAGCAGTAGATGATCGATGAGCGCTTCTGGAAGTCATAGACGCCCAGCGGCGAAGAGAAACGTGCAGTGCCGGAAGTCGGCAGCACATGGTTCGGACCGGCGCAGTAGTCACCCAATGCCTCGGACGTGTGACGCCCCATGAAAATCGCACCGGCGTGGCGAATCTGCGGCAACCAGGCTTCAGGGTCGGCGACCGACAGCTCAAGGTGCTCCGGCGCGATGCGGTTGGCGACATCGATGGCTTGCTGCATATCGGCTACTTTGATCAGGGCACCACGGCCATTGATCGAGGTTTCGACGATGGCCGCACGCTCCATGGTCGGCAGCAGCTTCGTAATACTGGCGGCCACCTTGTCGAGAAACTCTGCATCGGGGCTGACCAGAATCGCCTGGGCATCTTCGTCATGCTCGGCCTGGGAGAACAGGTCCATGGCAATCCAGTCCGGATCGGTCTGGCCATCGCACACTACGAGAATTTCCGAAGGCCCGGCGATCATGTCGATGCCGACCTGACCGAACACATGACGCTTGGCAGTGGCGACATAAATGTTGCCAGGGCCGACGACTTTATCCACCTGAGGCACGCTTTCAGTGCCGTATGCCAGCGCGGCAACGGCCTGTGCGCCACCAATGGTGAAAACGCGATCGACACCCGCGATGCAGGCAGCAGCCAGCACCAGTTCGTTGATCTCGCCACGCGGCGTCGGCACGACCATGACCACTTCAGTCACACCGGCCACTTTCGCCGGAATGGCATTCATCAGGACCGACGAAGGATAAGAAGCCTTGCCACCCGGCACGTACAGACCGGCACGGTCCAGCGGCGTGACTTTCTGGCCAAGCACCGTGCCGTCGGCTTCGGTGTAGCTCCAGGAGTCCTGCTTCTGTTTTTCGTGGTAGCTGCGCACGCGGGCAGCAGCCGTTTCCAGCGCCTGACGCTGTGCAGGTGAAATGCGTGTCAGCGCCAGTTCCAGGCGCTCGCGAGGCAGGATCAGGTCAGCCATCGACGCCACTTGCAGGCCATCGAAACGCTGGGTGAACTCGACCAGGGCCGCGTCACCACGCTCACGCACCGCCTTGATGATGTCGAGCACACGCTGGTTGACCGAATCGTCAGACACACTTTCCCAGCTCAGCAGATGATCCAGATGTCGTGCGAAATCCGGGTCGGCAGCATCGAGTCGGCGTATTGCAGTGGGAGTGGTCATAGCGATATCTCAATAAGTGGCGGATGCTCAGGTGCCATAAGCTACCAAGCTATCCGCGCAGGCACCTGAGAAATTTGGCTATGACACGGATAGCTGGACGCGACTCGAAGGCCGCGCAATCGATCAGCCGCGGTGTCGCGACTCTACTGCCTTGCGCAGAGTGTCGATGAGCGCCTGGATGCGCGCATGCTGCATTTTCATGGAAGCCTTGTTCACCACCAGACGCGAACTGATGGTAGCGATCAGTTCCTGAGGCTCAAGACCGTTGGCACGCAAGGTGTTGCCGGTGTCGACCACGTCGATGATCTTGTCGGCCAGACCAATCAGCGGTGCCAGCTCCATCGAGCCATACAGCTTGATGATATCGACCTGACGACCCTGCTCGGCGTAATAACGCTTGGCAACATTCACGAACTTGGTCGCCACACGCAGGCGGCCTTTGGGCTCGGCAGCACCAATGGCTCCAGCGGTCATGAGCTTGCACTGGGCAATCTGCAGATCCAGCGGCTCATACAGCCCCTGGCCGCTGTACTCCATCAACACATCCTTGCCCGCAACACCCAGGTCGGCAGCGCCATGCTCGACATAGGTCGGCACATCGGTAGCGCGCACGATCAACAGGCGTACGTCGTCTTGAGTCGTGGGGATGATCAGCTTGCGGCTCTTGTCCGGATTCTCGGTCGGCACAATGCCCGCTTCGGCAAGAAGCGGCAGTGTATCGTCGAGGATACGGCCCTTGGACAGTGCGATGGTCAACATGGAAAACGTAAGTCCTTATCAGGAAACTTTTGCTCCGGGCAGACGGCCCGAAACAACACTTGAGCCCGACATGACGGGCTCAAGGTGAAACGAATCAGAAAATCACACTGCAGATTCCACTGCCCGAAAGGCAGTGGAACCCCATGCTGCTAGCCCGGAACGCGACGGATCTTGGCACCCAGCATTTGCAGCTTCTCTTCGATGCACTCATAACCACGGTCGATGTGGTAGATGCGATCGATCAGGGTATCGCCCTGGGCAACCAGCGCCGAAATCACCAGACTGGCCGATGCACGCAGGTCGGTCGCCATCACTGGCGCGCCCTTGAGCACTTCGGTACCGGTCACGATTGCCGTATTACCTTCCACCTGAATGTGTGCGCCCATGCGATGCATTTCATAGACATGCATGAAGCGGTTTTCAAAGATGGTTTCGATCACTGCGCCAGTGCCTTCCGCGATTGCGTTGAGCGAGATGAACTGCGCCTGCATGTCGGTCGGGAACGCCGGGTAAGGCGCGGTACGCACGTTGACCGCCTTGGGACGCTTGCCGTGCATGTTCAGCTCGATCCAGTCTTCGCCGCTGGTGATTTCTGCACCGGCTTCCTGGAGCTTGAGCAATACCGCTTCGAGGATGGTCGGATCGGTGTCCTTGACCTTGACGCGGCCACCGGTAGCAGCAGCGGCAACCAGGTAAGTACCGGTTTCGATACGGTCCGGCATGACTTTATAAGTCGCGGACCCCAGGCGCTTCACGCCATCGATGGTGATGGTGTCGGTACCGGCGCCCTGGATTTTCGCACCCATGGCAATCAGGAAGTTCGCCAGATCGACGACTTCAGGCTCACGGGCGGCATTCTGCAGAACGCTGCGGCCGTTTGCCAGGCTGGCAGCCATCATGATGTTCTCGGTACCGGTCACGCTCACGGTATCAAAGAAGAAGTTGGCACCACGCAGGCCGCCTTCAGGGGCCTTGGCCTTGATGTAGCCGCCTTCGACATCGATGATTGCGCCCATGGCTTCAAGGCCACGGATGTGCAGGTCGACCGGACGCGAACCGATGGCGCAACCGCCAGGCAATGCGACTTCGGCCTCACCGAAACGGGCAACCATCGGGCCCAGAACCAGAATCGACGCACGCATGGTTTTAACCAGTTCGTACGGCGCGACCAGGGTCTTGATGGTGCGCGGGTCGATCTCGACGCTGAGTTTCTCGTCGATTACAGGCTCGATGCCCATACGACCGAACAGCTCGATCATGGTGGTGATGTCGTGCAGGTGCGGCAGGTTCTGAACGACTACCGGGCCATCGGCCAGCAGCGTAGCCGAGAGAATCGGCAGGGCAGAGTTCTTTGCCCCGGAAATGCGAATTTCGCCATCAAGACGAACGCCGCCGGTAATAATCAATTTATCCATTAGAATCTCGACACCAATTGGCTCAGGTGCGCTCGGCCCAGGCAGCGCGGCTGAAAAATTTCATAGTGACCGCGTGGATGCTGCCATCGGCAATCCAAGGGTTCAAATGGGCATAGATGTTTTGCTGACGCTTGACGGGGCTCAGGCTGGCCATCTCGTCACTGATGATATTCAGCTGGAAATTGCAGCCTTGGCCTTCAACTTCCACCTGGATTTCGGGCAGCTTTCCTTCAAGGAAGCTCTTAACTTCTACAGCCTGCATGCTTAACCTCGATCGGCGCCCTACGCGCGCGGGTCGGCCATCATACAAAAAAGCCCATGCTATGCGAACCCCAACGAAGGGGTGCCAGACAAAGGGCTTTCCCGATAACCGCTATTAATGAATATCCAAAAGCTCGCTCAAGCCGGATACACGGGCAATTTCCCGCATATCCTCGGGCAATGACTGCACGCTGACCGACTTCCCCGCATCACTGGCGTCACGCATGAACGCCAGCAACAGGGCCAGCCCTACGCTGCTGGACTTCACCACGCCGGAGCAGTCCAGAATCAGGTTCGGTGCATCGCTGGACTTGATGAGGGCCGCGCCCTGCTTGCGCAGTTGCGGCCCGCTACGGTAATCCAGCACGCCCGTCAGCTGCAATTGCCCCGGCGAACCAAAGCGTACGGCAGACTCACTCATTGCGCAGACTTCTGCGCAGCTTCGGTCGTCACTTCCTTGGCCTTGGCGACTTCACCCGCCCAGCCATCGATGGTCTTGTCCAGGTCGTTGCCATTACGCTGCATGGCATCGGCGAACTGGTCACGGAACAGCTTGCCGATGTTGATGCCATTGATGATCACGTTACGTACTTTCCACTCACCGTTGATTTTCTCAAGGGTGTAGGAAACCGGATAAACCGCGCCGTTGTTGCCTTTGACCTGCATATCGACGCTGGTGCGATCAGCACCCTCATCCTTGGCAGGAGAAACGATGATGCCCTGGTTGTTGTATTCCAGCAGCGCATTGCCATAGAACTGCATCAGGCTGCGCTTGAAGTTTTCCTGGAAACGCTGCATCTGCTCAGGTGTAGCCTTGCGCGAGTACTTGACGGTCATGATGCTTCTGGAAATGCCGTCAGCATCCACTACCGGGCCAACGATACGGTTCAAGGCATCGTAGAACGCGCTCGGATTGGATTTGTACTGCTCTTTGTTGCTGGCCAGATCGCTCAGCAACTCCTTGGTGGTGCGATCTACCAGGTCATGAGCGGACGGAGTTGCCGCCGCATTTGCCATCATCGGCAGCACGGCCAGCAACACCAGCAGACCACGGCGCAGGATAGAGATCATTTAAAGCTCCTCATTTGGCTTCTTTACTCACGGTATTGAGCAGGAATTTCCCGATCAGGTCTTCCAGCACAAGCGATGACTGCGTGTCATGGATCGTGCTGCCGTCCTTGAGCAGGGACTGGTCACCGCCCACGCTGATACCAATGTATTTTTCACCGAGCAAGCCGGAAGTCAGGATCGAAGCGGTGGAGTCAGAAGGCAGGTTATCCACCTTTTTCTGGATCTCCAGCGTTACACGACCGGTAAAGGTGTCACGATCCAGATCGATTGCCGTTACCCGGCCGATCGGCACACCCGCCATGCTCACCTTGGCTCTGACAGTCAAACCGGCGATATTGTCGAAGTATGCGTAAAGTTTATAACTGTCATTGGTCGCACTGGCGCTCAAGCCGCTGACACGCAGGGCGAGCAATAGCAAAGCCAGTATCCCGGCCAGCAGGAACAGGCCGACACCGGTTTCGATTGCACGGTTTTGCATCAGAAATCTCCAAACATCAAGGCGGTCAGAATAAAGTCGAGGCCCAACACTGCCAGTGAGGCATATACAACCGTTTTGGTCGTGGCGCGGCTGATCCCTTCGGAAGTAGGTTCACAGTCATAGCCCTGGAAAACAGCGATCCAGGTCACCACGAAGGCAAAGACGACACTTTTGATAACACCATTGAGCACATCACTGGTGAAGGAAACGCTACTCTGCATGTTCGACCAGAAGGAGCCTTCATAGACACCCAGCCAGTCGATTGCGACCCACGAGCCGCCCCAGATTCCGACCACACTGAAAATGATCGCCAGCAGCGGCAGGGAAATGAACCCGGCCCACAGGCGTGGTGCAATGATGTACTTGAGAGGGTCGACACCGATCATTTCAAGGCTGGACAACTGCTCGGTGGACTTCATGTTGCCGATTTCCGCCGTCAGTGCGGAACCGGCACGCCCGGCAAACAGCAGCGCTGTCACCACGGGGCCCAACTCGCGCAGCAGGGTCAATGCGACCATCTGGCCCACGGCCTGCTCCGAACCGTATCTGGCCAGGATACTGAAACCCTGAAGGGCCAGTACCATGCCGATGAAAATGCCCGACACGACGATGATGACCAGAGACATCACGCCCACCGAGTACAACTGCTTGATCAACAGCGAAAAACCGCCGCCGATCCCGCCACGCCCCAGCAAGGCATGGCCCAGAAAGATGCCGGATCGCCCCAGCACTGCAACGGTATCAATGGCCGAACGCCCGAACAGGCGAATACGGTCCAGCAATGACTTATTGCGCATCAGCGCTTCCCCAAAAGATCTTCACGAAAATCCGGTGCCGGATAGTGAAACGGAACGGGGCCATCCGGCTCGCCGGTCATGAACTGACGAATGCGCGGATTATCCGAGGACATCAGTTCCTGCGGCGTACCCTGCCCCAACACCTGTCCGTCTCCGACGACGTAAAGGTAGTCCGCGATACTTGCTGTCTCGGAAAGATCATGAGACACCACGATACTGGTGATCCCTAGCGCATCGTTGAGCAAGCGGATCAGACGCACCAGAACCCCCATGGCTATCGGGTCCTGCCCGACAAAGGGTTCGTCGTACATGAGAATCTGCGGATCGAGAGCGATAGCACGGGCAAGCGCCACACGACGCTTCATGCCACCGGACAACTCGTCGGGCATCAGCTCGAGCGCGCCGCGCAAGCCCACTGCCTGCAACTTGAGCAGGACAATGTCGCGGATCATCTCTTCCGGCAACTGGGTGTGAACGCGCAAGGGAAAGGCGACGTTCTCGAAAACATCGAGATCGGTGAACAAGGCGCCGCTCTGGAACAGGACCCCCATGTTCTTGCGCGCATCGAACAGGTCGCTGCGTGACAGCTCGGGCAGGTTCTGGCCATTGACCCAGACCTCGCCCGAACTTGGCCGCAATTGCGCTCCCATGAGCCGAAGCAAGGTCGTCTTGCCACAGCCGGACGGCCCCATGATCCCGGTGACCTTCCCCTTGGGAATACGAATATCGACATCAGTGAATATGCTGCGCGTGCCGCGTTTGAAGGACACTCCTTTCAAATCGACCGCGTAGGCGTCATCGGCGCTCATCTAAACTCCTTGCGATACAGCTTCTCCCTTCTCCTGCCTGGCTCTCGCGAGACACAGACAGCACGGGCCAGCCGAACAAGCCGCGCACTATATCACCGCAGCAGCACGCCACCCAAGAAGAGAACCTGTTTGTTAGATACCCCACAGCACCTTGCAGACACCCTGTGCATGCTGAAATAAACCTGAGAACAGCCCTTGCAATAACCCCGAAAGGCTGAACAAGCCACTCCAGATACAACTCCATGACGATCAGACGTGAGGGAATCGTACATTACCGCTATAATCGCCGCCTTTCAGCAAGCCGACTAATTCAAGATATGACCCGATCCAGCGACCTGACTCAATCCGCGCAACGAACCATCCGCCTCGAAATGGAAGCCATACAAGGCTTGCTCGGCCATCTCGATGCCGATTTCGTGCGCGCGTGCGAAATGATTCTGGCCAGCAAGGGACGCGTCGTAGTGGTCGGCATGGGCAAGTCCGGACACATCGGCAGAAAGATCGCCGCGACCCTGGCCAGCACCGGCACGACCTCTTATTTCGTGCATCCCGCCGAAGCCAGCCATGGCGACATGGGCATGATTACCCGCGACGACATCATTCTGGCCCTGTCCAACTCCGGCACGACCAATGAAATCGTTACCCTGCTGCCACTGATCAAGCGTCTGGGCATCAAGATGATCAGCCTGACGGGCAACCCGGCCTCAGTCATGGCCAAGGCGGCCGACGTCAACCTCAACGTCCAGGTGGAACACGAAGCCTGCCCGCTGAACCTGGCACCCACGTCTTCGACTACCGCCGCCCTGGTCATGGGCGACGCCCTGGCTGTTGCCTTGCTCGAGGCGCGCGGCTTTACCGCAGAAGATTTCGCGTTCTCGCACCCCGGCGGCGCACTGGGCCGACGCCTGCTGCTCAAAGTCGAGAACATCATGCACACTGGCGACGCCCTGCCCAAGGTTCAGCGCGGCACCCCGCTACGCGATGCACTGCTGGAAATGACCCGCAAGGGCCTGGGCATGACCGCAATCGTCGACGCCGACGGCAAGCTGGCCGGGATCTTCACCGATGGCGACCTGCGCCGCACCCTGGATCGCCCGATCGACATTCGCGAAACCACTATAGATGAAGTCATGACCCTTCATGGCAAGACGGCCCGCGCAGAGATGCTCGCCGCCGAAGCCCTGAAAATCATGGAAGATCACAAGATCGGCGCGCTGATCGTCGTCGACGCCGATGACCGCCCGACCGGCGCCTTCAACCTGCAGGACCTGCTGCGAGCGGGTGTCATGTAATGGCGACTCTTCTGCTCTTTATGAATCAGGAACAAATCACCTGCCGGGGCAACGATCTGCCAGACTTGTCGCCTGCGCGCCAGGCAACATTGAAGCAGCCCGCCATGCGCCCTTATGGAAGCCTTTTCTATGTTCAGTAAGAAAATACGCACGATTCTGACTTTCGGGGTGCTGGCACTGCTGCTTGCTGCAGTCGGCTACTGGAACATCAGCCCGGAAAGCTTCATGGATCAGCCTGTCGCCGCCACCGACGACACCGCCATCGACTATTACGCCATCAATGCCCATAGCGTGCAGTACCTGCCCGACGGCAAGATGCAATACGACATGACTGCCGACAAGGTCGAACACGTCAAGGCAACGGACATCACCCTGCTGACCAAACCCGACCTGCACATGTACCGCGGCACCCTGTTCCCGTGGCACGTACAGAGCGAGCGTGGCGAAGTTTCGCCGGGCGGCACCGAAGTTGAACTGATCGACTCCGTACGTGTTGCACGTACCGATGAAAAGCAGCGTACGACTATCATTACCAGCAGTCGTATGACCGTATTCCCACAGAAGCAATATGCGCAGACCGAGCAAGTGGTTAGAATCGACGCCGCTGGCGGTGTAACGACAGCCAAGGGAATGAAAGCGTATTTGAACGACGGCAGGATGGACCTGCTGTCCAACGTAAGAGGACAGTATGAGTCTCGTTAAAACTCTTCCTTTTTTGCTCGGCCTGGGCGCAGCACTGGGAAGCGCGAGCGCCTGGTCCCTGCCAACCGACCGCGATCAGCCGATTCACATCCAGTCTGACGATGCGCAGCTCGATGACAAGAAAGGCGTTGCCACCTACAAGGGCAACGTGATCATCACTCAGGGTTCGATGAAGATCACCGGTAATACCGTGACCATCACTCGTAACGCACAGGGCGAAGTCGACGTATTCACCTCCGTCGGCAACCTGGCCTATTACGAGCAGAAACCCTCGGTAGACAAGCCGATCGTGCAGGCCTATGGCGTCACCATCCAGTATTACGCGGCACAGGATCGCATCGTACTGATCGACAAGGCCAAGGTCATCAACGATGGCAACACCTCCGAAGGCGAGAAGATCGTCTATGACACCGTGAAGCAGGTCGTCACCGCAGGCCGAGCCAATGGCGGCGCCAAAGTGACTGCACCGCGCCCACGGATCGACATGGTCATCCAGCCTAAAAAGAAAACCGAACAGCAGAAGGCCCAGTAAATGGCGACGCTTAAAGCCCAGCACCTGGCTAAAAGCTACAAGAGTCGTCAGGTCGTACGCGACGTAAGCCTGTCCATCGACAGCGGTCAGATCGTAGGCTTGCTCGGCCCCAACGGCGCCGGCAAGACGACCTGCTTCTACATGATCGTCGGTCTGGTACAGGCCGATCAGGGCCGCGTCCTGATTGATGACCTCGATGTCAGCCACCAGCCGATGCACGGCCGCGCCCGCGCAGGTATTGGCTATCTGCCTCAGGAAGCCTCGATCTTCCGCAAGCTGTCCGTAGCCGACAACATCATGGCCATCCTCGAAACCCGCAAGGAACTCGACTCAGCCGCTCGTCGCAAGGAGCTGGAAAGCCTGCTTCAGGAATTCCACATTACCCACATCCGCGACAACCTGGGCATGAGCCTTTCGGGTGGTGAGCGCCGCCGCGTGGAAATTGCCCGGGCACTGGCCACCGCACCCAAGTTCATCCTGCTCGACGAGCCTTTCGCAGGCGTAGACCCCATCTCGGTGGGCGATATCAAACAAATCATTCATCACCTCAAAGCCAAGGGCATCGGCGTGCTGATCACCGATCACAACGTGCGCGAAACCCTGGATATCTGCGAAACCGCCTACATCGTGAACGACGGGCAATTGATTGCCGAAGGCGACTCGGAAACCATTCTGGCCAACCAACTGGTGAAAGAGGTCTACCTCGGCCACGAGTTCCGCCTGTAGTCGATCCTGTGTGAGCTCTCTTGATGCGAGCTTTGCCTAAGCATCCTGTTGACAATGCATTTTTTGTCATGATGCTCTAGGCAAACACTTCAGATTCAGGCATATAACTTGCTTAAGCTGGCGCTTCGGCGCCCTGTAGTGGATGGCGCATGTGCGCCGGCGAATAAGGTGTTTAGCCCCTGCCATGAAACCATCGCTAGTCTTGAGAATGGGCCAGCAGCTGACGATGACACCGCAGCTGCAACAGGCTATCCGCTTGCTCCAGTTATCGACCCTGGACCTCCAGCAAGAGATTCAGGAAGCACTGGAATCCAATCCTATGCTGGAACGCCAGGAGGAAGGCGAGGACTTCGACAACTCCGACCCTCTGGCCGACAACATTGAGCAAAAGCCCAATACCGAGATCCAGGAGCCCAGCTATCAGGAATCCGCACCCACTGTGGACAACCTGGAAGAGGGCGAATGGAACGAGCGCATTCCAAACGAATTGCCCGTCGATACCGCCTGGGAAGATGTCTACCAGACCAGCGCCAGCAGCCTGCCCAGCAACGATGACGACGAATGGGACTTCACCACCCGCACGTCCGCGGGCGAAAGCCTGCAGAGCCATCTGCTGTGGCAATTGAACGTGGCGCCGATGTCCGACAAGGACCGGCTGATTGCCGTCACCCTGATCGACTGCATCAATAACCAGGGCTATCTCGACGAAACCCTCGAAGAAATCGTCGAAGCCTTCGATCCCGAACTGGATATCGAACTCGACGAGATCGAAGCCGTTCTGCACCGTATCCAGCAATTCGAGCCTGCCGGTATCGGCGCCCGCAACCTGAGCGAATGCCTGCTGCTGCAATTGCGCCAGCTACCGGCCAAGACCCGCTGGCTGAGCGAAGCCCAGCGCCTGGTCACCGACTATATCGACCTGCTGGGCAGTCGCGACTACACCCAGCTCATGCGGCGCATGAAGCTCAAGGAAGACGAACTGCGCCAGGTCATCGAACTGGTCCAGAGCCTCAACCCGCGCCCCGGCTCGCAGATCGAATCCACCGAAGCCGAATATGTCGTGCCCGATGTGATCGTGCGCAAGGACAACGAACGCTGGCTGGTGGAGCTGAATCAGGAATCCGTGCCACGCCTGCGGGTCAACCCGCAATATGCCGGTTTTGTGCGCCGGGCCGACACCAGCGCTGACAACACCTTCATGCGCAATCAGTTGCAGGAGGCCCGCTGGTTCATCAAGAGCCTGCAGAGCCGCAACGAAACCCTGATGAAGGTTGCCACCCAGATCGTCGAACATCAGCGCGGTTTTCTCGAGTATGGCGACGAAGCCATGAAGCCGCTCGTCCTGCACGACATCGCCGAAGCGGTGGGCATGCACGAGTCTACGATTTCCCGCGTGACCACCCAGAAGTTCATGCATACCCCAAGGGGTATTTACGAGCTGAAATACTTCTTTTCCAGCCACGTCAGCACCTCCGAAGGTGGGGAATGCTCTTCGACGGCCATCCGCGCAATCATCAAGAAACTGGTTGCAGCGGAAAATCAGAAAAAGCCGTTGAGTGATAGCAAGATCGCTGGTTTACTGGAGGCACAAGGCATTCAAGTAGCCCGTCGCACAGTAGCCAAGTACCGCGAGTCGCTCGGAATTGCACCTTCGAGTGAACGCAAGCGACTGATGTGATGCAGGCAGAGCCACAGCGTTCCAGCGGCAGGAATGAACTCCTGCTTCTTTATGCACTGGCAAAGGAGAAAGCTGTATGCAAGTCAATATCAGTGGACACCAACTGGAAGTGACCAAGCCCCTTCGCGAATACGTTGAGCTCAAGCTCAAGAAGCTCGAAGGGCATTTTGACAAGATTACTAACGTGCAGGTCACCCTGGCGGTCGAGAAGCTCAAGCAGAAGATCGAAGCCACACTGCACATCCATGGTGGAGAGGTCGTAGCCAACGCCGAACATGACGACATGTACGCGGCCATCGACCTTCTCACTGATAAGCTCGACAGACAATTGCTCAAGCATAAGGAGAAGCAGCAGAACATCCTTAAAGGTGCGACAGCTCGCTGACACTCATCCCAATGATCCGACTTGAAAACATCCTGACCCCCGGCCGTTCATGCGTGAACGTGTCGGGCGGCAGTAAAAAACGTGTACTCGAACAAATTGCCAACCTGATCGGTCGAGAAGTACCGAGCATGGACCAGCAAAGTGTGTTTGAAAGCCTTGTTGCCCGCGAAAAACTGGGATCTACCGGTTTTGGCAACGGCATTGCCATCCCCCATTGCCGCCTTGCAGGCTGTGAAACACCTGTGAGCGCAGTCATGCGCCTGGAATCGCCTATCGATTTCGACGCCATCGATGGTGCCCCGGTCGACCTGCTATTTGTCCTGCTCGTCCCGGAAGCGGCCACCGATGAACACCTGGAGCTGCTGCGCCAGATAGCCAGCATGCTTGACCGCACTGAAGTGCGTGACCGCCTACGCAGTGCCGAAAGCGGTGAAACGCTTTATCAAGTGGTACTGGACGTACAGAACGGACATTGAGCATGCGCCTGATCGTCGTGAGTGGTCGTTCGGGTTCTGGCAAGAGCACAGCGCTGAATGTGCTGGAAGACAACGGTTTCTATTGCGTAGACAACGTTCCTGCCGGCCTCCTTCCGGAACTGGCAGAGCGTGCGCTGATGAACAGCGAGCTGGCAGAGCCTCTGCTGGCAGTGTCCATCGATGCACGCAATCTCCCGAGCCACCTGACGCGTTTCCCGCAGATCCTCGCCGAACTTCGTGCACTCAATATCCAGTGCGACGTGCTCTACCTGGACGCCGACGAAGCGACGCTGCTCAAACGCTTCTCCGAAACCCGTCGTCGTCATCCGCTGAGCACGGCGAATCGTTCGCTGGCAGAAGCCATACACGACGAAACGACTCTGCTGGGGCCAATCATCGATCTGGCAGATCTCAAGATCAACACCACGCACCTGAACCTCTATCAACTACGCGACACCCTCAAGCTTCGCCTGCTGAACAGGCCTGAAGCCGGTACCGCCTTCCTGATCGAGTCGTTCGGTTTCAAGCGCGGCATGCCTGTGGACGCCGACGTCGTATTCGATGTGCGCTGCCTGCCCAATCCGTACTGGAAGCCTGAACTGCGCGATCATTCGGGCCTCGATGCTCCCGTTGTCGAATACCTGGCAGCCCAGCCTGATGTCGAAGAGATGTTCCAGGACATTTTTTCCTACCTCAACAAATGGCTGCCTCGCTTTGCTGCCAGCAACCGCTCGTACGTCACCATTGCCATTGGCTGCACAGGCGGGCATCACCGCTCCGTCTACCTGACAGAGCGCCTGGGTCAGGTCCTGCAACAATCACTCAAGAACGTTCAGGTCCGCCACCGCGACCTCAGCTGAAGGATTTTCACTGCGATGCCCGCTCGTCAAATCACCATTATCAACAAACTGGGCCTGCACGCCCGCGCAGCCGCCAAGTTCGTTGGCGTCGCAGGCAAGTTTCCTTGCCAGATCAGGGTTGGCCGCTCACCGGAGAGCATGGTCGACGGCAAAAGCATCATGGCCGTAATGATGCTGGCTGCCGGCAAAGGCACGGATATTCACCTGCTGACCGAAGGCGAAGGCGAGCAGGATGCCCTGGACGGACTGGTCGAACTGATCAATAACAAGTTCGATGAAGGCGAGTAAGGCGATTGGCTAATGCCTGGCAGTTAAGAGGCAGGGGCAAAATTCGTGGTGGGGCCTTGGCCGCGACAGTCATTTTCAGATGCTAAAAATGTGTTGCCTGTATACAGGCCGTCGCGGCCAAGGCCCCTCCACCTCGATAACATGTACGCACTGACTGAGGAGTCACCCCTCAAACCAGCGCCGTATCCATCACCATCATCAAACAAAAACCTGCAATCAATCCCAAACTGGCAATCTTGTTATGCCCGTTCAGGCGGGACTCAGGGATGATTTCATGGGTCACCACCAGCAGCATTGCGCCAGCCGCCAAGGCCAGGCCGAATGGTAGCAGTTGCTCGGCAATGCCCACCAGCCAGGCACCGAGCAGGGCAAAGAGCGGTTCGACGAGGCCAGAAGCCGCGCCAATCAGGAACGCCTTGCCGCGCGACATTCCAGCACCTGCCAGCACCATGGCGATCACCAGCCCTTCAGGCACGTCCTGCAAGGCAATGCCGATGGCCAGGCTATCAGCCTCCGACAGGCCACCACCCGCCGAAACGCCAATCGCCATGCCTTCCGGGATGTTGTGAGCCACGATGGCAATCACGAACAGCCAGATTCGCGGAGCAATCGCCGGATGTCCGGGCGTACCACCCAGCGGCGAACCTCTGGAGACGCTGTAATCCACCATGAACAGGCACAAGGCTCCCAGCACGATGCCTGCGCTGATCAGGCCACCCGCGCCCCAGGCAGAAAAACCAAGACCTTCGGCAGCTTCAAGCCCCGGCACAATCAGGGAAAACGCCGTCGCTGCCAGCATGACACCAGCACCGAAGCCGAGCAGCCCATCGGACACCATGATCGGCATGTTACGGATCACCAGTACCGGAACCGCCCCTAATGCCGTGCCCAGAGCACAGATCGCGCCGCCTTCCAGCGCCCGCATCAGGCGCGGCTCAAGGTCGAGCCAGGCCAGCCCTTGTGCGCCCAGCAATGCCATGCCGGCCAACAGCAGAACTGTCCCGATCGCCAGACGAAACAACCGCACGCTGCTGACTGTAAGTATTTCCGAACGCATAAACTGCCTTAGGTCTTTATTGGAGAATCAGGCCAAAGCGGCCTGGTAGCGCCGGGATACCTCATCCCAGTTGACCACGTTGTAGAACGCGTTGATGTATTCGGGGCGACGGTTCTGGTAGAGCAGGTAGTAAGCGTGTTCCCAGACGTCCAGGCCAAGGATCGGTGTGTTGCCGTTCATCAACGGGCTGTCCTGGTTACCACTGCTTTCCACCACGAGTTTTTTCTCGGGCGTCACGCTCAGCCAGGCCCAGCCACTGCCGAAACGGGTCAGGGCCGCTTTGGTGAAAGCGTCCTTGAAGCTGTCGAAACCGCCCAGTTGCTCATCGATAGCCTTGGCAACCTCGCCTTGAGGAAGACCACCGCCGCCAGGAACCATGACGGTCCAGAACAGGGAGTGGTTGGCATGGCCGCCACCTTGATTGATCACCGCCGGGCGCAGTTTTTCAGGCAATTGCTGGACGCTGGCCACCAGTTTCTCGATTGGCCACTCAGCGAACTCGGTGCCCTCGACAGCGGCGTTGAGGTTGTTGATGTAGGTCTGATGGTGTTTGGTGTAATGGATTTCCATGGTTTGCGCATCGATGTGCGGTTCCAGGGCATCGTAGGCGTAAGGCAGTGCAGGCAAGGTGTAAGGCATTTCAATGTGCTCCGTAGAAAAGGCCAGGAGTGGCGGCGGAATCTCGCTGCAACGATGAGCGCGTATGCTCGTTGTTGCTGTTCAGCAACCGATGCGTTCTTGGGTATTCGCCGTGCTCGCCGATGAAGCCCAACAGTTCGGCATAGGTCTTGTTGCTGTGGCGCAACGCGGCTTCGCGCAGGGCCTTGGGCAGACGCGGTTCCTGCATGGTTTGCAGCAGGTGTTGATGGATCGCGCACAAGTACTCGGCGCTCTCCTCAGGCTGACCCAGGCTCAGGTGCAGATCGGCCAGGTTGTGATGGGAAATGACACAGGCCGCCACCGCTTCATCGGCATCCGGCCAGCGTTCAAACAGCACTTGAGCCAGTGCCAGCGCCTGAAGGTAAAGCTCGCGGGCCTCGACCCACTCACCCTGATTGAAACAGCGATTGGCCAGTTCGATGGTGCGTTTCCAATGCTGCATGACATACCTCCAGGCGGGCTTGAATCAGATGCCGCCAGCAGTGAGTTTTTCGGGATTGAGCAGCACTTCCAACTGATTACGCTGCAAATCGGTGTGCTCAAGGGCTACATCGATGATCGGACGTCCTTGCTGGTACGCCTTCTTGGCGATTTCGGCGGCCTTCTGGTAGCCGATGATCGGATTGAGCGCCGTCACCAGGATCGGATTACGCGACAACGCTTCCTGGAGCTTAGCTTCGTTGACCTTGAAGCTGGCTATCGCCTTATCAGCCAACAGACGACTGGAGTTGGCCAGTAATTCGATACTACTGAGCAGGTTCTGGGCGATGATCGGCAGCATCACATTCAACTCGAAGTTGCCGGACTGCCCCGCCACGGTAATGGCCGCATCATTGCCGATAACCTGCGCAGCAACCATTGCGGTCGCTTCCGGGATCACCGGATTGACCTTGCCCGGCATGATCGACGAGCCAGGCTGCAAGGCTTGCAGCTCGATCTCACCCAGGCCGGCCAGCGGGCCGGAGTTCATCCAGCGCAAGTCGTTGGCGATTTTCATCAGGGAAACCGCTGTTGCCTTGAGCTGCCCGGACACCGCCACGGCGGTGTCCTGGGAACCGATCAGGGCAAAAAGATCCTTGCCGGGCTCGAACTGCACGCCACTCAAAGCGCTCAGGTGCGTGCTGAAACGCTTTGCAAACTCAGGATGCGCGTTGATGCCGGTGCCGACCGCTGTGCCACCTTGAGCCAGCGCCTGCAAGCTTGGCTGCAACCCTTGCAGGTGTTCGACATTGGCGCGAATCTGCTGCGCCCAGCCGTTCAGGACCTGGCTCAAGCGAACCGGCATGGCATCCATCAAGTGGGTACGGCCGGTCTTGACGAAAGCGTGCACCTGCACAGCCTTGTGCTCGGTGACCTGAACCAGATGATTCAGGGCCGGCAACAGTTGTTCGTGCAAGGCCAGGGCAGCGCTGACGTGGATAGTCGTCGGAATGATGTCGTTGCTGCTCTGGCCACAGTTGACGTGATCGTTCGCGTTAACCGTCTCACCCAGCACGCGGGTCGCCAGGGTGGCAATCACCTCGTTGGCGTTCATGTTGGTGCTGGTGCCGGAACCCGTCTGGTAGATATCCACCGGGAAGTGAGTCATGAAATCACCGGCCAGCAGCTCCTTTACAGCGCTGACGATGGCTTTGCTCTGCCCTTCGCTGATCTGCTCCAGCTCAAGGTTGGCTTGAGCCGCTGCCGCCTTGGCCAGCAACAGCGCACGAATGAACTGCCTGGGCATGCGCTGCTGGCTGATCGGAAAGTTATCCACCGCACGCTGAGTCTGTGCGCCATACAAGGCCTCGGCCGGGACTTGCAGCTCGCCCATGCTGTCGCGTTCGATACGGGTATTACTCATCGGAATGTCCTTGCACCAGTTCAGTGAGAGAAATCGAAGGCTGCAAAACGCAGGACGCCAGTTGATGCGCACAGGCTGCCCAGCGTTGCTGTCGTGCGGGTGTGGAGGCCAGCGCCTTTACGTCGCGCAACGGCCGCCAGGCCTGATCCAGACACAGGCAGCGCCAATGCCACGGCAAGACCGTGTCGCGTGCGGTGTCCATCAACAGGCGGAATGTGGTTTCGGCGATAAGCGTCTGGGGTGTAGCCGTGAAACGCGCCAGATAGCGCCCTTCAGCCAGGTAATGATCGATGAGGCGCGGTTCATCAGGCTCAAGGGCACAACGAATCCGCAGACTCAGACCGCGCCAGTTTTCCAGGTAAGGCAGCTCGTGTAACACAGACCCCATGACCGCATCTCATTTCGGAAATGATATTCATTATTGAATGAGATTAAGAATCAAAACAAGTGTGGAGTTTTTGCGAACCGAAAGAGGAGGATATGAAAGGGGAATTGAGGGATGGTTTTTCGCGAATGAATTCGCTCCCACTGCAGGAGCGAATTCATTCGCGAAGAGGAGATTTAGCTACCCGCGACAGTCATGCGCTCAATCAGCACCGAGCCTGTGCGAATGTTGCTGCGCAATTCAAGATCGCTGCCAATCGCGACAATCTGTTTGAACATGTCGCGCATATTGCCGGCAATGGTCACTTCCTGAACCGGGAACTGGATCTCGCCATTCTCGACCCAGAAACCCGCCGCGCCACGGGAGTAATCACCGGTCACGATGTTCAGGCCACTGCCCATCAATTCGGTGACCAACAGGCCGCGCCCCATGCGGCGGATCAGTGCAGCCTGATCTTCGCTGCCATGAGTGACGAACAGGTTATGCACGCCACCGGCGTTCGCCGTGCTGGGCAAGCCCAGTTTTCGGCCCGAATAAGTGCTCAGGACATAAGAAACCAGCGTACCGTTTTCCACGAACGGCTTGGCATAAGTCGCCAGACCATCACCATCAAAAGCAGAGCTGCCCATGGCGCGCATCAGGTGCGGACGCTCATCGATGGTCAGCCACTCAGGGAACAGCCGCTCCCCCAGAGTACCTTCAAGGAAGGAAGACTTGCGGTACAGGTTGCCACCGGCAATGGCTGACAACAGGCTGCCGAACAGTCCGCCCGCCATCTCGGCCGAGAACAGCACCGGAACCTCGCAGGTCGGAACAGGACGCGCGCCCAGACGACTGGCAGCACGTTGTGCAGCCTTGCGACCAATGCTCTGGGGATCAGCAAGCAGAGTGCCGATACGGTTGACGTCGTACCAGTAATCACGCTGCATCTGGCCTTCACCTTCGGCGATCATCACGCAACTGAGGCTGTGACGTGTCGAAGCGTAACCACCGATGAAACCATTGCTGTTGCCATAGACCCGGCAACCTTGATGGGCGTTGAGCGTGGTGCCATCGGCGTTCTTGATCCGGCTGTCAGCGTCAAACGCTGCGGCTTCACAGATCAAGGCCTGCTCGATGGCTTGCTCCGGGGTGATGTCCCAGGCATGGAACAGATCGAAATCCTTGTTCTCCCTGGCCATCAACGCAGCATCGGCAAGGCCGGAGCTTTCGTCCTCGGAAGTATGTTTGGCGATGGCCAAGGCTGCTGCCACGGTTTCGCGAATGGCGTCTGCGCCACTGGCCGAGGTGCTGGCCGAGCCTTTGCGCTGACCCAGGTACAAGGTGATACCAAACCCTTGGTCGCGGTTGAACTCTACGGTTTCCACTTCGCGCTGACGAACGGATGTCGACAGCCCCTGCTCCAGCGACACGGCAACTTCACAGGCACTGGCGCCCTGGCGCCTGGCTTCGGCAATGATCTGCTCGACCTGTTCCTGCAGTTCGGGCAAGGCCTGAGGGCCGACGCTTTGGGTTGCACTCATGATTTTCTCCATCAAATTCTGCTTTCGGCACACGCCGAATACCGACCGGACCGGACAAGCGGCCCTCGACTGGTTATCATGGCGGCGTTTATTTGCGGACGGCCCCCATGGTTGATTCTTACGACGACTCCCTCGACGGGGAGAAAAGCAAAAGCCAGGTAAAACGCGAGCTGCATGCTCTGGTTGATCTTGGCGAGCGACTGACGACATTCAAACCCGATGTACTGGCCAAGCTGCCTCTGACCGACGCCTTGCGCAAGGCTCTGGCGGATGCGCCGAAGCACACCGCGCACATTGCCCGCAAGCGCCACATCCAGTTCATCGGCAAGCTGATGCGCGATCAGGACCAGGAAGCCATTCTGGAATTGCTGGACCAACTCGATGCCTCCACTCGCCAGTACAACGAACGCTTCCACGCTCTGGAGCGCTGGCGTGATCGCCTGATCTCGGGCAACGACGACGACCTGGAAAAGTTCGTCATCGACTACCCGGACGCTGACCGCCAGCAACTGCGTTCATTGATCCGTCAGGCTCAACACGAAGTTGCACGCAACAAACCGCCGGCCACCAGCCGCAAAATCTTCAAATACATCCGTGATCTGGACGAGATTCAACGCGGTCTGCGTTGATCACGACCCTGGGGCTGATCGCAAGGATCAGCCCCGTCACACCCTCACCCGCCAGTGCCTCCGACCGTGATCGCATCAATCTTCAGGGTCGGCTGGCCAACACCCACCGGTACTGACTGGCCATCCTTGCCACACACGCCCACGCCGCTGTCGAGGGACATGTCGTTGCCGACCATCGACACTCGGCTCATGGCTTCCGGCCCGTTGCCGATCAGGGTCGCGCCCTTGACCGGAGCGGTGATCTTGCCGTCCTCGATCAGGTAGGCTTCGCTGGTGGAAAACACGAACTTGCCGCTGGTGATGTCGACCTGACCACCGCCCAGGTTGGCGCAATAAATACCTTTCTTCACCGAAGCGATGATTTCCTGTGGATCACTCTCGCCGCCCAGCATGTAGGTGTTGGTCATGCGTGGCATCGGCAGGTGTGCATAGGATTCGCGACGACCGTTGCCTGTGCGGGCGACGCCCATCAGGCGCGCATTGAGCTTGTCCTGCATGTAGCCCTTGAGAATGCCATTCTCGATCAGGGTTGTGCATTCGGTCGGCGTGCCTTCGTCGTCCACGCTCAGCGAGCCACGACGCCCGGCCAGCGTTCCGTCATCGACGATGGTGCAAAGGCTGGAAGCAACCTTTTCGCCAATCCTGCCGCTATAGGCCGAACTGCCCTTGCGGTTGAAGTCGCCCTCAAGGCCATGCCCGACCGCTTCGTGCAGCAGTACACCGGACCAGCCGGAACCCAGCACCACAGGCAAGGTGCCCGCCGGTGCCGGAATCGCTTCAAGGTTGACCAGTGCCTGACGCAGCGCCTCGCGGGCGTAGCCCATGGCTCGGTCTTCAGCGAGAAAATAACGGTAGTCGGTACGTCCGCCGCCGCCATGACCGCCGCGCTCGCGACGACCGTTCTGCTCGACGATGACGCTGACATTGAAACGCACCAGCGGCCGCACATCGGAGGCGAGCGTGCCATCGGCGGCAGCCACCAGAACCTGCTCCCAGACGCCGGACATGCTCACCGACACCTTCTGGATACGCGGGTCCAGAGCGCGGGTGGCAACATCGACGCTCTTGAGCAGTTCGACCTTCTCGGCACGGGTCAGCACTTCCAGCGGGTTATCCGGTGCATACAACCGGGCCACATCCTGAGAAGTGAATGCCTGGACCCGGCCATTCTGGCCTGCACGGGAAATCGAGCGAGCGGCACGGGCCGCCGTGTTCAAGGCTTCCAGAGTGATCGCGTTGCTGTAGGCGAAACCGGTTTTCTCACCCGACTGCGCACGCACGCCGACACCCTGGTCAAGGTTGAAGCTGCCTTCCTTGACGATGCCGTCCTCAAGAGACCAGGACTCCGAGATCATCCCCTGAAAGTAGAGGTCAGCCGCATCGATTCCCGGGCCGGCCAGCTCGCCCAGAACCGATTGCAGGCTATCCAGAGTCAAGCCACCGGGCGCCAGAAGATGTTCGCTGACAGAGGACAAGCCACTCATATTCACTCCGAAGCAGGCCGCACGGCGTCCTGCGAAAAAAAGCGCCGGTGACTGGACACCGGCATCCGCGCCCGTATGGACGCCTGTTCTTCATTGTCCCGTTCAGCCAGCAGCACAGCTTCACCCTGTTCCTGCCGACTCAGCACGCGACCCCATGGATCGACAATTGCCGCGTGCCCGTAGGTTTCCCGAGGCCCCGGATGAGTCCCACCCTGGGCGGCCGCCAGCAGATAACACTGGGTTTCGATGGCGCGTGCCCTGATCAGGACTTCCCAATGCGCCGCGCCGGTCACTGCCGTGAAGGCCGACGGCGCGGTAATCAATTCAGCCCCGGCTTCGCGCAGGGCGGTGTAAAGCTCCGGGAAGCGCAGGTCGTAACAGACACTCAGGCCCAAACGGCCCACAGGGGTGTCGGCAACCACCACGTTGTTCCCATGAGCATAGTCATCGGACTCACGATAGCGACCGCGATTGTCCGCGACGTCGGCATCGAACAGGTGCAGCTTGTCGTAGCGGGCCACCTGCTCGCCCTGCTCGTCCACCAGCAATGAGCAGGCCGTGACCTTGCCCTCCGGCTGGTCATCGGGCGGCAGTGGCAATGTTCCGGCGACAATCCATAACTTGAGGTCACGGGCAGCCAGTTTCAACCATGGCAGGATCGGGCCTTGTCCACGGGCCTCGGCGCGGCCGATATCGGCAACGTCACGACGCCCCATGGCGGCAAAGTTCTCGGGCAACACCGCAAGGCGCGCACCGCTTTCGGCTGCTTGCTCCAACAGCCTGCGGGCCTGGGCAAGATTGCCCTGCACGTCGCTCTGGCTGACCATCTGAATCACGGCAAAAGACATGACGCTTCCCTTAAATGGCCTGCCGCCACTGTACTCCATGACGCGCTATTGAGGTTTTTCAAAAGGCTTGTCGAACGTGATTTTCGGTTCTTTCCATGGCCCTTCGACCTTGTACTGCACGCTGGCAAAACGCGCAACGCGATCGCCCAGCAACTTGTCCACCAGAAACAGCGCACCACCGATGGCCGGAGCACCGACAATCAGCGCGGCAATCGGCAGGTTGTTGGTCACCGGCAAGGTCACCAGCAGCTTGGCATCGACCCGGTCACGCACCATGTCCAGCGTGCCGTTGAGTTCAAGATTGCTCGACGGCCCTGTCAGGGTAATGGGCTTGCGCGTGACGTAAACGCCGTCACTGGCCACCAGCAAACCTTTGACCCGATCGTAACTCAGGCCTTTGCCCAGCAGGTCGGAGAAGTCCAGGCGCAGACGACGGCCAATGGAGTTGAAGTTCAGCAAGCCGAACACCCGCAAAGCCTGAGCGCCGCCTTCCACTTCAACGAACTGGCCCTGACGCAATGTGGCGTCCAGGCTACCGGAGAAACGCTTGAGCCCAACCCAGGCAGGCGAACCCGGCCAGCGTCCATCGGCGTCCATCTCGAAGCTTTCGCTGGTGACCGTGGGCGCAAAGCCCCAGGCCTTGAGGACGTCAGCCAGATTGTTGCCGCTGATCTGCCCCTTGAACCAACTGCTGCTCGTGCCGGGCGCGCCTTCCCAACTGCCTTCGCCCTTGAGCAGCATGCCCTTGAGTTCAAGGTTCATATCGGACAGGCGAATACCGGTCGCCGAAGGCCTGATCTTCAAGGCCCAGCTCCCCAGCAATTGATCACCCTGGAACAACTGGGCAACCCTGATATCCGTCGCGGGAATCTTGCCCGGATCAACATCGGCCAGTGGGTCAGGCGGATTTTCGACCACGGCAGCGTTTGGATCGGGAGCTGGCAAGCGCACATAAAGCAGATCGATGCCAATGGGTACGGATTTGCTGTCGGGCAACGTGGCCGAGCCCTTGACCAGCGCGCTGTCCAGAGACAACGCCCAGGCAGCGGCATTGCGCTGCAACTGCACCCGGACCTGATCCAGAGTCGTGCCCATTGCCGTCAGCTTGCCGACCTGCAGGTCCACACCACTGAGCAACTGCTTGGCACTGCCGCCAGGATCGTTACCCGAATAGCGCTGTGCAATGGCCTGCCAGGGCGCTACGTCCAGCTCCGACAGGTTGCCGCGTATGCGCAAGCCCTTGGCATCGGGAACCACAGCGCTACCCTGGCCCAGAAACAGCTCTCCGCGCCCTTCGGCCAGCTTGCCAGCCGGCGTGGCAAAAGCCAGATTCGCCAACCCGCCATAAGCTGCATCAAAGCGCCGCTCGGCGCCCTGCAGCGTCATGTGAAACTCACTGTCACGCTCTTCTTCGGCGGCCTTGCCGAACGGTGCTGGCAGATCGACCGTCACGCCTTTGAGCCCGGAATTGATGAGCAACGAGCTGTCGCCCTCGTTGAGGGTCAGTTGCAGTTGATAAGGCAAGTCGCCTGAAACCGGCAACGGCTGAGTAATGCCCAGCCATTCGGTGAGCTTTTTCAGTGCTACCTGCCCGCTGCCAGCAACACGAGTCACGTTGGCGCCAGGCTTGCCTTCGGCAAAGACCTCGGCCGTCACCGGGCGATCAAACACTTGGGCACGAATCCCCTTGCCGCTTACACCCTTGGCACTGTCGAAGCGGAAATCGCCTTTGAGCTGAGTCAGCTCCAGCACCGGATCGGCGATCTTCAAACGTGCGCCTTCAGTACTGAAATCCACCGCGACCTTGGGTTCAACTCCCTTGGCCAGCGGGATATCCAGCTTCAGCTTGCCCTTGAGCGGCCCTTCGCCCTGCCAGCCCGCAAAGGTGCTGCCAGTGCCGATGGGCGCTTCCTGGAGAATCTTCATGCCGTCGGCCACAGTGCCGGCAAACTCGCCATCCACCAGCAGATGACTCGGCTGCCCGGCCGGAGCGTGGGGAATGTTCACCACGACTTTACTGACCTGGGTATTGAGCAATTGCCCTTTACTGGCCTTGACCCTCACGCCGCTGTTTTCCACATAGACCTGACCATCGACGCCCTTGAGCGATGGCCAGCCCGGCTGGAAGTCCAGAGTGGCGTCATGCACATCGAAAAACAGGCTGATGACGCGGGCCGTATCCGGCGAACCATGGTTAAGCGAACCCTGATACTGGAAATAGCCCTGGTTGACCGCACCGCCCACTACCGCCGTGCGTAACCACTTGTCCAGTTCCGGGCTCAGCACGGCTGGCAGGTACTTGCCGGTATAGCGGCCATCGCCATCGACCATGCCGACCCGCAGGTCCATGTAGTCTTCCTGATCGTGGTTGAAATGCAGACGGATCAGGAAGTCGGCGGCAATCTTGCCCTCCTCCCCCAGCACCTTGATGTACGGTGCGATGAGGGTGAAGCCCTGATCATCCAGCTTCCAGGTCAGGCGTGCGTTGGCTTTCAGGTAATGCCAGGGATTCT
This sequence comes from Pseudomonas cichorii, assembly GCF_018343775.1. Classification (NCBI taxonomy): domain Bacteria; kingdom Pseudomonadati; phylum Pseudomonadota; class Gammaproteobacteria; order Pseudomonadales; family Pseudomonadaceae; genus Pseudomonas; species Pseudomonas cichorii. Next base: position 5,007,307 of record NZ_CP074349.1, read on the forward strand.
TGAAGATCGGGTCCAGATGCAGCATGAAGTCATCGGTGGCCAGACGCAGTTCGCCCTGCCCCAGATCGCCGCTGATGGCGCCACTGACGTTTCCGGCTGCCGGAGCGCCGTGATAGGCATTGAAACCCACCTTGTCCAGATTGGCAGCAAAGCTCAGACGCTTGTCGCCCACCGCCTGAGGCCGGTAATCGAGCAGCACATTGCGCAGCCCACCGGTAGCCTTGAGATTGTTGAGCGCCGTGCGAAAACCTTCCGGCAGCGGCGCGACGGAATCGAGCAGCGGCGTGACCGGTGTCAGATCCAGCCTGTCGGCCTGCACATGCCAGAGTTCTTCCTGACCATCGGTGGCAACCGTCTGGGTCAGCTTCAAACGGCTTTCCCAGCGATCCTTGCCCAGACTCATGGCCAGCGAATCCAGAGTCAGGTCAAAACCTGTATCGCTGCGCTGGAACCAGGCATTGAGGGCCAGATTGTCGATGACTGCGGGCTTTCGCTCGGCATAACCCGTCTTGATCTGTGGTGCATTGAGACGCGTGACACCACGTTGAACAGTCCCCTTGCCCCAGCTCAGCCAGAACTCGCCACCGGCCTTGAGCGTGGAAACCTTCCATTCACGGGTCAGGGCCTTGGGCAGCCACTTGGCCCAGTCGCTCTGAGGCAGGCTCAGATACAGATCGGCTTCGCCGTCCTTCCACTGGCTGGCCTGGATTCGCGAGCGCAGATTCAGGCTCAGCGGCTGGCCGTCCGGAAGGGTCATGCGCGCATCGAGGCGCTGATGATAGCTGCCAGTGAGCAGAGTGAAGTTGACATAGGTAAGGGTCAGCGGCGATTCGTCGAAAGGCTGCAGTGTCACCTGGCTGTCGAGCAGCGACAGGCGCGACACAACCTGCATCTGGTTGAGCAGCTTCTCGGGGTCGAGGGAGGCGTTGTCCTGAACAGGCAGCCCCTGGACTGCCCAGGCCCCGTCCTTGTCCTGCGTGAGAATGACCTGCAGGCCGCCGACCTCAAGATGAGCGATACGCACATCCCGGGCTTTCAGGCTGCCCAGAATATCGGGCAACACCGTGACCTGATCAAGACGCAAGGCACTGGAGCCCTCGCCCACCATCACATCATGGGCAACCAGCACCGGAGAAAACCCGCTCCAGCGTCCTTCCAGACTGCCAATGCTCAACGGCATGCCAAGGGCTGCACTGGCACGAGTCTCCACATCGACCCGGTACTCGGCGACCATGGGCATCAACTGACGCCCGAGGCTTACATACAAGGCAGCCAGAATCAGCGCCAGCGCGCAAAGACCCAGCCCCCAGCGAGTCAGGGCAGAAAAGAAACGGGACAGACGCTCCATTCAGAGAGCCCTCCGCAATAAAGCCCGGCAGTCAGCGTTGCTGAAATGAACCCGGTTTAGTACTGCAGGTGCGGCCCGGTACAGGTTTTGCTCATTTACCACGCATCATTCTCGTTATAAGGGCGTACGGCTCGTCGTCGTGGGCATCACGCTTTCACGATACGAGCAACTTCAGAGCAGCACCACGTCATATTGTTCCTGTGAATACATGGTTTCTACCTGAAAACGAATGGTGCGTCCGATAAAGCTCTCCAGCTCCGCCACATTGCCCGACTCTTCATCAAGCAGTCGGTCAACCACGCGCTGGTTGGCCAGTACCCGATAACCCACCGCCTGATAGGCCCGGGCCTCGCGCAGGATTTCGCGGAAAATCTCGTAACAGATGGTTTCCGGCGTCTTGAGCTTGCCGCGTCCCTGACAGCAGTGGCAAGGCTCACAAAGCACTTGCTCCAGACTTTCACGGGTGCGCTTACGGGTCATCTGCACCAGGCCAAGCTCGGTGATGCCAATGATGTTGGTCTTGGCGTGATCACGCTCCAGCTGTTTTTCCAGGGTGCGCAGGACCTGACGCTGGTGCTCGCCATCTTCCATATCGATAAAGTCGATGATGATGATGCCACCCAGATTGCGCAGACGCAGTTGCCGCGCAATGGCCGTCGCGGCCTCCAGGTTGGTCTTGAAAATGGTTTCTTCCAGATTGCGATGGCCGACGAACGCGCCGGTGTTGACGTCAATGGTGCTCATGGCCTCGGCAGGGTCGACCACCAGATAGCCACCCGACTTGAGCGGCACCTTGCGCTCCAGCGCCTTCTGGATTTCGTCTTCCACGCCGTACAGATCAAAGATCGGACGCTCACCGGGGTAATGTTCCAGACGGTCGGCGATTTCCGGCATCAGCTCGGCCACGAACTGCGTGGTTTTCTGGAAGGTTTCCCGGGAGTCGATACGGATCTTCTCGATACGCGGGCTGACCAGATCGCGCAGTGTGCGCAGCGCCAGGCCAAGATCCTCGTAGATCACGTTGGGCGGACTGATGGTCTTGATCTGCTCGCCGATCTGGTCCCACAGCCTGCGCAGATAACGGATGTCCATAAGGATTTCGTCGGCGCCCGCACCTTCGGCGGCGGTACGCAGGATAAAGCCGCCTGCTTCCTTGATGCCTTCCAGTGCCACGCAATCGCTGACGACTTTCTTGAGTCGCTCGCGCTCACCTTCATCCTCGATCTTCAGGGAAATACCCACGTGAGCCGTGCGCGGCATGTACACCAGATAGCGCGACGGAATCGACAATTGCGTGGTCAGGCGTGCGCCCTTGCTGCCAATCGGGTCCTTGGTGACCTGCACGACCAGACTCTGGCCTTCATGGACCAGGGAGCTGATGGTTTCCACTGCCGGGCCTTCACGCATGGAGATTTCCGACGCATGAATGAAGGCTGCACGATCCAGACCGATATCGATGAACGCGGCCTGCATGCCGGGCAGCACCCGCACCACCTTGCCTTTGTAGATATTGCCGACGATGCCGCGACGCTGGGTCCGCTCGACATGGACCTCCTGCAGGACACCGTTTTCCACCACTGCCACCCGCGACTCCATCGGGGTGATATTGATCAGAATCTCTTCACTCATGGCTTTTCACCTTCCAGGCATTGCCAACAGGGTATGCCGAAACTGCCCAGCAGTTCTGCGGTTTCGCACAGAGGTAGCCCAACGACTCCAGAATAGCTGCCATGCAGCTCTTCGACGAAAATCGCTGCAAGGCCTTGGACAGCATAACTGCCCGCCTTGTCCTGAGGCTCGCCGCTGGCCCAGTAGGTCCGGGCTTCATGGGGTTCGACAGGGCGAAAGCGCACGCGACTGGTCACGATGCGAGCCTCGCTGCGCTGGCGATCGACCAGCGCAATGGCGGTCAGTACCTGATGTTCACGCCCGGAAAGAGCAGCCAGCATTGCCAGCGCATCGGACTGATCCACCGGTTTGCCCAGAATGCGACCATCAAGCACCACAGCGGTATCGGCACCCAGCACGCAAGCGTCTTCATCGCCCAGCAAGGCCAGACCGGCCGCGGCCTTGCCACGCGCCAGACGCTCGACATAGGCCGTCGGGGCTTCATCGTTCAGAGGGGTTTCGTCGATTTGCGCACTGAGCGCAGTGAAAGGCACACCGATCTGAGTGAGCAGTTCACGCCGGCGCGGTGAGCCAGAGGCCAGATAGAGCAAGGGCATAAGGACATCTCCGTGTCTGTGACGATAAGCGCAGCACGACGCAGTCCTGCGCTCACGCTGCGCTTAGTTGATTTTCAAACGCTTGCTCAACCCACGCAGACCATAACTCACCCATGGCCACAACAAGGCGCTGACCAGTGCGGGCAGCACGAGCGCCAGGGTTGGCTGTCGATTGCCGTTCAAGGCGCTGATCCACAGCTGCACGAGCTGCGCCAGACCAAAGACCACCAGCAGCACCAGGCATTGCTGCCACATGGGGAACATGCGCAGACGTTGCTGCAAAGACATGACCAGAAACGCGATCAACGTCAGGATCAAGGCGTTCTGACCCAGATAATTGCCGTATAGCACGTCTTCCATCAAGCCCAGCAGCCAGGCAGTGGTCATGCCGACCTTTTGCGGCAGAGCAAGGACCCAGAAACTCAAAAGCAACGCCAGCCACAGCGGACGAAAAATTTCCATGAACTGCGGCAGTGGCGAAATACTCAGCAACAGGCCGATGGCGAAGGTGAACCAGACCACCCAGCCATTGCGCCCGGAAACATGACTAACCATCGATTCGCTCCCGAGAGTTGGAAGGTGCAGACGCAGGAGGCTGTGACGTGGCAGGTCTTGCAGCAGGCCGCGCCGGGGCTTGCTGGGTTGCCGGAGCCGGGGTTGCAGCCGGAGCCGAAGCACCCTGGGCAGCCGGCCTGGCGTGAGTGGTGCTGGTCGGGAACGATGGAACCGTTGGCATCGGCACCATCGGGAAAGCCGGTGACAGCGGTGGAATCGTTGGCGCGACGGTCGGCTCAAGGCCTTTATCGATGGACTCCTGGGCCTGCGCCGCATCAGCCGCGCGCTCTTCCGGAGAGCGGCCATCGGAGAACACCAGCAGCAGATAGCGACTGCGGTTCAAGGCAGCAGTGGGAACGGCGCGCACAATGGCAAACGGCTGCCCGGAGTCATGAATGACTTCCTTGACGGTTGCTACCGGATAACCCGCCGGGAAGCGCTGACCGAGGCCGGAACTGACCAGCAGATCGCCTTCCTTGATGTCAGCGGTATCCGCCACATGCCGCAACTCCAGGCGTTCCGGGTTACCGGTGCCGCTGGCAATGGCGCGCAGGCCATTGCGGTTGACCTGCACGGGAATGCTGTGGGTGGTGTCCGTCAGCAACAGGACACGCGAGGTGTAGGGCATCAGTTCGACCACCTGCCCCATCAGGCCACGGGCATCGAGCACCGGCTGGCCCAGGACAACGCCATCGCGCTCGCCCTTGTTGATGATGATGCGGTGGGTGAAGGGGTTCGGGTCCATGCCGATCAACTCGGCGACTTCGACCTTCTCGTTGACCAGCGCCGAAGAGTTGAGCAACTCGCGCAGGCGAACGTTCTGCTCGGTCAGTGCCGCCAGCTTTTGCAGGCGACCTTGCAGGAGCAGGGTTTCGGTCTTGAGTTTCTCATTTTCGGCGATCAGCTCGGTACGGCTGCCGAACTGGCTGGCAACGCCCTGAAACATGCGCTGCGGCAGATCGACGATCCAGTAGGTCTGCATCAATACCAGCGACATCTGGCTGCGCACGGGCTTGAGGATCGTGAAGCGTGCGTCCACCACCATCAACGCGACCGACAGCACGACCAGTACCAGAAGACGTACGCCCAGCGAAGGGCCTTTTGCGAAAAGCGGTTTAATAGGCCGCTCCTCCCGGGCATGCGATCAAAGGATCGAGCTTCAATTGGCTGTTATTCATGGGGTATGAACCGGCCTGGACAGATGAAAAAAATAGGCACCTTGTTTCGGCGTCAGCCTGACGCATACAGGTAGCACAAGCGCTACCTGCATACAAAAGACCCTATGAACAGCACCCCGGCGAATTACTCGCTGGAGAGCAGATCCATGGTGTGCTTATCCATCATTTCCAGCGCACGGCCACCACCACGCGCCACACAGGTCAGCGGGTCTTCGGCAACGATGACCGGCAGACCGGTTTCCTGGGCCAGCAGCTTGTCCAGATCGCGCAGCAATGCGCCACCACCGGTCAGCACCAGACCACGCTCGGCGATATCGGAAGCCAGTTCTGGCGGAGATTGCTCCAGGGCGCTCTTGACGGCCTGAACGATAGTCGCCAGAGACTCCTGAAGGGCTTCGAGCACTTCATTGGAGTTGAGGGTGAAGGCACGTGGAACGCCTTCGGCCAGGTTACGGCCGCGCACGTCGACTTCACGAACTTCGCCACCTGGATAGGCTGTGCCGATTTCCTGCTTGATGCGCTCTGCGGTGGATTCACCGATCAGGCTGCCGTAGTTGCGACGCACATAAGTGATGATCGCTTCGTCGAAGCGGTCGCCGCCGACACGTACGGATTCGGCATAGACCACGCCGTTGAGCGAGATCAGAGCGATTTCAGTGGTACCACCACCGATATCGACGACCATCGAACCACGGGCTTCTTCAACCGGCAGACCGGCACCGATGGCAGCGGCCATTGGCTCTTCGATCAGGAATACTTCACGGGCACCGGCGCCCAGAGCCGATTCGCGAATGGCGCGACGCTCGACCTGAGTGGATTTGCACGGCACGCAGATCAGCACGCGAGGGCTGGGCTGCAGAAAGCTGTTTTCGTGAACTTTGTTGATGAAATACTGCAGCATCTTTTCGCACACGCTGAAGTCGGCGATGACGCCGTCTTTCATTGGACGAATGGCTGCGATGTTGCCTGGAGTACGGCCCAGCATACGCTTGGCTTCTGTACCGACAGCCACGACACTCTTCTGGTTGCCATGAGTACGAATTGCAACTACAGAAGGTTCATTCAGAACGATACCGCGCTCACGCACGTAAATAAGGGTGTTGGCAGTGCCCAGGTCGATGGAAAGATCACTGGAAAACATGCCACGCAGTTTCTTGAACATGGGATATGGGACCCTAGGGAACGCGTGGGTAAAAAAGTGCGGCAAACTCTAACAACGACAGGGATTTTGGGCAAGGAGCCAATATGTTAAATTGGCGGTTTTCTGAACACACCCCGCGACATTAGCGGCTTTAAGACCGCATAAATGCGGTGGTGTTCCGCAATTTGCTGGCAGACCGATTCGCCGGCATTCCACTGGAGATACCCCATGGCGCTTGAACGCTCCGACGTGGAAAAGATCGCCCATCTGGCCCGACTGGGCCTGGATGACGCCGATATCCCGCGTACTACCGAAGCACTTAACAGCATTCTTGGGCTGGTCGATCAGATGCAAGCGGTCGATACCACAGGCATCGAACCTCTGGCTCACCCGCTGGAAGCTTCCCAGCGCCTGCGCGAAGACGCCGTTACAGAGCACAATCGTCGCGACACTTACCAAGCCATCGCACCAGCGGTCCAGGACGGGCTTTATCTGGTTCCGAAAGTCATCGAGTAAGGGAAAGAGCCTGCATGCATCAAATGACTCTGGCCGAGATCGCCCGCGGACTCGCCGATAAAAAGTTTTCCTCCGAAGAACTGACCCGTGTCCTGCTGGCGCGCATCGCGCAGCTCGACCCTCAGCTCAACAGCTTCATTACTCTCACCGAAGACCTGGCGATCACTCAGGCCCAGGCTGCCGACGCACGTCGCGCTGGCGGTGAGAACGGCGCCCTGCTGGGCGCGCCTCTGGCGCACAAGGACCTGTTCTGCACCCAGGGCATCCGCACCAGTTGCGCCTCGCGCATGCTCGACAACTTCAAGGCACCGTACGACGCCACCGTAGTTGCCCGACTGGCGGCCGCGGGCACCGTGACACTTGGCAAGACCAACATGGACGAATTCGCCATGGGTTCGGCCAACGAGTCCAGCTACTACGGCGCGGTGAAAAACCCCTGGGCTCTGGAGCACGTTCCCGGCGGTTCGTCCGGCGGTTCGGCGGCTGCCGTTGCGGCACGCCTGCTGCCTGCGGCCACCGGCACCGACACCGGCGGCTCGATTCGCCAGCCAGCCGCACTGACCAACCTGACCGGCCTGAAACCGACCTACGGTCGCGTTTCCCGCTGGGGCATGATCGCCTACGCGTCCAGCCTCGATCAGGCTGGCCCCATGGCCCGCACTGCCGAAGACTGTGCCCTGCTGCTGCAAGGCATGGCCGGCTTCGATCCGCAGGACTCCACCAGCATCGATGAGCCTGTGCCGGATTACTCCGCCAGCCTCAATACCTCGCTCAAGGGCCTGCGCGTCGGCCTTCCGAAAGAGTACTTCAGCGCAGGTCTGGACCCTCGCATCGCACAGCGGGTACACGAAACCGTCAAGGAGCTGGAAAAGCTCGGCGCGATCGTCAAGGAAATCAGCCTGCCGAACAACCAGCACGCGATTCCTGCGTACTACGTCATCGCTCCGGCAGAAGCCTCGTCCAACCTGTCGCGCTTCGACGGCGTACGCTTCGGCTATCGCTGCGAAGAGCCAAAAGACCTGACCGACCTGTACAAGCGCTCCCGCGCCGAAGGCTTCGGCCCTGAAGTACAGCGTCGCATCATGGTCGGTGCCTACGCCCTGTCGGCTGGCTACTACGACGCCTATTACCTGCAAGCGCAGAAGATTCGCCGCCTGATCAAGAACGACTTCATGAACGCCTTCGCCGAAGTCGACGTGATTCTCGGCCCGACCACGCCAAACCCGGCCTGGAAAATCGGCGCCAAGAACAACGATCCGGTTTCTGCGTATCTGGAAGACTTCTACACCATCACCGCCAACCTCGCGGGTCTGCCGGGCCTGTCCATGCCTGCCGGCTTCGTCGACGGCCTGCCGGTGGGTGTGCAACTGCTTGCGCCGTATTTCCAGGAAGGCCGTCTGTTGAATGTGGCCCATCAGTATCAGCAAGTCACTGACTGGCACACACGCACACCTGAAGGCTTCTGAGGAGCAACTTACTATGCAATGGGAAGTCGTCATCGGGCTGGAGATTCACACCCAGCTTTCGACCCAATCGAAGATTTTCTCCGGCAGCGCCACCACGTTCGGCTCCGAGCCCAACACTCAGGCCAGCCTTGTGGATCTGGGCATGCCGGGCGTGTTGCCGGTGCTCAACAAGGAAGCGGTACGCATGGCCGTCAAGTTCGGCCTGGCGGTCAATGCCGAAATCGGTCAGCACAACGTGTTCGCCCGCAAGAACTACTTCTACCCGGACCTGCCCAAGGGTTACCAGATCAGCCAGATGGAATTGCCGATCGTCGGCAAGGGCTATATGGACATCACCCTTGAAGACGGCACGGTCAAGCGCATCGGCATCACCCGCGCTCACCTGGAAGAAGATGCGGGCAAGAGCCTGCACGAAGACTACAGCGGCATGACCGGCATCGACCTGAACCGCGCCGGTACGCCGCTGCTGGAAATCGTTTCGGAACCGGACATGCGCAGCGCCAAGGAAGCCGTGGCTTACGTCAAGGCCATCCACGCGCTGGTTCGTTATCTGGGCATCTGCGACGGCAACATGGCCGAAGGTTCGCTGCGCTGCGACTGCAACGTATCGATTCGCCCAAAAGGCCAGGTCGAGTTCGGTACCCGCTGCGAGATCAAGAACGTCAACTCGTTCCGCTTCATCGAGAAAGCGATCAACAGCGAGATCCAGCGCCAGATCGACCTGATCGAAGACGGTGGCAAGGTCATCCAGCAGACTCGCCTGTACGACCCGAACACCAACGAAACCCGCGCCATGCGCAGCAAGGAGGAAGCCAACGACTACCGTTACTTCCCCGATCCGGACCTGTTGCCGGTCATCATCGAAGACTCGTTCCTCGACGAAACCCGCGCCACCCTGCCGGAATTGCCGCCACAGAAACGCGAGCGCTTCCAGAGCCAGTTCGGCCTGTCGGCCTACGACGCCAGCGTGCTGGCTTCCAGCCGCGAGCAAGCCGATTACTTCGAGCAGGTCGTGAGCATTGGCGGCGACGCCAAGCTGGCGGCCAACTGGGTCATGGTCGAGCTGGGCAGCCTGCTGAACAAGCAAGGCCTGGAAATCGACGAATCGCCAGTCAGTGCCGAGCAACTGGGCGGCATGCTCAAGCGCATTCTGGACAACACCATTTCCGGCAAGATCGCCAAGATGGTGTTTGAAGCCATGGCCAATGGTGAAGGCAGCGCCGACGAAGTCATCGAGAAGCGTGGCCTGAAGCAGGTCACCGACAGCGGTGCCATCGAATCGATGCTCGACGAAATGCTCGCCGCCAATGCCGAACAGGTCGAACAGTACCGCGCCGCAGACGAAGCCAAGCGCGGCAAGATGTTCGGTTTCTTCGTCGGTCAGGCAATGAAAGCCTCCAAAGGCAAGGCCAATCCGCAGCAAGTGAACGAACTGCTGAAGGCCAAGCTCGAAGGCTGACCCAAGCCGTAGGAGCGCATTTATTCGCGAAAGTCTTATTCCGGGCTTTTCGCGGATGAATCCGCTCCCACATAAACAGGCATCACAGGATTAGACCCATGCGCCGACTTGCCACTGCCTGTTCCCTGTTCACCCTTCTGGCCGGTTGCGCCAGTCATGACATCGATCCCCACGGCTACGACGAAACCGGTCGCGCTTCGTATTACGGTGCCCGACATCACGGCAAGCGTACCGCCAGTGGCGAACCCTTCAATCAGAATGCATTGACCGCTGCCCATCGCGAGCTGCCTTTCGGTACCCGCGTCAAGGTCACCAACCTCGACAACGACAAGACTGTTGTCGTGCGCATCAACGATCGCGGTCCTCATGTACGAGGCAGACTGATCGACGTATCCCGCGAAGCCGCCGAACAACTGGGCATGCTGCGCAGCGGAACCGCGCCAGTGCGCGTCCAGAGCCTCGACTGAGGACACCCGGAATTATCCAGCTATCGAACCTTCCCGCCCCCGCGCTCATCCAGTTGGTGAGTGGTCTTCTGCTGTTGCTGATCGGCGCCGAGCTGTCAGTACGCGCCGCCGTACGCATGGCCTCCATCCTCAATATTCGTCCGCTGATCATCGGCCTGACGGTCGTCGCACTGGGCAGCAGCGCGCCGCAGATGGCGGTCAGCCTGCAAGCCGCGTTTTCCGACAGCACCGACATTGGCGTAGGCAGTGTCATAGGCAGCAATATCTTCAATGTGCTGGTGACGTTGGGACTGTGCGCCCTGATCATTCCGCTGCGGGTCGCCCGCCAGGTCTTGCGCATCGATATCCCGCTGATGATCGGGGCCAGCCTTTTGGTCATCGGTCTGTCCTGGAATGGTGAATTCAGCAAGCTCGACGGGGTGCTGCTACTGGGCACGATGCTGGGCTGCCTGTTCATCGTCCTGCGCCAGGCCAGTCATGGCGCACGTCACGGGCACACCCACAGCACTGAAAAACCACGCTCACTGACCTGCATCGCCCTGCTGACCAGCGGCCTGCTGTTGCTGGCGTTCGGTGGTCATCTGCTGGTGGATGCGGCGGTGGTGGTCGCAATCAATCTGGGGCTTTCAGAGAGGATAATCGGCCTGACGCTGATGGCCATCGTCACATCCCTGCCCGCTCTGATGACGTCCCTGATCGCAGCCCTGCGCGGCGAGCGGGATATCGCGGTGGGCAACGTGATCGGCAGCAACCTGTTCAATCTGCTGGGCGTGCTGGGCGCGACCGCGCTGATCTCGCCCGTGCCGTTGTCGATATCTCCCAACGCGCTGGTGTTCGACCTGCCGATCATGCTCGGCGTCGCCGTGCTCTGCCTGCCGCTGTTTTACGCCGGTTATCGCATCACCCGCTTCGAAGGGCTGTTGCTGTTGGCGTTATATCTGACTTACGGGCTGCATATCGTGTCGTTCAGTACTGGCATGCTGTTGGCCGAAAAGCTTGAGCACCTGATGCTCCAGTTCATCTTGCCGCTGCTGGGGATCGCAGTAGCCTTTGGCATCGTGAAGGCCTGGCGGCGTCAACATTGACGGACGACTAGATCCAGCCGCCCCACTGCAACAGGAAGATCCCGATATTGGTTGTCACAGCCGCCGCCAGCGTGGTGATGACGATGATCGCGGCGGCCAGCTCGTAATTGCCGTTGGCCGTGCGAGCCATGATGTAACTGGCTGCCGCCGTCGGGCTGCCGAAGTACAGGAACAGAATCCCAAGCTCCGCACCGCGAAAGCCCACCAGCCACGCAGCAAAGGTGCAGATCAGTGGCAGCCAGACCATTTTCACCATGCTCGCACTGATCGCCAACGCGCCACTTTTGCGCAAGGACGCCAGCGACAGCGTGCCGCCGATACAGATCAGCGCCAGCGGCAGGGTCATCTGCGCCAGATAGCTGCCGGAGGTTTCCAGCCATTTGGGCAGGCCGATGCCGAAATAGGCGAAAGGCGAGGCAACGATGACACTGATGATCAGCGGATTGGCCAGCACACTCTTGAAGATGCTCCACGGATCGGACTTGATCACTGGGCTGTAGACCGCCAGCACAATGGTCGAAAGCGCGTTGTAGAACACAATCACCAATGCCGCGAGAATCGCCCCCAGGGAAATACCGTACGCGCCATACATACTGGCAGCCAGCGCCAGGCCCACTACGCCATTGTTGCCACGAAACGCGCCCTGGACGTACACACCCCGATCTTCAGGTGGGCAACGCCAGATCGCCCAGCCCCAGGTGGCCGCGAAACTCAGCAGGGTCGCAACGCTGAAGAAAATCAGCAGCTTGGGTTGCAACGCTTCATTCAGGTTGGCGTGAATGATCCCCAGAAACAGAAGAGCCGGCATGGTGACGTTGAACACCAGACCCGAAGCCACGACGATAAAGCCATCATTGATCGCATGGATGCGCTTGAGGATCACACCCAGGAACAGCATGGCAAATACAGGCGCGGTGATGTTCAGGGTTTCAAGAAAAATAGCCAGCATGCCGCAGACCTGGTCCTGTCGTTAGGTCCCTCATCATAAGCCAGCAGGGAGTGAAGGTGTTGCAAGGAATTTCAGTTCGTCACACCGCTGTCGCCAGCAAGCTGCCTCCCACAGGGGTATGAAGCGCCCACAAGAAGCTGGGCATTGATCCCAATCTGTGGGAGGCAGCTTGCTGGCGACGGGCTGCTAAGTCACTGGCTGCAACTTACGCTCAAACACTGACACTCCATCCAGATCCCGCAGGGTTACGGTCATTTCTGCAGTCTGGCCATCGATGTTCACTTCCCCGAAGAACTGGAAGCCTGCAAAGGGCGAGGTGTTTTGGGCGGGCGGGGCTTTCTGGAAGACCAGTTCAGGGCCGAAGGTCTTGTCCAGTGCGTTGGGACCGAAGCTGCCCGCGTTGAGCGGCCCGGCCACGAACTCCCAGAACGGGTCGAAATCCTGGAATACCGCACGATCCGGTTGATAGTGATGAGCAGCGCAATAGTGCACATCAGCCGTCAGCCAGACGCAATCGCGGATCTTTTGCGCACGAAGAAAACCGAGCAGCTCGGCCACTTCCAGTTCGCGCCCCAGGGCCGGGCCATCGTTGCCGTTGGCTATGGCTTCCCAGCGCGCCACACCAGGACTGACTTCGCCGTCCGGGACACCAAGACCAATGGGCATGTCTGCCGCGATGACTTTCCATTGCGCCTTTGAGGCCTTGAGCTCGCCCTTGAGCCAGTCCAGTTGCTCACGGCCCAGAAAGGCCGTGGTCGGCCCCGGCTTGTCTGCCAGGTTGGCGTCATTGCCATCGCGATAACTGCGCATGTCCAGCACGAACACATCGAGCATCGGGCCATAAGGGATTTTGCGGTAGATGCGCCCGCCGTTATCCGCCTGCTGCAAACGCATGGGTGCGTATTCCAGAAAGGCTTGCCGCCCGCGAGCCGACAGCAACTGGATGTCCTTGACCTTGTAGCGATCATCCAGCTGCTTGCTGGGCGACCAGTTGTTGGTGACCTCGTGGTCGTCCCACTGCCAGATCTGCGGCACCTCGGCATTGAAGCGGCGCAGGTTTTCATCCATCAGGTTGTAGCGGTAGTTGCCGCGATACTCGTCCAGGGTCTCGGCAACCTTGCTTTTCGCTTCGCTGGTGATGTTGCGCCAGATACGACCACCTTCAGTGGTGATCTGCGCCGGGACCGGACCGTCGGCGTAAATGGTGTCGCCGCTGTGGATAAAGAAGTCAGGCAAACGCAGGCGCATGGCTTCGTAGATGCGCATGCCGCCAATGTCCGGGTTGATGCCGAAGCCCTGGCCGACGGTGTCGCCACTCCACACAAAACGGATGTCACGGCGCTGTTGCGGCATGCTGCGCAAATGGCCGAACCAGGGCTCGCTGGCGACACCCGACTGGGCATCCTCGAAATGAACGCGGTAGAAAATCGCCTGATCCACAGGCAGGCCGCTCAGTTCGACCCGGGCCGTGAAGTCGGTGCGCTGATCGGCCAGCGCCGACACCAGCCGACGCGGATTGGGGAACATGCTGCGGGTGTCCCATTCGACCACCATGCGCGATGGCCGGTCGCTGCGACTCCAGACCATTGCCCGATCACCCAGCAGATCACCGGACTGCACACCGTCGGTCATCTTCGGGCGATCCTGCACCGAAGCAATGACTGCCGGTGCCAGGCCCGGCAGCAGAAAACCGGCTCCGACAGCCTGAATCACACGACGACGCTTGAGATCGAACTGGCTCATGGTTAACCCCTTTCAAGATACGAAAGGGGAAACCTAGCAGGCCAATGTTGGAGGGATATGACAGCCAGCGCCCACGTATCAGGCGGTGGCTTTGGCCAGCTCCATCTCTACCGCTTCAGGCCGTTTGAGCACTGCGTAGATCACGCCGGTCGCCACGCTGCCCACGACAATGGCCAGCAGATACAGCAAGGCATGGTTGATGGCGTTGGGGATCAGCATCACGAACAGACCGCCATGGGGCGCCATCAGTTTGCAGCCGAAGTACATCGACAGTGCGCCAGTCAGCGCCCCGCCGATCACGCTGGCAGGAATCACCCGCAGCGGGTCCTTGGCGGCAAAAGGAATCGCGCCTTCGGAAATGAAACACAGCCCCAGCACGAACGCGGCCTTGCCAGCCTCACGCTCGCTCTGCGCGAACTTGCGGCGCGCCAGGATCGTAGCGATGCCCATGCCGATCGGCGGCACCATACCGGCTGCCATCGCAGCCGCCATGGGCGCATAACTCTGGGATGCAAGCAGGCCTACGGAAAACGCATAGGAAGCCTTGTTGATCGGTCCGCCCAGGTCCACGCACATCATCGCGCCCAGCAGCACACCCAACAGAATCGCGTTGGTGGTGCCCATGCTGTCCAGGAAGGTGGTCAGGCTGGCGAGCATGCCCGCAACCGGCTGACCCACCACATAGATCATGACCAGGCCGGTGAACAGGCTCGACAGCAACGGAATGATGAGAATCGGCTTGAGTGCTTCAACGCTGGCTGGCAAGCGTGCGTAACGATTGATCAACCACGCGCTATAGCCCGCCAGGAAACCGGCCACAATACCGCCGATGAAGCCCGCGCCCAACGTACTGGCCAGCAAGCCGCCGATCATGCCTGGCGCCAGGCCTGGACGGTCGGCGATGGAGTATGCGATGTAACCTGCGAGCAGCGGCACCATCAGTTTGAATGCCGACTCACCGCCGATCTTCATCAAGGCTGCCGCCAGAGTTCCCTCTTGCTCATAAGCCTTGATGCCGAACACGAACGACAGCGCAATCAGCAGACCACCCGCCACCACCATCGGCAGCATGAACGACACGCCGGTCAGCAAGTGCTTGTAGACGCCGGTCCCTTCTTTTCTGGACGGTGACTGGGTCACTTCATCCGCCGACTCGACCTGCCCCTCAGCCAAGGCTTTTTTCAGGGTTGCATCGGATTGCTTGAGGGCAATGCCGGTGCCGCAGCGATATATTTTCTTGCCCGCAAAACGATCGGTATTGACCTCGATGTCCGTTGCCAGCAACACCACGTCCGCATCGGCAATGGCTTGCGGGCTGAGCGGGTTTCGCGCCCCGACCGAACCCTGGGTTTCCACGTGCAGGTCGTAGTTCAGACGCTTGGCAGCCTGCTGAATCGCCTCGGCTGCCATGAAGGTGTGCGCAACGCCGGTCGGGCAAGCAGTAATGGCGACAATGCGCGGCTGACTGCCGGAGCTGCCGATAGCGATAGCCTCATCGGCCGCGGGCGCAGCATAGACGTGGGCCTCATCGGCGGCACGCTTCAGGAAACCGTCCACATCCTGCAAGGCATGAGCGGGCGTGTCCTGGAACAGGCGCTTGCCGACAAAACGGCTCAGGTCCAGCGGGCCGGTGTTGACCACCAGCACCAGATCGGCCGCTTCGATATCCAGCGCCGAAAGGTGTTGTTCGGGCTTGTTCGGGTCCACGACTTCGACGCTGGTTTCCCAACCCTGACGCTGGGCTGCCGCATCGAGCAAGCGTGCGCTGAGGACGCTGCTGACCTTGCCGTTCGGGCAGGCCGTTACAATGGCTAACTTCATCACGATCCTCTCTTATTGTTCTGTCAGGCTGCGTACAGTGACGCCGCTTTCAAGTCGTTTGAGTTGGGCGGCATCGGTAATGCCGAAACCGATCTGGGTCACTGCCATGGCGGCAATCGCGGTCGCCGTGCGCAAGGTTTTCTGTGGTTCATGGCCGCCGAGCAAACCGTGAACCATGCCTGCCAACAGAGAATCCCCGGCGCCTACGGTGCTGGCGACGGTGACTTTCGGGGGCAGCGAATGCAGCGCGGTGCTGGAACTGAACCAGTGAACACCTTCGGAACCCTGGGAAATCACCACATGCTCGATGCCCTGGGCACGCAGGCGAGTCGCCGCTTCGGCCTGGGCAGCAATGGAGATGATCGGTGCATCGAGCGCATCGGCCAGTTCTTCAGTATTGGGTTTGATCAGCCAAGGGCCTGCCGCAAGACCGGCACGCAGAGCCAGGCCGCTGCTGTCCAGCGCTACTTTGAGGCCGAGACTCTTGAGCATGAGCAAGAGCTTTTGCAGCCACTCGGGCGTTACGCCACGAGGCAGGCTGCCAGCGACCACCACGGCATCGAAACCGGTGGCAATCTGCTCGACCCTGGTGAACAGGGCTTGCTGGGCCGCTTCGCTGACCTGCGGGCCAGGACCGTTCAAATCCGTGATGCGACCACTGCCTTCGGCCAGTTTGATGTTGCTGCGGGTTTCGCCCGGCACGCGCACGAACTCGTCGACAAAACCACGCCGGGTGAACAGGGACTCGAACGGCTGTTGATTATCGATGCCGAGAAACCCGGCCACGGTCAGCTCATGCCCCAGATCGGCCAACACTTGAGCCACGTTCAGGCCCTTGCCGGCCGCATGGCTGAGCATGGCGTCGCTGCGATTGACCTGCCCGAGCTCCAACTGGCCCAACTGCACGGTCAAGTCCAGCGCCGGGTTCATGGTCAGGGTAAGAATCTTCGCCATTACAAAGCCTCCACCAGCGCACGCACTTCGGCTGCGCTGCCTGCGGTCAGCGCCTGTTGCGCCAGTTTTTGAGCGGTGCTCAGTTCCAGTTCACGTACGCACGCCTTGACCTCGCCAATGCTGCGCGCCGAAACACTCAACTCATCCACACCCAACCCGACCAGTACCGGCACCGCCAGCGGGTCCGCCGCCAGTTCGCCGCACACGCCCACCCACTTGCCATTGGCATGGGCGGCGCGCACGGTCATGTCGATCAGTTGCAGCACGCTTGGGTGCAAACCGTCCGCCTGAGCGGAAAGGGTCGGATGGCCACGGTCGATGGCCATGGTGTATTGGGTCAGGTCATTGGTGCCGACGCTGAAGAAGTCCACTTCCCTGGCCAGTACCGGTGCCAGCAACGCCGCTGACGGAACCTCGATCATGATCCCCAGTTGCAGATCGCTGACCGGGATTTCTTCACGCAGGCGCTGAGTCATGTCACGGGCCTGACGCCACTCTTCAACGGTGCCGATCATGGGAAACATGATGCGCAGCGGGCCACTGTCGGCTGAGCGCAGCAAGGCGCGCAACTGGCTTTCCATCACGTCCGGGCGTTGCAGGGTCAGGCGAATGCCGCGCACACCGAGGAACGGATTTTCTTCCTTGTCGATGGGCCAGTACGGCAACGGTTTGTCACCGCCGACGTCAAGAGTACGGACCACCAGAGGTCGACCGCCCAGATCGGTGAGCACGCGACGGTATTCGGCTTCCTGAGTCGCCTCGTCCGGTGCCTGGGAATGAGCCATGAACAGCAATTCGGTACGCAGCAGGCCGATGCCTTCGGCGCCCTGCTCTACCGCTGCCGGAGTGCCGGTGCTGTCGCCGATGTTGGCGAAGACTTCGACGGCATGACCATCGCGAGTCACTGCAGGCTCCATGCGCGAGGCGGCTGCAGCCTTGAGACGCTGTTCACGGGCATCGCGGTCCTGTACGGCACGCTGCAGGACCGACTCATCCGGCGCGACAGTCAGACGACCCCGCTGGCAATCGAGCAGCAGAACGGTGCCCGGCTTGAGTTGCAATACGTCATCACCAGCGCCCACCAGCGCCGGAATACCCAGGGCACGGGCCACGATAGCGCTGTGCGCCGTTGCGCCACCCCGAGCGGTGAGGATGCCCGCGACATGCGCCGGGTCCAGTCGCGCCACGTCAGACGGGCCGACTTCATCCATCACCAGAATGTAAGGTTCGTCGGGAGCGGCAACGGTTTCGACGCCACATATTTGCGCCAGCACACGGCGCCCGACATCCCGCAGATCCGCAGCACGCTCGGCCAGCAGCACATCATTCAACTGCTCTTGCTGGGAAGCGGCGGCATCGATCACTCCGGCCCAGGCGGCAGCGGCGCTTTCGCCCTTGTTCAGGCGCAGTTCGGTCTCGCTGCCCAGCTCCGGGTCATCGAGCATTTCCTGGTGGGTGATGAAAATTTCGCGAATGGCCTTGGCCTTGCTGCGCTGGATCAGGTTTTCGATATCCCGGCGCACTTCGGCAAGGGCCTGTTGCAGGCGCTCACGCTCGGCAGCTACAGACTCGCCCTGCTCTGGATAATCGAAGGCTTGCAGCACCTGAACATGAGCAGGCCCGATGGCAATGCCCGGCGAGGCCGAGACGGCTTGCAGCACGGCACCATCGAGGGGTGCCGCAACGGCCTTGGCCAGGGCAGCTTTTTGGGGAGCAGGTTGCGGCTCGGTCGCGACCGGCAATGGCTCGACGTCCTCACCAAGGCCTTGCTCAACAGCCGCCAGCAAGGCAGGCAAAGCGTCTTGCGCAATGCTCGGCTCAGCAATGAATTCCAGCGTCTGCCCGCGACGGGCACCGAGGCTGAGCAGCTTGCTCAGGCTCTTGGCCGACACTGCGGTTTCGCCGGTTTCCACCACGCGCACACGAATCTCGCCTTCAAACTCCTTGGCCAGTTGCGCCAGCACCTTGGCTGGACGGGCATGCAGGCCGTGGGCGTTGGCCAGGCCAATCTGCAGGGTCGGCCACTCGGCGGGCAACTCACCGCCCAGGGCTTGCAGGATGACGCGGCTGTTGGTGGCATGGCCCAGTTCGTGACCACGCCCTTCGATCAACAGCGAGCACAGGCGCTCAAGCAGTGTCTGGTGAGCTTCCCCGAGGCTGGCCAGGCAGAACAGCCCTGTCAGGGGTTGGCCCAGATAGCGCAGAGGTTTGTCCGGTGTCACGAAGGCCAGACCAGGACGCTTGACCGTCTGCTCGCTGTGCAGCCACCACAGGCCATCACCCAACGACAAGGCTTCTACTTGCTGGAGAATCGCGGCAAAGCCATTGTTGACGCAATCGGCACGGCGCAACAGACGCGCACCGCGCCAGACCAGCTCTTCAAAATCGTCGGCCGATACGCCGAGGCTTATCATCTGTGCGTCGAGGGCCAGTTCCTGAGGTGCGCCCTGCAAGAGCCGCAGCAGATCTTCCGGGGTTTTCGCCTCGCGCAGGGCCTGGCCCAGATCCGCTTCGCCCAATGCACGGGTCAGCAGTTGCAGCAGCCGCAAGTGCTCGTCTGACTTGGCAGCAATACCGATGGCCAGGTAAACGATTTGCCCG
Source organism: Pseudomonas cichorii (assembly GCF_018343775.1). Taxonomy (NCBI): domain Bacteria; kingdom Pseudomonadati; phylum Pseudomonadota; class Gammaproteobacteria; order Pseudomonadales; family Pseudomonadaceae; genus Pseudomonas; species Pseudomonas cichorii. The sequence continues at coordinate 5,026,815 of NZ_CP074349.1, forward strand.
TCGCCCCAATCCACGCCTTCAGGGAATTGCATCAGGCGCACGCCGGTACTGAACACCAGGTCGCGGGTTTCAGGGGTGCCATGGGGGATTGCGATGCCTTGGCCAAGAAAGGTAGAGCCTTGCTGCTCGCGATTCATCAGCCCGTTGAGGTAACCCTCGGCAACCAGACCGTCAGCGACCAGATGATCGGCGATCAGTTGCAACGCGCCCGACTTATCCACAGCCGTGCGGCCCATGGATATTTGCTCCAGAGAAAGTTCGAGCATGTCCTGACTCCTGTGCAGCGCCAGAGCGCTACCTGATTCTTGTTTTAATGACGACCATTGAGTGATCGACAGCTTGGGAGATGAAAGTACTGCCTGTCGGATTGCAATTTCATCCTGATTTGCAGCAAATATCAGCTTGCTGAATCGTTTAACCTACAATTGCACGGCACGTTACTCGATTATGGCCTCTCGTTGAAGCCCAGTCGGTCCGATAGCTGTAGGAGACGTCTCAAAATACACCGAGCACTTGGGCATCCCCTATGGTCTGGTGTAAAGATGCTCCGCGATCAGCGAAACTCCTCGTTGATAAGAGACAACCACGAAAAGGAACTTTTCGCGTGAAACTCAGCGATATTGCGCGTCTGGCAGGTGTTTCCGTCACCACCGCCAGTTACGTGATCAATGGCAAGGCCGAACAGCAACGCATCAGCCCCGCGACCGTCGAGCGTGTGAAGGCGGTTGTCGAACAACATGACTTCCGCCCCAACCCTCAAGCCGCCGGCTTGCGTACTCGTCACAGCCGTACCCTGGGCTTCATACTGCCGGACCTGGAAAACCCCAGTTACGCCCGTATCGCCAAGCTGCTGGAGCAAGGCGCCCGCGCCCGCGGCTATCAGTTGCTGATCGCAAGCTCCGACGACGATCCCGCCAGCGAACTGCAACTGCTGCAGGTCTTTCGTGCCCGACGCTGCGATGCGTTGCTGGTCGCCAGTTGCCTGCCCGCCAGTAACGACAGTTACCGCGAACTGCAGAACAAAGGCCTGCCGATCATCGCCATTGACCGGGAAATGAACGCCGAGTTCTTCTGCTCGGTGGTCAGCGATGACCACGACGCCAGCCTGCAACTCACCCGCAGCCTGTTACAGACGAATCCCGAACACATCGCCTTGCTGGGTGCGCGCCCTGAACTAAGCGTCAGCCAGTCGCGTGCCGACGGTTTCCGGCATGCGCTCGGTGGCTTTACCGGCACGACCACGATCGAACATGGCGAAGCGTTCAGCCGCGAGTGCGGCCAGCGTCTGATGAGTGACATGCTGCAACGCCTGGGGCACTTGCCCGATGCGCTGATCACAACGTCCTACGTGCTGCTGCAAGGTGTTTTCGATGTGCTGCAAAGCCAGTCACTCAACCCGGCGCAATTACACCTGGGCACTTTCGGTGACACCCAGTTGCTGGACTTCCTGCCGCTGCCGGTCAATGCAATGGCCCAGCAACATCAGTTGATTGCCGAAAAGGCCCTGCAACTGGCACTGGCCGCCATCGAAAACGATCAGTACGAACCCGGCGTGCATGCCATCGTGCGGACCTTCAAGCAGCGGATTCACGAGGGCTGACCGGCAATGCTGATCGACACCCACACTCACCTGGATTTCCCGGACTTCGACGATGATCGTCAACAGGTGCTCGACAAGTGCCGCACCCTGGGCGTGGAGCGCATGGTGGTGCTAGGGGTTTATCAGCGGAACTGGAAGCGGCTATGGGACCTGACACTGGAGCATCCGGCGCTGTATGCGGCGTTCGGCCTGCATCCGGTCTACATCGACGAGCATCGCACCGAGCATCTGACTGAACTCGGCGACTGGTTGAGCCGCCTCAAAGGCCACCCTCAACTGTGCGCTGTGGGGGAGATCGGGCTGGATTACTACGTCGAAAACCCGGACCGCCAGAACCAGCAGCAGGTCTTCGAGGCGCAACTGCAACTGGCGGCTGACTTCAATCTACCGGCGCTGTTGCATGTACGGCGCAGCCACGCGGATGTGATCGCGACGCTCAAGCGTCACAAGCTCAAACGCAGCGGGATCATCCATGCGTTTGCCGGCAGTCGAGAAGAGGCTCGGGAATATATCAGGCTGGGGTTCAAGCTCGGCCTTGGCGGTGCCGCGACCTGGCCGCAGGCGCTACGCATGCACCGGGTCATCGCCGAGCTGCCACTGGAAAGCATTGTGCTGGAAACCGACTCGCCGGACATGGCTCCGGCGATGTATCCGAATCAGCGCAATAGTCCAGAGCATTTGCCGGAAATATCCCGGGCGCTGGCCGGGCTGTTGAACGTCAGCCCGGAGCAGTTAGCGCAAGTGAGTACGCGCAATGCCTGTGAGTTGTTCGGGTGGCCTGTTCGCGAATGAATTCGCGCCTACAGATCAGATCAACAATGTCCACAGCGCAAAACCCGCATACCAGACGACTGCGGCGCGCACCAGCAACTCCCAGAGCATATCGAGGCTGGTCACGCCATCGGCGCCCATGACAGGTGCCGGGACTTCGCTGGCAACACGGCCGATGCGGGCAATCAGTTGCGCGGCGCTGATATTCCAGTTGAGCAACTCATGCAGCATCACCCGGCTGACCGCCACGAAGTTGCCCACCAGTGCGAAGCTGGCCGCCAGCAACCTGACCGGCACCCAGTCGAAGGCATGACGCAATTGCGTCGCCCGCTCCACCAGCGCCGGAGTCTTGCCGTGTTCGGCCGCCAGGGCCAGCAAGCGATAAGCCAGCGCCGCGACAGGCCCCAGCAGGAAGTACCAGAAGATCACCACGAAGAAGCTCTGATAAGCCTGCCAGAGCATGTAGCCCTGAACGCCCTCAAGCAGTTGCTCGCCGTTGTCTGCCTGCACGCCCATGTCTCTTTCGGCCACATGCACGGCAGCCTGTTCATCACCACGTCGGCAGGCATCGCGAAACGGGCCGAGCGCGGCCAGCAGATCACCACGGCCAAGGCTGTAGATCAGCACCAGAAGATGGACAGGCAGAGCCAGCCAGCCGTAAGCCACCGAACCGACGATGGTCAGCGCCAGGTGCAGTATCAGAAGCGGCAGCAGGACCAACAGAGCCAGCATTATCCGGGGGCGAGAAGCGGTTCGCGGACTTGACTCGAGCCTGGCCAGTTCCTTCAGCCATGGCCCGTCACGTTGTACACGCTGGCGCAGCGCCGAAAACTTTTCGACCCACACTGCCAGCAGCAACACCAGAAAACTCATCGCTTGATCCTCACTTCAGTCCTGCAAGGCGGCTTGAAAACGAGCCCAGTCGAAACACGGCCCCGGATCGGTCTTGCGTCCGGGTGCGATATCGCTGTGCCCACAAATGCGATCGGGCGTGATCGCCACAAATGCCTGGCGCAACTGGCGCGTCAGAGCGATCAAGGCGGCATATTGCGCATCGGTAAAGGGCTGGTCATCCGTGCCTTCCAGCTCGATACCGATGGAGAAGTCATTACAGGCTTCGCGCTCCTGGAAACAGGAAACGCCAGCATGCCAGGCCCGGTCAAGACATGAGACGAATTGAGTCACCTCGCCATCACGTTCGATCAGAAAATGCGCCGAAACACGCAGATCGGCAATACCCTCGAAATAGGGATGCTCGGTGATATCCAAACGGTTCTGGAAAAACTCCTGGACCTTGCCTGTCTTGAACTGAGCAGGCGGCAGGCTGATGTTGTGGATCACCAGCAGCGAGATTTCACCTTCGGGTCGCGCATTGAAATTGGGTGACGGGCAATGCTGCACGCCGTCACACCAACCGCTTGCGGGGTCCAACTGCATGAAAGCTCCTTGAAGATGGGTTTCGATAGGCGCAAGTATGCCCAAACAGCACCTGCGGTAGGAGCGAATTCATTCGCGAAGGTATTTCAGGCGATGGATCTTCGTGGGCCGCTTGCAGGGCGGCCCTCTCCCCGATCAGGTGTTATGCGCCCTTGAGCTTGCGCAGGCTGCTGATCACCGACTCAAGCGCACGGTCGAACAGCAAGGCATCGTCAAGGATGCGGATGGTGCCGCGACGCAATTCGATGGCCAGCCCCATGCGGGACTTCTCCAGAACCTTCATGCCGGTACGATTGACGAACACGTAACGCCCGGAAGGCTCGACGATAGCCGTGAGCTTGCAGCGCAGCTTGTTCTCCTCGTCTTCCTGGATCTCGACCCAATTGCCAACGCGCAGCTTGTCGACCATCTGCAGGCCTGCATCGTCATTGGGCAATTGCAGGACACTTTCATTGCTCAAAGGCTCGTCAGGCGCAGTCAGAACGATCTCCTCCATCACGACCATCATTGCCGGGCCTTCAGCAGGCTCGGCTTCAGCCAGTGCTACAGAGCTTTGAAGCTCCTCACCCTGAACATCCTGAAGGCGTGAGAAATGCTGGAAAGCCTGGACATGCAGAACTTCCAGCTGACTGAAGAATTCACTGGTGGCGAACGGGTCAAAAGCGGCGCTGGTCAGACCCTCGCGCAGTGACTTGAGCAGCCCCGGCACCAGTTCGAGCAGCTTCTGCCGTGATTCCGGGTCTTCGTGCAGTTCGACACTCCAGACCAGATCGTCCATGGCCTGCAAACCGGCCAGCCACTCGCTCGAACCTTCGCCATGCTTGAGGCAGGTCAGCAGCAGCACCTTGCTCCAGGCCTGCTCCAGCAGACGCACCACAGCTTCGGGCAGAGTTTTACCCAGCAAGCGCTGGTTCAATTCATGCTGAACCAACTGACGCGCCAGCTCGGCACGGGTGCGGCCCTCTTCGGCATCCCGAGTACGCTGCTCAAGCAGTTCGCTACGACGGCGCTCGTCGCTGGTGAAAGCCAGGAAGTCAGCCAGCAGTTCGGAGAAAATCGCCGGGTCATCGACAAAATCGTTGAGCAGACGCTGCACGATCTGGTCGACACGCATGTACAGCGAGTCGCGCTGATAATCATCGCGCCCGCCCCAGCCCAGTGCAGCAGTGGCAATTTCGTTGAGCAGACGACGGGCAGGATGGCTGCCACGACTGAAGAAACTCTTGTCGATCACTGCAACCTTGAGCATCGGAATCTGCAAGCGCCCGATCAACGCCCGCAGCGAGTGCGGCAGGTTGCGGTCATCGAGGATGAACTCGAACAGCATGGCAATCAGGTTGATAACGTCCTCATCACCTGCGCCGACGCTGCGAGACTTGCCGCTCTTGACGCTGACACGTGTCAGCAGTTGCTCAAGCTGGTTGCGCAAGTCGAAATCTTCAGGGGCATCCGAAGTCGGCACGTATTGCTGCAAGTGCGAAAGCAGACGCAGCAGGTCCTTGCTGGAGATGGGGCGAACCTCAGAGCTCGGGCCATGACGCGGCGTCAGGTTGCCGCGCACTTGCAGCAAGAGTTCCTGCAGCGCCGAAAACACTTCGAGCACGCCCTTGTCGAGCTTGTCCGCCGCCTGCGCCAGTGCCGGACTGGACAGTTCGCTGACCCGAGCCCTGGGAACAGGCCTGTCGGAAGAACGACGGGCAGGCAAGGCTTTCATTTCAGGCAGGATGCCGGTAGCGATCAGCAACTGATTGGCTTCGCCATACAGGTGATCGATGTTGGTCAGGATGTATTTCTCGAACAGCTTGAGAACGATCAGCTTGACCTTGATCTCGACCCCCAGGCTGCGCTTGGCCTGAAGAAAGAAATTGCACAGCATTGCCGGCCCCATGGGGTTGGCATCGACTGTAATGGATTGGGGAAGCAGCTCGTTCAAGCGCGCGGTCAACTGGCTCAAGGCAACGCCATCGCGGCTCATGACCTTGGCGACCATCGAATCGACGGCCACGGTTTTTTCCAGCTCGTCGTTGGGCACCAGTGACAGCTTGTCGAAAGCGACCGCTGCAGGAAGCACAGGCTCGGTAATCTGGTATTGGCCCAGCGCCAGGAAAGACTCGTAGAACTTGTCGAGAAACGCCCGCTCGATGCTTTTGCGCTTGAGGCGCAAATCGCGCATGGCCTCGAAAAACAGGTTCTGCTCAGTGTTGCTGACAGCGCGGTCGGCCATCTCGAAGAGGGTGTCGTCAGCGTTGTCGAACAACGCCTGCAAAGCATCCTTGAGCTGCTGTGCGGCTTTATCGCGCACCTGCAACAACACGACGGGCAGCCGGGCCAGAGGCGTACTTGTACCCTGGGCAGGAATTCCCTTGCTCAACGGCACAACGTTTTCGTCGTTTTGCATCAAACCCCCTGACAGGAAACGGCTTTAATCCCATCACAAACGCGGCTTGCAACCTTCGCCTGTGAAGCGATCCCCATGGTCTTTGCGCTACGTCAAAGCTATGACGTCAAATACAAGTCGGATTATCTTTCAAAACTTGTATCGAACGCCAGCGAAGTATTGCGCCTTGTAACAAGCGCATTACAGATCAGGGGACGTGCAGCGATAGACAACGCTAATAGACATATATCGCAAAGGAATTTACAAAACCGACCAACAGCACGCTTTGCGAGCGTGACCAGCCTTACAGGTGGGTTACAAAGGTGCCGTGCCTTATACTCCTGCGACTTTGTTAGTGGAGCCCGATATGCCGAATTTACGACTCGCCGACCTGACAGCCGAAATAGAAGCCAATGTGCGGCGCGCATTGCTCGAAGACGTCGGCAGTGGCGACATCACCGCTCAACTGATCCCCGAAGAGCGGCTGGCCAAGGCCACCATCATTTCTCGCGACGAAGCCGTGATCGCAGGTGTGGCATGGGTCGACACGGTTTTTCGTCAGCTCGACCCTCGGGTTGCCGTGCACTGGCAAGTGACCGATGGCGACCGGGTCAGCCCCAATCAGGCGCTGTTCCATCTGGAAGGTCCGGCCCGCTCGCTGCTGACCGGCGAGCGCAGTGCGCTCAACTTTCTGCAACTGCTGTCTGGCGTTGCCACCCGTGCGCAGCACTATGCCGACATGGTGAGCGACACTCAGGTCAAGCTGCTCGATACCCGCAAGACCCTGCCCGGCCTGCGCCTGGCGCAGAAATATGCCGTGACCTGTGGCGGTTGCCACAACCATCGCATCGGCCTGCATGATGCCTTCCTGATCAAGGAAAACCACATTGCTGCCTGTGGCGGCATTGCCCAGGCCGTTGCCGCCGCGCACAAGATCGCCCCCGGCAAACCTGTGGAAGTCGAAGTGGAAAGCCTGAGCGAACTCAAGCAGGCGCTCGAAGCCGGTGCCGACATCATCATGCTCGACGAATTGAGCCTGGATGACATGCGTGAGGCCGTGCGCCTGACCGCTGGACGCGCCAAGCTCGAAGCCAGCGGCGGTATCAATGACGACACCTTGCGGGTGATTGCCGAAACCGGCGTGGACTATATCTCCATTGGCGCGATGACCAAGGATGTGAAAGCGGTGGACCTGTCCATGCGCTTGAGCATCTGACCTGTCCACAGCTCAAAAGAGAGGAGCCGTCATCTTGGAACAATGGTTTGTAGTGAATGCGGGCAAGCAGCTCGGCCCCATGGACGCAGCGGCGGCTCGCCTCATTGCGCGTGAAGCGCCGGGCGCATGGTGCTGGAAGCAAGGCATGCCGGACTGGCAGCCGATCTACCAGGTGCAGGAAGTGCGGGCCATGAAGAAGGATGGCATCACGCCGTTTCCAGACCCGTCGCCCGACATGATCCAGCCACGGCCATCGGCCCTGCCCGCGCACGCAGCTCCAGCTCCAGCTCCAGCTCCAGCTCCAGCTCCAGCTCCAGCTCCAGCTATTAGACGACCTTCGTTTACGCCCGATCCAAACAGCTCAAGCGGTTTTGGCTCCGGGCAAGCCACCGATGGCGTGGACTTCAAGCTGTACGGCACCGAAACGCAGTTCGTCGAGCTTGAGCTGGACCGTGGCGAAAGCGCCGTGGCCGAGGCCGGCTCGATGATGTACAAGACCTGCGACGTGCAGATGGAAACCATCTTTGGGGACGGCAGCAACCAGTCTTCAGGGCTGCTGGGTTCGCTCTTCGGCGCGGGCAAACGCATGCTCACAGGCGAAAGCCTGTTCACGACCGTGTTCTCGCAACAAGGCTCCGGCAAGGGTCGCGTCGCATTTGCAGCACCTTACCCTGGCACCATCCTGCCACTGCGCCTGCGCGACTTCGGCGGCAAACTGATCTGCCAGAAGGACAGCTTTCTGGCAGGTGCCAAAGGTGTGTCCATCGGCATTCAATTCCAGAAGAAAATCCTCACCGGCCTGTTTGGCGGCGAAGGCTTTGTGCTGCAAAAGCTCGAAGGCGACGGCTGGGTGTTCGTTCACATGGGCGGCACCGTTCGCAAGATCGAACTGGCGGCGGGTGAATCCCTGGATGTAGACACCGGCTGCCTCGCAGCCATGACTCAGGGCGTCGATTACGACATCCGCATGGTGGGCGGCATCAAATCCATGCTGTTCGGCGGCGAAGGTGTGTTCTTCGCCAGACTGACCGGCCCTGGCACGGTATGGCTGCAAAGCCTGCCCTTCTCGCGCCTGGCCGGGCGCATGCTGGCGGCCAGCCCGGCGGGAGTGGCACGAAGCGAGCGCTGAACAATCCCGGGGCCGCCACTGGCCCCGAATGCACAAGGAAGAGACATGCTAATCACTCAAGGCCAGCGAATCCCGCTTTCCAGCCTGATTCAAGGCTCGGACCTCACCCTGTCCATCGACATCAAGTCCGCCCATGTGATCGATTACGTCTGCTTCGGCGTTGATGCTCAGGGCAAGCTGTCGGATGACCGCTACATGATTTTCTTCAACCAGCCCGCCAGCCCTTGCAACAGCGTCAGGCAAGTCAACGGCGGCGACTTTCAGATTGCCCTCGCCGGACTGCCTGCTTCCATAGACCGGCTGGTGTTCACGGCGTCCATCGATGGCGCCGGGGCAATGAGCGACATCCAGGCCAGCCACTTCAGCATCAAGGATGCCGGGCGCGAAGTCGCTCGCGGCGAGTTCTCTGGCGCAACCTTCGCTGCCGAAAAAGCCATCATGGTCGCCGACCTCTATCGCAAGAACGGTGAATGGCGCATTGCATCCAACCTGCAGGGTTACAACGCTGGCCTGGATGCTCTGGTGGTGCACTTCGGTGGCGAAGTCGCCGAAGCTCCCGCACCAGCGCCAGCCAGAGTGTCGCTGGAGAAGAAAATCGCCGAAGCAGCGCCTCAGCTGGTCAGCCTGGCGAAAAAGGCTCAGGTCAGTCTGGAGAAAGCCAGACTGACCGACACCAAGGCTCGTGTCGGTCTGGTCTTGGATGCTTCCGGCTCCATGAACGCGCAATACAGCCGCGGCCATGTGCAGGAAGTGGTCAACCGCCTCATTCCTCTGGCGGTGCATTTCGATGATGACGGCGCACTGGACTGCTGGGCTTTCGGCGCCCGGCCTTGCCAGTTATCGTCGGTGTCGCTGAGCAACTTCAAGGACTTCATCCAGACCGACAACGGCGGCTGGAAGAACTGGGAGCTGGGCGCAAGGGTCAATGATGAGCCCAAGGCCATGCGCATGGTCATTGATTACTACAAGCAATCAGGCGACCGGACACCGATCTACATCCTGTTCATCAGCGATGGCGGTGTTCATCAGGACAGGGAAATCACCCGGCTGATGACCGAAGCGGCGAAACTGCCGATCTTCTGGCAATTCGTCGGCCTGGGCGGACGCGGCTATGGAATCCTGGAAAAGCTCGACGACATGACCGGACGGGTTGTGGATAACTGCAATTTCTTTGCTCTGGACCGACTGGATGAGGTTCCGGAAGAGAAGCTGTACGACTTGTTGATGGAAGAGTTCCCGGACTGGCTCAAGGCAGCCAAGGGTGCCGGGATTCTATAAACTTTCAGACAGCTCGTTGGAGCGAATTCATTCGCGAAGATGGCCTTTTCGCGAATGAATTCCCACACCAATAAAAAAACCCTGCCATCGCTGGCAGGGTTTTTCATGACGCTGACCGGGTTTAGCCGATCGATACGCCGTGTGCTTCTGCCAGAGGCTTCAAGCCGCCTGCGAAGCCTTGGCCGATGGCCTTGAACTTGAACTCGTCGCCATGACGATACAGCTCGCCGAAGATCATCGCGGTTTCAGTCGATGCGTCTTCCGACAGGTCGTAACGAGCGATTTCCTTGCCATCCGCCTTGTTCAGAACGCGGATGTAGGCGTTGGCCACTTGACCGAAGCTTTGCTTGCGCTCATCAGCCGAGTGGATGGTGACGCCGAAAACCAGCTTCTTCACAGCAGCGTTCAGGGTTGGCAGCTTGACCAGAACAGACTCGTCGTCGCCGTCGCCAGCGCCGGAGCGGTTGTCGCCCAGGTGCTCGACCGAACCGTCAGCCGACTTCTTGTTGTTGTAGAAAATGAAGCCGCTGTCATCCAGCACCTTGCCATTCTCGCCCACAACGAAAACGGAAGCGTCCAGATCGAATTCGGTGCCGTCGGTCACACGTGGGTCCCAGCCCAGGCCTACGGTGATTTCGGTCAGGCCTGGAGCCTCTTTGGACAGGGAAACGTTACCGCCTTTACTCAGACTTACAGCCATGTGCGTAATCCTTTTCTAAAGAAGTAATAAGGGTATGAATCAGAAATTCATACCGTGAGCGTTGGCTACAGCCTTCAGGCCACCGGCATAACCCTGGCCTACGGCGCGGAATTTCCACTCACCGTTATTGCGATACAGCTCAGCGAAGATCATCGCGGTTTCGGTCGAAGCATCTTCGGCCAGATCGTAGCGAACGACTTCAGCGCCAGACTTCTCGTTCAGTACGCGGATGAAAGAACCGCCCACCTGACCGAAGTTCTGCTTGCGGCTGTCAGCGTCGTGAATGGTCACGACGAATACGATCTTATCAACATCGGCAGGCACGCGAGTCAGGTCGACCTTCACGACTTCATCATCACCATCGCCAGCGCCGGTACGGTTGTCACCGGCATGCTCCACGGAGCCATCGGCGCTCTTGAGCTGGTTGTAGAAAATGAAGTCGGCTTCGCTGCGGACTTTACCGTTGGCACCGAGCAGGAATGCGCTGGCGTCCAGGTCAAATTCCTGGCCGTCAGTGGCGCGCGGGTCCCAGCCCAGGCCGATCAATACATTGGTCAAGGTCGGGTCGGTTTTGGACAGCGAAAGGTTGCCACCTTTTTGCAGAGTCAAAGCCATGATTCGTTTATCTCCTTTTTCCAGTGTTTACGCTTTTTCTTCAGCCGACTCGTCTTTTCCCGGGAAGAGCAGGCTAGCGACAATACCGATTACCAACACCACCATCACAACCAGCAGACTGGTGTTGGCGCTGATGCTGTATCCATGATGGAACAAGTGGTCAGTTGCGTTCAGGCCCAGCTTGATTGCGATGAAGAACAGCAGTGCGATAACCGCTTTCTCCAGGTGAACCAGGTAGCGCTTCAGGGCTTCAAGTACGAAGTACAGGGTACGCAGGCCCAGGATCGCGAACAGCATGGCCGAGAATACGATCAGCGGCTCACGGCTCACGGCGATGATGGCCGGCACGGAGTCGAAGGCGAACAGTACGTCGGAGATTTCAGCCACGACCAGACACAGGAACAGTGGGGTCGCAAAGATCGCGCCTTTGGCAGCCAGGGTGATGCCGCTGTTCTCAGGCTTCTTGATTTCTTCTTCCAGGACAGCGCGGCGTACGAAGAAGTTGTTGCCGTGCAGTTTTGGCCACACCGGGAACAGTTTCTTGGCGAAGCGATAGGCCATGTGCTGGGAGTAGTCGATTTCTTCGTCGTCGTTATCGCCAGCTCTGAGCATCATGATGGCAGTCCAGGCAACGATTACCGCAAACACCACTTCGACCCACGGGCCCAGAGCCAGAAGGCCTGTACCGATGGCGACGAAAATGCCGCGGAATACGATTGCGCCGATGATGCCCCAGTACAGAACGCGATGGCGCAGGCCATCAGGGATCTTGAACCAGGCGAACAAGGCCATGAACACGAAGAGGTTATCGACGCTCAGGACTTTTTCCAGTGCATAACCGGTTACGAACAGCGTGGCGACTTCAGAGCCGTGCTGAACGTACAGGAAACCGGCGAATGCCAGAGAGATTGCCACCCAGAAGATCGACCAGGCCGATGCCTGGGTCAATGTGATCGGCTTGTTTCCCCGGTGGGAAAACATGTCGACGGCCAGGGCCGAGATGGCCAGGCCAACGAAAACGGCCATGGTGAGTGGAGGGAAGCCAAGAGCGGTGCTTTCCATTTAACTGCGTTCCTCAAAAGGGTCAAAAATTACAGGTCAAAGTCGGAAGGATTCAGGCCGAGTTCATTACAGATGGAGCGGCAGACAGCACGTTCCTTCTCGTCGAAGCTGCCATCTGCGCCACCGATGGCACAGCAGACGCGCACCAGAAGGCGGGCAGCATCTTCTTTTTTCTTGATCTTGCCGATGGTTTTCAGCGCTTCGGCGCGACCGATTTCGACATCGAAGTCGAATTTGGCGCATGCATCCTGAAAAGCCTGGATGACGTCTTTCATGTCAAAAACTTTCAGTTCCTGAGAGTTCTGAATGAAGCCGGCCATTTTCTGTTTTTCACTGGAGCTGATTTCGCCATCGGCTGCAGATACCAGGGCACAACCTGAAACCACTGCATCCATGAACTCACGGTTCTTGAACTTCGAGACTTCGGAAGCAAGCTTGTCGCGAGCTGCTGTTGCGTTTGTTTTCAACCAGTCCAGCATTTCAATCCCCTACGAGGCAGCCAGGCCACCTCAGAAAAATCAATCGTGTTGTTTACTTGGAACCTGCGGCCCAGCGCATGCCCCAGCCATAGGCCTTGTCCATGTTGCTATGACCGTTGTGGAAATCCACACGACGGGTCACCTTGACGGCCCCGTTGTCGTTTTCCAGCAGAGCGATCGCACACATGCCCTGACGACCGCCTTCCTCGTTGAGGCGAACCTCGATAGGTGGCTGGCCCGGGGCGTGGATGGTGACAACACCGTCGGTTTCTTTCCAGTTCGGTGCGCCTTCATAAATGAATGCGTAAACCAGAATGCGGCGGATCTTGCCCCAGTGCGCGCCGTTGATATGCAACCACTCGCCGTCGCTGATGGAGCCGGTACGGTCATCGCCCATCAATTTGATGAAAGGCTCGGTGTTGAGCGATCCAAACGAATTGCCCAATGCCTGGACCGCGCCTTTGTAACCGTCCTGTAACTCGAACAGGCAGCCTACATCAAGGTCGATCGCATTGCTCTTCTTCATCGAGAAGAAGCCGCTGCTTTTGCTCTCACTGCGGCGGTTCCAGTTCAGGTTGACCCTGATTTCACCGAAACCGGCACTGGTTTTCTCCAGGCTGACGGAAGCTCGTGTCTTGTCCAGCGTGATCTTGCTGAGACTGACAGTGGGCTTGGGCGCGGCGACTGGTGCAGGTGCAGGTGCAGGTGCAGGTGCAGGAGGCTGGGCCTCTGGCGCTGCGACTTCAACACCGAAGTTCTTCGCCAGAGGCTCAAGGCCACCGGCAAAGCCCTGGGCGACACAACGGAATTTCCAGGCGCCCTGACGCAGGTAGAACTCGCCCAGAATCAGCGCGGTTTCCTTCATGCCACTGGTAGGAATGGCCGCTTCGATTCCGCCGGTGACGGTCAGGGCAAGGTGCGACACGCTGTCGAAGCTGGCCTTGTTTTCATAGATGGTTGCCGTGAGCGCGACCTTCTCGATAGCGGCATCCAGACGACCCGGATCAAGACTGAAGACAGCGCGGCCCGCTGACGCTTCCGTCAACTGCACCGCACCGCCACTCACACTCTTCTGACCGAAGAAACACATGTCGTGATCGCCACGGACCTTGCCTGCACTGGTCAGCAGAAACGCGGAGACATCGATGTCCGCGCCCGCTATAGGGGAATAGCTGACGTCGACCGTCAATGGGCCAGCAGCTACTGGCGCATTGGCGCCTGGGACAAGTTGAGTCATGCGCGTACTGCTCCGATGGCCAGGTCGACCAGATCGTCAGCGGTACGGCCATTGGTGGCCTGACCTACAGCGGTGAAATCCCAGCCGCTGGAGGTGCGCGACAGATAGGACATGACTACGCCTGTGTGCTGACCTTTTTCGGACAGATCGAAGCGACCCAGTTCGTTACGGGTGCCCAGATCGACGATACGGCAGTAGGCATTGGCGACTTTTTCGAAGTTCTGGCCGGTGAACGAGTTGACCGTGAACACCAGATATTTCACGGTTGCCGGCAGTTTTTCCAGATCGACGCTGATGTTTTCGTCATCGCCTGCGCCTTCACCGGTACGGTTGTCGCCGGAGTGATGAATGGCACCGTCACGCGATTGCAACTGGCGGAACCAGACCAGGTCGAGAGGCTTCTTGTCGGCATCGAGCATGATGCAGGAGGCGTCCAGGTCGATATCCCCGCCACCGCCGCCCAGCAGCTTGCCGAAGAAACCGCTCGGCTTTTCAGGGTCCCATCCCAGCCCCATGCTGACTTTCTTAAGGCCTGTACCAGCGGTTTTCTCAAGCGAGATTGTCTGGTTTTTTGCCAAAGTGAGTGCCATTTTTCGCTCCATGTGAACTACGGAATTCGGATAAAAGTGTTACAGCCTTACCGCGATGGGCCATCAATGCCATCCCGATTATGTAACTTGGCGTTAACGGGGCCTTTATAGCGGCCTCGACGCCACGCCGGATGGAACAAACGCCAGTGCGCATCCTGTGCTGCCGCGAGCAATTCATGGTCGCCACGCGTGTCCCCCCAGGCGCGTACCCGGAACTGCGAAAGTGGCCCGTAAACACCCTCAAGGCGCATCACCTTGGAGTCGCAGCGGCAGTTGCTGCCCTCGATCAGGCCGGTGAGCTTGCCGTCGATCACTTCCAGATTGGTGCCGATCAGTTCAACTTTCAGGCGATCTGCGAAAGGTTGCAGGACCATAGCAGGCGATGCTGAACATAGCGTGACAATGGCGCCCTTTTCGATTTCCGCCGCCACGGACTCCAGCGCCGCCGGACGCATCAGGCGCGCCCAGTACAGCTGGCAGAAGGCTTCGGCCTTCTGTTGCAGCCAGTCCACCTCAACGCCGGTCAGAAAGGCCTTGATCAGACGGCCCTTGAGCTCATCGCGGGTCACGCGCTTGGCAAGGTAGCCCAGGCTCGGCAGTACCAGCCGGGCCATACGAACGGAAAAAGCACGCTGCCCAAAAGCGAATTTTAGAAATGGGACAAAGCTGTCATGGCGGGTCAATGTCCCGTCAAAATCGAACACCGCCAGCAGGCGCTGCTCCACTTCCACTTCAAGATCAGGCTCTATCATTTAACTAACTGCCTCAGCGAGTCGAATGCTGGCATCCACGATCGAAGCGGGGGTCGGCAGGACTCCATGCCATTTGGCGCGCTCCATGATGTGGGTTGCCCATTTGTAATGAGTGGCCGGTTCACACATCGCATCGTTGTACTTGAACACCGCCGGAGCGACAGAGTTCAAAATCATCCGTGCGCAATTCAGGTCTTCCAGGCTCACACGAAACGCATTCTGAATGATATTGACCTGCGAGGGGTGGATTGCTGTCTTGCCCACCATACCGTTGGAGATATCCAGCGCCAGTTCCTGCTCCATGATGTCGGGAGTCGCCAATTGCTCAAAAACCGGTGCGGTCAGGGCAAACCCCTGGGAACCCATCACACCGGACAGCATCGGAATCACATAGCCCATGGGCGTGCCATACAGCGTCATGGCCGGATTGCGGCGCAGCCCCAGGCAGCCCATCAGATCGTTACCGCCAATGCGCAAGGCAATGATCCGCTCGCCCAGATTCACCTTGAGTGCCTGCCCCAGTTCGACCATGGCCGTCGGGTTGAACACCTCAGGCGTCTCCAGTGTAGGCATCAGGGCCAGCTCTGGATTGGTAACGGCATCCTCCCAGCTTGCAAGGCTTTGCAGCGAAAGCTTGGGGACAACGAACCCATCGACGTGGGCCATCAGCGGCCAGTCATTGAGAATTTTCGCCATTGCCGCATCGCGAGGACGAACAAACAACAACGGGCCATTGACCGGCCGTCCGCCACGGTCCTGAATGCGTGTCAGCACATTGCGCAGGTTGACCAGCGCCGTCTCGACATCGATCAGCGCCACGGCGTCTTCCAGGCACACGACCAGAGAGCGCAGTTCGGGGATCTTTTCTGCGAATACCACATCGAGAATGTCGTCGCGGGTGGCAGGCATATAGAGCGTTGCACCCAAAGCATAAGGCGAAGGTATGGCCATTAGCTGAGACTCCGAATGATGGTTACCGCCCTATAAGGCCCCAGGGCATTTGCAGATTCTTCGACAGGGATGCCCGCTTTTTCAGTCAGGTGCATGAGCAGTTGCACATCGCTGTCAGTGGTATTGCGTACCAGCACATGATCGGGCACACGGCGCATGACGGCACGGGTAGCCTCGGCAATCCCCGGCTTCACCCGGTTGAGATTGTTGATCCCGAACCGCCCGGCCAGAGTGTCGATCACTTCCCGGGCTGAACGTTTGAGCTCGATGCGCTGCTGCGGCGTCCAGGGTTGGGCTGCAACAACGCCCTGCAGATTGCGGCGCTGACTTTCGATTCGCTCGATGAACGAGCGAGTCACGTCGTGCCCTTGCAGGTGATCGTAAACGACACACCCGTGTAATCCGCCATCAGCAGGCCATATGGAACGCGACACCAGACCTGACACCGTGGCCC
The DNA here is from genome assembly GCF_018343775.1 of Pseudomonas cichorii. Classification (NCBI taxonomy): domain Bacteria; kingdom Pseudomonadati; phylum Pseudomonadota; class Gammaproteobacteria; order Pseudomonadales; family Pseudomonadaceae; genus Pseudomonas; species Pseudomonas cichorii. The sequence continues at coordinate 5,043,463 of NZ_CP074349.1, forward strand.
CCAGAATACCGGACGGGATGACCCAGTCCTCGGAGGACGCCGCCAGCCACGCACTGCCGCACGGGTCGGCCAGCACCACCAGACGCGGCTCTTCGGGAAACCGCGCATCGCCCGCCAGACTGCGTTTGATCTCCCCGGAAATCGCGCCCTTGCCGGTCCAGCCATCCACGAAAACAATGTTCTGCGCACCATGGGCCTGAATGATGGCCTCAAGCGCTACAGAGTCGATGCCACGGTCACGAATAATGCTGATGCCATAGTGATGCGCTTCGCGGCCCAGTCCGATCAAGGACCGACGCAACAAGACACCCAATGGCAAACCGGCACGCACGAATGACACCAGAACGATCTCGCGCCCCTGGCACGCCTGATCGAGGGCCAGCGCCAAAGCCTGCACGTCGGTCGCCATGCGCAGACCATTCTGCATCAGCGCACGTTCGAACAAAGCGCCATGCGCATCGCCCGGAGCTGACTCCAGGCTGATCATTTCTGAATAATGCTTTTGCTTCGTCTGGATCAGACGCTCTTTTTCCTCGACATCGGTGGTGTCCATCTCGACGCCGCGCAGCAGAAAATGCACGTCATCCGCGAGATAGCTACCGCTGCCCACTGTATCGAGCCCGTGAACGGGATTACTCATGCGCAGCACCGGCGAACATCTTCGCTAACTGGCTGCGGGCAGGCGTTGCCCACCAATGGCACTCGTCCATGAAGCCCAGATCAGTGATGCTGTCACCAAAGCCCAGCACCGGACGCTCGCCGTTGACGGCTCGGTCACGGCGCAGCCATTCCTGCACGGCATAGCGCTTGGCCAACCCGTTGGGCAGGAACGCCAGATTATTGCCGTTGCCATGCACGTGCATGTCGTCGAGCAGGCCACGTGCCTGCACTTCGGCCAGAACGCGAGTCAGGATGCTGTCATCGCTTTCGTTGTGCTTGGTGACCACATAATGGAAAAGTTTCGCCTCCTCCACTACCCAGCCACGCAACGAAACGCCCATTTCCTGACCAATGGCCAAAGTTGCGGCGCTCAGCTCATGCAAACGTCCCTGATAAGCGGCCAGGGTCTGTTTCATCTGTGCATTCCAGTCGCTGTCCAGGCGACCGGCAGCATCGAGCATCACGCCACCATGGGAGCAGATTGCGCCCGAGCTGAACGGCAACTTCACCCGGCTGTAAGCCTCGACGCTACGCGCCGTGACCGGCACCACATCGGAATGGGCCAGCAGCCAGTTCACGAAGGATTTCTGCACATTGGTCATGTAGCCATTGGCATTGCCGGTGAGGTCGACGGTTGCCACATGCTTTTCGATACCGGGAGCCGTCTTGCGGGCGGTCTGGAACAGGGTGTCGTCCAGATCCACGAATATCAGCGGGCGTTCGTTACTCATCACAGATGACCTCGGCATTCAGCGCTTCGACCAGCTCGGCGGGCACAGCCTGCTGAGGGGTTTCGGTGCAGATCAGTACGCGATCGAACTGACCGGGCCGTACGTTGTAAAGAAAATTGGGAATCCCCAGGCCGTAGTTGTCGGAGAACGACAAGGCATGATCGATGGCATGCCCCAGGGCAATCGGTGAACGGCTGGTGGAACTGAAATGCACGTCGGCACCGGCCTTTTCCAGACGCTCGGCCAACAGGAACGGGCGCCAGACGAATTCGCTGGTGCCCACCACCAGAACACGCTCGCCCTTGGCGACCTGAATGTCGGGGGCCAGGGTGTCGAGTACCGAGCGAACACCCAGACGTCCCCAGTCATTAGCGGTGACCAAAGGCCAGTCACCCATGGCGACGGTGCCGACTTCCGGCATGTCCGGCAGTGGCGCGGCCAGATCCTCGGCAAAGGAATAGGAACCCTGCAGCAAGGAAACCTGCTCGGCCACATCGCCCATGGTGGTGCTGACCGCACCGGCCGACCAGTCGGTCAGGACGCAGGTCACGACACGCTCGACCTTGCTCAGCCCGGCCTCGACCAGCGCCCGATAGAGGTTGATAAATGTCTTGCCGGTTGAGGCTTCGTCATCCACCAGCACCAGCGAACGAGCGCCCAGCATCATCTCGCGCAGCGCAGGGTCGGTGGGCAAGTGAATCAGGTGAGCACTGGCGTGGCTGTGTTCTTCCTCGAAACGGGCGAACAGCTCGGTGCCCGTCGGGTGGCGAGTACTGACCAGATACAGCGAATCCGGACGCGACTCGCTGTAGGCGCGATGCACACCGGCACCCAGCCCTACAGCCGTCTCGGCCATGCCGATGACCAGCACCGGGCCAGGAAGATCGGCCGGGATCTTGTAGGCAAGGTCCCGGAAGCTCTTGAGCATCACGCCCGGACGCACCGGGATATGTCGCCCCAACACGCGGGAAACGAAGAGAAACGCCCGCTTGGGATTGCGTCGCTCGGCAAAGCCGAACAGGGAGTCCGGCGCGATGGTGGACGAGTCGACCATCACATCGAGACGACCACGAAGCAGATCAGCGCGAAGCCTTGTAGGGGTTGAAAGAGCTGAACTGCTGTCCATCGATAGATTCCTGGTTAACGGGGCCAATGCCCCTTGCGCCTGCCCGTTTCCCGGAGGAAAGCGGTCGTTACGTGCGCGAGGCCTCAAGGAGCCAGAGCGCCGACTGGGCAGAGCGTGTAATTTCAGTTGTGGTGTACGTCCTCTCAGGACGGGCATGGGATGCCGTTACGCGGCAGGCTTCCAGAAAAGACAGAAGCAATGCCGACTTCACCGCGAAATTCATGTTCTGTGCATCCGGCACACTTGAGGTCACCATCCCGATAACCGCGCCACCGTTGTCGAACAGTGGACTGCCACTGGAGCCCGGCTGAATGGGCGCCGTGAACTGAAACAGGCTGGCATCGCTGTGCAAGCCGAACAGGCCGGATATCCCGCCCTGAGTCACTTGCAGGCTGCCGCCAGAAATAGAAGCCAGTGGATAACCCAGCGCTACCACCGTATCGCCAGGCTCCGCGCCCGTGCCTTCACGGAACGTGACCGGTTTGAGCGGCGAAGCGCCTTGTACCCGCAGCAACGCGATGTCGTTTCGACGATCGACCACCACTGGCTCGACCTTGAAGCGCCCTTCCAGCGAACTGATATACAGCACGCTCATGTCTTCAATGACATGGGCACACGTCATCACATGGGAAGGCCCGACCACAAACGCAGTGCCTGTCGCCGACTGATGATGACCGCCCGGAGAGTTGATGGAACTGCGCCGAGGGTGATGATCATTGACCTCAAGGCCGATCTTGCGTCCAAACGCTGCCAGTCCGTAGGCAGAACCTTCATGCAGCGCTCGAAACTTCCATTGATCGTTGCGCTGGTAAAACTCACCGATGATGATCGAAGCCTCACCGTTGTCCCGCAGATCTGCCTGGACTTCGATTTCCTTGTCGATCACCAGTCGCAAGCTGGAAATATCGCGAATTGGCCCGGTGGCGGCATAGACGTAAACCATCACCAGAACACGATCACTGCCAGCGGGCAGGCGATCCAGCTTGAGGGAACAACCGACACGCTCCGGCCCGTCGCTCCACTCCATCCAGTCCTGCTCGCGATGCAGCAAGGCAGGATTGCCCTTGGGCTGACGTTTTTCGTCGACCGGCAGCAACGCTACCGCCACGTATTCGCCAAATACCGACGCCTTGCCGCTTTCCAGCAGCCACGTGCAATGTGCATTCGCAATAGCTGTATTTGCGCCCGGTGCCAGCAATTTCATGCCCAATCCTCCCTGATAAGAGCAAGGCAATAGCAAAAAACTATTATCCCGATCAAACCGTAGCCAGTACAGCCACGGTGATGGCCTTGACCCGAATATTATCCCGCCAATGTGTTTCCGGTTCTTTCAGCCCAAGCCGCCGGGTCGCGAAAATGCCCGGCAGATTGATACCTGTTTCCCGCGTGTAACCAATACCGCCCGAGTAGCGCGGGTTGATTTCCAGCAAGTGCGGCTTGCCATCGGCGTCGTCACGGGTCTGCACGTTGATCAGGCCGTCACAGCCAAAGTGCTCGGCGGCCTCCACGGCCAGCCGGACAGCCTCGCTGTCGCGCTCGAACGTCTGGTTCATGCCCTGCTTGCGGCGCCCGACGAAGGCCACCGCCTTGCCATGTTCACAGACCATATCCACCGAACACTCGCTGCCCGGCATATACGGCATGAGTAACATGGGCGGCCTGTCATCGGACTGGCGATAAGCGTTCAGGTACGCCTCGAAGCTGGTTTCCCGGGCATCGGGGTTGGCGAAGCAACGGAAGTCATCGACGCCTGCCTTGAAGCGCCAGAATCCATGCCCGAAAATCCCCACCGTCGGCTTGATACACACCTCTCCCGTGCGGGACAGGGTTTCGTAGGCGGCCTGCAACTCTTCGGTATTACTTGCGCTGATCCCCGGTATGCACGCCAGACCAGCCTGTTCGGCAGCGGCAGTGAAAAGGCTTTTGTCGTCTACATTGATAAAGGTCTGCATGCTGGTGCCGCCGGTGACCAGATCAAAACCCTCCGCCACGAAACGCTCACGATGCGCTTCATAAAAACTGCCGACACGCCCGGCAATAATGACTTTGACGCCCAGCTCGCGGGCCGTTTCGAGGACCCAGTCAATGCGCTCTGCGTTATTGCGCGGCTCCTGCAAGGCAACGTCGGCCTGCCCGGTAATTTCCGAGCGATCCTGACGATGGGACGCGATAATCCGCACCGAGGCCGGCAACGCCTCACGCGCGCCCATGATGACTTCGCGCTGGCTGGACTGGCCTTCAAGGAACCAAATCATGTGACTCTCCAGAAAACAAAGCAGCGTTCTAAGCAGCTTTGACGAATTTTGTAATAACTGTTTTGCTTCAAAATGTTCGGATTAAGGCAAAGTCACGCCATTTTTCACTAGGGGACAATGACATGAAGTGGCTCAAGCGGTCGATTTGGCTTTTGGTTTTCGTTGCATTCGGGCTCGGCGCACTCAGCCTCTACTACGTATTGCCGCGCCATGATGTCGTGATGGTCACGGGCGTGGAAGTAAAAAGAATGGACGCAGACGGCGTAATCAACGCCGACAACGTGGCCGACGGCCCGACCCGCGATGTCTACTTCATCAACACCGAAGACCCGGACACCAAGAAAGTCGTGGTCTACCGCAACGAAGACACCGGCTGGAGCTTCCCGTGGTACTTCAAGTTCGACTCGGCAGACATCCAGGCAAAAGCCCAGGGTTATTCTCGTGATTCACAACAACTGGCACTGATCCGCTACTACGGCTGGCGCATCCAGATCCTGTCGATGTTCCCCAACATCACTCAGGTCGAACTCACCAACAGTCGCGAGCAACCCTTTCCGATCTTCAACGCGATCTTCTTCGGCGTGCTGATTCTGTTGGTGCTGGTCGTGGTGATTGTGGTCAAGCGCCGGTTTCGCAAGCAGCCGCGGGTGGATGGGGTGGTGAGGGGGTAGGCGGATTTATTCGGGGGGATGCGCAATGCTCCCCCGCAGCCAGAAACGAGGCAGAGAAGGACCTCCAAAACCCTGCCCAGACTGCTGCTGAAGATTCTCCAGGTCGGGAAAGTCGCGAATGATCGTATAGAAAATCAGGCCTGCTCCCAGAACAAGACAGGCCATCCATAAGCGATCAAGAATCAGGTTGCGCGAAACCGGTGTGACCTGCCACTCATGCAAGGCCAATAACCAACCAATAACTATTGCCAGCCATAACTGCGAATACGGCATGACAATAACGCCATCGACCATAGCCTGTGTCAGCGCACCAACCAGACTTGCGAAAAGGCAAAGCCGTAGCAGATCGACAGGTTCTAGAGAGTAAGCTCTCTTGCGTAACAAGAGGCCGGTCACCACAAGTCCATAAAGAGCCAGTCCGGCCACGCACAATGTGGAGGGTATTCCCCACTCGCTTGCCCACTGCAGAATCGCCTGATGCGGATGCGCGCCATACGGGTTCCAGATATCGGCAAAATGCATCGGCCCAAAACCCAGCAGCGGACGCTCCTTGATCATGGTCCATGCCTGCTGCCACAACAGCTCACGGGCAGACAGCGAAGTATTCAGCCGCTCACCGGCAAAGTTGACGACGTCAATGCCCAGCCAGGCGGGTAAAAGACTGAAAAGAAGAAGAAACAGCAATACCCCCACTGAGGCTGCCGCCAGTTGCCAGCCTACCCAGTGGCGTCCGGCACGTCCGAAACAGGAAGCCACGACCACAGCAGCGCCCATCCCCAGCCATGTACCTCGCGTACCACCTGTCACGGCGATCATCCACCAGAGACTCAACAGGATAAAGATCGATACCTTGATAGAACGCCGCGCAGAAACCAGCAGCAGCGGCAAGGCGAGTAACGGCAACGTAAACGTCTGAAACTGGCCATAGAAACGCTTGTTGGAAAAACCTTCCAACAGCAGATCTGTATCCAGAGCAGGAGGAAAACTCAGGAAGGCTGCGGCAGTTGCAGAAAGAAACTGAAGTATTTTGATAGAGCAGATGAAGACAACGAAGCCAATGAAAAGCCGGTCAAGCTGAGCGCCGTGATTTTGTCGCTGTTGGGCAAATGCACTGGCGATGGCACAACACAGCAACAAGACCGATAACTCGATCAATGCCCAAAGAGGCTGATGGGCTGTCAGGCTGGAAATGATTCCGCCCAGCAATACACATGAAAAAACAGCCTTGATGCCCGGTTGAAACACACTGACATTCAGGCCCTTGATCGAATATAGACAGAGGGTCAATACGGATAAGGAGCCAATAAGAAACTGTGCCAGTCTCTGGAAGTTGTGGCCGGAAAACTCAAAGGTGCCAGCGCAGATAAAAAGCGTGATGCAACAGAAGAAGAAAAAAATATGGTTTTTTGCTGTAGATAACACTTGGAGACTCCAGACCTCCGATATCAAAAAAGGCGCCGAAGCGCCTTTCTTTCAAGCTATTACGAGCCAGCGCACCCGTTAGGAGCGGCGTTTGCTGGTGTGACAGTACATGTCCAAGAAACAACACCACCTACAGCTGTAGTTGCCGGAAACCCTGCTTGAAGGCGGACTGTAACCGTAGGGTTTGAACGAGTAGCCGTCAACAAACCTCCGGCACTACATCCGCTAATCGCACTTGCACCAGTACCGCAAACATCAGCAGCTGCAATTCCATTAGACCAGTTCTCCGCCACCGCCAATTTAGCGGAGTCAAGGCTTGCGAGCGCAGCGGAGGCCTGCGCTCGCAAGGTATAATTTTGATAGGACGGAATGGCTACCGCAGCCAGAATACCGATGATCGCAACCACGATCATCAGTTCGATCAACGTAAAACCTTTTTGTGTTTGCATGGATACATCTCCAAGGCGTCAATGAGGTGGTGCCTTGCAGAAGTAAAAGCACAGCCCATGCCAAATTCGATACCGCGCAGTTGATTGACCAAAATCAACCATAAGTGCTCTTCGCGCCAACTGAAATCATCAGAAACTGACAATTTTCGTCACATCCCACACTGCCATTTGGCAGCAAAGCCCGACTGCGCTATAAACCTCACACTGTCTGTGTCTGGTGGTTTTATGTCTGATGTCGTCCTCACCGGTCTGGCCAAGCAATTGGTCGAAGCCGAGCTTCTCACTGAAAAAACTGCGCAGCAGGCTTACCAACAGGCACGGCGCGACAAGATTTCGCTGGTCAGTTATCTGGTACAGAACAAACTGGTCAAAAGTCTGGTACTGGCAGAGCTGGCATCCGATCAGTTCGGCGTGCCCTTCCTTGACCTCAATTGCCTTGATAAAGAAAGCCAGCCCAAAGGGCTGGTCAGTGAAAAGCTGGTACGCCAGCATCATGCCCTGCCTTTATGGCGGCGCGGCAACAAGTTGTTCGTAGGAGTATCGGACCCCACCAACCATCAAGCCGTCACCGATATCCAGTTCAGTACAGGCCTCAATACCGAAGCGATTCTGGTTGAGGACGACAAGCTCACCGATGCCATCGAAAAGCTGTTCGATACGGGCATGGGCCTCGGAGACATGGCAGATGTCGATCTGGGCCTGGATATCGAGCAGGCCGATAACGCCAAAGAAACTTCGATATCCGGAAAAGACGATGCCGACGACGCCCCCGTAGTGCGCTTCGTCAACAAGATGCTGATGGATGCCATTCGTATGGGCTCCTCGGACTTGCACTTCGAGCCTTATGAAAAGGTCTTTCGCGTGCGCTTTCGTACCGATGGCATCTTGCATGAAGCCGCCAAGCCCCCTATCCATCTGGCCAGCCGGATTGCCGCACGCCTGAAAGTCATGGCCAGTCTGGATATCTCGGAGCGGCGCAAGCCTCAGGATGGCCGAGTCAAACTACGGGTATCCAAAAGCAAGGCCATCGATTTTCGTATGAACACCCTGCCAACGCTATGGGGTGAAAAGATTGTGATGCGGATCCTGGACCCCACCAGCGCCCAGATGGGTATCGATGCGCTGGGGTATGAGCCGGATCAGAAAGCACTTTATCTTGAAGCACTCAAACAGCCACAAGGGATGATCCTGGTCACCGGCCCAACCGGGTCGGGTAAAACCGTTTCGCTCTATACCGGGCTGAATATCCTCAATACCGTGGACATCAATATTTCTACCGCCGAAGACCCGGTGGAGATCAACCTGGAAGGCATCAACCAGGTCAACGTCAACCCGCGCCAGGGCATGGACTTCTCCCAGGCGTTGCGAGCCTTTCTGCGTCAGGACCCGGACGTAATCATGGTGGGCGAGATCCGCGACCTGGAAACCGCAGAAATCGCGATCAAGGCCTCCCAGACCGGCCATATGGTGCTTTCCACCCTGCACACCAATAGCGCGGCAGAAACCCTGACACGCCTGCATCATATGGGCGTCGCGGCTTTTAACATTGCCACAGCCATCAACCTGATCATTGCCCAGCGTCTGGCTCGCAAACTCTGCCCTCACTGCAAGAAAGAAATCGAGGTGCCACGGGAAACCCTGCTCAAGGAAGGTTTCCCGGAGTCGGAAATAGGCAAGTTCAAAATCTACGGTCCTGTCGGTTGCGACCACTGCAATGGCGGCTACAGGGGCCGGGTCGGTATTTACGAAGTGGTCAAGAAAACCCCGGAGCTGGAACGCATCATCATGGAAGAAGGCAACTCACTGGAAATTTCAAAACAGATGCGCAAGGACGGCTTCAATGACTTGCGCACTTCAGGCTTGCATAAAGCCATGCAGGGCATCACCAGTCTTGAAGAAGTCAACCGCGTGACCAAGGATTAAACATGGCTAGCAAAGCAGTCAAAGTCACTGTTTACACCTGGGAAGGCCTGGACAAGAAAGGCTCGAAGATGACAGGTGAGTTGAGCGGCCATAACCCGGCACTCATCAAGGCACAGTTGCGCAAGCAGGGCATCAATCCCACAAAAGTGCGTAAAAAGTCCGTCTCCATATTCGGCAACGGCAAGAAGATCAAGCCGCTGGATATCGCCTTTTTCTCAAGACAAATGGCGACGATGATGAAAGCAGGCGTTCCACTGCTGCAATCTTTCGACATCATCAGCGAGGGTGCCGAAAACCCGAACATGCGGGCGCTGGTGGACTTCCTGAAGCAGGAGGTATCGGCGGGCAACAGCCTGGCAACGGCCCTGCGACAAAAGCCTGAGTACTTTGACGACCTGTATTGCAACCTGGTGGATGCCGGCGAGCAGGCGGGTGCCCTTGAAAGCCTGCTGGATCGGGTTGCCACCTATAAGGAAAAGACCGAGGCACTCAAGTCCAAGATCAAGAAGGCCATGACCTACCCGATTGCTGTCATGGTTGTAGCGGTGATTGTTTCGGGTATTTTGCTGATCAAGGTCGTGCCGCAATTTCAGTCGGTATTTGCAGGTTTTAATGCTCAATTACCCGCCTTTACCTTGATGGTCATCGGCCTATCAGAAATCGTGCAGAATTGGTGGCTGGCCATCGTCGGTCTTTTTATTGTCGGCTTTTTCATGTTCAAACGAGCCTACAAGCAATCCCAGAACTTTCGTGACCGTATCGACAGACTCCTGTTGAAAGTCCCGATCATTGGGCCGTTGATTTTCAAATCATCTGTAGCTCGTTATGCACGAACCCTTGCAACAACCTTCGCAGCAGGCGTTCCGCTGGTGGAGGCACTTGACTCGGTAGCAGGTGCAACCGGGAATGTGGTGTTCAAGAATGCGGTCAACAAGATCAAGCAAGACGTTTCAACCGGTATGCAACTGAACTTCTCAATGCGTTCAGTGAATGTATTCCCGAGCCTGGCCATTCAAATGACTGCGATTGGTGAAGAGTCCGGTGCACTGGACTCCATGCTCGACAAGGTTGCGACTTACTACGAGGACGAAGTCGATAATATGGTCGACAGCCTTACCAGCCTGATGGAGCCCATGATCATGGCGGTACTCGGCGTTATCGTGGGAGGCCTGGTGCTGGCCATGTACTTGCCTATCTTCAAACTCGGAAACGTCGTCTGATATGCCCCTTCTCGATTTCCTGGCCAGCTCCATGCTGGCCTTCGTCATTTTCACCTCTGTTCTAGGCCTGCTGGTTGGCAGCTTTCTCAATGTGGTGGTTTATCGCCTGCCCAAAATGATGGATCGCGACTGGAAGATTCAGGCACGGGAAATACTGGGACTGCCCGCCGAGCCCAAGCCGGATACTTTCAACCTGATCCTTCCGCATTCCAGTTGCCCGCAATGCAACCACCGGATTCGCGCCTGGGAAAACATTCCGGTCATCAGTTATCTGGCCCTCGGCGGTAAATGCTCGAACTGCAAGACAGCGATCAGCAAACGCTACCCGCTGGTCGAACTGACCTGCGGGATAGTGTCAGGCTACATTGCCTGGCATTTCGGTTTTGGCTGGCAGGCTGCGGCGATGCTGGTGCTGAGCTGGGGCTTGTTGGCCATGAGCCTGATCGATGCCGATCACCAACTACTGCCGGACTCCCTGGTCCTTCCCCTGTTATGGCTGGGGCTTATCGTCAATGCCTTTGGCCTGTTCACATCCCTCAATGATGCCATCTGGGGAGCCGTGGCCGGCTATCTGGCGCTGTGGTCGGTGTTCTGGCTATTCAAGTTGCTAACCGGCAAGGAAGGCATGGGTTACGGTGACTTCAAGTTGCTCGGCATGCTCGGGGCCTGGGGCGGCTGGCAGATCCTGCCGTTGACGATCTTTTTATCGTCGCTGGTGGGCGCTGTGCTGGGCGTGATCCTGATGCGCATTCGCCAGGTCGAGGCGGGAACGCCGATTCCCTTCGGTCCTTATCTGGCCATCGCGGGGTGGATCGCTTTGCTCTGGGGTGGTCAAATAACCGACTCCTATTTGCAGTTTGCCGGTTTCAAATGACCAACCCTGCTTTCAAACCCTGGATTCTTGGCCTGACCGGCGGCATCGGTAGCGGTAAAAGTGCGGCAGCACAGTGCTTTATCGACCTGGGCATCCATACCGTAGACGCTGACCATGTCGCCCGCTGGGTGGTCGAGCCCGGACGTCCGGCACTGGCACAGATTGCCGAACACTTCGGCAGCGATGTGCTTCAAGCCAGCGGCGAACTGGATCGCGGCGCTCTGCGCTCACGGATTTTCCAGCACCCTGAAGAACGACGCTGGCTGGAAGCCCTGCTGCACCCGCTGATCAATCAGGAAATCGTCAGCTATCTGGCCCAGGCGCAATCGCCTTACGCGATTCTGGTTTCGCCGCTGCTGATCGAGTCCGGGCAATACAAGATGGTGCAACGGGTTCTGGTGATCGATGCTCCCGAAAACCTGCAAATAGAACGCACCATGCAGCGCGACGGCTCCAGCCAGGAGCAGGTCCAGGCCATTCTCAAGGCTCAGGCGCAACGTGAAGAGCGACTGCGTCACGCCGACAATGTGCTGACCAACGATCGCGACCCGGCGTGGCTGAAAAGCGAAGTCGAGCGCCTGCATCACTTTTTTCTTACTTTGCGTGGAGGCCAATCGTGAGCCAACCAACAATCGTCCAATGCCCGACCTGTGGCGCCCCGGTGGAATGGAGCGCCGCCAGCCCTGCTCGTCCGTTCTGCTCCGACCGCTGCAAGCTGATCGACCTGGGCGCCTGGGCGTCCGAAGAACATGCGATTCCGGTCAGCCCGGATGCCGAGGACGAACTGTTCTCCGGTGATCTTGAACGTCCGCTACGCGATCACTGACCTTGCCGTTCAAGCGCGGCCAGTAACTGCTCGGCACTGCTGAACTGTTGCTGGCTCACCAGTTGCCCGTCGCGCAACTGCAACCACAGCACCTTGTCTTCATCCCCCGCATACTGCGGCACGATGCGCGCATCGCGGTCGAGGATCACGCGATAGGAGTAATCGCGCATCTTGGGGATCGCGAACAGACTGGCAATCACGCTGGGCATCTTCTGGATATCGGCCACAAACACCGTTTGCCGCGACTCCAGAAAACCCTTGGGCTTGTCCTTGAGCGCGACATTGACCAGCTTGGCCGCGTCCATGCTGCGGGCGACCAGAAGTGTCTGAGTCTGGCTGTTCAGGGTGTAGGGCTGATCGTACTGGTCCAGCAGGGTCCAGGGCGTGAGCCGATCACCGACCTGCAAAGCCTGGGCGGTCAGCGGCAGTAAAGCCAGAAGCAGAATGGGCAAGAGTTTCAATGTGCGAGTCCTTGAGCATGAATGACAATGGGCATGAATGCTTTCACAGACATGCCCACCCAAGTCAACGGTCCAGCGTGTTTAAGGTGATCCCAGCCACCCGAACAAGCTTAAAACTCAGACATTGAAACGTCTCAGCAAACGATCCTGCTGATCCACCTGCTCCACCATCAAAGCACACTGACGCACCTGAACTTCAGCACTGGCCGCAACTTCATGACTGATATCACGGATATTAGTGGTGTTGAGGTTGATCTCTTCAGTGGTCGCGCTCTGCTGTTCAGCCGCCGTCGCAATCTGCATGTTCATGTCATTGATACGGATGATTGCCCGACGGATATCCGTCAGCATCTCATTGGCCGCGCCCGCCTCTTCAGCCGTCTTGCTGGCACTGTCGCGGTTCAGCTGCATACGCGACTCGGCTTGCTTAACACCGGTCTGCAACTGATCGATCATCTGACGAATTTCCTGAGTCGATTTCTGGGTACGCGAGGCCAGGGAACGAACCTCATCGGCCACCACCGCAAAACCACGCCCGGACTCACCCGCCCGCGCCGCTTCGATAGCCGCGTTCAAGGCCAACAGGTTGGTCTGCTCGGCAATGCTGTTGATCACCGACAGAATCGATTCGATATTCTGGCTGAGCCTGGCCAGTTCTGTAATCGCCTGACTGGCCTCATCCATCTCCACAGCCAGCGTCTTGATCGCCTCGGTCGAACGCGACACCACACGCACACCGCTGTCGACCTCGTCATTGGCCGAGAGCGCCGCCTGAGCTGCGGCCTGAGCGTTGCGCGCCACCTCTTCGGCCGTGGAAGCCATTTCCTGCATGGCCGTGGCCAGTTGATCAAGCTCCTGCAATTGTCGTTGCAGACGGCCATCGGCCTGGTTGGCTTCGCCGGAAGTGCGGTTGGTGCTTTCATGAACCTGCTTCGAGCTGCCCATGACCTGAACGATCAAGGTCTGCAGGCTTTCCATGAACCGATTGAATTCACGGGACAACAGGGCAATTTCATCGGTGCCGGAATCGGGCAAACGTCGGGTCAGGTCGCCTTCACCGCTGTTGATTTCCCGCAAGGAGGTATGGAGCAGATCAAGGGGTTTGAGCAGCCGCTTCATCAGCGCGCCCAGCACCAGCAAGCTGATAAGCACACCCAGCAGCGTGGCAATAGCCGCTCGCCAGCTCAGGCTATTGGCCTCGGCCATGACGATACTGTTATCCAGTACGACGCCGATGTACCAGTTCATGCCCTTGAGGTTGGACAGCGGAGTAAAAGACACCAGCAGGTCCTTGCCAGAGGCACTGACTGGCTGCAGCCTGTTCTCCAGGGCCGGGTTCTTGCCCTCGAACAACTCACTGTAGCTCTTGCCGTTCAAAGCACTGTTCGGGTGAGAGATGATGTTGCCACTGCTGCTCATCAGAAAAGCATAACCGGCACCATTGAAGTCCATGGTGTTGATCGTGTCGGACACGCTTTTCAAGCGGACATCACCGCCCATCACGCCGAGAAACGCGCCGGCGCCACGCAACGGCGTCACGGCAGAAATCAGCGTTTCTCCGGTTGTGGAGTCGACATAGGGTTCAGTGAGCACAGCCTGGCTGGCCGCCTTGCCGACTGCATACCAGGGACGTGTACGTCCATCCCAGTCAGGTTTCGGCTTCCAGGACTCCAGATTCTTGATGGGCTTGCCATCGCTCTGCAAGGCACCAAAAACCAGAATGAATTCATCCTTGAGCAGAGGACTGCCAATCAGGTGCTGAAGGTTCTCGGTGCTGTAGTTGCTGTCGATATTCTGGCTCAACAGATCCATGAGCTTGAGCTTGGAGTTCAGCCAGTTCTCAATCTGTCTGGCCAGCGTATTGCTCGATTCGGCAATGCTTGCCGAAACCTGACTATGAAGAGTGTCACGAACCTTTGCGACCTGCGTCACCGACAATAAACTGGTGGTACAGAACAGTACGAAAGCTGCGGCAAGGCCAGCCTTGTGGACAATCTTCATCAAGTCGCTCCATGCGTTTTAAAAGAAGATTTATCGTAAACAGGATAATGGCTATGTGCAATCAAGCGTTTGATTGAATAGAGCTTTTGTACTACGCCTATTTGTGACCATCCGTTTCGTGAGAGCGATAAAGAATGCTCATGAACGACAAAACATATTCATTCGCGACATATTTCAGCTATCAGGCATGACTTTCACGCTGATAATCTTTTTTGCATCACGCCCGGCACCGTCCCGGAATTCCCCCGCTTACAAAGGCGAAATGGTGCCCAGCAGACCAATGCCGATGGTCAGGATCAGAAAACCAATCAGGAAAAATGCAAGCTTAGCCATCTCAAGCCTCCTACAGGGACAGAGTTGCGATACAGCGCGTGGCAGATGACTCGGGGAGCGCTGCGGTGTGTGTATTGTGGGATGAGTGTGGGTTGCGGTACAGATTCAGGTGATGGAGAAAAATGCGGATCAGATGGACAAATGATCGTAGCTTTGTTGTAAAGCATGCAGGTCTTTCAGAAAAGGCCCATTTATTCCAATAGTGCTTTTCTCACGAGAAAATTGCGGGCAAGCTGCGCCTTGCCTTATGGCCCCCACAGCCATCGACACGAGAAATGTTGAAATTTCCAAGATCACAGGGAGGCAAATTGATAAAATACACAGCAACACTGATCGCCTTAATATTATTATCAAACAGCGCACTTGCCTCACTGGAGGAAGGTGTCGACGCACTAAAAATACAAGACTATGCATCAGCCATAAAATACTTAAAACCAGAATCAGAAAATGGTTCTATAGCGGCCACTCGCTACATGGCAATACTCTACGAAAGTGGAAAGGGTATACCACAAAACCTCACTGAGGCTATAAAACTCTACGAAATAGCTGCCAACAAAGGGGACGCTGTTTCACAAACCAGCCTTGCTGCACTTTATCAACATGGCAAAGGTGTCAATAAAAACTATAAAAAAGCTTTTGATCTCTATCAAAAAGCAGCTGACCAAGGCTTCACTGATGCAATGGTGGCCTTGGCAGACCTGTACAGTGATGGATTAGGCACAGAGAAACATCCCGAAAGAGCAGCAAGCCTCCTGCAAACGGCATCACAAAATGGAAGTCCAGCGGCACAAAACAACTTAGCGGCTATGTACATGAATGGAGTAGGTGTAGAAAAAAACCTGCCCAAAGCTTTTGAGCTTTTTCAATCAGCCGCCAAGCAAGGGTATGTTGTGGCACAACGTAATCTGGGAACTGTATATGATCGAGGCCTGGGAGTAACCAAAAACTCTGTCGAGGCTCTCAAGTGGTATCGCGCAAGCTCTGCGCAAGGAGATGCCATCGCGCAGTTTGCACTTGCACAGATGTATCAATATGGGTCAGGTACAGACGTAGATTACTCATCTGCACTAAAATTCTACAAATTGGCCGCAGACCAAGGCGTAGGAGCAGCTGAATATCAGATTGGGTATATTTACTGGAAAGGAGTCGGAGTAAGCAAAAATCCTTCCGAGGCAGTAAAGTGGTTCCAGCAAGCTGCAGCGAGAAATTTCCCGCAAGCACAAACCAACCTGGGTGAGATGTACGAAAGCGGAAGGGGGGTTACAAAAAATGAAGCCAAAGCGGTTCAACTTTACATGCAAGCTGCCAAATCCAACTATCCTCAAGCAGAGTATAAGCTTGCAAAAATGCTGAAAGACGGGCGAGGTTTACCAAAAAACTACTCCACAGCATTCATGTATTTCAATAAACTGGCTGAAAAGGGAATGAGCGAAGCTCAAAGCGAGCTTGGAGTTATGTATGAAAATGGCTTGGGCGTTGATAAGAACTATGAAAAATCCGCCACCCTTTTCCGACAAGCGTCTACTGACAAATCGGCATCCGGCCTCAAGAACTTGGGACGGTCATATGCAAAGGGCCATGGCGTACCTAAAAACCTTGTCATCAGTTACGCATTAATAAACTGCGCGCATAACATAGAAGTCAATGACATTGATATACATAACGAGCTAGATTCAACTCAAAAGGCAATCAATGAGCATGAGTTGCAAAAGGCGCTCACACTTTCACTGGCTATTGACAGGGAAGGCCTAACTGCAATCGAAAGCTTTCTTGCAACTCAATAAGAAAACAAAAAAACCCAATCATTACGAGCAAGTTCAAATATACGGAGCGCCATATTAATATGACGCTTCGTATACTCTGACATTCAGAAGTGCACCGCTACCGGCACACCTCTTCCTCAAACTTACTGCCAGTTAGCAGCCAGCACTGCCTCCAGTTGCGTTTGTTGCGCAGCTGTCAGGTTTCTCTCTGCACCGGCATCCACCCCGAATGACGCCATGCTGTCGACCAGGTTTTGTACCTGGCTGTCGAGCAAGGTTTTGCCATCGGCCGTTTTGAACTGATCCACCTGGTAGTCGTTGGCTGCATACCAATTGTTTACCAACACCTTGTCGTTGGTGTCGATGACACTGACTTCCAGATCGTTGCCACTGCGGCGGAACCACAGGTCCTCCAGGCTGACATCGGCACCGAACTGCAACACATCCGTACTGCTTCCGGTGTCGTAGTTGCTGATGGTGTCTCTGCCCGAACCGATGCCGAACTCGTAGGTGTCACTGCCATCACCACCGTTAAGGTAGTCATTGCCAGTGCCGCCATTGAGCACGTCATTGCCCGTCCCACCATAGAGCGTGTCGTTGCCGGCATCACCGAACAGGCTATCGTTGCCTGTGTCGCCATACAGCGTATCGGTGCCCGCACCGCCGAACAGGTTGTCATTCCCGGCATCACCAAAGAGACTGTCATCGCCGTCGCCAGCGCTGATGACATCGTCACTGGTGTAGCCACGCAGGGTCTGATCGGATGCATTGCCGAGCAATACGTGCGACTTGATGAGCGACTGGTTCCAGATCGTGCCATCGGCAAATTGCAGTTGGTCGATCTGATAGCCGCCCGCGGCGTCCTCGGAGAAGTGACTCATCACTCGCAGACTGTCAGTCGTACCGTTCACACGAATGATCAGATCATTGCTCTCACGAACGATGCTGACATCGTTCGCATTGAGATCAGCAAGCTTCACGGTATCGAGTTTGCCGGTACGGCCTTCGTGGGCGTAGTAGATGGTGTCCTGGCCTGCGCCTTTACCGAACAGGTAGGTATCGTCGCCGTTACCGCCGTTCAGTTGGTCATTGCCTGCACCGCCGTCCAGGACGTCGTTGCCGTCTCCGCCATAGAGCGTGTCATTTCCGACACCACCTTGCAGCCAGTCGTCGCCCGCATCGCCATTAAGCGCGTCAGCGCCAGCACCGCCGTACAAGGTGTCATTGCCACTGCCACCATTGACCGTGTCGTCGCCAGCACCTGCGTCGATCACGTCATTGCTGGACGTTCCCGAGAGGGTTTCATCGATGCCCGAGCCTTGCAGTACCTGGAACTTGATCTGGTTCTGATCCCAGAAACTGCCATCGGCAAACTGGATACGGTCGATTTGATAACCGCCAGCGGCGTCGCCCTGGAAGTGGTAGACCACTCGCAGACTGTCGGTGCTGCCCAGCACCCGGATGATCAGGTCGTTACCATCACGGCGCACGCTGACATCAGAGGCATTGAGGTCGGTGAGCTTGATGGTGTCGAGCTTGCCCTCACGACTTTCATAGGCATAGTAAATCGTGTCTTGACCCGCCCCCTTGCCGAACAGATACGTATCGTTGCCCTCGCCACCGTCGAGTTGATCGTTGCCCAAGCCGCCATCAAGGATGTCATCGCCGGTGCCGCCATTGAGCGTGTCGTTGCCTGAACCGCCCTGCAGCAGGTCATTGCCTTCGTTGCCGTTCAGGGTATCGGCACCCGCATTGCCGGCCAGAGTATCGTTACCGGCTGCGCCATTGATGATGTCATCACCCGCTCCCGCATCGATGACATCGTCACCACTGGTACCCGACAGGGTTTCTTCAGCTTCGCTGCCCTGCAGGACCTGGTTCTTGATAGCTGCCTGATCCCAGAAGCTTCCATCGGCGAACTGGATACGGTCGATTTGATAACCACCCGTGGCGTCACTCTGGAAGTGATAAACCACACGCAGGCTATCAGTACTGCCCAGCACACGAATGAGCAGGTCGCTACCATCACGCCGCACGCTGACATCCGCTGCATTCAGGTCAACCAACTTGACGGTATCGAGCTTGCCCGCACGACTTTCATAGGCGTAGTAAATGGTGTCCTGACCGGCCCCTTTGGCAAAGAGATAGGTATCGTCGCCATCTCCGCCATCGAGACGATCGTTACCCGCACCGCCATCAAGGATATCGTTACCAAGACCGCCATTAAGGGTGTCGTTACCCAGACCGCCCAGCAACAGATCATCTCCGGCTTCACCATTGAGCGTATCTGCGCCCTTGCTGCCTGACAGCGTATCGTTGCCACTGCCACCGTTGACGGTGTCGTCCCCGGCACCCGCATCGATGCTGTCGTCACTGGCGGTACCTGCCAGCGTCTCGTCGGCATCGGTGCCTTGCAGAACGGCGGACTTGATCGCTGCCTGATCCCAGAAGCTTCCATCGGCAAACTGGATACGGTCGATTTGATAGCCATAGGTTGCATCACTGGTGAAGTGGCCGACCACGCGCAGACTATCCGTGCTGCCCAACACACGAATGAGCAAGTCGTTGCCTTCACGGCGCACGCTGACATCCGCCGTGTTCAGGTCGGTCAACTTCACGGTATCGAGCTTGTCGGTACGGCTTTCATAGGCGTAGTAGATGCTGTCCTGACCCGAGCCCTTGCCGAACAGGTAAGTGTCGTCGCCATTACCACCGTCCAGCAGATCATTGCCTGCACCGCCATCCAGTGCATCGTTACCGTTGCCGCCGTAGAGAGTGTCCTTGCCGTCGCCCCCATTCAGCACATCGTTGCCATCCTCGCCATTCAAGGTGTCGGCACCGCTACCGCCCGAAAGGGTATCGTTGCCGCTGCCACCGTTGACGACATCATCACCCGCTGAGGCGTTGATGGTGTCATCGCTGCCAGTACCAGCCAGGGTTTCATCCGCTTCAGTGCCTTGCAGCACTTGCGCCTTGATCGCGGTTTGATCCCAGAAACTGCCATCAGCGAACGCAATCCGATCAATCTGATAACCGGCTGTGGCATCGCTCATGAAGTGATACACGACACGCAGGGTATCGGTCGTGCCGTTGATGCGAATCAGCAGGTCATAACCATCACGCGCTACGCTGACATCGGCAGCATTGAGATCAACCAGTTTGACCTGATCGAGCTTGTCTACGCGGCTTTCATTGGCGTAGTAGATGGTGTCCTGGCCCGAGCCTTTACCGAACAGGTAGGTATCGTCACCGGCACCGCCATCCAGACGGTCATTGCCAGCACCGCCATCGAGAATGTCATTGCCGCTGCCGCCGTAGAGGATGTCGTTACCCGATCCGCCTTGCAGCAGATCGTTACCCTCGTCACCGTTCAGGGTATCGGCACCATCACCACCCGCGAGGTTGTCGTTGCCAGCACCGCTACTGAGTGTGTCGTCGCCTGCACCGCCATCGATCAGGTCATCGCTGGCAAAGCCGGTGAGGGTCTGATCGGCTGGAGTGCTGGTCAGCACTTGAGCCTTGATTGCGCTCTGATCCCAGAAGCTGCCGTCGGCAAATTCGATGCGATCGATCTGATAACCAGCCGTGGCGTCGCTCATGAAGTGATAGACAACGCGCAAGCTGTCGGTTGTGTTGTTGATACGAACAACCAGGTCATAACCATCGCGTGCAACGCTGACATCGGCTGCATTCAGGTCAACCAGTTTGATGGTATCGACCTTGCCTGCACGGCTTTCATTGGCGTAGTAGATGGTGTCCTGGCCCGAGCCTTTGCCGAACAGGTAAGTGTCGTCACCGGCACCACCGTCAAGACGGTCATTGCCAGCGCCGCCATCCAGGATGTCATTGCCGTTGCCGCCGTAGAGGATGTCGTTGCCCGCTCCACCTTGCAGCAGATCGTTACCTTCATCGCCGTTCAGGGTGTCGGCACCTGAGCCACCGGACAGGCTGTCGTTGCCTGCTCCGCCACTGAGGGTGTCGTCACCGGCACCAGCCTCGATCAGGTCATCGGTGGCGTACCCCGTCAGAGACTGATCAGCCTCGTTGCCTTGCAATACCTGGGTCTTGATCGCGTCCTGATCCCAAGCGCTGCCATCGGCAAACTGGATGCGGTCGATCTGATAACCGGAGGTCGCATCACCCATGAAGTGATAAACCACGCGCAAGGTATCGGTCGTGCCGTTGATACGAATCACCAGGTCATAACCATCACGCGACACGCTGACATCGGCGGCATTGAGATCAACCAGTTTGACCTGATCGAGCTTGCCTGCACGGCTTTCATTGGCGTAGTAGATCGTGTCCTGACCCGCTCCTTTACCGAACAGGTAGGTATCGTCACCGGCACCGCCATCCAGACGGTCATTGCCTGCACCGCCATCAAGCACATCGTTGCCAGCACCGCCATTGAGGGTGTCGCTGCCCGATCCGCCTTGCAGCAGGTCGTTGCCCTCATCGCCGTTCAGGGTATCGGCACCGGAGCCACCGGACAGGCTGTCGTTGCCGGCGCCGCCATTGAGGCTGTCATCACCGGCACCGCCCTCGATCAGATCATCGGTGGCGTAGCCCCACAGAGACTGGTCGGCGTCACGCCCTTCCAGTACCTGAGTCTTGATGGTCTGCTGATCCCAGATGCTGCCATCGGCAAACTGGATCTGGTTGATCTGATAGCCGTAGGTCGCATCGTTGATGAAGTGATTGCTAACCCGGATGCTGTCAGTGGTACCGATCACCCTGATCACAAGGTCACTGCTTTCACGGGAGACGGTCACATCGCTGCTGTTCAGCCCGACCAGTTGGACGGTATCGACCTTGTTCTGCGCTGAATCATAAGCCGAGACAATATCCTGGCCCGAGCCCTTGCCGAACAGGTAGGTATCGTCACCGGCACCGCCATCCAGACGATCATTGCCCGCACCACCATCAAGTACATCGTTACCGGCGCCACCGTTGAGGGTGTCATTACCGGCACCGCCTTGCAGCAGATCGTTACCCTCTTCACCATTCAGGGTATCGGCACCGGCACCACCTTCGATCAGATCATCGCTGGCGTAGCCCCACATAGACTGATCGGCATCACGCCCCTTCAGCACCTGGGTCTTGATGGCCTGCTGATCCCAGACAGTGCCATCTGCGAACTGGATCTGGCTGATCTGATAACCATAGGTCGCATCGCTCACGAAGTGGCTGCTGACTCGAATGCTGTCCGTGGTACCGATCACCCTGATCACCAGGTCATTGCTTTCCCGGGAAACAATCACATCGCTGCTGTTCAGCCCGACCAGCCTGACGGTATCGACCTTGTTCTGCGTTGAATCATAAGCCGAGACAATGTCCTGGCCCGAGCCCTTGCCGAACAGGTAGGTGTCATCACCGGCACCGCCATCCAGACGGTCATTGCCCGCACCGCCATCAAGCACATCGTTGCCGACACCACCGTTGAGGGTGTCATTACCGGCACCACCTTGCAGCAGATCATTACCCTCTTCACCGTTCAGGGTATCGGCACCGGAACCACCGACCAGACTGTCGTTGCCAGCACCACCGCTGAGGGTATCGTCACCAGCACCACCATCGATCTGGTCATCACTGGCGTAGCCCCACAGAGACTGGTCGACATCACTGCCCTGTAGCACCTGGGTCTTGATGGCCTGCTGATCCCAGATGCTGCCATCTGCAAACTGGATCTGGCTGATCTGATAACCATAAGTCGCATCGCTGACAAAGTGGCTGCTGACTCGGAGGATGTCCGTGGTACCGATTACCTTGATCACCAGGTCATTACTTTCGCGAGTCACAGTGACATCGCTGCTGTTGAGCCCGACCAGCCTGACGGTATCGACCTTGTTCTGCGCTGGATCATAAGCCGAGACAGTATCCTGGCCTGAACCTGCGCCAAACAGATAGGTGTCATTGCCAGAACCACCGTCCAGACGGTCATTACCGGCACCACCGTCTAGCACATCGTCGCCACCATAACCGTAGAGCGTATCGTTACCGGCACCACCGGTGAGGGTTTCGCTTCCTTCCGTGCCGGAGACAGTCAATGCACTGACCACTGCAGGTGTGAACAGATTGGCGCTGATGTCTTCCTTGTTCCAGATCACCCCATCGGCAAATTGCACCTGATCAATGTTATAGCCGTAGAGAACGCTGGTGCTGAAGTGCGAGCTGACCCGCAAGGTTTCACCGCTGTCCTTGATCTGGATAATCAGATCATCGGACTCACGGCGCAGTACCACATCGTCGGCATTCAGGCCTTCCAGGCGAATCACGTCCAGTTTGTTGGCCGTGGTGTCGTTGTAGGCGTAGTTGTTGATGGTGTCCTGGCCCGAGCCCTTGCGGAATACGTAGGTATCGGAGCCGTAGTCACCACTCAACGAGTCATTGCCACTGCCTCCATCCAGAGTGTCGTTGCCATCTCCACCATTGAGGGTGTCACGGCCATCGCCACCGTTGAGGATGTCATCACCGGCACGGCCATTCAGGGTGTCGTTGCCCGACAGGCCAAACAGACTGTCTGCCGACTCGTACCCTGTCAGGGTCTCATCGACTTCCGTACCGGTCAGCAGCGCTGTACGAATCTGCTCATTGCTCAGCACCGTACCATCGGCAAACTGCACCTGATCAATGTTATAGCCGTAGAGAGCGCTGGTGCTGAAATGCGAGCTGACCCGCAGGGTTTCACCGCTGTCCTTGATCTGGATGATCAGGTCATCGGACTCACGGCGCAGCACCACATCGGCAGCGTTCAGGCCCTCCAGACGGATCACGTCCAGTTTGTTGGCGGTGGTGTCGTTGTAGGCGTAGTTGCTGATGGTGTCCTGGCCCGAGCCCTTGCGGAATACGTAGGTGTCGGAGCCGTAGTCACCACTCAACAAGTCATTGCCACTGCCTCCATCCAGAGTGTCGTTGCCATCTCCACCATTGAGGGTGTCATTGCCATCGCCGCCGTCGAGGATATCGTCACCGGCACGACCATTCAGGGTGTCGTTGCCCGACAGGCCGAACAGATTGTCTGCCGACTCGTAACCTGTAACGGTCTCATCAACTTCGGTACCGGTCAGCAGAGCCGTACGAATCTGTTCGTTGCTCAGCGTCGTGCCATCGGAAAACTGAATCTGGTCAATGTTATAGCCGTAGAGAACGCTGGTGCTGAAGTGCGAGCTGACCCGCAGGGTTTCACCGCCGTCCTTGATCTGGATGATCAGGTCATCGGACTCACGGCGCATCACCACATCGGCAGCATTCAGGCCTTCCAGACGAATCACGTCCAGTTTGTTGGCCGTGGTGTCGTTGTAGGCGTAGTTGCTGATGGTGTCCTGGCCCGAGCCCTTGCGGAACACGTAAGTGTCGGAGCCGTAGCCACCGTCCAGCGAGTCGTTACCGATACCGCCGTCCAAGGTGTCGTTGCCATAACCGCCAGTCAGCGTGTCATTGCCTGCACCACCCAGTAACGTGTCGTTACCGTCTTCACCGTTAAGGGTGTCGCGGCCGTCACCACCGTCGAGAATGTCATCACCGGCACGACCATTCAGGGTGTCGTTGCCCGACAGGCCGAACAGACTGTCGGCAGACTCGTAACCTGTAAGGGTTTCATCGACTTCGGTACCGGTCAGCAACGCCGTACGAATCTGCTCATTCGTCAGTACCGTGCCATCGGCAAACTGCACCTGATCGATGCCATAGCCATAGATCGCACTGCTGTAGAAGTGCGAGCTGACCCGCAAGGTTTCACCGCTGTCCTTGATCTGGATGATCAGGTCATCGGACTCACGACGCATCACTACATCACCAGCGTTCAGACCTTCCAGACGGATCACGTCCTGCTTGTTGGCCGTGGTGTCGTTGTAGGAATAGTTATTGATGGTGTCCTGGCCCGCCCCCTTGCGGAACACATAAGTGTCGGAGCCATAGCCGCCATCCAGTGAGTCATTACCACTGCCGCCGTCCAGGGTGTCGTTGCCATAACCACCGTTCAGCGTGTCATTGCCTGCGCCACCCAGCAGCGTGTCGTTGCCATCCTCACCGTTGAGGGTGTCACGGCCATCGCCACCGTCGAGGATATCGTCACCGGCACGACCATTCAGGGTGTCGTTGCCCGACAGGCCGAAGAGGCTGTCGGCAGACTCGTAACCTGTAAGGGTCTCATCGACTTCCGAACCGGCCAGCAACGCCGTACGAATCTGCTCATTGCTCAGCACCGTACCATCGGCAAACTGCACCTGGTCAATGTTATAGCCATAGAGAACGCTGGTGCTGAAATGCGAGCTGACCCGCAGGGTTTCACCGCTGTCCTTGATCTGAATGATCAGGTCATCGGACTCACGGCGCATCACCACATCGGCAGCGTTCAGGCCCTCCAGACGGATCACGTCCAGTTTGTTGACCGTGGTGTCGTTGTAGGCATAGTTGCTGATGGTGTCCTGGCCCGAGCCCTTGCGGAACACATAGGTGTCGGAGCCATAGCCGCCATCCAGCGAGTCATTACCAGCGCCGCCGTCCAGGGTGTCATTGCCATAGCCACCGGTGAGGGTGTCATTGCCTGCCTCGCCCAGCAGCGTATCGTTGCCATCTTCACCGTAGAGCGTGTCCTTGCCGTCACCACCTTCCAGGGTGTCGTTACCGGCACGGCCGTAGAGAATGTCGTTGCCCTGGGCGCCGGACAAACGGTCATCGCTCGCGTAACCGGTAATGCTGTCGTCGGTTTCTGTGCCAATCAGCAAGGCTGCTGTGATCTGAGCCTGATCCCAGACGACACCGTCAGCGAACTGCAACTGGTTGATCGCATAGCCATAGCTTGGATCGCTGTAGAAATGCGAGCTGACCCGCAGGGTTTCGCCCGTCTGACGAATCTGGATCACCAGGTCATCAGACTCGCGGCGGATGCTGACATCTTCCGTGGTCAGCCCCTCCAGACGCACAATATCCAGCTTGTCCGGCGTGGTGTCGTTGTAGGCATAATTGTTGATAGTGTCGCGGCCATACCCCTTGCCGAATACATAGGTGTCAGAGCCTTTACCGCCGTCCAGGGTGTCGTTACCGGCACCACCGTCAAGCAGGTCGTTACCCGTTCCACCGCTCAGAGCATCGTTACCTGCGCCACCCAGCAGCGTATCGTTACCTTCCTCGCCGGAGAGTGTGTCCTTACCGTCCCCACCGTCGAGCAGGTCATCGCCAGCACGGCCACTCAGGGTGTCATTGCCCGACTGACCGATGAGGTTATCGTCGCTGGCATAGCCAGTAACACTGTCATCGCCCTCGGTACCCACCAGCAAGGCTGCCGTGATCTGCGCCTCGTCCCAGACAGTGCCATCGGCAAACTGCAACTGGTTGATCGCATAGCCATAGCTTTGATCAGTGTTGAAGTGATAGCTGACCCGCAGAGTTTCGCCCGTCTGGCGAATCTGGATCAGCAGGTCGTCGGAGTCTCGGCGGATACTGACATCGCCGGTATTCAAGCCCTCCAGACGAACGACATCCAGCTTGTTGGCCGTGGTGTCGTTGTAGACATAGTTGCTGATGGTGTCCTGCCCGGCCCCCTTGCGGAAAATATAAGTATCCGAGCCTTTTCCGCCCTCAAGCGAATCGTTGCCCGCACCGCCGTCCAGAATATCGTTGCCGTTGCCACCGCTCAGGCTGTCGTTGCCGATACCGCCCAGAAGAGTGTCATTGCCCTCTTCGCCGTAGAGGGTATCGCGACCATCACCACCGCTCAGCAGATCGTCACCAGCACGACCATAGAGTACGTCGTCGCCTTCCAGACCGACCAGTTCATCAGCCGTCGCATAACCGGTAATGTTGTCGTTGCCCTCCGTGCCAATCAAAAGCGCTGAAGTGATTTTGGCCTGGTCCCAGACCGTGCCATCAGCGAACTGCAACTGATCGATCGCATAGCCGTAGCTTTGATCGCTGTAGAAATGCGATCCGACCCGCAGGGTTTCGCCGGTCTGACGGATCTGGATCAGCAGATCGTCGGACTCGCGGCGGATACTCACATCATCGGCGTTCAAGCCTTCCAGACGCACAACATCGAGCTTGTTCGGCGTCGTGTCGTTGTAGGCATAGTTGCTGATGGTGTCCTGGCCCGAGCCTTTGCGGAACACATAGGTATCGGAGCCAAAGCCACCGTCCAGCGAGTCATTGCCGCTGCCGCCGTCCAGAATGTCGTTGCCGGAACCACCGGTCAGCGTGTCATTGCCTGCACCACCCAGCAGAGTGTCATCGCCTGCTTCGCCGTAGAGGATGTCTCTGCCATCACCGCCATCGAGCACATCATTGCCATTGCGGCCATAGAGGGTGTCATTGCCTGCCAGCCCGGACAGCGTATCGGCCGTGTCATAACCCGTGAGGGTATCGTTGCTTTCAGTGCCATCGAGAAGGGCTGCGGTGATCTGCGCACGATCCCAGACGGTGCCATCGGCGAACTGCAGTTGGTCGATGGCATAACTCCAGTTGCTGGATTCAGCACTGAAATGCGAACGGATGCGCAGGGTCTCACCGGTCTGGCGAATCTGCACAATCAGATCATCGGACTCGCGACGCAGACTGACGTCTTCGCCATTCAAGCCATCGAGACGCACTACATCGAGTTTGTTGACGGTCGTATCGTTGTAAGTCGAGTTATCGATTGCATCGGAGCCAGCCCCTTTGGCGAAGATATAGGTGTCCGATCCCTTGCCGCCTTCAAGCGTGTCATTACCCGCACCGCCATCCAGAACATCGTTACCGTTTCCGCCACTCAGACTGTCGTTGTCGGCACCGCCGAGCAGCGTGTCATCACCGTCGTCGCCATATAACGTATCGCGCCCGGCACCTCCCAGCAGAGTGTCGTTGCCAAGGGCACCATACAGCGTGTCATTACCTGCCAGACCTTGAAGGGTATCGTCTGTTTCGTAACCGGTAAGCGTGTCGTTGAACTCGCCGCCCGTCAGCAGCGACGCCTTGATTTGCTCCACGCCCCAGACCGTACCGTCAGCGAATTGCAGTTGATCGATGGCGTAGTTGTAGTAAGTGCTGGCAGGAGAGAAGTGTGAGGAAACACGGAGGGTATCGCCGGTTTCCTTGATCTGGATAACAAGATCACTGGACTCGCGACGCAAGCTGATGTCGCCCAGGTTAAGCCCTTCCAGACGGATCACATCCTGCTTGCCCACCGCAGTTTCGTTGTAGACACCGTTGGAAATGCTGTCCTGGCCAGAGCCCTTGCGGAAGATATAGGTATCGGAGCCATAGCCGCCATCCAGCGAGTCGTTACCGCTACCGCCATCCAGCACGTCATTGCCATAGCCGCCGCTGAGCGAGTCATTACCTGCACCACCCAGCAAGGTGTCGTTACCTTCGTCACCATTCAAGGTGTCCGCACCGTTGCCACCGTCAAGCACGTCATCGCCTGCACGGCCACTGAGCGTGTCATTTCCGTCCAGCCCGGAGAGGTTGTCTGCTGTGGCATAACCTGTGAAGGTATCAGCACCTTCCGAAGCCTGAACAACAACAGACTTGATCTGCGCGCCATCCCATACGGAACCATCGGCAAACTTCAGTTGATCGATGGCATTGGTCGAGGTGCCTTCCTGGCTGAAATGCGAGCGTACGGTCAGGGTATCGCCTGTCGCCTTGATCTGAATGACAAGGTCGTCGCTCGAACGAGAGAACCGCAGATCGGCCGGATTGAGGCCGTCGAACTGGATGGCATCGATCTTGTCTGCCGCCGTTTCGCCGTAGGTTCCGTTATTGATAACGTCCTGACCATAGCCCTTGGCAAACCGGTAAGTGTCGGAGCCACGACCACCGTCAAGGGTATCGTTGCCGGTGCCGCCATCAAGGATGTCGTTACCGTCTTCGCCATTCAGGTAATCCGAGCCGGCACCACCATTCAAGGTGTCCTGGCCAATGCCACCGTTTAAGGTGTCGTTACCGCCATCGCCATTCAGAACATCGTCACCGGCAAGGCCATTGAGGGTGTCGCCTCCCAGGCCACCACTGACACGGTCATCAGAGGCGTACCCCGTAAGAACATCACTACCGTCGGTACTGGTAAAGGCAGCCATGATCTTGACTTGCTTGACGTTCCACTGCGTACCGTCAGCGAAGCGGATCTGCTCTATAGCGTATGGAGTATCGCCGTCATTCTGGAAGTAGCTGGAAACAGTAACTTTGTCAGTGGCATTTTTCAGCGAAAGAACCAGATCATTGCCTGACCGGGTGATGATGATATCGCTCGGCAGAATATCGGCTGCGAACTCGATAGCATCGGTCTTGCCCGTACTCGAATCGTAGTTGTTGATCGAGTCCTGGCCCCAGCCACGGCTGAAGCGGTAGGTATCGGAGCCATCCCCCCCTATCAGATAATCGTTGCCGATACCGCCATCCAGTTGATCGTTACCCGAATCGCCATACAGCGTGTCGTTGCCTTCATCGCCTGCCAGAGTGTCATTACCATCGCCGCCAGTCAGGTAGTCCGAGCCCTCGCCACCAGACAACTGGTCGGTACCAGTTCCACCGTACAGATAGTCATTTCCGGCTTCACCGAGCAGAGTATCGTCACCGGCTTCGCCCGAGAGACTGTCCGTACCGGCACCACCTTGAAGGGTGTCATTGCCTGCCTGACCATACAGGCTGTCATCACCCAGACCGCCGCTCAGGGTGTCATCAGTAGCGTAGCCCCAGAGATTGTCATTGCCGTCTGTAGCACTGACAGCAAAAGCCTTGATCTGATCAATACTCCAGGTGGTGCTGTCAGCAAAACGGATCTGTTCCAGTACATAGGGGGTAACACCATCATTCTGGAAGTAGCTGGAAATCGTGATCCTGTCAGTGGCGTTTTTCAGCGACAGCACCAGATCATTGCCTGAACGGGTGATGATGATATCTGTCGGGAGAATATCTGCTGCAAACTCGATAGCATCGACCTTGCCGGTGCTTGAGTCGTAGTTGTTGATCGAGTCCTGGCCCCAGCCACGGCTGAAGCGGTAGGTATCGGAGCCATCCCCCCCTATCAGATAATCGTTGCCGATACCGCCATCCAGTTGATCGTTACCCGAATCGCCATACAGCGTGTCGTTGCCTGCATCGCCTGCCAGGGTGTCATTGCCATCGCCGCCAGTCAGGTAGTCCGAGCCCTCGCCACCAGACAACTGGTCGGTACCAGTTCCACCGTACAGATAGTCATTTCCGGCTTCACCGAGCAGAGTATCGTCACCGGCTTCGCCCGAGAGACTGTCCGTACCGGCACCACCTTGAAGGGTGTCATTGCCTGCCTGACCATACAGGCTGTCATCACCCAGACCGCCGCTCAGGGTGTCATCAGTGGCGTAGCCCCAGAGATTGTCATTGCCGTCTGTAGCAATGACAGCAAAAGCCTTGATCTGATCAATACTCCAGGTGGTGCCGTCAGCAAAACGGATCTGTTCCAGTACATAGGGGGTAACACCATCATTCTGGAAGTAGCTGGAAACCGTGATCCTGTCCGTAGAGTTTTTCAGCGATAGGAGCAGATCATTGCCTGAGCGGGTGATGATGATATCTGTCGGGAGAATATCGGCTGCAAACTCGATAGCATCGACCTTGCCGGTGCTTGAGTCGTAGTTGTTGATCGAGTCCTGGCCCCAGCCACGGCTGAAAAGGTAAGTGTCGGAGCTTTCTCCTCCATAGAGGTAATCGTTACCCAGGCCACCATCCAGTTGGTCATTGCCCAGGTCGCCATAAAGGTAGTCCGAACCCTCACCACCCGATAACCGGTCGTTACCAGTACCACCGTACAGATAGTCATTTCCGGCTTCGCCGTGCAGGGTATCGTCACCGGCTTCGCCCGAGAGACTGTCCGTACCGGCACCCCCTTGAAGGGTATCGTTGCCTGACTGACCATACAGATTGTCATCACCCAGACCGCCGCTCAGGGTGTCATCAGTGGCGTAGCCCCAGAGACTGTCATTGCCGTCTGTAGCAATGACGGCAAAAGCCTTGATCTGATCAAGACTCCAGGTCGTGCCATCAGCAAAACGGATCTGTTCCAGTACATAGGGGGAAACACCATCATTCTGGAAGTAGCTGGAAACCGTGATCCTGTCCGTGGCGTTTTTCAGCGACAGCACCAGATCACTGCCTGAGCGGGTGACAACGATATCTGTCGGAAGAATATCGGCTGCGAACTCGATAGCATCGACCTTGCCGGTGCTTGAGTCGTAGTCGTTGATCGAGTCCTGGCCCCAGCCGCGGCTGAAGCGGTAAGTGTCGGAACCTTCTCCGCCAGACAGGTAATCGTTACCCAGGCCACCATCCAGTTGGTCATTGCCCAGGTCGCCATAAAGGTAGTCCGAGCCCTCACCACCCGATAACTGGTCGTTACCAGTACCTCCGTACAGATAGTCATTTCCGGTTTCACCGAGCAGAGTATCGTCACCGGCTTCGCCCAAGAGACTATCAGTACCGGCCCCCCCTTGAAGGGTGTCGTTACCTGACTGACCATACAGGGTGTCATCACCCAGACCGCCACTTAAAACGTCGTTCGAGGAGTAACCCCATATCACGTCATTTCCAGACGTAGGTACCGAAACGAAAGCTTTTATTTGCTCCAATTCCCACATGACACCATTGGCGAAATGAATGGCTTCAAGCTGGTAACTGCTAACCCCATCATTTGAAAAATAGCCATAAACCGTAATCTTGTCGGCACTCCCCCTAAGCGAGAGAACCAGATCTAAGTAGCTACGTGAAACCTCAATATCGGCAGGCGAAATATCAGCAGAAAATTCGATTACGTCACGTTTGCCAGTACTGAGATCATAATTCCTGACGGCATCTTGCCCCCACCCGCGGCTAAAATAATACTTATCTGAACCCGCACCACCGGACAGGTCATCATTACCTGCCCCACCATTTAGCAGGTCATTGCCTTCATCACCCGAAAGTCTATCGGCACCCACACCGCCAACAAGAATATCGTCTCCTACACCACCGTAAATTGCGTCATTACCTTCACCCCCCACCAAAACATCATTACCCTCATTACCGACAAGATTGTCTTCCCCCGCCCCACCGTGAAGATAATCCTCGACAACAGATCCTAGTTGCGAGTCATTGCTTGAATCCCCTATGAAAACTTTATTTACACCTGAATACAATTCTCTCAGCTGCAACTTCTGGGCATCTGTCAGTTCAGCCAACCAGATACTCAGTTGCTCACCCCACTCTCCATTCTCCATACCAATAGAAAGCTCTGACGCATCAACAATGCCCTGAACGGGGTCAGCGGCATGAGTCTCAATGAGTTTCTGGGTTATACGAGATGTATCAACACCTAATCCCTCGGCGCTGAGAGTAAAGCGCAGCTGCGACACATAATCACTTAACCGTGTCTGAAGCACCAGACTTGAATAAACCGAAGACGTCAGAGTATCGTAAGCCTTGTTGATCTGAGTGATCTGCTGTGCCTGAAATGTAAACATCTCCTCCGTGACATAGACAGTTCCAATTGGATAAGAAACAGAGCGAACCCCACCCGTTCTACGATCACCTGTGGAAGATGAAACAAATACCTGTTTCTTTTCCTCTTCACCTGACTCCTCTTTGGCGAACCTGAAATACTCAATACCCGTAAAGGCCTCAAGAATTTTGATCTTTTCGATCACAGCCTTAATTTCTAGCTGGCTGGCAGTCGGTTCACGAGATGGGATGGGCTGACCACCTGCACCGCCATTGTTACTGGCGATAAATTCATTATTGGGCTTTTCCCAAGAATAGGAGAAGCGAACCTGATAACCCATGGTAGAGAGGTCTTCTACCCGTTCGTCAAAACTCTTGAGCGTACTGGTGTCGGCCCAGGCAGCCACCAGGCTATCTATTAATGCAATCTGTCCCTGACGGCTGGTTGTCGACTTGTAAACGGCCAGCACATCCTGAAGATCGCTATTAATCATCGCTGCCTGCCGCAGATCGCGCACAGCACCGGAGCCAGTCATTTCAGGCA
The DNA here is from genome assembly GCF_018343775.1 of Pseudomonas cichorii. NCBI lineage: Bacteria > Pseudomonadati > Pseudomonadota > Gammaproteobacteria > Pseudomonadales > Pseudomonadaceae > Pseudomonas > Pseudomonas cichorii. Next base: position 5,076,145 of record NZ_CP074349.1, read on the forward strand.
ACGCGGCTACTTCAGAGCTGATCTCAATCGTGTCAGAAAACTCTCGATAAAAGGTATTCTTTACAAAATTAATGCTACCTACCGCACTATTCACAGACTCCCCGCTCTGAACGTCGGTATGCGTGTAGGAGCCTGTCGCGGTAATAATATTACCGTTATTTCCATAGCCGCTTTCAACGCTCTGTAACCCGATACCGGTAATTCCCAGCTCGTCTAGCGTCTTGAGCTCTGACGTCTGAGAAATACCGTCTTGGTTAGCATCACGCCAAACCTTGACCACGTTAAAGTTCTCATCCGCTACGTCAAAGATGCCGTCGGCGTTACTGTCCAGATCAGCCAGAGCTTCAAAACCGTTAGTGGCCTTGACACCATTGGACATCACCCGGTCCACACCAAACAACTCAGTACCATTATTGATAATGTTGTCGCCATTGAGGTCCATGACCAGCAAACCGTCATCAGAGCCAACCCACCCAGTACCGGTCTTATGACCGTCGCCATCATGATCGAAAACAATTCCGATATTGCTGGATACCGTTTCGATTCCGTCACCGTCAAGATCAAGAATCAAAGGGTCGACAAACTGAAGCGCAGCACTTAACTGGGAATACGTACCAAAACCGACTCCAGGATGTCCAAGTTTCTGTTTTAGCCACTCAGCGTGAGACAAGTCTGACTGCGATTCAATCCATTCGCCACGCGTTTTCATGAGTTGGCCGGTCCACGACCCCTCTACCAAGTTATAGAAAGTCTCCGCAATATCAGTGAGACTCTGACCTACAATTTTTGCACCTTGTTCAGTTTCCAGGGTCCAGCCGCCCTCAGGGGTATAGGTCGCTTTCGGTTGCCCTGTCAGTTCTATCGCACCATAGGGACTTTTTATGCCGATTTCGGGGCCGGATATCTCTGCCTTGGTCAGAGTGGCACCGCCACCGTTCACCTGCCCAGACAGCTCTACCGAAGCGCCGCCAGGCAGGCCAACAGAGATACCAACCTCCCCGTTCCCATTACCTTTTACCGTTGTATTACCTGCCCCCCAAGTATAGGAAAGTTCTCCACCAGAATATCCGACTTCATTACCATTTTTGTCTGAAACCTTGATAGCTCCGCCGGTACCAATATTCAGAGTATTTCCCGCTGAATCTTTGACCGTAATGCCGTCAGCCCCAATCGACACGCTCATAACCAAACCCCTTTCAATATAGAGAGTAAATCTGTTAACCAGCACCGGCATCACGATCCCAAGATCGCAGAAGCACACCAAACACAACTAAACGCTTAGTTAAAAAACAACCACTAGAAGCGAAACATTAAACTACCGCTCCCTCAAACTCTCCGACGCATGCTGCTGCAACGGACTCAGGAAATACTCAATAACCCGCCGCTTGTTAGTCTTAACTTCCGCCGTCACCGCCATACCCGGCGACAACTTGATATCCACGCCATTGATATTCAGCGTGTCGCTGTTAAGGCGGATCTTGCTGCTGTAGATCAAGCCGCGTTTTTCGTCTTCGATGGCGTCACTGGAGACGCTGATGACTTCGCCTTCGATGGTGCCGTACTTGGTGAAGGTGAAGGTTTCGACTTTGACGGTAACGGGCTGGCCGGCGCGGACGAAGCCGACGTCCTTGTTTTCCAGCATGGCTTCCACTTCCACGGGCTGGCCATCGGGGACGAGGACCATCAGGGGTTGTGCGGGGGTGACGACGCCGCCGACGGTGTGGACGTTCAGTTGCTGAACAGTGCCATCCACCGGCGCTTCGAGGGTGGTGAGGTCTTCCTGGTAACGGGCCTTGGTCAGGTCCTGGCTGAAGGTGGCGATTTTCTGGTCGGCCTGCTGCAGCAGGTCGAGCATGGCGCGACGGGTTTGGGCGACCACGCCTTCGCGACGGCGTTCGGCTTCCTGGCGGGCGGCGGTGGATTGCAGGACGCTGGCCTGTTGCACACTGAGTTGTCGCTCAAGATCGAGACGAGCCTGTTCCTTTTCCAGGTAGGCGTGGCGAGCGATGTATTGTTTTTTCAGCAGGTTTTCGTAGTCGTTGGCCAGTTTGGTGGCGATCGGCAGGGTTTTCTGCAGGCTCGCGACCTGGATGCGTGCCGCCTGGATATCGGCCTGGCGTTGCTGGATTTCGGCTTCGGCCAGGTCGAGGCTGCTGCGGTACTCCTGATACTGGCCTTGCAGCCAGCGCTCGGCAGCAAGGACATGTTCGGGATCGGCATCGCGAATGATACCGGTCAGGTCCCGCGGTGGTTTGCGCTGGTTGATGGCATCGAGCATGGCGGCGGCACGGGCGTTGTCGATACGTGCTGCCAGCAGGTCGCTGCGTACCCTCCCGACATCGGCATCGGCGGCTGTGGAGTCCAGTTCCAGCAGCAACTGGCCAGCCTTGACCGACTGTCCGTCACGCACATGAATCGCCTTGACCACCGCCGTCTCGCTGGACTGGATGGTTTTGGTCTTGCCGCTGGGGATGACCTTGCCGCTGGCGGTGGCCACTACATCTATCCTGCCCAGGCAGGCCCAGAGCAAGGCCAGCGCAGCAAAAACCATGATCGCCCACATGAAGATTCTTGGTGCGGGGTGGCTGGGTTTGTCCTGCAACTCCAGGGCTGCGGGCAGGAATTGCACTTCATGGGCCAGACGCTTGGGCGCATCCATTTCATGGCGGCGACGCCAGGACTGACGCCATACCCGGCGATAACGTTGCAGCAGTCCGTTTGATTCGGCGTTAGACATGACCGCCTCCTTGCTGCAGGCGATGCAGACGTGAGTAATGGCCAGCCTGATGCGTCAGCAGTTCGGCGTGGGTACCTTGTTCGACGATCTGCCCGCGATCGACGACCACGATACGGTTGGCATCGCGCACCGCCGACAACCGGTGAGCAATGATGATGACGGTGCGGCCCTTGCAGATGGCCTGCATGTTCTGCTGGACGATGCGTTCGGATTCATAGTCCAGCGCACTGGTGGCTTCGTCGAAGATCAGGATGCGCGGGTTGCCCATCAGGGCACGGGCAATAGCGATACGTTGGCGCTGACCACCCGAGAGCGAGGCACCATGCTCACCGACCATGGTGTCGTAACCTTCCGGCAACTCCAGAATGAAGTCGTGAGCACCGGCCAGCTTGGCCATTTGCATCACGGTTTCCAGCGGCGCGCCGGCATCGCTCAGGGCAATGTTTTCGCGGATGCTGCGGTTGAACAGCATGTTGTCTTGCAGCACCACACCGATTTGTCGACGCAGCGAGGACACGTCAGCCAGAGCGAGGTCCATGCCATCCACCAGCACGCGACCACGTTCGGGGACATAAAGCCGCTGCAACAGGCGTGTCAGGGTGCTTTTGCCCGACCCCGAGCGCCCCACGACACCAATCACCTGGCCCGGCATGATGGTGAGGTTGATGCCGCGCAGGATCTCAGAACCGTCCGGGCGATAGCGGAAATGCACCTGATCGAACTCGATACGCCCCTTGATGGGCGGCAAGGCGCTGCGGGTGGCCTGGGAAAGTTCGTTACGGGTATTGAGGATGTCGCCCAGACGCTGAACAGAGACACCGGTCTGCTGGAAGTTGGTCCACAGTTGCGCCAGGCGCATGATCGGCTGGGCCACACGCCCGGCCAGCATATTGAAGGCAATCAACTGGCCCACCGAAAGCTGGCCGTCGATCACCAATCGGGCGCCGAACCACAAGGTCGCGACGGTGACCAGCTTGCCGATCAAGGAGACGCTTTCGTTGGCAATGGTCGACAGGTTCTGGGTCTTGAAACCGGCAGCGACATACCCCGCGAGCTGGTTGTCCCACTTGCGGATGGCCTGGGGTTCCACGGCCATGGACTTGAGGGTGTCGATGCCGTTGACGGTTTCCACCAGGAAGGCCTGGTTCTCGGCACCACGGGCAAAGCTGTCGTTGAGGCGTTTGCGCAGCACCGGGGTAATCAGCACCGACACCAGCACGTAAAGCGGCAGCGATAGCAAAACGATCAAAGTCAGCCAGCCGCTGTAGTAGAACATCACTGCAATGAAGACCACGGAGAACAGCACATCCAGCAGCAGGGTGATGGCGTTGCCAGTCAGGAAGTTGCGGATGTTTTCCAGCTCCCGAACCCGCGCCACCGAATCCCCCACGCGACGCGCCTGAAAGTACGACAGCGGCAAGGTAATCAGGTGACGGAACAATTTCGAGCCGAGTTCGACATCGATGCGGCTGGCGGTGTGGGCAAATACATAGGTGCGCAAGCCCGACAGCGCCGACTCGAACAGCATGACGCCAGCCAGGCCGATGGCGATCACGTCCAGCGTCGTCAGGCCGTGGTGGACCAACACCTTGTCCATGACCACCTGAAAGAACAGCGGCGTGATCAGGGAGAATATCTGCAGCACAAAGGACACCAGCATCACTTCGCCCAGCAGCTTGCGGTATTTGACGATGGCCGGGATGAACCAGGTGAAATCGAAACGGGAGGACTCACCCGGCGTACCGGCTTCAGAGCGGATCAGCACCAACTGGCCGGTCCAACGCTCTTGCAAGGCCTCGAAGGTAATGACTTCCGGACGCTGGGCGAGAGGGTCATGGATCAACGCCTTGCCTTGGTCCAGACGCGCAATGATAAAGAAGCCGCCGTTGTTATCCGCCGCGATGGCAGGCAATGGCGTACGGTCCAGACGTTCTGTGCTGGTTTTGGCTACCTTGGCCTTGAGACCGAGCTTGCGGGCGGCCAGCAGCAGGCTTTCCAGGGACAGGTTCTGGTCAGGGCTGCCGAACTCATGGGCGAGTTGGTCGGGGGACGCCGCCACCTGATGAAAGCGGGCAAGCATGACCAGCGAGGCCAGGCCAGTGTCGAGGCGCGGGGCGCTTTCGGGCACCGCAGTGCCCATTCCTGAATCGTTCATAGCGCTTCCCTGCCGACATGCCACCTGGATGGGCAAATCTGATCAAGTTGTTAAATAGTAGCAATAAGCCACTGTGACGAATATCACATTTTTGGAAACTAATGTATCGACATCGTTACTTTTGAGCTACACAACCTCAAAAACCTCGCTCAAAGCCCTGGCGGCAGAAAATCCCGGGCCGGGTCATAGTCCTGTTTCAGGTATAACGCGAGCGCCTTGAGGTCATCGGGGCCGAGGGTGCCAGCCGCCTGTTTAAGCCTGAGATTGTCGAGAATGTAGTCATAACGGGCATCGTTGTAGTCGCGAACGGCCGCGTACAACTGGCGTTGGGCATTGAGCACGTCAGCAATATTGCGCGAACCGACATCCACCCCCACCTGGTTGGCTTCCACGGACTTCTGACCAGACACAATGCTTTGCCGGCGAGCCGTAATCTGCTCTATCCCGGCGTTGATACCGCGAAAGGCATTGCGCGTGTTCAACACCACTTCCCGACGACGGTCTTCCTGTTCGTCCTGGCTCTGATAAAGGCGCTCGGTGGACTCCTTGATCTGGGAGTTGGTCATCCCGCCCGAATAAAGAGGAATGCTCAGCTCGATACCGATGCTGCTTTGCGCAACCTTTTCGCGATAGCCGTTACTGCCGAAGTCGGTAGGGTTGCTGTAGCCAAAACTGTCGTTGTCGCCCTTGCGGTAGGAGGCTACGGCGTCGATGGTCGGCGCATGCCCGGCCTTGCGCTGGTTGAGCGTCTGTTCGGCGGCACTGACCGCATGCTCGCTGGCCTGCAACTCCAGATTCTGCCGCACGGCGGTATCCACCCAGGCGCGGGCATCATTAGGAACAGGTGCTTCGACCGGCAGTTGATGGCCCATGCCGGCAATCGAGGTGTACGTGTGTTTGGTCAGACGCTCCAGCGCCTCATAGGCATCGTCCACCCTTCGCTGTACCTGCTGACGGTTGGCGCGGGCATTGTCATAGGCAGCCTGCGCGTCATACACGTCGGTGATACTCGAAGCGCCATCTTCCAGACGCCCCTGGGCCTGGTCGCGCTGGCGCAGCAGTGCGGTTTCTTCAGCCTGGGCAGCAGCAAAACCGTCCAGTTGGCGCAGGGTTTCAAAGTAGGCCTGGGCGGCCGTGAGCACCAGGGTCTGCTCCCTGGCGGAAAGCTCCAGCTCGGCCTGGCTCACGCTGGATTGGGCAGCCTTCAATTGAAACCAGCGATCGATACGGAACAATGGCTGGTTGAGGTTGGCACGAAAGGTTGTGCCGCTGCGCTCGCGGCTCAACGCAGGTTCGTCACGCTCAAGACGAGTCACTTCGGAAGTCGCACCGGCAGTCAGATTAGGCAAAAGACCGGCCCGCGCCTGCGGCACCGCTTCGCGCTGGGCCTGATAGGCGTGACGTGCAGCCGACAATTGCGCATCGTTGAGCGCAGCCGACTGATAAACGCCTAACAGATCGGCATGTTGCCCAGGCAAATCACGGGATAAAGCCGACCCGCTGTATGCGCTGGCGCAACACAGGATGACCAGACCAAGGGAGAAATAGGGATTCATCTACGTTCCATGCGAGAAAGGAATTCCTGAGCGTCATTTAATTGGCTCGCCATGGGTTCGGCGCAAAGAACAAAAGCTTTAGGCAACAAAACCGGTATTTTTTGCAACAGGCCTGCGCCGCCTGAAATCGGTACAAAAAACTCTCGAAACAGCCAAGTCTTTGTTTTTCACGTTCACATTTGGACGCTAAGCTTGGGCCATGGATGACTCAGACTATTTACGCCTGCTCACGAGCCAGGCCGAACAAGCCAACGCCTTCCTTTCCAATGCGCGAAAGTGGGAGCGCGAGCGCTGGGTTTGTGAACGCCTGCTGCAAGGCTTGAACATCCCTCATCGCCATGAAGACTTTCTGCCTGCGGGTCAGGAGCCTCCCGATGTGCTGTTTCGCGACGCCTGTTTCGAGGTGTTCTTTGTGCTGGATGAAGGCCGGCGCCTAAATGATGAGTGGCGCGAGGAACTGGAGCGACGACGTAGCGCGTTCTCGCTGAGCCAGTTGGTGCGACGGGAGGCCAAACCCAAACGCATCCCGGCGTCCGAGCTGCTGCGCAGGCTGGCTCCCACGCTAAGCAAGAAGGCCAGCAATTACCGTGAGCGCGGCCTGAACCTGGGCGAGCTGGATATCATTGCGTTTGCCAGCCTCAAGCGTGAAGTGCTGGATCTCAACAGTCACTTTCCACCACCGACTGAATACCTGCGCCAGGGCTGGCGCTCGTTGTCGCTGGTCGGCCCGACCTTTGCGCGGGTATTGTTTGCTCATCCGGACGCTCCGGATTTTCTGCGGACCAACTTGGGACGCAGTGTCGTCTTTGATGTTGGAATCAGTTTATGAGCCCCTTGCAAGAACTGCTGGCCGATGTGCCTCAACAAGGCCTGGTGCGCTGGATCGGCGTGCGCCCGCAATCACGTCTCGACATGATCGAGCTGGATGCCGTGGAGGCGCGGCGCGAAGCTGGACTGACCGGCGACCACTCACGCCCCGGCCCGCGCAATGCCCGGCAGGTGACGCTGATTCAGTGGGAGCATCTGGCGGTGGTCAGTTCGCTATTGGGCAGGCCTATGGATAACCCTATCGTGCCCCAGGACCTGCGCCGCAATCTGGTCATCAGCGGCATCAACCTGTTCAGCCTCAAAGGCCGACGATTCAAGGTCGGTCAGGCAATCCTGGAAACCACCGGCTGGTGCCAGCCCTGCGCGCGGCTCGAACAACGCCTGGGCCACGGGACCTTCCAGGCCGTACGCGGCCATGGCGGAATCACCGCCCGAGTGATACAAAGTGGAATCATTCGACTGGATGACATGCTGCGAGTCGAACCATTGGAGCCACCAGCGATATAACGCACTGACAGCAGGCAACGTCTGCAAGAGGCAAAAATGAGCAGCCGTCTGAACCCGGACGACCAAAGCCGTGTCCAACACTACCTCAACGCCCCCCAGCATCAGGTTGAGCGCAGGCCTTTTCGGCCATGGCTGCTCCTTGTTCTGGTAATTGCCGTGGTCATCGGCCTGGGCTTGCTGAGCCGTTTACTGAGCTATCTGACGCTATGAGCTGCCTTGCGCTCGCGAAGATCGAGCTCCTGCCCCCGAATTCCTTAAACCTTCCGAGTAATCCTTATGACTCATCGTATTGTCATCGTTGGCGGAGGCGCTGGCGGTCTGGAGCTGGCAACCCGTCTGGGTAAAACCCTGGGCAAGAAAGGCACCGCCAGCGTGACGCTGGTGGACGCCAATCTGACGCACATCTGGAAACCCCTGCTGCATGAAGTGGCCGCCGGTTCACTCAACTCGTATGAAGACGAACTGAACTACGTGGCCCAGTCCAAGTGGAACAACTTCCAGTTTCAACTCGGGCGCATGACCGGTCTGGACCGTGAAAGCCGCCAGATTCACCTGGCCGCCACACTGGACGAAAACGGCGCAGAACTGGTGCCGGCACGCAGCCTGGGTTACGACTCGCTGGTGCTGGCCGTGGGCAGTACCACCAATGATTTCGGCACCAAGGGCGCAGCTGAGCACTGCCTGTTCCTGGACAGTCGCAAACAGGCAGAACGCTTCCACCAGCAACTGCTCAACCACTACTTGCGCGCTCACGCCGGACAAGCCGACAGCGCTCAGGAAATCACCGTGGCCATCGTCGGCGCTGGCGCAACCGGCGTGGAACTGGCCGCCGAACTGCACAACGCCGCCCATGAACTGGCGTCTTACGGACTGGGCCAGATCAAACCGGAAAACCTGCGCATCACCGTGATCGAAGCCGGGCCACGGGTGCTGCCTGCCTTGCCTGAACGCATTGGCGCACCGGTGCATAAAACCCTGGAGAAACTGGGCGTGACCGTGCTGACCAACTCGTCAGTCAGCGAAGTGACGGCCGAAGGCCTGGTCACGGCCAGCGGCCAGGTCATACCGGCGGTCCTGAAAGTCTGGGCGGCAGGCATTCGGGCCCCGGCCTTCCTGCATGAACTCGACGGGCTGGAAAGCAACCGCATCAACCAGTTGCAAGTGCTGCCGACTCTGCAGACCACCCGGGATGAAAACATCTTCGCCTTTGGCGACTGCGCCGCCTGCCCACAGAAAGGCACCGACCGCAACGTTCCGCCTCGCGCCCAGGCCGCTCACCAGCAGGCTTCGTTGCTGGTCAAATCACTGCGCCTGCGGATCGAAGGCAAGGAACTGCCGGAATACACCTACAAGGATTACGGCTCCCTGATTTCCCTGTCGAGTTTCTCGGCGGTGGGTAACCTGATGGGGAATCTGATGGGCAGCGTAATGCTTGAAGGCTGGCTGGCGCGGATGTTCTATATCTCGCTGTACCGTATGCACCAGATGGCGCTATATGGCACTTTCCGTACCTTGATGTTGATGCTCGGGAGCAAGATTGGTAAAGGGACCGAGCCACGGATGAAGTTGCATTAAGCTGTAAGCGTCAAGTTTCAATAAGCGCCTGGGGTCAGGCGCTTATTTGGTATTTTTTCATTTTTGAATACAGTGTCGGGCGACTTATTCCCAGCGCCAGAGCGGCTTTGGAGACATTGAAGTTCATGGCTTTCAGTGCAAGAAAGATGGCTTGTTTTTCGGCATCGTGCATCAAAGGCTGATCGAAATCAGGGCTTATGGCTTGATGGGAAACAGCGGACTGCCTGATAAGATCATTGATCTCATTGGTGTATTCATCCTCGGACTTGAAGCGTCGGGGAGCATTGGCCAACTGCCGAACGACCCGTTTCAATTGTGAAATATTTTCCTTCCAGTCCTGCTTTTTCAGAAGTTTGCAAAGGCGGACGGGAATGGCTGATCTTTTACCCTGCGCATGTTCTTCACGCCAGAAAAAGCTCGTATAAAGCTCCACATCTTTTGGCCTTTTTCGCAAAGGTGGAAGCTCAAGGTTATGACGACTCAATACTCCGAGCAGTTTGGGATGCAGTCTCTGCTCATGGAGTACGACGCCCATTGCATCGGTTGTTGCCATAAGAATCTTGAGCCCTGATGTGTGTTGATGCTCTTTCAAGGCCTGAAAAAGATACACCTGTATGGAGATGGGCAAAACATCAACACCGTCTATAAACAAAGTCCGGTTCTGGAAAATATCAGGATGAAACTCCCACCTGCCGACTTGATCGTCCGTCATGACGTAACACAGGATTTTTTCCTTGAAATCTGCGACAGACAATCGGGAACAGTCGATGACCCGCATTTCTTTATGAGTGCTTTCATCTACACCATGAAGCGCTTGTGCAAAAGTGCTCTTTCCGGTGCCGGGTTCTCCAGAGATCAACAGAGCCTCGTTCAAACCGACATACTGCTTTGCAGTCTCTATGGCATTCTGAAAGAGAGTGGACACTCCCAATAATTTATCGAACCCGATGCCTGACTCTTCCCTCAGACCTTGATCGGGAAGCGTGGACGCTGTAGAAAACCTTCTGAATATATTTACAACAGAAACGATTCTACCGTCGTCATCAGCAATGGGAATGGCCGTATCCACCAAGGGAATTTCGTCTTCACCTCGTAGAATGACAACCTTCTTGTTTACGTAGCCACGCTTTTGCGTAAAGACATCTCCGATGATCGGCTCAAACCCAAGCAAATCGCGAAACTGGCGTTTCGCATCGTCTATCTTGAGCATTTTCTTTCCGGCTTCATTTATATACTTCAGGAAACCTGACTGGTCGAGAACGAGCAAACCATCTTCAATCAGCCCACTGACGGCATCTCTTTCCCGGATGGATTGCCGGAGGAATATTGAGAATTTGTTGAGCAGGATATTCTGCCCAACCACGTGGACACCGATACGACCGACCGCTGACAGAATGTGTTTATCAACCTCGGCATGACCGTCTTTCTTTATTGAGACGACAAAAAACATATCGACCTGATCGGGAAGGATCTTCCAATAAAACAAATGCGTATGACTTTCGGATGAGGACAACACCCCTGAGTTTTCTTTCAGGTTTTCTGGCAGCACACCGGGAATGTAAACCAGACCGCGAGACACAACCATATTACTGTTGTGATCATAAAGGGCGAGCGAGAAATTATACTCGCCCCAAACAAGGCTAAGTACGTCCCCTATCAGGTTCAGCTCATCATCAAAATCACAAGACTCGCCGTGGTGTGATGCCTTCATTCCATTGATGCCCACTTCATAGCCTGCCATGTAGATTATCGCTCTCTTTCTACCATAAAATAATACCTACCTGCTGACTCGCTCAAAAGCGGCTAATATTTCACCGCTCCCGCCCAGCGAAGATATGACTGCACCTGCACAAATGTAAAGTTTTTTTACAACAATTCAAAAACACCCTTATTCCATTCTCTAAGAATAGATTTTTTTGTTCTTTGCCAAGTACTTGAGCGACTGATAGTTTACCGAACCAATTGTGAAGTCTCCATACGCTGAACGTACCCAGCAGTATCAAGGGATATCTCGCTTCCCACCATGGAGTCACTCAATGCTTGAAGCCAAAGAATTATATAAATTTTTTGGAGACAGAGCCGTATTGGACGGTGTATCCCTTTCTCTTGAAAAAGGAAAGGTACTGGCACTTTGCGGTCCCAGTGGTTGTGGAAAAAGCACTTTGCTACGGATCCTGAGCGGGCTTGAACCGTCCACTCGGGGCTCGGTGTTTCTTGGGGATATTCCCATCAATCGTGAAGCCTTGCGCAAGCCTGAAGTGCGGGGACGTATTGGCTTTGTTTTCCAGCGCCCGGCGCTCTACCCCACTATGCGAGTGATGGAAAACATCACGCTGGCCTTGCGCAAAGTCAGGCAGCTTTCTCATCAGGATGCAGAAGAAAAAGCCTATGAAGCGCTGGGTAAGGTTCGCCTTACCGACAAAAGTACAGCCTGGCCCGCTACGCTGTCCGGTGGCCAGGCCCAGCGCGCGTCAATCGCCCGCGCACTCGCACTTGAGCCTGACGTGTTGCTACTGGATGAACCCACTTCTGCCCTGGACCCGGAACTTGTCCACGAAGTGCTCGACGTCATGCGCGGCCTGGCTCGCGGCGGCACAACGATGGCCGTGGCCACTCATGAACTCGCCTTTGCCAGGGAAGTGGCGCATGAAGTTGCCTTTTTCGACCACGGGAAAAACCTGGAGACACAACCTGCCGAGGACTTTTTCAAACGTCCGCAAACGGATCGGGCCGCTCGCTTTATCGAAAGCATCTTACATCGCTAGCTGGGCTTCACAGTCCGTGACATGCATGCCTTAGCTGATCGGCATTAATCCGCTGGAATGACTTTATTCCGAGACAACTTACTAGATATTTATATGGAGCAAGCCTATGAAAAGAAAATTGTTGTGGGCAGGAATTCTCGCGATCTCTTCTTTTCTTTCTTTGCCCGCCATCGCAGCCGAAACGGTATCGGTGCTGGATCAAGTCAAGCAGCGCGGCAAACTGGTCATTGGCGTAGATCCCAGCGCACCGCCCATGGCGCAGATCGGCGCGGACGGTAAAAGTGTCGGTTTCGCTCCGGACCTTGCCAGGGCCGTGGCCAAAGAGCTGAATGTGAGTGTCGAGTTCAAGCCCATTTCCGGAGCCGTTCAGATTCCCTCCATCAAGAACGGCGACATCGATGCGATGTTCGGATCAACCACACCCACCGTAAAACGTGAGCAGGTCCTGGATTTCACCATCGTTTATAACTGGGACTATGTGGTGCCGCTGGTCCGGGCCGGTGAAAGTGGCGATATCAAGACCTACACACCACCCAGACGTGTTTCAACCTCAAAGAACAATTACGCCGCCCAACTCTTCAAAGACCTTGTGCCCACCGGCCAGGTAACGTTTTTTGATAACTACAGCGATGCCGTTGAAGCCCTGCGCTCCAACCAGACAGATGCCGTGCTGCTCAACAGTTTTTCAGCCAAGGCCTACGCCAAACGTTATGGCGACAGCCTCAAGATTGGCGAAGCGTTCTTTACTGACCCACAGGCAATCATCGTGCGGCAGAACGACTCGCTCTGGCGTAATTACCTGAACCACACCATTCAGAAAATCTGGGCCCGTGGTGAGTTTGCCGAACTGTACGAAAAGCACTTTGGCTACACGCCTGAATTCACTATCTGGTCCCAATACAGACTGCAGCCAGGTATCGAGAATTGACACCGTTCTGGGATGAGGCGAGCACTCTATTCGCCTCGGCGTTTACCACAACTCTGCTTTTGGCCGTCACGAGCCTGGTTATAACTGCACTCCTCAGCGCCCCTGTCGCCCTGGCGCTACACGCCAGGTCTGCATGGGCTCGGGGGTATGTAGACCTGGCGATGAAAATCCCTCTGATCGTCAAACTTTTCGTGTGCTTTTATCTTCTGCAACTCAACCCGCTGGCATGCGGGGTGATCGCGCTTGTATTGCATCAAGTGGGGTATTGCGCCGAAATCCTGTCGGGAGGGCTTAGAGCGGTTCCCGCCGAGTATGAAGACGCCGCCCTGAGTTCCGGCTTGTCATGGTCGCGAACCGCTTTTTCAATCCGCTTACCCGAAGCCTTGCGCCTGGTCGCACCTTCGCTGGTGCTACAAACCGCGGAAATCATTAAAAACACCTCGATCGTCTCACTCATTGGCGTTGTTGAACTCACCGGCGCATCGGAAACATTGCAGTCGCAAACCTTTGAATACTTGCGCGGCTTCCTCGCCGCAGCAGCCTCATATGCCGTGTTGACGCTACCGATAATGGCCGCTGGCTATTTCATGGAAAAAAGATTACGGAGCAGGATATGAAAATCATCCTGTCCATTATTGGCCGATACCGGCTGCTGATCATTCTTGGCCTTTTTGGTGTATGGGCACTGATCGACCCGGTCTGGAAAGAACTGGCTTCGTCCTGGCCGTTTTTCCTGGAGGGGCTTTATACGACAGCTATTTATTCCATGACGGGTGTCGTGCTGGGTCTGGTCTTTGGCGGGTTATTGGCGAGTCTGCGGCTCGCCGGTGGCCCGCTGGGTTTTATCGGGGGCTTCATTGTTGTGGCCACGCAAGCAGTGCCGCCGCTTTTCATTATCAGCGCCGCCTATCTGGTATCACCCGAGGTATTACCCTTCAGGGTGACACCGGCAACGGCCGCAGTCGTGGCGCTGACTCTGATCGGGGGAAGCTATTATTGCGAAGCCCTGCGCAGTGCAATTGCGGGAGTCGAACGGCTACAGATCGAAGCCGCAGAAATCACCGGCCTTTCACGCAGAACAATATTGCTGCGCATCATATTGCCTCAGGCACTGATCTCCTGCGTCCCGGCACTGGGCGCGATATCCATTGTGGTTTTCAAACTGTCCACACTGCTTTATCCACTCGGCATTACCGACTTCTTCAGAACAACCGTACTGGTGAATAACCGGGTGGTTGCCCCGTGGCAGTGCTACGCCCTTATCGCTGGTTTTTACTATGTCATGAGCGATGTTCTGCAGTGGGTCATCAACCGGATATCCGCACGTATTGCCGGCAATTCACCCCTGGAGCACGAGAACCAGAGCGCCAAAGTTGCCGTTAGTTGAAACCCCATACAAGGAGTAAACCATGACCACTCAACGCCAACTGCACCTGGCTGCATTCGGCGCTCTTGGGGGTAACCATATTGCCTCCTGGCGTCATCCGAAAGCCGACACTGCTCAGGTGCTCAGCGCCGCCTACTACAAAGACTTCGCCCGACTGGCCGAGCGAGGTCTTTTCGACCTGATCTTCTTTCCGGACATTCTGGCGGTGGCACAGGACCGGGATAAAGACGGCTTTAAAAACATAGCCAAGGGTATTCCCTTTCGAGCAGAGCCCATCAGCACGCTCGCATTGATTGCCGGGGTAACTGAGCATATTGGTCTGGTAGGCACAGTATCGACAGCCCATACACAACCGTTCAATGTTGCCCGCACGTTTGCCTGGCTGGATCATCTCAGCGGCGGGCGCGTTGGCTGGAATATCGTGACGACAGCCAGCGAGGCGGAATCGCGCAACTTTGGCTCAGGCCTGCCACCTCATGATGAGCGATACGCCCGCGCTGAAGAGTTTGTCGCCGTAGTACGCAAGCTTTGGGATAGCTGGAAGGACAACGCCATTCTCGGTGACAAGGAAAACGCCCGGTTCGCCGATCCTGCACGGGTGACACCTATCAACCATGAAAGCCGGTTCTACAAGGTTGAAGGTCCGCTCAATGTCCCTCGCTCACCTCAAGGCCATCCGGTGCTGTTCCAGGCTGGCGCTTCGGATGTCGGCAGAAGCTTCGCTGCCCAGACTGCCGATGCCGTGTTCTTTGCGGCGCAGACCCGTGAGGACGCGCAACGAATCGTCTCGGATATCCGTCGACTGGCACAGCTCCACGGGCGCTCGGCCGAAGGGGTACGCCTGTTGCTGGGTGTTCTGGTTATTGTCGGTGAGACCGAAGAACAGGCCCGCGAGAAACAGGCCGAGCTGGGGCGTTTGCTGGAACCCGAGGTGGGTAGAGCCCTGTTATTTGAACTCATTGGTGTCGACCTGTCTGACTGGCCGCTGGACGGCCCGTTTCCAGAACTCGATCCCGCGGCCGTTCCCGGTATTAAAAGCCGATATGAATTACTTCGGGACATGGCGAAACGTGAGCAGATGACACTCAGACAAGTCATCGAGCGCGTAGCCAGCGCGGCAGGACATCGAGTCGTGGTGGGCAACCCGCAGCAAGTGGCCGACCAATTACTGGACTGGTTCGATGCAGGGCTCGTGGATGGCTATGCAGTCATGTGGCCACATCTGCTAGGCGGCATGCAGGACTTCGTCGACCTGGTCATACCTGAACTGCAACGACGCAATGCTTACCGCACCGCTTACACGGGCAATACACTGCGCTCGCACCTGGAATTACCGAACCTCGACCTGCCGGCGTAAAGCCGACACGCTAGCCCCATCTCACGGCAGGTGGGGCTCATGCTGCATTGAATCAGGCAAGGGTGATGCGGTTGGCAGATTTAATTATGTAATGGGGAAGAGCACCACCTTCAAGCAGAGTACTTACGCAATGAACTCCGGATAATTAATCGACAGCGGAATCTCTTTGTGCGGGTTGAAAGAGTCGTACGGGTTGGAAATATGCCCTTTCTTGGTCGGGTGCCGTGTAAAGAAAATCAGCATGTCTCGCGTGGCTCGTGAATCACTCACGGCCGCATGAACAGGTGAAAGACTGTGCTTTCTCTTGTGATCGACGATCAGCAATGTATCCAGAAATTTTTTGTGCTGCGCCTGCCCCAGGCGATATTCGGGGTTGGCCTCATTCCATCGGGTTCCATTCTTTTCTCTGTTGTCATGGATAAACGTGATGGCGCTATTATCCGTAATATTCTCTTTGCCCAACAGCGTCGTCATCGTATGGTCGACCCCATCGGCATGTACACCTTCCAGAGCCGGCTCCCCGAGCAATTGCGGTGTCGTGATGGTTCTCAAATTGAACACCGTGGACACCAGGCTGGTGGAATCATAATCAAGGCTTGGCCGCGGGCTTATAGAAGTGTACTTGATCATGTAGGCCTTGAAAAGCAGCAGCGCTTGAAACGCACGGTTCAATTGCAGGTCATCACCAATCCCCCTGAACTCTCTGACCTTCCCCGAGTCATGGCGAACAAAGTCTTCCTGGGCAGAAAGAACAAAAGGTTGAAACTCGATCCTGTTGATCTTTGAGTTGGCGAAGTCCAGCTCAAAACGCCCGTTCCTTGATTCGCGAAAAGGCAGGGTTGGATCAGGAGGCAGGTTATCGCTGACACTCTTGAGCGCTTCAAGATCCTCGTCCGTGGCCCCCAAGCCTTTTACGATTCTCGTTACATCATCCCCGTCCAAAGAAATGAAGCTTTCCCTGACATACGCGGATTTTACTTCAGACAAAAAACTGACCAGATTAAAACTACCCATTTTAAACCTCATTTAAATGATTGCTGCCATGCACTGATGAGTTCGATATTAATGAGACGTTTGGCCACGTGGATACGTGGACCACTTACTTAATAGGCTTCATCCCTCCTACGCCATTGACAATCCCGAAAAGCAAACTCAAAATCCTTTATCACTTTATGTCTTCAGGGAAGAACATGTTAAAAGCCAGGTTTCACAACAATGCTGTCCTGCTTATTTCCTGCCTGTTCGTTGTACTGTGGTCCACCGGCTTTATCGTTGGAAGAATGATCGTTGGCTCCGCGTCTCCCAACATCTTTCTTGCCAGTCGTTTTTTTCTTTCCTTTTTACTGTTCACTTTCACAGCGGCCTTGCTGAAAAAAATATGGCCTCCCCTTAATGAGTGGCACAAGCACATATTCGCGGGCCTGCTCATTAACGGTCTTTATCTGGGCGGAAGCTACTGGGCCATTTCAAAAGGATTGCCCGCCGCCCTGATGGCTCTGCTGGGTGCCCTGCAACCGCTGCTGACGGTCGTGATTTCGATAGCCTTTATGAAGGGAAGAATCGCGCCCCTTCAAGCGCTGGGCATCTTCATTGGACTGTCCGGCGTAACCCTTGTCCTTTCCCCGTCATTTCAAACAGGCAGCCACATTGATTACTCGCTTTCAGTCTTGCTGATTGCCATACTTTCCGTTTTCTCGATAACGTTTGGCACCATCCTGCAAAAGACTTCACTCGGAAAATCTGAACTTTTGCCCTCCATGGCCATACAGAACCTGTTTTCATCGGTTGCCGCACTGATATTTATCGTGCTCCTTGACGAGTCACACCTGATCGTCAATGCAAACTTTATATTTTCTCTTGCCTGGGCCGTATTGGTCTTATCAGGATTGGGAACGCTGTCCCTGGTCTGGCTGATCCGAAACGGGGACATGACCAAGACAACATCCCTGTTACTACTCGCCCCGCCGTTGGCGGCATTAGAGGCTTGGGCCTTTTTTGGAGATAAGCTCGTGCCGATACAGATTGCCGGGTTTATCCTTTCATTACTGGGCGTCTGGTTTTGCAGGGTAAAAGTTGCTCCCCCTATTACCCAATAGCTCTGTGAATCACTTCTGTTTGCCGATAATTCCTCAGCGAAACCGCTGAGGAATTATCGCAACCCTCACCCGGACTTGTGGCCCCGTGAGAAACTCCAGATCTTGTGGACCTCCATTATTGAAAATGGTGAGTTTTAACTCCATCTGATTGTGTCGTCAGGCGTGTTTTATTTCTTGTGAAAATGTAGAGCAGATAATAAGCACGGGCTAATATTTGGCAACTATCATTTTTCAACATGATTATTCCAGCCTGGAATATACTTCGACTTACACGTGGTTCTGTAAAGAAACATTACACTGGCGTGTAATTTTTCAGAGTTTATTTTCCACGCAAATAACCTTATAACTTCTTTTTATAAGAATACTTCGGGTAGTTTTTATCTGGGGGCCGGACTCTTCGCGAATGAATTCGCTCCTACGCCGTTTTCAACGCATAACTGCACGTCCGTGTAGGAGCGAAACTGCTTATTGTGCGGCGAGCACAGCAGGAGGCGTGTTCTTTTTCATCGCCAATATCAGGCCAGCCATGATGCACAGCGCACCGATTGTCCCTGCAAGCCCCAACGATTCCCCAAAGAAAGAGAATGCAAACAGGGTGGCAAAAAGAGGATCACTGGTTTCAATGATCTGCACCTTGCTCGCCTCGCCCTGATCTACAGCCTTGGTCGTGAAGTAAAAACCGCCAATAGTGGGCAGCAGTACCAGTGCAGCGATAGCCAGCAGAGCAATGCCACCTGGAAATACAAAGCCCTCTCTGAGCAAAGGCACCAGCAGATAAAGGCTGCCAAAACCAAAGAGCCAGACCAGTTGTGGCAATCCACTCCCCACGTTCATCAATTTGGAAGTGAAGATGAACAAGGCATAACCCAGGCCACCCAGCAGCGCGAGGGTGATGCCAAGGTAGCTGCCGCTGATCTCGCCTTCGTAGCTCAGAATCAGGTAGACCCCCGCAAGGATGGATGTAAAAGCGATGACTTTGTACAGCCCGATTCGCTCACCCAGGAAAATGGCAGACAGAACGATGGTCATTGCGCCCGCGGCGTAAAGCAGAAACGCTACCAGCGGTATGGAAGCCTCTTCAAAGGCCCATGTCTCAAAAAAGTAGAGGCAGAATATTCCCAGAAAGGCGAGCACGGCGAATTGAGGCCACTTGTTGGCCAGCGCGAGGGTTTCTCGCCTGCGTACCTGGCTGGTAGCGCAATAGAGGGCAATGACCAGAAAGGCTACGAAGCATTTCCAGAATGCGATCTGATTGGAGGTTGCCCCGTGAGCAAAGCCCACGCGGGTGAAGGCACCGATAGTACCGTTCAGAATCGCGGCAATCAGTGCATAAAACTCGGGGCGTTTGAATAAGCTGGTACTCATGGATATTCCTTACCTGGAAATGAAGTAGCCGCCTCTTGCATGAGCTGCGGCGATGCTTCCTTGCACAGTGCGCTGATTTTTATAGCGCACAAAAGAAAAATGCCCAGCTTCAGCAACTACGCTAAGGCCAGGCACTTTTCAATTCGCATCAGAAGTAAAAACTCTACTTCTGCGCTGATGTATGGTCGGGGTAAGGGGATTCGAACTCCTGACATCCTGCTCCCAAAGCAGGCGCGCTACCGGACTGCGCTATACCCCGTTGAAATCAAGACACCTCAACAAGCTGCCTGCGATCTGATGCGAATGGCATCAGATCTTTAAGATTCGGCTTCAAAGATCACTTTGAAGCCAAAAATGGTGGGTCGTGTGGGATTCGAACCTACGACCAATTGGTTAAAAGCCAACTGCTCTACCAACTGAGCTAACGACCCAAATTATGGTCGGGGTAAGGGGATTCGAACTCCTGACATCCTGCTCCCAAAGCAGGCGCGCTACCGGACTGCGCTATACCCCGACTGAAACTGCATTGAACCTTGTGAAATCTGGCTCCACGACCTGGACTCGAACCAGGGACCCAGTGATTAACAGTCACTTGCTCTACCAACTGAGCTATCGCGGAACTTCGGACTTCAGATTCAACTTACTGCCTTGAATCAACTCGCTGTTAACTCGTTAATTCAACCTCTTTGACTTTGCCCGCTTCGTTTGCAACGTTGCGTTCACGTCTCTGAGGCGCGCTATTCTACATTTTCAAAAACACCTGTCAACCCTCTAAATTGCTTTTAAGACAATGATTTGCGATTTTTTTTCAGATCGCCTGTGCACTCCCTGCAAACCCGATTCCTGCACCGCCAGTCGCCACGATGAAAAAGGGCCCTCGCCAGGAGAGCCCTTCCGTTCAGCTATATATAGAAGCGATCAGCCAAACACGATCTCGTCATCCACCACCTTGCCGGTGATGCTGGAGCCAGGCACGAGGCTGCCCGACAGAATCAACTGAGCCAGCGGGTTTTCGATCCAGCGCTGGATCGCACGCTTGAGAGGCCGTGCGCCATACACCGGGTCGTAACCAATGGCGATCAGCTTGTCGAGGGCTTCCGGACTCAAGGTCAGGGAAAGCTCGCGCTCGGCAAGACGGCTGCGCAGACGTCCCAGCTGGATTTCCGTGATGCCCGCGATCTGATCCCGGGCCAGCGGCTCGAAAATCACCACTTCATCGATCCGGTTGATGAACTCCGGACGGAAATGCGTGCTGACCGCATCCATCACCGCAGCGCGCTGGGCTTCACGATCACCCACCAGTTCCTGGATCTGCGCCGAGCCCAGGTTGGAGGTCATGACGATCACGGTATTACGGAAATCCACCGTACGACCATGGCTGTCTGTCAGGCGACCATCTTCCAGCACTTGCAGCAGGATGTTGAAGACATCGGTGTGGGCCTTTTCGACCTCATCGAGCAGGATCACCGAATACGGCTTGCGACGCACCGCCTCGGTCAGATAACCGCCCTCTTCATAGCCGACATAACCCGGTGGCGCACCGATCAGGCGAGCGACGGAGTGTTTCTCCATGAACTCGGACATGTCGATCCGCACCATGGCCTCTTCGGTATCGAACAGGAATTCCGCCAGCGCCTTGCACAGCTCGGTCTTGCCGACACCGGTCGGGCCCAGGAACATGAACGAACCGCTCGGACGATTGGGATCGGACAGCCCGGCACGAGAACGACGCACGGCACTGGCCACCGCCACAACGGCTTCGCTCTGGCCGATGACGCGCTTGTGCAGCAGGCTTTCCATCTTAAGCAGCTTCTCACGCTCGCCTTCGAGCATTTTCGAGACAGGAATGCCGGTCCACTTGGAAACGACTTCGGCAATTTCCTCCTCGGTCACACGGCTGCGCAGCAACTGGTTTTCCGGCTTGCCGTGCTGATCGACCATTTGCAGGCTGCGTTCCAGATCAGGAATGATGCCGTACTGCAATTCAGCCATGCGATTCAGGTCACCGCGACGGCGTGCCGCCTCCAGCTCCTGGCGCGACTGCTCGATTTTCTGCTGGATCTGAGCCGAGCCCGTCACTTCGGCCTTCTCCGAAGCCCAGACTTCTTCGAGGTCAGCGTATTCACGCTCCATGCGCTCGATATCGAGCTGCAATTTCTCCAGACGCTTGATCGCGGCTTCGTCCTTTTCCTTCTTGAGGGCCTGGGATTCGACCTTCAACTGGATCAGGCGACGCTCAAGACGATCCAGCACCTCAGGCTTGGAGTCGATTTCCATGCGAATACGGCTGGCGGCTTCGTCGATCAGGTCGATGGCCTTGTCCGGCAACTGGCGGTCGGTGATATACCGATGGCTCAGCTTGGCAGCGGCGATGATCGCACCGTCGGTAATCCCGACTTTATGGTGAACCTCATAACGCTCTTTCAAGCCACGCAGAATGGCGATGGTGTCTTCTTCGCTGGGCTCTTCCACCAGCACTTTCTGGAAGCGACGCTCAAGGGCAGCGTCCTTCTCTATATATTGGCGATACTCGTTGAGCGTGGTCGCACCGACGCAATGCAGCTCGCCACGGGCCAGAGCGGGCTTGAGCATATTGCCCGCATCCATCGAACCCTCGCCTTTACCGGCGCCGACCATGGTGTGCAGTTCGTCGATAAACAGGATGATCTGGCCTTCCTGTTTGCTCAGTTCATTGAGCAGCGACTTCAGGCGCTCCTCGAACTCCCCACGGTATTTGGCACCGGCAATCAATGCGCCCATGTCCAGGGACAGCAGACGCTTGCCTTTGAGGCCGTCCGGCACTTCGCCGTTGATGATGCGCTGCGCCAGACCTTCGGCGATGGCGGTCTTGCCCACGCCGGGTTCGCCGATCAGCACCGGGTTGTTCTTGGTACGCCGTTGCAGGACCTGAATGGTCCGGCGAATCTCGTCGTCTCGCCCGATCACCGGGTCAAGCTTGCCTTCTTCGGCGCGCTTGGTCAGGTCAACGGTGTACTTGTCCAGAGCCTGACGCGACTCCTCGACGTTGGGGTCATTGATCGCGCCGTCACCGCGCAGGTTATTGATGGCGTTCTCGAGAGCCTTCTTGCTCACGCCCTGACCGAGCAACAACTTGCCCAGCTTGCTGTTCTCGTCCATGGCTGCGAGCAGCACCAGCTCACTGGAAATGAACTGGTCGCCCTTCTGTTGCGCCAGACGATCAGCCTGATTGAGCAGGCGCGCCAGGTCCTGGGACATGTTGACGTCGCCGGTAGGGTTCTGGATCTTCGGCAGATGGTCGAGCTCTTTACTCAACTCCTTGCGCAGGCTGTTGATGTCAAAACCTACCTGCAGCAACAGAGGCTTGATGGAGCCGCCTTGCTGTTCGAGCAGGGCATGCATCAAGTGCGCGGGCTCAATGGCAGGATGATCCATGCCAACGGCCAGCGATTGGGAATCTGATAAGGCCAGTTGCAATTTGCTGGTCAATCTATCGATACGCATTAGTCACCTTCCTTCAGAGCAGGCCGGAGCAATGAACACACCTATAACAAAAACCTGCTGGATAGTCAGTTAGATGCGGACGATTCTGCGGGTTTCAAGTTTGACTTGATTGATGCATGTCAGCCTGACGCTCAAGCGGACTGCAATCAGGCTTGATCGATCCAGATCAGCGAGGCGAAACGGCCAGTGGTGGCGCTGCGGCGGTAGGAAAAGAAACGCGCGTCAGTGAAGGTATCCAGCCCGCCACCATGGACTGATAAAACACCATAGGCGGCAAGGCGCAAACGCGCAAGGGCGTAGATATCGGCCATGAAACGCCCGGCGTTGAAGCTTGGGATAAAGGCATCGGCCGTTTGCGGATGGGTCACCATGAAGGTTTCCCGGACTTCCGGGCCGACCTCGAAAGAAGGCTGCCCGATGGCCGGGCCGAGCCAGACCATGATGTCTTCGGGGGCAACACGCAAACTGTCGGCCGTTGCCTCGAGTACACCTGCTGCAAGCCCCCGCCAGCCGGCATGAGCCGCGGCGACACGAGTGCCCTCGCGATTGCAGAACAACGCGGGAAGGCAATCGGCGGTCATGATGGTGCAGGCAACACCCGGCGTGTCAGTCCAGCTTGCGTCGGCTTCGGCCACCGAAGAAGGATCGGCATGCGCCACAGCGACACCGTGCACCTGACGCAACCAGGCAGGCTGCACCTTCAGTTGCGACGACAGGTATTGGCGGTTGCTGGCGACCGCTTGCGGGTTGTCACCCACGTGATCGCCCAGGTTGAAGCTGTCGAACGGCGCCTGGCTGGCCCCGCCCGAACGGGTGGTGATGCAGGATCTGACGTGCGCAGGCGCAGGCCAGTCTGGAATCAGCCAGTCACTCACCCGACAAACGCCTCACGGTCCTGCTTGAGCAGCGACAGCAGCCAGACGAAATCGTCAGGCAGCGGCGACTCCCAGCTCATGCGCTGACCTGTGACCGGGTGATCCAGCTCGAGGAAACGGGCATGCAGCGCCTGACGCGGGAACGTCTTCAGCGACTCGACCATGGTCTGGCTGGCCGCTGGCGGGATACGGAAGCGACCGCCATAGGCAGGATCGCCCACCAACGGGTAGTTGATGTGCGCCATGTGTACGCGGATCTGGTGAGTACGACCGGTTTCCAGCTTGACCCGCACGTGAGTGTGGGAGCGGAAGCGCTCAAGTACACGGTAGTGACTGACCGCCTGCTTGCCGCCTTCCATCACTGCCATTCGCTGACGCTGCTGGCCGTGACGCCCGATCGGCGCATCGATCTTGCCGCCAGCGGTGACGACACCGATGACAATGCATTCATAGATGCGGCTGACACTGCGGCTTTGCAGCTGCGTCACCAGTTGGGTCTGGGCCTGGAGCGTCTTGGCGACCACCATCAGGCCTGTGGTGTCCTTGTCCAGACGATGCACGATGCCAGCACGCGGCACGTTGATAATGTCGGGAACATGATGCAGCAAGGCATTGAGCAAGGTGCCGTCGGCATGACCCGCGGCAGGATGCACCACGAGGCCGGCAGGTTTGTTGATCACCAGGATCTGGTCGTCTTCGTAGACGATATCCAGCTCGATATCCTGGGCAACCCACTCGCCCTGAGCTTCCTGCTCGGCGATCAGTTGCAGGACAGAGCCACCGTGAACGATGTCACGCGGGCGCAGGACAGCGCCGTCCACAGTCAGACGGCCGTCCTTGATCCAGGCGGAAAGGCGCGAGCGCGAGTGCTCTGCGAATAATTGTGCGGCGACTTGATCGAGGCGTTGACCGCCCAATTCGGACGGCACCTCTGCGCGAAGTTCTATATTTTCGGACATGGCCAGACTAGAAGGCGGCTAGCCTTTGGTTTCGGCAGCGCGCTTGTGGTTAAATACGGCGTCTTTTGCCCCGCGGGTCTTGCGGGGCGCTCATCATAACAGGACGGCCCCGCCCAAGACAGCAGGCCGTTATAGGGACGCAAGCCGCCATGCAAGTGAAACACCTGCTGCTGATCGCCATCCTCGCACTGACTGCGGCCTGTTCGTCGAAGGAAGTCATCGACGAGAACCTCAGTGAAGTGGAGCTGTACCAGCAGGCGCAGGCCGACCTGGACAACAACAGCTACAACAGCGCCACCGAAAAACTCAAGGCGCTGGAGTCACGCTATCCGTTCGGTCGCTATGCCGATCAGGCACAACTCGAACTGATCTACTCGAACTACAAGAACAGTGAGCCCGAAGCAGCCAAATCCGCTGCCGAGCGCTTCATTCGCCTGCACCCGCAGCACCCCAACGTCGATTACGCGTACTACATGAAGGGCCTGACCTCCTTCGACCAGGACGTCGGCCTGCTGGCGCGCTTCCTGCCGCTGGACCAGACCAAGCGTGACCCGGGCGCTGCACGTGACTCGTTCAACGAGTTCGCCCAACTGACCAGCCGCTACCCGAACAGCCGCTATTCGCCTGACGCCAAGCAGCGCATGATCTACCTGCGCAACCTGCTGGCGGCCTACGAAATTCACGTAGCCGACTACTACCTGACCCGTCAGGCTTATGTCGCCGCCGCCAACCGTGGCCGTTACGTGGTGGAAAACTTCCAGGAGACGCCTTCGGTCGGCGATGGTCTGGCAGTGATGGTCGAGTCCTATCAGCGCCTGCACCTCGACGAGCTGGCAGCCACCAGCCTCGAAGTCCTGAAGACCAACTACCCGAACCACCCGCAACTGGCTGACGGCCAGTTCACGCCTCGTCAGGCCGAAGCCGACAACCGTTCGTGGCTGTCGAAAGCGACGCTGGGCCTGATCAACGGCAGCGCCCCGCTGCCACCGGGCGAAACCCGCGCCAACCAGGACATCCAGAAGCAGTATCAGGATGCCAAGGACGCCATCCCGAAAGAACTGTTGCCGGAAAACCAGGCAGAACTGGATGAGCAGGCCAGAGAAGCTGAAGAAGCGAAAGGCACCAAAAGCCGCTCCTGGTTCAGCTACATGACATTCGGCATGTTCGACTGAAACCGGTGATGACAACGAAGAGGCCTGCGGGCCTCTTTTTTATTTCTTGCGACCGAATTGCCTTGTCTGTCGGAGGCGGCTTGCCGGCGCCCTTCATTTGCCAGAGCCAATTAATTCGCGAAAGACCATTACACTCTGTCCGCCCGCCTGCTCCTTGGCTACACTGCGAACTCTTCAATCATTAAGCCTGGTAGTCATGATTCGCATAATTATGTGGGTCGCGTTGATCGCGGCAGCGGTGTGGTTCGTCAAGCGCCTGCTCAACCCACCTGCTCCGAAAAAACGTGCCGAGCCGCCAGAAGCGGTGGCATCGCCCATGGTGCGTTGCGCCCATTGCGGCGTTCATCTTCCTCGTGATCGTGCATTGAGCCAGGAACAACAATGGTTTTGCAGCGAAGCGCACAGGCTAGAAGGCCCAGCGACTCGTGACCGCTGAGACGCTTTCACTCGGCAGCCCCCAAGCGCAACGGATCCTGCGGCTGTATCACCTTTATCGACTGACCATTGGCATCGTGCTGGTGCTGTTGATCTCCAGCGACCTGGACACCGAACTGTTGCAACTGGCCAACCTGAATCTGTTTCGGGCTGGCTGCTGGCTGTATCTGGTATTCAACATTCTGGTTGTGGTGCTGCTTGAGCGCCCCAGCCATAAAGTACAGCTCTTCAGCCTGGCAGTGACCGATACGGTGATGCTGTCAGGGCTGTTCTATGCAGCGGGCGGCACTTCAAGTGGTATCGGCAATCTGCTGATTGCCTCGGTCGCCATCAGTAATGTCCTGTTGCGCGGCCGCCTTGGTCTGTTGATTGCTGCTGTTTCCGCCATCGGCATCATTTACCTGACTTTCTTCATCAGCTTCATCAGCCCGCTGGCCTCAAATGATTATGTGCAGGCCAGTACGCTGGGCGCCTTGTGCTTTGCCGCCGCCATGCTGGTACAGGCACTGACCGCCCGCATGCAGGTGAGCGAAGTACTGGCCGAACAGCGTGCCGCCGATGTCGACCAGCTCGAAGAACTCAATGGCCTGATCCTGCAACGCATGCGCACCGGCATTCTGGTGCTCGACTCGCGCCGCCAGGTGCTGCTGGCCAATCAGGGCGCCTTGAGCCTGCTGGGCCATGAGCAACTGGTCGGCCAGGTCATCGATCAATACTCGCCACAACTGGTGGATCGCCTCCGGCAATGGCTGATCAACCCCATCATGGCACCGCGCAGCATATCGACCTCAGCCATCGGCCCGATCCTGCAACCGAGCTTTGCCGCACTCAACCGTGGCGACCAGCGCCAGACGCTGATCTTTCTGGAAGACCTCTCGCAGGTTGCCCATCAGGCCCAGCAACTGAAGCTTGCAGCATTGGGTCGTCTGACAGCCGGTATCGCCCATGAGATCCGCAACCCGCTGGGCGCTGTCAGCCACGCGGCGCAACTGCTCAATGAATCGGAAGAGCTGTCAGCACCGGACCGACGACTCGGGCAGATCATTCATGATCAGTCGCGACGCATCAATGTGGTGATCGAGAACGTCCTGCAACTGTCCAGGCGCCGCGAAACCGAACCCGAACTGCTTGACCTGCGAACCTGGCTGGAGAGTTTCGTCGCGGACTTTCGCAGTTCCGCACCAGCCAACCAAAATGTGCATACCGAGATCGGCCAGGGCATGCTCACCACGCGCATGGACCCGGAGCAATTGAATCAGGTGCTGACCAACCTGCTGCACAACGGCTTACGGTACAGCGGCAAGAACCATGACATAGCGCAGGTCTGGCTGAAACTGTTCCACAATCCGGAAAACGACCTACCGACCCTGGAAGTTCTCGATGACGGCCCTGGCGTATCCGAGCAGCATCTGGCCAAACTCTTCGAGCCCTTTTTCACCACAGAAAGCAAAGGTACCGGCCTTGGCCTCTACCTTTCCCGGGAACTGTGCGAAAGCAATCAGGCGCATCTGGATTACTCCCTTCGCCACGAAGGCGGTAGCTGCATGCGTATCACTTTCGCTCACCCGTTCAAGTTGAGCTGAGCATGACCCAACGGCAAAAGATCCTGATAGTCGATGATGAGCCGGACATTCGTGAACTCCTGGAGATCACCCTCGGCCGCATGAAACTCGATACCCACAGCGCCCGCAATGTGACCGAGGCCCGCGAGTGGCTGGCCCGCGAGCCATTCGACATGTGCCTGACCGACATGCGCCTGCCTGACGGCAATGGCCTGGAGCTGGTGCAGCATATTCAGCAGGTTTACCCACAGACACCCGTGGCAATGATCACCGCCCATGGCAGCCTGGATATGGCCATCCATGCACTGAAGGCCGGGGCATTCGACTTCCTGACCAAACCGGTGGACCTGACCCGGCTTCGTGAACTGGTCAGCAGCGCCTTGCGTCTGAAGCCCGGCGCCCCGGCAGAACGCAGCATCGACAGTCGTCTGCTGGGCAACTCCCCACCGATGCGTGCCTTGCGCAAGCAAATCGACAAACTGGCTCGCAGCCAGGCGCCGATCTATATCAGTGGCGAATCGGGGAGCGGCAAGGAACTGGTCGCGCGGCTGATTCATGAGCAAGGGCCACGCATCGACAAGCCTTTCGTGCCAGTCAACTGCGGGGCGATACCGTCGGAATTGATGGAAAGCGAGTTCTTCGGCCATCGCAAAGGCAGCTTTACCGGCGCCCATGAAGACAAGCCGGGGCTGTTTCAGGCGGCCAATAACGGCACGCTGTTTCTGGATGAAGTCGCTGACTTGCCGCTGGCCATGCAGGTAAAGCTACTGCGGGCCATACAGGAAAAATCCATCCGCAGCGTCGGTGGTCAGCAAGAGCAAGTGGTGGATGTGCGCATTCTCTGCGCCACCCACAAGGACTTGAACGCCGAGGTCGCTGCCGGGCGCTTCCGGCAGGATTTGTATTACCGCCTGAACGTCATCGAACTGCGAGTGCCGCCCTTGCGTGAGCGGCGTGAAGATATCGACCAACTGGTCGGCAGTGTCCTGCTGCGTCTGGCGGCCAACTGCGGCCAGGCCTCGGCACGCCTGCACCCTCAGGCGCTGGAAACCCTGAAAAGCTACCGCTTCCCCGGCAATGTCCGCGAGCTGGAAAACATGCTGGAGCGTGCTTACACCCTTTGCGAAAACGATGAAATCCACGCCTCGGACCTTCGCCTGGCCGAGTCCGGTACGCCTCAGGAGCACGACGGCCACAATCTGGCCGATATCGATAACCTGGAAGATTACCTGGAAAGCATCGAACGCAAACTGATCCTGCAAGCCCTGGAGGAAACCCGCTGGAACCGGACTGCGGCAGCGCAGCGCCTGAGCCTGTCATTCAGATCGATGCGTTACCGGTTGAAGAAGCTGGGGCTGGATTGAACCCGGTTCGCGAATGAATTGGCTCTTATAGTGGCGAATTCATTCGCGAAAAAACCGGTATATAAGGAGCCGGATCGATAATCGGCTCATGCCCCAGCAGCAGATCCGTCAACAACTGGCAAGATGCAGGCGCCAGCACCAGACCGTTGCGGTAGTGCCCACAGTTCAGCCACAGCCCCTCGAAATCCTCCAGCGGGCCGATAAAGGGAATGCCTTCGGGCGAACCGGGACGCAGCCCTGCCCACTGGGCAACGGGCTCGGCATTGGCCAGTTCGGGAATCAATTCGATGGCCGAAGCCTTGAGGCTTTCCAGCGCAGCCGTGGTCGGCGTCTTGTCGAAGCCTTCGTGCTCCAGCGTGCTACCGATCAAGATATGACCATCACGACGCGGGATGGCGTAACGTCCCTTGGCCAGCACCATGCTCGACAGGAAGTCGGACGCGCACTTGTAGAGAATCATCTGGCCCTTGACCGGCTCGACGGGTAATTCCAGGCCCAGGGTCTTGAGCAACTCACCGCTCCACGCTCCCGCCGCCAGCACGACACGGTCGCCCAGAATATCGCCCGTTGGCGTGCAGACACCCCGAACAATATTGCCCTCGCGAACAAACCCGCTGACTTCGCACTGCTCGCGAATCTCGACATTGGGCAAAGCCAGCAACGCCGCCTTGAGGGATTTCACCAGACGAGGATTACGCACATTGGCCACATCGGCCATGTAAATGGCCCTTGAGTAACCCTGCCCCAACGCCGGCACCGCATCGTGAACAGCCGACACATCGACACTGCTCAGCGGTCGTTGCTCGCGGGCCGCCCAATTCAGGGCTTGCTGCTCATCGTCCAGGTCCAGCCAGTACAGACCTGTCTTGTGAACTTCAGGATCAACGCCCGTACGAGCAAACAGGCGTTCGGCCAGATGCGGGTAGAAGTCCTGGGACCAGTGAGCCAGGGCGGTAACTGCCGGGCTGTAGCGCCATGGATAGAGTGGCGACACGATCCCGCCACCCGCCCATGAAGACTCCTGACCGACGCCGGAGCGATCAAGCAACACGACACTGGCCACTTCGGCGGCAAGGTTGAAGGCAGTCAACAACCCGATAACACCACCACCGACGATCACTACATGTTGCTTGTGCATTTTGGTCTCTAGGCAAAGAAAAAAGGAGTTAACGCCCCCAGCAGTCCTTGGTTGTCACGCCGCTGGTGGCGCCTGTATTGCTGATTGCCCCGGTGTTCGTGATGACAAAACTGCCGCATTTGTCACCACTCATGAGCGAGCCGGTTGGGGTAGCGGTCAAGGTGAAGCCTGTGGCGGTGAGGACCGGGCCAATGTTGTAATAACTATTGCCGCCACTCAAACCTTGCGCTCCGACGTAGGTGCCATTTCTTGAAAAGAAACGCTCAAGGGCCTGGGTCTGCTCCGAAAGCAGGCTGGCAATGGCCGAACGCTGAGTACGCTTCGTGTATTCGACATAACTGGGGTAAGCAACGGCCGCCAGAATACCGACAATCGCCACGACGATCATGAGTTCGATCAAGGTAAAGCCTCTGGATACTGCTCGCATGAATCACCTTCCCTACTGGATTTGTCGCCACATGATGCGCTGGAAGACGTTGGCACTCCCGCCCTTTTCCAGCAGCTTGACTGGCGTTCCGCCACTGGAGTCGATCAGGTATTTGTTGTCGTTGTTGCCGTTGGTGCCTGCCACGATGGAAGCGACCACCGGAATCCCCGTACCGATCCCAAGGCCGGCAACGAGGGTGTCGGCAGCGGTAATGTCATTGTCGCCGTTGGTATCGAGCACCTGATAATTGAGCATGCTGCCGGTGGCGGCATCCAGCTCGAACAGACGCCCGGTACCGGTACTTTCACACGGGTCGGTGGAGTTCACCGAGGCCGTGGTGAAAATGATACGGCCACGAGAGGTCTGTGCAGGATAGATAATCCTTTCGCCCAAGTAAGGCGCAGCGGTTGCCAGTGGCATGTACCAGCCCTTCTTGGTGGCCCAGTCCACATCGTTGGTAGTGGAAGTGAAGTAAGTATTGCCATTGCCGGTCACCGAACCATTGACCGCCTGGGCCTGCAGGTTGGCTTCAACAATATTGCCTGACCCGGCGTCACCATCCCAGATGGCGTAAAAGTCCTGCAAGGCGCTGGTCTGCTTGTCAGTGGTTTCACTGAATTTACCGGTACCGAAATACACAAGCTTGCCGTTGAGCGGGTGATCGATTAACAGCGGCTGTACAGTAATCGGCTGGTTGGCTCCCCTTGGCGCAGTGAACAACGGCGAACCATTGAAAGCGACCCTCCAGCTGGAAGCCGCCGCACCACTCATGTCGAACTTCCACATACGCCCCTTGAGGTCCCCGGCATAAGCAGCCTGAACGACGTTCTGCGAATTGACCCGCAGCTTGACCGAGGACAGGCCGTTATCAGTCTCACCACTGACGACAAGCGGTGTCTGGATTTCCGCAATGAATGCGCCTGTATTGGCATTCAGCACGAACAGCGACGCCCGGCCTGTAAAACTGCCATAGCCATTGCCCACCACCATGATGCCGGTCCCGTCGGCCATACGCGCTACATCAGGCTTGGAGTAGGTATAACCCAGGTTATTGAACCTGTTATTGGTGTCGGAGGTGTCCGGTGCCTTGACCTCCCACATTGCCTCGGGGGTATTGCTGGTCCCTTCAAACAGTTTGATCGCAAAGAACGCCTTGCCCCCCGCCCCCAGACCGGAGAAAGCGACTGTACGCCATGCCGAGCCAGCGGATAATTGAGTATCGAAAACCGCAATCTGCCCATCAACCGTGAACTTGTGCACCCCGGAACCGTAGTTGGTTGAAGAGATGGTCGCCAGAGACGCCAGCGACGTGGAAGGCATATAGGCGTATCGCCGCACCCCGTTACTAGCATTGATGACATTGAAGAAGCCATCGTTAGCATTGGCCAGAAGGCTGTAGGTCATGTTGCTGTTCTTGTTGGCCAGGTAGGTGGTGTAACTGGTATCGCCAACCAGATCGGCAGCTGTCTTTTCAGTGGGCAACCCCGCGCCCAGCGTAGAGTTGATGATATCGCCGAGCAGCCTGGTGCGCGTGCGCAACTTGGCGTTCGCAGTGCCCTTGGCCCAGGCAATCACCTCTGGCCCCGTCACGCCTGTAGGCAGTGTGGTCGTGAATGCAAGCTGCTGTGCCGGACTGAAATTGAGGAAGTCCAGTGTAATTCTCGCGGATGCAGTCCCTGTAGTCCCCGTGTTCCATGACTCGAAAACAGGTGCAGTAGAACTGCTGACAATCGTGCTGTCCGTCGTCCAGACCGGAGCACTCAAGGCTCCGGTCGTGGCATTCAGATTGAAGGCCCTGACGGTACCGTGCCAGTCGGTCGGGTCGTAGAGCGTCTGGTAAAACTGTGTTCCGGCCTGGAGGGTCGATGAACTTGATACGCCACCACCGCCGGAGCCTGCCTTGGCGTAGATGTCAGTAAGCGCAAGGTTCAATGCGGTATTCAGACCGGCACTGTCGTTGGCCTGGAAGTATTTGGCACGTCCATGATTATCGTCTGCGGCATCGATAAGCATCTGGTTATCGAGCGTGAAGCCGATCGTGTATGTGCTCAGGTTCTGCCTCGGGAAACCGGCATTGTCCCAACTTCTACCCGTCAGATCGCCGCCCGGGGAAGTGGAGTCTTTGCGCATGTCAATGTCATAGGCGAACTTGGCAATATCGTCCAGATAGAGCGTATCCCCTTCATTGGCCTCATTGGTATTCGGGCCATCATTGTTGACACGATCCCAATTGGGCAAGTAACGATTGGGATCATCTACATCATTGGTGGGAAAGTTCTTGTCGTACGTAGGTAGACCATCCGTCAATACAACACCGTAGTTCTTCTGGCAACGATATTGAATGGGGCTTGTAAAGGTTGTCGGGGAATTGGTGTATGCCGGAAAAGGAGTAAGCCCGCGAAAATAACGAGTCACCTGATAATAGGTTTCAGCAAGGGGCGTGTTGGCCTCTGCAGTCAACGCCGAAATCGCAGCTCGCAGATTCCTGTAGTTTGTATCGGCAGTCGCCTGAGTAACGCCTGCCTGATAAGTCGTGGCCGGAACAGGCGATAAGTCACTCACCGCCTGCTTGATATTACCACCCGGTCCTCTGTCGTTATTGTTGGGGGGATTATAAGTCGCCAACCCGATACGCAATGACCGGTTGGCATCGACCAGTCCCAATGCAACAGAAATGGCAGAGGTCAAACGGCTTTCGGTCGGTATATTCGCCACACTGCGGCCAGCATTGACTTCGGAAACCAGATAAGACAGATAAGCACCGGGATAACGTGTATTACCGGACCTTGCAGGGTCAGGCAATGAGATACAGGTCACCGAAGAAGCATTCCTGTAAAAACCATAACCACTGTTACACCCATCAGTACTCAGGCTACCCACAGTTACATAATCGGAATCCCCCGTATTGATTTGTGCCCCCCTTGAATAAGAACCACAAATAAATAAAAAACAATTGGATTGAGACTCATAAATAACAGGCCACGACGCCGACGCATTGAACCCCGAGGCAAAAATGATCGTATCCATACTGCCGGAGTTATCCACCTGCAACATGACATTGGGCGTAACGGCAGAAGCACTCAGCAACGGTACTTGTGAAGGTGTGAACGCATAAACCGGCGCAGACAGATAAAGCGCTGCCAAGGCACCATACGCATACTTCAACCCGCGCCGAAGTGTCTTAGCAATTGGCATAAATACTCTCCAGCACCGTTCTCGATGTGCCCAGGATGGCGACTGACGTGACACGGTAAAGCGTAACGGTGCCTGCACAGGTAGGCGGGCGTTTTATGGGTGTTGCCGTGGTGCCAAGATTCTGGATGCCATAAAAACCACCTCCCGCTGCTGCAACCCAGCTCACCCCGGATGTGCCATTTGTACCGGCAGCAGTAAGCGTGGTGGATTCGGCAGGCGGGGCGCAGGTTGTGTTATTGGTGCATTTGGCCATGGTGAAACCCACAACCCGGATGGACGACTCGCCCAGTCGCAATGCAGCTTCGGCTCTCTGAAAGGACTGATTGCGCAAGCCCACACTGCCCGCCATCTTCTCCTGCAAGGTGGCATTCTGCATGGAGGAAATCCCCAACAATGTCAGCAGCAACAGAAATACCAGGCTGACCAGCAATACCATTCCGGATTGTCGGGCCGGGAATGCCGGCATGATGCAAAACCGCTTTGTATTCATTGCATACGGCCCTTTCAAAAGCGATTACGCAGGTAGGCAACCACATTGTATTGCTGGTTTCTGACACGACCATCCGGATCTTGCAGGGTCAGACTGATACGAACGCTGCGTATATCGGGCGCATTGGCAGCCGAGATCGTCGAGGTATAGGTCATGGGGTTACCCGCTATACCAAAGGAAACATCGAAGGCACTGACGTTTTGCAGCAACGGCTGCGCAGTCCCGCCTGTGCCGTATTTGATGGTCAGGTTCTGGCCGGTAAGGGTGTAGACCAACTGACGCATCGGGAACGCGGTTTGCCCTGCCGCAGGCGCTCTTGCCCCGGCATAAAGCTGGGTAGAGGTCTGGCAGTCGGAGACTATCGTCCAGGTCGGTGAGCTGCCGGTGGTGCCGATATCGGAGGTCACCAGAGTCAGGGTTTTATTGGCGTTATCCCACAGGATGGGGTTATCCAGCGCAGCAGGCCATGCAATGGCAGGTGCAGTCGGCACATAGTTGCTGAACCCCAGACAGCCATACATCCCGGTCATTCGGATTTCCTGCATCAGTTTGCTCAGCACGAAACGCGCATCTTCCTGCATGCGGGCCGAGGCATTCTGGGTCAGGAAGGTGCCTCGGGAGGCGCTGAATATCTGGATGATGCCCATGCTGACCACCAGCCCCAACACCAGCGCCACCATGATTTCGATCAGGCCAAAGCCTCTGGATGACTTCTTCATAGGTTCACCCCGATACGCGAGGTCAGGGTAAAGGTCTGCAGGGTGCTATCGGCCGCAGTACCACCGGATGCAACGGTGCTGGCCCCCGCCGCCCGCGTATCGTCCCAGGTAATGGTGATGGTGACGGCCGGCGCGCCGCTGACATCGATGCTGGCTGTGGCCGTGGAGCCGGCAAAAGTGGCGATGTTGGTCTTGAAATCGTAAAGGTCCTGATCCCGGGCCCGGGTCGGATTCCCTGTCGGCGGAGCCGAGGCCAGATTGGCCAGGGCATACGTCGCCAGTACGTTGGTGGTGCCGTTGGCGACCGCATTGCCATCCACATTCGCACGAATACGATCCATCATGTCGTAGGCAATGAAGCTTGCCTGGCTGGTCATGGTGGAACTGTCGGTGTACTTGAGAGCGTTGAGCTGAATCGCGGCGGCACCCAGCAGGCCGATGGCAAGTATCAGGACCGAAACCAGCACCTCGATCAGCGTCATGCCCGTCTGGCGACGTCGCACTTCATTTAGCATCAGCAACTTCCACCCAGAATGATCCGGCCCGTCAGACAAATATTCATGGTCCTGGCAATCGAGCCTCGCGTGTAGTTCATCACCACCGCAGTGGTGGGCGTAGACAAGGCGCCCAGATTATTGAATTCGATCCCGGTGACGTCAGTCGCCGTCAGGGTTGCTCCGCTGCTCAGGCGCGCAACCTTGCGCAACGCAGTCGGGGTGGCCGATGTATCGGAAGCCAGAAAAACCTGTAGCTCGGTCTTCCAGTCCGCCCCGCTGGTTGGTGCGATACGTACCGTCACCCCCCGGTTTATCGCCTCAAGACGTGCATAGTTGAGCGCCCGCTGCAAATCATTGAGCTCGGCATCCGCCTTGTTGTTCTGGATCGTGCTGGTAAAGCTCGGAACGGCAAGCGCAGCCACGATCGCCACCACAGACACAGTGACTAACAATTCAATGAGGCTGAAGCCCTTGGACATATAACGCATTGGGTGTCTCCTAGACGTTACGACTATAAGGCAGCAGCGATGCCTGAAAATCTCTAGCAGGATATACGGTTGTTTTGCGATGACGAATGCCCGGATGGCATTTGGAACACGGTTTTCCAGGGAGGAAAAGCAATGAAGCATGCAGGATTCACATTAATCGAGCTACTGATCGTGGTTGCCCTCGTGGCCATTCTTGCCAATGTTGCCAGCACACCGTTTACAGACTTTATCGATGCCAATCGCAGGCAGGTAGCGGCACAGGAACTGGCCGGCGGCATACGCTCGGCACGGGTTGCAGCCATTACCCGCAATCAGGTGGTGACCCTGTATGCCATTGAGGGAGACTGGAGCAACGGTTGGCGAATCATTACCGACACCAAAGGCAACGGACCGGATGATGACGATACCGTGCTGGTCGAACGGGCCATCGACGGAAAAACGCGCATTATCGGCAACAGCAAGATTGCGCAGTACATCAGCTTCAACGGCCTGGGAGGCCTCAGGAAAGCTGCCAACGGCACCTTTCACGTCTGCGTCCGTGATGAGGCCGTGAGCCACTATCGCGTGATAGTGGCCATTACCGGCAGAGTCAGAGTCGAGAACGACAAGATACCGACAGATCTCTGCGCCTGACCTTACGGCAGAGACTTGACCCGCAGTTCCTTGGGAACGGAGAACGTGATGTTCTCTTCGCGGCCAGACAGTTCATCGGCACCGGTCGCACCCCAGGCCTGCAATTGCTGGATCACGCCGCGCACCAGCACTTCCGGCGCAGAAGCACCCGCAGTGATACCGATACGCTCGATACCGTCGAACCAGCTGCGCTGCATATCTTCGGCACCGTCGATCAGGTATGCCGGCGTCGACATGCGCTCGGCCAGTTCACGCAGACGATTGGAGTTGGAGCTGTTGGGACTGCCCACCACCAGTACCACATCGCACTCATCGGCCAGTTGCTTGACCGCATCCTGACGGTTTTGCGTGGCATAGCAGATATCGTCCTTGCGCGGCCCGCCAATGGCAGGGAAGCGCGAACGCAGCGCATCGATGACACGACTGGTATCGTCCATGGACAAGGTTGTCTGGGTCACGAAAGCCAGGGCATCGGGGTTGCGCACCTGGAGGTTGGCAACGTCTTCCTCGTCTTCCACCAGGTAAATCGCACCGCCATTGCTGGCGTCGTACTGGCCCATGGTGCCTTCGACTTCCGGATGACCTTCATGGCCAATCAGGATGCACTCACGGCCATCACGGCTGTAACGGGCCACTTCGATATGCACCTTGGTCACCAGCGGACAGGTCGCATCGAAGACCTTCAGGCCACGGCCTGCTGCCTCGGCGCGTACCGCCTGGGAAACACCGTGGGCGCTGAAGATGACGATGACATCGTCCGGCACCTGTTCAAGCTCTTCAACGAAGATCGCGCCACGAGCGCGCAGGTCTTCGACGACGAATTTGTTGTGAACGACTTCATGACGCACATAAATCGGCGGGCCAAACACTTCCAGAGCGCGATTGACGATTTCGATCGCACGGTCCACACCAGCGCAGAAGCCGCGGGGGTTGGCGAGTTTGATTTGCATGCTGTGCCTCGTATTTACGTGCGGAGCAGCCCGGCCGAAGCCGGGCTTGATATCCGGCTCAGGAAGCCAGAATCGCCTTGACCTCGAAGATTTGCACTTCAAAGTTTAGTGTCTTGCCAGCCAGGGGATGGTTGAAATCGACGGTGACCAGCTCATCGTCGAATTTCTTCACCACACCCGGCAGCTCAGTATTGGCCGCATCGTTGAAGATCACCAGCAATCCTTCAGACAGCTCCATGCCCTGGAACTGCGAACGCGGGATGATCTGCACGTTTTGCGGGTTGGGCTGACCAAAGGCATTCTCTGGCGGCACCTGGACGGTTCTTCTGTCGCCGGCCTTGAAGCCGAAGATGGCTGCTTCAAAACCAGGCAACAGATTACCATCACCCACTTTGAACGTAGCCGGTGCCTTGTCGAAAGTGCTGTCTACCGTGTCGCCGTTTTCAAGATGCAGGGCGAAGTGCAAGGTGACTTGCGTGTTCTGGCCGATGCGCAGCTCGCCTTGAGTCGATGACTGTTCAGCCATGAGCAGGCTCCTCTTCTTTCTTGCTCTTGAACATATCCACAGCCAGCATGACGGCGCCGACGCTGATTGCGCTGTCGGCTACGTTGAAGGCCGGGAAGTACCAACGGTTTTGCCAGTGCACCAGAATGAAGTCGATGACATGGCCAAGCACGACACGGTCATAGAGATTGCCGATAGCGCCCCCCAGGACCAATGCCAGGGCAATTGCCAGCCAGGTGTCATCACGGCCAAGACGCTTGAGCCACACGACCAGCACTGCACTCACGACAATCGCAATCAGGGCAAACAACC
The DNA here is from genome assembly GCF_018343775.1 of Pseudomonas cichorii. Taxonomy (NCBI): domain Bacteria; kingdom Pseudomonadati; phylum Pseudomonadota; class Gammaproteobacteria; order Pseudomonadales; family Pseudomonadaceae; genus Pseudomonas; species Pseudomonas cichorii. Next base: position 5,114,605 of record NZ_CP074349.1, read on the forward strand.
AGCGCTGCCAACCGGCACCATCGGCCAGAAAACTGAAGGCAGCCCCGGTGTTATAGGCCAGGGTCCAACTGAAGTAATCGGGGATGATAACGATCTGGTCGTACATCTCCAGCCGGTTCTCGAAGTAATACTTGCTGGCCTGATCGACGATCAGGACCAGCAGGCTCAACCATAACCAGCTCAAACGGCCAAAACGGCCTGCAGCGCCTGGATTAGGCATAGTGACGCACCTCGCCAGCGCCGCTGATGTTATCCACACAGCGACCGCAGATTTCAGGATGCTCAGGGTTCACGCCAACGTCTTCACGGTGGTGCCAGCAACGGGCGCACTTCGCGTGACCGGACTTGACCACTTTCAGCTTCAGGCCAGCAACCTCGGTCACCACCGCATCGGCCGGTGCCGACAGCAAAGGCGCGACAGTCGCGGTGGATGTGATCAGGACGAAACGCAGTTCGTTGCTGAGCTTCGACAGGTCGGCAACCAGCGAATCTTCAGCGTACAGGGTCACTTCAGCCTGCAGGTTGCCGCCGATGGCCTTGGCAGCGCGCAGGTTTTCCATTTCCTTGTTGACCGAAGCCTTCACCGCCATGATCCGCTCCCAGTAGGCGCGGTCCAGCTCGAAACCTTCAGGCATTTCGCTCAGGCCTTCGTACCAGGTGTTGAGCATCACGGATTCGTTACGCTCGCCCGGCAGGAACTGCCACAGCTCGTCGGCAGTGAACGCCAGGATCGGTGCGATCCAGCGTACCAGTGCTTCGGAGATATGGAACAACGCGGTCTGGCAAGAGCGACGCGCCTTGCTGTCAGGGGCCGTGGTGTACTGACGGTCCTTGATGATGTCCAGATAGAAGCCACCCAGCTCCTGCACGCAGAAGTTGTGGACCTTCGAGTAGACGTTCCAGAAGCGGTATTCGCTGTAGTTCTCTTGCAGCTCGCGTTGCAGCAGCAGAGTACGGTCCACGGCCCAGCGGTCCAGCGCCAGCATTTCTTCAGTTGGCAGCAGGTCGGTGGCCGGATTGAAACCGGACAGGTTCGAGAGCAGGAAGCGTGCAGTGTTGCGGATCCGCCGGTAGGCGTCTGCGCTGCGCTGCAGGATCTGATCGGAAACCGCCATTTCACCGGAATAGTCAGTGGCCGAAACCCACAGACGCATGATGTCTGCACCCAACGTATCGTTGACCTTCTGCGGCGCGATGACATTGCCCAGCGACTTGGACATCTTGCGGCCGTTTTCGTCAACGGTGAAACCGTGGGTCAACAGCTCACGGTACGGAGCGTGATCGTCGATGGCACAGCCAGTCAGCAGCGAGGAATGGAACCAGCCACGATGCTGGTCGGAACCTTCCAGATACAGGTCCGCACGCGGGCCTGTTTCGTGGCCCATGGAGTGCGAGCCGCGCAATACGTGCCAGTGAGTGGTGCCGGAATCGAACCAGACGTCCAGTGTGTCGGAGATCTTGTCGTATTTGGGCGCTTCATCACCCAGCAACTCGGCAGCGTCCAGCTTGAACCAGGCTTCGATGCCCTCTTTCTCGACGCGCTGAGCGACTTCTTCCATCAGCTCGACGGTGCGCGGATGCAGCTCGCCGCTTTCCTTGTGCAGGAAGAACGGGATCGGCACGCCCCAGTTGCGCTGACGGGAGATGCACCAGTCAGGACGGTTGGCGATCATGGAGTGCAGACGCGCCTGCCCCCAGGCCGGAACGAATTGGGTGTCTTCGATGGCTTTGACCGCACGCTTGCGCAGGGTCTCGCCCGTCTCAGGCTGCTTGTCCATGCCTACGAACCACTGGGCGGTGGCGCGGTAGATCAGCGGCGACTTGTGACGCCAGCAGTGCATGTAACTGTGGCTGATGGTTTCGGTGTGCAACAAGCTACCGACCTCAGCCAGCTTGTCGATGATGTTCTGGTTGGCCTTGAAGATGAACTGGCCACCGAAGAACTCCAGGGACTCGACATACACGCCGTTGCTCTGCACCGGGCTGATGATGTCATCGTTGGTCACGCCGTAGCTTTTGCTGATGACAAAGTCGTCGACGCCGTAAGCAGGCGAGCAATGCACAACACCGGTGCCAGCGCTCAGCTCGACATACTCGGCCAGATAGACGGGCGACAAGCGGTCATAGAACGGGTGACGGAAGTTGATCAGCTCAAGCGCGGTGCCCGTCGTAGTAGCAATAACGGTGCCTTGCAGGTTGTAGCGGGTCAGGCAGCTTTCAACCAGCTCCGAGGCCAGAACCAGCAGTCTGTCACCGACATCAACCAGCGCATACTCGAACTCTGGATGAACGTTCAGCGCCTGGTTGGCAGGAATGGTCCACGATGTCGTGGTCCAGATCACGATGGCAGCAGGTTTGCTCAGCGAATCGAGGCCAAATGCCGCAGCCAGTTTCGCGTCATCGGCAACAGGGAATGCCACGTCGAGGGTAGTGGATTTCTTGTCCTGATATTCGACTTCCGCCTCAGCCAGGGCCGAACCGCAATCGAAGCACCAGTTCACGGGCTTGAGGCCCTTGAACACGAAACCGCCCTTGACCATTTCGGCCAGCGCACGGATTTCACCGGCTTCGTTAGCGAAGTTCATGGTGAGGTACGGATTGTCCCAGTCGCCCAGCACGCCCAGGCGAATGAACTCGGCCTTCTGGCCTTCGACCTGCTCGGCAGCATAGGCGCGGCACAGCTCACGGGTCTTGTCGGCGGACAGGTTCTTGCCGTGGGTGACTTCGACTTTGTGCTCGATCGGCAAGCCATGGCAGTCCCAGCCCGGCACATAAGGCGCATCGAAGCCCGACAGGGTCTTGGAGCGCACGATCATGTCCTTGAGGATCTTGTTGACGGCGTGACCGATGTGAATATTGCCGTTGGCGTAGGGAGGACCGTCGTGCAGGACGAACTTTGGACGATCCTTGCCAATCTCGCGCAGCTTCTGGTACAGGCCAATGCTGTCCCAGCGCTGCAGAGTTTGCGGCTCGCGCTGGGGCAGGCCGGCCTTCATCGGGAAGGCGGTGTCCGGAAGGTTTAGCGTGGCTTTATAATCGGTCATTTCAGGCTCTTGGTTAGCGGTTGGCCATGCCAATGGGCACGGGCGGCGGCGACGTCCGCATTGATCGCCGTCTTGAGCGCCTCCAGTGAGGCGAAACGCTGCTCATCGCGCAGCTTGTGGTGGAAAGCCACCGTCAAACGCCGGCCATAGATATCACCGGCAAAATCCAGAAGATGAACCTCAAGGTGGGCACTGCCATCACCTGCCACGGTCGGACGCACGCCGATATTGGCGACTCCCGGCCAGGCCTTGCCATCGATGTTCGTGCTGACCAGGTAAACCCCGCTCAACGGCACACGACGACGCTTGAGTTGCACATTGGCCGTGGGCGTACCCAACTGGCGTGCTAGCTTCTGGCCATGCAGAACCCGTCCGGTAATCTGGAACGGGCGACCGAGCAAATGCTCGGCCAGGGCAAAATCCGCGACAGCCAGGGCATTACGCACCTTGGTACTGCTGACCCGGACACCATCGATCTCAACGGTCTGCGCCGCCTCTACGGTAAAACCATGAGTATTACCTGCTTGTTGCAGGAAGTCGAAGTCGCCGATGCGGTCGCAACCGAATCGGAAATCGTCGCCTACCTCAAGATGCTGCACGCCCAGCCCGTCGACCAGAATGGTCTCGACGAAGCTGGCGGCACTGAGTTTGCTCAGACGCTGGTTGAAAGACAGGCACAAGACCCGGTCAACACCCTCGGCGCTCAGCAGTTCAAGCTTGTCACGCAGCCGGGCCAGACGTGCTGGCGCGGTGTCAGGAGCGAAGAATTCCCGTGGCTGCGGCTCGAAAATGACCACGCAAGTGGGCACGCCCAACTCGACAGCGCGCTCGCGCAGACGCATCAGGATCGCCTGATGACCGCGGTGGACACCGTCAAAGTTGCCAATCGTGGCGACGCAGCCCCGATGCGAGGGGTGCAGGTTGTGGAGGCCTCTAACCAGCTGCATAACGCACTTCTTGCTCATAAAGTGGCCGATTATAACCACACACGGCCCCGGGCGACAGGCAACACGCCCAGACCAGACAACAGCGGTCGGACCGCAACGCAAAAATCCGACAGCCACCCCGTCAAACTACGTTTACATGATTGCCTTGCGAGCGAAATGCCGCAGGCGAAAACCCAACAGCAGCAGCATACCGAAATAAACCACCACACCCGCCGCGACCAGCGCCCCCAGGCGTACGAACCGCTCAAGCATCTGCCCTTCGCTCCAGGCCGGCATCACATGCATCAGCCCCAGCAGCACTGCCGACATGACCGAAACAGCCAGAATCAGCTTGAACAGAAACTTCGCCCAGCCAGGCTGCGGCTGAAACAGACCCTGCTTGCGCAACTGCCAGAACAGCAGACCGGCATTGATACACGCCCCCACACTGATGGCCAGGGCCAGACCCGCATGCTGCAACGGCACGATAAACGCCAGATTGAGCAACTGGGTAACGATAAGGGTAAAGATCGCGATTTTAACCGGCGTACGGATATTCTGCTGGGCATAAAAGCCGGGAGCCAGCACCTTGATCAGGATGATTCCCAGCAACCCCACCGAATAAGCTATCAGCGCACGCTGGGTCATGACTGCATCCACCGCATCGAACTTGCCGTACTGGAACAGGGAAACAGTCAACGGCTCAGCCAGCAGGCCCAGCGCCAGCGTGCAAGGCAGAACCAGCAAAAAGCAAAGGCGCAAGCCCCAGTCGAGAATCCGCGAATACTCCTGACGATCCTTGTTGGCATAGGTCTTGGACAGGATCGGCAACAGAATCGTCCCCAACGCTACACCCAGCACCCCGGAAGGCAGCTCCATCAGGCGGTCGGCATAGTACATCCACGAGACGGAACCTGCGACGAGGAACGAGGCAAATATCGTGTTGATAATCAGAGATATCTGACTGACGGAAACGCCAAGGATGGCAGGCAACATCTGCTTCATCACACGCCATACACCCGTGTCCCGCAGATTCAGACGCGGCAGGACCAGCATGCCGATTTTTTTCAGGTGCGGCAGTTGATAGAGCAACTGCAGCAAACCACCCGCCAGCACCGCCCACCCGAGCGCCATGACCGGCGGATCGAAATAAGGCGTCAGGAACAGGGCGAAGAAAATCATGCTGACGTTGAGCAGCGTCGGCACGAAGGCTGGCACGGAAAAACGGTTCCAGGTATTGAGGATCGCACCGGCCATGGATGACAGGGAAATCAGCAATATATAAGGAAAGGTCACCCGCAGCAGGTCCGCGGTCAGGGCGAACTTTTCAGGCGAGTCGACAAAACCCGGCGCCGTGGCCCAGATTACCCAGGGCGCGAAGATGACGCCCAGCAAGGTGACCAGCGCCAGCGCCAGCGTGAGCAGCCCCGTGACATACGCCACGAAGGTGCGGGTCGCCTCCTCGCCCTGCTGGCTTTTATATTCGGCAAGGATCGGCACGAAGGCCTGGGAAAAGGCCCCTTCGGCAAAGATCCTGCGCAGCAGGTTCGGCAGCTTGAAGGCAATGAAGAAGGCATCCGTCGCCATCCCGGCCCCGAACGTACGGGCAATGATGGTATCGCGAATGAAGCCCAGCACCCGGGAAAGCATGGTGATAGAGCTGACGGCAGCTAATGACTTGAGTAGATTCATTGAAAGAGTGTTATGCCCTGGCTAAAGGATAGGCGCTCAGGCCTTCATTTATGCGATACTTCGCGCCGCAAAAAGCCCGGAGCGAAAGTCCGCGAGTTTACAGGTCGTACGCCGGAAATAAATATCCGGGTTCAGATAGCGACCACTCAGCGGAACACCTCAACTGCCCTTGACAAGTGACAAACTCATCGGCATGATTCGCGGCCTATTTTGTTAGCTATTTCATAAAAGTCTTTCGAGGAGCTCGACGGTGGCCAACACACCTTCCGCCAAAAAACGTGCAAAACAGGCTGAGAAGCGTCGCAGCCACAACGCCAGCCTGCGTTCCATGGTTCGTACCTACATCAAGAATGTGGTCAAAGCCATCGACGCAAAAGACGCAGAAAAAGCGCAAGCCGCTTACGTTCTGGCTGTTCCTGTTATCGACCGTATGGCCGATAAAGGCATCATCCACAAGAACAAAGCTGCTCGCCATAAAGGCCGCCTGAACGGTCACATCAAGGCTCTGAACCTTGCTGCTGCCGCCTAAGCGATCTGCTTGTTGAAAAACCGACCCAAGGGTCGGTTTTTTATTGCCTGCAATATTGCACAGGACATGGGAGCGAATCGGACAACCCCCATTCACCCCCACAGAATCATCAAATCATGGCGTAGCTGCATGCGGCCACGGCAGGATTGGAATCGCGGTCACCGCATTCTGCGGGCTACCCTCGATAATCCGGTCGCTGTAGACCAGATAAACCAGGGTATTACGCTTCTCATCCAGGAAGCGCACCACCTGCATGGTCTTGAAAACCAGCGAAGTACGCTCCTTGAATACTTCCTCACCGTCCTTGAGCGGCGGCTGGAAACGAATCGGCCCGACCTGGCGACAAGCAATCGAAGCCTCGGCACGATCCTCGGCCAAGCCAAGACCACCCTTCACCCCGCCCGTCTTGGCGCGGGACAGATAGCAGGTCACACCCTCTACCTTGGGATCATCAAAAGCCTCGACCACGATCCGGTCATTGGGGCCGACAAACTTGAATACCGTCGACACCTGACCAATCTCTTCAGCCGCCGCCAAGGCAGGCACGACCAGCAATGCCGCAAAAACCGCTTTCATGACTCGCATCGAACCTTCCTTTGTGATGGCCCGCATCAAACGAGAATCAGGTTATCCCGATGAATCAGCTCAGGCTCGGCCATGTAACCCAGCTCGCGCACGATGGCATCGGATGACTGACCGATAATCTTCTGCGCTTCGACAGCACTGTAGTTACTCAGGCCGCGAGCGATTTCCCGACCATCAGGCGCAACGCACACAACCATCTCACCACGACGGAAGCTGCCCTGCACCACCTTCACACCCACAGGCAACAGACTCTTGTGATCCTTGACCAGAGCAGCCACCGCACCACCATCCAGCACCAGCGTGCCACGAGTCTGCAGATGACCGGCCAGCCACTGCTTGCGGGCCGCGAGCATTTCACGCTCAGGCGACAGCAATGTACCCAACTGCTCACCCGCCTTGAGGCGCGCCAGCACGCGATCGATACGACCACCCACAATCACCGTATGCGCCCCGGAACGAGCCGCCAGACGCGCCGCACGCAGCTTGGTCTGCATGCCACCACGCCCAAGCGCACCTCCCGTGCCGCCAGCCACCGCATCCAGCGCCGGATCGTCGGCACGCGCCTCATAAATAAGCTGAGCCTCGGGATTGTTGCGCGGATCGGCATCGAACATGCCATCGCGATCCGTCAGGATCACCAGCAGATCAGCCTCGACCAGGTTGGCCACCAGAGCGGCCAGCGTGTCGTTGTCACCAAAACGGATTTCGTCAGTCACAACCGTGTCGTTTTCGTTGATGACCGGCACAACACCCAGCTCGACCAGCGTGCGCAGGGTGCTGCGAGCGTTCAGATAGCGCTTGCGATCGGACAGATCGTCGTGAGTCAGAAGAATCTGCGCGGTATGCCGGTCATGCTCGGCAAAGCTCGACTCCCAGGCCTGCACCAACCCCATCTGACCGATGGCAGCAGCCGCCTGAAGCTCATGCATGGCACTGGGTCGCACAGACCAGCCCAGGCGACTCATGCCGGCAGCAACAGCCCCGGAAGAAACCAGCACCAGCTCGACGCCCGCTTCATGCAGCGCCACCATCTGCTCAACCCACACCCCCATGGCCGAACGATCCAGGCCTTTGCCATCCGCCGTCAGCAGGGCACTGCCGATCTTCACGACCCAGCGCTGGGCACCCGTCACTTTGCTGCGCATCATCTTCCAACCTTAGCCAGAGAATTTTCTTAATACGGATTCGAGATACAAAAACGCCGCTATCAGTCAGTAGCGGCGTTCAAGTTTACTGCAAGCGATCAGTCTCGGACGTAAATGATTTCCGGACCATCTTCATCGTCCACATCTTCTTCATCCCAGTCATCTTCGCCAATGTCATGCACGCTCTTCACGCCGCTACGACGCAAGGCACGCTGATCATCCAGCGCCTGCAACTGAGCACGCGCCTCGTCTTCGATACGCTGATCCAGCTCGGCCAGCTCTTCAGCATAACCAGGCTCCTCGACCAGACGCAGGCTACGCTCTTCAAGATAGCGCATGATGTCACGAGACAACTGCTCAGTGCCTTCCTTCGCAATCGCGGAGATCACATAGACCGGCCCCGTCCACTCCAGACGCTCGACAATTTCCTGCTTACGAGCCTCCTGCTCTTCCTCAAGCAATTGGTCGCACTTGTTCAGCACCAGCCAGCGATCACGCTCAGCCAGGGAAGGGCTGAACTTGACCAGCTCATTGACGATGACCTCGGCAGCATCGGCAGCACTGGTTTCATCCAGTGGTGCCATATCGACGAGATGCAGCAGCAGGCGCGTACGCGCCAGGTGCTTGAGGAAGCGAATCCCCAGGCCCGCTCCATCGGAGGCACCTTCGATCAAGCCAGGAATATCGGCAATGACGAAGCTCTTCCAGCGATCGACACTGACCACACCCAGGTTTGGCACCAGAGTCGTGAACGGGTAATCCGCGACTTTGGGCTTGGCTGCAGACACAGAGCGAATGAAGGTGCTTTTGCCCGCATTCGGCAAGCCCAACAGGCCGACGTCAGCCAGCACTTTCAATTCCAGCTTGAGATCACGCTGATCGCCCGGCTTGCCCGGCGTCGTCTGACGCGGAGCGCGGTTGGTACTGGATTTGAAACGGGTGTTACCCAGACCGTGCCAGCCACCCTGGGCAACGAGCAGGCGCTGGCCGTCCTTGGTCAGGTCGCCGATGATTTCCTGGGTTGTCGCATCGATCACGGTCGTGCCGACCGGCACGCGCAACACCAGCTCTTCACCCTTGCGCCCCGTGCAATCGGCGCTGCCGCCATTCGAGCCGCGCTCGGCGTCGAAATGACGGGTATAGCGATAGTCGACCAGCGTATTGAGGTTGACGTCGGCGATCATATAGACCGAACCGCCATCACCACCGTCACCGCCGTTAGGACCACCGTTTTCGATAAATTTTTCACGACGGAAGCTCATGCAACCGTTGCCGCCGTCACCAGCCTTTACTCGAATTGAAACTTCATCTACAAACTTCATAACGCACGCCTCCCGCCACAGGGACGAGCAGAACCACATAAATACATAAGACTCTTGCAAAAATGAGCGTTGCGATACCGATCAGAAACCAGCGACCCGTAAGGTCCACATCACAACAGCCCGCACAAACAGCTTTGCAAGAGACTCACCAACCTCAACTACAAACAAAAAAGCCCCGTCGCGAGACAGGGCTTTTCAAGCTACTGCGCAATTACGCTGCGGAGACTTCAGTCTTCGGAACGATGCTCACGTAGCGACGACCGAAGGCGCCCTTGACTTGAAACTTGATCACGCCTTCCACTTTCGCGAACAGGGTGTGATCTTTACCCATACCAACGCCATAGCCAGCGTGGAATTGGGTGCCGCGCTGACGCACGATGATGTTGCCTGGAACGATAGCCTGGCCGCCATACATCTTCACGCCAAGGCGTTTGGCTTCTGAGTCGCGACCGTTACGGGTACTACCACCAGCTTTTTTGTGTGCCATGAGTCAATTCTCCAAATGAGGATTAGGCTGAATTAAGCCTGAATACCTGTGATTTTGATCTCGGTGTACCACTGGCGGTGGCCCATACGCTTCATGTGGTGCTTACGACGACGGAACTTGATGATGCGAACCTTGTCGTGACGACCTTGCGAAACCACTTCAGCCACGACGGTAGCGCCAGCAACAACCGGAGCACCGATATTGACGTCGTCGCCATTGCCAACCAGCAGGACGCGGTCAAAAGTGACGGATTCGCCAGTAGCGATTTCCAGTTTTTCAATTTTCAGGTATTCACCTGGGGCGACTTTGTACTGCTTGCCACCGGTAACAATTACTGCGTACATGGTATTTCTCCGAAAATCCTGCTCACCCAGCTCTTTATAAGAAGAGTATCGGCTGGCATGGCTGCATCAGGCTGGAACGGCCTGGTTGCAATTGCGTAAGGCAGGTGCTGCCCAGGAAAGTTAGGGTGCGCGATTGTACGCAAGGCAAGGATGGGTTGCAAGGCCCCGGACGGCATACCTTGACAGGCCCTACCCTGCAACCTAGCATGCGGCGCAACCTATCTGGAGCACTTGTCGCAGATGCAACCCCAAGCCTTCTATCGCGCGGTGGCGGACGACTTTAGTGCCGTTGACCTTATCATCAAGAAGCAACTGACGTCTCGTGTGCCGCTGGTCTCGAAAATCGGCGATTACATCACGTCAGCCGGCGGAAAGCGCCTGCGCCCGCTGCTGGTGCTTCTGTGTGGCAAAGCCCTGGGACGCGAAGGCGACGACCTGCGCCTGCTGGCCGCCACTATCGAGTTCCTGCACACCGCCACCCTGCTACATGACGACGTCGTCGACATGTCGGGCATGCGTCGCGGCCGGTCCACGGCCAACGCACTGTGGGGCAACGCGCCCAGCGTCCTGGTCGGTGACTTCCTTTATTCCCGCTCGTTCGAAATGATGGTCGAGCTGGGCTCGATGCCGGTCATGCAGATCCTGTCCAAGGCCACGCGGATCATCGCCGAAGGCGAAGTCCTGCAGTTGTCCAAGATTCGCGATGCCAGCACCACCGAAGAAACCTACATGGAAGTGATTCGCGGCAAGACAGCCATGCTGTTCGAAGCCTCGACCCACAGCGCCGCCGCCCTGTGCAATGCCAACACCGAACAGAGCGAAGCCCTGCGTACTTTCGGCGACCATCTGGGCGTGGCATTCCAACTGGTCGACGATCTGCTGGACTACCGTGGCGATGCCGAGACACTGGGCAAGAACGTCGGTGACGATCTGGCCGAAGGCAAGCCTACCCTGCCGCTGATCTACACCATGCGCGAAGGTTCGCCGGAACAGGCTGCCCTGGTCCGCAAGGCCATTCAGAAAGGCGGCCTGGAAGATCTGGAAAGCATTCGTGACGCCGTCGAAAAGGCCGGCGCCCTGGATTACACCGCGCAACTGGCCCGCGACTATGCTGCCCGCTCCATTGCCTGCCTGGACGCCCTGCCGCCAAGCGAATACCGCGACGCACTGGTAGAGCTGAGTGAATTCGCGGTAGCCCGCACTCACTGACAGTCATCGGCTGCACAAGAGCCCGTCCACAGTGACGGGCTTTTTCATGGACACAGATCAACCATCCGGCAGAAAATGCGAACCAATCTCAAATAGAAGCTTGCTATTATCGTAATAGGAATTATTCTCATCAAATCAAAAGCAGGAGATGGAATATGACTTATTTGATCGATGCATGGCTGGACCGGCCACAGCCCTACCTGAGAATCCTTCACCGCGAGACAGGCGAAGTCTGTGCCGTGCTTGAAGAGGAAGCGCTGGAAGAGTTACGCGATCAGGGCGATCTGGATGTCCACAGCCTCAGCTCCAGCGAGCCCGTGGTGCTGAAAGAACTGGTGCGAAATCTGTTTCTGTTCTGTTATGCGCGGGCCTTGCGCCCAGCAGGAGAGCTGCACTGAACATGATCCATTCACGTACTGCTGCTGAACGAATCAACGCGATTCGTTCAGCAGCCATCTGCATCAGCCAATAACCGATTACAGAACAGCCAGCAGCTCTACGTCGAATACCAGGACGCTGTGCGGCGCGATGCTGCCAACGCCTTGAGCGCCGTAAGCCAGCTCGCTCGGCACGTACAGGCGCCATTTGCTGCCGGTATTCATCAGTTGCAGAGCTTCGGTCCAGCCCGCGATAACGCCGCTGACCGGGAATTCTGCAGGCTCGCCACGATCGTAGGAGCTGTCGAAGACAGTGCCGTCGATCAGGGTGCCGTGGTAGTGAGTGCGAACCTGATCTTCACGGGTAGGCTTTGGGCCATCGCCAGCGGTCAGCACTTCGAATTGCAGACCCGAAGCCAGAGTGGTCACGCCTTCACGCTTGCCGTTTTCAGCCAGGTAAGCCAGACCAGCACCAGCAGCCTTTTCAGCCTTGGCAGCCGCTTCGGCCTGCATGATTTCACGGATGACCTTGAAGCTGGCGGACATTTCTTCCTGACCAACACGGCTTGGCTGACCGGCGAATGCATCGCTCAAGCCGGCCAGGATGGCTTCCAGGTTGACGCCCGGTGGCGGGTTGTCACGCAGTTGGTCGCCCAGCTGACGGCCAATGCCGTAGCTGACGCGGGTTTCGTCGGTGGACAGATTGACTTCGGACATGACGCTGCTCCGTTGAGGGACACCCAGACAGCAAACGGCGAGAGAATCGCCCTTTACCCTGATGTGACCCGAACCAAAAGGGCAAGCAGCCTAGCACAATTGGCTGTGGTGCCCTATCGCAGTCAGGACCAGGATGAATGAAAGGAGATCGGCAGGCGCATCACCGAGCGGTCATTGACCGGCATGCCGCACAGTTCGTCATGAACCACTGAATGGACCAGGTAGAACGGCACCACCGGCAAGGTCTTGAGCAAGTCCCGTGCATGCTCGACCGAGCGCAGATGCAGGGTCTTGCCTTCGGCGCTCTTCAACATGCGCGAGCCACCTTCCATGCACACCTCAAGCAGGTAGATACCGCCTTCGATGGAAATCAGATTCAGCTCATCGACCTTTCCGGCCTGGGCATGATCGGTAAATTCCTGAACATTCATGATCGAACCTCGCAGTGGATTAGAGGAATCAGAACAGGTTTTCTACCTTATCTCGCCAAAACACACCAGAAACGAAACCGCCCGCCCCTTGTTCATCGCTGAACACAGAAGGCGGGCGGCAGGAATGGAGCAGACCTCAGTTCTTGGTCAGCTTGTCCAGATAGCCCATGGCAAATGCCGATATCACAAACGTCATGTGGATGATCACGTACCACATCAGGTATTGCGTCTCGATGTTCTTGGCATCCATGAAAACGCGCAGCAGGTGGATGGACGAAATCGCCACGATGGAGGCCGCAACCTTCATTTTCAGGGACGAGGAGTCCATGGTGCCCAGCCAGTTGAGCTTTTCCTTGTCCTCATCGATATCCAGTTGAGAGACGAAGTTCTCATAGCCGGAAATCATCACCATGACCAGAAGGCCGCCTACCAGCGCCATGTCGATCAGCGACAGCAGGACCAGAATCAGGTCGGATTCGGCCAGGGAAAAAATGTTGGGGAGAACATGAAAGATTTCCTGGAAAAACTTCAGGCCAAGCGCCAGCAGCCCGAGGGACAACCCGAAATAAATGGGTGCCAGCAGCCAACGCGATGCGTACATCGCATTCTCGAAAAAACGTTCCATTGAGACTCGCCAGTGATTTGGAATGACGGGCGAGTATATTCAGGGAGAGCCCATAGCTCTAGAGGCGTGACAAAATGACACAGAAAAAGCTTCGCCACTTGTCTCCATCAACCTCTAGAAGGGAAACGAGCGCTGACAGCGGGCAATGTCACTGTCGATGCGGCGCAGCTCGCTCTGCATGTGCAGCCTCCAGATCGGCACATCTGCCACACTTTCATAACCATGCAGAAGAAGGCTTTCAGTGATGGCGAGCAATACCGACTCAGCGGCCATCAAACCGTTGAACGGCCCTTGAGACTTGATGGCTGAAGGCTGTTCGCCGGACATCCCGGCGGCGAAGAGCAACATCCACATGCCCCCATCACCAGGAAGAGGCCGGATGACACATTCAATGCGGGTCATCAGCCCCAGGCATTGACGGGTAAGACAGAGGCTACGCGACATGGCGAGTTCCTCGTGAGCGACAGTATTCGCCTCTCCCGTTCAAGGGAGTGACGCGCCAGTCCATTTGGCCACTGTGGTAATCACACAGGATAGAAGAAAAGCCGCAGAACAAAAGCAGGCCGGATGAACGGGCATCCGGCCTGCTTACATCCACAAGACATGCATTGTCTCCAATGCCGCCTCGCGAATAAGCTCACTCCCCCTTGAGTGTTTTCAGGCTTTCAGCTCGGGCTCCTTCTCCAGTTCTTCCTTGAGCTCCTCATCGCTGAGCATTTCTGCGATATCGCGCAGGCGCTCCACCACTCGGGCATTGACGCTGCCTTCGGGGAATTCGCCATTCTCGTCAGGCGTACCGGCAGGCTCGCCCACCAGCAGGCTCAAAGCTTCGTCAGCCTGACGCACCGCATACACATGGAACTGCCCGGCGCGCACAGCTTGCAGCACGCGCTCATCGAGCATCAGGGTTGCGACGTTGGCCTGCGGGATGATCGCGCCCTGCTCGCCCGTCAGGCCACGGGCCTCACAGAGACGGAAGAAACCTTCGATCTTTTCGTTGACCCCGCCCACTGCCTGCACTTCACCAAACTGGTTGATCGAGCCGGTAATCGCGAAACATTGCTTGAGCGGCGTGCGGGAAAGCGCCGAAATCAGCGTGCAGGCCTCACCCAGCGAAGCGCTGTCGCCATCCACATAACCGTAGGATTGCTCCAGAGCGATACTGGCCGAAATCGCCAGAGGGAATTCCTGGGCATAACGACTGCCCAGATACCCGGTGAGAATCATCACGCCCTTGGAGTGGATCGGCTGGCCAAGGTTGACCTCACGCTCGATGTCGACAATGCCGCTGCCGCCGGGATAGACCGTCGCCGAGATGCGCGCCGGTACACCGAACGCCGAATCGCCGACCTCCAGCACCGTCAGCCCGTTACACTTGCCGACCGCAGCGCCATCGGTGTCGATCAGGATGATCCCAGCCAGCATGTCGTCGAGAATCCGTGCCGAGACGCGCCCGGTGCGGGTGGCCTTGGCCTTGAGCGCTCGCTCGATGTGCCCGGCGTCGGTCTGTTCTTCGTTGGCCAGTTGGCGAATGAAATCCGCCTCGCTGACCAACTGGAACAGATCACCGATCCGCGCCGACAAACGCCCCTGATGCTCGGCCAGACGCGCGCTGTAGGTCGCCAGACGCGCCACGGCATCGGCGGTCAGAGGCGCCATGCCTTCTTCCGAAGTACGGGTTTTCAGCAGTTGGGCGAACTGTTCCAGGGTTTCGTCGACCAGCGGGATTTCCTCGTCGAAATCCACCAGCACCCGGAACATCTCCTGGAAGTCCGGATCGAGGTCCTGCAGGGTGTAATACAGCGAACGCGCACCAATGATGATGATCTTGACGTTCCACGGGATCACTTGCGGCGTCAGGGTGACAGTCGCCAGACGTCCCATTTCCCCCAGCGGCGACTCCATTTTCAGCTTGCGAGATTGCAGGGTGCGCTTGAGTGCATCCCAGACATACGGCTCGCTGAGCATCTTTTCCGCTTCCAGGATCAGGAAGCCGCCATTGGCGCGATGCAGCGCACCGGGCCGCAACTGGCGATACGTGGTGTAGAGCGCACCCTGGTCGGTGCTGTATTCGATACGACCGAACAGGTTGTCGTAAGTAGGATGCGGCTCGAAGACCACGGGTGCACCACCGCTGTGGGTGTGGCCGACAACCAGGCTCGGGCAGTATTGCTCTTCCAGCAGCTTGCGCGCCTGGGCGTCGGTCTTGCTGTCATCCACCAGTTGCTCGACAACGGTCTTGAGCAGATAGACCTGCATCGCCTGCAGGTAAGCGCAGACGGCGGCATTCTCGGCATACTTTTCGGACAGCGGAGCCAGCAGCGGCTGCAAGGTCAGGGTGATGGTTTCTTCGTTCAACTGGCGCAGTTGATTACTGGATTCACGCTTCCATTGCGGCAGGCTGGCCAGCTCTTCGTTCAGGCGCTCTTCGAGACCGGAGATATCTTCGTGGAAGCGCTCCCGCTCGGCTTCCGGCAACTGGGAGAACTCGGCCTCGTCCAGCGCCTTGCCGTCGGCCATGGGTGTAAAGGCGATATTGGTACTGTCGCGGTACAGCGCAATGTCCTTCTCCAGCGCCAGACGCTCGATCACGTCCAGGGCGCGGTCATAACGCTGGTTGAAGGCGCGGTCGATGGCGCTCTTCTTCTGCTGATACGACGGATGCTCGAAGACCGCCGGAAAGGTCGCCAGCAGGTTATCGATCAAGACACCGATATCGGCCATGAACGCCTGAGCACTGCCTGGCGCAAGTTCCAGGGCCTTGGGTTCACGGGGCTCATCGAAATTGTTGACGTAGACCCAGTCCGAGGGCGTCTGCATGCGCTTGCCCTCGGCCTTGAGGTAGCGCTTTACAAACGAAAACCGACCTGTGCCGGGCTCACCCATGACAAACACGTTGTAGCCGGGACGCGGCATCGCGACCCCGAACTGCAAGGCTTCTACGGCTCGTTCCTGGCCGAGTACTCCCCGAAAGGGCTCCAGATCATTGGTCGTCGAAAAGCTGAACTGTTCAGCGGAAAACGGGCGTGTCAGCGCTTGTGGCGCTAGACGAAGGCTGGCTGCGACAGAATCGGGCATCAGTGTTCCTTACATCAGGCGGGGCAGATGTCAGCATTCTGGCGCTCGCCGGACAAGACTTGCAAGACGGGAAAGCCCGGAATGTCCGTTCCCCCAACGAACAGGGCTGCGCAAGCACAAAATTAACCCTGTAACGCGAATAAATCTGCAATTGGCCACGGAACCCTTGGAACCAACCTAAACTCCAAATTGCGCATATGGTTACAAATAGCCATTTGCCTTGATGTATCGGTGGGTGCGAGAAGTCAGCGGACGCAGGATTTTTCGCGCCGAACCGGTTCAAGAACCCCGACACTGGTTGAACATAAAGAGAAAAAAGCTATGAAACGGATTCTTCTTGGAACGCTCTTCACCGCAGTCTCTATCAACGCAATGGCACAAGCGCCGGGCGGCCCTGATTGTGGCTGGGGCAACATGTTGTTTGAAGGCCAGCGTGGCACTCCTGCGCACTTCCTGGCATCAACCACTAACGGCACTTCCGGCAACGCCACCTTTGGCATGACTTCCGGCACCAACGGCTGCTCTACCAATGGCGCACTGACCTACGGCGGCAAATCCTGGCTGGCCATGAATGGCATGATGGATGAGCTCTCCAAGGACATGGCCATGGGCCAAGGTGAAGCACTGACAACCTACGCGGTCGTACTGGGCGTTGCACCAGAAGATCGTGCGCATTTCGCCGCAGTCACCCACGAACATTTCTCGCAGATCTTCAGCAAGGCCGACACCACCGCTGAAGACGTACACAGCAACACAATCAATGTCCTGAAAAACGATCCGACCCTGGCCAAATACGCAACCCAGGCCTAAAGTCGTTTGCCCGCCCCTCGGTTCCGATGGGCGGGTCCCCATCTCCTGACAAGTTGCTTTCTATGCTCAAACGTCTTGCGTATCTGGCGCTGTTTATCTGTGTCCCGTTATCTGCCGCCCCCCATCTGAGCGCAGACCGTTTGCAGCAATTGGCCAATGAGCCCTTCTGGCTTTCTCTGGGTCATTACGAAGCCGGCAAGCTGGGCGGCTGGCGCAGTTACGTCGACGACCCGAAATTCTTTCTCGCTGCCGACGGGGCCCATTATCCGAAGGCAGAGCTGAGCGCAACACTTGCAGCCCTTTACGCACCTGTCGGCAATGAACAGGCACATGCCCAATGCGTCTATCCGTCCCGCACCCGCTGGCTGCGCGACCAGTTGCAACTCACCGATCTGCCTGCCGTGGACTGCAAGGATTTCAAGGCGTGGTTCAAGGATGTGGCACCGGACAGCACAGTGCTGATTTTCCCGGCGGCCTACCTCAACAGCCCGTCCTCCATGTTCGGCCACACATTACTGCGCATCGACCCGGCCAGCGCCAAGACCAGCGGCACAACGCTGCTCAGCTATGCCATCAACTTCGGTGCCTATATCGAAGGCATGGACAACAGCATTCTCTACGCCTGGAAAGGCCTGATGGGAGGTTATCCCGGCCTGTTTGCACTGGTGCCCTATCAGGAAAAACTCTCGGAATACCGCAGCCTGGAAAACCGCGACCTGTGGGAATACCGGCTGAACCTGACCAGCGAAGAAACGCAGCGCATGGTCGAGCATGTCTGGGAACTGAAGCAGATCCGTTTCAGCTACTTCTTCTTCGATGAAAACTGCTCTTACCGCTTGCTGGAGTTGTTGGAAGTGGCCCGACCGGGCCTGAAGCTGACCCCTCAATTCGGGCTGACAGCCATTCCCACCGATACCGTCAAGGCCATCAAGGCTGCGGGCCTGGTAGAGAAAATCGAATACCGCCCTTCCCGCGAGCGTGAATTACTGAGCCGGGCCGAGCCACTGAGCCCGGATGAACAACAGTGGGTATTGCAAGTCAGCGCCGACCAGACGCAGCTCAAAGACAGCCAGTACCTGGCTCTGCCCAAGGAACGTCGAGCCCTGATCCAGGACGCGGCCTATCGGCTTGAACGCTATCGTGCAAACGGCCTGGAACGGGATGCCACCCGCTCGCAACGCAGCTTTGAGCTTTTGCAGGCCATCAACCAGAACCCGCCTGCGCAACTGGATATCCAGCGCCCCGGCCTGCCGGAAGAAGGACATGAGTCGCGAACCTGGCAACTGGGCGTGGGCAGCCGCAACGACCGGGCTTTCGCCGAATACGGCCTGCGCATGGCCTATCACGACCTGAACGACAACGCCTATGGCTTCCCGCTGGGCGCGCAGATCGAAATTCTTCAGCTCAAGCTGCGCCAGTACGAGGGCAATGACTGGCAGGTTCAACAACTGGATCTGGCGACTATCCGCTCCCTGACACCTCGCAATACCCTGCTCAAGCCATGGTCATGGCAAGTGACAGGCGGACTGGAGCGCGTGCCGGGCAAACATGGCGATGAAAACCTCGTCAGCCATGTGAATGGCGGTGCCGGCGGTACCTGGAAACTGGGCGAAGAAGTGCTGGGCTTTGCCTTGAGCACCGTGCGGGTCGAGCACAACAATGACTTCTCGGAGTTCATCTCGCCGGCAGCCGGCTTCAATACCGGCCTGCTCTGGCGCAACCCACTGGGTAACCTGAGCCTGGAGGCCAAGGGCGATTACTTCACCAATGGTGAAGTACGGCGCAGCATCAGCCTCAACCAGCAATGGGAACTGTCCCGCAACCTGGGCCTGCGCCTGAGCGCCCAGCGCGAGTTCAGCCAGTTGGCCACACCACAGAATGAAGTGATGCTTGAGGTGAAGTGGTATCACTATTGAGCACGCACTCATCCAAAAAACACACATGGCGGTAGGCGCGAATAAATTCGCTCCTACACAGCCGGCAGGGCACTCCATAGAGTTTATCGACACATCTTTGACAAATAACTCACAAGTGGACAACTACACTGAAGTCACTTGTAGAGGAAAACAGAAATGAACCTGCGCTGGGTGCTGTTGTGGCTGGTTGTCGTGCTGACAGGCTGTCAGTCCGCCCACGAGTATTTGCTGGCCGAAGGTTATCCACCGGCATTCGCCGATGGCTTCCAGGATGGCTGCGGCAGTGGCAAGGAAGCGGCCGGGGCGTTTACCGGGCAGTTCAAGAAGAACGTCCCCCGCTATCTCAAAGACCCACTCTACGCTGAAGGCTGGAACGACGGATTCCGTCAATGCCAGACCATGGCAGACCGACGGGACCGGCTCGACCCCGGACAAGTCTGGAATGACCGCGACCGTGACTGGGAGCGGGAGAAAACCAGAAGCGCCGCCAAGGCCTATCGTCCAAATTAAAGACGCTTCGGGAAATCAGACGAAACCAATCCGCTGCAACCATGGACCAACTCTCAAAGAGGAGGACAAACCATGAGTCGCGCTTTCGTCAATGAAGACAACGCCGCCGCAGAGGCCAGTCAACCGGTTGAACGTCTGATCAGCACACACCCCAATTACGTTACCGCACACGGGCTCCTGCTGCTGCAACAGCAAGTCAATGAACTGCAGACACAGCACAGCGCCCAGACGGCTTTGGGAGATAGCGCCGACAAACAGCGCCTGGCCGATCTTGAGCGGGATCTTCGCTATTTCACCCAGCGCCTGCAGAGTGCGCAGGTGGTTACGCCGGCCATCTCAACCGAGCAGGTACAGATCGGCAGTCGGGTGACGTTCGCGGATGAAAGGGACAACCGTCAGCGGGTGCAACTGGTCGGTGAGGATCAGGCCGATGCCGCCAGGGGGCTGATCAACTGGAGTTCGCCACTGGGGCGTGCATTGCTGGGGACGCAACTGGGAGACGAGGTGCTATGGAAGCGCCCGGCCGGGGATCAGATCATCGAGATCGTATTGATCGAACCTGATGATGGAGCGGCCGGGGCGTAGCCATTCATCGCAATGCCGCACAAGGCGGCATTGCGACGAGAGGCCTTATCAGGCCAGCTTCTTGTGGCGAACACGATGCGGCTGTGCCGCTGCATCACCCAGACGCTTTTTACGATCGGCTTCGTATTCGGTGTAGTTGCCTTCAAAGAAGACCGCTTGCGAATCGTCTTCGTACGCCAGGATGTGGGTTGCCACACGGTCCAGGAACCACCGATCGTGAGAGATCACAATGGCGGCGCCCGGGAAGTCCAGCAGGGCTTCTTCCAGGGAACGCAGGGTTTCAACGTCCAGGTCGTTGGACGGTTCATCGAGCAGCAACACGTTGCCGCCTTCCTTCAAGGTCAGTGCCAGGTGCAAGCGACCGCGCTCACCACCGGAAAGGTCCTTGACGAACTTCTGCTGGTCGCCGCCCTTGAAGTTGAAGCGCCCCACGTAGGTGCGCGACGGGATTTCGTAGTTGCCGATGCGGATCTGATCCGAACCGTCGGAAATCTGCTGGAACACGGTCTTGCTGCCGTCCAGGTCGTCACGGCTCTGATCGACACAGGCCAGTTGCACGGTTTCACCGATTTCGATACTGCCCGAGTCCGGTGTTTCCTTGCCCATCAGCATGCGGAACAGAGTCGACTTACCGGCACCGTTACCACCGATCACGCCGACAATGGCGCCTTTAGGCATGGCAAACGACAGGTTGTCGATCAGCACGCGGTCGCCATAGCCTTTGGAGACGTTCTTGAACTCGATAACCTTGTCACCCAGACGCGGACCGGCGGGAATGTAGATCTCGTTGGTTTCGCTGCGCTTCTGGAATTCCTGCGATTGCATTTCTTCAAAGCGTTGCAGGCGGGCCTTGGACTTGGACTGACGCGCCTTGGCACCTTTGCGAACCCACTCCAGCTCGTCTTTCATGGCTTTTTCATGAGCCGACTGCTGCTTGGATTCCTGGGCCAGACGATCGGACTTGGCTTCCAGCCAGCCCGAATAGTTACCTTCATATGGAATGCCCGCACCGCGGTCGAGCTCCAGAATCCAGCCGGCGACGTTATCCAGGAAGTAACGGTCGTGCGTGATCGCGACCACAGTGCCCGGGAAGTCGTGCAGGAAGTGCTCAAGCCAGGCGACGGAATCGGCATCCAGGTGGTTGGTCGGTTCGTCGAGCAACAGCATGTCCGGTGCGGACAGCAGCAGGCGGCACAAGGCAACACGGCGCTTTTCACCACCGGACAACACGGAAACCTTGGCATCCCAGGCGGGCAGACGCAGCGCATCGGCGGCGACTTCCAGTTGGCGCTCCAGGTTATGGCCATCGCCAGCCTGCAGGATCGCTTCCAGCTTGGCCTGTTCGGCAGCCAGTTTGTCGAAGTCGGCATCCGGCTCGGCGTATTCGGCGTAGACCTGATCCAGGCGGGCCTGAGCGTCTTTGATGACGCTGACCGCTTCCTCGACCACTTCACGAACGGTCTTGTTCGGGTCAAGTTGTGGCTCTTGCGGCAGATAACCCACGTTCAGCTCGGGCATCGGACGTGCTTCGCCGTCGAACTCGGTATCGACGCCAGCCATGATTTTCAACAGCGTGGATTTACCCGAACCGTTGAGACCCAGCACGCCGATCTTGGCGCCCGGGAAGAAGGAAAGGGAGATGTTCTTCAGGATTTCCCGCTTCGGCGGCACAACTTTGCTCAGCCGATGCATGGTAAAGACGTATTGAGCCATGGAATGAAAACCTAGCGTCTGTGAGGGTGACTGATTAAAGCGCGAGCTTTTATTTGTCTCTGCTACTTGCCGCAGTGCCATTCAAAGCCTTGAATGAAACAGACAGAGAACGGACTTCTGCATCCGGGCAAATATAAAGCTGGATCGATGTTTGCAAGCAGTGGATTCACTCTTGCAGGAGTCGGGTTACAACGCGCATCGGGCAAAGCTACCCGAATGCGGCCTGTAGGGCAAACGATCCGGCCCCACAGGGCTGGCACTTCGCTACAACTCAGGGCATGCTAGCCGCCCTTTGGGCGTCGGGCTTTAATTGCATAACGCACTCGCTGCTTCAGTCCAGTAGTCAGGAACAACGATTTGCCTACACCAACGCCCTCCACGCCATCAGAAACAGCCAAAAGCACAACCGTTGTGCCTTTGCGTAGTTCCTTGAAAGGGCTACTGGCAGCGCTGGTTCTACTGATGCTTGCACTGCTGTTGTGGCAACTGCTCGAGCAGTTTCACCAGACACAGGAGCGCCAGCGTCAGCGCAGTCTCGACTACAGTACGCAACTCGCAGACCGCTTGAGCCTCAACATGGCCCTGAGCGCGCAGATCACCATGAACCTGCTGGATGAAGGAACGCCATCCAGAAGCGAAATCGCTCCTCAGAAACATCCCCTGCAAAGGCTGCGAGAAACCGTACCGTCCTTGCGCAGCGTGGCATGGCTCAGTCCTCAGGGTGATGTGATCCGCGACAGCGCCGAAACCACACTGGACGGTGCATTTCTCAAGAGCGCGCTCCAGCAGGCAGTGGGTCGGCCTTATTACTACACCAGTTCCGAAGATGGCCTGCAGATCTACATGTTCGTGCATCAGGCCGACGGCCTCGGCGGCGCCTACTGGGCCGTACGCATGGCGCCGGATGCCCTCAAGGCACTGATACAGCAACCCAGCCAGGACTTTCAGCATCTGTGGCGGCTCGAAAGCCGCCTGACCCAGCGGGTCATCCTGCGCGACGCATCGATGCAGACCGATTCCGGGCAGGCAGAAAGCGTGCTGCTGCAACCCTTGAGCAACAGCGACTGGCAACTGCACGGCCTGTTCGATGCCCACAAGGCACGTCAGGAACTGATTGCGCCCCTGATCGTGAAATGCGTGGTCGGCCTGCTGTTTTCACTCCTGCCCCTGGCCGCCATTCTCAGCATGCGTCGCCGCCAGCGCCAACTGCTGAAAAGTCGCCGCCGTTATCAGGACATTTTCGAAGGCGCAGGCGTTGCCATCTGCGTACTGGACATGTCCGACCTGCCTGAGCAGCTCGAAACCTTCCAGATCCGAACCACAGAAGACTTCGATCACTTTATCGAGACACAACCGGTGCTGCTGAAGCGACTGCTGCAGCAGATACGCATCACAGAGGTCAATCAGGTTGCCCTGAGCCTGTTGAATATCAAGTGCGGCGATGAAGCCTGGCAGCAACTGATAGAAGGCGAATCGCGCAAGCGGCCCGGCATCGGCACCCAGGTGATTCAGGCGGTTCTGAACCGACAGCAACGACTCGAACTGGAAATCCGCCTCACCCGTGAGTCCGGCCAGGACCAGCATCTATGGCTGGTATTGCGCTTGCCTGAAACCCGGTCCGACCATGACGCTGTCATCCTGAGCATCGGCGACATCACCAGCCGCAAGCAGATCGAACTGTCATTGCAGGAGCGCGAGCGCTTCTGGTCGGATGTGGTCCGCACCGTGCCCGATCACCTGTATGTCCAGGACGTGCTCAGCCAGCGCATGATCTACAGCAACCACCATCTGGGGCAGACGCTGGGCTACAGCAAGAGCGAACTGCACGCCATGGGCGAGTTTTTCTGGGAAATCCTGCTGCACCCCGAGGATGCCCAGAGCTATCAGGACATGCGCCTGCGCCAACGCCATCACGGGCACAACGAACTGCTGCAATGTGCCCTGCGCTTTCGTCACAAGGACACTACCTGGCGTTGCTTCGATATCCGCGAACAAGCCCTGACCCGGGACAAGGAAGATCTGGTCACCCGCATCATCGGCGTCGCCAAGGACATCACACGCCAGGTCGAGGCCAGTCAGTCCTTGCGCGACAGCGAGCAGCGCTACCGGATGCTCGCCGAAAGCATCAGTGATGTGATCTTCTCTACCGACAGGCTGCTGGAAGTCAACTATGTCAGCCCCTCGGTGCAAAGCGTTCTGGGCTACGAAGCCGACTGGGTTATCCAGAACGGCTGGGGCTCCACCGTTGCCAACCCGCAGCAGCTATCAGGCTTCTACAACCTGATAGCGCGCATCAAGCGGGTGCTCGACAACCCTCAGGAACTGGCGAAGCTGCGCAGCGCTGTTCCCACCCAGCTGTACCTGTTCGATTGCCTGCGTGCCGATGGCCGCAAGATCCCGGTAGAGCTGCGACTGGTTCTGGTCTGGGATGAGCACGGAACATTCGAAGGCATACTGGGCGTGGGCCGCGATATCAGCACCCAGCGTCGCGCCGAAAAAGACCTGCGAATGGCAGCTACGGTTTTCGAGCACTCGACGTCCGCGATCCTGATTACCGACCCGGCGGGTTATATCGTCCAGGCCAACGACGCCTTCACTCGGGTCAGCGGCTATGACGTGTCACAAGTGCTCGATCAATTACCGAACATGCTTACCGTGGATCGAGAGCAGGAAGCCCACCTGCGCTACATCCTCAAACAACTGAACCAGCGCGGCACCTGGGAAGGCGAAGTCTGGCTCAAGCGTCGCAATGGCGAGCATTACCCGGCCTGGGTCGGCATCACGGCCGTGGTGGATGATGAAGGCGACCTGGCCAGCTATGTGTGCTTCTTCAGCGATATCAGCGAGCGCAAGGCCAGCGAACAGCGCATTTACCGCCTGGCCTATTACGACGCCCTGACCCACCTGCCCAACCGCACACTGTTCCAGGACCGCCTGCATTCGGCCCTGCAACA
Source organism: Pseudomonas cichorii (assembly GCF_018343775.1). Classification (NCBI taxonomy): domain Bacteria; kingdom Pseudomonadati; phylum Pseudomonadota; class Gammaproteobacteria; order Pseudomonadales; family Pseudomonadaceae; genus Pseudomonas; species Pseudomonas cichorii. Next base: position 5,139,604 of record NZ_CP074349.1, read on the forward strand.
TGCAGAAAGACAGCAGGCCTGGGTGGTTCTCATGTTCCTGGACCTGGATCGCTTCAAGCCGATCAACGACTCCCTGGGCCACGCCGCCGGCGACCGCATGCTCAAGGAAATGGCCACCCGGCTGCTGGCCTGTGTCGCCGACGATGACACGGTCGCGCGCATGGGCGGCGATGAGTTCACCCTGCTGCTGCAACCGGGAGCCACCCGCGAGATCGCGCTCAATCGTGCGATCCACGTGGCCGAGCAGATCCTCAACAGCCTGATCACGCCTTTCGTGCTGGAAGGCCGTGAGTTCTTCGTGACCGCCAGTATCGGCATCGCCCTGAGCCCGCAGGACGGCAACGAACTGAGCCAGTTGATGAAGAACGCCGACACCGCGATGTACCACGCCAAGGAGCGCGGCAAGAACAACTTCCAGTTCTACCAGACCGACATGAACGCCACCGCCCTGGAACGTCTGGAGCTGGAAAGCGACCTGCGCCATGCCCTGGAGCAGCAAGAGTTCACGATCTACTACCAGCCTCAGTTCAGCGGCGACGGCAAACGCCTGACCGGCGCCGAAGCCCTGCTGCGCTGGCGGCATCCACGCCGCGGCCTGGTGCCGCCCAGCGAGTTCATCCCGGTTCTGGAAGAACTCGGTCTGGTGGTGGAAGTCGGGGACTGGGTACTGGCCGAAGCCTGTCGTCAGCTCAAGAGCTGGCATCAGGCAAAAGTGCGGGTCCCCAAGGTATCGGTGAATATTTCCGCAAGACAGTTTTCGGACGGCCAGCTCGGCAAGCGTATCGCCCGGATGCTGGGCGAAACCGGTCTGCCACCGGCTTGCCTGGAGCTGGAACTGACCGAAAGTATCCTGATGCGCGAAGTCAGCGAAGCCATGCAAATGCTCGACGGCCTGAAGAATCTTGGCCTGAGCATCGCGGTCGATGACTTCGGCACCGGCTATTCATCGTTGAACTACCTCAAGCAGTTCCCGATTGACGTACTGAAAATCGACCGCACCTTCGTCGATGGCCTGCCATCGGGCGAACAGGACGCACAGATTGCCCGCGCCATCATCGCCATGGCTCACAGCCTGAACCTTGCGGTCATCGCCGAAGGCGTCGAAACCCACGAACAGCTGGAGTTCCTACGCGAACACGGCTGCGACGAAGTCCAGGGCTACCTCTTCGGCCGCCCGATGCCGGCTTCGCAGTTCGAGGCGCAGTTCAGCAATGATGCGTTGTTCATGTTCGACTAGGTCGAACAGAAACAAAGCGGCAAGCTGCAAGTTGGGAGTTTCAAGCAAAAGCAGATTTTTTCCGAACGCTACGACCCCGCTCTTGCTTGTAGCTTGCCGCTTGTAACTTGCAGCTTCCCCTCCTACTTGCCTTCTGCTCATCCACCAAATGAGCCCCTTTCATATGCCAGATAAAACGCGATGGGGTAGAATGCTCCCCTTTTCCGCTCCAACCCCTCGAGGACTGCCATGTTCAGCCGTGATTTGACTCTCGCGAAGTACGACTCCGATCTTTTTGCCGCCATGGAGCAAGAAGCCCTGCGCCAGGAAGAGCACATCGAACTGATTGCCTCGGAAAACTACACCAGCCCGGCTGTCATGGAGGCTCAGGGCTCGGTCCTGACCAACAAGTACGCCGAAGGCTATCCGGGCAAGCGCTACTACGGTGGCTGCGAGTACGTCGACGTCGTTGAACAACTGGCCATCGACCGCGCCAAGGAACTGTTCGGCGCTGATTACGCCAACGTACAGCCACACGCCGGTTCCCAGGCAAACTCCGCTGTTTACCTGGCTCTGCTGCAAGGCGGCGACACCATTCTGGGCATGAGCCTGGCTCATGGCGGTCACCTGACCCACGGCGCCAGCGTCAGCTCCTCGGGCAAACTGTACAACGCTGTTCAATACGGCATCGACGCCAATGGCATGATCGACTACGACGAAGTCGAGCGTCTGACCGTCGAGCACAAGCCAAAAATGATCGTGGCCGGTTTCTCTGCCTACTCGCAGGTTCTGGACTTCGCCCGTTTCCGCGAAATCGCTGACAAGGTCGGTGCTTACCTGTTCGTCGACATGGCCCACGTAGCCGGTCTGGTTGCCGCGGGTGTCTACCCGAACCCGGTTCCATTCGCTGACGTGGTCACCACCACGACCCACAAGACCCTGCGCGGTCCACGTGGCGGCCTGATCCTGGCTCGCGCCAATGCCGACATCGAGAAGAAGCTGAACTCGGCAGTATTCCCTGGCGCACAGGGCGGCCCGCTGGAGCACGTCATCGCGGCCAAGGCTGTCTGCTTCAAGGAAGCACTGCAACCGGAGTTCAAGGCCTACCAGCAACAAGTGGTCAAGAACGCCAAGGCCATGGCTGGCGTGTTCATCGAGCGCGGTTTCGACGTGGTTTCCGGCGGTACTGAAAACCACCTGTTCCTGCTGTCCCTGATCAAACAGGACATCTCCGGTAAAGACGCAGACGCTGCCCTGGGCCGCGCCTTCATCACCGTGAACAAGAACTCCGTCCCGAACGACCCACGCTCCCCGTTCGTCACCTCCGGCCTGCGCTTCGGCACCCCGGCAGTGACAACTCGCGGCTTCAAGGAAGCAGAGTGCAAGGAACTGGCTGGCTGGATCTGCGACATCCTGGCTGACCTGAACAACGAAGCGGTGATCGACGCCGTTCGCGAGAAGGTCAAAGCCATCTGCGCCAAGCTGCCGGTTTACGGCGCTTGATAGCGTAGTTGCTGACTGTATGAAAGAGCCCGGCTTTTGAGCCGGGCTTTTTATTTATGAGGAGACCTTCACGCGACCCTGCGTGTAAATACCCCATGCCAGAATTGCAAGCACGATACAGACAAGCGTGAATGGCCCTGGCTGGCCCGAGGGTAAAACACTGGCTATCAACCCACAGCAGGCAGCCATCGCCTGATGGATAAAACCGGTCAATGCCATGGCATAGGGACCGCTGACGGATGCGCTCTGATTGGCAAGGGATTGGCACAGCGGATAAACGATGCCCTGACCGACAAGCAGCAAACAGTAAGGTAGCCATAAAGAAGAAGCAGCCGCCGGAAACAAGAACTGCCCCGCCCCCATAAGCAAAGCCCCCGATGCCAGAAGCTTCAACCCAAACATCAGGCTCTGATCCTCGCTGCGCTTTGAAAGCAGCCAACTGACCGACAAAGCGCCAAGCATATAGGCACCGCTGACTGGCCACCCAATCCAGCCATACTCCATGGAAGTCCAGTTGAAGTGAAGCTGAAAGAGCGCTGGGGCACTGGCTCCAAAAAGAATAATCACGCCATAGCCCAAGCCACCCGCCAATACTGGCCGCATGAATTGAACATCTCGAATGAGGGTGCCGTATATTTTTCGACCTGGGCTTGAGGCCCGACGATCAGGCATTCCACTCGGGGCGTATCGCATAACAGGAAAAATCAATAAAAAGCCCAAAGCTGCACTTGTGAAAAAAACGGCCCGCCAGCCCCAGGCTGTATGTATCAACGCACCTGCAACTTGCGCCAAACCCAGCGATATCACAAAGCAGATCGACAGCCAGCTCAGAGCCTTTGCCAAATGCTGCGCACTGAAATTATCGCGTAACAACACACGAGCCATGACCGAAATACCTCCGGCAGCCGCTCCTTGAACAGTGCGACAGATAATGAACATGGCAGTGTCGGCCGATAGCGCAACCCCCAGGCTGCTGATAGAAAACAGCAAAAGCGCCCAGATCATCGTTGCCCTGCCCCCCAGCAAGGCCGCCACTCTGCCCCACAGCAACATCGGCAACCCCATCCCCGCCAGAAATGCCGAAAGTGTCAGCGCCGAAAAACCGGGGCTGGCATGAAAACTTTCGGCAATTGAGGGCAAGGACGGAAGATAGAGCGTTATACCTGACTGTGCCGTCAACACGGCCATACATGAGATAACGATATGGCTGTCGATTTTCATGGTTTAAGGTAGTTGATACTGGGCTGTGTGGGAGGCGAGTTCTGTTGTGCCAAGAAAACGTTTCACCCGTGCGCAAAACTCATCAATAAGGCCAGCGGACATATCTGCTCTGAACGTGATTCTTATCGCAGGCTTATTTTGTGCTACTACTGGAAAAAACACAGCAGAAGTAAAAAATCCATTATTGGAGAGTTCGGCAGCAATATGATTTGCAACATTGGCACCAGGGCAACGTATCAGCCTGATCGGCGAATAGCTTCCTATTTGATCTGTAACAATCAGTGAATCAAAGCGTTGGATATTGCGCTGCAGCTTTTTTTGCAACTCATCAATCTCACCTGTGCGATGCAAGGCTATCGAAGCTCTTCCTGCACCGATAGCGGCAGCATTAAGACTCTGAGACCAGTTGCTGGGGCCGCCGTACCGGTAGATCAGTTTTTTCTGCTGCTCACTACCCAGCATGGCCATTCCACCTCCAGCGCCAAAAGCCTTTCCGAGAGACGCCACGACAATAGTGCTGTCATCCTGGCAGGGTAGCCATGATCTCACATGGCCCATTCCATTTGCTCCCAAAGCCGTGATGGCATGAGAGTCGTCGAGATACAGAAACATCCCATATTTCTCTTTCAGATAGATGAGGCTTTCCATATCCGCAACACCTCCCATGCTGTAGACACCATCAGCAACATAAGCAATCTTTTTGTGAGATTTACATAATGTCTCGAGTTGATCCATGTCGTTGTGATTCAGTGTCATGACATCCGTTTCGTCTGCGCATGCTGCCTTTATATGGTTCATTGAGTAATGCGCATGCTTGTCGAAAATCATGGTGGGAGCCATCCCATTCGTAAAAACTCCAGAGGCTAACAAAGGCAATATTCCAGCGCTGGCGGCACTGCACGACAGGGTGACATGACAATACGCACTAAAGCCATAGAGTTTTTGGTGATGGGTAGCACCAAAAGAAACGAAAGCCTGAAATCGTACTTTCGGTGATTGAACGGTCATTTTTGCAACGCTGCTTATTAATGTATGTAGGAGACTTCTGAGCAAAAGCAGTGTCGCAGTGTTTTTCCTGTAAGAAAGCTCTTTATTGAATTCGCAGGGGATCAGCTACGCACCAAACGAATTGGCCTCCACTACCTGGCTTTTTAAGCCTAATCCTTATCCTTTCAAAAAAACCTACAGGAGATATAACTCTCAGCCATTTCTCATAACCTTCACAGAAACGCCCTGCATAAACACCAAGGTCATATGCGCAAGGATGCATGCCTCGCATTCTTGAGGCTGACCATGACTCCCGTTTCTATCACAGGCCAACAGTGCCCCTGCAACGTCAACATGGAGTCGACTTTAAACACCCGAGAAACCACTCAACTTATGGCACTACCTAGCGCATGAAAAAACACCTCCTGACACTCATACGGCTCTTAACCGCTTGGGTATCGAAACCCGGCTTGAGGCGGAAGAGAAATTCAATTCCTGTTGGAATGAGTGATATCTACTCTCACAAAACGAAACGCAATATCATGATTTAAATAAAATTCCCGCAGGAGCAATCAGAGGGTGCTCCGCTTATTCGCGAGAAGTCCGTACATCCGAAGAAAATGTATCCCCTTCAATGACTTCTCGCGGATAAATCCGCTCCTACGAAATCAGGTCGCTGGCTCACACATTAGTGTTACCCCCCACCATCTCGCCAAACGCCGCCCGAATCTTCTCTTCCGGCAATTCATCGGCAATGAACACGATCACGCTTTCGCGTTTTTCGTCTTCTGCCCATTCGGTATCCCAGTCAAAGCCATAGAGCTTCAGCACGCCCTGGAACACCATGCGCCGTGGCTCGCCTGCGATATTGAGTACGCCTTTGTAGCGCAGCAGTTGTTTGCCGTGGTCTTCGAGCAGTTCGTTCATGAACTCGCTGAGCTTGTCGATATCCAGCGGTTTTTCACTGCGCAGCACCAGGCTTGAGATGCGGTCGGCGGATGCGCCAGCCGGGGCAAGCGGGCGCAGGGTGACGCCGCCACCGAGGTCGGCGTTGAGGTTGAAGCCTCTGACATCCAGCAATTCGGCCAAATCGATCTTGCCGTGCTCAACGATACGAATCGGCGCGCGCCGGTTGATACGGGTCAGGCGGGACGAGAGAGCCTGGAAGGCTTCTTCGTCCACCAGATCGCGCTTGCTCACCAGCAAACGGTCGGCAAAGCCGATTTGTGCCTGGGCGATGGTCTGGGCCAGGTGGGTGTCGGCATGGGCAGCATCCACCAGCGTGATGATGCCGTCGAGGATGTAGCGCTCGCGCAGCTCTTCATCGATGAAGAAGGTTTGCGCAACGGGAGCCGGATCGGCAAGGCCGGTGCATTCGATCACCAGTCGGTCAAAGGCGATTTCACCGCTGTCCAGTCGCTCCAGCAGCAGGTACAGGGCTTTGGTCAGGTCGGTGTGGATGGTGCAGCAGACGCAGCCGTTGGACAGCGTCATGATTTGCACGGGGTCTGTGCCAAGCAACTGGCTATCAATGCCGGCATCACTGAATTCGTTTTCGATGACCGCGATTTTCAGGCCGTGTTCGGCCTTGAGCAAATGACGCAGCAGAGTGGTCTTGCCTGCTCCCAGAAAGCCGGTCAATACGGTGACGGGGATGGGTTGCGCAACAGTCATGTGTACTCCAGCAGTTCAATATGTACAGATGCTCTATAAAAACGACAACGCCACAGGTGTTGGCCTGTGGCGCGTCGATTCAAACGATAACGCAGATCAGAGGATCAGCAACACTTGGGACCACCCTTGCCGCCGTAACGAGCTTCCTGGCGTTCGCGAAAGAACTCCTCGTAGCTCATCAACGGCTTGTCCGGGTGCTTGGTCTGCATGTGCTCGACATAGGTGTCGTAGTCCGGCATGCCCACCATCAGGCGTGCGGCCTGACCGAGGTATTTCCCGAGGCGACTCAGGTCATTGAACATGGGCTGATCCTCTCTTCATGACCGTTATCACACCTGCGATCCCGGAGGCATGGCCTGGTAGGGCATTTCCTTGTCGCTGCGCTCTTTCTTGATCCACGCCGCACGGCCGACTTTCAGCGCGTAGAACAGGATGCTGGACACGACGAACAGGAACAGGATGGTCAGACCGGCGTTGGTGTAAGCGTTGAAGATCACGTGCTGCATCTGGTCCATGTTCTTGGCCGGAGCCAGGATCTGGCCAGCATCCGCTGCGGTGCTGTACTTCTTGGCCAGGGCCAGGAAACCAACGGCAGGGTTGGAGTCGAACAGCTTGATCAGGCTCGCGGTCACGGTGCAGATCAGCAGCCAGGACGCAGGCAGCAAGGTCACCCAGACGTAGCGCTGACGCTTCATCTTGATCAGCACCACACTGGCAAGCATCAGGGCGATACCGGCGAGCATCTGGTTGGAGATACCGAACAGCGGCCACAAGGTATTGATGCCACCCAGTGGGTCGATCACGCCTTGATACAGCAGGTATCCCCAAAGCGCGACGCAACCACCGGTACCGATGGCGTTTGCAACCCAGGACTCGGTGCGCTTAAGAGCAGGTACGAAGCTGCCCAGCAGGTCTTGAAGCATGAAGCGACCGGCACGGGTACCGGCGTCGACAGCGGTCAGGATGAACAGGGCTTCAAACAGAATCGCGAAGTGGTACCAGAACGCCATGGTGTTTTCACCCGGCAGGACCTGGTGCAGGATCTGCGCGATACCGACTGCCAGGGTTGGAGCACCACCGGCACGGGCCAGGATGGTGTGCTCGCCGATGTCATTGGCCACGGCAGTCAGTTGCTCGGGCGTAATGGTAAAGCCCCAGTTGCTGACGGTTTGCGCCACAGTCACCACATCACTGCCCACAATCGCAGGCGGGCTGTTCATGGCGAAGTACACACCCGGCTCGATCACCGAAGCGGCGACCATGGCCATGATGGCGACGAAGGACTCCATGAGCATGCCACCGTAACCGATGTAGCGGGCGTTCTTTTCGTTATCCAGCAGTTTGGGCGTGGTACCCGAGGAAATCAGTGCATGGAAGCCCGACACCGCACCACACGCAATGGTGATGAACAGGAACGGGAACAGCGCGCCTTTCCAGACCGGACCCGTACCGTCGGTGAACTGGGTCAGGGCCGGCATTTTCAGTTCGGGAGCCAGAATCAGAATGCCGATGGCCAGCGCAACGATGGTGCCGATTTTCAGGAAGGTAGAGAGATAGTCACGCGGTGCGAGCAGCAGCCATACCGGCAGCATTGCCGCAACGAAGCCATAGCCCACCAGCATCCAGGTGATCTGCACACCAGTGAAGGTAAACATCGGGCCCCAGACCGGATCCGCAGCCACCGCGCCGCCTACCCAGATGGAAAGCAGCAGCAGAACCACACCGATGATGGAGATTTCACCGATGCGACCCGGGCGGATGTAGCGCATGTAAACGCCCATGAACATCGCGATCGGGATGGTCGCCATGACGGTGAACATACCCCACGGGCTTTCAGCCAGGGCCTTGACCACGATCAGCGCCAGCACCGCAAGGATGATGATCATGATCAGGAAGCAGCCGAACAAGGCAATGGTGCCGGGGATACGGCCCATTTCTTCGCGGACGATGTCGCCCAGGGAGCGACCGTTACGGCGCGTGGACAGGAACAGGATCATGAAATCCTGTACCGCGCCCGCCAGAACCACACCGGCGATCAGCCAGAGCGTACCGGGCAGATAACCCATCTGCGCGGCCAGTACCGGGCCGACCAGCGGGCCTGCACCTGCGATGGCTGCGAAGTGGTGACCGAACAGAATGTGCTTGTTGGTCGGCACATAGTCCAGACCATCGTTGTTGACCACCGCCGGGGTTGCCCGCAGCGGGTCGAGCTGCATGACATGGTTGGCGATGAAAAGACTGTAGTAACGATAAGCAACCAGATAAATAGCTACAGCAGCGACCACGATCCACAAGGCATTGATTGCCTCGCCACGACGCAGTGCTACCACCCCCAGGGCACAAGCCCCAATAATTGCGAGAAGCAGCCAAGGCACGTGGCGCATTAGGCTATTGTTATTTTTCATTTTCTTATTCCAGCAGAGTTGACTAGAAGGCAAGCACTCCGAGTTTAGCCCTGTCGGAGCGAAAGGCCACCCCCAACGATGGTCTAGAGCGCTTTAATAGCCTGTCAAAACGTAAATAACGCCTCCCCTTCCTGCAAACGAATCTACAGAAGCAATAAAAGTTATCCACAGAACTGTTCGGCAACTCCGTTCAGGTCTATCGTGCCTAAACAAGGGTGCCATTATCCATGGCATGTCCGCTGACCCAGCGTCAGTCGATACCACGAGAGCTCACCTGATGACCGACTCCCCCTCAGATCGCCGTCGTTTCAAGCGCATCGCTTTCGATGCCAGGACCGACCTCAGCCAGGGCAACCACAACTGGAAAGTGCAGTTGCTCGATCTCTCTCTGAAAGGACTGCTCATCGAACGGCCGGAACCCTGGACGGGTAATCCGGACGAGCACTTTCTGGTGGACATTCATCTCAGCGACGATGCCTACGTGAAGATGGATGTGAAGCTGACACATGACGACAACCAGCATCTCGGGTTTGTCTGCCTGCACATCGGGCTGGAATCGATCAGTCATTTGAAGCGGCTGGTGGAGCTGAACCTGGGAGATCCGGCTGAGCTGGACAGGGAACTGGCGGCGCTGATCGAGATTTGAGCCTTCGCGCATGCATTCGCGAAGAGGCACGCAACTCTATTCAAACAACGCATCCAGCGCCTGCTCCAGCCGAGTAACCGCAATGATCTGCAAACCGGCCGGCGCTTCCTTGGGGGCATTGCCCTTGGGCACGATGGCTCGCTTGAAGCCATGCTTGGCAGCCTCTTTCAGACGTTCCTGACCGCTGGGCACCGGCCTGACCTCGCCGGAAAGCCCCACTTCCCCGAACACCAGCAGATCATGAGGCAATGGCCGGTTGCGCAGGCTCGACATGACCGCCGCCATCAACGCCAGGTCAGACGCGGTTTCCAGCACTTTCACACCACCCACCACATTGAGGAACACGTCCTGATCGTGGGTCGGGATTCCGCCATGGCGATGCAAGACCGCCAGCAGCATCGCCAGACGATTCTGATCCAGCCCCAGCGTTACCCGACGCGGATTGGACATGTGGCTGTCATCCACCAGCGCCTGAACTTCCACCAGCATCGGGCGCGTGCCTTCCCAGGTCGCCATGACCACGCTGCCGGGCACTTCTTCCTGAGCACGGGTCAGAAAAATCGCTGACGGGTTGGAAACCTCCTTGAGCCCCTTGTCCGTCATGCCGAACACGCCCAGTTCGTTGACGGCGCCGAAACGGTTTTTCACCGCCCGCAGCAGACGCAGCCGTCCATCCGACTCGCCCTCGAAATAGAGAACGGTATCGACCATATGCTCCAGGACCCGAGGCCCGGCCAGCGCACCTTCCTTGGTCACATGGCCAACCAGGAAAATCGCCGTGCCGCTCTGCTTGGCGTAACGCACCAGCAAGGCGGCGCTTTCCCGCACTTGCGCCACGCCGCCGGGAGCGGATTGCAGTTGTTCGGTGAAGATCGTCTGGATGGAGTCGATCACCATGACCTTGGGGTGCTCGACACGCGCCGTGGCGATGATGGTCTCGATGCAGGTTTCGGTCATCACCCGCAATTTATCCTGAGGCAGGCCAAGGCGACGGGCGCGCATGGCCACCTGTTGCTGGGATTCTTCGCCCGTCACATACAGGGCTGGCATGCGCTCGGCGATATTGCACAGGGTTTGCAGCAGAATCGTGGATTTACCGATCCCCGGATCACCACCGATCAAGACGACAGAGCCATCCACAAGGCCGCCGCCCAGGACCCGATCCAGTTCGTTGGAGTTGGTTGAGAAGCGCGGAATCTCTTCGACACTGACTTCGGCCAGGGTCTTGATCTGGGCCTGCGAGCCCGTCCAGCCGGTGCGTCCGCTGGGAGGGGCGGCTGCGCCGCTTTCCAGCATGGTTTCAACCAGCGTGTTCCAGGCGCCGCAATCACTGCACTGGCCAGCCCATTTGGGAAAAGTCGCACCGCACTCCGTGCAGCCGTACAAGCGTTTGGCCTTGGCCATGACAACCCCAGTCGTAAAAATCAGCATGATAACGCAGCAAATGCCGCGCCGCCGGAACTCGGTTTTTGCCGATCCGGATAAAACTTACCGCACCCACCCTGGTCGATTGCACATGTACACAGCAGGATACACATTGCTCCATTACACTGAATCCGGTCATCTCCCTCTGTAACAAGGAATCACCCATGAGCGTACTAAGCGAATTCAAGGCCTTCGCCGTCAAAGGTAACGTGGTCGATATGGCCGTGGGTATCATCATTGGTGCAGCATTCGGCAAGATCGTTTCATCATTCGTCGGTGACGTGATCATGCCCCCGCTGGGCCTGTTGATCGGCGGTGTGGACTTCAGTGACCTGGCCATTACCCTGCGAGCGGCCGAAGGCACAACGCCTGCCGTGCTGCTGGCCTACGGCAAGTTCATCCAGACCGTACTCGACTTCGTCATCGTGGCGTTCGCCATCTTCATGGGCGTCAAGGCCATCAACCGCCTCAAGCGCGAAGAAGCCAAGGCCCCGACCCTGCCACCGACACCGTCCAAGGAAGAAGTCCTGCTGGGCGAGATTCGTGATTTGCTCAAAGAGCAGAACAAGCCAGCGGCACCGATTACGGTGGACCCTGGTCGTCCGGTTTGAAGCAAGACTGTGGCAGGCAGCTTGCTGGCGACAGCTTCAGAAGTCGCCAGCAAGTCCTCCCACAGATTCGCGAAAACGCCTACCAGTAATTCTCAACCACAACCTGCCCTGGCCGACGGGTCAGGTTGAGTTGCATGTTGCGCTGTTTGAGCACGGCCCGCGTATCGTCGATCATTTGCGGATTGCCGCAGATCATCACCCGCGAATGCTCGGGCGTCAGCTCGACACCTGCGGCACGTTCCAGCGCGCCATTTTCGATCAGGCTTGTGATACGCCCATGCAAGGCGCCGGGATGCTGTTCGCGGGTTACGGTGGGCAGGAACAGGAACTTGTCGGCGTACTCGGCCAGATAATCGCGCTGCATCAACTCGGCAATCAACTGCTGATAAGCCAGCTCCTTGGCCTCACGGGCGCTGTAGACCAGGATGATCCGCTCGAATTTATCCCATATCTCAAAGTCCTGAAGGATCGAGAGAAAAGGCGCGACGCCCGTGCCTGTGGATAACAGCCACAAGTCTCGCCCGTCGACAAAACGGTCCGGCGTCAGATAACCGGTCGCCAGCTTCTCCACCAGCAAGGTGTCGCCTTCGCGCAGACGGCTCAGTTCACTGGTGAACTCCCCGCCCGGCACCACGATGGAGAAGAACTCCAGAAACTCGTCATGGGGCGCAGAAACCATCGAGTAGGGGCGCCATACCGTACTGCCATCGGCTCTGGTCACGCCAAGGCGAGCGAACTGCCCGGCACGAAAACGAAAACCGGGGTCGCGCGTGGTGCGCAGAGTAAACAGATTGTCGGTCAATGGCGTCACACGCTGCAGTGTCTGGCGGGTGAACTTGTCTTCGCTGGCGGTCATGGGAGGCTTCTGGCTCCAGAGCTGGAAAAGGTTTCCAGTGTCCTCCAAAGCGCGCTCGATAAACACCGGCTGTTTGTAGTGATTTGAGCGACATCAAGCAGCGGCAATTTAGAGTATTTGGTTCTTGAGGCCATCTTTCGTTAGTTGAAAGCCTGTATGCCCTGAAAAGCCACAACCCAGCACGCGCCAGTGTTTCAGCCCAAAAACATCTTTTTGAATACACAAAAGCCATCACGCCACTCGTCTAGATAGGCTCACACACAAACTGAACACGGTGGTTCTTTTCTAGACTACTTAGACAATACAGAAACAACTCGCCATCAAAGGCATGGAGGCGATCATGGGATCCATGGAATTCAACTCACCATCCCCATCTCACGCAAAAAACCTTACCCATCGAGAAATCGAGATCCTCAAATGGTCCGCGGAAGGCAAGACAGCGGGCGACATCGCAATCATTCTGAGCCTGAAAGAGCGCACCATTCATTTTCATATCGCCAGCGCGATACAGAAAATGGGGGTTTGCAACAAAACGGCTGCGGCCGTACAGGCAGCCTTGAGCGGAATGTTCTGAGGGCAACAGCAACCGGCTACCAACATGGAGGGTGCCAAACAGCAAAAAGCACGTAAACTTGCCGATCTCAGCGAGCCCATCAGATGCCGGGCTCGCATGACATACGTCGATTCCCAGAGTTTTCCTGCCCATGCCCGTGCTGACCAGTCCTTTCGCTCAACTTGATCTCATTCGCCAACCCGAACAACAAGATGAGCCGTTGCAGGCATTTGATGCGGCGGATGAATACCTGCTGAACCATGTGGCAGAAACCGGCCTGACCCTGCAGAGCAAGGTACTGGTACTCAACGACAGCTTTGGCGCATTGGCCGCAAGCCTCGCACAGCATGCAACGGTGGTCAGCAGCACCGACTCGTATCTGGCGGCACAAGGCCTGGAAAAGAACCTTGCCCGCAACGGCATGCCCTATGACGCCGTCCCCGTGATCCCGGCCAGCGAGCCGTTGAACGGCCCTTTCGACTGGGTACTGATCCGGGTTCCCAAGACCATGGCGCTGCTGGAAGAACAGCTCATTCGCCTGCAAGGCCAGTTGGCGCCGGGCGCCCAAGTGATCGCGGCAGCTATGGTCAAGCACCTGCCACGCTCGGCCGGTGACCTGCTGGAAGAATATGTAGGGCCGGTACAGGCATCGCTGGCCGTGAAAAAGGCACGCCTGCTGTTCTGCACACCAGAATCAAGGCCGGTCCTGAGCTCGCCCTACCCGACCCGTTACAAACTCGATCAACCCGCCATCGAACTGGTCAACCACGCCAACGTATTCTGTCGCGACGGCCTGGATATTGGCACCCGGGCCTTCCTGCCTTATCTACCCGGGAACCTCGGCTCGGCCAGGGTCGCCGATCTGGGCTGCGGCAATGGTGTGCTGGCCATTGCCAGTGCTCTGGACAACCCGGAGGCTCATTACACGCTGGTGGATGAGTCTTTCATGGCCGTGCAATCGGCCACCGAGAACTGGCAGGCAACGCTGGGAGCGCGCGAGGTAGTGATTCGTGCCGGCGATGGCCTGGCCGGCCAGGAGCCGGATTCTCTGGATGTGGTGCTCTGCAACCCGCCCTTCCACCAGCAGCAGGTGGTCGGTGATTTCCTGGCCTGGCGCATGTTCCTTCAGGCGCGGGCTTCACTGGTGGTCGGTGGCGCGCTGTATATCGTCGGCAATCGCCATCTGGGCTATCACAGCAAACTGGCACGACTGTTTCGCGGCGTGGAACAGGTCGCCGCAACGCCCAAGTTCGTGATTCTCAAAGCCCGTAAATAAACCTCAAAAAAAACCCTCCGCAAGGAGGGTCATGAAGCCGTGTCCACAAAACACGGGATGGGAATCAAACGCTGGGTGATCAGTGGGTGGTCAAGCCCGCTGCATTCATGAACATGCGCATCAGGCTGGCCACGATGAACAGCGCAAAGACGCTGCCTGCCCAGATGCCGACCAGCCAGGCCAGCCGCTGCCAGAGCGGCTTGCTCAGCGCCGGGTCCTTGTCGTGCATGGAGTTCTTGCCAGACATCGCCAATCTCCTCTAGTGATAACCGTCTTCAGCAGTCACCTTCCCGCGAAACACGTAATAGCTCCAGAAGGTGTACCCCAGAATGAACGGGATGATGAACAGCGTGCCCACCAGCATGAAGCCCTGACTCTGAGGCGGAGCAGCAGCCTGCCAGATGGAAACCGACGGCGGAATGATATTGGGCCACAAGCTGATCCCAAGGCCGCTGTAGCCCAGAAAGATCAGCAGCAGCGTCAGCAGGAACGGCGTGTAATGGGCATTGCGGGCCACTGCCTTGAACAGACCGTACAGGGTGACCAGCACCAGAATCGGCACGGGCATGAACCAGAACAGGTTTGGCAGGCTGAACCAGCGCTGAGCGATGTCCGGGTGAGCCAGCGGCGTCCAGAGACTGACAATACCGATGACCGCCAGCGTCGCCAGCGCCAGGGGACGTGCCAGATCGTGCATCGCCGTCTGCAACGGCCCTTCGGTCTTCATGATCAGCCAGGTGCAGCCCAGCAACGCATAAGCGACGATCAGGGCCAGGCCACAGAACATCGGGAACGGCGCCAGCCAGTCCAGCGAACCACCGGCGAACTCGCGGTTGACCACCGGAATGCCTTCGATGAAAGCCCCCAGCGCCACGCCCTGGAAGAAGGTCGCAACCAGTGAGCCGCCAATGAACGCCTTGTCCCACAGGTGACGCTTCTCTTCCGTGGCCTTGAAGCGGAACTCGAAAGCCACGCCGCGAAAGATCAGCCCCATCAGCATGAAGATCAGCGGCAGATAGAGTGCCGACAGCACCACCGCATAGGCCATGGGGAAAGCACCGAACAACGCTGCACCGCCCAGAACCAGCCAGGTTTCATTGCCGTCCCAGACTGGAGCGACGGTGTTCATCATCACGTCGCGGTCGGAGCTGTCTTTCATGAACGGGAAGAGAATCCCGATGCCCAGGTCAAAACCGTCCATCACCACATACATCATGATGCCGAAGATGATGATGACCGCCCAGATCAGTGGAAGATCGATGCCCATGACTCAGTTCCCCTTGCTCAGGCTGTCGAGGTTGTCGCCGTCTTCGGAGCCTTCTTCGGCAGCGGAGAGCGGACGGGCTGGTGTGCGTTTCTGGCCGGGACCGCCGGTCGGTGTATGTTCGACGTGTTTCTTCGGTCCTTTGCGCACCAGACGCAACATGTAACTGAGGCCGGCGCCAAACAGCAGGAAGTAGACGACCACGAACAGCACCAGGGTGATGCTCATTTGTGTGACGCTGTGGCCGGACGAAGCATCCGCCGTGCGCATCAGGCCGTAGACGACCCAGGGCTGACGACCGATTTCCGTGGTGAACCAGCCCGCCAGGATCGCGATCAGACCCGAGGGCCCCATCCACAACGCCAGATAGAGGAAAGCACGGTTGCTATAAAGCGCATCACGCTTGCGCAGCCAGAGGCTCCACAACCCGGTAAAGATCATCAGGAAACCCAGGCCGACCATGATCCGGAACGACCAGAACACAATGGTCGAATTAGGCCGGTCTTCAGGCTTGAACTCCTTGAGCGCCGGGACTTGCTTGTCCAGGCTGTGGGTCAGGATCAGACTGCCCAGATAGGGGATTTCCACAGCATATTTAGTCCGTTCTTCCTTCATGTCGGGCCAGCCGAACAGGATCAGAGGCGTCGGCTCGTCACCGATGTTTTCCCAGTGACCTTCAATGGCGGCGATTTTTGCCGGCTGATGCTTGAGCGTGTTCAAACCATGGAAGTCACCGACAACGGCCTGCAGTGGCGCGACCAGCAACGCCATCCACATGGCCATCGACAGCATCGTGCGGATCTGCGGTGTATCGCGGCCACGCAACAAGTGCCAGGCCGCCGAAGAACCGACGAAGAAAGCGGTCGCCACAAAGGCGGCAATCGACATGTGCGCCAGGCGATACGGGAAGGACGGGTTGAAGACCACTGCGAACCAGTCGGTGGGGATCACGCGACCGTCGATGATTTCAAAACCTTGCGGCGTCTGCATCCAGCTATTGGACGACAGGATCCAGAAGGTGGAGATCAGGGTGCCGATGGCGACCATGACCGTCGAGAAGAAGTGCAGCTTGCGGCCAACACGGTTCCAGCCGAACAGCATTACACCCAGGAAGCCTGCTTCAAGGAAGAATGCCGTCAGGACCTCATAGGTCAGCAACGGCCCGGTAACCGCGCCGGCAAAGTCGGAAAAGCGGCTCCAGTTGGTGCCGAACTGATAGGCCATGACCAGCCCGGAAACCACGCCCATGCCGAAGTTGACGGCAAATATCTTCGACCAGAAATGGTAGAGGTCGCGGTATACGTCGTTGCTGGTTTTCAGCCACAAGCCTTCGAGCACAGCCAGGTAACTCGCCAGACCGATGGTGATGGCAGGAAACAGGATATGGAACGAAATCGTGAATGCGAACTGGATGCGGGCAAGATCTAGTGCCTCCAAACCGAACATGATTCTTCCTCTCTATCAGGTGATACCAGCCTTTGGCAGAAAGCCATCAGCGATTGCCCCACGGTCAGGGAGTCGGTGCATCGGAAGTCTTCTGATGAGTATCTCGATGCTGGTTTCATGCTTTCGGTTCACACCGAATGCGTGAGTGCAATGATGCAGATCAACCGACCATGAAAGAGTAGTCCCATTCAGCCCTTGAGGTTGTGTGGTCTATTGCCGCGTGGCGAGTTGCCTCATGCTGCAGAACGGTCTTTGTGTTCAGCCGATAAGGAGCACTTCACAAAGCAGCCACAGCCTCAACCTGCTGGTATGATGCGCGGCTTTTTCCGACTCGCAGAAACGGCGGGCTGCTGCGTCAGCCTGTGCTTTGCTTCTGGAGTCAAACATTTACGACGCAGGCCGCGTTACGGAGAGCCAGACATGCTGGAAAGGCTGTTTCAACTCAAGGCACACAACACCAACGTGAGGACCGAGATACTGGCGGGCGTCACGACCTTCCTGGCCATGGCATACATCCTGTTCGTCAACCCGAGCATCCTGGGCGAAACCGGCATGGACAAGGGCGCGCTATTCGTCGCGACCTGCCTGGCCGCCGCCATCGGCTCGGCCGTAATGGGCCTGATCGCCAACTACCCGATAGCCCTCGCACCGGGCATGGGCCTGAACGCCTTCTTCACCTACACCGTGGTCCTGCACATGGGCCATACCTGGCAGGTGGCGCTGGGTGCGGTCTTCATTTCGGCGGTGATGTTTTTCCTGCTGTCACTGTTCAAGATCCGCGAGTGGATCATCAACAGCATTCCCCTGCCCCTGCGCTCGGCCATTGCAGCAGGCATCGGCCTGTTCCTGGCGCTGATCGCCCTGCATAACGCCGGCATCGTGGTCAGTAACCCGGCGACCATGATCGGCATGGGCGACCTGAAACAACCGGCGCCGATACTGGCGACCCTGGGCTTCTTCCTGATCGTGGCGCTGGACCAGCTCAAGGTCCGCGGCGCAGTCCTGATCGGCATTCTGGTTACCACCCTTGCCTCCATCCTGCTGGGCTTCACGCCGTTCGGCGGCGTGGTGTCGATGCCACCTTCCCTGGCTCCGACCTTCCTGCAACTGGACATCATGGGCGCGCTGGACGTTGGACTGGTCAGCATCATCTTCGCCTTCCTGTTCGTGGATATCTTCGATAACTCCGGCACCCTCATCGGCGTCGCCAAGCGTGCGGGCCTGATGGGCAAGGACGGCCACATGCCGAAAATGGGCCGTGCGCTGATCGCCGACAGTACTGCGGCCATGGCTGGCTCGCTGCTGGGCACCTCGACCACCACCAGCTACATCGAATCCGCAGCCGGCGTCAGTGCCGGTGGCCGCACCGGCCTGACCGCCATCGTGGTCAGCGTGCTGTTCCTGATGGCACTGTTCTTCGCACCCTTGGCCAGCAGCGTGCCCGCTTTCGCCACGGCACCGGCATTGCTGTTCGTTGCCGTGCTGATGGCTTCCGGCATGGCTGAAATCGACTGGGAAGACCTCACAGTCGCGGCACCGGTGGTGATTACCGCCCTGGCCATGCCTTTCACTTACTCCATCGCCAACGGCATCGCCTTTGGTTTCATTTCCTGGACAGCAATCAAGCTGCTTTCGGGACGCGGGCGCGAGCTGAATTCGGCGCTGGTGATCCTGTCGATTCTGTTCGTGATCAAGCTGGGCTGGTTCAACGCATGAGTGTTCCTTTCGATCCCGCGAGCTACGATCGTCAGCTCGAAGAAAAAGCCGTCCGGTTGCGTGAGCTGCTGGCCCCTTTCGACGCACCCGAACCGCAGGTATTCGACTCGCCACGCGAGCATTACCGCCTGCGTGCGGAATTTCGCCTGTGGCGCGAAGACCAGAAGCGTTACTACGCCATGTTCGCGCCGGGCGACAACAAGACGCCGATCCTGCTCGAAGGCCTGCCGATTGCCAGCGAGCGTATCAATGCGCTGATGCCTGTGCTACGAGAGCGCTGGGAAGCCAGCCCGACGCTGAACCACAAGCTGTTCCAGGTGGACTTCCTGACCACCCTCGCGGGCGATGCCATGATCACCATGTGCTATCACCGCCCGCTGGACGAAGAATGGCAAGCCGAAGCGCAGTCATTGGCGAGCGAGCTGAATGTCAGCCTGATCGGCCGCTCCAAAGGCCAGCGCCTGGTGATCGGCCTGGATTACGTGACAGAAAAGCTGGAAGTCGCCGGTCGCACGTTCAGCTATCGCCAGCCTGAAGGCGCGTTCACCCAGCCAAACGGCACCGTGAACCAGAAAATGCTCAACTGGGCCTATGACGCGCTGGGCGAGCGTACTGACGATTTGCTGGAGCTGTATTGCGGCAACGGCAACTTCACCCTGCCGCTGGCCACCCGCGTGCGCAAAGTGCTGGCGACAGAAATCAGCAAGACATCGGTGAATGCTGCGCTGAGCAACCTGGATGACAACGCAGTGGATAACGTCACGCTGGTGCGTCTGTCTGCCGAAGAGCTGACCCAGGCGCTGAGCGATGTACGTCCTTTCCGCCGCCTGCAAGGCGTGGACTTGAAGAGCTATGAGTTCGCCAGTGTGTTCGTCGACCCGCCACGGGCCGGCATGGACCCGGACACCTGCGAGCTGACCCGCCGCTTCGATCGCATCCTGTACATTTCCTGCAACCCGGAAACCCTGGCCGCCAACATCGCCCAACTGCACGATACCCACCGGATCGAGCGCTGCGCACTGTTTGACCAGTTTCCCTATACACACCACATGGAATCAGGGGTTCTGCTGGTCAGGCGTTGATAGCCTTCGCGAATGAATTCGCTCCTAAGCAGACCCTGCAACCTTTCGCGAATGAATTCCTACACCTAATCCGTAGGAGGCGAATTCATTCGCGAACAACACCACACAAAACAATTTAGTTACTTCATGTGTAGCGCTCCATGGGCTAAGGTATAACGCCACCCGCGTATTCCCCCGCTTCGATGGATAACTGTCTTGAGTTCTGAATCCCCCGCCTCATCAGTCAAACTGTCCCGCGCACCAGGTTTCGTCAATTTCATCTTCGCACGGCTGCTGGCGGTCTTCGCCATGCAGATCCAGGCCATAGTCGTGGCCTGGCAGGTGTATGACATGACCCGCGAGCCGATGGCGCTGGCCTATGTGGGTCTTGCCCAGTTCATCCCCATGTTGCTGCTGCTCATGCCGGCCGGGGATCTGATCGATCGCTACAACCGCAAGCTGATCCTGAGCATCAGTTGGGCAGTGCAAGCACTGTGCGGGCTGATCCTGTTGCTGTTTTCCGCTCTCAAGCTGCAAGACCTGCGTCTGATCTACGGGGCTCTCGTGCTCTATGGCTGCGCCCGTGCATTCACAGGGCCTGCGCTGCAAAGCCTGCTGCCGCAGATTGTGCCCCGGGAACAACTCGCATCGGCCATCGCCACCAACAGCGTCATCATGCGCTGCTCCACCGTGGCCGGGCCGTTGATCGGGGGCGGTCTGTATGCGCTGGGTGGCGCAGAGCTGACGTATTCGACCTGTGTGCTTTCATTCCTGGTGGGCATTCTGTGTCTGAGCCAGGTCGCAACGCCTTTTGCAGGCAAGCCTGTGGACCTGGGTGACGGGGCCTGGCAGCGCTTTACCGCTGGCATCGCCTTCATTCGCTCCCGGCCAATCATTCTGGGCACCATTTCTCTGGACCTGTTCGCCGTATTGCTCGGTGGCGTGGTGGCCCTGTTGCCGATCTATGCCCATGAGGTCCTGCATCTTGGGCCACAAGGGTTGGGAGCACTGCGCGCCGCCATGAGCCTGGGCGAACTGGCGACCGGGGTTTACCTGAGCATGCGGCCTCTGGATCGCAATGTCGGCATGACCATGTTTCTGGCCGTCGGTGTGTTCGGCGTGGCGAATCTGGTGTTTGCCCTGTCCACCCTCTTCTGGCTGTCCTGCTTTGCCTTGTTGATCGCAGGCGCAGCGGACATGGTCAGCGTCTATATTCGCTCGGCCCTTGTGCAGTTCTCGACACCGGATGCCATGCGTGGCCGGGTCAATGCGGTCAACATGCTGTTTATCGGTTCATCCAACGAACTCGGCGAGTTCCGTGCCGGCACCAGCGCATCCCTGACCGGCCCGGTTCCTGCGGCAATCATGGGCGGTCTGTGCACCCTGGGCGTCGTGGGCGCCTGGATGATCGGGTTCAAGAGCCTGCGCCGGGTCAATCACTTTGCCGATGCAGCGCCCCCCGTAGAGAACGAGCACCGGGCAAAACCGGTCTGATGCTGGCCAGATAGACCGCCGGACTGGCGCAATGACGTATCACCGGCAACACTCCCTAGAGTTCAGCGGAGGGCTTCAGAATGTTGTGGAAAAAAGGCCGACGCAGCGACAACGTAGTCGATGCTCGCGATGGCAGTAGCGGCGGTGGCGGCATGCGCATCGGTGGCAAGGGACTGAGCCTGGGCGGCATAGTGATTATCGTCGCCTTCGGCCTGCTGACCGGCCAGGATCCGATGCAGATTCTCGGGCAGCTCACCGGTGAAATGACCCAGCAAACCTCTCAAGTCCCCCCCCAGACACGCCAGGCTCCGCCCGCCAACGATCAGCAGGCCGAGTTCGTGCGCAGCGTGCTGGGCGATACCGAAGATACCTGGCGGGCCGTGTTTGCCCAGAGTGGCCGACAGTACAAGGACCCGGTTCTGGTGCTGTTTCGCGGTCAAGTGAACTCCGCGTGCGGTTTCGCGACTTCGGCCACAGGCCCCTTCTATTGCCCGGCCGACCAGCAGATTTATCTGGACCTGGATTTCTTCCGGGAAATGTCCCAACGCTTTTCGGCTGCCGGGGATTTCGCCCAGGCTTACGTCATCGCCCATGAAGTGGGCCATCACGTGCAGACCCTGCTGGGTATTTCAGCCAAGGTCCAGACGGCTCGCCAACAAGGCCAGCGCATGGAAGGCAATAACGGTCTGCTGGTCCGCCAGGAATTGCAGGCCGACTGTCTTGCGGGTGTTTGGGCCTACAACGCACAAAAGCGTTTGAACTGGCTTGAGCCGGGTGATATTGAAGAGGCACTGAATGCGGCAAACGCCATTGGCGATGATCGCTTGCAGCAGCAAGGCCGTGGCCGGGTCGTACCGGACTCCTTCACCCATGGAACGTCAGCCCAGCGCGTGCGCTGGTTCAAGACCGGCTTTGCACAAGGTCAAATCAACCAATGCGATACGTTCGCCGCCAAGAGTCTCTGAGCACATGATTAAACCGCTTATGGTCCTGTTGTTAAGCACTGCCTTCGCGAGCCTCGGCGCTCATGCCGAGGATCAAGCGGTAAAATCGATCAGCCCGGATCGCCTTATCATCAATGGCAGCCAGGCAACGCTGGGCCTGAGCCAGGAATGGGTGCATCCAAAACCACGAATCGAGCGCGTCGTGATCGTGCTGCACGGGCGCCTGCGCAATGCGCAAACCTATCTACGCAGCATCGAGCGGGCGGCCAACCAGTCCAAGGAGCGCAGCAAGACCCTGCTGATTGCCCCACAGTTTCTGGACGAAAAAGATATCGTTGCCCACCACTTGTCCGACTCGATCCTGCGCTGGCGCCAGAACAGCTGGATGGAAGGCGCCACGGCTGTGGACCCCAAGCCGATCAGCTCGTTTATCGTCATTGACCATATCCTCAAGCGCCTGAGCGACAGCAAGCTGTTCCCCAACCTCAAGGAAATTGTCATCGCTGGCCATTCCGGCGGCGCCCAGGTAGTACAGCGTTACGCAATGATTGGCGGCAAGGAAGATGCGTTGCTCAACCGTGAAGGCGTGAAACTGCGCTACGTGATCGCCAACCCGTCCTCCTATGCCTACTTCGACGCAGAGCGCCCTGAAACCGTATCGTCGCAAAGCTGCCCCAACTTCGACGACTGGAAGTACGGCCTGAAGAAAATGCCGTTCTACTCAGGCAAGGAAAAGCCTGCGGATATCGAAAAAGCCTATGTGAAGCGCGATATCACTTACCTGCTGGGCGAACTGGACACCGACATCAACCACCCTGCACTGGACAAGACCTGCGCCGCCGAGGCACAGGGCCCGAACAGGCTGACTCGCGGGCAGAACTACTTCAAGTACCTGCAAAAACGTCACCCGGAAGGGCTGAGCCAGCATCTGGTCATCGTGCCGAAAGTCGGGCACAGCGGTGACGGGATCTTTACGTCGCCTGAAGGGCAGGCAGTCTTGTTCAAGCCGTTTTGATTGCGCACAGTTCGCGAATGAATTCGCTCCCGCAGGAGCGAATTCATTCGCGAAAATCACAGATCCAGCATCCCCCGCAATGCCACACAATCGGCGACATGCCAGTCGGTCAGCTCTGGCCAGGGATTCTCGGGCAGGTTGACCAGCACGGTTTTTGCCCCCGCTGCACGGCCACAATCCAGGTCATGGCGGTAGTCGCCAATCATGACCATCTGCCCGGGCGACACATCCCACGCACCCGCCAGCTTCAGCAGGCCAGCCGGATCCGGCTTGGGTGTCGCTTCGTCACGGCCCAACACATCCTCGATCGCAAAACAGTCCGCAACACCAATCGCCTCAAGGGTGATATGAGCCAGCTCGCGGGCATTGCGGGTCAGGATACCCAGGCGATAACCGCGCCCGGCCAGCTCGCGCACCAGTTCGACAGCACCTTCGGCCGGTCGCGAGGCCAGCGCCAGTTCGCGCTCGTGCTCCAGCAACCAGGCATGCTTGGCCGCAGAGACATCAGCAGGCAAAGCCGCCAGGTGTCCGAGAATATCGTCCTCCAGCGCAATACCCAGTGCCCGCTTGATGGCCGGGAAATCATGCACGGCGATGGTCAGGGTGCCGTCCATGTCGAATACCCAGTTCGGGATATCCCTGAGGCTCATGACCAGTCCTTGCGATGGCGGATCAGGCCTTCCTGACTGACCGAGGCGACCAGTTGCCCGGCGCGGTTGAAAATGCTGCCGCGTGAGAAACCGCGAGAGTTGCCGGCCCATGGACTGTCCATGGCGTACAAAAGCCAGTCATCAGCGCGCAGATCGCTGTGGAACCATAGCGAATGGTCCAGACTGGCGACCTGCATGTCGCGTTGCCAGACGGTCTTGCCGTGGGGCAGCAAAGAGGTGGTCAGCAGGTTGAAGTCCGAGGCGTAGGCCAGCAAGTATTTATGCAGCGCCGGAACGTCCTTCAAGGTGCCATCGGCACGGAACCAGACATACTTCACCGGTTCCCCCGGCTTCGGGTTGTAAGGGTCTTCAGCGGTGACCGGGCGAAACTGAATGGGCTTGGGGCACAGAAACTTGTCGCGCATCGCTTCGGGGATCAGGTGCGCCCGCTGGGTCAGCAGTTCCAGCTCCGAAGGCAGGTTTTCCGGGCCTGCGATCTGTGGCATGGTGGTCTGATGCTCGAAACCCTCTTCGTCATACTGGAACGATGCGCTGCAGGTGAAGATCGGCTTGCCCTTCTGGATCGCCGTTACCCGGCGCGTGCTGAAGCTACCGCCATCACGCACACGGTCGACCTGATAGACCACAGGCAAGGCGGCATCGCCAGGGCGTAGAAAGTAGCCGTGCAGGGAATGAACATGGCGATCTTCTTCTACAGTCTGGCTGGCGGCCGACAGCGACTGCCCCAATACCTGTCCGCCAAACAGCTGGCGAAAGCCAAGGTCCTGGCTGCGACCGCGAAAAAGATTTTCCTCGATCGGTTCCAGCGTCAGCAGCTCGACCAGATCATCCAACACTTGGCTCATTCATCACTCCTCGCACAAAACATACCCGCGCGCGCAAGGCCTGCGCGGCAGGGTTGAAATGATACAGAATTTAATGCGGCTGGCTGAATCAGGGTTTGAGCGTGTTGAGCCACTGTTCACGGTTTATTCGATACAAGACATGGGGTTTGAGCGGATGCCCATCCTCGATGCCGGGATGATCGAAGTCATCGGCCACATCGTGCTGCATGCCAATGGCTTGCATCACCTTCTGCGATGGCTCGTTGCTGACCGCCGTGAACGACACGATTTCTTCCAGCCCCAGACGCTCGAAGCCACAGCCCAGAACAGTCCAGGCCGCCTCGCTGGCAAAACCCAGGCCCCAATGCTCACGCGCCAGGCGCCAGCCGATTTCCACCGCAGGCGTGAAATGCTCATCGAAACCCACGACCCCAAGACCGGTAAAGCCGATAAAAGCCCCATTGTCCTTACGCTCAAGAGCCCACAAGCCAAAGCCCAGCTCAGCGAAATGCCCCCGTACACGCCCGATCATGGCAGCACTTTCCAGGCGGCTCATGGGCTCGGGAAAGTAGCGCATGACCTGAGGATCCGCACACATGGCGGCAAACGTGGGCAGGTCATCGTCCCGCCATTGCCGCATCAACAGCCGAGCGCTGTCGAGTTTGAGTATCGGCTCCATCGATTCCTCCCGGGTACCACGCAAATGATTGCGCCAGTGTAGCCTGTCGACGCCCAAGGTTGCTGTGCGACGGCCTGCATTACTGGCACTATCCGGCTTCGACCCCAGACCGGACGAAAAATGTCCCTGCCGCTTATCTATCATGATGATTACAGCCCGCACTTCCCGGCTGGCCATCGTTTCCCCATGGACAAGTTCCGCCTGCTGCGCGATCACCTGGTCGACAGCGGCCTGGTTCGGGACACCCAGCTTCTGCGCCCGGAACTGTGCCCGGCCGATATTCTGGCATTGGCCCATGACCCTTCTTATATTCAGCGCTACCTGAGCGGCGACCTGTCACGCGAGGACCAACGCCGACTGGGCCTGCCCTGGAGCGAAGACCTGGCGCGACGCACCATTCGAGCAGTGGGCGGTTCATTGCTGACCGCCGAACAGGCGCTCAAGCATGGTCTGGCCTGCCATCTGGCTGGCGGCACTCATCATGCGCACTACGACTACCCGGCCGGGTTCTGCATCTTCAACGATCTGGCCGTCATCAGCCATTACCTGCTGGCCAGCGGCCGCGTGGGCAAGGTGCTGATCTTCGACTGCGACGTGCATCAGGGCGACGGCACGGCACGCATCCTCGCCGACACCGACGACGCCATTACCGTGTCGCTGCACTGCGAAAAGAACTTCCCGGCCCGCAAGGCCCAAAGCGACTGGGACATACCGCTGCCCATGGGTATGGGCGATGTGGACTACCTGAAAGTCGTCGACGACCTGCTCAACTACCTCCTGCCGATCTACCAGCCGGATCTGGTGCTCTATGACGCGGGAGTGGATGTGCACAAGGACGACGCCCTCGGTTACCTGCAACTGACCGATGAAGGCCTGGCATCACGGGACGAAACCGTCATACGCCATTGCCTGGGCCGTGATATCCCCGTGATGGGCGTTATCGGCGGCGGCTACAGCAAAGACCGCGAAGCCCTGGCCAGGCGACACGGCATACTGCATCACAGCGCGCAGCGGGTCTGGGTGGAGATGGGGTTGGGTTAGATCCGCAGCAATATGGATGCCTCAAGGCCAGGACTTGAATCTCGGGTAGAATGCCCAGCCTCTTATCACTGACTCCCCGCTCACCATGACCAACTCAAAATCCCCAACGCCTTCATCCGTTGCCATCATTGGAGGCGGGCCTGCGGGGTTGATGGCGGCTGAGGTGTTGAGCCAGGCCGGGATCAAGGTCGATCTGTATGACGCCATGCCATCGGTGGGACGCAAGTTTCTGCTGGCGGGTGTGGGCGGGATGAATATCACGCATTCGGAGCCGTACCCGGCGTTTCTGTCGCGCTATGCCGAGCGTGCGCCGATGATCGCGCCCTTGTTGCGCCGTTTTGATGCCGATGCACTGTGCAAGTGGATTCATGGGTTGGGGATTCAAACGTTCGTGGGCAGTTCGGGCCGTGTGTTCCCGACCGACATGAAAGCCGCCCCGCTGCTGCGGGCCTGGCTCAAGCGCTTGCGCGAAGCGGGCGTGGTGATTCATAACCGCCATCGCTGGTTGGGCTGGAATGCCGACGGCAGCCTGCGTATTGCCTCTGTGGACGGCGAACTGGCACTCAAACCCGATGCAACCTTGCTCGCTCTGGGCGGCGCCAGTTGGGCGCGCCTGGGTTCCGATGGCGCCTGGCTGCCCTGGCTGCAAGAGCGCGGCATTGAGGTTGCGCCGCTGCAGGCCGCCAACTGCGGCTTTGAGGTTGCAGTCTGGAGCGAGTTGCTGCGCAGCAAGTTCGCGGGCGCGCCGCTGAAGAATATCGCCATCGGCCTGCCAGACGACACGCCCAGGCTTGGCGAATGCGTGCTGACTGAAACAGGTGTGGAAGGCAGCCTGATTTATGCACTTTCGGCGAGGATTCGCGAGCAGATCAACCTTGCAGGCTCGGCGACGGTGCAGATCGATCTGTTGCCCGGCAAGACGCTCAGCGATGTGCAAAAAGCCCTGAGCAAACCTCGCGGCTCGCGCTCGATGTCCAAACACCTGCAAAGCCAGTTGGGACTGGAAGGTGCCAAGGCCGCACTACTGCGTGAGCTGGCGACCAAGGAAGCCTTTGCCGATCCCGCCTTGCTGAGCCAGGCCATCAAGGCACTGCCTCTGACCCTGATCAAACCGCGTCCGCTCGATGAGGCGATCAGCACCGCTGGCGGTGTGACCTTCGAGGGGCTGGACGAGGCGTTGATGCTCAAGCAACTGCCGGGCGTGTTCTGCGCTGGCGAGATGCTTGACTGGGAAGCCCCGACCGGCGGCTA
This sequence comes from Pseudomonas cichorii, assembly GCF_018343775.1. Taxonomy (NCBI): domain Bacteria; kingdom Pseudomonadati; phylum Pseudomonadota; class Gammaproteobacteria; order Pseudomonadales; family Pseudomonadaceae; genus Pseudomonas; species Pseudomonas cichorii. The sequence continues at coordinate 5,167,383 of NZ_CP074349.1, forward strand.
CCTGCTGACCGCCTGCTTTGCCAGCGGTCGGGCTGCGGGGCTTGGAATCATTGAGTGGTGCAGCAGCTCCCACAACCTTCGCGGGAGGGAGCTTGCTCGCGACGAGGCCAGTGAAAGCTGAAGAAGTGCACCGTCTTCATGCTGCCTTCGCGACTGAAGTCGCTCCTTCATTGGGCGCGAAAGATCAGGGCTTTTTCTTGCGCGGTCCGGTGTTGAACACTGGCACCTTGCGCACGGCCTTGACCACTGGCGCGGGCTCGCTATCGCCGCTGTCGACCCACTTGCCCAGATTGCGCTTGCTGCCTGAAACCTTGGGCTTTTTCGGTTTCTTGGGTTTCTTGAGTATCTGCCCGCTGGCGTCGGTGGTCGGCACACGATGCTCGGGCTCGAAATCCTGCTCTTCCTTGCGCACCAGCGTCTGGCGGGTCAGCACTTCAATCGCCGACAGCAGTTCGACTTCATCGGCGCAGACCAGCGAAATCGCTTCCCCGGTAAGACCGGCACGCCCGGTACGCCCGATGCGGTGAACGTAATCCTCGGCCACGATAGGCAAGTCCAGGTTGACCACGGTCGGCAGGTCATCGATATCCAGACCACGGGCTGCCACGTCGGTAGCCACCAGAATCTGTACTTCGCTGGCCTTGAAGCGATCCAGAGCACGCTGGCGAGTCGCCTGGGGCTTGTCGCCATGGATGCCGTCAGCATTGATGCCCAGCCCTTGCAGACGCTCGACCAGTTGATCGACGCCGACACGGGTCTTGGCGAACACCAGCACCTGGCTCCAGCGCTGCTTTTTCAGCAGATGGATGAACAGCTCGCTCTTGCGCTTCTTGTCTACCGGTACTACCCACTGCTTGACCGAAGACGCCGCCACATTGCGCGGGCTGACTTCAATGCTCAGAGGATCGTCGAGCATCTGCGAGGCCAGCAGGCGGATTTCGTCCGAGAAGGTGGCGGAGAACAGCAAAGTCTGACGACGCTTGGGCAGCGCGGCATAAATCCCGCGCAGTTCTTCGGCAAAGCCCAGATCCAGCATGCGATCGGCTTCATCGAGGATCAGGGTTTGCAGTTGCGAAAACTTGACCGCGTTCTGACGGTGCAGGTCCAGCAGACGGCCTGGCGTGGCGACCAGAACATCCACGCCCTTGCGCAGCTTCATCATTTGCGGGTTGATGCTGACGCCGCCATACACCGCATAAGTGCTCAACGGCAGATGTTCGGCGTATTGGCGAATGCTTTCATGCACCTGCTCGGCCAGCTCACGGGTCGGGGCCAATACCAGAGCGCGCACCGAATTGGGGGCAACTTTCGGGCCTTCCATGGTCAGGCGCTGCAACAGCGGCAAGGCAAAACCGGCAGTCTTGCCAGTGCCGGTCTGGGCGGCGGCCATCAGGTCACGGCCAGCCAGCACCGGAGGAATCGCCTGTGCCTGAACAGGCGTCGGGGTCTGGTAGCCAAGTGCATCGAGGGCACGCAGCAAGGGTTCGATCAGGCCGAGAGAGGCGAATGTCATGGGGGTACCGTAGGGAAATTCACTGCAAGGCGCGCAGTTTACCCTGTCCGGCCCTCGCAGGTTAGCTCGCGCGTGCCGATAACGATCGACAGATAAGAAGCAGCAACGGAAATCTAAAACCCACGCTGACGCTTGAGCGCTTCACTGATTTTTGCAGCGGGGACTTTCTGCAGCGAGCACAGCAACTGATGGGAAACCCCGGCGATACCGTGGGTCTGGCGCAGTTCGTTGGTCAGGTAAGCCGTCAGGTTGGCGGCCATCTCGGCATCGGCCATAGCCCGGTGAGCCTTGCCGGTGTTGGGCAGGCGGGCATAGCTCGTGAGGGTGCCGAGCTTGTGGTTGGGTGCTCCCGGCATCAGGCGGCGCGCCAGCAACATCGAACAGGCAAAGCTTTGCTCGCGGGTGCGCTGGATGCGCGAGAGTTCATAATCCCAGAACTTCTGGTCGAATGAAGCGTTGTGCGCCACCAGCGGCGTTGCACCAACAAAATCACAGACATCATTCATTACCCGATCGGCCGAGGGTGCCGTGCGGATCATGTTGTTGCTGATTCCGGTCAGGCCTTCGATAAAGGCTGGAATACGCACCCCGGCGTTCATCAGGCTCTGATAGCGATCGACGATACGCCCCTGCTCCATGATCACCACGGCAATCTCGGTAGCCCGGCAGTTATGGCCGGGAGAGATACCGGTGGTTTCAAAGTCAATGACAGCGATACGTTCCAACACGGGGTGCAATCCTTAAAAAATGACCATCATTTGAGCAACAACGCGCCTTCGATGGGAATGTAGCGGCTGGCGGCACGAATCAGTGAGTTGGCCGTCAACCCCGGAACCCCGTAGGCCACAGCCTCGACGCCGTGCTTGGCGATGATGCGTTCGAGCAGCAGATCGAAATCGCCGTCACCGGACGCCAGCACCACCTCATCCACCTGCGGCGCGACGTCCATGATATCGATGGTGATCCCCACATCCCAGTCGCCTTTGGCCGAACCATCACTGCGCTGGATATATGGTTTGAGTTTGACGGTGAATCCCAGGTTGCGAAGGATCTGCTGGAATTGTTGCTGTTTGCTGTCACCGCGATCGATGGCGTAGGCAAACGCCTCGACTATCTGCCCGCGCGAGCTGATGTCCGCCCACAACGCGGCGTAATTGAAGTGACAACCATGCGCCTGGCGCACGGTGTAATAGAGGTTCTGTACATCAGCAAACACCGCGATCTTCTTCACCGCAATTCCTCATGACGCGGACAAAATTCGTCAGCCGGTGCAGCAGTATGCCATGAGATGAAAAAGACCGCGGCTCAAGCAGCGACGGGCAAACCACCTCTACACGTCATGGAAGCAGGTTGCCCGCGACACCATTGCGACTCAGACGAAGGAATCATCGTCCGAAAACATGCCACCGCCATCGTCATAGTTGTCATCAGCCATGTATTGCTGATCCTGCTGCCCCCAATTGCCCGAATCATTACTTTGCATGGGCTGATCGTGAATGACTTCAACTATTTCCTCAGGCTGGCTGTGGTGCCCAAACAGGCTACTGATACCTTGCGCCAGCATCACCCCGCCCGCCACACCGGCTGCGGTCTGCAGAGCACCGCCCAGAAAACCTGTGCCTCTGGGCGCAGCAGGGGGTGGTGCATAGCCACTTTGCTGCGCAGGTGGCGGGTTGAAACCGGCACCATCACGCCAGCCACCGCCGCTGGAAGCCGGGGCAGGCTGGGACTGCGGAGCACGTGACGAGCTGCCACCGAAAATGCTCGACAGAAAACCACCACTGGCCGGGGCAGACGAAGCCTGACCCCTGGCCTGCTGGAGTTCGGCCTGAAGCTGCTGGATCTGCTCGTCGCGTTGCCTGAGCTGCTGATTCAACTGGTTGACTGCCGCTTCCTGAACCAGAATCGCCTGCGCCATGTAATAAGGAGCGCCGGGCTGGTGGGCAAGGTGCTCCTTGATCCGCGCTTCGGCCCCTGGGTCACGGGGAGTCGAGGCTGTTTCGGCACTTTTCAGCTTGGAGAAAAGTTCGTCGATCAGGGTTTGCTCTTCGCTGTTCATGGCGACCTCGCTGGATTGCCGTTGGAAATCTTCGTCCAGTCGAATGAGTGGACTTCACTCAGGTAATGGGGCTGGACAAGCGCGCTTCAACCGGATGAACAAAAAGTTAAGAAAGCCACCATCCCTGTCATTGCCACTCTTGGTTCGACAAAAGGCATGGGCTACAGTGTCGCCTGCTTTTTTGCCTGCGACTTATCCACATGAACCCGCTGAACGTTATCCAGGACTCGCTGTACTTCTTCCGGCAAAACCTGGGAAGCATCCTGATGCTGTGCCTGCCGCTGGTGGTACTCGAAGCCCTGGCCAAGCAGGCCCTTGGCAATGAGGCCCCCTTCGCTTACGAGCTGTTGATCGGCCTGCTGTTCTATCCGCTCTACACGGGCGCCCTGATCCTGTTTCTCGATGCCCGCACGCGAGGCGAGGCTCCTGCGACCCGAGACCTGCTGGCAATGACCCTACGCCTGTGGCCGACCTTCGCCGTGCTGTCGGCCATCAGCACTCTGCTGATTCTGTTCGGGCTGTCGCTGTTCGTCATTCCCGGCCTGTGGGTGATGGTCAAGCTGGCTTTCAGCGAGTACCTGCTGGTGATGCGCAAGCTGACGCCCTTCATGGCGATGCGCGAAAGCATGCTGATGACCACCGGCCATTTCATGCGCATTCTGGCCTGTGTGCTGGGAGTCTACATTCCCCTGTCATTGCTCGAAGGCCTGGGGCTTTACCTGTTCCCAGAGCCCCAGAGCCCTGCGGCATCCCTGGTACTCGACAGCATCGGCAGCTTCCTGCAACTGTTCATTACTGTCGTGATATTCCGTCTGTTCATGCTGATCAGCGAACCTTCGAACAAGGCTTGAGCCACGAAACGGCTGCCAGGGACTGGCAGCTCGGCTATGCTCGTTCGCGAACCCGACACCGAGCGCCATGCGCTCCAAGCCGAGCCGATGCCCCGTTTACTCTTACGCCTGACACTCATTGCCCTGACCCTGACCGGCCTTGTGCTGGCAATGATCCATAGCCTGACCTGGCGTCCGGAAGACCGGGAGCCGGTCACGGCCATCTGCACCTCCCAGGCACCACCGCTGATGCCGGGCCAGGCACTCAAAATCATGACCTGGAACATCCAGTATCTGGCGGGCAAGCGTTACGTCTTCTGGTACGACATGGCCGATGGCAGCGGCGAGGACGAACGCCCGACCCACGAAGATATCGCCTACGACCTTGATGAAGTGGCACGCGTCATCCGGGACGAACAGCCCGATGTCGTATTGCTGCAGGAAGTCAGCGACGGTGCCAAGAATGCCGATTATCAGAACCAGCTGGCCCTGCTTCAGGAGCGAGTCACGGACCTGTATCCGTGCAGCACCGAGGCGTTCTACTGGAAGGCCGACTTCATCCCGGACCTGCACATCCGCGGCAGCGTCGGCATGAAACTGGCGACCCTAAGCCGCTATCGCATCGATCATGCCGAGCGGCTGCAACTGCCGCTGCCTGAAACCAATATCATCAGCCGACAGTTCAAGCCGCGCCCCGCCTTGCTGGTGAGCTACCTGCCCTTGCGCGATGGTGAACGGCTTGCAGTCATCAACACCCATCTGAGCAGGCCAACCCGTGACGACGACACGCTGCAACGCCAGATCCAGGTCACCGGCAAATTGCTGGACACCCTTGAAAGCAGCGGCACGCCCTGGCTGATCGGCGGTGACTTCAACCTGCTGCCGCTGGGCCAGTACCGGCGCCTGCCCGCCGAGCAACAGGCCCCCTATAACCCCGACAGCGAATTGCATGCGCTCTGGGACAAATACCCGATGATCCCCAGCAACAGCGAAGCCAGCGGTATCGACCGTGGCCAGTGGCTGACCTTCTTTCCCAACGACACGCGAGTCAACGGGCCGGACAGAACCGTCGACTACCTGTTCCACAGCCCGAAACTGAAGCGTATCGGGGCCAGGGTCCGCCGGGATGACACGCTGCTGATTTCGGATCACCTGCCGGTCATCGGGCGGTTCCTGTTGCCCGTGCTGGAAGAGAAGCCCAACGCCTCTGATCTTGTGCCCGAGCGCTAGCCCGAACGATCAGGGTCGGGATCAGAACTCCGTTACAACGGTTACGCCTGTCGTCTCGAACCGGTCCATGTTCACCAGTGCATCGATGGACTGCTCCAGGCTGATGGTTTTGCCGACGAGTTTCTCCGGAGCCAGTTTGCCGGAGCTGATCATCTCGATCATCGCGTCATAACGATGCGCCTGCATGCCGTGGCTACCGCAGATTTCCAGCTCATAGGCGATGACCTTGCTCATCGGAATCGCCGGTTTCGCATGGTCTGCGAGCATCAAACCAACCTGGACGTGCCTGCCACGACGACGCAGATTATTGATGGAGTTGAAGCAGGTGGTCGGATGGCCCAGAGCATCCAGCGAAACATGAGCGCCACCCTTGGTGATTTCCAGAACGGCCTCGGTGACATCCGCAACGCGGCTGGCATTGACCGTCGCAACAGCACCGAGCGAGCGGGCCAGTTCAAGCTTGTCATCCGAGATATCGATGGCAATGACGTTAGCCCCGATGGCTTGAGCAATCATGACTGCCGACAGCCCCACACCTCCACAGCCATGAACAGCAACCCACTGACCCGCCGTAACCCTTCCCTGATCAACGACCGCCCGGAACGAAGTAACGAAGCGGCAACCCAGGCTGGCCGCCGTCGCGAAATCCATGCGCTCGGGAAGCGCGACCAGGTTCAGGTCAGCCTTGTGGATACCGACGTATTCGGCAAATGAACCCCAGTGAGTGAAACCCGGCTGAAACTGAGTGTGGCAGACCTGCTGATTGCCGCTGCTGCACTCAGGACAAGCACCGCAACCACCCACGAACGGCACAGTCACACGATCACCGACCTTCCATTTAGTGACGTCCCTGCCCACCTCGGCCACAACCCCTGCGAGTTCGTGTCCCGGAACATGCGGCAGTTGAATGTCCGGATCATGCCCCTTCCAGCCGTGCCAATCGCTGCGACAAACACCCGTCCCCTGCACCTTAATGACAACGCCATGGCGCTTTGGAGTCGGGTCTTCGACGGTCATGAGACGCGGCGGCAGGGAAAAGGCTTCGTAGACTACAGCTTTCATGAAAAACACCTCTGCTGGGACAGGCACGACAACGAAAAAACACCGACTGAATAGCGCCTCCAGTATGAATGAACCCGGTGAAATTACCTTTCAAGCTGCAATTGACGCCGCACAACAACTGAAATTAAATTTCATTTAAATATTCAAAATGAAAGATTCCGCCATGATTGAACAGCTGGATAAGGTAGATATTGCAATCTCGGATCGACTGCAGCGCAACGGCAGGCTGTCGAATGTCAAACTGGCGGAGCAACTTTCCCTCAGCGAAGCCTCTTGCTGGCGAAAGCAGAAACGCCTTGAAGAAGACGGAGTGATCGAGGGCTATCAAGCAATCCTGAACCGCAAGAAACTGGGGCTTGGGGTGATGGCATTCGTGCAGATTTCCTGCACGGACCATAGCGAGGAAGCTACAGCCAGGTTTGAAAAGATCATTGAATCGGCACCGCAAGTGCTCAGTTGCCACAACACAACCGGCGAGGCGGACTTCCTGCTTCAGGTGGTTGCCAAAGACCTGGACAGCTACAGCCGGTTCGTTGAAAAAGTCCTGAGAAAACTGCCGGGCGTGTCGAGCATTCGCTCGAATCTTTCATTGCGCGAGTTGAAGACGACCAATCGGTTGCCGGTGACGGAGTTGTTGAGTATTTAGAGGCCTGACCCAACTGGGGTGGATACCGCCAATCGGTGTGATAACCGCCGCTGTTCCACAAGCGCCTGCCTCCTTGTAATCGCCCAGGTTATCGATGTAGACATCCTCTTCCACAGCATTCAGCCCCAAGCGGCTCTGGGCCAGCTTGATCAACGATGCGCGAGTGATGCCAGGCAGTACCAAAACAGCAGCCCTTTCAAGGCATTCAACGAGGCAACTCCTCAAGCACCCGGCGCGCATAGTGCGAAGTCGGGAAATTGAAGCGTGTCTGTGAACTCTGCGGAGCGCCCAAATGCTTGTGGACATAATCTCTGGCGCCGGCCAGATAGGCTTCGTCGTCCAGACGCTCCAAGACTTCGATATCGGCAAGCACCGTCGATATATGTTCGCCAAGACGCTCGGCATCGAACTGGAGACGACCGGATTCATCCTCGACCAACGCCTTGGTATTCATCAATATCTCTAACAGTAGAATCCCTGTCCCGACATCGAACGTCATGTGCTGCTCCGAGCCTTTCGGGTAACGAAATATACACTCCAGCAGAATGAACTCGGAGATCTCCTGTCAGAAACGAGCGCTGGCCGGGACAGGCTCTGTACGAAATGTTTTCGAGCGAAGGTGAGCCTGTTTAACGCAGAACACCGAGAGCAGATACATCTTGTACAAAGCCTGGAAGCCGACCCGAAAGCCGGCACCGGGCTGCTATCGCACCATGTTCAGCATCGCTTCAATGATCAGAAGAAATACCTGACCGACGCGCCTAAGGTCGTGGAGGGTTGAGGAACAATCACTAGCCCGGTGCTTGTGCCATAGGCGACTTCAGTGCCGTAACGATGGGGCTGAAAGGTGCCGTAAACACTGAATTGGTACTGATCATAGTCGTAGGACGCACGAAGGTCATACCGGGTATAGAGCGGCATTTCCTTTTTCTCGGTGCCAACGTAGTAAGGGATGCCGGCAAGATGGTATGCATCGGCGTTGAGCGTCAGTTGTCCAGCCATGAAGGTGTCGCGGTGCTGAACGCCCGCCTTGTAGGTGTGCTCAGGCACTGCCAACTGCTCGCCGGTGCCAGGTGAAGGATTGTTGATCGATGCATCGATGATTCGGCCATAGCTGGCGTAAGTGCTGATTGTAGAGGTGACCTGGTAGTTGAAACTGGTCTCCACGCCCTTGCGCGTGGTGTCGCTGACCTGTTCAAAGACACCGGGCGAGGTTTGCAGCGTTTCGCTGTCGTTCTGGATGTAATAGAACTCGGTGGTACTGGAGAGGCGCTCGGTAGGACGCACAGTGAAGCCGATGTCATAGGACGTGACTTTGCTTGGTCGAACGCTGCTGTTGATCCGGCCTCCAGTCTCGCTCAGTGGCAATGCGCTGCTGCTTCCTGAACTGATGTACTCCGCCGCTGGTGACCGGAAGCCTTGAGCCGCGTTGGTGAACAGCTCGAACTGCTCGGTCGGCGTCCACACCAGGCCAAGCTTCGGCGTAGTGACTGAACTGTTGTAACCGGTATCAGCATCGCGGAACTTCAGATTCTTGATGTCGTAATCAAAGCGGTCGTAGCGAATGCCAGCCAGCAATTTCAACGAATCGACCGGCTTGTACTGCCCTTGGGCGAACACGCCGTAAGTGATCAGATCCTGATCGAAGTCAAAGTAGTAGTTCTGCGTCGGTTCGAAGTTACGGTACTGCTGGCGGAAAGCGTCTCCCTTGTCGCGGCGCACATCGGCACCGACCATCAGCGCCGCCGAGTCTTTGTAAACGAAGTTGTAGGCGACGCGGCCGCCGTAGATATCGCGGTCATCCTTGCCATAGTTGTGGGTGTTGGTGCCATTGGAGATGCCGCGCACGCGCTTGAAATCTTCAAAGTACGCAGTGTAAGACAGGCCTTCCTCTCCTTCTGCGGGGGTCCGGTTAAAGACGTAGGTGTTTCGGTTGGCGTTGCCGAAGCCATACAAATTATCAGTGTCGCGACGGCTGATCGTGCCCGCCTTGAGAGCAGGGAGGTTCAAATAGCCGTCGTTCTTGAAGTCCGACTCATAGTGGCTGAAGCGGGCCGAGTACTTGGCATCACCGATGACCTTGGAGAGCTTCCAGAAGTAGTTGTCGCGGTTGGTCTCGGCGGCCTTTCGATAGCCGTTGGTCTTGTAGGCGTCTGCGATGAACAGCGATTCAAGGCCGTCATGCTCTCCACCCAGCACCAGGTTCGCACGGCGGCCATCAAAGCTGGCGATGTCCATGCCGATGCTTGAAGCCACATCACCGCCATCGAGCGTCTCGATGTTCACCGAGCCTGCGCGGTTCTGATCTCCAGACAGCGCTGATACAGGCCCCTTGATAACGTCGACACGCTTGATCATCTGCGGCGTCAGCCATTCCAGGAAAACCGGGCCGTGACCGGCCCCACCCTGGCTCGATGGAATGTTCTGCGGTACGCCGTCGACAGTGACCGCCACGTCAGCACCGTGAGTGCCATTGGTGGTGAAGCCGCGCATACGAAAACCATTACCAGTGTCACCCTGGTCAATATTGTTGGCCACCACGCCCGGCACACGACGATAGATGTTGGAGATATCACGGTCGACGTTGAGCGTGCGAATGTCTTCCTGGGTAATCGTGGACACTGCCGTCGGCAGGCTTTCCGGTGCGTTGCTCACCTTACTGCGTGTAAGCGGCTTGATAGGCCCGGAACTGCTTCCTTCACCTACGACTTCAATCGCATCCAGCTCAGTGCGACTCTCCGCCCCTGATTCCGCTGCCGCAACCGATACACACGAGAACATGCCGGTCAGCGCTGCACTTGTAAAAACCCCAACCCTGGCGCGATGTGCAGATCTGTACATGAAGCTATCTTCCTTAAAGATGTTATGTAGTAACATGCTACCACCAACATGTTACATTATAACAAATAGCAATTTAGACACGTTTTCAAACCAAGGCGTGGGCACAGGTCTGAGCAGGCATGTTTTTGCTTCCCTGGCGTTTGAAAAGCTTCACTCATGACATCAGGAAGACCTATGAGATTTGCACTTTCACTGGCTGTAGCAATGGGCGCTCTAAGCACTGGATCAGCCTTTGCCCATGGCATCTGGACGGAAACACGCTATGGCCATCTTGAGGTCGTTTATGGGCATGGCGCAGAGGATGAAGCCTACGCACCGGAGAAGATCAAAGGCGTATGGGCCTACGATCAGAACGGTAAGGGGGTGCCCGTCACCGTTGAGCGACTGGGCGATCACGCTCGCCTGGTGCCTATAGCAAGCCCGGCAGTCGTGACCGTCGCACTCGACAACGGCATATGGAGCAAGGGCAAGGATGGGAAGTCCGTCAATGCTCCGATGGCGGAAGTACCGGGCGCGGTCAGTGCCAGCCACAGCTACAAATACAGCCTGGCAATTCTGGAACCGCACGCCCGTATACCCGATAACTTGAAGCTAGCGATGGTCATTCGCCCATTGAAAGACCCAATGGAGGTCGGTGTTGGTAACCCACTACCTGTTGAAGTGACTATTGATGGCAAGCCAGCCGCCAACATTGCCCTTCTCGATGACTATCGTGGAATGTCGGATGCCAGTAGCACGAAGACCGATGCGCAGGGGCGTGCCAATATCGTCATTCGTAACAACGGGCTGAACATTATTGCCGCCCAAGCCAGAGTGCCGGCAGTTGACGAAAAAGATATCTCGGAACGCAGCCTGTTTACATCCCTGACTTTTGTTGGTGAAAGCCACCGGCACTAATAAAGGCGAGGGAATTACAAACGTCGGGACGACGTCATGAGGGGCTGGCTCCTGAAAGAGTTCGGGAGACCAGCATCGGGGTTCAGTGCAGGGTTTTGAAGGTGGGGTTCGTGAGGCGGTGACATAGGACAGATCTGGGACAACTTTCGCTATCAGCGGTGAACAGGGGATTGGGGATATCGCCGCTGCATTTAAGCGAAGGGTTGTGGACGGAACGCTACGACCTGGGGAGCCGTAACGTTTCGTCCAGCGCGGGTCAAATGACCCGCGCTACAAGGCTTTACGGCTTTAGAAAAAGCCGAATGAGATGCTGGCCTTAAGTTGAGAGACATCTGCAATAACAGTCGTCGACAAATATCCTTCTTGTGACTCATCGGACGCAGCAACCGGTAAGTCAAAATGAATCTCGGAAAACTCTGGTTGGATCTGACTTTGTATCTGGAAAAGATGATTGATTCCCCCAAGATGCGTGAGTAACGCAGGGAGCATCTCGCATAACTCGTAGTCATTTAAGAAGTCCAACGAGAAAATTGCGTAAGATCGAGTTAATCGTGTTTTGACACCAGGTTTTACTGGCTCACCACGATTTCCGAGTCTTGATGCAGCCACACCTACAAGAGCAACAACTTCCTCAGCAGTGAGATCAAAGCCTCTGAATGTCAACGAAACTGATTTCGTTCTAACGGACAATGAACTCATAACTGTTCTTTCCCTGAGTCATTCTTACCATCCCATATCCACTTTTGCCCCGTTGTCTTATCGTTATAGATATTCACTCGACCATCACCTCGCCCCTTATTTGCATCGTGAGCATCGTTATATCCGGCGTCCTGAGCCGCAGCATCTGCGGCTTTGTTTCCTTTGATCTTGTCTAAGTTATTCTCGTCCGGCTCTGCTGGATTGTTTGCCGCATCCGAAGCCTAAGCTATAAGCTCAAGGCTGAAACTCTTGGCTAAAATTATTATCGTCGCCCCATAAACTGGCTCAATTTCCAAAAGACTCAATTTACCGTCACGAACATAAGATAATTTTTCTGTAGAACGCCCCATTCAAGTTCAGATAAACTTGAAGCCTTACCTCTCATCAGAAAAAATAGACGCTTTGATGTATCTGAATTGCTCCTATCAAGATCGTCGCCATCAAATCTATTTACTCGATCAATAATATTAGAAATTCGCATTTCATTCGCAACGAAATCATCGACGCCAGTTGCGATAATCTATTGTCTACCTTTGCCATCGCATGCACATGCAACATTAGTTCTTATTTCTTTGTTCAATGCATTGACGTGTACGCTATCAATAGTTGACTCGACCAAAACTCCCCAACTGTTCATATCAGCTCCTTCTTATTGCACGGTGAGTAGTTACGACGGAGATGCTCTCCACCCCCGTTTTCCCACTCATGAACGTGCGGCGTTTCATGACCTTTGTGTGGCTGGTCATAATCCCTTTTGGGCTTACCCTCATTATGGATATGCAGATAAAAACTTACCTTACCCACATCACCAAGCGAAAAGAGCTTCCGTGTAGCTCCCCCCTCTAACGTCTAACAATATCCTTTTAAAGAGATTGCTTTTTTAAATGAATATTAAAACAACTTGTGTTGAAAAAATCAAAAAACGAGAAAACATATACTATCATTTATCCAACTCCACTGGGCGAGTACTCCAATTGGGACCGGGAATACCTCCCATGAGACCGCCCCAACCGCATACTGTTCCGTCCGGATTTAACTGAGCTCCTGCCAAGACTCCTGCGCGCCCTGGGACCCCTGATACAACTCCACCACTTGGAATATTCTGCCTCCAGTCCTCTTCACAGCTAGTATCTAGAGGCGGTGGCAAAAGACATATAGCGAAGGAAACACCGGCAAAAAGCCGGTGCCAGAGAAATCCCTCTCTGTAAAATTTATAAAAACTATAACTTACTTATAAATCCAGCTTCCACTTTTATGTAATCTCCCGATTGCATTTCAACAATTAGAGCATGCTCCCCCCCCTCATTAACAAGGTAAATTGCCTCGTTAATTGAAACACTTTCACCCCAAGGATTCCTTCTTGGTATGGTTACACTCTTTAGCTCGTTGATCTCGATAAATCTAACCATGGACATCGAGTCCTTAAGTTCGATTTTTGCCACTCCACGAGCCCAATCAACGTGAATCGACTGTAGGGTCCAATCATGCATTTTCTTCACCAAACAAAAAGCTTTTCTTTCAGCCTACACCTCGGAGAGGAATAGAAATCTTTCGTCAGGAATATCAACATTGATAAGAAAATCAAAAATATAATCAGCCTCATCCCGAACAAACAAGAAGAGGTATTGATTACTTGGCGATATTGCCGCTTGTTTCCCCAAAAGTTTGTTCAGAAATATTCGCGGCTTCCACAGTACTATTTCACCATCGGGGTGTAGACGATAGACAACCCCTTTCCGCCCACCTTCTTTAATAGCCGGTTTAACAGGCACAACATCCCAATCAACTCTATTATCTCCGGCAGACACAACCAAATGCCATCCATTATTAAAACTTAAAACTAAAGAATCACCACCTAACTCATAAGCGACTACAAAACCACCCCCAATCAAATCACATTTTTCTTTACGCTCCTTCGTCACCCTAGAAAGAGCAACTGCGTTAGGCAGCGAGTCATATGCATGGGGAGTAATACCTCGGACAACACTTACAACATGCTCCACACAAACCTCCGCACCTTAAACCGAACGCTTAACTACCAGTACCTTTTACCCTAGGTGATTCATGACCACCAGCACACTTTCCAGCTTGAATTCAGCGACAAGCCCGATGCTGCACCCGACACAAAAACACCAACCCTATACAAACTTTTTATTCGACTACCACTCCAGAATATTCAGCCGTTTAACAACCCCACTTATTCAAAATAAGACACTTGGATTTGGGGCTGCGACTATGCCCAAATTATAGGCATGCAGGTAAAAACTTACTTTACCCACATCACCAAGCGAAAAGAGCTTCCGTGTAGTTTTCTCTCCCCTAACGCCTAACAACATCCTTTCAAAGAGATTGCTTTTTTAAATGGATATTAAAACAACTCGTGTTGAAAAAATCAAAAAAACAGGAAGATAGATTATCATCATCTACAGAGATCACACCAAACCCTGTGTCGTCGTGTGGATACACAATTACGGATGCAGCCTTTGAAAATATAAATAAATGACCGCACACACCGCCCAACGCCATAATTATGTAGCAAGCACTAGCAAGACCAGACTGTCTAAAGTCATTGCTTTTCAATGGCAAGACTCTAAAACTGCATGACTCATCATATTCATCACTAATGAAGCCAGATGCAGACTCTATAAAACTCTCAAAATCAGCACCTTCATATCCATAGATTTTTTTTAGCTCACTCCCACTCCCCTTGAAAGCCATTGTAGTAAATAAGACAACCTCGCCCCCAACCGAGCTAAGAAAACTTTCAAAAATATCGAGCGCATAATCCGCTCCCGACCTGGCATCATCCCCGGCATGATCAATATACCCTAGAAACCCCTTAGAAGATGAGTAACTATGCAAATCTATACATTTAGAAATATCCATCACTCACTTATCAATATTAATAATTGCTCCGCCATCAGATACAGTAATTTTACTTCCTTTCTTAGTAGAAACACTAGGCTTCGGCCCGCTCCATGCTGCAGCTACCGAAAGATAGGTGGGGCATGGGGCCGATACGTTTCATCAGTAATCAGGTGAACAGGAAAAACCAATCTGATTGACGAATGAAGGTCTTGAGCGAAGGCGACAGATAACCGACCAATTGGTTAGGTAGAAATTCAAGTGGGGCATCGATCTGATTCAGAAATTTGATTTCCTATCGTGGGTACAAGACAACATATCACTTACATATAAGCTTCATAAAGATGAGAGCCTACTTACTAAAAACACTGAAACCTAGCACTAAAAATACACCATCCGCCTAAAATAGTATCACCTCAAACAACTTCCATCTGGATTTACAGCATCCTCATCCACTCTATTCGGATAGTAAACTTTCTTTTCATCCAACTCATAAAAAACAATTCCATGAATCCCCTGCGAATGTAATTTTCGCACAGGGCGACTCCATATACTATTGAACACCCTATCAAGTTCCGACTCGCTTTCTCTCGAATAAACCTCATCAATAAAAGCGATATTTGTTCCCTGAGGAAATATTTTATCAAACTCTTCCTCTGTGGCTGAAAAGATATCGTAAACACAATTTTTTGCGCCATCTATTATCTGGATATTTTTCATATTATTGCCTTGCAATTGACGAGATCGAACATTTCTATTTCCATCTCCGAGTGCTTTCACATCCTCCATGCACTCTTTACAGGCAACAGATTTAGGGAAAAATCGATCTGATGGGATAATTTTCGCCATTCCTACCTGTGAAGAGGTACTTCAGAGCCACAAAGCGCGCTCAAACGCAGGAGTGTGTGAATGCTACGGCCTGGATGGAGGTCATAGCATTCTTTTCCGCTCGGGCCAAATAACTCACACTACAAGGATAAAAGCTGATCTGCGAACTTCTCCGTATGGGGCCTATCTCCACTCAGTCCCATTGCAATAGTCTCTACTGACCATAGATATTCGATGACTACTTCTCTATCAGCCTTATTTTCTATAAGCTTACATAGTTCAGGAATGTATCCATCGTACTCACCCATTTCATCCGAATAGACTGAAACACCGATAGGATCCCATTGCTTATGAATGGCCACCCGTACCTGATCATATAGTGCAGACTGTATACTAGTATTCATTTCACCTAACTCCAGGTATTACTGTAATTACGGTTCCGTTCTGAGAGTTTACAACCACATTGACCTTATTCGAATTATCAGTATAAACCGTGGTGTTTGGCTTATTCCCCGGAGCGCTAGTACCATTTTTTATGGTGCTCTCTATTACCGATGGCGTGTAGCCACGCTCCTGCATTCTATCAAATGCATGACCACTGTAATTTCTGCCATCGATAGTACCTGGAGGGTTTCGCGAACCAGGAGCATTAAGGTTAACGAAATTAGAGCTTTGTCCAGATCGGCCTACTGGTGTACGAGCGGATAACCCGGAAGGAAGAGGGCAATACGCCGTTTCACCTTTTGGGGTTAGACCGCCCTTGAGTCCCCCAATTGGCCCAACACCGCCAACTGGACTACAGGTCAAACCCTCAAAGCCAGGCGTACACACATTTCCACCTAGCCCATCATCCACTACCAGTCCAGACGGATCTGAATAGCTCAGCGGGTTACCCAGCACATACCCGTAAGTATTCAATCCCCCCTCAAGCCCAATCGGATCACTCTGCACATACCGCCCGGTATCCGGATTGTAATCACGATAGTAGTTATAGTTCAGTTGTGTCTGCGCATCGTAAATCTGCCCTGGAAACCGTAGCGCTACGATCGTCGCCTTGCCATCACCGTCCACATCTTCTTCAGGCGCTCCTACGCCATACGCATCGCTGTTCCAGCGCCATAGCAACGCTTGTGTGCTATCAGTTGCCAATCTTGGTGTATTCAGATGGTCAGAATGCAGGTAGACCAGCTTGCTGTTGCTAATCTCTCCTAGCGACGAAAAATTGACCGTCAGTTGGGCAAGGGGCATGTCATCCAGCCAGAACCAATATTGGCCGCTGGTTTTCAGGCCGTTAGCATCGTAAAACGTCTGGCCAATGAGCTTGCCGCTCAGGTCATACAAATACGCTGTAGTGCCTATAAGCGCCTGGCTACCCATTTCGTAAGTACGCTTGGTAATGCGTTGCCCCAAGGCGTTGTATTTGTACTCGGCGACTTGGTAAATGCTGGCTTGATGAACCTGGCTCAGCCGCCCCTGGCTGTCATAGGTATAGCGTCGCCCGTTGAGTTGAGTGTGATTACCGATCAGATCCGTTGCTAATGTCGAACCATTGAGGCTGACCAGTCGATTGCTGTCGTCGGCGTAAGCCAGGGACTGGGTTTCACTGCTATCGCTGCTGTTCAGGTTGCTGGTAATGCGCTGAGTCCGGTTACCGGTGGCGTCGAAGCTATAACCTTTCCTGGTGGTGTTGGTCTGCTCCTGAGTCAAACGTCCCAACGCATCATATTCGTACTGCACCGCCCCCCAGAGGCTATTGGTCGTAGCACTGATATTGCTGTCAGCGTCATAGCGATAAGTCGTTTGCCAGTTACCGACTTGTTGCTGTGTCAGTAGATAGTCCTGATCGTATGTTTTCGACAGCAGGATGCCGTTGCCCCAGGTCAGGGACTTCAGCGGGCCAAAAGGCAGATACGCGATACTACTGGCCAGAGTGACTGTTCTACCACCGAGTGTTAGTTTGATACCGGTCACTTGGGCTGCGCTGTTGCGGGTGTACGTTAAAGCTATATTCGACGGGTATCCGATCTGAACAAGATTATTGGCTGCATCATAGCCATAACTTATATTTTCGTAATAATCCCCAGCATTGACACCTACCGAACGGTGTTGGTTGGTCAGATTGCCTTTGGCATCATATGTGTACGTCAATACACCTGCACTGTCCTGAATGCCGGTACGGCGGCCGATACCGTAATTTCCATTAGAGGTCTGGTCATAGAGAAATTTGATATTAAACGCAGGAGTAGCTGGATAGTTTTTGCTGACCAAACGGTTCAGCGCGTCATACTTATAGTCGGTCACAACACCACGGGCATCGGTACTGCGAATAAGATTATTGGCTTCATCATAAGCGAAAGTACTGGTGCCGGAATCTGCACTTATACTGCTGGTCTGATTGCCTTGGCTGTCATAGGTGTATCGTGTCGTTACGCCACGCGGATCGACAACTTGTGTGACCTTATCATCAGGGTTGTAACTCAAGGCAGTAACGCCCTGCAGGGGATCAACAATCTTACTGAGACGATTCAGGGCATCGAAAGCCTGCTGCGTTTTGTGATCACGCGCAGTGGTAGAGCCAGCCTGATTGTCATTCAGGTCGTAATCATAACGCCGGGTCTGGTTATCAGCACCCACCGCCTTGATCAAACGTCCCAACTCGTCGAACACTCGCCGCTGGAGGTGAACAATGGCTCCATTGCTGTCTTTTATAGTGTCCGAAGTGCGGTTACCCATCGAGTCAAGCGTGTAGTCAATGCTTTCACCGAGCAGGTTCGTCACCCCAATAAGGCGTCGCGCGTCGTCATAGCGGTACTTTATCCAATTACCATCAGCCATGGTGATTTGCAGAATATCGCCGACTTCATTATAGCTATACTGCGTGGTCGATGAGTCAACTGTTCGGCTGGCAAGCCATCCTTGCGGGGTATAACCAAGTGTTGTGGCTACTCCATTAGGATCGGTGACAATCTGTGGATTGCCATAACTGTCGAAATTACCAAGGGTATAAACATGGCCAAGCGCATTGGTGACAGTCGTAAGATTGCCTTGAGCATCATATGCATACAAAGTAATGTCACTTACATCCGTTCGGGCACCGTCGACACTTGCGACCTGACCCAAAGATGTATAAGTGTGATTGATAGTGCTGGCATGAGCAGAACATGCAAGCCATGCGCAGGCGAGGCCTGCGATCAGCTGACGCGAAGAAAAAGCAAACATACTCAGGTCCTTCAGACAATAATTACTCATCGGGAAGTGACCTGCCGAGTGAGTTCCCGTCCTTGATTGTCGTAGCTATATGCAGTAATACGATTGGGTTCAATAACTTTAACTGGTAATGATCGTTCAGGATCCCACTCAGTTGACGTAGTTCGAGCCACAGCAGTCCCAGCTGCTTCAGTACGACTAGCCTCCAGGCCACGAGCATTGTAGGAGTAGGTTGTAATCAGTCCCTTGGCGTCAGTTTTGGTCAATATCTGGCCTTGGGAATTATAGGTGTAGGTCGAGTTACTGGCTGGGCAATTTGGAGTTGGCTCACCTTCGATTGCAATGATTCTCTTAACACCATCAATCTGCTTATAACGGTACACCGTAGTTTTGCCTAGCTCATTGGTTACCGAGCTGGAACCATCTGCATTGTAAGCAATCTGGGTCAGCCCTGCTCCACCGCTGTGCTGGCTACTAATGGCTCTGCCTCTTTCATCATAGGACCATGTAGCAAAGCGAACACCGCGCTCATCGGTAATCCCCGTCAGCAATCCAGCGTTGCGCGTATCTTCATAATGATAGCTTCGGGTTGAAACCACCCCATTTACATTTTTTGAAAGACTGGTTAAGCGCTGAGCTTGATATAGATACTGTATCTTCGTCCCGCCAGATTCAAGCGTTTTTATCTGACCGAGAATATCTTCAGAAAATTTTACTGACTGGCCTGCTTCATTAGTGACGGTGACATTATATTTATCACGCGAAACGTTGTGCACTAAACCTTGCTGATTGACGATCTTGGTCAGCTGCCCACCTTCAGAAAAGCTCATGATCGAGCCATCCAGGGATTTGAAAGTCCACCCTGCATCAGTAACAACCAGTGAACCCAGATCAGTAGAAGAGGAGTACTTACCATCAGCCAATTTAAACAAAGACTCTCGCCCATCCGAACGGACTAGAACCACAAAATCCGTACCAACATTCAGAGTACTTGAATAGCTATGCCTCCAAAGCCCATCCATACTATTATAATAGCGCCCGACAACTACAGGACTAGCAGCTCCAACCCTAAAATCCTCTTCATACTGAAACTTGTTACCGGTCGCGGCATTAATTGGATTACCGACTTGCATAGAGGGGCTTTTGCAGGACAACTCATCGTCCTCTGCACCTTTTTGCCCATTAAAACTGCACTGCGCTGTTGTATAATTTAAAGTAGCACCTCCTTCACAAGAAATTGTTTTTTTAAAAATAGTCCCCCAATGATTACCCCACCCTCCAACAGTCAAATAAAAGCACTCATACCCCCACGGAGTATCCCTATTAAGATGCGGCGCATATGAATTACTCCCAGCGGGCGCATACTCATAAAATAGATACTCACATCCTTGCCACGGCTTTGAAAATACAGTAATACTCCCATTCGGCCCCGAATCCCAGTAAGTAAACTCTTCCGCCTTCAAGCCCGAGCAGCTAATAGCAAAAAATAAAAACAACGCCATCCCAAAACACTTCATATACCTGTTCCATCCAGTGAACACACTATAAAAGCCTATCAAACTTTCAAAAACCACTTTAATTCACGAAGCCCTCCCCATGCTAAAGCCAATACATTCCGCTACACACTGAGCAAGAAAAACCCCAAACAACTTATTAAAAACCACAGCACCACTGCCCCTGCCAAGCTCTGCCAAAATAGTATTTATGATACGCACGCGGCAGTCAACAACCGCCGAGACAACATTAACTCTAAGTGTAAGTGAGTCATCCTCTTTAAATAATGCAGCCACTCTCCAGCTGTAAAAACTCACCGTACATTCAAAGAAATTTACCGCCTTCAATCACGTCTCGCGGATAAATCCGCTCCTACTCAGCACGGTAGTTGATATTTCCGCTAACTCTTCCTCGGCTTAACCCGCGCAGTAGCCTCCGCCACCAACGGATCATCCGGCCAGTAATGCTTCGGATACCGCCCTTTCAAATCCTTCTTCACTTCCGCATAAGTACTGCGCCAGAAGTTGGCGAGGTCTTGCGTCACTTGCACAGGGCGGCGGGCCGGGGACAGGAGGTGTAGTTTGACGATTTGCCGTCCATTGGCGATTCGCGGGGTGTCGGACAGGCCGAACAGTTCTTGCAGGCGGACGGCGAGGATCGGGGGGTATTCGCTGTAATCCAGGCGCACCGATGAACCGGAGGGCACGCTCAGGTGATGAGGGGCCTGTTCGTCCAGGCGCTGGGGCAGCGGCCATGGCAGGAGGTTGTGCAAGATCGACGAGAGATCCAGATTGCCGAAGTGGCTGAGTCGGGTGACTTTGCCCAGATATGGCAGCAGCCAGGACTCCAGGGTTTCGAGCAAGACGGCATCGCGAACGTCCGGCCACTCGCTGGCGTCCTGCTTCTCCAGATCCAGTTGGCGCAGCAAAGTCACGCGGGCTTGCCATTGGCGAAGCTCCGGCGTCCACGGCAACAGTTCCAGCCCTTTGCGTCGAACCAATCCCAGCAAGGCCTGGCCTCGGGCGGACTCATCAAGGCCGGTCAGTGGCTCGCGGCTGAGGATCAGTTCGCCGACCTTGCGCTGACGCTCGGCGCGCAATACGCCTTCGCGCTCATCCCAATCCAGTTGATCGAACTCGGCCACTTGTTCAGAGAGCACGGAATCGAACAGCGCGGGATCGAATTCCGCCGCCAGATAGATCCGCTCTTCGCGCTGGCCCTGACGACTGCCAAGGTCGGCGATCACCAGCCAGGGTTGTTTCATCAGCGCATCGACTTCGGCAAACAAGGCTGCGCGACCGTTGGCTAATCGATATTCGGCACCACCCGCACGGCGTTGCTGCGCAACCCGATCCGGGTAAGCCAGCGCCAGCAGGCAACCCAGCCAGCGTGAATGATCGGGATCGCTGACTGGCGTTGTGGCAGCGCCCCTCAAATAACCACGATATTGACGCGCCAGTTGTCTGGCCCGCTGCACACCGCCTTGAGCACCACGGGCGGCACGTTCGCTTCCGGCCAGCAAGGTCAGGCGGCTGTGCAAGTCGGCTCCGGCACCGCGCAGGATATCCCGCTCGCCCAGCAATGCCGCGACATCACAGGCCAGTTCACCCAACCCAAGTGCATGGCCGCGCAACAGCAGATGAGCGATTCGAGGATGCGCAGGGACTTGCGCCATCGCCTGACCATGAGTCGTCAACTTGCGCTCCTGGCCCTGCGGGTCGCTCAAGGCACCCAGCCTGACCAGCAGATCCTGGGCCTGTGCATAAGCCGCCGCTGGAGGTGCATCGAGCCAGACCAGTTGAGCGGGCATCACGCCCCAGCGCGCCAGTTGCAGTGCGAGCCCGGCCAGATCCGCCTGGAGGATTTCCGCCGAGCCATAGGCGGCGAGCTGGTCATGCTGGGCTTCGGACCAGAGTCGATAACAGACGCCAGGCTCCAGACGCCCTGCCCGACCGGCTCGCTGGGTCGCGCTGGCGCGAGAGATGCGCTGTGTGTCCAGGCGTGTCATGCCGCTGCCCGGATCGAAACGCGGCACCCGCGCCAGACCGGCATCGATCACGACCCGAACGCCATCGATGGTCAGGCTGGTTTCCGCGATATTGGTCGCCAGCACAACCTTGCGCGAGCCCTTGGGCGCAGGTTCGATGGCTGCACGCTGAGCGGCAAGGTCCAACTCCCCATGCAGCGGGCAGAGCAGGATATCGGCACGCTCGCCCAGGGCCTCGGCCAGTTGCTGATTGACGCGCCGGATCTCGGCCTGCCCCGGCAGAAACACCAGCAGACTGCCGGGCTCATTACCCAGAGCATCGAGAACGGCCTGCACCACACGAGGCTCAATGAATTCGCCAGGCTGAAAGGGTCGCCCCCACTGCATCGCTACCGGAAACATGCGTCCTTCGCTGCGCACCACTGGCGCATCGTCCAGGAGCGCGGACAGGCGCTCGCCTTCCAGAGTGGCCGACATCAACAGAATCTTCAGCGGCTGCTCGTCGCGAAACAGGTCGCGACCGTTGAGGCTCAGGGCAAGCGCCAGATCGGCATCCAGACTACGCTCGTGAAACTCATCGAAAATCAGCAGCCCCACGCCTTCCAGCGCCGGATCATCCTGCAGACGCCGGGTCAGAATCCCTTCGGTGACCACTTCGATGCGAGTCTTCGGGCCGACCTTGCTGTCCAGCCGGATCCGGTAGCCAACAGTTTCCCCCACCTTCTCCCCCAGCTCACTGGCCAGCCGCTCGGCCGCAGCTCTGGCGGCCAGACGACGAGGCTCCAGCATGAGGATCGTCTGCCCGGCCAGCCACGGCTCATCGAGCATCGCCAGCGGCACTCGTGTGGTCTTGCCCGCGCCGGGCGGTGCTTCGAGGATGGCTTCGTGGCGGGAGGTCAGCGCCTGGCGCAGGGCCGGCAGGACAGCATCGATGGGCAAGGAAATCATGGCGGCTCCAGAACAGGCGACCGATTATAAGCTGCACAGGCGTTTGCAGAAGGTCAGCAACAGCGGATTTACCCGGGGAAGCGTTATTTCTGGCGGCCTCTTCGCGGATGAATCCGCTCCCACACAGCAATCGCCCCATTTCCGCGGCGAAAGCTAACGTGATGAATATATGTTTACTCGAAGAACCAGCAGAACACGCAATAGTCTTAGCGACGTAGCCTTTGCCTTGTATAGTTGCCACCTCACTTCAGGAGTTCTCCATGCGCATTCCATCCCGTTTTATCGGCGGCGTTCTGGTCGCCACGCTTTTGACTCAGATTTCTGCGTGCGGCAGCATTTTCTATCCTGATCGTCGCGGACAGATCGAAGGCAAGATCGACCCAGCCATTCTTGCTCTGGATGCCGTCGGCCTGTTGTTCTATGTGATTCCGGGCGTTATTGCTCTGGCTGTGGACTTCACCACGGGCGCGATCTACTACACGCCGACCGGGCATGCGCAGGTCGATCCGCAGAAGCTGCAACCGGCGATCAATGCTGACGGCAGTGTCGACAACAGCAAGCTGCAAGCCATTCTGGAAAGCGAGCTGGGCCAATCCCTGCCGCTCAACGACCCTCGCCTGATCCAGTACAAGGGCAGCGTCGAGCAACTGGCCACACTGGGCCTGAAACCTGCGGCTTGAGGCCCTTCGACAAGGACGCGTCATGAACACCAGCACCGAACACGCCCGCCTGCTGCGCCTTGCAACGCGGGCATCGCTGCTGGTGGCCAGCACGCTCATCATCGCCAAGGGCGTGGCCTGGTGGTTCAGCGGGTCGGTGAGCCTCCTGGCCGGCCTGACCGATTCGCTGCTGGATGGCGCGGCCTCGTTCCTCAATCTGCTGGCGGTGCATTACGCGCTGCGCCCGGCAGATGAGGATCATCGTTATGGTCACGGCAAGGCTGAAGCGCTGTCGGGCATGGCTCAGGCGCTGTTCATTGCCGTGAGTGCCGGGCTGATCGCCTTTCAGGCCATCGAGCGTATCCAGCATCCCGAGCCCTTGGGCGCGGCAGGACTCGGGATCGCGGTCATGGTGCTGTCACTGATTCTGACCATGGCCTTGCTCTGGCTGCAACACAGGGTCATCAAGGAAACCGGCTCGGCGGCCATCCGCGCCGACTCGCTGCACTACCGCTCCGATCTGCTGCTCAATTTCAGCATTCTGCTGGCTCTGACGCTGACGTTATTCGGCTGGCAACAGCTGGATGCCTACTTCGGACTGGGAATTGCCGTCTACATTCTTTGGAGTGCGTTTCAAATTGCTCGCGAGACGGTATCGGTGCTGATGGACGAAGAGCTGCCGGCCGATGTCAGCCAGCACATGCTGGAACTGGCGTGCGGCGTGCCGGGGGTTCTGGGCGCACATGACCTGCGTACGAGGATTTCCGGCAATCGCTGGTTCGTGCAGTTGCATCTGGAGTTACCGGGGAGTCTGACGCTCAGCGTCGCCCATGGGCTGTGCGATCAGGTGGAAAACGCCATACACCAGCAGTATCCAAAAGCGGAAGTGCTGGTGCATGCCGATCCACAAGAAGTGGTGAAGCAGGCTTCGGCCCGATCAACCTAGTTGACGCTGTAGCCTCGCCCCGCAAGGCAGGCGCCCATCGAGCGACGATAAAGATCCACCACCTCGGCCTGTGGCTGGGAGGTAATGTTCGCCGGATCGAAGCCGCTTTGTTCTACGGCCCAGCGGTAGCATTGGTAACGATCCAGCTCGACCTGCTCAGGGCTTTGGCCATTGAGCGGGTAGGAAACCGGGTCATAACCGTTCTGCGCAGGTGCCTGACTGTAGGTCGGCTGATTCTGCGGCGGGTTGACCACCACATAATCCTGACTGTCGGACTGGTAGGCGTAGTAAGTGCCAGCCGCCAGGAACAGCAGCGAGCTGCCAATCCAGATTTCCTGCGAGTAGGACGGCAGGCTGCGCACGCGCAGGCCATAAGGCGGCGTTACCACCACATAACGCGGGCCTTGCGGGCGATACCAGTAGCCTTGTGAATAGAAATAATCCTGCCCGCGATACGGGATGCGCGAGTAACCGCCGGGAACCCGGTCTATCGTATAACCGGGTCGATACTGCGGGCCTGGGCCCCAGCCATTGCCGCGCCCGTCGGGCCGACCTTCCCAGCGATCATTGGGACGGCCATTACCGGCCGACCAGTTGCGATTGCCACGCGGGTTGTCCTGGTAATAACCCTGACGTGGTTGCTGGGTTTGCCAGGATTCCCGAGGTGCGGTCTGAATCGGCAGATTGTTCTGGTGCTGTTGAAACTGCTGGCGTTCGATCTGCCGTTGCTGGTTTTGCTGGTCCTGGATCTGGCGCTGCTGATTCTGTTGTTGCTGGTAGATTTGCTGTTGCTGCTGGCGCTCGACGTTACGCTGCTGTTGCAACTGATCCTGGATCTGGCGTTGTTGATTCTGTTGCTGCTGGTAGATCTGCTGCTGTTGCTGGCGCTCGACCTGACGCTGCTGATTCTGTTGTTGCTGAATCTGCTGCTGTTGCTGCCGCTCGACCTGAAACTGCTGGTTCTGCTGCTGTTGCTGGATTCTGCGCTGTTGCCCATTGTCCCCGGAACTGCCGCGATACTGGTCCTTGAAGGAGTCATCATCGGCCACAGCATGGGCACTGATGCTCAGACACAGCAGACTTAACCCCGTCAGCTTCCAGATGCCAGATTTCATGCTTTCCTCACTAGGACGCGGGTAGACGTAAATAAGACTGTAAGAGTGGCGCGCCGTTCTGCGTACTTTATCAGGACGCAAAGAAAAGGGGGCCTGATTGGCCCCCTTGAGATACTTCGTCCTGGCGCGACACTTTTGACGTCGGCTCACCTCATACGTCTTCTGGACTGTATGTAGCCCGGGGGCCTGGCCGACCCTGTCGGGTGGGAGGCCGCGACTGCCTGATTGGGCGAGTCGCGCTGGACGCTGTGTCCGGGCAGTGATTCTGTTGAAAAGAATAGACCTGCCGGACCAGCAAAAGATTGCGAAGATTGCTCATAAAAACATTACTTGCGCAATTTTTTACTTCATACCAATAATTCAGCGCAATTCAACTCACAAAGGGGAACATCGTGAGCAAGCTCGACAGATATGACCTGAGCATTTTGGCCGAACTGCAACGCGACGCACGCATTTCCAACCAGGAACTGGCAGAGCGTATCGGGCTGTCGCCATCGCCCTGCTCACGCCGCGTGAAACAACTCGAAGACGACGGCTATATCGTGCGTCAGGTTGCCTTGCTGGATCGCAAGAAGCTCAGCCTGAACCTGACGGCCTATGTGCTGATCGGCATGGATCGCCATACGCCGGAACGATTCGAGCATTTCGAACAACAGATCCGCAACCTGCCTCAGGTGCAGGAATGCAGCCTGGTAACCGGAATGGACGCCGATTATCAATTGAAAGTGGTGGTTCCTGACATGGATCATTACCAGAAACTGCTGCTGGGCCATCTTACCCGTATCGAAGGCGTCACCAGCGTCAAGTCGAGCTTCGTGCTCAATCAGGTGCTGGCCAGCACTGAGTTGCCCTTGACTCATCTGCGCAGTTAGACGGAGTAAACGATGGACCCCGTGCTTTTTGAAGAATGGATGATGACCATTCTGGTCACCATCCTGATTGGTTTCATGGGTTTTATCGTCTGGGATCTGGCGAAAAAGTCCAAGGCTGGCAAATTCGGCACCTTGATTCTGTTCTTCGTGCTGGGCCTGGGCATCATGGCATTCGTGATCAAAAGCCTGGTGATTGCCTATATCGAGAATGGCTCCTGAGAACCTCGATCAATCAAGGCACACACAAACTTGCAGGAGGCAGCTTACTGGCGAAAAAGGCCTGAAAACCGGCAGATATTCTGCGTCTTCTGCGCTGAAGTCGCCAGCAAGCTGCCTCCCACAAAGTGATTTATGACCTTATCAGTCAGGGCTTTATTTCCCGGTACTGCCCCTGATCCAGTCCCTCCAGGGTCCAGTCGCCAATCCTGACCCGCACCAGCCGCAGGGTTGGCAGGCCCACCGCTGCAGTCATGCGCCGCACCTGTCGGTTACGGCCTTCCTTGATGATCAGCTCGAGCCAACGGGTCGGTACGCTCTTGCGAAAGCGTACCGGTGGGTTGCGCGGCCAGAGTTGCGGTTCGTCCAGTTGACGAGCCTCGGCAGGCAAGGTCGGGCCATCGTTGAGTTCGACGCCGTTGCGCAGTTGTTGCAGTTGCTCCTCGGTCGGCTCGCCTTCAACCTGCACCCAATACGTCTTGGGCAGTTTGTGTTTGGGGTCGGCAATCCGCGCCTGAAGCTGGCCGTCATTGGTCAGCAGCAGCAAGCCTTCACTGTCGAGGTCCAGACGCCCGGCCGGGTAAACGCCGGGAATGTCGATAAAGTCCTTGAGCGTTGCCCGGCCTTCGCCATCGCTGAATTGCGTCAGCACATCGAAAGGCTTGTTGAACAGGATGAGTTTGGGTTCGGCTGGCGGCGCCTTGGCGACGCGACGGGCAGCGCCGGGACTTTTGGGAGCTGGACGGCGAGACACTGGACGTTGGGTGCGGGACATGTGGGCTTCAGTGACTTGGACAAACAGAAAGGGCCACTTTAGTGGCCCTTTGCATAAATACCAACACTTAACGGAACGGCGGCTCGTCGAAACTGCGCAGTTTGCGTGAGTGCAACGAGTGCAGCTCGGTGCGCAGCAGGTCCAGGGCCGCGATGCCGATCTTCAAATGCTGGCTGACGGCACGCTCGTAGAAAGCGTTGGCCGAACCCGGCAATTTGATTTCACTGTGCAAAGGCTTGTCCGATACGCAAAGCAATGTGCCGTAAGGTACGCGTAGACGGTAGCCTTGAGCTGCGATGGTGCCACTTTCCATATCCACGGCCACAGCACGGGACAGGTTGATGAGCGGACGTTCCTGAGCCCAGCGCAGTTCCCAGTTACGGTCATCGTAGGTCAGGACCGTGCCTGTGCGCAGACGCTTCTTGAGATCATCGCCACGTTCGCCGGTGATCTGCGCCGCCGATTCCTGCAACGCCAGTTGCACTTCGGCCAGGGCCGGGATCGGAATGTGCGGAGGCAGTACGCGATCCAGAATGCCATCGCGACGCATGTAGGCGTGGGCAAGCACATAGTCACCAATGGTCTGGGACTGACGCAGGCCGCCGCAGTGGCCGATCATCAGCCAGCAATGCGGACGCAGCACCGCCAGGTGATCGGTGATGTTCTTGGCATTGGACGGGCCGACGCCGATATTGACCAGCGTGACACCATGACCATCTTCCGCGATCAGGTGATAGGCCGGCATCTGGTAACGGTGCCAGACCACACTGGCAACAATGGCCTGGGCCTCTTCGACGCCCATGCTCTTGTCGACCACCACATTGCCGGGCAACACCATGCGCACGAAACGCGGGTCGTCGCGCAGTTTTTCCAGGCCATGCAGGATGAACTGGTCAACGTAGCGATGGTAGTTGGTCAGCAGAATCCAGGGCTGCACATGACGCCAGTCACTGCCGGTGTAATGCACCAGACGCCGCAGCGAGAAGTCCACCCGCGCCGCGTCGAACAGTGCCAGCGGCAGCGGATCGGTATTGGCCCAGTCATAAAGGCCATCAGCGATGCCGTCGGTCGCGGCGGACAAGTCGGTGCTGGGGAAAACACGGGCCAGCGCAGCGGCGGTCACGCCGGAGCCTGCCAGTTCATCGCCCTGCTCGACCACGTACGGGTAAGGAATGTTCTGCTCGCTCACGCCCACTTCGATAGTGACGGTGAAATCACTCATCAACGGCCGCAGTTGCTCAAGCAGGTATTTGCGGAATGCCTTGGGGTGGGTCACGGTGACGCTATAGGTGCCGGGCAACTGCACCTTTGCGTAGGCGCGGGTGGTCAGCGGCACATCGCCCTGATAGGCGTAGGTCAGGCGCAATTCCGGGTAGCGGAACAGCGCTCGTTGCTCGGCGTCGGGTTCGACGCGGTCTTTCAGGTAGCGCTTGAGCGCCTGGCTCAATGCACTGGTTGCACGTTCATGCAGTTCTGCGAGCCGCTCCACAGCTTGCTCGGCGCTTTCTACAACAACAAAGGCTTGCGTCACGGTTTAGGTCCTGTCTGATCTTGCAGACCCTCATCCTAACGGGTTCGCGTGCTTATGCCACCTGCGGCGAAGAGCGAGCCAGTAAAGTTTCTGCATCGACACCTACCGGCAAAGCGCCATAAACCCGTCCGGATGACAGCAGTCGACCGGCAATGAAACCATCACTGACAGACGCATTGCCCGCTTCAAGCAGCAGTCTGGCCTGCAAGCCCACCGCGATATCTTCGGTCAGCTGTCGGGCGCGGTACTGGATATCGCGGGTGTCCGTGAATGCGGCTTTCAGTTTTTCGATATGCGCCTTCAGGTGCCGGTCACCATGCCCGTCGCCCAGTTCAGCGAACAGCGCATCCAGCACGCCTGACTCCTTCGACAGCGCCCGCAACACGTCCAGACACTGCACATTGCCGGATCCTTCCCAGATCGAGTTGACCGGCGCTTCGCGATACAGGCGCGGCAGAATGCTGTCTTCGACATAACCGGCGCCGCCCATGCATTCGGCGGCTTCGTTGATCATGGCCGGCGCACGCTTGCAGATCCAGTACTTGCCCACCGCCGTGACCAGCCGCACAAAGCGCGCCTCATGATCGTCATCCAGATGGTCCAGCGCGCGCCCCATGCGCAGGGTCAGCGCCAGCGCGGCTTCGCTTTCCAGTGCCAGGTCGGCCAGCACGTTCTGCATCAACGGCTGCTCGCTGAGCAGTCGCCCACCGACCTTGCGATGGGCGCAGTGGTGCGTGGCCTGGGTCACGGCCTGACGCATCAGGGCGCTGGAACCGATCATGCAGTCGAAACGGGTCATGGCGACCATTTCAATGATGGTCGGCACACCCCGGCCCTCTTCACCAACCATCCAGGCCAGTGCGCCGCGCAGTTCGATTTCGCTGGAGGCGTTGGACCAGTTGCCCAGTTTGTCTTTCAGACGCTGGATATAGAACTCGTTGCGGGTGTCATCCGGCCGATGACGTGGCAGCAGGAAACAGCTCAGGCCCTTGTCGGTCTGCGCCAGGGTCAGGAACGCATCGCACATGGGGGCGGAGCAGAACCACTTGTGGCCCACCAGTTCATAAGCCTGTCCCGGCCCGCCTGCCCCGACCGGATAAGCCCGCGTGGTGTTGGCGCGCACATCGGTGCCGCCCTGTTTCTCGGTCATGGCCATGCCGATGGTTGCACCGGTTTTATGGGCGATACCGACATTACGCGGGTCGTATCGGGTGGACAGGATTTTCGGCAACCATATCTGCGCCAGTTCAGGCTGCAGCCTGAGGGCCGGGACGCTGGCAAAGGTCATGGTCAGTGGGCATCCGCTGCCGGGGTCGGCCTGGGTGTGCAGATAACTCATCGCAGCCCGCGCTACATGGGCACCGGGTTGCGGATCGGTCCATGGCAAAGAGGGAATGCCATGGTCGATGGCAGTGCTCATCAACTGGTGATAAGCCGGGTGAAACTCGACCAGATCGATGCGATTGCCATATCTGTCATGACTGGCGAAGGTCGGCTTGTTCTGATTGGCGAGGAAACCGGCCTCCATGAGAGGTCCGCCCGCCAGGGCACCATAAGCATCGATACGGGGCTCGGCCCAAGCCGCGCCAAAACGTTTTACCCAGGTTTGCAGTGGCAGGTCGATGCGGTAGAGGTTGACGCCGTTCAGTGACGGCGGCTGGTTGGTCACCTGATGGGTTTCGGCGAATTGATGCAGGTTCATGAGTGGCCTCCTGTCTGCGTTTGCAGCAGTGAACCACGCAACAAGAGCTTTAAACAGTGCCGTTCATGACCAATGATCGGGCTTTTTTCCGCCCCTCAGATTCCCCATTGAGCCTTGGCGGCTGGAGCCCTGCGCACGGCGCCCGGTATGCCCATCAACAAAGGCAGGCTCAAGGTGAAGCAACTGCCCTTCCCCGGCTCGGAGCGATGGCTGAGGCTTCCGCCCTGCAATTCGACCAGTTGCCGGCAGATCGCCAGGCCGATTCCCAGTCCGCCATACTCGCGGGTCATGGAGCCATCGACCTGGAAGAAGCGCTGATACAACGTCGCTTCATCCAGTTGGCTGAAGCCTATACCGGTGTCCATCACCTCGACCCGCAGCAGCAGGACATCGTTGTCATGCTGCTGAGACATGGCGCGTACCTTGACCGCGCCTCGCTTGGTGAACTTGATCGCATTGTCCAGCAGGCACTCAAGGCACTGGTACAGCTTGTGAACATCGCCGCGTACGCTTTCCGGCATCTGCTCGTCCAGTTCAAAGCTCAACTCCAGCCCCTTGGCCTGGGCTGCGCCGCGAAAACGGTCACGCAACTGTTCAAACAGGCCGCACGTATCGAAGGCATCGCTTTCGGCATACAGCACACCGGCCTGAAGCTCGGTCAGGGTCAGGATGCCGTTGATCATGCTCATCATGTCCTGAGCGGAGGCAGAGGCCGTTTGCTGATACATCTCCAGCTCGCCGTCCATCGGTACTGTCTGCATCAGCTCCAGTGAACCGATGACCCCATTCATCGGGGTTCGAAGCTCATGGGTCAACGTGGCCAGAAACTCGTCCTTGAGCCGGTTGCTGGTGGCCAGCTGGCGGTTCAGGCGTTCCATGTCCTTGCCGGCTTCCAGCAGGGTCTGCGCCTGTTGCTCGCGGATATGGTTGACTCGGTCAGCCAGCGCCAGCGACAGCAGCGCCATTTCCAGCACTGAACTGATCTGGCTGGCGTACAGGCTAAGAAAGGTATTGGGGATATAACCGAACAGCATCACGGCGTTGACCAGTCCGCCCATCAGAAACACAACCCAGGCCGCCAGGAAGTAGCGAGCGATTCGTACGCCTTTGAGCACCGCTGTGATCCCGGCTGTCAGCATCGCCAGGAAACACGCCAGCACCAGCATCGTCACGCTGCGCAATGCCAGGCCGTAATTGGCAAACAGGGCCAGCAGCACTGCCACCACGGCACCGCCCATCACTGCAATCAACAGAAAATCCAGCCAGCGCGCCAGGGCTCTGGTCTGCAGAAAGCTGCGTGAAAACTGGCTGACGAAAAACACCGAGATCGCCATCAGCAAAGGCGTAGCGGTGTTGGCCCACACCGGGCTGTTCGGCCAGAGATACTCAATAGCGACGCCATTGATAGAGAGCTGATACAGGCCGAACGAGGCGATATAGAGGATGTAATACAGATAACCGGGGTCGCGCACGCTGATATAGATGAACAGGTTGTAGACCAGCATGCCCGTCAACACGCCATAGATCAGCCCCAGGATATAGACCTTGGCGGGCTGTTCTTCCATGTAGGCGTGGCTGGCCCACAGATTGAGCGGTGCCTGGATCGGCCCCTTGCTGGCGATGCGCATATAAACCGTAGTCTGCTTGCCCGGCTGCAGGTCTACCCCGAACACGAAGTTGCCCTGCTTAACGTCGCGGCTTGAAAACGGCAGCATGTCGCCGGTCTTCCAGGCCAGTTGATAGCGCCCGTTGCCGTCCGGTAGATAGACATCCACATGGTCCATCGGTGGATAGGCCAGTTCCAGCAGCCAGTCGGAATGCGGTGCACGGGGATTGGGTTTGTAGAACAGATCGACCTTCAGCCAGAACGCCGAGCGCGAATAGCCCGCGTTGAGTGTTTCACTGTCGAGCACACGAAAGGCTCCCGCCTCGGAGAGGACCCTGTCGATATTCGCCTTGCCACTCACGTCTTCAAAAACCTGAATCTCGCGCCCCAACGGCAAGCTGCGAATGTTTTCATCAAACTCGACGGCATGAGCCAGCAAGGGAAACCAGGCAACCAGCATGATCAGCAAATAGCGCATAAAGCCCCAAGGTAGAACGTCGCTGTCATTTCATCCGTTGATGACGACGCCCCGCAAATTTCTTTCCTTGAAACAGGCAATAGTTCAAAACAGACACGTCAGTATGTGGACCTTGCTTACGCTGATCACCCGACTCTGGCGATAGAAATCACCAGAGACAAAAAGGCTTCAGGAATAACCAAGCATAGCGGTTAATGGCCTATAGTCACTACCGCTTTAAAATAAAAGCAACGGCTCTATCTCGGCACTTGCAGAGCAAACTCAAATATTTCTGTCTTGAGGGCATCATCAGGTTTTCACCTTTGCCCAGAAAAAACCGGAACGACCGACAGCCCGGGAAAGGTTTAGTGATAAGCTCGCGCACCATGAATATCTATAGCTCCCGTCCCGTAGTCCTCTGCCTCAGCGGCCACGATCCCAGCGGTGGTGCTGGCTTGCAGGCCGATATCGAAGCCCTGCTCGCCCAAGGCTGCCATGCTGCTGCGGCCGTGACTGCCCTGACTGTTCAGGACACCGTCAATGTCAGCGACTTTCGCGTTCTCGACCGCGAATGGGTCCTGGCCCAGGCCAATGCGGTCTTCAATGATTCGAGCGTAGCAGCAGTCAAGCTGGGTATGCTGGGTTCGCTGGAAATGGTCGACACCGTTGCCCAATTGCTGATCGAGCACCCCGACTTGCCTGTGGTCTGTGACCCGGTTCTGCGCGCGGGCGGCGGTGGCCAACTGGGCAAGGATGAGGTCGGCTACGCAATGCGTGAGCGCCTGCTTCCACTGTCGACGATTGCCACTCCCAACCTGCCTGAAGCCCGCATCCTGGCCGAACTGCCTGACGGCACGGCCGACGAATGCGCGCAAAAACTGCTGCCATTCTGCGAGAACCTTCTGATCACCGGCGGGCATGGCGATGAGCAGGAAGTGCACAACCGACTGTACACCCGCTGTGGTCAGAGCCACACCTTTATCTGTCAGCGCCTGCCCGGCAGCTATCACGGTTCGGGCTGCACGCTGGCCAGCGCCCTGGCTGGGCGACTGGCTCAGGGAGAAGGCCTGATCAGCGCGGTGCAAACGGCACTGGATTACACCTGGCGAACGTTGCGAGACGCTGAGCAGTTGGGCAAAGGGCAATTCGTGCCTCGCCGCCTGCCGCTGGATTTTGGTTCGTAACGCCCAGCCATGAGGCTCATTCGATGAAACTACGTGGCCTGTATGCCATTACCGACAGCACATTGCTGGCCGGTAAATTCCTGACCTACGTCCAGGCCGCCCTCGACGGTGGCGTGACCCTGCTGCAGTATCGGGACAAGACCAGCGACGAATCACGTCGCCTGCGCGAAGCCAGCGAACTGCTCAAGTTGTGCGAGCAGTACAAGACCCGATTGATCATCAACGACGACGCCGAACTGGCAGCCCGCCTGGGCGTCGGGGTTCATCTTGGGCAAACCGATGGCTCGCTCCCGGATGCCAGGGCACTGCTGGGTCATAAGGCGATTGTCGGGGCCACTTGCCACGGCAAGCTTGAGCTGGCTGAAAAGGCCAAGGCAGACGGTGCCACCTATGTGGCATTCGGGCGTTTTTTCAACTCCCAGACCAAACCCGATGCGCCCGCCGTGCCTTTTGACCTGCTGGATCAGGTGCGCGCCAAAGTGCATCTGCCGATTGCCGTGATTGGCGGCATTACCGTGGAGAACGCCCCGCAACTGGTGGCCCACGGGGCGGATCTGCTGGCGGTGGTTAACGGGCTGTTCGGCGCAGAGAGTCCGCAGGAAGTGACGCAGCGAGCGAAGGCGTTCAATGATCTGTTTCGTGAGTGATTGGCTCGCAAGCTCCCTCCCACGAAGAGCACATTCACTTCAGGCCCGTTCTCTAAACGACCCCGATAACCTTCAGCTCAAAATCAGGCATGCCATTGGCGTTCTCGAGCGCCAGTAACGCCCGTTTGCGATCAACGCCACCGGCGTAACCCGTCAGATCCCCGCCCGCACCAATGACCCGATGGCAAGGCACAATGATCGAAATCGGGTTCTTGCCGTTGGCTGTACCCACCGCACGTGAATGCCCGGGGCTCAAGCCCATTTTTCGGGCCATGGCGCCGTAGGACAGCACTTCGCCATAGGGAATCCGCGCCAATTCGCACCAGACCTGCTCCTGAAAGGACGTCCCCCGAAAACGCAGCGGCACCTCGAAGACCCGACGCTGACCACTGAAAAACTCGGTCAGTTGCTCCTGGGCCTGGCGGATTACTCTTGGGACGGCATGATCGTTGGGCAGCATGACCAGTTGCGGAAAGTATTTCTGGCCGACGAAGTACACGCCGGTCAGCGCATCGTCCTCGGCTCGTAAAGCAACATCGCCCAGCGGGCTAGAAAGCAGATAACCATGAATCATTTTTTGGCCTCCTCACGTTGACGCCAGACATGCACCGTAGCGTAAGCACGCCAGGGAGCCCACTGGCTGGCGTATTCATTGAGCTGGGCGACCGTTGCACAGCCTAGATGTTTCTTGAGTACCGCATCGCCTTCGGGAAAGGCATTGGGCCAGCCCAAGGCGCGCATGGCGATATATTGCACGGTCCATTCACCGATGCCGCGAATATGCCGCAAGGCTGACAGGGTTTCATCCAGAGGCACCAGCGGTTCGAGAATGATGCGCCCTGCCGCCACTTCCTGAGCCACGGAAATAATGGCCTCGGCACGAATCCGGATGATACCTGTGGCAATCAGATCCTCCGCAGCCAGGCAGGCAATCGCTTCAGCCGTCGGGAACGCATGCTGCAGCCCGAAAGGTGCCTCATCCACCGCCGTACCGAAACGCTCGGCGATACGCCCCAGAATCAACCGGGCCTGAGTCACCGATATCTGCTGGCCAACCACCGCCCGAACCGCGATCTCGAAACCCTCGAAAGCGCCCGGTACACGCATGCCCGGCAACCCGGCAACCAGCGGGCCTAAATGGGCATCCACCAGATCAGGCCGACAGCCCGTATCGAACACCCGCCGCACGCGCCCCAATACCTGAGCGATCCCCGACTGAAGAGAGGCCGACACCGTCACCACCAGAGCATGGCGCAATGGCGCATGGCTCACTGTCAGCCAGCCGGCCAGACGGCGACCCGCCTGTTCGACCGTGATCACCCGGGTATAGGACTCGTCATCCACATGCTCGACCCCGGCAATACAACGATGCGCCAGAAACTCCAGCACGCCAGCCCATGAAAAAGGCGGCCGATACGACAACTCGAAACGCATGCTGGCCTCGCCGCCTCGGTTCGTCGTCTTCCTCAAGCGCAACGGGTTGAGGCCATAACGCGCCTGAAAGACATCATTGAAACGCCTGACGCTGCCAAACCCGGAAGCCAGCGCCACTTCAGCCATGGACATGCCTGTATCGGTCAACAGACGCTTGGCGATCAGCAGCCGCTGGGTCTGGGAATAATCGATCATCGACACACCAAACTCGGCCTCGAAGATCCGCCGCAGATGCCGCGAGGTCACGCCAACCCGATCAGACAGGGCATCGAGGCTTCTGCCGCTTAAAAAGCCTTCGTCTATCAAGCGTGCGGCAGCCTGGGCCAAGCGACTGGAGACATCCAGCAAGCCGTGGCCGGGTGCCAGTTCCGGGCGGCAGCGCAGGCACGGACGAAAGCCCGCCTGCTCGGCAGCCGCTGCCGTTGCATAGAAACTGCAATTTCTGGCCAGTGGCTTACGCACCGGGCACATGGGCCGACAATAGATCCCGGTCGTCGATACGCCCATGAAAAACCAACCGTCAAAACGGCGGTCCCGGGCGATAAAGGCCGCATAGCACACATCTGGATCAAGAGTTTTCATGAGGCTGACCCTACTCCTGCGCCGGGAAAAAGTCTGGCTGAATTCGGACATGTGCATCCGGCAGCCATGTGGCATTTGCTATAGTGCGGCTCCCTACGCCTTCAGGCCTCGTGACGTCACCGAAGCAGCCATGCACAGAGCTGCACATTCAGCGTAGAAACGACTTCCAGGTTAAAAAGCAGAGACCCGATCATGTCCCGTTCCGAAACACTCTTCGCCAACGCCCAGAAACACATCCCAGGCGGTGTCAACTCGCCGGTCCGCGCATTCAAGAGCGTTGGCGGCACGCCCCTGTTCTTCAAACATGCTGCCGGCGCTTACGTGACTGACGAAGACGACAAGCGTTATGTCGATTACGTCGGCTCCTGGGGACCGATGATTCTGGGCCACAGCCATCCGCAAGTGCTCGACGCCGTGCGCAGCCAACTGGAACACGGCCTGTCCTATGGTGCACCGACCGCCATGGAAACCGAAATGGCCGACCTGGTCTGCTCACTCGTGCCTTCCATGGAAATGGTACGCATGGTCAGCTCCGGCACCGAAGCGACCATGAGCGCGATTCGCCTGGCCCGTGGCTACACCGGCCGCGACAGCATCATCAAGTTTGAAGGCTGCTACCACGGCCACTCCGACAGCCTGCTGGTAAAAGCTGGCTCCGGCGCACTGACCCTGGGCGTGCCCAGCTCGCCCGGCGTTCCGGCAGCGTTCGCCAAACACACCCTGACCGTACCGTTCAATGACCTGGAAGCCGTCCGCCAGTTGCTGGCCGATGTCGGTCAGGAAGTGGCGTGCATCATCGTCGAGCCGGTCGCGGGCAACATGAACTGTGTTCCGCCTGCACCGGGCTACCTGCAAGGCCTGCGCGCCCTGTGCGACGAACATGGCGTGGTGCTGATCTTCGACGAAGTGATGACCGGTTTCCGCGTGGCACTCGGCGGCGCCCAGGCTTACTACGGCGTGACACCGGACCTGAGCACCTTCGGCAAAATCATTGGCGGCGGCATGCCTGTAGGCTGCTTTGGCGGCAAACGCGAAATCATGTCGCATATCGCACCGCTGGGTCCGGTCTATCAGGCCGGTACGCTGTCGGGCAACCCGCTGGCCATGGCCGCAGGCCTGACAACGTTGCGCCTGATCAGCCGCGAAGGCTTCCACGATGAGCTGAGCGACTACACGCGCCGCCTGCTCGAAGGCTTGCAGCAACGTGCCGACGCGGCGGGTATCCCGTTCGTGACCACTCAGGCGGGCGGCATGTTTGGCCTGTATTTCAGTGACGCCAAGGAAATCGTGACCTTCCAGGACGTCATGACCAGCGATGCCGACCGCTTCAAACGCTTCTTCCACCTGATGCTGGAAGGCGGCGTATACCTTGCGCCAAGCGCATTTGAAGCCGGCTTCACCTCCATCGCTCATGGCGAAGCGGAGCTGAAACTGACCCTGGATGCTGCCGAAAAAGCGTTCGCTGCGCTGAAATAAGCTAATGTAGGAACGAATTCATTCGTGAATAATTTTTTTCGCGAATGAATTCGCTCCTACGGGGTGTTAAATCAGCCCGTGCAGCAGAAAATCCGTAAAGACTTTGTAAGGTTGGCCCTGCTTATTTCATAATGGCCAGCCAGCACGTTTCGCTGGACGGGCAAGCCCGCACCTTTTTCAGAGGTAAGTCGACTCCCATGAACCGCACCGGCCGCACCCTTGCATTGGGCTGCCTGTTGCTTGTCTATCCCCTGCTGACCAATGCAGGGAGCAACTCGTTGTTAATCCCAGCGGTGGGTCGTTGTACCCTCAATACTCAGCCCGAGAATCTTCCGGCTGCGCTTTCGGCATGCCAGCAAGCTGCACAATCGGGGGATGCACAAGCGCAATACGAGCTGGGCGAGTTCTATTACGAAGGCCAGAACACCCCTCGTGACCTGCCACAGGCGCTGAACTATTTCGAGCAGGCGTCGTTGCTGGGCCATGCGCAGGCGCAGTATCAGTTGGGCTTGATGTTCGCCCGCGGCGAAGGCGTGCAGGCCAATAACATTCAGGCGTATATCGTGCTGAAGATGGCGGCGGTCAATGGCTCGGAAGAAGCGCTGGATGCGGCGGACGAAGTATCGGCCAAGATGAAGCGCGACGAACTGGAAGTCGCGACCCAGGTGCTGGGCCAGATCTTCCGCAAATACCTGATGGAACTGCAAACCGCTGAAGGGCGCAGCCCGTTCTCGCCACTGCCCTGATCGAATCGCTTCAGGGCAGGCTTTCCTTACTGTTCTACTGCTTTCTACTTTTCAGGCATTGGCATCGGAAACGGCATTACATTGCCACCTCCACGCGCCTCGCTGATCTTTGGCGTACCCATGCGCTCGACCTCGTCGATACGCACAATCGAATGCATCGGCACGAAACTGCGCACCACGCCCTCGAACTGTGCCTTGAGCTTTTCTTCGCTGGGATCAACCACGACAGTCGTGCGCTCGCCGAAGACGAACTCTTCCACTTCCAGAAATCCCCACAGATCGCTCTGATAGATCTGCTTGGCGTACATCTCGAACACCTGGCCCTGGTTGAGGAAAATAACCTTGTAGATTGGAGCTTCGCGTTTGGTCATAAAAGCCGGATAACGATCGGGGATTGAAAAAAGGGCACGAACTATAGCATGCCCATCGGACAGCCAACGCTAGGAACCCGTGAGCATCGTCCCTATAATGCGCGGTTCTTTGAATCCGCTGATGATCACGCATGGCCAAGAAGCTTTATATCGAAACCCACGGTTGCCAGATGAACGAGTACGACAGCTCGCGCATGGTCGATCTGCTGGGCGAACATCAAGCCCTGGAAGTCACCGCTCGCGCGGAAGATGCCGACGTGATCCTGCTCAATACCTGCTCGATTCGCGAGCGAGCCCAGGATCGGGTCTACTCCCAACTGGGTCGCTGGCGTGAACTGAAGCTGGCCAACCCAGAGATGGTCATCGCTGTCGGTGGTTGCGTCGCCAGTCAGGAAGGCGCGGCCATTCGTGATCGCGCTCCTTACGTGGACGTGGTCTTCGGCCCGCAAACCCTGCACCGCCTGCCGGAAATGATCGACACCGCACGCATCACCCGCCTGCCTCAGGTGGATGTGTCGTTCCCGGAAATCGAGAAATTCGACCACCTGCCCGAGCCGCGCATCGACGGGCCAAGTGCCTATGTGTCGGTGATGGAAGGTTGCAGCAAGTACTGCACGTTCTGCGTCGTGCCTTATACCCGTGGTGAAGAAGTCAGCCGTCCGTTCGATGACGTACTGGCAGAAGTCATTCACCTGGCCGAAAACGGCGTGCGTGAAATCACGCTGCTGGGCCAGAACGTCAACGGCTATCGCGGCACGACCCATGACGGCCGCGTCGCCGATCTGGCCGACCTGATC
The DNA here is from genome assembly GCF_018343775.1 of Pseudomonas cichorii. NCBI lineage: Bacteria > Pseudomonadati > Pseudomonadota > Gammaproteobacteria > Pseudomonadales > Pseudomonadaceae > Pseudomonas > Pseudomonas cichorii. Next base: position 5,207,605 of record NZ_CP074349.1, read on the forward strand.
CGCGTGGTTGCGGCAGTCGATGGTATCGACCGCATCCGCTACACCACTTCACACCCTCTGGAGTTTTCCGACAGCCTGATCCAGGCCCACGCCGAAGTGCCGGAACTGGTCAAACACCTGCACCTGCCGGTGCAATCAGGCTCCGACCGTGTCCTGGCGGCCATGAAGCGCAATCACACCACGCTGGAATACAAATCCAAGCTGCGCAAACTCAAGGCTGCCGTGCCGGGTATCAGCATCAGTTCGGACTTCATCGTCGGCTTTCCGGGCGAAACCGAGAAAGACTTCGAGAACACCATGAAGCTGATCCAGGACGTGGGTTTCGATTTTTCGTTCTCGTTCATCTACAGCCCGCGCCCTGGTACGCCAGCCGCCGATCTGAAAGACGACACCCCGGAAGCCCTCAAAAAGGAACGCCTGGCGGCCCTGCAACATCGTCTCAACCAGCAGGGTTTCGAGATCAGCCGACAAATGGTCGGCAGCACCCAGCGCATCCTGGTGACCGATTACTCGAAAAAGGACCCCGGCGAGTTGCAAGGGCGCACCGAAAACAACCGGATCGTCAACTTTCGCTGCGACAACCCCAAGCTGATCGGGCAATTCGCCGATGTGCACATTGACGATGCACAGCCGCATTCGCTGCGTGGTTCGCTGTTGCAGTAGGGTTTTCTTCGCGAATGAATTCGCTCCTACGGATGGCCCGCTGGGGGCGAATTCATTTGCGAACGACGTCAGACCTTTCGCCCAAAGTTCTCTAGGGGTATTCTTCAATTCAACTCAACTGCCGTCGGGCGGCTAAAAACGACCTTGAACGCTCCCACAGAACCTCATCGCTTCATCCTCGAACCTTTCGAGGCCCATCGTTTCGCCAACTTGTGCGGGCAACTCGACGAGCATCTGCGCTTGATCGAACAACGCCTGGACATCGAGATCCGCAATCGCGGCAATCAATTCGAGCTCATTGGCGAGTCCCGGCAAACCACCTCGGCTGAAAACCTTCTGCGCCGCCTGTACCGTGAAACCAAAGGTACGGACCTGACGCCAGACATGGTTCACCTGTTCCTGCAGGAATCCGGTGTCGACGGGCTGGACAACCATCCGGCCGCCGAAGTGGGCGTGGCCCTGCGCACCAAGAAAGGCATGATTCGCCCACGCGGCTTGAATCAGCAGCGTTACGTCAAGGAAATACTCGGGAACGACATCAACTTCGGCATCGGCCCTGCGGGGACCGGCAAGACCTATCTGGCCGTCGCCTGTGCGGTGGATGCCCTGGAGCGCGAGCAGATCCGCCGCATCCTGCTGGTGCGTCCGGCCGTGGAAGCGGGTGAAAAGCTCGGCTTCCTGCCCGGCGACCTGGCCCAGAAGATCGACCCCTATCTGCGCCCGCTCTACGACGCCCTCTACGAAATGCTGGGCTTCGAATACGTCGCCAAGCTGATCGAGAAGCAGGTCATTGAAGTTGCACCGCTGGCCTACATGCGCGGACGCACCCTTAATAACAGCTTCATCATTCTCGACGAAAGTCAGAACACCACCGTCGAGCAGATGAAAATGTTCCTGACCCGTATTGGCTTTGGCTCTACCGCCGTCATCACGGGTGACATTACCCAGGTCGACCTGCCCAAGGGCACGAAGTCGGGCCTGACTCATGTCATCGATGTTCTCAAGGACGTACCGGGCATCAGCTTCACCCATTTCAAACCCAAGGACGTGGTTCGCCATCCGCTGGTGCAGCGCATCGTCGAAGCCTATGAGCGCTTCGATGACCGTTTCAGCGACACGCAGAGCAGCAGCGTCAATTCCTCACGGGACAGCCGCCGCGATGCTTGAGCTGGATCTGCAACTGGCAAGCGAAACCAAAGCCCCCAGCGAAGCCCAGTTCCGCCTCTGGTGCGAAATGGGCCTGCGCCAGCGCAGCGCCGATTCGGAGCTGACCATCCGTCTGGTCGACGAACCCGAAGGGCGCGAACTTAATCACACATGGCGGCACAAAGATTACGCCACCAACGTGCTTTCCTTTCCTGCGGACGTGCCCGACGACATGCTGGACATCCCGCTGCTGGGCGATCTGGTCATCTGCGTGCCGGTGGTCAATCGCGAAGCACAGGAACAAGGCAAGGCCGTTGATGCGCATTGGGCGCACATGGTCATTCACGGCTGCCTTCATCTGCTTGGTTACGACCATATCGACGATGAAGAGGCCGAAGAAATGGAAGCACTGGAACGAACGTTGCTTGAGGAACTGGGCTATCCGGATCCTTATGCAGACGACGAAAGCGCCGAACATCAACCTTCAGAAACGACAAGCAAGGATCACGAGTAAGGGCTATGAGCGAAGACCGATCGAGCAACGGACAAAAGTCATGGCTGGGTAAACTGACCCAGGCTTTTGTCCACGAGCCGAAAAACCGCCAGGAGCTGCTTGAGCTGCTACGCGAAGCCCAACAGAACAAACTGCTGGACAGCGAAGCGCTGGCCATTGTCGAAGGGGCCATTCAGGTGGCTGACCTGCAAGTACGCGACATCATGGTGCCGCGCTCGCAGATGATCAGCATCAAGGCGACCCAGACACCCCGCGAATTCCTGCCAGCTGTCATCGATGCCGCACATTCGCGCTATCCGGTGATCGGCGAAAGCCACGACGACGTGCTCGGCGTGCTGCTGGCCAAGGATCTGCTGCCGCTGATCCTCAAGGCCGACGGCGACAGCGACGACATCAAGAGCCTGCTGCGCCCGGCGACATTCGTCCCCGAGTCCAAGCGCCTCAACGTGCTGCTGCGCGAGTTCCGCGCCAACCACAACCACATGGCCATCGTCATTGACGAATACGGCGGTGTGGCCGGTCTGGTGACCATCGAAGACGTGCTGGAACAGATCGTCGGCGACATCGAGGACGAGCATGACGTCGAAGAGGACAGCTACATCAAACCGCTGCCCAGCGGCGACTTTCTGGTCAAGGCCCTGACTCCCATCGAGAGCTTCAACGAGTTCTTCGACAGCGAATTCTCCGATGACGAATTCGATACGGTCGGCGGGCTGGTCATGAATGCATTCGGTCATTTGCCCAAGCGCAACGAAATCACCGAAATCGGTGCCTATCGTTTCCGTGTCCTGAGCGCTGACAGCCGTCGCATTCACTTACTACGCCTGAGCCCTATCTCTCGCCCGTAACGCTTCAAGGAATAGACATGCGCTGGATAACCCGTCCCGGCTGGCCCGGTAATCTGCTGGCCGTGGCGGCTGGCGGACTCACGACCCTGGCCCTGGCGCCCTTCGACATCTGGCCTCTGGCCCTGGTGGCGGTGGCGATTTTCTACCTGGGCCTGCGCGAGCCGAGTCCGCGCCAGGCATTCGTCAGGGGCTGGTGCTACGGCTTCGGCCTGTTCGGCGCAGGCACCAGCTGGATCTACGTCAGCATCAACACCTACGGTGGTGCCTCGCCACTACTGGCCGGCTTGTTGATGCTGTTGTTCATCAGCCTGATCGCCCTGTTCTTTGCCCTGCCCGCCTGGGTCTGGGCACGCTGGATTCGCCGCAATGAAGCGCCGCTGGCCGACGCCCTGGCCTTCGCGGCCTTGTGGACCGCTCAGGAAGCCTTCCGCGGCTGGTTCCTGACCGGCTTCCCGTGGCTGTATTCGGGTTACAGCCAGCTCCATGGTCCGCTGGCCGGCCTGGCACCGGTCGGTGGTATCTGGCTTATCTCCTTCGTACTGGCGCTGACCGTTGCACTGCTGAGCAATCTGCACCGCTTGCGGGCACGCAAGTCCTTCCTGGTAGCAGGCGTCGTGCTGTTGCTGGCACCCTGGATTATCGGTATCGCCCTCAAAAACCACGCCTGGACTTCACCGGCAGGCGCACCGCTGAAAGTCGCGGCGATACAGGGCAACATCGAACAAAGCATGAAGTGGGACCCCAAGCAGTTGAATGCGCAACTGGCGCTTTATCGCGACATGACATTCAACTCGCAGCAGGCCGACCTGATCGTCTGGCCGGAAACAGCTGTGCCGGTGCTCAAGGAGTCGGCGGAAGGTTATCTGACGATGATGGGCAAGTTTGCCGCCCAACGAGGCTCGGCGCTCATTACCGGCGTACCGGTGCGCGAAGTGACCGAGCGCGGCGAGTCCCGTTACTACAACGGCATCACGGTCACTGGGGAAGGTGATGGCACCTATCTGAAGCAGAAGCTTGTTCCGTTTGGCGAATACGTGCCGCTGCAGGACATTCTTCGCGGGCTGATCGCCTTCTTCGATCTGCCAATGTCAGACTTCGCCCGCGGCCCGAGCGACCAGAGCATGCTGCAGGCCAAGGGTTATCAGGTTGCGCCGTTCATTTGCTATGAAGTGGTCTACCCGGAATTCGCGGCCAGCCTTGCGGCACAAAGCGACGTGCTGCTGACCATCAGCAACGACACCTGGTTCGGCACCTCCATTGGCCCGCTGCAACACCTGCAGATGGCACAGATGCGCGCCCTGGAGGCCGGTCGCTGGATGATCCGTGCCACCAACAACGGCGTCACCGGCCTGATCGACCCGTTCGGCAAGATCACCGTGCAGATACCGCAATTTGAACGCGGCGTGCTGTATGGCGAAGTGGTCCCGATGCAGGAACTGACACCCTACCTGCACTGGCGCTCATGGCCGCTGATCATCGTCTGCGGGCTGTTGTTTGGCTGGGCATTGCTGGCGGAGCGAATTGCAAAGACGGTATAGGGAAGGGAGCTACAAGCTTTTGACGTGAAGCTTAAAGCTTGCGGCTTGCAGCTCAATACACAACCCTATAAAACAACTGCCCCAACGCTTCATTGATCAACCACATGTTCTGCATGAAAGCTTTGGCTTCAGGTACCCAGCCACCCAATGGCTGGTCGTTGGCGCTTCCCAGGAATCCGACGGGGGCGGCGACTACGGTGAAACCTGCTTCCTCGAAGCTCCAGCGTGAGCGAGGCATGTGCCATGCCTGAGTGACCACCACAACCCGCTTGATTCCCAAGGGCTGCAAGACCTCGGCTGTCATGGTCGCATTCTCCCAGGTGGTGCGGCTGAGCCCTTCCTGCCAGCGCACCGTGACACCGAAGTCATCTTGCAGCGATTGAGCCATGATCGCTGCCTCGCTTGGCGGCTCGCCAAAATGCAGGCCACCGGTTGTCAGGATCGGCAGCCCTGAAGCCTTCGACAGTTGTGCAGCAAAGCGCAACCGCTCAAGTCCGGGCCCCGTCGGGGTATCCGTGCCCCAGGCCGGGTCATTGCGCTCGCGCCCTGCCCCAAGCACCACAATGGCATCGGCCTGCTGCGCAAGCGTCGACCACTGCTGGCGCGACAAGGGCTGCTCGCTTTCAAGCCCCCGCGCAGCCCACTCCACCACCACAGGCAGGGTCATCAGCCAGAAGCCGCCCAGGCCCAGCGTGAAACACACAGCCGCGATACGCGGACGGGTGCGACGCAGCCACCAGGCGCTGATCAGCAATACAAAGAAAATGCCCGGAGGCAGAAGAAGGGCTTTAAGCAGATAACGTATAGGCATCGAGCATCTCCAGAGATGCCCGAAGCCTAAGTTTTTTGACACTAAGCAGCAATGCTTATAAGGCGGACACGCAGCCCGCTACGGTTAGAGCTTGAACGTGGTATTTGACGTGTAACGGCTCAACCCACCCGATACCCTGGCCCGCCTCCTGTCCTTGAGCCAGATGATTCTGGCGGACTCTTTGGGCGGCATTATCGAATGTGTCTGCTCCGGCGAAACAATGAAACTGCCCTCAGACTTACCCTTAACAGCCCCGCTCACACCCATCGTATCTTTCTCAAGATAAGCCTCGATAAATTCGAGTTCGGCACTGCTCAAACCTGCAAGTTCAAGCTCGACGGGCGACTCGTTACGGAGTCGAACCGCAGTATCTGCCGTTTCCAGAGCAAGCCCCAGACGATGGATCAAACGTTCATACAGCTCAGGAGTGCTTACTGTGTGCTGCAACTCTGTCATCCGCTCACCTCTTTGAAGAGTAAAAACATACTCTCGTCATTGAGCTTAGCGCTGCTGTAAAAACAGGCGAGATACTGCGACCAACGGCCAGATAGAGCCGTCTGAACGGTCTTTGGAGGGGCGGTGTAACAATCAGCGTTTCCCTCGGTAGACAGCGCTCATGTATGCTACGGCGCTTCCTGTAATTCCACTTCCGCTCTCCAAGAGCCTGTACGCACCGCAAAGACAGTCACGATTGTCCGGCAAAGGGTGCCAAGCTGACTCGGCGAAGCAATGAAGAGGTCAAGGGTCACCAATCTTTAGTAAAAAGTAGCCATGCACGAACTCTATCAGCCCCGCGAAATCGAAGCCGCCACCCAAGCCTTTTGGGAAGAGCAAAAGTCTTTTGAAGTCAGTGAGCAGCCAGGTAAGGAAACATTCTACTGCCTGTCGATGTTCCCTTATCCGAGCGGCAAGCTGCACATGGGTCATGTGCGCAACTACACCATTGGCGACGTGATCTCTCGCTACCAGCGCATGCAGGGCAAGAACGTCCTGCAGCCCCTGGGCTGGGATGCTTTCGGCATGCCTGCGGAAAACGCCGCAATCGACAACAATGTCGCGCCGGCCAAGTGGACTTACGAAAACATCGCTTACATGAAGGACCAGCTCAAGAGCCTGGGCCTGGCCATCGACTGGTCCCGTGAAGTGACCACCTGCAAGCCAGACTACTACCGCTGGGAACAATGGCTGTTCACTCGCCTGTTCGAGAAAGGTGTCATCTACCGCAAGAACGGCACCGTCAACTGGGACCCGATCGACCAGACCGTACTGGCCAACGAGCAGGTCATCGACGGCCGTGGCTGGCGTTCGGGCGCGCTGATCGAGAAGCGCGAAATCCCGATGTACTACTTCAAGATCACGGCCTACGCCGATGAGCTGCTGCAAAGCCTCGACGAGTTGCCGGGCTGGCCTGAACAGGTCAAGACCATGCAACGCAACTGGATCGGCAAGTCCCGTGGCATGGAAGTCCAGTTCCCTTACCACGAAGCCTCCATTGGCGAAGCCGGCGCGCTGAAAGTCTTCACCACACGCCCCGACACCTTGATGGGCGCCACCTACGTGGCCGTGGCCGCCGAGCATCCGCTGGCGACCCAGGCAGCCCAAGGCAATGCCGAGCTGCAAGCGTTCATCGATGAGTGCAAGGGCGGCAGCGTTGCCGAAGCCGACGTCGCCACCCAGGAAAAGAAAGGCCTGCCGACCTCGCTGTTCGTCGAGCATCCACTGACCGGTGAAAAGCTGCCGGTGTGGGTCGCCAACTACGTGCTGATGCACTACGGCGACGGCGCGGTCATGGCCGTACCGGCTCACGACGAGCGCGATTACGAGTTCGCCACCAAGTACAACCTGCCGATCAAGGCCGTTGTGCGTACCAGCGCGGGCGACGAAACCCCGGCACCATGGCAGGAAGCCTACGGCGAGCATGGCGTGCTGATCAATTCCGGCGAATTCGACGGCCTGGATTTCCAGGGCGCGTTCGACGCCATCGAAGCCGCCCTTCTCAAGAAAAACCTGGGCCAGTCCCGCACTCAGTTCCGCCTGCGCGACTGGGGCATCAGCCGCCAGCGCTACTGGGGCTGCCCGATCCCGATCGTCCACTGCGCCACGTGCGGCGACGTACCGGTTCCGGAAGATCAACTGCCGGTCGTACTGCCGGAAGACGTCGTACCCGACGGTGCAGGCTCGCCACTGGCGCGCATGCCTGAGTTCTACGAGTGCAGTTGCCCGAAATGTGGCGCACCGGCCAAGCGTGAAACCGACACCATGGACACCTTCGTGGAATCGTCCTGGTACTACGCACGTTACGCTTCCCCGCACTACGAAGGTGGCCTGGTCGAGCCGAACGCTGCCAAACACTGGCTGCCGGTGGATCAATACATCGGCGGTATCGAACACGCAATCCTGCACCTGCTCTATGCGCGCTTCTTCCACAAACTGATGCGCGATGAAGGTCTGGTAACGTCCAACGAGCCGTTCAAGAACCTGCTGACTCAAGGCATGGTCAACGCCGAAACCTACTTCCGCATGGAAACCAGCGGCAAGAAGACCTGGATCAACCCTGCCGATGTAACCCTGGAGCGTGACGCCAAGGCCAAGGTCATCAGTGCAGTCCTGACCAGCGACGGCCTGCCAGTGGAAATCGGTGGCACCGAAAAGATGTCGAAGTCGAAGAAAAACGGCATCGACCCGCAAACCATGATCGATCAGTACGGCGCCGACACCTGCCGTCTGTTCATGATGTTCGCCTCGCCGCCTGACATGAGCCTGGAGTGGTCCGACTCCGGCGTCGAAGGTTCGCACCGCTTCCTTCGCCGCGTATGGCGTCTGGCTCAGGCCCACGTCGGCCAGGGCCTGCCGGGCAGCCTTGATCTGGCAACCCTGAGCGATGACCAGAAGGCCATCCGCCGCTCCATTCATCAGGCGATCAAGCAGGCGAGCCAGGATATTGGTCAGAACCAGAAATTCAACACGGCCGTCGCCCAGGTGATGACCTTGATGAACGTGCTGGAAAAGGTCCCTCAGGCTACTGCCGAGGATCGCGCACTGCTTCAGGAAGGTCTGGAAACCGTCGCCCTGCTGCTGGCACCGATCACGCCGCACATCAGCCACGAGCTGTGGAAACAGTTGGGGCATGACAACGCGGTTATCGATGCCGGCTGGCCGGTTCTGGACGAAAGCGCACTGGTACAGGACAGCCTGCAACTGGTGATTCAGGTCAACGGCAAGCTGCGTGGCCAGATCGAAATGCCGGCCAGCGCCAGCCGCGAAGAAGTCGAAGCCGCTGCACGGGTCAACGAAAACGTGCTGCGCTTCATTGATGGCCTGACGATCCGCAAAGTAATCGTCGTGCCGGGCAAGCTGGTCAATATCGTCGCAAGCTGATTGGATCGGGCGCCAGGCAAAGGCCGGGCGCCAGACATATTTCCAGGGCTGCAAGGTCGGCCCAAACGGATTCAAGGGGAGCATCAAGATGATCAAACGCAATTTGCTGGTGATGGGCCTGGCGGTGTTGTTGAGTGCCTGTGGCTTCCAGCTGCGTGGCACCGGCACCAACGAGCTGGCGATCAAGGAACTGGATCTGAGTGCACGCAATCAGTACGGCGAAACAGTCACCCAGCTCAATCGCACACTGACCAACTCGGGCGTCAAGATCTACACCGGCGCGCCCTACAAGCTGATCCTGACCAACGAATCCGAAACACAGCGCACTGCCAGCTATTCGGGCTCCGGTCGCTCGGCCGAGTACCAGTTAACCGTTACGCTCAACTACGAAATGCGTGGCGAGAAAGACCTCGTCCTGCTTGGCGATAAAGTCAGCGTAGAGAAAATCTACAACCATGACGGCAACAACCTGACCGCTTCGGATAACGAAGCCCAGCAAGTGCGCAATGAAATGCGTAGCGAGCTGGTCCAGAAGATGATGGCTCGCTTGCAACAATTGACCCCGGAGCGTCTGGAGCAACTGCAGAAGAAAGCCAACGATGTTGCCAAGGCTGAAGCGGACGCCCTGGAAGCGGCCCAGCGGGTACGCGACGAGACGCCTCAGCAGTCGCCTCTCGAAATACCAGCCAGGTAAGTGTCCGGGGCCAGCTTGCTGGCCCCGGTATCATCAGAACCATGAAACTCGCCCCCGCCCAACTCAGCAAGCATCTGCAAGGCGCGCTCGCGCCTGTGTATGTCATCAGCGGCGACGATCCGCTGCTCTGCCAGGAGGCTGCCGACGCCATCCGCACGGCCGCCCGCCAGCAAGGTTTCGACGAACGCCAGGTATTCAGCGCCGATGCCAGCTTTGACTGGGGCACGCTGCTGCAGGCAGGCGCCAGCATGTCGCTGTTCGCTGAACGCCGCCTGCTGGAGCTGCGCCTGCCGTCGGGGAAACCCGGCGACAAAGGCGCTGCCGCGCTGATGGAGTACTGCGCCAACCCAGCCGAAGACACGCTGCTGCTGATCAGCCTGCCCAAGCTGGACGGCAGCGCCCAGAAGACCAAATGGGGCAAGGCGCTGATCGAAGGCCCGCAGACCCAGTTCCTGCAGATCTGGCCGGTGGATATCGGCCAGCTACCGCAATGGATTCGCCAGCGTCTTTCCCAGGCAGGACTGTCTGCCACTCAGGATGCCGTCGAGCTGATTGCCGCCCGTGTCGAAGGCAACCTGCTGGCTGCCGCCCAGGAAGTCGAAAAGCTCAAGCTGATGGCCGAGGAAGGCCAGATCACCGTCGACACCGTGCAGGCGGCCGTGGCTGACAGTGCACGCTTCGATGTTTTCGGCCTGACCGACGCGGTACTCAATGGCGAAGCCGCCCATGCCCTGCGCATTCTGGAAGGACTGCGCGGTGAAGGCGTCGAGACGCCGGTGATTCTCTGGGCGCTGACCCGGGAGCTTCGGGTACTGGCCAACATGTCATTGCAGTATAGCCAGGGCATCCCGCTGGATAAAGTCTTCAGCTCGGCAAGGCCGCCGATCTGGGACAAGCGCAAACCCCTGATGAGCAAAGCCCTGCAACGCTACTCCGCCAAGCGCTGGGCTCAACTGCTGATGGACGCCCAACGCATCGACGCCCAGATCAAAGGCCAGGCCGCCGGTTCACCCTGGAGCAGCCTGAGTCGGTTGGCCCTGTTGATGGCCGGTCAGAAACTGCCGTTGCCTGCTGAGTGAGTGTGTTTCGCAAATTCATTCGCGAACAAGTTCGCCATAGCACACAACTATTAGACACAAGCCCCGCCCTGCCTGATCATGCACACCGTTCAACACCCAGCCGAGAGCACCCCGCCATGAGCAAATCGAAGCGGCCGAACAAGGCCAAGTCCATCATTGCCCAGCCATTGTTCCGCAGTCGTCAGGAACGACCCGCCAAGGGCAAAGGCAGCTACCGCCGAGAAGCCTTCCAGTCTAAAAGCTGGGAGGCTTCTTGCTTTCTGGCTGCGTGATAAAGAGCAACAAGCCTCCAGGCGATTTCAACCGCCAAGCCGTGTTAAGGTCTGCATCTATCGGTAATCCCTTTGGACCCAAGCATGCCTTCTTGTTTTACCCATCCCTGGCAGTTGCGCCAACTCATCGCCGCCTCCAGCCTTATTGCTCTGGTAGCTTGTGCAGAAAAACCCACTGCTGCCGATGCCACCCCTCTTCAAGCCAGCAAGACCCTGCCTGTTGCGCCCGTAGCGGTGCCGACACCGGCTCTGGTCGTGGATGAAAACCTCACCATCCAGCCCGCCATCAGCTTTGCGGAATGGCAGGCTGGCTTTCGCAATCAGGCACTGAAGGCCGGTATTCGCGCAGACGTCTTCGACCGTGCATTCAGCGGCGTGACGCCGGACATGAGCGTGGTGAAGGCCGACCGCAGCCAACCAGAGTTCAGCCGCCCGGTGTGGGAATACCTGGACGGCGCGATTTCTGCCGCACGGGTACGCAAGGGCCAGGCCCTGCTTTCCCAGTACAGCACCGACCTGCAGAACATCGAGCAACGCTATGGCGTCGACCGTCAGGCACTGGTCGCGGTGTGGGGCATGGAGAGTAACTTCGGACAGTTCCAGGGTTCGCAGTCGGTAATCCGCTCCCTGGCCACACTGGCCTATGAAGGCCGTCGCCCGGACTTCGCCCAGAGCCAGTTGCTGGCGGCGCTGGAAATCCTCCAGCAAGGCGATATAACGCCTGAGAAAATGCTTGGCTCATGGGCTGGCGCCATGGGGCAGACCCAGTTCATACCGACCACCTACAACACCCATGCAGTGGACTTCAACGGAGATGGTCGTCGGGATATCTGGAACACACCGGCCGACGCCCTGGCATCCACCGCTCATTACTTGCAAAGCTCGGGATGGCAGCGTGGCCAGCCGTGGGGCTTCGAAGTGGTATTGAGTTCGGATTTCGACTACGCCCTGGCTGACGCTTCGACCCGCAAGAGCCTGACTGAATGGCAAAAGCTTGGCCTGAAGCTTCCCGACGGCTCGGCACTGCCTCTGGCCTCCAGCCAGCAGCAAGCGGCCCTGCTTCTGCCTGCGGGCTATCGCGGCCCGGCCTTCCTGGTGCTGGACAACTTCCGCGCCATTCTGCGCTACAACAACTCGTCGTCCTATGCCCTGGCCATCAGCCTGCTTTCCGACCGCTTCAAAGGGGCCGGTTACATCGTAGGCAACTGGCCTCGTACAGACCTGCCTCTGAGCCGCTCAGAGCGGATCGAGCTGCAGACCCTGCTGTCGGCCCGCAAGTACGATGCAGGCGCACCAGACGGCATTATCGGTGCCAATACCCGCAAGGCGATTCGCAGTGCCCAGCAGTCCTTTGGCTGGCCAGCCGATGGCTATCCGACTCATGAGCTGCTGAACAACCTGCGCAAGCCCTGACAGACCGCCATAAAAAAACGGGCCGGATATCACTATCCGGCCCGTTTTTCATTACCCGTCAAATGCTCCTCAGAGCAGATTCTTGGCAATCTTGGCCTGTTCGTCGGCATGGTACGACGAACGCACCAGCGGCCCGGAAGCCACGTTCTTGAAGCCCATCTTGTAACCTTCCTCGGCGAACCAGGCGAAGGTGTCCGGGTGCACGAAGCGCTGGACCGGCAAGTGGCTGCGCGAAGGTTGCAGGTACTGACCAAGGGTCAGCATGTCGATGTCGTGTTCGCGCATGCGCTGCATGACTTCGATGACTTCGTCGTCGGTTTCGCCCAGGCCCAGCATCAGGCCGGATTTGGTCGGAACGTGCGGCACCATCTGCTTGAAGCGTTGCAAGAGGGTCAGCGACCACTGATAGTCCGAACCCGGACGCGCAGCCTTGTACAGGCGCGGTACGGTTTCCAGGTTGTGGTTGAACACATCAGGCGGCTCGGCTGCGGTGATTTCCAGCGCAACGTCCATGCGGCCGCGGTAGTCCGGGACCAGAGTTTCGAGCTGGACATTCGGCGACAAGGCACGGATTTCACGGATGCAGTCAGCAAAGTGCTGGGCACCGCCGTCGCGCAGGTCGTCACGGTCGACCGAGGTGATGACCACGTACTTGAGGCGCAGGTCGGCAATCGCCACTGCCAGGTTATGCGGTTCTTCGGTATCCAGAGGCTTCGGACGGCCATGGCCGACGTCGCAGAACGGGCAGCGACGGGTGCAGATGTCACCCATGATCATGAAGGTCGCGGTGCCGCCGGAGAAACATTCGCCCAGGTTCGGGCAGGATGCCTCTTCGCAGACGCTGTGCAGCTTGTGCTTGCGCAGCAGTTGCTTGATACGGTCGACTTCCGGGGAAACCGGGATTCGCACGCGAATCCAGTCCGGCTTCTTGGGCAGCTCGACCGTCGGGATGATCTTGACCGGGATGCGTGCGACTTTTTCGGCACCGCGCAGCTTTACGCCCGCTTCGACTTTCGGACGGGGAGCGCGCTCGGAAACATCCAGCGTCGGGATCAGGGTTTGCACGGTGTCAGTCATATCGTTCTATTCCGCCCGTAAGGGTCGCCTGCTCAGCATAGTCGAGGTGTTTGACGAGCTGCACGCGCAGCCGGGCACTTACCTCGGAAAATTCCGTCTTCCCTGCGTGATCGCGCAACTGGGTCATTGCCAGTCCGGCATATCCACAGGGGTTGATGCGGCGGAACGGCTCCAGGTCCATGTCGACGTTCAACGCCAGTCCATGAAATGAGCAACCGTTACGAATGCGCAGGCCGAGAGACGCGATTTTCGCGCCGTCGACATATACGCCAGGGGCATCGGCCTTGGCCGCCGCCGTCACCCCATAACTGTCCAGCAAGGCAATAAGGGTGTTTTCGATCCGGGTAACCAGATCGCGAACCCCAAATCCAAGGCGCCTGACATCGAGCAACAGATAGGCAACCAATTGGCCGGGGCCATGATAGGTCACTTGGCCGCCACGATCGACCTGTACGACAGGAATATTACCCGGCAACAGCAAATGTTCTGCCTTGCCGGACTGTCCCTGGGTAAAGACCGGGGGATGCTGCACCAGCCAGATCTCGTCTGCGGTGTCACGGTCACGCCCGTCGGTGAAGCGCTGCATGGCATGCCAGGCGCTTTCGTAATCGATCAAGCCAAGATCACGAAAGCCCAGGATGTCGCCCATCAGAGCACCATATGCACGACACCCGTAGCGCGAAGGGCACTATTGATATCACGCAACTGGTCTTCGCCGGTGGCGACGATATGCAGTTGTACGGTGGTGTACTTGCCGTTGCTGCTCTGACGCTCGGCGAGCGTGGAGACGTCGATCTTGGCGTGTTTGCCGAGAATCTCGATCACTGCAGCAGTAAACCCCACGCTGGTGTCGCCGATCACTTTGATCGGGTAGTCATCGCAGGGGAATTCGATTTTGTGCGACTTGACGTCGGTATCGGTCATGGCAGTAAAGGTCTCACAAGCCGTGACGACGGACACGCGGCCTGCTCATGAAGCAGGCCGCGAGAAGGTCGGCATTGATTACTAGAAGGTCAGTTGAACAAGCCGTAGAAGAACAGGCGAATGCTATCCCACACGCGGCGGAAAATACCACCTTCCTCGACAGCTTCCAGTGCGATGAGGTTGGCAGTGTGCACAACCTTGTCTTCCTTCTTCACTTCAACCTTGCCGATCACGTCACCCTTGGCAATTGGCGCAACCAGTTGCGGGTTCATGGTCATGCTGGCGCTGAGCTTCTTCATGTCGCCTTTGGGCATGGTCATGCTCAGGTCTTCTGCCAGACCAGCCTTGACCTGACGGGTGGTGCCTTTCCAGACGGACGCCTGGGCCAGCTCGGTGCCCTTCTGGTAGAAGTTCTGGGTTTCGAAGAAACGGAAACCGTAGGTCAGCAGCTTCTGGGTTTCGGCTGCACGGGCCTGCTCACTGTTGGTGCCAAACACCACGGCGATCAGACGCATACCATCACGCACTGCCGAGGACACCATGCAGTAGCCGGCTTCTTCGGTGTGGCCGGTTTTCAGACCGTCAACGGTCTTGTCGCGCCACAGCAGCAGGTTGCGGTTAGGCTGCTTGATACCGTTCCAGAAGAACTCTTTCTGCGAGTAGATCGCGTAGTGAGCCGGGTCTTCGTGGATGATGGCACGTGCCAGAATGGCCATGTCATGAGCCGACGAGTAGTGCTCAGGGTTCGGCAGGCCGGTCGGGTTCATGAAGTGACTGTTGGTCATGCCCAGGTCGCCGGCCGTCTTGTTCATCATGTCGGCGAAAGCGTCTTCGCTGCCGGCAATGTGCTCGGCAACTGCAACGCTGGCGTCGTTACCCGACTGGATGATGATGCCGTGCAGCAGGTCGCTGACCGTCACCTGGCTACCCACCTTGATGAACATCCGCGAACCGCCGGTACGCCAGGCATTTTCGCTGACGGTGACCGGATCGTTCTCGCCGATCTGGCCGCGACGGATTTCCAGTGTCGCGATGTAGGCCGTCATCAGTTTGGTCAGGCTCGCAGGAGCCAGACGCTGGTCACCGTTGTTTTCAACCAGAACGTTGCCGCTGGAGGCATCCATCAGCACGTAGGACTTGGCGGCCAGTTGCGGCGCAGCAGGCGTCATCTGTTCGGCAGCCCAGGCAGCCGGGGCGATGACCAGTGGCACAAGCAGGCACAAACGTTTTGCAAAGGTGGTGATGTTCATCCGTCTCTCGAAATTGCTAATGGGCAAACATGCCCTCACGGGCAAAGCGGAACAAGCCGGCGAAGCGCATGCACTTCACCGCGGCTCGTGGCGCCAGGCTAAAACCCTGGCTGACAAGATCGCCTGTTCAACACACGATCCTGCGGGCAGTGCCTGCAACACTTGCTCTGACGGCAAGTCCGCATTGCGGGCCACTGCATATCGTTCTTCATACCGCCAAGAACGACTGTTGATTCAATCCAGTGTTACAAGGCTCGGCTGACCAAGGTTGGCCGATCTGACACTATCCTGCAATTGCTGGGCTTCACCCTGAGTGCCTATCGGCCCCATACGAACCCGATAGAGCGTCTGTTGGTTGCGGGCTATCGAACTCACGAAAACCGGTGCCCGGACCATCGCGCTCAACTTCGATCTCAGGAGCTCTGCAGCGTCCGGATTCGCGAAGGCTCCCACCTGGAGAAATAGCCCAGAGGCTTGTCCTGAAGCGTTTTTTTTTGCGTCAACCTGCAAGGGTACAGGCGGAGCGGCATGCTGCTGAGGGGGTGGCGTGTATTGCTCGACCGTCCCGGTGGAGGTCGTGAACGCCGGCGTGGCCGCCTGGGCCACCACTTGTGGCTGGTCCAGGGCCAATGGCGCCGGGCGACCCCGTTGTGCCCACCATTCCTGCGGATCGATACCTTCGACCTTGACCCGCGCCGTGCCGCTTTCGGCATAACCGAGTTTCTTGGCAGCCGCATAGGACAGGTCGATGATCCGGTCGGAGTAAAACGGACCACGGTCGTTGACGCGCAGAATCACGGTACGGTTGTTGTCGAGGTTCGTCACACGCACATAGCTGGGCAATGGCAGGGTCTTGTGGGCTGCGCTCATGCCGTACAGGTCATAGACCTCGCCATTGGCGGTGTTCTGACCATGAAACTTGGTGCCGTACCAGGAAGCCGTACCCGTGGCGACATAGCGCTTGGATTCGCTCATCGGGAAGTAGCTCTTGCCCAGCACCGTATAAGGGTTGGCCTTGTAGGGACCTGTGTGGACAGTCGGCGTGGCATCTGGAATGCGCGAGATATCCACATCCCACCAGGGAGCCCCGTCCTTGTGCGCACGGTTGATATCGAGCCCCGGAGCAGAGCGCACGGCGGTGCCGCTCTGCTGTTGTGGCGAACGCGAGGTGGACGAGCAGCTTGCCATCAACAATGCCAGCCCCGCACAAGCCAGCACTTTCAAAGGTGTACGAATCGGCAATGGCCGCATTACTTAACGCCTCGTGCTTGAACCAACGATTCAGACAGCTGATACACGGCCATGGCGTACATCACACTGCGGTTATATCGGGTGATTGCATAAAAGTTATTCAATCCCAGCCAGTATTCCGGACCTTGATCGCCCTCAAGGCGAAATGCCGTGACGGGCAGGTCGTCGCGCAGCGCATCATGACTCGCCCAGCCCAGGCCTCGCAACTCCCCGACCGACATGACCGGGTCCAGACCAGGGCTCAAACCCTCATCGACCCGACTGCCGCGTGCCGAGGCACGACTGACGACACGCTGCCCGGCCACCCAGCCATGGCGCTTGAAGTAGCTGGCGACACTGCCGATGGCATCGTCCGGATCGGTCCAGATATTGATGTGCCCGTCACCGTCGAAATCCACGGCATAGGCGCGAAAGCTGCTCGGCATGAACTGCGGCAGTCCCATCGCACCGGCGTATGAACCCTTGAGGGTCATAGGATCGACCTGCTGTTCACGGGCCAGCAGCAGGAACTCGCGCAGCTCCTTGCGGAAGAACGGGGCGCGAGGCGGATAGTCGAAGCCCAGCGTGGACAACGCATCGATCACCCGGTAGTTCCCGGTATTGCGACCGAAGAAGGTTTCGACGCCGATGATCGACACGATGATCTGCGCAGGCACGCCATATTCCTGCTCGGCACGAGCCAGGGCCGCTTCATGCTGACGCCAGAAATCGACGCCGCGAGCGATACGGGCATCGGTAATGAACATCGGGCGATATTCTTTCCACTGCTTGACCCGTTCGGCCGGGCGGGAAATAGCATCGAGGATCGCCTGCTTGCGCTCGACTTCGCGAAACACGTCCATCAATTGCTCGCCGGCAAAACCGTACTCACGGGTCATCTCACCGACAAATTCGGCCACTTGAGGAGAACCTTCGTAGTCGCCGGCGATAGTCTCTTGTACAGATCCAAGGATGCTGACCAGACCGACCACCGGAGCATATCGAGCCCAGTTTCGCACTACCTGCATTGAATTCTTCACCTTAATCAAACCTGAGCGATCCATTTACGATGCGTATGGATCGACATCAAAACCCCAAACGCTGACAGCAGCGTCACGAGCGAAGTTCCGCCATAGCTAATGAAAGGCAGTGGTACGCCTACAACCGGCAAAAGGCCACTGACCATACCGATATTGACGAATACATAAACAAAAAATGTCATTGTCAGCGCCCCGGCCAGCAACTTGCCGAACAGGGTCTGGGCTTGCGCGGTGATGACAAGGCCACGACCGATCAGTAGCAGGTAAATGACCAGCAGCGCACAGATTCCCACCAGCCCGAATTCCTCACCCAATACCGCAATGATGAAGTCCGTGTGGCTTTCAGGCAGGAAGTCCAGGTGCGACTGGGTGCCCAGCAGCCAGCCCTTGCCGAAGACGCCACCCGAACCGATGGCCGCCTTGGACTGGATGATGTTCCAGCCGGTGCCCAGCGGGTCGCTTTCCGGATCGAGAAAGGTCAGCACCCTTTGTTTCTGGTAGTCGTGCATGAAGAAGAACCACATGGCGACAGCCGCTGGTACCGCAGCAGCCAGCACGCTGATGATCCAGCGCCAGCGCAGCCCGGCCATGAACAGAACGAAGGCTCCGGAAGCCAGGATCAGCAGGGATGTGCCCAGGTCAGGCTGGCGCACGATCAGCACGAAGGGCACGCCGATCAACGCAAGGCTGACCGCCACATGCTTGAGCTGCGGCGGCAAGGTGCGCTTGGACAGATACCAGGCGATGGTCGCCGGCATGATGATTTTCAGGAACTCCGAAGGCTGGAAACGGATGACCCCCGGAATGTTGATCCAGCGTGTGGCCCCCATGGCGTTGTGGCCCATCACATCCACCACCACCAGTAACAGCACGCCCATGACGTACATGACCGGCACCCAGCGCGCCATGAATCGCGGCTCGAACTGGGCAATGACCAGCATTGCCGTCAGGCCGATGCCGAAAGAGCTGGCCTGTTTGAGCAGCAGGTCCCAGTTCTTGCCACTGGCCGAATACAGGACGAACAGGCTACCCGCCGCCAGAGTCAGCAACAGGATAAGCAACGGGCCATCGATGTGGATGCGCTGCAGGAACGTCGCACGACGACGCATCACGTCTTCGCTGGAAAGGATGCGGTCGAAATTACTCTTCACGGGCCGCAGCCTCCGGATTCAGGGAGCCGGCGTACTCAGGTTTGAGTGCACCATTCTGGTCGAGCAGCCAGGCATCCATCACCTGACGGACCACGGGAGCCGCAACACCAGAGCCGGACTCACCGTTCTCCACCATCACAGCCACGACGATCTTGGGGTTGTCGGCTGGCGCAAAGCCCACGAACAGGGCGTGGTCACGATGGCGCTCCTGAACCTTGGTGCGGTCGTACTTCTCGCCCTGCTTGATGGCAACAACCTGGGCGGTACCGCTTTTACCGGCGATCCGGTATTGCGCACCGATGGAAGCCTTGCGCGCCGTACCACGGGCGCCGTGCATCACTTCCTGCATGCCGTGGTTCACCCTGGCCCAGTTGGACGGGTCGCGCAGGATGATGTCCGGCATCGGATTCTCGTCAACCGGCGCCTTGCCTTCGATGCTCTTGGCCAGGTGCGGCCGGTTCCACTTGCCCTTGTTGGCGACCAAGGCCGTGGCCTGCGCCAGTTGCAGCGGCGTGGCCTGCATATAACCTTGGCCGATCCCGAGAATCAGGGTTTCGCCGGGGAACCACGCCTGACGCCGGGTGGCCCGCTTCCAGTCCCGGGACGGCATCAAGCCGGGAGATTCCTCGAACATGTCCAGAGACACCTTCTGCCCAAGGCCGAACTTGTTCATGTATGTGGACAGCCGGTCGATGCCGAGCTTGTGCGCAAGATCGTAGAAGTAGGTATCGTTTGAACGCATGATCGCCACATCAAGGTCCACCCAGCCATCGCCGGTGCGGTTCCAGTTGCGGTATTTATGGTCATAGTTCGGCAACTGGTAGTAACCGGGGTCGAACACCCGGGAAGACGGCGTCACGACGCCAGCATCCAGCCCGGCAACGGCGACCGCAGGCTTGATGGTGGAGCCCGGCGGATAAAGGCCGCGCAGAATACGGTTGAACAGTGGCCGGTCGATGGAATCGCGCAGCTCGGCGTAAGCCTTGAAGCTGATCCCCGTCACGAACAGATTCGGGTCGAAACTCGGTGCGCTGACCATCGCCAGCACTTCGCCTGTATTCGGGTCCAGCGCCACGACAGCACCGCGACGACCGCCCAGTGCAGCTTCGGCGGCTTCCTGAAGATTGATGTCCAGGCTCAGGACAATATCCTTGCCGGGAATCGGATCGGTGCGCTTGAGCACACGCAATACGCGGCCCCGTGCATTGGTTTCGACTTCTTCGTAGCCGACCTGACCATGCAGCTCATCTTCGTAGAAACGCTCGATACCGGTCTTGCCGATGTGGTGCGTGCCGCTGTAATTGACGGGATCGAGGCCTTTGAGCTCTTTCTCGTTGATGCGGCCCATGTAACCGACCGAGTGGGCAAAGTGCGGCCCCTGTGGATAGTGACGGACCAGTTGCGCAACCACTTCGACGCCGGGCAGGCGGAACTGGTTAACAGCGATCAGGGCAATCTGCTCTTCGGTCAGCTCGAACAGGATCGGCACCGGCTCGAATGGCCGACGCCCCTGTTTCATGCGTTTCTCGAAGATGATGCGGTCATCGGGCGTAAGCTGCAGCACTTCGACAATCGTATCGAGCACCTGGGACCAGTTGCCGGAGCGCTCGCGGGTCACGCTGAGGCTGAAGCTTGGCCGGTTGTCGGCCACCACAACGCCGTTGCGGTCGAAAATCAGGCCACGACTTGGCGGAATCGGCTGGACGTGAACCCGGTTGTTTTCCGACAGGGTCGAGTGGTAGTCGTATTGAATGACTTGCAGGAAATACAGGCGCGCAATCAGGACGCACACCAGCAACATGACGGCCACTGCCCCGAACACGACCCTGCTGCGCACAAGGCGTGCGTCTTTTTCATGGTCTTTTAGGCGGATCGGCTGAGGCATCTAGGGCGCGTTCACAGTAAAGACAAGGCTACTTGTGATAAGGGTGCCCGGACAGAACTGTCCAGGCGCGATAGATCTGCTCACCGATCAGGATCCGCACCAGCGGGTGCGGCAAGGTCAGTGGTGACAGCGACCAGCGCTGCTCGCTGCGCGCGCAAACCTCGGGTGCAAGGCCTTCCGGCCCTCCGACCATGAGGTTTACCGTGCGCGAGTCCAGACGCCAGCGATCAAGCTCGCTCGCCAGTTGTTCGGTGCTCCAGGGCTTGCCCTGCACTTCAAGCGTGACGATCCGCTCACCCGGTTGCACCTTGGCCAGCATGGCTTCGCCTTCCTGACGGATCAGGCGTGCCACGTCGGCATTCTTGCCGCGGGTATTGAGCGGAATTTCCACGAGTTCAAGCGCAAGTTCGGAAGGAAGACGCTTGGCGTACTCATGCCACCCCTCTTCCACCCACTTGGGCATACGCGAACCAACGGCGATCAGACGCAGACGCACAACGATGCCTTATTCGTGGCCCGGAGTGTGGTGCGCAGCGCTGGCAGCGCGGCTCTGCTCTGCGCCTTGCCACAGACGCTCCAGGTCGTAGAACTGGCGTGCAGCAGCGGTCATTACATGAACCACGACATCGCCCAGGTCCAGCAGAACCCAGTCGCTGTCGCCCTTGCCTTCTTCGCTCAGCGGCATCAGGCCGGCAGCCTTGACCTTCTCGCGAACGTTATCGACCAGCGCGTTGAGCTGGCGGTTGGAGGTACCGGTGCAGATCAGCATGTAATCGGCGATGCTGGTCTTGTCACGCACGTCGAGCGCCAGGATGTCCGACCCTTTGACGTCTTCCAGTGCAGCCGTTGCCAATGCCACGACTTCTTCACTACTCATTTTCTGCTTTGTCATAAAAAACTCATTCAACTCATATGTGTGGAAACGCCCAAACGCTTATCTATAAAAGCAGCTTCAGGGCGATCCATCAGTTTTCGGCGCACAGTACAGTCCGTGCACATCGATATAGGCCAGTACCGCGTCTGGCACCAGAAAACGTACCGACTTACCGCTGGCCAGCAGTTGACGGATCTGGGTGGCAGACACCGATAACGGCGTCTGCCAGACGAATGTAATGTGTCCGCCCGGCCCTTTCAGGGCCTTGGGGTCGCTGACCGAGCGTGCCGCCAGCAGGTTGCGCATGGCATCCGGCGACTCGCTGTCCGCGTCCGGGCGTTGCAGCACCACGATATGGCAGTGCTCCAGCAGTTCTTCCCACCGATACCAGGTGGGCAGCCCGCAAAAGGCATCCCAGCCCAATAACAGAAACAACTGGTCCTCTGCGGCCAGTTCGGCCCGCATCGATTCCAGGGTGTCGATGGTGTACGACGGTTTATCCCGTTTCAGCTCACGGTCATCCACCGTCAAGGGTGACACACCAGCCACCGCACACTGAACCATCGCCAGACGGTCCTGCGCAGTCACGCTGGGCATGTCGCGATGGGGAGGCCTGGCGCTGGGCGTCAGGCGCAACTCATCGAGTTCAAGCAGCTCGGCCACTTCCAGTGCGCCGCGCAAATGACCTATATGTACCGGGTCGAACGTTCCCCCCAGCATGCCGATACGTCTGGGCAAGGCTGCTACGGGCTCGCTCAAGTCAGGCTGGCTCCTGGCCGCGCAATTGACCGTCACCGACCACGATGTACTTCTCGCAGGTCAGGCCTTCCAGGCCGACAGGGCCACGGGCGTGCAGCTTATCAGTAGAAATGCCGATCTCGGCACCCAGACCGTACTCGAAGCCATCGGCAAAGCAGGTCGGGGCATTGATCATCACCGAGCTGGAGTCGACTTCCGCCATGAAGCGGCGAATCTGGCCCTGCTGCTCGGAAACGATGGCGTCGCTGTGATGCGAGCCATAGTGATTGATGTGCTCGATGGCTTCATCCAGCCCGGTCACTACACGAATCGACAGGATCGCCGCCAGGTACTCGGTGTGCCAGTCTTCTTCGGTCGCAGGAATCGCGTCGATCAGCTCGCGGGTACGCTCGCAGCCACGCAACTCGACGCCCTTTTCATGAAAGCGGGCGGCCATTGCAGGCAGGAACTCGGCCGCCACGGCCTGATCCACCAGCAGGGTTTCCATCGAACCACAGATACCGTAACGGTAGGTCTTGGCATTGAAGGCGATGTTCTGGGCCTTGGGCAAATCGGCGTAAGCGCTGACATACACGTGGCAGATGCCGTCCAGATGCTTGATGACCGGCACCCGGGCATCACGGCTGACCCGCTCCACCAGCCCCTTGCCGCCACGCGGAACGATGACGTCCACGTATTCAGGCATGGTGATCAGCGCGCCCACGGCATCGCGATCGGTGGTTTCGACAACCTGTACCACACCGGAAGGCAACCCGGACTCGGCCAGACCGCGCTGGATGCAGGCAGCCACCGCACGGTTGGAATGAATGGCTTCGGAGCCGCCACGCAGGATAGTGGCGTTCCCGGACTTGAGGCACAGGCTTGCGGCATCGATGGTCACGTTCGGGCGCGACTCATAGATGATCCCGACCACGCCCAGCGGCACGCGCATCTTGCCGACCTGAATACCTGAAGGCCGGTAGCTCATGTCGCGGATTGCACCTACCGGGTCGGGCAGACTGGCAACCTGACGCAACCCGACGATCATGCTGTCGATACGTGCGGGGGTCAGGGCCAGGCGTTCGAGCATGGCGGGGGCCAGGCCATTGGTGCGACCTGCGTTCAGGTCAAGCTCATTGGCGGTGGACAGCTCGGTACGGGCTTCGTCCAGAGCGGCGGCAATGGCCTGCAGGGCGCGGTTTTTCTGCGCGGTGCTGGCACGACCGATCACTCGCGAAGCTTCGCGGGCGGCGCGACCCAGGCGGGTCATGTAGTCAAGAACGGACTCAGTCATGGTCTCAGAGGTCTTGGCAGAGAAGAAAGCGGCCGATTATAGCTGTCGCGCCGCCCGAACGACAGCGCAGACAGGCGGATGGTCGATAACAGTGCAAAAAATGACCATGCAGCGCCCATTTCGCCAGCACAGTGCCTCTCAGGATGAAAGATTGCGAGTGAGCCTGTATTTTTGTCATGTCCAGAAACAACAAAGTTGGCAGCCAAATGACATTAAGGTGCTTTTAAGACAGCGCTTGCTATGATTTGCGCCCTCTCACTTCCTGTGTCCGCCTATGCCCGTTGCTCTTGCCGACAGCTTTTTCAACCGAGATGCCCAGGTCCTGGCCCGCGACCTGCTGGGCAAGGTCATCCGGCACAAGGTCGGTGAGCTATGGCTGGCAGCGCGGATCATTGAGACTGAAGCCTATTACTGCGCCGACAAGGGCAGCCACGCTTCGCTGGGCTACACCGAAAAACGCAAGGCGCTGTTTCTGGACGGTGGGCACATCTACATGTATTACGCCCGTGGCGGGGACTCGCTGAATTTCAGCGCCCACGGACCGGGCAATGCGGTGCTGATCAAGTCCGGTTTTGCCTGGGTCGATGAACTCAGCGATGCCAATGCCCTGGCACAGATGCAACTCAACAACCCGGATGCCAGCGGGACCATTCGCCCGCAGGAGCGTCTGTGTGCGGGCCAGACCTTGCTGTGCAAAGCGCTGGGCCTGAAAGTACCTGTGTGGGACGCCAAGCGCTTCGATCCGCAAAAGCTGCTGGTCGAAGACGTTGGCCCGACACCGAAACTCATCGTTCAAACAACACGTCTGGGGATTCCCCATGGCCGCGACGAGCACTTGATGTACCGCTTCGTCGATGCCGAATACGCCCGCTTCTGCACGCGGAACCCACTACGTCGCGGTCAGGTCGAAGGCCGCGACTATTTTCTAATCCCTCAAGGAAACTGATCCATGGGCGAACTGCTCGATGGCATTACCGGCTGGTTGACTGCTAACCCGTCCTGGGTGGCGATAGCGATATTCGTGGTGGCATTCATCGAATGTGTCGCCATTGCCGGGATCGTCGTGCCAGGCACCGTTCTAATGTTCGCCATCGCGGCCCTGGCAGGCAGCGGCATTCTGTCGTTGAGCGAAGTCCTGCTGCTGGGCTTTCTGGGCGGCCTGCTGGGGGATGCGGTGTCGTACTTCATCGGCAAGCACTTCCATCAGAATATCCGCCAGTTGCCGGGCCTGCGTCAGCACCCGGAATGGCTGACGGGTGCAGAAACCTATTTCCATCGCTATGGCATCGCGAGCCTGCTGGTGGGCCGCTTCATCGGCCCGCTGCGCCCGATGCTGCCGATGATTGCCGGCATGTTCGACATGCCCTTCCCGCGCTTTGCCATTGTCAGCATCATCGCCGCCGCCGGCTGGTCGATCGTTTACCTGATGCCGGGCTGGGCTGCGGGCGCCGCCATTCGCCTGCCTTTGCCTGAAGGGTTCTGGAGCGAAGCGGCCTTCGTCGGTGCAGGCCTGGCCATCCTGTTCGGGCTGAGCATCCAGGCCAGCATGCGCAAACAGCGTCATGCGACCAAGGTGATTGCAGGTCTGAGCGTGGTGATGCTGGCGGCCTTGCTGATCGGCTGGCCGTACCTGAACCATTTCGACCAGGGCCTGATGACGCTGGTCCAGGAACATCGCAGCGCGACCGCACAGAATATCGTCCTGCTGGTCACCAGCATTGGCGACTTCAAGGCACAACTGCTGGCTGCGGCGCTGCTGATCATTGTCCTGCTGATCGCCCGGCAATGGCGCCATGCAGCCTTCGCACTCGCCACCACACTGGGCACAGCCGTGGCGAACGGCACGCTCAAGGCATTCTTTGGCCGCGCCCGGCCTGAGGTTTTGCTCGACCCGCTGACCACCTACAGCATGCCCAGCGGACACAGTTCGGCGGCATTTGCACTGTTCATGACTCTGGCGGTGCTGGCCGGACGCGGGCAGCCCGTCAGACTGCGCCTGACCTGGCTGCTGCTGGGCGGCGTTCCGGCGCTGGCGATTGCCTTGTCACGGGTTTATCTGGGTGTCCACTGGCCAACGGATATCCTGGCCGGGATGATGCTGGCGTTCTGTATCTGCGCCGCAAGCCTGACCCTGATCCAGCATCAGACGCCGTTGCCAGCGATGTCGGCAAAAGTATGGTGGCTGATCGTACCGGCCATCACCGGTCTGCTGGGCCTGTTTGCAGTCAATGCATTGGCCCATGCAACATTGCGGTATCA
This sequence comes from Pseudomonas cichorii, assembly GCF_018343775.1. Lineage (NCBI taxonomy): Bacteria > Pseudomonadati > Pseudomonadota > Gammaproteobacteria > Pseudomonadales > Pseudomonadaceae > Pseudomonas > Pseudomonas cichorii. Next base: position 5,233,683 of record NZ_CP074349.1, read on the forward strand.
GTATTGAGGGAGTGGCTTTCGCGAATGAATTCGCTCCCACAACATCAGGCCTGTAAATCGCCTTGCATCTCGTCGAGCAGTTCCTGGATCGCATCCAGGCGCTCTTCGGGGTCGTCGATTTCCAGGAGTTCGATCTTGTCCTGCTCGGTGAAGGGCAGCAGGTAGGCCAGTTGGTTGGCCAGTGATTGCTGACCGCTGGCCTCAAGCCCCATGTTCAGGGACGCGACCATCGGGTGCTCGCCCAAGGCTTCGAGCAAGGCGACCAGATCGGCGTCCTCTTCCTGCAACGGCCGCTCCTGTTGCTCGTCCAGCCACTGGATTTCGGCCAGCAACGACTGGTCACGCTGCACAGTGGCGTCGGTCACCCGGAAACGCCGCCCACCGACGACACGAATCCCCAGCAGGCCGTTTTCCTGCTGCTGGAAATCGGTGACCAGCGCTTCACAACCGATCAGCGAATAACCTTCAGGGGCCAGGCCGACTTCGCTGCCATGGGTGATGCACACCACGCCGAAGCCCTCTCCCTGTTTCATGCAGCGGCTAACCATGTCCAGATAGCGCGCCTCGAACAACTGCAGGTCGAGCACGCAACCGGGGAACAGCACAGCATTGAGTGGAAACAGCGGCAACGTCATAAATAAGTACCCTTAAACAGCCAAAGACACGGCCAACGGCAGAAACAATGCAGTTGCAACACCCATCAGGCTCATTGCCAGAGCAGCAAAAGCGCCCGCCTCTTCTCCTTCCTGCAAGGCCAGCGAGGTTCCCACCGCATGAGCGGTAAGACCCAGCGCCATGCCGCGGGCCGCATGATTGTGCACCCGCGCCAGTGACAGCAGGCCCGGTCCGAAAATGGCACCGAACACACCGGTAATCAAGACGAACACCGCCGCCAGCGCCGCAACGCCACCGATCTGCTCGGCCACCAGCATCGCAATCGGAGACGTAACCGACTTGGGCGCCATGGTCATCAGGATCATGTGATCGGCGCCCAGCAACCAACCCAGGGACAGGCACAGGCCGGTGGCAAAAACACCACCAATCACCAGCGTAGTTAAGGTTGGCCACAACAACTGACGAATCCGCCGTAGATTCAGATAAAGCGGCACTGCCAGCGCCACCGTGGCAGGCCCCAGGAGAATGCCCAGGATCTCGGTGCTTTTGCGGTATTCGGTGTAATCCAGGCCGCAACTGAACAGGATGCCGATCACAACCACCATCGAAACCAGCACCGGCTGCAGAAACAGCCAGCGGGTTTTCTCATAAGCAGCCATCGCCAGCTGATAAGCGCCCAACGTGATAGCGATGCCGAACAGAGGGTGATGAATCACCGACATCCAGGCCCCGTGCCAATCCAGGTTCATGGCTGCTCCTGACGGCGCGACTGACGCTCGATGAGTTTCTGCATCAGCCAGCCGACAAAGGTCAGCGAGATGATCAGCGACAAAAAGAGGGTGCCGAAGATGGCCCAGAAGTCTTCGGCAATGGCCGAGGCATAAACCATCACGCCCACCGCAGGCGGCACCAGCAGCAGCGGCAGGTAACGCAACAGGCTGCTGGCTGCGACGCTGATGGGCTCGCTCACTTCACCGCGCCAGATCAGGTACACGATCATGAAGACCAGCCCGATGATCGGCCCCGGCAGTATCGACAAGAACAGATGATTGAGCGCCGTCCCCAGCAGTTGGAACAGCACCAGCCATGTCAGACCCCGTAACAGCATGGGAACTCCAATAGATAAATGAACCCAGTGAATTCACGGCGCCATTATAAACACGCTGCGTTCAACGCTATGGACAGGTATTCGCCTGCAAGGAGTCACTTGACCAACCGGCAACCCTCTGCTGATCTTGTCACTCGCCCGACAGGCAATATCCCTCACGGGTATGGGCACCAAGGTATAAAACCGAAAGATCAAGGAGAATGACATGCCTTTTGTACCTGCTACAGAGCTCAAGAACTACATCGGCAAGGAACTGGGACGTTCCGAATGGCTGACCATCGACCAGGAACGCATCAATCTGTTCGCTGAAGCCACCGGCGACTTCCAGTTCATTCATGTCGATCCGGTCAAGGCAGCGCAAACTCCTTTTGGCGGCACCATCGCCCACGGCCTGCTATCGCTATCGCTGATCCCCAAACTGATGGGCGACCTGCTGGTGGTGCCCGAAGGCCTGAAGATGGTGGTCAACTATGGCCTGGACAGCGTGCGTTTCGTTCAGCCGGTGAAGGTCGACTCACGGGTGCGCCTGAAAGTGGAACTCACTGACGCCACGGAGAAAAAACCGGGGCAATGGCTGCTCAAGGCCACGGCCACCATGGAGATCGATGGGCAGGAAAAGCCGGCCTTTGTTGCAGAGCCTTTGACCCTGTGCTTTGTGTAATCCCGCTGAAACATGAAACAGTCGTAACAGACTGTTTCACCCCTATTACTCGCTGCGGCATACTCCCACCAGTGTGACACGAACATCTGCTCAAGCAGAGTCACGGACCAACTCTCTTGGGATCTTAAATGCGCGCGCTTGCTCCTCTGGCTCTGACCCTCCTGATCGCTGGCTGCGGCGACAGCGAATCCCTGTTGCCTCCCGATGGCCTGCTGCCCGATGGCGGACGCTACCGTGGCGATCTGGTCAATGGCCGCTTACAGGGCGAAGGCCGTATCGACTATCCCAATGGCAGTTGGTACGCCGGCCAGTTCGAGAATGGTCTGCGCCACGGCCGTGGCGAATGGCATGCCAGCAACGGCGACATTTACACAGGTCAGTTCGAGCACGGCCTGTTTCAGGGTCAGGGCAAGCTGACCAGCGCTGGCGGGACTTACGTCGGCAGCTTCAAGCTCGGCCGTCGGGATGGCGAAGGCACCTGGCAGGAAAAGGGCACGCTCTACCGAGGTCATTTCAAGGCCGGTCAATACGATGGACCTGGACGTCTGGAGCTGGAAGACGGCAGCCAGTTCCAGGGCCAGTTCGCCCAGGGCAAACCCAACGGCGAAGGCGTGCGCACCGATGCCAGCGGCAATCAGTTCAGCGGCCCGTTCGTCAACGGTCAGCTCCAGGGTAACGGCAGCTTCGCAAGTGCCGATGGCGATCACTACATCGGCGGCTTTCGCAACAACCTGCTCGACGGCGATGGCCGCTACGAGAACAGCGACGGCGATGTCTGGAACGGCCAGTTCAAGGAAGGAGCGCTGACCGGCCAGGGCGAACTGATCGGATCGGACGGCAGCCGCTACAAAGGCCACTTCAACAATTGGCAGTTTTCCGGCGAAGGCCATCTGCAACTGGCTGATGGCAGCCACTACGTCGGCCAGTTCGCCAATGACACCTACCAAGGCCCCGGCGTGCTGACGTCCGCCGACGGTACCGAACTGCGCGGAGTCTGGGCCAACGGTCAGCGGATTCGTGACGCCCAGGGCAAGTTGCTGCCCGATCCACTGGAAGCTGGTCTGCTCGCCCAGGGCCCGTTGCTGGATAAAGCACTGGCCGCCGTACCCGCCTCGACACCCGGCCTGGAACTGTACAGCCTGGTGGTGGCCGGTGACGGCAAGCAGAGCGTGTTCATGCGCGAGGCCGATTACGTCAACAACCTGTTGGCGTCGCGGTTTGGCGCTTCAGGGCAAATCAGCCTGGTCAATCATCGCGACCACATGATCGACCGTCCACTGGCGACCCGCGAATCCATCAGCCGCGCTGCCCAGACCCTGGCGCAACGCAGCGGTCCGGAAGACCTGGTGTTCATTTACCTGACCAGCCATGGGACTCAGGATCATGAACTGGTGCTCGATCAGCCGCGTCTGTCACTGGCGGATTTGCCTGCCGATGCACTGGCCGCCGCACTGGCACCGCTGAAAGACCGCGACAAGGTCATCGTGATTTCTTCCTGCTATTCAGGTGGGTTCATCCCGGACCTCAAGGACGAACGAACCCTGGTCATGACAGCTTCGCGAGCGGACCGTGTATCGTTCGGCTGTTCGGAGGAAGCTGACTTCACCTATTTCGGTGATGCACTATTTGCCAGGGCACTGGTCGAAACCGATGACCTGCAACAAGCTTTCAACGATGCAAAAGCGTATGTCGCACAACGTGAAATCGAAGATGATTTCGAGGCTTCAGAACCGCAGATATGGGCCCCCAAGGGCGTCATTGCCCGCTGGCAACTCTTACGCAAGAATCAGGCAGAACGAGCGCTGAATACGACGTTGAATCGCAAGGAAGCGAAGACCTCCACTAGCCGCTAGGCTATTCAGTATCAAGGGAGAAACACTATGTACTTGACGCCGCAACACATCCTGCTTGCAGGGGCAACCGGACTCACAGGCGAACACTTGCTGGATCGTCTGCTCAACGAACCTACCGTCAGCCGCGTGCTGGCACCTACCCGTCGCCCATTGGCCGCCCACTCCCGCCTGGAAAACCCGGTGGGCGAACTGCACAGTCTTTTACCCACCCTCGGCGGCAAAGTGGATATCGCGTTCTGCTGCCTGGGCACCACCATCAAACAGGCAGGCTCGCAAGAGGCCTTCCGCGCCATCGACCTGAATATGGTACTGGCCGTGGGTGAACGTGCCCGCGCACTGGGTGCGCGGCATTTTCTGGTGATCAGCGCCATTGGCGCCGATGCCCGGTCCAGCGTGTTCTACAACCGCACCAAGGGTGAAATGGAAGAAGCCCTGCGAGCGCAGGACTGGCCGCAACTGACCATCGCCCGTCCGGCCCTGCTGGTAGGCAACCGCACGGAAACCCGCTGGGCCGAACAGCTCGCCGCACCGATTGCCAAACTGCTGCCCGGCAAATACGGCGCTATCGAAGCCTGCAGCCTGGCTCGCGCCATGTGGCGGCTGGCTCTGGAAGAGCAGGATGGTGTGCGGATTGTTGAGTCGGATGAGTTGCGCAAGTTGGGGAAGTGACGAAGTTGTTCGCGAATGAATTCGCTCCCACAGGGGTCATTCGCGAAAAATCAGAGCCCTCCCTGGGCCTGATAGCCAACCCCCAGCGCAGTCAGCAGAGACAACGGCAACAACAGGGTATCGAGCAATGCGCTGGCGGGTAAATCCAGGGCCGGGTACTCGGGCGCTTCGGCGCCGAAGCGGTCCTTCTCGCAGCAACCGCCTTGCATCGCATACAGATCAAGTCGTGTACCGGCATACACGACAGGCGCGCCCGGCTGGGCCGCATCCAGCGTCCTGACCGTGGCGCAGCCCGTCATGAGCAGCGCGACGGCGATCAGCAGGAGCTTATTCATCACTCCCCATATGATGCTCACCCCAACGCGGCAGCATGTCCTGAGGGATGTTCAACAGGTTGAGGATCCGTGCAACCACGAAATCCACCAGATCGTCGATGGTCTGCGGTTGATGATAGAAGCCCGGAGAGGCAGGCAGGATCACCGCCCCCATGTTCGACAGTTTGAGCATGTTCTCCAGATGAATGCTGGAGAAGGGTGCTTCACGCGGCACCAGAATCAACTGGCGGCGCTCCTTCAAAGTGACATCCGCTGCACGCTCGATCAGGTTGTTGCAAGCACCGCTGGCAATGGCCGACAAAGACCCCGTTGAACACGGCACCACCACCATGGCACTGGGCGAGCCCGAGCCCGAGGCCACCGGCGACATCCAGTCATCGCGACCATAGACGCGAATCTGTCCGGCCGTCGCGCCGGTGTACTCAGTCAGAAACGCCTGCATCATTGCGGGCTTGGGCGGCAGTCTCACGTCGGTTTCAGTCGCCATCACCAGTTGCGCGGCCTTGGAGATCAGGAAGTGGACTTCCCGGTCTTCACGCACCAGGCAATCCAGCAGGCGCAAGCCGTACTGGGCGCCCGAGGCACCGGTCATGGCCAGCGTAATACGCTCGGGGCCGCTCATTTCAGCGCCTCGGCCAGTTTGCCGTGCAGGCCGCCAAAGCCGCCGTTGCTCATGATCACCACATGGGTCCCTGGCTGAGCCTGGCTTTTGACTCGCTCGATGATCCCCTCAAGGGAATCGCTGACGATCGAAGGCACCGAACATTGCGCAGCGGTCGCGACCAGATCCCAGCCCAGATTGGCCGGTGCATACCAGACCACCTGATCGGCCTGCTGCACGCTTTCCGGCAGACCATCGCGGTGCGCGCCAAGCTTCATGGAGTTGGAGCGCGGTTCGATAATGGCGATCACCGGCGCATCGGCGACTTTCTTGCGCAGGCCATCGAGGGTGGTGGCGATGGCCGTCGGGTGGTGAGCGAAGTCGTCATAGATAGTGATGCCGCGAACCTCTGCGACTTTCTCCATGCGGCGTTTCACGCTCTTGAAAGCACTCAGCGCCTCGACGCCCTGCGCAGGCACCACACCGACGTGTCGCGCTGCCGCCAGGGTCGCCAGGGCATTGGCCACGTTGTGCTGCCCGGTCATGTCCCACTCGACCACACCTTGCAACTGCCCCTCGAACAGCACTTCAAAACGCGAGCCGTCTTCACTCAACAGACGCGCCTGCCACTGGCCGTTCTGGCCTGTGGTTTGTACTGGCGTCCAGCACCCCATTTCAACGACGCGCTGCAAGGCAGGCTCGGTGGTCGGGTGAATGACCAGCCCTTCGCTCGGGATGGTGCGCACCAGATGGTGGAACTGTCGCTCGATGGCTGGCAGATCAGGGAAGATATCCGCGTGATCGAACTCAAGGTTATTGAGGATCGCGGTACGCGGGCGGTAATGGACGAACTTGGAGCGTTTGTCGAAAAAGGCGCTGTCGTATTCGTCAGCTTCGACCACGAAAAACGGCGTGCCGCCCAGACGCGCCGACACCGCGAAGTTCTGTGGAATGCCGCCGATCAGGAAGCCAGGACTCATGCCCGCATGCTCAAGCACCCAGGCCAGCATGCTGCTGGTGGTGGTCTTGCCGTGAGTACCGGCAACGGCCAGCACCCAGCGGCCCTGCAATACATGGTCGGCCAGCCACTGCGGGCCGGAAACATAAGGCAAACCTTTATTCAGCACATATTCGACTGCAGGGTTGCCACGCGACAGCGCATTGCCGACCACCACCAGATCCGGTGCCGGGTCGAGTTGGGCAGGATCATAGCCCTGAGTCAACTCGATGCCCTGAGCCTCCAGCTGGGTGCTCATCGGCGGGTAGACGTTGGCGTCGGAGCCCGTGACGCGATGCCCCAGCTCTTTGGCGAGTACCGCCAGCGAGCCCATGAACGTGCCGCAGATACCAAGGATATGAATATGCATGATGACCTCTTATAACATCCGCGCAGGGTAGCTCAGGACCGCTGAAATGGCACCCGGTCTTTGTCCGGTAGTGCGAAAGCCCGTGCCTGAATTTCATTCCCGAACCGGGTATAAATGGCCTACTCTTGGCTACTCTCTGCCACAGGTTTGACCACGCTGAATTCCCCACAACAAGAATCAGGAGACTTCACCATGCGTTACGCACATCCCGGTACCGAAGGCGCTCTCATCAACTTCAGGGAACGCTACGGTAACTACATCGGCGGCGAGTTCGTCGCTCCGGTCAAAGGCCAATACTTCACCAACACCTCACCTATCACCGGCAAACCCATCGCAGAATTCCCCCGCTCCACCGCCGAGGATATCGACAAGGCGCTGGATGCCGCCCACGCCGCCGCGCCAGGCTGGGGCACGACCTCAGTGCAAGAGCGTTCGCTGACGCTGCTGAAAATTGCAGATCGTATCGAAGCCAACCTCGAAAAACTGGCCATCACCGAAACCTGGGACAACGGCAAGGCGGTTCGTGAAACCCTGAACGCCGACATCCCTCTGGCCGTCGACCACTTCCGTTACTTCGCGGGCGTCCTGCGAGCCCAGGAAGGCAGCGCGGCAGAAATCGACGGCAATACCGTGGCGTATCACATCCACGAGCCGCTGGGTGTGGTCGGCCAGATCATCCCGTGGAACTTCCCGATCCTGATGGCCGCCTGGAAACTCGCGCCAGCCCTGGCCGCCGGCAACTGCGTCGTCCTCAAACCCGCCGAGCAAACGCCACTGGGCATCAGCGTGCTGGTCGAAATGATCGGCGACCTGCTGCCACCCGGCGTGCTGAACATCGTCCAGGGTTATGGCCGCGAAGCCGGTGAAGCGCTGGCCAGCAGCAAGCGCATCGCCAAGATCGCCTTTACCGGCTCGACACCTGTGGGTTCGCACATCATGAAACTGGCGGCGGACAACATCATTCCGTCCACCGTGGAGCTGGGCGGCAAGTCGCCGAACATCTTCTTTGAAGACATCATGAGCGCCGAGCCGGAGTTCATCGAAAAGGCCGCCGAAGGCGTGGTCCTGGCGTTCTTCAACCAGGGCGAAGTCTGCACCTGCCCTTCCCGTGCGCTGGTTCAGGAATCCATTTATCCACAGTTCATGGAAGCGGTACTGAAGAAGGTCCTGAAGATCAAACGCGGCGACCCGCTGGACACCGACACCATGGTCGGCGCGCAGGCCTCGCAGCAGCAGTTCGACAAGATCCTCTCGTACCTTGAAATTGCCCAGTCCGAAGGCGCCGAGCTGCTGACCGGCGGCAAGGTGGAAAAACTGGAAGGCGATCTGGCGACCGGCTACTACATCCAGCCGACGCTGCTCAAAGGCAACAACAAGATGCGCGTCTTCCAGGAAGAGATCTTCGGCCCGGTGGTAAGCGTCACGACCTTCAAGGACGAAGCAGAAGCCCTGGCCATCGCCAACGACACCGAGTTCGGCCTGGGTGCCGGGGTATGGACCCGCGACATCAACCGCGCTTACCGCGTCGGTCGTGCCATCAAGGCCGGTCGCGTCTGGACCAACTGCTACCACCTGTATCCGGCGCATGCGGCGTTCGGTGGTTACAAGAAATCCGGCGTAGGTCGCGAAACCCATAAAGTGGCGCTGGAGCATTACCAACAGACCAAGAACCTGCTGGTGAGCTACGACACCCATCCGCTGGGGTTCTTCTAACGAGCCTTTTGTTCGCGAATGAATTCGCTCCCACCGATCCGTGTGGGGCGGATTCATCCGCGAACAAGCCAACGCACCAATCCCGGGCAACCCACGCCCCGCGTTAAGGCAACGCCCGCTCAATCACACCCCGGCACCCCACAAATTCGCACTTCCATTCACTATGGAGTATTAATTGCTTACATCGCTTCCCACAGTCGCTTGAACCGGAACGTCACCGGTTTGACCGAAAGACCACGTCCGACGCCAACGGCGGGACGTCATGGAGAATCTGTATGGCAAGCTTTTCCCAGGCTATCGGTGCGCTGACGTACCGTTTCGACAGCCTCAAGGACGTGATGGCAAAAGCCAGTCCAGCCCGCTCCGGCGATTTTCTGGCCGGGGTTGCAGCGCAAAACGATGGTGAGCGAGTCGCCGCACAAATGGCGCTGGCCAATATTCCCCTCAAGCACTTCCTTGAAGAAGCGCTGATCCCTTACGAACAAGACGAAGTCACCCGCCTGATTATCGATACCCACGACAAGCTGGCCTTTGCCACCGTCAGCCACCTGACCGTGGGCGGTTTTCGTGACTGGCTGCTCAGCGACAAGGCCGACGAAACCAGCCTTCGCGCCCTGGCTCCCGGCCTGACGCCGGAGATGGCCGCCGCCGTCTCGAAAATCATGCGCGTGCAGGACCTGGTGCTGGTGGCGCAGAAGATTCGCGTCGTAACACGCTTTCGCAACACCGTAGGCCTGCGCGGACGCCTGTCGACGCGGCTGCAACCCAATCACCCGACCGACGAGCCATCGGGCATTGCGGCCAGCGTGCTGGACGGCCTGCTGTACGGCAACGGCGATGCCATGATCGGCATCAACCCGGCTACCGACAGCACCTCGTCCATCGTCGCACTGCTGGAAATGCTGGATGCGATCATTCAGCGTTATGAGATCCCGACTCAATCCTGTGTGCTGACTCACGTCACCACTTCCATTGAAGTGATCAATCGCGGCGTACCGGTCGATCTGGTTTTTCAATCCATCACCGGCACCGAGGCTGCCAACGCCAGCTTCGGGATCAACCTGAAGCTGCTGCAGGAAGGCTACGAAGCAGGCCTGAGCCTCAATCGCGGAACGCTCGGGCAGAACCTGATGTATTTCGAGACCGGTCAAGGCAGCGCGCTGTCGGCCAACGCTCACCATGGCGTGGACCAACAGACCTGCGAAACCCGCGCCTACGCCGTGGCCCGGCATTTCAATCCGTTTCTGGTCAATACCGTAGTGGGCTTCATTGGCCCGGAATACCTCTACAACGGCAAACAGATCATCCGCGCCGGGCTCGAAGACCACTTCTGCGGCAAGCTGCTGGGCGTGCCCATGGGCTGCGACATCTGCTACACCAACCACGCCGAAGCCGACCAGGACGACATGGACACCTTGCTGACGCTGCTGGGCGTGGCGGGGATCAACTTCATCATGGGCATCCCCGGCTCGGACGACATCATGCTCAATTACCAGACCACCTCTTTCCATGACGCGCTCTATGCGCGGCAGAGCCTGGGCTTACGCCCTGCCCCCGAATACGAGGCCTGGCTGGAAAAAATGGGCATCTTCACCCAGGCCGATGGCCATGTGCGCTTTGGCGACAGCCTGCCACCGGCCTTTCGCCAGGCTCTGGCGCACCTGGCATGAGTGAACTTTCCATGACCGACGACACACTTCCCAACCCATGGCTGGAATTGCGCCGCCTGACCCCGGCGCGCATTGCCCTGGGCCGTACCGGCACCAGCCTGCCGACCAACGCACAACTGGACTTCCAGTTCGCCCACGCCCAGGCCCGGGACGCGGTGCACTTACCCTTCGATCATGCAGGGCTGAGCGCCCAACTGGCAGAAAAAGGCCGTGAAACGCTGCTGGTGCACAGCGCCGCCGCAGATCGCCACAGCTACCTGCAACGCCCGGACCTGGGACGACGCCTGGACGAAGACTCGGCCAAACAGTTGAAGGATTACGCTGCCGCCCATCCCGGCGGCGTCGATCTGGCCATCGTGGTTGCCGATGGTCTGTCATCACTGGCCGTTCATCGCCATACCGTCCCGTTCCTGGCGCGCATGGAAGAACAGGCCACCGCCGAAGGCTGGACGCTGTCCCCCGTGATTCTGGTGGAGCAGGGCCGCGTCGCCATCGCCGATGAAATCGGTGAACTACTGGGCGCAAAGATGGTGGTGATCCTGATCGGCGAGCGCCCGGGCCTGAGTTCCCCGGACAGTCTGGGTCTATATTTTACCTATGCGCCCAAGGTTGGCCTGAACGACGCCCATCGAAACTGCATCTCCAATGTGAGACTGGAGGGCCTGAGTTACGCAATGGCGGCTCATCGCTTGCTTTATCTGATGCGTGAAGCCTGCCGGCGACAGGTTTCGGGGGTGAACCTCAAGGATGAAGCCGAATTGAAGACTGTGGAATCGGATAACGCAGCCGATAACAAGGGTAACTTCCTGCTCGCAGGCCCGGTTGAGCCGCTTTAGATTGCGCTTTCTAAAGCCAGTCGGCAGCATCGAACCGTCGCCCGAGCACACTGCATTCGCCCATAGTGAAGTTGAGGCCCAATCATGCGGATCATAAAAGCAACTCTTGAACACCTGGACCTGCTCTGCCCGCTGTTCATCAAATATCGCGAATTTTATGGCGAGTTGCCCTTCCCGGATTCGTCACGCGACTTTCTGGAAAAGCGTCTGCGCCGCGATGAGTCCGTGATCTATCTGGCACTGGCCAAGGATGACGACACTAAAGTGCTGGGCTTCTGCCAGCTCTACCCAAGCTTCTCGTCGCTGTCGCTCAAGCGCGTGTGGATTCTCAACGACATCTACGTCGCCGAAGACTCCCGCCGCCAACTGGTCGCAGACCACCTGATGAAGCATGCCAAACAGATGGCCAAGGAAACCCATGCCGTGCGCATGCGTGTGTCCACCAGCAGCGACAACGAAGTGGCACACAAGGTCTATGAGTCCATTGGTTTCAAGGAAGATACCCAGTTCAAGAACTACGTATTGCCGATCAACTGATCTCTGCGTCTTTTCTTCGCGACTGAAGTCACTCCTCACTCAGGTAGGACTTCAGTCGCGAAAAACACTCCCACCTGTTTATCCCTCTATAATGCCGCGCGTACCGCACAGTAGTTTCTTCCGCACGTGCCCTGTTCCAAGGGTCTGGCCTCAGGTATACCAATGGAATTCAACCCCCTAGACTTCATCCTGCACCTCGATGTGTATCTCGACATGCTGGTAGACAACTACGGCACCTGGATCTACGCCATCCTGTTCTTGGTGATTTTCTGTGAGACAGGGTTGGTCATCATGCCCTTCCTGCCTGGCGACTCGCTGCTGTTCATCGCGGGTGCAGTAGCAGCCGGTGGCGGCATGGACCCGGTTCTGCTGGGCGGGCTTCTGATGCTGGCAGCCATATTGGGCGACAGCACCAACTACATCATCGGGCGAACCGCCGGAGAGAAGCTGTTCAACAACCCGGACTCGAAAGTCTTCCGCCGCGACTACCTGATTCGCACTCAGGTGTTCTACGCACGCCATGGCGGCAAGACCGTGACACTGGCGCGCTTCCTGCCGATCATTCGTACCTTCGCGCCCTTCGTCGCGGGCGTTGGCCGGATGAACTACCTGCGCTTCCTGGGCTTCAGCGTGCTGGGCTCGATCCTGTGGGTCGGCAGTCTGGTCACGCTGGGGGTCTATTTCGGCAATGTGCCTTTTATCAAGCAAAACCTGACACTGCTGGTGCTGGTGATCATTCTGATTTCCCTGCTGCCCATGATCATCGGCCTGATCCGCAGTCGCACAGGCCGCTCGGCGGACGCACGCTGAGCCATGTGGTCTTTCAGTAACTGGCGCAGGCAGCGCACGCTGGCCAAAAACCCCGTCGCCCCCGAAATGTGGGCACGGGTGCGCCAGCGGCTGCCGATTCTGGACGGTTTGAGCGACGCGCAGGATCAAGCCCTGCGCAACGCCTGCGTACTGTTCCTGCAAGCCAAACACCTGACGGCCCTGCCCGGCGTAGAACTGGATGATGAACAGCGGCTGTTTCTTGCGGCCCAGGCCCAGTTGCCGCTGCTCAACCTCGAGGACCTGAACTGGTATCAGGGTTTTCATGAAATCGTCCTGTACCCCGGCGACTTCATCAGCCCACAACGCCATCGCGATGCCAGCGGCATCGAACATGAATGGGATGGCGAACACAGCGGCGAGGCCTGGCAACAAGGCCCGGTGATTCTGGCATGGCCGGGCGTGCTGTCCAGTGGCGACTGGGATGCCTATAACCTGGTCATCCACGAACTGGCGCACAAACTCGACATGCTCAATGGCGATGCCAACGGCCTGCCGCCGCTGCACGCAGACATGCGCATCAGCGAGTGGGCCAGCGTCATGCAAAACGCCTACGACGATCTCAACCGGCAACTGGACAACGATCCAGACATCGAAACGGTCATCGACCCTTACGCCGCCGAAGACCCTGCCGAATTCTTCGCCGTGACCAGCGAGTACTTTTTCAGCGCGCCCGACCTGCTGCACGACACCTACCCCGAGGTCTATGAGCAACTGAAGGCCTTTTACCGCCAGGACACCCTGGCACGCCTGGAGGCCCTGCAAAAGGGCGACACCGCGTCTCAAAGCCAGCACTGATCCAACGCGATGCGTGTCAACGCCAACAGAATATGCCTATAATCCGGCCCACTTTTTGGCGTTAATGCCAATATCTGTCTGGTCAACTACGGGGGCAAAACCCAATGAGCTACAGCAAGATTCCGGCTGGTAAAGACCTGCCGAACGACATCTACGTCGCTATCGAAATCCCGGCCAACCACGCGCCGATCAAATACGAAATCGACAAAGAATCCGATTGCCTGTTCGTTGACCGTTTCATGGCCACCCCGATGTTCTACCCGGCCAACTACGGTTTCATCCCTAACACCCTGGCTGACGACGGTGACCCCCTCGACGTGCTGGTCGTAACCCCGTACCCGGTTGCTCCAGGTTCGGTCATCCGCGCTCGCCCGGTTGGCATCCTGAACATGACCGACGACGGCGGCGGCGATGCCAAGGTTATCGCTGTACCACACGACAAGCTGTCCCAGCTGTACGTCGACGTGAAAGAGTACACCGACCTGCCAGCCCTGCTGCTGGAACAGATCAAGCACTTCTTCGAGAACTACAAGGATCTCGAAAAAGGCAAATGGGTGAAGATCGAAGGCTGGGGCAATGCTGACGCAGCACGCGCCGAGATCCTGAAATCGGTTGAAGCCTACAAAGGCTGATCACCCGCTTCCCCGCTTCGGAACACCTGACCGGGTGTTCCGAACACCCTCTGCAAAACCCTCGCCTCCCCACTGCTCCTGCCTCGCACCCCCTCCAGAACATCATCAATAAACAAACGTATAAAAATACATCCCTCATTGTAAAACGCGATAAACAAACCGTGAGCGCCGCACAATCGGTTTAAAGCAGAACGTAGCGTTTATTTAAAATAAACGGATTGCGGAACATGCCTACGCAACAACTGTTGTACCTGTAGGTCGCTAACCGTAAGCAATAAGGGAACAGCAGTATTTGAACACCCCGTTCATTTAAACGGATTCGCGACCGCCGTAAACTCGGCCTCATGAATACATCAGGTGATCGACTACGCATCCTCCTGCGGGAGTGCCATCTTTCTGCGACGGACTTTGCAGCCAACCGCAAAGTCACGCCCCAGCACGTGAACAACTGGTTCAAACGCGGCGTACCCATGGCGCGGCTGGAAGAAGTGGCTGAACTACTGACCGTCAACGCCCGCTGGCTACGCACCGGCGAAGGCCCCAAACACCCGACAGACTCCGCCAACGAGAACAATGGCGGAGACACCCCGATTACGCTCCACCAAGGCAGAAGCCTGCTGCGCGGCGATGTGGAAATTCAGATCTACAAGGAAATCGAATCCACCAACAGCATTGGCAAGACAGTACTGGCCGAAGCGCCCGGTCAGAAAATACGTTTGCCCATGCACGTGCTGCAAACCATGAACATCGACCCCAAGAACACCATGTGCGTCGCCATGATCGGCAACAGCATGGCCGACAAGATCCAGGACGGCTCACTGCTAGGCGTCAACCGCGACCTGACCCAGGTCATCGACGGCGAAATGTACGCCCTCGAACACGGCGGCATCCTGCGCGTGAGATACCTCTACCGCCTGCCCAACGGCGGCCTGCGCCTGCGCAGCCACAACAACAGCGAATACCCCGACGAACTCTTCAGCGCCGAAGAAATCGAGCGGGAAAACATCCGCATCCTGGGCTGGATATTCTGGTGGTCCACCCTAAACAGCCGCCGCAACGCCATGCTGCTGCGCTGAGTATCCGTATTTACACAGTGAGAATGTGTTTCAAGACTGGGCATTGGCGCAAAACACCAGTATCCTGTGGCCACCATTCGGCATAGGCCGCCCAGCGCGGCCCTTGCCACAGCAAGGCGAACGACACGTTCGGCTTGTTACCTTTTTAGCGTCCCTTGCGGATGCACCTGTTGAAGGCGATTGCGGTTTACCAAAAATAAACCAAGACCGTCCCCGAGAAGCCGGCCACAAGCCGGCTTTTTATTTGCTTGTGAAAAGTCAGACGCCTGCGCCGGGCAGCCAAAGTCCAGAGATATGCACGTCTTGAAAGCGGAACAGAGAAATCGCTTTGGGCTAATCCCGAATCGGGTTATTCAGATTTCCGGACCATCAAACGGCGCACCCAAGTGAAAACCATCCACAACACCCGCTACCAAGCCCTGCTCCAGCTTTTGCTGGAGGCACGCGAACGGGGGTTGGAGGGTACCAGGTTTCACGGCACACGCAGCTGACTTAGCTAAATCGGTGGACAGGGGGATTGTGTTGGTGGATGACACACGACTGGTGCATCTGATGATGGATCATGAAGTAGGTGTTACATCGCGGCTGTTACGGTTGCTGGCGCTGGATCGTGATTATTTTGACGACGTGAGAGATCGGTTTTGGGCAAACCTGCCACCGCCTCTGCAACACTTTCGGCTCAAAATAATGGCACACTAGAATCACGAAGTACGCCCGACTTGGAAGGTCGCTGTTAACGCGCAGAAGAGATAGGGCTAAAGCGGGTTTAGATAGTTGTGCAGGTCAAGGAGGCCACAATGCCAGACATCAGAAATATCAAGGAACAAAAGCTTCTATACCATCTCACTTCGGTTGAAAACCTTGATGGCATTTTCCAGGCAGGCTTAAAGCCTCGTGCTGAACTCACCGATTTCAAAGATGTAGCTGACAGTGAGATTCTGAAGAAGCGTAAAACCCTTGAGCTTGACAGCTATGTGCCCTTTCACTGGTTCGCTGCAAATCCATTTGACGGAAGTGTGCAACGCAATAACCCTGATGTGAAATTCGTCCTGATCTCCGTATACAGGTCCACGGCGCAAAAAAACGGTTGGAAAGTCATTCCTCGCCACCCTCTGGCAAACGATTCAATCCAGTTACTCGATTACGACGAGGGTTTCGAAGCCATCGACTGGGAAGTCATGAACAGTCGCGAGTATCACGACGCGCACTGCAAAAGCATCTGCATGGCGGAATGTTTGGCGCCTGGCGTTGTGAAACCAAACGCTTTCTTCAAAATATTCACGCCTAGCGAGGAGATCGAAGCGCTCTGCGTGGCTAAAATGCGCGAGGCAGGTGTTAATGTACTCACCGGCGCGAATCAGAGAATGTTTTATCAATGAACTACACCAGTCTGAATCCAGAGAAGGCTCTGATTTGGCGTATCGTCCACCGCGATAACCTGCCTTGGATTCTGGACAACGGCCTGCATTGCGCCAGTTCGGATGTGCAAGCACCGCAATATGTAAATATTGGTAACGCTGACTTGATCGATAAACGCCGATCTCGCGATGTACCAATTGCTCCAATGGGTGTGTTGGCTGACTACGTGCCCTTCTACTTCACCCCCTTCTCTGTGATGATGAAAAATATTCATTCCGGGTGGAGCGTTCAGCAGCGCAGCAATGACGAGATTGTGATTCTGGTATCCAGCCTGCACCGCGTCGAACAGCTTGGCCTACCGTTCGTCTTCACAAACGCACATGCCTACCCGGATTGGACAAACTATTACAGCGATCTGGCGCATCTCAGCGAGATCGACTGGCCTATCCTTCAGCGGCGCGACTTCAAACGCGATCCTGATGACCCTCGAAAGATGGAGCGCTATCAGGCCGAAGCGCTGATTCACCACCACCTACCGATTACAGGACTCCTTGGCATCATGTGCTACACCGATGCAATGAAAGAACGCATAGAGCAAGACGTGGTCGCTAGAGGCCTGACGTTGTCTGTTCATGCGCGTCCGGGATGGTATTTCCAATGATCAGATTCACTCAAGGCAACCTTCTGGAAGCCAAAACCGAAGCCCTCGTCAATACAGTGAATACCGTAGGCGTAATGGGCAAAGGTATCGCCCTGATGTTCAAAGAGCGCTTTGCGGAGAATTACCGCCTCTATTCGGCTGCCTGCAAGGCTGGCGAGGTAGAAACAGGCAAAGTTCACGTGACCGCAGTCAATGAGCTGGAAGGCCCTCGCTGGATCGTAAACTTCCCAACCAAACGTCACTGGCGATCCCCTTCGCAGATGCAGTGGATAACCGAAGGCTTACACGATCTACGTCGCTTTTTGATTGAAAACCATGTTAAGTCCGTGGCGGTTCCTCCGCTAGGTGCAGGGAACGGTGGCTTGAAATGGCCAGAAGTTCGTGAGCAGATCGTTGATGCTTTGAGTGATCTGGACGTCGATGTGCTGGTATTCGAGCCATCCAGTCAGTATCTGAATGTCGCCAAACGTAGCGGAGTGGAAAAGCTCACGCCTGCTCGCGCACTCATTGCCGAACTGGTTCGACGTTACTGGGTTTTAGGTATGGAATGCAGCCTGCTTGAGATTCAGAAGCTGGCTTGGTTCTTAGAGCGAGCCATTAAAAATCTGCCGGGCACCAAAAACCCGCTGGATCTCAAGTTCGTCGCCCATAAATACGGGCCGTATGCCAACCGATTGGAACACCTGCTCGACAATCTGGACGGCAGCTATCTGCATTGCGACAAACGCATCAGTGATGCAGATATCAGTGATGTGATCTGGTTTGACCAAGACCGTAAAGCTTTTCTGCAAACCTATCTCAAAACAGAAGCTAGGGAGTATTCCCAAGCTCTGGAACTGACCGCCGAACTGATCGATGGCTTTGAGTCACCGTTCGGCATGGAGCTGTTGGCAACGGTTGATTGGTTGCTCAGTCAGGAAGAAGTTTCCCCAACCGTTCCTACCGTGCGCGAAGCGTTGCGGCATTGGGATGGCGGAACTGGTGCTGCTGCTCGTAAAAGCAAGCTGTTCGATGATCAGGCGATTGATATTGCGCTCAAACGGCTTACCTCCAGTAGCTTCAGCTCGGCAGTAGTTAACTGCTAATCGATGCCCAGTGTTTATACAGGCTGGAAACAGCCTGTCATAAAGCTTTAATGTGATCGAGGATATCGGAAGGGGAGTGGGGTGGATCCTTATAGTACTTGTTGCAAATAGGCTGGCCATTTGACCAGCTCACACTGCCGGTCTAATTTCCTATTCTTCCCACATACTGACTCCGCTTCACCCTCACCGGACAAAGCTCAAGACCAAACGGCTTGAACACCGCATTCATCGACTTGATCGTCTGATTACCTTCTTCATGCTCAATGTGCGCCAAGGTACGAATCGAAATTTTGCACATTTTCGCAAAGAGGCGCTGATCCATTATGGCCACCATTGTTCGGAGCATCACTACAGCCTGGCCCATGGTAATTTCGCCATGCCCCAGCTTGCTCTCAATGAAGCGAATGAGCTCTTCCCGTGTCATTGCGCTGAAATCATGGCCTCTCATAGCGACATTTGAACTCATAGAACACCCAAGGCTTGCATCCGGTCTTTGAGCTTGGCCAGCGAGATACTGGGGTGGCTCCAGATTGCCGTCGGAAAATCTGACTTAAGGATTTCATGAAGGTGAAGAAACAGCTTGGCGTCCTCCCTGCTCATGCACATAGAACACGCTCAAAGGAAACCTTCCGTCGAATCGCGAACGGTGAGATGAAAAGAGTCACGCCAGTAGCCCTCATCGAGGTTTGGGGTTGTGAGCTGCAAAGCGCTCATCTGCACTAGATTGCAGATTCGGCGACAATGATCGCCACAAACCAGCTTTTATTTATCGACGGAAACCTCATCCACCCCAAGCCGCCTCCGCCGCGCAACCAACGCCCGCCGAAACGAAATCTCCGCACACTCCACAAACAACCGCGCCATATGATTAAGCCCCTCTTCCTCGCCTTCACTGCCCACGACAAAATCAAAACCCAGCGCACGCTTGTTCTGGTCAGGCAGTTCTTCCCAACTGTTCATCAGGTAGGCGTACAGGGCGCTGACGATTTTTTGCTCGCTCAGTGGCTCATGGGATAGGCGAGGTGGGCTGGCAAGCATGTGACGCCTTCGGAGAAAGCCGCACTTCTTGCAGATGGCTTGCGAGGATGAAAAGCGATGTTTCGGGTAACGGACAGGTGAGGTTTTGATATTCATGAAAGGTTCCGGCCTTGATGGGTCATACGAGATACCCGTCATTTTTGGACGCAAACCTGTCAATGAACACACGCTATGGCGTGCGTTCAGCGATTTTTACTTCGATTGGATCAAGAGCAACCGCGCCCAAAGGCGCGGCTGCTTCCACCCTTACTGCCAGTTGGCAGCAATCACTGCGTTCAACGAGGCCTGGTAGTTTTCCGACAGTTTCACTTCTCCTGGTGCAGGAGGTGCGAAAGCCGCCATGGCTTGTACCATTTGGTCAACCTGACTGGCCATCAGGACCTTGCCATCCGCCGTGCGGAATTGCTCGATCTGCTGGGCATCCTCCCAAGTGCCCTCGCCCCAGAACGACCATTTGGATACCGTCACTTTGTCGCTCGTACCGATGACGCCGACTTCCAGATCCCAGCCATTTTTGCTGAACCACAGTTGGTCGGCAGCAATACCGCTCCCAAACTGCAGCACGTCAGTGTTGGCATCCGGATCAAAGTCGTCGATGACGTCCTGGCCGCCACCGCGCTCGAACTGGTAGAGGTCATTACCACGGTCGCCATACAGCCGGTCATTGCCCGTACCGCCGATGAGAGTGTCAGCGCCTGCGCCTCCGTTCAGCTCATCATCCCCGGCACCGCCCGACAGTATGTCGTTGCCGCCAAGACCATAGAGTTTGTCGTTGCCTGCAAGGCCACTGAGCGAATCGGCCACAGCATCATCGCCATAAAGCGCGTCATTGCCCTGGGTGGACGTGCCGTTGCTCATCGTCTTGATGGTGCTGGCATTCCAGGTGGTCCCGTCGGCGAACTGGATCTGTTCGATCAGGTTCGCGGTATTGGAGAACCATCCGGAAACCGTCAGCCTGTCGCTTGTGCCGGCAATGCCGACATACAGATCGTTCAGGCTACGAGTGAGCTGGATATCGGCAGGTTTGAGGCCTTCCGCAAGCTTGATCACGTCCAGGTTGCCGGCCGTATTGTCGTAGTCGCTTATCCAGTCCTGCCCGGCACCGCGATAGAACAGGTAGGTGTCGTTGCCTGCATCGCCATACAAGCTGTCGTCACCGGCACCGCCATCGAGGATGTCCGCTCCGGCTCCGCCATAGAGCTTGTCTTTGCCAGCGCCACCGTTGAGGGTGTCGTTGCCTGACAAGCCGTAAAGGCTGTCGTCACCGCCCAGCCCGTTGAGAACATCGGCAACGGACTCTTCACCTTGCAGGGTATCGTTGCCTTCGCTCGCCACGCCTTTGACCATGGCTTTGAGGGCCGTTGCATCCCAGACCGTGCCATCCACGAACTGGACTTGCTCGATCTGCGAGTCGGTGGAGTAGAACCAGTCACGAACGGTGATTTTGTCCGAAGTGCCGATGATCGCCAGTTCGAGATTGTCGCCCACGCGCGAAGCCTTGATATCGCCCGGGCTGATGCCTTGTGCCAGCTTGATCACGTCGATATTGCCGGAGGTCCAGTCACGGTCCGAGATCTGATCCTGGCCACCGCCACGCTGGAACAGGTAGATGTCGTTGCTCGAGCCGCCATACAGCGAGTCGTTGCCTGCTCCGCCATCCAGCGTATCGACGCCCGCTCCGCCATCGAGCATGTCATCGCCAGCACCGCCAATGAGCACATCGTTACCGGCCTGTCCGTACAGCTGATCATTGCCGCCAAGCCCGTCGATCTGCTCGCCCGTCTCGTCACCATAAATCGTATCGGCCGCTTCGCTGGCCACGACCACCGACAAGCGCTTGAGGTCCGCGACAGACCAGACGGTCCCGTCCGCGAACTCGACGCGCTCCACTTGATAATTGGAGCTGGTGTAGTCGTAGATTTTCATCCAGTCGTTCGTGCCCTTGATGGAGAGCACGATATCCGTCCTGTCACGCTTGACGATGACATCGCCAGGAGTGATGCCGGACGCGACTTTGATGGTGTCGACATTGCCCGTGGTGGAGTCGAACTCGTTGATCGTGTCCTGGCCCATGCCGCGATAGAAAAGGTAAGTGTCATTGCCGCGAGATCCGCTCAGGGAGTCGTTGCCGGCACCGCCATCGAGAGTGTCATTACCGTCGCCGCCATCGAGGTAGTCGTTGTCGGCTCCACCATTGAGGGTGTCGTTGCCGCTTTCGCCGTACAGCGTGTCTCTACCGGCACCACCATTGAGTTGGTCGTTGCCAGCATCACCGTAGAGCCTGTCATCGCCATTGAGCCCATCCAGTACATCGGCTCCAACGTCGCCATACAAGGTATCGGCCGAATCACTGGCCACTCCCCGGGTCATGGCTTTGAGGGCATCGATATCCCAGACCGTGCCATCGGCAAATTCGACACGCTCCACCTGATAGTTGGTGCTGTTGAAGAAGGTGATCGACATTTTATCTGTCGTTCCCTTGATCGAGAGATGCAGGTAGTTGCCGTCACGATTCAGAATCACATCGGCTGGAGCGATATCGGCAGCGACCTTGATGGTGTCGACATTACCCACAGTCCCATCGAAGTCAGTGATGGTGTCCTGCCCCATGCCGCGGTAGAAGCGGTAGGTATCATTGCCTGCATCACCCGACAGTCTGTCATTGCCCGCACCACCATCCAGCGTGTCGTTGCCATCACCGCCATAAAGCCAGTCGACGCCATCACCACCGTTCAGTACGTCGTTGCCAGCCCTGCCGTACAGGGTGTCGTCGCCGCTCAGCCCGTTGATGGTGTTGGCCAGCGCATCGCCATTGAGGTAGTCACCGCTCTGGGTGCCGGTGATCAAGCCGGTCTGCTCGCCGACAACGATGTCGAACACATCACTGACCACCGCACCTGCACGGTCCACGGCCGAAACCTTGACCGAGACGGTTCCCTGGCTTCCAGGCGTGCCGCTGAAGGTGCGAGTGGCCGCATCGAACGTCAGCCAGGCTGGCAACGCCTGACCGTCGGCAGACTGCGCGGTAATGTTCAATATGTCACCGGCATCCACATCAGTGAATGTCGCTGCCGGTAGGGCAAAGTTCAGGAGTGTGCCTGCGGTTGCAGCCTGATCGACAATGGCCTTGGCCAGGACCGGTGCATCGTTGGTATTGCTGATCCGCACGTCAAAGCTGTCGCTGACGGACAGGCCGGCCTTGTCGGTCGCGGTGACGCGAATCGACAGGTTACCCACAGCGCTGTTGTCCGGCGTGCCACGGAAGGTACGGGTGGCAGCATCGAAACTCAGCCAGGCTGGCAGAGGGTTGCCATCAGCCAGGGTAGCGTTCAGTTTCAGGGCATCACCGCTGTCCGCATCGACAAAGGCGTTGGGAGCCAGGGTCAGGACAAAGGCGCTGTCTTCGGCCACGTTCTGGTCGGCAATCGCCTGCGCCAGGGTTGGAGCACGGTTGGCCTGGGTCGCCAGGGTTGCAGTGTTCCAGACCGTACCGTTGGCGAACTCGATGCGCTCGATGCTGTGACCACGGGCTGCGGTCCAGCCGGAAATGATCTGCTGACCATCGTTCAGGCGCAGCACCATGCCTTGCGCGGAGTGATCGACAGCGACGTCGCTTGCATTGATGCCCGCTTCAAACACGATGGTGTCAACGCCACCGCTGGCATCCAGGTCTTCGTTGATCGTGTCCTGGCCATGACCGACGCCGAACACGTAGCGGTCATTGCCTTTGCCACCCTGCAGGAAGTCGTCGCCAGCACCGCCGTACAGGCGGTTGTCGTGTTCGTTGCCGAACAGTTCGTTGGCCTGGGCGTTACCCGTGGCATTCAAGGCGGAACCGGACAAGGTCAGGCTCTCGACATTCGCCGCCAGGCTGTAGTCGACCGTGGAAATGACCTTGTCATTACCCGCGTCGGCATCCTCCATGACCACATCGCCGATGTGATCGACGAAGTAGGTGTCATTGCCCAGGCCACCGATCATCAGGTCTGCACCTTGGGCACCATCAAGACGGTTATCGCCGAGATTGCCGCGCAGGATGTTGTCGGCGCTGTTGCCCGTAGCGTTGATGTTGGCGCTGCCGGTCAGGTTCAGGTTTTCCAGGTTGCTGGCCAGCGTGAAGGAAACCGAGGCATTGACCGTGTCCGTGCCCTGGCCTTGGGACTCGACGACCCGGTCGGAACCGTCGTCGACCACATAGGTGTCGTCACCCAGGCCGCCGATCAGCACATCGGAACCTCCGGCACCGTCCAGCACGTTGTTGGCGCTGTTGCCCACAATGCGGTTGGCCAGTTCATTGCCGGTGCCATTGATAGCCGCATTGCCCAACAGTTGCAGGGATTCGACTTCACTGGCCAAGGTATGACTGACACTGGACTTGACCAGGTCATAGCCACCGCCCACCACTTCCTTGATCACGTCACCGACGTTGTCGACGATATAGGTGTCGTCGCCTGTCCGTCCTTCGAGAACGTCCGCACCGGCACCGCCATCGAGGGTATTGCCGCCGGCGTCGCCGATCAGCAGATCGTTGGCATCAGTACCGCTAAGCAGCACTTTGGGCTGTGCAACGGCCTGACCGAAAATGAAGTTGGCGGCGGACAGTTGATTGGCGGTGACACCTTTGAGGGTCAGGTATTGAGTGCCACTGGCCATCGCTCCCAACCAGACTCTCAGGTATTGCTCGCCATCCACCGTCACTGAACTGAAGTTCAGTTCGGCAAAGCTGTGTACTGCACGGATCTGTGACAGGTCGATTTTTTCGGCAGGATTGGCCACCTCGAAATCGTCGATCAGGTTGGCCATGATGCCTTGGGAAGCACTCGCCCTGAGGTCTTCGACCACAACAAAACGATCATTCCCGGCACCGCCAGCCACCGAGGCTCCGGTGTGCGAGGCTATACCGCCGAGGTTGATGTTCGGAGCCAGCAGCGTGGTGGTCGCGTAGTCGGCGACGCTCTGGTCGCCTTCAAGGTAGAGAACGTCGTTACCGGCATCGCCACCGAGATAATCCTGTCCGGCACCGCCGTACAGCACGTCATCGCCAGCGCCACCGCGCACCACATCATTGCCTTCGCCACCGTTCAGGGTGTCGTTGCCGCCGACACTCGATGATGTGGAGCTTTCACCGACCAGCACATCATCACCCAGACCACCGTTGATCACATCGGCTCCCGTGCCACCGAAGACGCGCTCGCCGCCATCGTTGGCCCAGTACAGAACACCATTGGTGGTGTCCGGCAGAATCCGCTCAGTCACGGTGCCATCAAGCCCGAAACCAAAGCCGGAGTAACGCTCCAGACGGCTCAGGCTTACACCTTCGGGTACATGCACGAAGCTGCTCAGCGTCAGGCCCTGGGACTGCACATTTTTAAGCACCAGGACTTGCCCGTCATCCAGCGTCAACCGCGTGTCCGCACCTTGCTGGCTGATGCCCATCGTCGAATACACGTCCGGGCCGAAACCTGACAGAACGATTCGATCGGTGCCGATGACGAAGTCGGTCAGGGTATCGACGTCACCCGCGTTCTTGTCGATCACAAAGTAGTCGGTATCGGCACCGCCAGTCAGGGTGTCATTGCCCTGTCCTGCGATCAGCGTATCGATGCCTGCGCCGCCCGACAGCAGGTCGTCGCCACGCCCACCCGAGAGGTGGTTATCCGCAGCGTTGCCGGTCAGCGAGTCGCCAAACTCGCCGCCGATCAGGTTTTCGATCTGGCCTGGATTGGTAATCGTCAACCGGGCACCGGCCAGGGTCGCCTGACCGTTGGAAAGGTCGATGACGCTGGCGCTGGCAATCGCCGCGGCATTGATCGTGTCTACGCCACCATCGGTATCGTTGAGCACATTGCGTCCGCCTGCCGCGGCCAGCTGTGCATATTCATTGGTATACACATATTGGTCATCGGACGTACCGCCCTTGCCATAGACGTTCATGCTCCAGCTGTTGAGTGTGCCGGTGTCGCCGGTGACCGTATCGATGACTTGCAGCGTCCAGTTGCCCTGCGCCGTTTCACCCCGCAGAAGCGCCGTATCGAAAACGTAATTCAAGGTGGAGCTGCCGGCGAAGTCGGCGTCACCACGCTCACTCGCCGCGCTGCCAGGTGCCTTGCCCGGACGGTTCATCAGAATGGATTCAGTACCGGACGGCGAGATCAGCTTGAGGATCAGGTCACCGGGTCGGGAATGCGTCAGGCTGACTTTGACTTCAACATGCTCGACAGAAATACCGGCGTTACCCATGGTCAGGGAATGGCTGATTCCTGCGCCCAGTCCATCAGTGATTGCACGGTTGAGGGTGCCGGAGTCCAGAGGCTGGTTCAGGCTGAACTCATTAGCGAAGGTCTGCTGGGTATTCCAGGTTTCGGCCAGACGAACCGCCGCGCGGGCATCGACTTCGCCATAACCATAGTCGTGGCTGACGTGCATGCCGCCGCCGTTCCAGTTCTGGCTTCCGTTTTCCTGCCAGGAGGTATCAGGGTCGGCTACCTTGCGAGCCGAAAGCGCCAGGATCTGCTGGACGTCGCGATACCCCAGCTCAGGGTTGGCTTCGAGCACCAGTGCAACGATGCCGGAGACGATCGGCGCGGCAAAACTGGTGCCTTGCGAAACGCTGGTGTCGGCACCGAACGTGGAGCCATTGTCGTTCTGCACCAGACGCGAAGTGGAGGTCACGTTCGAGCCCGGCGCACTGACCAGAATGCTTGCGCCCGGACTGGAGAACGGCTGCCCACCGAACTGCAATGCACCCAGGTCAGTGGTGGCATTGATTGCGCCAACCACGATACTGCTGCGGCTGTTGGAGACGTTCGAGTAGTTGGTGTTCCCGCCTATCTGCCGGTCGTTGCCGCCCGCCGTGACAATCACGGTCCCCAGACCATCGCGCCCCTCTTGCAAGGCCTGACGATGGGGTGTCGGCAGCAGTCCCAGTTCGGCCGGAGAAAACTTCAGATCGAAGGGAATGGCACTCCCCCAACTGTTGTTCACCACGTCATATTCGTGCATGTGGGACATGGTGCTGAAGTCGTCTTTGTTGACCCAGTAACCGGCAATCGTGGCGTCATAAGCCACCCCCACACTGCCTTCGCCATTGCGGGAGGCGACCATTACACCGGCCACCAGCGTGGCGTGATCGCTGAAGACGCCGCCACTGCCCTCGCCCGCCATCTGTCCCGGCGTGGCATTGGCCAGCCAGTTCTTGTCGATGTTGTCTTTCAGGTCGGCGTGACGGTAATCGAGCACTTCCTTGGTCGTGCCGAAAGGACTGGTGGTTTCGATCTGGGCAATCCTGACGCCCTTGCCGGTGTAATCCTTCCAGACCGGAAGAATATTGGCCTGGGACAGATACCACTGATCGGTCGCCAGCGGATCGTCAGGCAGGTCCGCAGTCTTGAGGTACACCGCAGCGCGCATTGTCGCGCTTTCACCGGTTCCCATGCTGATAACCGTACCGGCCTCATTGCCCTTGGCGTCGGCAACGGTGTACTTGAAGCCCATGATGCCGGTAAAGGTTGCATCAGGCGTAAACAGCACATCGCCAGCCTGGGTCACGCTGGCCGTACCACCCACGACATCGAACAGTCCGGTGATGTGCAGCGCATCATGCTGCCAGTCGATGTCGTTCTGCAGCAGTTGCTCCTTGCCGATCAGATGTGCACTGGTACGCTCGAAAGCCGCACCGGCCTTGTCGTTGCTCAGGACATCCTTGACCAGCAGAGGGTTCTCGATCCCTTCGCTGGTAGCGCTCGGAATCTCGACCAGCTTGAGGTTCTTGAAGTTGATCTTTTCGATGTTCTGCAGGAAATCGGTACCGTCGCGCCCTGCAACGGTGTCGCTGATCCAGACACCTTCTGCCGTTCGTGTCAGACGATAGTCGGCAAAGTCGCCGGACAGCTCGACGACGTCCAGGCCGTCACCACCGTCGATCACGTCATCGCCCGCACCACCGATCAGCACATCGTCGCCGGCACCGCCGTTAAGGTTGTCGTCATCCTGACCGCCGTCGATGAGGTCGTTGCCCAGGCCGCCTTGAATACGGTCATTGCCACGGTGCCCGCGCAATACATCGTTGCCGGCTCCGCCCAGAATGACGTCGTTACCATCCTCACCCGACAACGCATCATTGGCGTACCCACCGATGAGTACATCATCGCCGTCGCCGCCGCGCATATAAACCGTGCTGGACCCGCCGCCGATGAAGGTGTCATTGCCACGACTACCCTGAGCAATTTCCACACCGGCATCTGCCAGGTTGAGATAAACACCTTTATCGCCCAGAACCTGAACGATATCGGTGCCATCTCCTCCATGGATATTCTCGGACAGGTCTTCGCCATCAATCAGTAGAACATCATCTCCGGCACCACCATAGAACGTATCGCTACCCTGGCCACCGGCCAGCCAGTTGGTCTGGGCATCGCCTTGCAGCACATCATTGCCCGAGCCGCCAGTCGCATTGTTTACGCCCTTCGATGCCACATCGATGTGCTCACCCGTTGTGGAAGAAGAGGAATAACCACTCACAGGAGAGACGTTACCTCCACCCTGTGTAGAGATAACAGTGCCTGTGCCGTTTGCGGTAAAGACATGACCATTAGGGTTGGCCAGAAAGTTGGCGGCAATGGCTTCCTTGCTCACGCCGTTCTGAACAAAGGTTCCTCGTGCGAGAACTTCGTTACCGTCACGCACTTCGCCGCTTTGAGCCACACTGTTCAAGTTGATCCGGGTAATACCCAACTCTGCAAATGACTTCAGTTCGCTCTTTTCATTGGCGTCCACTGAACCATTACCATTGGCATCATCCCAGCTCTTTCCATCGTGGTTGGCGTCGACCCAGACTTTGACACTCGACCAGGCATCATCACGGTTATCGAAAACACCGTCAGCGTTACTGTCCAGGCTCGCCAAGGCAGTAAATCCGTTCGAGAAACGTTTTTCTCCGGCATTGCCGTCTTTGCCCGCTACCCCACCGAAATACTCGGAAAGTGTTTCGCTGATGTTGTCGATCTTGCCATTGGCGTTGGAATCCACAACAACGATGCCGTCTTCAGGACTTACCCAACCCGTTTCTTCCAGGCTGCCGCCATCGTTGTCGGCATCGAACAGTACCGGTGCACCGAGGTAATCCGTCAACCTTACGCCATCACCATTCAGGTCCAACACCAGCGGATCCGTCGGTAACGTCACGCGGGCACTTGCATCGCCCGAGTTCAAAAGTGCAGCCAGTGTGCTGCCATACGTCATGCCCTGAGTCGAGTTACGCAGGCTGAAATCAAACACATCCTTGACGGTGTTGACGTTACCCGGACGATAACCATCAGCCAGAATCTGCGTGGCCGCATTGGTAAAGGTATTGTTGATCCAGTTGCCCTGATATTGATTCAGGTTGAGCTTGTTGGCGTCGTAACTCAGGTTCCAGCCGCCACCACTGTTGATCAGGCCCTGAGCAACTTCAGCGGCTGCGGCATCGTGATCAACGGATTCCTTGTATTTGATCCCAGATGCAAGATCGGTATTCAATGAGAAATCATTGTTTGCCATACCGCCGCTTAGGTCACTGGAATTCAGCCACAAGCTGCTCTGACTGCCGTCATATACAACTCCGCCTCGCGCCATGTCTCCACGGATTATTTCTGCGCCAAAACCATTTAAAAGCGCGTCGATATTGTCCAGATTGTTACCTGGAAAAAGGTCACCCTGTTCATCGTTCGGGTTGTAGCCAAGGACTTTCAACGAGGCGTATACGAAATCAACACAGCTGTTAGTCAACAGATTGTATGTCGCTGAATCGAAACCACCTGCTGGCGGATTACTGGAAAAATTCATCAGGGCCGTGTACTGCGACTCTGTCAGCTTGACGGTAACCTCATAGAGAGTTTCCTGGTACGCGCTGTCATCATCCATGACGACTTGACCAGGCCCGAACATTTCATCAAGCCTTGAGGCGAACCCGAAGCTCTTGCTGGCTACGCCATCGCTTACGCTGTACCACATGTGCCCACCGGGCGAATCATGAAGATCGCCCGCTTTATGGTCGCTTTTATCCTGTTGGTAAACATAGTCGGCACCAACACCAGCAACCTTGTAAGTAACGCTGTAGCTCTTTTCCACCGTCTTAGAGTCCTTTCGCTATTTTTAAAAATCTAAATCTTGGGGCTGTAGTAAGAAAACTCTACGTACCCTTCCGTACCACTGAATGCGTCAACTTTATCCACCGTCGAAACTTCGACCGTGTAATCCCCAGGGAGAAGAGCAAAATGCTTTATATCTCTGACCTGCGTAGACTTGTATTTACCCTCGTATTCAAATGCCTGCCCCGAGTCAATGCCCGTGGTGACTAAAACCTCATCAAAAAACAACTGACCATCTTTCAGAACACGCAAATGGACAGGAATGGGAACACCGCCCTCGTTATAAAGCCCGCCCCCCCATACTGCTTTCTGGTGATCGATATCGGAGGCTTTTTCACTCCACACAAATAACAGAGCAACTCTATAGCCACCACGCTCAGCCACGCGAAACTGCGCAGAGACTTTCTGATTGGCCAAAGAAAGATTGACAGGCTTGACTATCAACACCGGACTTGAGCAACCCACGAGGAAACCCGACAAAAAGAGAGCGAAAAAACGTTTAATGAAAGACACACTTGATTCCTTCTTCCCATTGGTAAGCAAACCCGGTCCACAACAACGATAAATTGCTCATGAAAAATCGCGCTCAAAAACAAAAATCACCATCAAAAACAAACCATGCGAAACAACCGACACTCTGGATATCCACAGCCCGATTTTTTTCAAATAACGTGCGCTGACCAGCCACCCGAAAAAAGCCAAAGCGCCTCCAAGCCACCCGACCTGTGAAAACGCAAAGATTTCTATAAGGAACGTCACGAAGTTCCAGTTACCACCGATGCCATAAACCCAGACCAGATAGCAAAAAGCAGAAAGCGGAACACTGCAGCCCCAGATAAACAGAGAAACCGCATGTTCGGGCTTGTATTTGATGGCGATAAAATTCGAAAGCAACAATCCTGAATAAACGTATATATCCAGGCCGGCGAGAACTCTCTTCAGCTCATCCATTAGCATCCCGCTCCATGCGTTAACCACTTGCCTTTAGTCGGCACTCCCATAGAGCGGCTGACGCCTGCCTTGATCATCGCAGGAAAACATCGTCACCTTGCTTACGAGCGTCCAAAAAGCACATTGCCATCAAATGTATCTATCGCGATACATTCCTGCAAGTTAAGTTTTTTGTTCTGAAAACAAGCAAGTAGAGCATTTTTCAGGCATAAACCTTACCAGCCGCCAGAAGCTCGACAGGCTCGTGATGCGGCTGTCATGGATTGCCCTGACACAGCTCGATGATGTTGAATCGCACGACACCGACCAGGAAGCCCCCTCAATGAAACTCCACCACCTGCTCCTCGCCATCCTGGTTACTGCACTCTGGGGCCTTAACTTCTCGGTCATCAAGCTTGGCCTGACCTCAGTCGATCCGTTCATCCTCGCAGGTCTGCGCTTCACGCTCTGTGCGCTGCCTGCGATCTTTTTCATTCCCAAACCTGATGTCGCGTGGCGTTACATCATCGGTTACGGGCTGATATTCGGCATAGGCCTGTGGGGTGTCGTCAATCTGGGGATCAAGACCGGGCTGTCGGCGGGGATTGCTTCGCTGGTTTTGCAGTTCAGCGCGTTTTTTACGATGCTACTGGGGGCCTGGGTGTTCAAGGAGACCATCACGCGCTACCAGTTGGCCGGGATTGGCGTTGCGCTGTGCGGGCTGTTGAGCATCATCTTTATTGCGGATGGCTCGGTCACTGCGACCGGCTTGATACTGGTGCTGTTTGGCGCGGCGGCCTGGAGTGTCGCGAACATCATCAATAAAAAGGCCAATACCCCTCAGGTATTTGCCTTTGTGGTCTGGTCCAGCGCGTTTTCGCCGATCCCGCTTTTCCTGCTCGACTATATCGTCAACGGCACCAGCGGCTACTCTGCACTGATCAACCAGATCGACCACCGTGCTGTTCTGTCGATCCTGTTTCAGGTTTACCCCAACACCTTGTTCGGCTATTGGGTCTGGAACTCGCTGCTCAAGCAATACCCGGTGTCCACCGTTGCGCCATTGTCATTACTGGTACCTATATTCGGGATGCTGGGCTCGGTGGTGATTTTCGATGAAAGCCTGTCGCCGATGAAAATCGTTGCCGTGGGCCTTATCGTATCGGGTCTGGCCGTCGGTCTTTACGGGCAACGCATTCGCAATGCCTTGTTCGCTGGCCGCAGTCGCCCTCTGGCCTGATCGATGAATCATGAACAACGGGCAGCATCACCGGTCGAAAAGATCGTCCTCAAACATTCCAAGGTTCCCGCATGAGCACTACTCCTTACACGCCTCCAAAGGTCTGGCAGCCTGCCTCGTCCGGCGGCACCTTCGCCAATATCAACCGCCCGGTTGCCGGTCCCACCCATGAAAAGGAACTGCCGGTCGGCAAACATCCGCTGCAGCTCTACTCCCTGGCCACACCCAACGGAGTGAAGGTCACGATTCTGCTGGAAGAGTTGCTGGCACTTGGGCACAGCGGTGCCGAATATGACGCCTGGCTGATCAAGATTTCGGAAGGCGATCAGTTCTCCAGCGGTTTTGTCGGAGTCAATCCCAACTCCAAGATCCCTGCGTTGCTGGATCGCAGCCAGGAGACGCCAGTGCGGGTATTCGAGTCCGGCTCGATCCTGCTTTATCTGGCGGAGAAGTTTTCCAGCTTTCTGCCCACCGATCACGCTGGCCGGACAGAAACCCTGAACTGGCTGTTCTGGCAAATGGGCGCTGCGCCTTATCTGGGCGGCGGTTTCGGGCATTTCTATGCCTATGCACCGGAAAAGATCGAGTACGCCATCAACCGTTTCGCGATGGAAGCCAAGCGTCAGCTGGATGTGCTGGATCGTCGTCTGGGCGAAAGCCGTTATCTGGCCGGCGATACTTACACCATCGCCGACATCGCCGTGTGGCCATGGTATGGCGCACTGGTGCAGAACAGTGTGTATTCCGCAGCGGAGTTTCTGTCAGTGCATGAATACCCGAACCTGCTTCGCTGGACCGAAGAGATCGCCGCACGCCCTGCCGTCATCCGCGGCAAGAAGGTCAATCGCACATGGGGTGATGAGGCGGATCAGGTTGCCGAGCGGCATCACGCGTCTGATTTGTAGGAGAGAATTTATTCGCGAGAGGCCCGTGAGAGCGATAGATTTTCTTTGGATCTACAGGCGTATCGCGGATAAATGCGCTCCTACATCACCTCTTCTATCGCTCAAAAATACAAGAGGCAGCGCATGATAATCATCCGTGACGCCAGGCTGTATGCAGGATGCTTCTGAATCTCGTGTCTCCTGCGTAGCAAGCTGAAATTCTTTTACCCAGTAGTTCGGAGCCTGCAATGCCCCAAGACAAAGACCCACTCGCCCAGACTGCGTTGTCCCAACATGGCCGTAGCGCCAGCAGCGGGCCGGGCATTGCGGTGAATCCGCCGGTGGTGCGCATGAGCACGGTGTTGTTCGACAGCCTGCAAAGCCTGCGTGAAGCGGAAGCTCGCACTTCGGGGCCGGATCGCTCGCTGACGTATGCGGCCAACGGCAACCCGACGGCCTTTGCATTGCAGGATCTGGTTTCCGAGCTGGAAGGTGCCCACGGCACTTGTCTGTACTCCACAGGGCTGGCCGCAGCGGCGCAGATGTTTCAGGCGTTTGTGCGCCCTGGTCAGCATGTGCTGATCACCGAGGCGGTATACGGCCCGGTTCGTCGGCTGGTCAGGACCTGGATGACAGCCTTCGATATCGAGTTCGATTATTACGCCGCCGACGGCAGTAACGTGGAGTCATTGATCAAGCCCAATACGCGCATGATTTACGCTGAAGTCCCCGGCTCGCTGACGTTCGACATGTGTGATCTGCGAGCCCTGTCGCGGCTGTGCAAAGAGCGCAATCTATTGCTGGCGGTGGATAACTCCTGGGGTTCGGGGGTGCTGTTCAAGCCCCTTGAGTTGGGCGCGGACATTTCGTTGATGGCCCTGACCAAATACATCGCCGGGCATTCGGACGTGATGATGGGCAGCATCAGCACCACCGAAGAGCACTGGAAAACTCTCAAGACCATGAACACCGCCGTGGGCAATACCGTGAGCCCCGACGATGCCTACCTTGTGCTGCGCGGTGCACGAAGCCTTGCGGCACGCATGAAGATGCACGAGCACAATGCCCTGCAAGTCGCACAATGGCTGCATGGCCACGAGCAGGTCGGTCGTGTCCTGCATCTGGCACTGCCGAGCGATCCGGGACATGCCCTCTGGAAGCGGGATTTCCATGGTTGCAACGGTTTGCTGAGCTTCGAGTTCAAGACCGCCGACCGTCAGGTGCTGGACCGTTTTACCGGAGCCTTGAAGCTGTTTGGTGTCGGTTATTCATGGGGTGGCTTTGAAAGCCTGGTGTCGGAGGTGGATCACTATGGCGCCCGGGAACAGGGTCTGCCGATGCTGCGCCTGCAAATCGGCCTGGAAAACCCGGATGATCTGATCGAAGACCTGAAGGCCGGATTTGCAGCCACCCAGAACTGAAGGCCAGCCACTCTGCCCCTTCAAGCGTTTGCCCCGCGGCCCCGGCTCTGCTAGTGTCGCGGCGGTTTAATCTTCACCGGGAATGCCGCCATGGCCCGCAAGAAAGCTGCACTGGATTTCGAACAATCCCTTACCGATCTGCAAACGCTGGTTGAGCGTCTGGAGAATGGTGAGCTGTCGTTGGAAGACTCATTGACCGCTTTCGAGCAAGGCGTGCGCCTCACACGTGACTGTCAGAATGCCCTGGCCCAGGCCGAGCAGAAGGTGCAGGTATTGCTGGAGCGCGACGGCGAACTGGCCGAAGAGCCCTTTGAAGCGGATCAACCCGAATGATCGCGAGCTATCAGGCCCAAAGCCAGGCTCGCGTCAACGCGGCACTTGATGGTCTGTTTGAAGCGCCAAGCCCGGAGCTGACCCGGCTTTATGCCGCGATGCGCTATAGCGTGATGAACGGTGGTAAGCGGGTACGTCCGTTACTGGCTTATGCAGCCTGTGAAGCGCTGGGCGGTGTTGCCGAGGATGCCAATGGCGCCGCCTGCGCAGTCGAGCTGATCCATGCCTATTCACTGGTGCATGATGATCTGCCGGCCATGGACGATGACGACCTGCGTCGCGGCCAGCCCACCACCCATAAAGCCTTTGATGAAGCCTGTGCGATCCTCGCGGGCGACGGCCTGCAAAGCCTGGCGTTTACCGCTCTGCTCGATCCGCGCCTGAGCTCACGTGATGCCGAAACCCGCTTGCAGATGGTCAGCGCCCTGGCGCAGGCCGCTGGCCCGGCAGGCATGGTGGGCGGGCAAGCCATTGACTTGGGGTCGGTAGGCTTGAAGCTCGATCAAGCCGCACTGGCGTTCATGCACCGGCACAAGACCGGTGCACTGATCGAAGCCAGTGTCAGGCTCGGCGCGCTGGCCAGCGGTCATGCCGATCAAGCCCGACTCGACGCACTGCAGGTCTATGCTCGCGCTATTGGTCTAGCCTTTCAGGTACAGGACGACATTCTCGACGTTGAAAGCGATACCGCTACTCTGGGCAAGCGCCAGGGTGCCGATATTGCCCGTGACAAACCGACTTATCCCGCGTTGCTTGGCCTGGAACCGGCCAAGGCCTATGCGCTGGAACTTCGCGATCAGGCGCTGAACGCGCTGCGGCCATTTGACTCAGCCGCAGAGCCGTTGCGGGAGCTGGCGCGTTACATCGTCGAACGCCGCAACTGACATAGCAACCGAACGTCAGACCTGATGAATCAACGACGCTCGATCAGGTCTGATTCATGACTCCTGCGTATCTGCAGATGCACTTCATGGGCAGCTTGCGATGCATAAGGTAAACTGCCGCCTCTTTTACTTATAACGATTCGCCTGATGCCCACGACGTTCAAAGAGATTCCCCGCGAGCGCCCGGTTACGCCGCTGCTCGACCGTGCAGATACACCGGACGGCCTGCGCCGCCTGGGTGAAGCCGAGCTGGAAACCCTGGCCGATGAACTGCGCCTGGAGTTGCTCTATTCCGTTGGCCAGACCGGCGGGCACTTCGGTGCAGGCCTTGGCGTCATCGAGCTGACCATCGCCCTGCATTACGTGTTCGATACCCCGGATGACCGTCTGGTCTGGGATGTCGGTCATCAGGCCTATCCGCACAAAATCCTCACCGGCCGCCGCCAGCGCATGACCACTCTGCGCCAGAAGGACGGCATTGCCGCGTTCCCGCGTCGCAGCGAGAGCGAGTACGACACCTTTGGCGTCGGGCACTCCAGCACCTCCATCAGTGCTGCGCTGGGCATGGCGATTGCCGCCCGTCTGCAAGGCAGTGACCGCAAGTCCATCGCGGTCATCGGCGACGGCGCACTGACCGCTGGCATGGCTTTCGAGGCGCTGAACCACGCGCCGGAAGTTGCCGCTGACATGCTGGTGATCCTCAACGACAACGATATGTCGATCTCACGCAACGTCGGCGGACTGTCGAACTATCTGGCCAAGATTCTTTCCAGTCGCACTTACACCAGCATGCGTGAAGGCAGCAAGAAAGTGCTTTCCCGCCTGCCCGGTGCCTGGGAAATCGCCCGCCGCACTGAAGAGTACGCCAAGGGCATGCTGGTACCCGGCACCCTGTTTGAAGAACTGGGCTGGAACTACATCGGCCCTATCGATGGTCACGACCTGCCAACCCTGATCGCCACCCTGCGTAACATGCGTGACCTCAAGGGCCCGCAGTTCCTGCATGTCGTGACCAAGAAAGGCAAAGGCTTCGCGCCAGCCGAAGTCGACCCTATCGGCTATCACGCCATCACCAAGCTCGACCCGCTGAATGCCCCCGCCGCGCCGAAAAAAGCCAGCGGGCCCAAGTATTCGGGCGTGTTCGGTCAGTGGATCTGTGACATGGCCAAGGCTGATTCACGGCTGGTGGGGATTACCCCAGCCATGAAAGAAGGCTCAGATCTGGTGGAGTTCAGCGAGCGTTTCCCGAGTCGCTACTTCGACGTGGCGATTGCCGAGCAGCACGCGGTGACACTTGCCGCCGGCATGGCCTGTGAAGGCAGCAAACCGGTGGTCGCGATCTACTCCACCTTCCTGCAGCGCGGTTATGACCAACTGGTGCATGACGTGGCGGTGCAAAACCTCGACGTGCTGTTCGCCATCGACCGCGCCGGTCTGGTGGGTGAAGACGGCCCGACTCACGCGGGCAGCTTCGATCTGTCTTATCTGCGCTGCATTCCCGGCATGCTGGTGATGACACCGAGCGACGAAAACGAGCTGCGTCAGATGCTCAACACCGGTTACCTGTATGTTGGCCCGGCAGCGGTGCGCTACCCGCGTGGCACCGGCCCGAATGCAGTGATCGACAACGGCCTGCAACCTATCGAAATCGGTAAGGGCGTGGTGCGTCGTCAAGGCAAGCGCGTTGCCATGCTGGTGTTTGGCGTGCAACTGGCCGATGCGCTGGAAGTCGCGGAAAAAAGCGATGCCACGGTGATCGACATGCGCTTCGTCAAGCCACTGGACGAAGCCCTGATCCGGGAAACGGCAGCCAGCCATGATCTGCTGGTCACCCTCGAAGAAAACGCCATCATGGGTGGCGCGGGCGCGGCGGTCAGCGAGTTCCTGGCGCGGGAGAATATCCTCAAGTCGGTGCTGCATCTCGGCTTGCCAGACATCTATGTCGAACACGCCAAACCGGCGCAGATGCTGGCCGAGTGTGGTCTGGATGCAGACGGTATCGAAGCGGCGATCAAGGCACGATTGGCGTTGATTGACTGAAGCTGAACCGGCAAAAGCAAAAAGGCGCTCAGTGAGCGCCTTTTTTGTACCTGAGATTTATCCCAGTTGCGGCGGGATGCGATACAGGTAGAACAGCGCCACGGTGGAGAGCGCGAGCAGAAATACCGGCACCGGTTCAAGCCCGATGAACAGGGCACCTGCGGCGATCCAGGCCGGAATCCCGGCAAACAGGAAGGCAATGCGGCGAGTGGCGGCCAGTTTGAGCCAGGCGGCGGTTTCTTCAGGTGTATCGAGTGCCGCCTGAGTGGCGATCAAGGCACGCTTGAAAGCGCCGAAAGGCTTGAGGCTAAGGAACATCGAAGCAACACCGGCGATGAACAACGGCATTGCCAGTAAATGAATCAGGACTTCGCCCGCATCCAGAAAGATGCAAACCACCAACAATGGCGCAAGACTCAGGCCCAGTTGCTGCCACCAGGCCAGCACCATCCGTCTGCGCACATTGTTGCGATTCACGCCGGATCGACCTCACTTTGGTGCTCATTGCCCATCATGTGGCCCAGCTTGCCGGCCTTTGTCGCCAGGTACAGTTTGTTGTGCGGGTTGTGGCCGGTGTGCAGCGGCACGCGCTCGGCCACCTTGATGCCCATGTCGGTCAAGGCTTTGACCTTGCGCGGGTTGTTGGTCATCAGGCGCAGGGAACCGACCTTCAGGTGTTGCAGCATCGGCAGGCAGATCGCGTAATCACGCTGGTCGGCCGCAAAGCCCAGACGCTCGTTGGCTTCGACGGTATCGGCGCCGCCGTCCTGCAATTCGTAGGCGCGGATCTTGTTCATCAGGCCAATGCCGCGACCTTCCTGACGCAGATACAGCAGAACACCACGACCTTCGATGGCAATGGCGCGCAGTGCGGCTTCAAGTTGCGAGCCGCAGTCGCAACGCTGGCTGAACAAGGCATCGCCGGTCAGGCATTCGGAATGCACCCGCCCAAGAACAGGAGCGCCATCGGCAATATCACCCAGGCTCAGAACAACGTGCTCGCGCCCGGTTTCCTGCTCGAAAAAGCCGTTCATGGTGAATTCTGCAAAAGGGGTAGGCAGCTTGGAGGCAGCAACAAATACGACGGGCACCGTGTGCTCCTGGTAGTAGAAGACTGAGAATTCGCAAGATCCGATTGTAACAGCACGTTCCTGGGGACGCTTAGGCTGAATTCTTACCGATTAATATCAAAAAGCTAGATCAATCCCCAGGCCCAGACCAGTCCCTGCATGGAAAACCAGGCAAATACACCGGCCAGCACATCATCGATCATGATGCCGAAGCCACCGTGAACATGCCTGTCCAGCCAGCGAATGGGCCATGGCTTGAGGATGTCGAAAAAGCGGAACACCAGAAAACCCACCAGCAACCATGCCCAGCCTTCAGGTACCAGCCAGAGGGTAATCCACATCCCGACCATTTCGTCCCAGACGATGCCTTCATGGTCGTGCACGCCCAGATCATCCGCCACCTTGCCGCACAGCCAGAAGCCAAACAACATGGTGACACCCAGCATGAGCCAGTAACCCCAGTCCGGCAGCATCTGCCACAAAGGGATAAATGGCACTGCAACGATAGAACCCCAGGTTCCGGGCGCCTTGGGCAACGTGCCCGAACCAAAACCGAAGGCGAGAAAATGCCAGGGGTTGGTCCAGACCGAAGGTGGTACAAACTCGGCTGAAACCTGTTCGGGGTTGTCTTTCACACTTCACTCCGAAAATGCTGATAGCCCAGCGCGGCAGGCGTGATGTCTTGCCCGTCGGCATCCAGCAACGCAACGCCCTGCCCTTCAACCACTCGCCCGATCACATGCACCGGCCAGCCAGCATCGAGCAGGCCGGTCAGTTGCTCGGGCGGCAGCGTGAAGGCCAGCAGATAATCATCGCCACCACTGAGCGCCGCCTGCTGTGCAGCAGGCAGATCAAACAACTGTAGCAAGGGCGCAGACATTGGCAGCTTGTCCCGCTCGACCAGCAGGCGCACAGCCGACGACCGGGCAATGTGCCCACAGTCCGCGAGCAAACCATCGGAAATATCCAGCGCAGCCGTAGCCTTGCCACGCAACGCTTGCCCCAGCGCCAGTTGCGGCTGTGGCGACCAGTAACGAGCAAGCAAGGGTTCGGCAATAGAAGGCTCGGCGCTGCGCTGATTCAGTACCAGCGGCAAAGCTGCCGCCGCATCGCCCAAGGCTCCGCCGACGCACAGCAAATCGCCTTCGCGGGCACCGCTGCGAGTCAAAGCCTGACCGGCAGGTACGGCACCGAATACTGTCAGCGTCAGGCTCAATGGCCCACGCGTGGTATCGCCGCCCACCAGACGCAACGAACACACCTGCGCCATCAGGTTCAAGCCTTCGGCAAAGGCCTGCAACCAGGCGGCTTCAACCTGAGGCAAGGTAAGGGCAAGTGTGAAGGCCACAGGGCGGGCCCCCATGGCAGCCAGATCGCTGGCGGAAACCGCCAGGGCGCGCTGGCCAAGCAGAAAGGGGTCGCAGGCGTGGGGGAAGTGCACCCCGGCAACCAGCGTATCGGTGGAAATCGCCAACTGCTCGCCGGGCGTTAACGCCAGCAGCGCGCAGTCGTCGCCGATGCCAAGTGCAACGCCTTCGCCGTCCTGCGCACAGGGCGCGGCAGCGAAGTAATTGCGGATCAGCTCGAATTCACCCATGTGAAGTCCAGGCGCCAATCAGCGCTTGTGGGCCTTCACTTCAGCTTCGCGCAGACGCGGCGCCAGCTTGTCCAGCACGCCATTGACGAACTTGTGGCCGTCAGTGGAACCGTAGACTTTTGCCAGCTCGATGCCTTCGTTGATCACAACGCGATAAGGCACGTCGATGCGCTTGAGCAGTTCGAACGTGGACAGGCGCAATACCGCCAGCTCGACCGGGTCCAGCTCTTCGACGGTCAGGTCAAGGCAAGGCTTGAGTGCGACATCGATTTCGGTCTTGTTGGTGGCAACGCCATGCAGCAACTCGCGGAAGTAAGCGCTGTCGACGTTACTGAAATCGTTGTCGACGCGAAACTGCGCTTCGATTTCGTTCAACGAATGACCTGCCATGTGCCACTGGTACAGCGCCTGGGTCGCGAGCTGACGCGCTTCGCGACGTTTGGCGCTCTTGCCTTTGGCTGCCTCGGGAGACTGGGCGTCACGCGGGTTGAACTGATCGCTATCGTCGGAAATCACTTGGCCTCCAACTGCGACAGCAGACTGACCATTTCAATGGCAGACAGTGCAGCTTCAGCGCCTTTATTACCGGCCTTGGTGCCGGAGCGCTCGATGGCTTGCTCGATGGAGTCGACAGTCAGTACGCCGAAAGCGACTGGAATGCCTGCGTCCATGGAAACCTGAGCCAGGCCTTTGACGCATTCGCCAGCCACGTATTCAAAGTGCGGAGTACCGCCACGGATCACTGCGCCCAGGGCGACGATGGCCGAGAACTCTTTGCGTTGGGCAACTTTCTGCACAACCAGAGGAATCTCGAAAGCACCCGGCGCGCGGATGATGGTGATGTCGCTTTCGCTCACGCCATGGCGAACCAGCGCATCGACAGCGCCGCTCACCAGACTTTCCACGACGAAGCTGTTGAAACGGCCAACTACCAAGGCATAGCGGCCTTGTGGGGCGATGAAGGTACCTTCGATGGTCTTCAAGGTCATTGGGGTGAGTCTCGTATTAAAGAGCAAGCCCGCATTGGGGCGGACTTTCAGGGATTGTAGGCCACGAATCGGAACTGCCGGGCCGGAACATGCAAAACACAAGCGTCAGCACGCAACGACCTGCCGGTATTTATTCGGAGGGCACGTATTCTACAACTTCCAGATCGAAACCGGATATCGCATTGAACTTCATTGGTGAACTCATCAGGCGCATTTTGCGCACGCCGAGGTCACGAAGGATCTGGGAACCGGCGCCAACCGTGCTGTATGTGGTCGGTGTCTTGATGACCTGTTGCCCGGCTTTTTCCCGGATATGGGCCAGCAGAACATCGCCATCGAGCGGGTGACCAAGCAACAGAACCACACCGCTGCCTGCCTCGGAAACCGCAGACATCGCGGCCCGCAGGCTCCAGCGACCCGGCTGTCTGACCATCAGCAGGTCGCGCAGCGGATCCATGTTGTGCACACGAACCAGGGTCGGTTCTTCTGCACATATATTGCCCAGGGTCAGCGCCAGGTGGACGTCGCCTTCAACGGAATCGCGGTAGGTCACCAGGTTGAAATGACCCAGCTCGCTGTCCATTGGCTGCTCGGCAATCCGCTGAACGGTACGTTCGTGGATCATCCGATAGTGAATCAGGTCGGCAATGGTGCCGATCTTGATGTCGTGTTCCAGGGCAAAGGCTTCGAGCTCGGCGCGACGAGACATGGTGCCGTCGTCGTTCATCACTTCGCAGATCACGCCGCTCGGCTCGAAACCGGCCATGCGCGCCAGATCGCATGCTGCTTCCGTGTGACCGGCACGGGACAGGGTTCCGCCTGCCTGTGCCATCAACGGGAAGATATGACCAGGGCTGACGATATCTTCAGCCTTGGCATCCTTTGCAGCCGCCGCCTGCACGGTGCGGGCACGGTCAGCGGCGGAGATGCCGGTGGTCACGCCTTCGGCAGCTTCGATGGACACCGTGAACTTGGTGCCGAAACCCGAACCGTTACGCGGCGCCATCAGCGGCAGTTTGAGGGTTTCACAACGCTCGCGGGTCATGGGCATGCAAATCAGGCCACGGGCGTACTTGGCCATGAAGTTGATGTGTTCGGCTTTGACGCATTCGGCGGCCATGATCAGGTCGCCTTCGTTCTCGCGGTCTTCATCATCCATCAGGATGACCATCTTGCCCTGGCGGATGTCTTCAACCAGTTCTTCGATCGTGTTGAGCGCCACTCGGCACCCCCTTCAATTCAGGATTTGAGGTAGCCGTTCTCGGCCAGAAAGCTTTCGGTGATCCCGCCATGGCCGGGCTCGGCAGCCTTGTCACCCAACAGCAGGCGCTCCAGATAGCGCGCCAGCAGATCCACCTCGAGATTGACCTTACGGCCCGGGCGGTAGTCGGCCATGATGGTCTCGACGAGGGTGTGCGGCACGATGGTCAGCTCGAATTCGGCGCCATTGACCGAGTTGACGGTCAGACTGGTGCCGTCGACGGTGATCGAACCTTTATGAGCGATGTACTTGGCCAGTTCGCGGGGAGCGCGCACGCGAAACTGGATCGCACGGGCGTTATCTTCACGGGATACGATTTCGCCCACGCCATCGACATGGCCGCTGACCAGATGGCCGCCCAGACGCGAAGTCGGGGTCAGGGCCTTTTCCAGGTTGACCCGGCTGCCGGCCTTCAGGTCGACAAACGCGGTAACGGTCAGGGTTTCACGACTGACGTCAGCCCAGAAACCGTCGCCAGGCAGTTCAACGGCTGTCAGGCAGACGCCATTGACCGCGATGCTGTCGCCCAGTTTGACGTCACTCAGATCGAGCTTGCCGGTTTCCACGTAAACGCGGACATCGCCGCCTTTGGGAGTCAGGGCGCGGATGCTGCCGATGGATTCGATAATGCCGGTAAACATGGGTCCTCCGGGAGAACAAGGGCTGCGCGCTAAGCGAAAGCCGGGAATTATACGCCCTGAGCCGGAACAGGGAGAGCGATGACTCGCCAGTCATTGCCGACTGCGCGCATTTCTACAATCTTCAGCTCCAGGGCTTCGCTCATTTGTGCCAGCGGCAGGTCGAGCAGCGGGCGGGCCGTGGAGCCCATGAACTTGCCCGCGATGAAAATCTGATATTCGTCGACCAACCCCAGGCGGGTGAAAGCTCCGGCCAGACGCGGCCCCGCTTCGACCAGCACGTCATTGACGCCACGTGCCGCAAGCTCGACCAGCAACTTGCGCAGGTCAACATGGCCATCGTTGTTGGCCAGGGCCAGCATTTCATGGCCTTCCTCGTGATAACGGCTACGTGCCGACGCTGCGGCGCGGGTCGCAACGAGAGCGCTGCCGGCCTTGAAGAACGGTGCATCCAGCGGCACTCGCAGACGACTGTCGATCAAGACCCGCAAGGGCGGGCGCGTGGCAGCCAAGGCACTCAGCTCTGCATTCAGGCCCAGCTCGTCAGGGCGCACAGTCAGCCGCGCCTTGTCGGCCAATACCGTATCGGCGCCCGTCAGCACCACACTCGACTGCGCTCGCAGCCGTTGCACGGCGGAGCGGGCCTCAGGACCCGTGATCCACTGGCTTTCACCGCTGGCCATGGCCGTGCGACCATCCAGGCTCATGGCCAGTTTGACCCGCACATAAGGCAGGCCTTTTTCCATTCGCTTGAGGAAGCCCTTGTTCAGCGCACGGGCTTCAGCCTCCAGCACACCGCACTGAACCGCGATGCCAGCGCTCATCAAGCGCAGCAGACCGCGACCGGCCACTTCCGGATTGGGGTCCTGCATGGCAGCCACAACCCGGGCGACCCCGACATTGATCAGCGCATCGGCACAAGGCGGCGTACGACCATGGTGGCTGCAGGGTTCGAGGGTGACGTAAGCGGTTGCACCACGGGCCTTGTCGCCCGCCTGACGCAAGGCATGCACTTCGGCATGGGGCTCGCCCGCCCGCGCATGCCAGCCCTCGCCCACGATCTGGCCGTCATGCACGATCACGCAGCCGACACGGGGATTGGGATGAGCGGAATAGATGCCTTTGCGCGCCAGTTCCAGCGCACGGGCCATGTAATGGACGTCCAGAGCGCCTTGCTCAGTCAACGCTGTACTCATTCTTTACCCGGCTCACGAGCAAGACGCTCGATTTCCTCACGAAACTCGTTGAGATCCTGGAAGCGTCGATAGACCGAAGCAAAACGGATATAGGCCACTTCATCGAGCTTTTGCAGCTCGGTCATGACCAGCTCACCCACCACCAGGGATTTGACTTCACGCTCGCCAGTTGCGCGCAGCTTGTGCTTGATGTGCACAAGGGCAGCCTCAAGGCGCTCGACGCTCACAGGGCGTTTTTCAAGAGCCCGCTGCATGCCGGCCCGCAACTTTTCTTCGTCGAAGGGCTGTCGGCTACCGTCCTGCTTGATCAGGCGGGGCAGGACCAGCTCGGCGGTTTCAAAGGTCGTGAAACGCTCGCCGCAAGCCAGGCACTCGCGACGGCGACGTACCTGTTCGCCTTCGGCAACAAGGCGTGAGTCGATGACTTTGGTGTCATTGGCACCGCAGAAGGGACAGTGCATGGTGGCAGGCAACAAAAAATGGGGAGCGCCATGGTAGCGCATCCCGCTGGCAAGACAAGACTCCGGCAGCATACGAACACGGCTGCACACCGTTAATGCGTTATAAAAGTGCATCAAGGCGATGTGAAACTGCCTGCATTCGGTAATACTGCACCACGGCCTTTTTATCAGCCCTTTGTATTTTGTTTTTGTTGGAGCCGTTCATGACGTTACGCCCCATCGCCTTGCTCGGGCTCATCGGCCTGCTGAGCGCCTGCAGCAGCACTGAAGCCCCACAACCGGCTCCGGCCAAACCCGCAGTGGCAGCGCCCAAGGTTC
Organism: Pseudomonas cichorii; assembly: GCF_018343775.1. NCBI lineage: Bacteria > Pseudomonadati > Pseudomonadota > Gammaproteobacteria > Pseudomonadales > Pseudomonadaceae > Pseudomonas > Pseudomonas cichorii. The sequence goes on from NZ_CP074349.1 coordinate 5,278,514, forward strand.
CTGCAGGCCCTGGCCCGTTGTTGCCTCATCAACGGGAACTGAGCGGGCAGCTCTTGGGTGTACCTGCCAATGCAGAAGTCGAACTGGCGGTGCTGGTGATCGACGAGCGTGGCCGCCCGCAAAAACTGCTGACCAGCACCAAGCTGCAAGGCAACGGCCAGTCGCTGCCCTTTCAGTTGCGCTTCAACCCGGAAGCCTTCCCGGTTGGCCAGCGGGTCGAGTTGCGCGGACGCGCCAGCAAATCAGGCCAGTTGATCCTGCATCTGCCGTCGTTGCGTATCGAGCAACCCACCACTCAGGCATTGGGACAGTTACAGTTCGTCAGCGCGCCATGACTGCACCGCCAGCCCTTCAGCAGTCGCTGAGCCAGTTGCTTGGCGACGCCCGACTGGTCGCCACTGCGCTACCGGGCACCGAGCTGAAACTGTGGCTGATAGACGCCGACAACATGGACCGCGCCTTCAGCCCTGACGAGACACGCCGCATTCTGGAAGAGCCGCCTTACTGGAGTTTCTGCTGGGCCAGCGGCCTGGCGTTGGCACACTTTCTGGCCGAGCACCCGCATTGGGTCGCAGGCAAGCGTGTACTGGATTTCGGGGCGGGCTCCGGTGTTGCAGGCATTGCCGCTGTCAGGGCCGGTGCCGCCGAAGTGGTCGCATGCGATCTGGACCCGCTGGCGCTGGCGGCCTGCCGGGCCAATGCCGAACTCAATGATGTACAACTCGGTTACTCGGCAGACTTCTTTGCCGAAGCCGATCGTTTCGACCTGATTCTGGTTGCGGATGTCTTGTATGACCGCGCCAACCTGCCGTTGCTGGATCAATTTCTCAGCCGTGGCCGTGAGGCACTGGTTGCGGACTCACGGGTCCGCGACTTCAGGCATGTCGCTTATCAACGCCTGGCGATGCTGCATGCCCATACCCTTCCGGATCTGGCAGAGCCCCACGAGTTTCGCGACGTCAGTCTGTATCACGCCCGACGCTGAAGCGTCACCGTAGGTCTTGCCTTGATACTCGCCGCTTTCAGCAATGCCTTGAGGCCTTTATAGTTGGCGGCATTCAGATTTTGCGAGACACGCAATGAGCCAGGACACTTCTTACATCTTCGAGACAACCGCAGCGAACTTCGACCAGTTGGTGATCGACAAGTCATTCGATCAGCCCGTGCTGGTGGACTTCTGGGCCGAGTGGTGTGCGCCTTGCAAAGTGCTGATGCCGTTGCTGGAACAGATCACGGCGAGCTATCAGGGTGAATTGCTGCTGGCCAAGGTCAACTGCGATATCGAACAGGAAATCGTCGCTCGCTTCGGTATCCGCAGCCTGCCGACCGTGGTGCTGTTCAAGGATGGCCAGCCGGTGGATGGTTTTGCCGGCGCGCAGCCCGAGTCGGAAATCCGCAAGATTCTCGAACAGCATGTGGTCATGCCGCCTCCGCCAGCAGCCGATCCGCTGCAACAGGCTCAGGCGCTGTTCGCCGAAAGCCGTTTCTCCGATGCCGAAGCAGTGCTCAAGGTGCTGCTGGGCGAAGACAATACCAATGCCTCGGCACTGATTCTGTATGCGCGCTGCCTGGCTGAGCGTGGCGAGTTGGGCGAAGCACGCACCGTGCTGGATGCGGTCAAGAGCGACGCCCATAAGGCCGAACTTGCGGGCGCGAAGGCGCAACTGACGTTCCTGGCCGAAGCAGCCACTCTGCCGGATGCTGCAGAGCTGAAAACCCGTCTGGCGCAGAATCCGCTGGATGATGAAGCATCACATCAACTGGCCGTCCAGCAATTGTCTCGCCAGCAATATGAGGCGGCGCTGGAAGGCCTGCTCAAACTGTTCATCCGCAACCGCAATTACGCCGAAGGCCTGCCGCACAAGACACTGCTGCAAGTATTCGACCTGCTGGGCAATGACCATCCGCTGGTGACGACCTACCGTCGCAAGTTGTTTGCAGCGTTGTATTGAGCAGACCTTCCTGGCGATTTACCAGGGCTCTTCGCGAATGAATTCGCTCCTGCGGTGTAATGCCGATCAGTCAGGGGACACACAAAGTGATCTATGACCTTAACTGATCGGCATTATTCCTACGGTGAGCTGATTTCGACCCAGCTATACAGCGGTGCATCCGCGCCGCTTTCGACTTTCACATTGGCGCTATGACGCAGACGCACCAGCAGGCGTTTGCCAGCGGCGGTGCTGCCGGTCAGCCCTTCCAGTTTCCCCAGCAGATCCGGCCCACTGAGTTGTCCGGCCTTTTGCAGCAGGTCCCTGGCGGCCTGCCAGGTCCTGTCGTCCTGATTGACCGGCCTGTTTTCCACGACGCTGCTCACCTCGGGGGCGGCAGCCTTGAGCTGGGCACCCAGTTGCGCCCAGTCCCCGTCGTCCAGTTCCAGCGTCAAATCCACAGGCCATTGGCCGATGGTTCCACGAATACGTAACATGTTCTGTCCTCGCTTGACTGGCGCACATGCTCCCACAGCATCAGACACAGAGCCAGCGAGCGGCCCGAACATCATCCCCCATCAGAAAGCCGCCAAAGGCCCCTGCGTCATAGGCGTTTTCCCAGTGTTCGACGACCTTTCCGTCACGAAAGCGCCACAGCCCGCAGAACGGCATGCAGATGCTCTTGTCGGCGGACGTTGCGCGCAGGTTGCCGAGAACCGTACCGAAATACTCATTGGCGATGATTTCCTGCACATCCATATGAAGCGAAGAGTGCGTCATAGCGATGAGTTCGACTTCATGACTGCGCACCGCCTCCTTGCCAGTGGCGGTGGGTGGGCAGGCGTTCTGATCGGCCTTGTGCAACACGATGTCATCATCCGCAAACTCGGCAATGCGGGTCAGATCCTTATAGATAGCGCGCAGGGTTTCGATATTCCGCTGGCAGGTGCTCATGGCATGCCCTCCTCAGCGCTCGGGACGCCAGGTCGGCAGCGAAAGGCTATCGACTTCCCGAACAATGGCTGAGCGTTGATCCTCATCCAGTTGCACGCTCACAGCCTTGGCGTTTTCCTCCAGGTGGGCGATGGACGTGGTTCCGGGAATCAGCACTATGTTCGGAGCATGATTGAGCAACCACGCCAGAGCCAGTTGTGAAGGTGTCAGGCCATAGTGGCTGGCTAGAGGCTGCAACGCGCTGTCAGGCCCGACAAGGGCGCCATGACCAAGCGGGAACCATGGAATGAACGCGATATTCAATGCCTGGGCCCGCTGCAATACCGGCTCATCGGTGCGATCGGCAATGTTGTAGAGGTTCTCGATGGCGGCAATGTTCGCCACACGATGGGCCTGCTCCAGTTGCTCCAGAGTCACGCCTGGCTGGTTGGATAATCCGATGTGGAGGATCTTGCCCTGCTCGCGCAAACGGACAAGCTCGCCCAGGGATTCGGCAAGCGGCACTTGCGGGTCAATGCTGTGCAATTGATACAAGTCGATACGCTCGACCTGAAGACGGCGCAAGCTCATTTCAACCTGCTGACGCAGATACTCGGGCCGCCCCAAGGGCACGATATACGGAGCGCCCGGCGCGCCATGTATCCAGTCATTGGGGCCGGACCTCAGCATTCCGCCCTTGGTGGAAATGATCAGATTCTCAGGATAGGGGTAAAGCGCATCGCGAATGATGTCTTCGTTATTGCCCGGCCCGTAGGAGTCTGCCGTGTCGAGAAAGGTGACACCCAGGTCATGCACGGCATGGCGCAATAACGCCTTGGCCTGCTCAGTATTCTCCGCTGGCCCCCACATGCCATAACCGGTCAGGTGCATGGCACCATAGCCCATGCGCTTGATGGGCGTGTCGCCTCCCAGTAAAAAAGCATCTGGCGCTAAAGCTGCTGTGGCAGTCATGGTAAAACCTCCCTGTTGTTCCATGTACCCAAGGTTATTTCCGCAGTGATACCGGGACCGAACCCGGCAATGATTCCGCGTGCGCCCTGATGAGCGCCGCCAGTCTCGAAAAGTCGGCGCAATGCATCCAGCACAACGGCCGATGCAATGTTGCCGTACTCGGTCAATGTGGCCCGGCTGTGCACGAACAGAGCTCCGTCCACGCCCAGGTAATGCGACAGGTCATCGAGAATCCGCGGACCACCGGCATGAATGATGTAGAAATCCAGGTCGTCGGCCTGCCAGCCATGAACTGCGGCTACCGAACGAAGCTCCGGCGCCAGTTGCTCCATGGTTCCGGGCACACGTCGATCAAGGCAGAAATGAAAGCCGGTGGCTTTGACGGCATAACTGATCCAGTCTTCGGTGCCCAGCACCAGACGCGAGCCATTACCCACCAACTGGATGCCTTCACCGCCCTGACCTCGCACCACCGCAGCCGCCAGCGCATCGCCAAACAGGCCATTGGACAGCAGATTGCCGACCGTCATGTCCGTGGGCTGATAACACAACGAACAGAACTCGCAGGCCACAATCAACACGTTGGCATCCCGATAAGCCAGGCAGAAATCATGGGCACGATTGATGGCCGAGCCGCCAGCCGCACACCCCAGTTGGGCGATGGGTATCTGCCGTGTATCGGTGCGAAACTCCAGCTCATTGATCATCCAGGCCGTCAGCGAAGGCATCATGAAACCGGTGCAGGACACATAAATGATCGCGTCGATCTGCCGGGGAAGCAGTTGGGCATTGGCCAGCGCCCGACTCACGACATCGGGAATGCGGGCCTTGGCTTCACGTTCATAGATGCGGTTACGCACCTCGAAGCCCGGATGCTCCAGGGTCTGCGCTATCGGTTGCACCAAATGGCGTTTGTTGACCTTGGTATTACGGATCAGACGCCGAACAAGCGCCAATTGAGGATGATGCGGGTGCAGGCTGGAAACGCTTGCCAGAGTCTCTTCAAGGCTGATCGTGAATTCCGGCACGGCAATGGCCGGACAACAAAGCGTTGGCATGACTCTCTCCCTGAGACTCGGTCCTGAACCGACAAATGCCTTCTTCATTTGACGGTAGGAGGAATTTCAGGCGCTATGAGATTGCTTCGTCATAACGTGAGTACCGCGTATGCCAAATTGAAGACACGGAGAAAAAACAGGTCACTCGCGCCATCAACTGTTATAAGATCACATAACAGATTTTTTCAAATCATGTCCGGAGTCCTTCATGCGCCGTCTGCTTCTCGCCCTACCCTTCGCCTTGCTGCCACTGGCCGTTGCCAATGCTGCCGAACCACACGATCACGAACACGAGCATGGCAGCCTGGGTGCGCATGAGCACGGCGTGGGTCGTCTGGATGTGGTCCTGTCGGGCAAGACACTGGAACTGGAATTCGAGAGCCCGGCGATGAACATCGTGGGCTTTGAACATGAAGCGACTTCCGCCGAAGACAAGGCCAAGCTGGCCAAGGCTCGCGAGCAACTGCTCAAGCCCAATGCCCTGTTCAGCATCTCGGATGCCGCCAACTGCTCGGCCACTTCGGTGAAGCTTGAAAGCGCGCTGTTCGGCGACAAGGATGACGATCATGATGACCACGGCAAGGACGGCGACGAGCATCACGAACACAGCGAAATCAAAGGCCATTACAAGTTCGTCTGCGACGCTCCGGCCATTCTGAAAAAACTGGACCTGAGCCAGATTTTCCTGACCTTCCCCGATACCAAGAAACTGCAGGTACAGCTGATCTCGCCAAGCGGCCAGTCTGGCGCAGAAGTGATTGCGGCAAACCCGTCGATCAAGTTCTGATTACCGCGTGCAGTCGAACGACCGGGCCTGGCCCGGTCTTTTACTTTTCATGTACACCTCAACACACCGTGAGTCAGGCTATGACCCAAGCACTTATCGAGCTGTCGGACCTGAGCTTCAACTGGCCGGGACATCCGCAACTGCTGGATATCCCGGCCTTTCGCCTGGAGCCTGGAGAAACACTGTTCCTCAAAGGCCCGAGCGGCAGTGGCAAGACCACCTTGCTGGGCCTGCTGGGTGGCGTACAGAAACCGGGGAGCGGCAGCATCCGTCTGTTGGGCCAGGACCTGTCGCAATTGTCGGCGGGTGCCCGAGACCGCTTTCGGGTCGATCACACCGGTTATATCTTCCAGCAGTTCAACCTGCTGCCGTTTCTTTCGGTGCGGGAGAACGTCGAGTTGCCCTGCCACTTTTCCAGAGTCCGCGCTGAACGGGCGAAACAGCGGCATGGCAGCGTCGGGCAAGCCACCAGCACGCTGCTCGCGCACCTGGGCCTGAAAGATCCAGCCCTGCTTAGCCGTCGCGCCGGTTCCCTCTCCATCGGGCAGCAACAGCGGGTGGCAGCAGCTCGCGCCTTGATCGGCCAGCCGGAACTGGTGATCGCCGACGAACCCACCTCGGCTCTGGATGCCGATACCCGGGAATCCTTCATTCGCCTGTTGTTCGCCGAATGCCGAGAAGCCGGTTCCAGCCTGTTGTTCGTGAGCCATGACCAGAGCCTGGCGCCGCTGTTCGACCGCAACCTGTCGCTGTCCGAACTCAATCGCGCTGCCGTCGACGTGGAGATTTGAGATGTATCTGTTTCGTCTGGCAATGGCCAGCCTGGCCAACCGCCGCTTCACCGCATTCCTCACTGTTTTCGCCATTGCCCTGTCGGTCTGTCTGTTGCTGGCCGTCGAGCGGGTGCGCACCGAAGCCCGCGCCAGCTTCGCCAGCACCATCAGCGGCACGGACCTGATCGTCGGCGCCCGCTCCGGCTCGATCAACCTGCTGCTCTACTCGGTGTTCCGCATCGGCAATGCCACCAACAACATTCGTTGGGACAGCTTCGAGCATCTGGCCAATCACAAGCAGGTCAAATGGGCGATTCCGATTTCCCTGGGCGACTCCCATCGCGGCTATCGGGTGATGGGCACCAACGAATCCTATTTCGAGAATTATCAGTACGGCCGCCAGCAACACCTGACACTGGCCGATGGTCGTGCCTTCCAGACCGACCCGTTTGAAGTGGTCCTGGGCTCGGAAGTCGCCAAGGCCCTGCATTACAAACTGGGCGACAAACTGGTCCTGGCACACGGCGTGGCTGCGATCAGTCTGGTCAAGCACGATGACAAACCGTTCACGGTGGTGGGCATTCTGAAACCCACCGGCACACCGGTCGACCGCACGCTGCATATCAGCCTGGGCGGCATGGAGGCCATTCACATTGACTGGCACAACGGCGCGCCTGCACGGGGCAATGAACGCATCTCCGCCGATCAGGCACGCAACATGGACCTGACGCCAACGGCGATCACGGCCGTCATGCTGGGCCTGAACAGCAAGATCGCAACGTTCAGCCTGCAACGCGAGATCAATGAATTCCGAGGCGAGCCATTGCTGGCAATATTGCCGGGTGTTGCGTTGCAGGAGTTGTGGAGTCTGATGGGCACCGCCGAAAAAGCCCTGTTCGTGATATCACTGTTCGTGGTGCTCACCGGCCTGATCGGTATGCTGACGGCTATTTTGACCAGCCTGAACGAACGTCGTCGTGAAATGGCGATCCTCCGATCAGTTGGCGCAAGGCCCTGGCACATCGCAAGCCTGTTGATTTTTGAAGCCTTTGCCCTGGCACTCGCGGGCGTCATCAGCGGCCTTGCACTGCTCTATCTCGGCATCGCACTGGCCCAGGATCTTGTACAAAACAGTTACGGTTTATACCTGTCGACTATGCCACCTGGCCAATATGAATGGAAATTGCTCGGTGGCATCCTTGCTGCCGCGCTGTTGATGGGGACTATCCCGGCATGGCGAGCCTACAGGCAATCGCTGGCCGATGGCCTGTCGATTCGCTTATGAGGAGCTTCACCATGCGGCGCCTGCTGATAACCCTGCTGTTCTCGGCCAGCACTTCGGTGTGGGCCGTCGAGCCGCGCGAGCTGACCTGGAACGACATGATTCCACCCGATGCACCTGTCGTGGCGCCGATTACAGCGCCGATGCACGACATGTCGAAGCTGTCCGATGCACTGGCCATGGAGTCAGCACCGGCAGCCAGACAACTGGCTCCCCATGCACCTGTCGTCAAGGCACTGGATGGCAAGCTGGTACGCCTGCCGGGTTACATCGTGCCGCTCGAGGTCAGCGAGGAAGGTCGAGTGACGGAGTTCTTGCTGGTGCCGTATTTCGGTGCCTGCATCCATGTTCCGCCACCGCCCGCAAACCAGATCGTACATGTCACCAGTGAACTGGGCGTGAAGGTCGATGAGCTGTATCAGCCTTACTGGATTGAAGGGCCGATGCAGGCAAAATCATCGACCAGCGAGCTGGCCGAGGCGGGTTATCAAATGCAGGCAGACAAGATTTTTGTCTATGAATTGCCGGATTCGTGAGGTTCCAGAGGGCTCTCAACCGTTTCATTGAGCTGTATCAAAGTCGCCTCAAAACAGCGCTTTAACATTAGCCCATAAAACTTATTGACCCCTTGGAGCCACTCATGAAAACGTCCTTGCTTCGCGCTTCTCTGATAGCCCTGGCCATCGCTGCTCCCACTGCCGCACAGGCCTATGAAGCGGGTGACTTCATCGTCCGTGCCGGTGCCGCACATGTTGATCCTCAAGAAGAGAGTGGTGAGCTGAAGTTCGATGGCAACAAAGTCTCCGGCACCAAGGCAAGCCTCAATGGCGATACCCAGCTCGGCCTGACCTTTGCCTACATGCTGACTAACCATATCGGTATCGAGCTGCTGGCAGCGACCCCTTTCAACCACACCGTTTCGGTCAGCGGCCTGGGCGCAGGACTCGACGGCAAGCTGGCCGATGTAAAGCATTTGCCACCGACCCTGTCCCTGCAGTACTACCCGATGGCGCCTTCGTCGAAGTTCCAGCCTTATGCGGGCATCGGCATCAACTACACCACATTCTTTGACAACGACCTGACCAGCAACCGCAAGGATCAGGGCTTCAGCAACCTCAAGCTCAAGGACTCGGTTGGCCTGGCCGGACAGTTGGGCATGGACTACCTGATCACTGACAACGTTCTGCTCAACGCCTCGGTCTGGTACGTCGACATCGACACCGAAGCCACCGTAGACGGCCCGGCCGGGCTGGGCTTCAACAAGACCAAGGTCAGCGTGGACATCGACCCATGGGTCTACATGGTCGGTGTGGGCTACAAGTTCTGATCGCTGCACCAGAACACACAAAGGCACCCTGATGGGTGCCTTTGTCGTTTTGGGCTAATCGCGGGTTATCTGAAACCGGGAGCCCTGCACATGCGCGATAGAAATGCCAGGCTCTTCAGGTAATTGCAACTCGTAGAACACCAGCAGAAACCGCTCAGGCGTGAGTGGAGTACCGCTGTGAGTGCAATCGAAGAACTTGCTGATAACAAATAAAAGAGCGCCTATCGAAACGATAGCACCGGGATATATTTGAATGAGCTGCAAAAAAGTTGGCCCGGTCTGACTGCTGTAGCTGAGGGTTTCAGGACCAAACATGATCGTGAAAACACCAACCAGAATCATCAACCAGGAAGTAACGCGAAGCAACATATAGCATGTAGAACGGGACGTTCTCTCAACACCTCTTTCTTGTTCAAGATACTGTGAATACTCATTCACGAAGCCTGCTACGACCAACTCACACGGTACTTTTTCGACCCTGACGAAACGAACGTCGTTTTCACCCTGCATATCTCATACGCTCCGTTTAAAAAGGCGCTGGATGCGATAAGGCTATTCAAACGGTTTTGCGTTCCAAAAAAAAGCCAACTACATCTAATGCAGAAAGGTCCTACGAGATAAAAGGAAAAAGCTCTAGCCTGTAATAATCGCTGGCTACGATTACTGCCTGAAGGCCTGCTCCCACAAGACCATTGCGGGAACAGACACTCAATATTCAACGTCCCAGCAAACGCGCCAGCCCGACACTCAGCGGTGTCGTTTCTTCCAGCGTGAAACGCTCCAGCAGACGCCGGTTATCTGCCCGCGAATGACGAATGTCGCCAGAACGCGGGGCCTGATAACTGACTGGCGGCAGGCTCCCGACTACGCCCTTCAGAGCGCCCAACAGCTCATTGAGCGAAGTGGCTTTGTTCAGACCGACGTTGATCGCACCTTCAGCAGGGCTGGTCTGCTCCAGAGCCTGGGTCAGCAGCCTGGCCAGATCGCCGATGTAGAAAAAGTCCCGGGTCTGCTCGCCATCACCAAACACCGTGATCGGCAGCCCTTTCTCGGCACGCTCGGCAAAGATACTGATCACACCGGAATACGGTGACGATGGATCCTGACGCGGGCCGAAGATATTGAAGAAGCGGAAGATGACCGGCTCGAAACCGTGCTGGCGGCGATAGAAGTCCAGGTATTGCTCGCTGGCCAGCTTGTCCGAAGCGTAAGGCGTCAACGGCGACTTGGGCGTGTCTTCAGTGATTGACTCACCTTCGCCGTTGTTGCCGTACACCGCAGCACTGGAAGCGAACAGCACGCGTTTGATGCCCGCCTCGCGCATGGCTTCGCAGACATTCAAGGTGCCGATGAAGTTGCTCTGGTGGGTTTTGACCGGGTCTTCTACCGAGGCCTGGACCGAAGCAACTGCCGCCAGATGCACGACGGCCTGACACCCCCGGGCTGCACGAGTGACCAGGGCACTGTCGGCGACATCGCCTTCGATCAGCTCGATACGAGCATTATCCAGCGGCAGATTGCTGCGCTTGCCGGTCGAGAGGTCGTCAAGGATGCGTACCGCATACCCTTGGGCCAACAAGGCATCAGCCAGGTGGGAGCCAATGAAGCCAGCACCGCCGGTAATCAGGATTGGAGCGTCAGACATGTCGATAGTACCGATCCAGCAGGCTTGGCAACCCCGCACGCCAGGCGCGGGGCTTGATGCCGAAGGTATGGAGAATTTTCTTGCAGGCCAGAACGCCATGCTGCGGCTCTTGCGCGGCATCGGGCCGTGCGGCGTGGGCCTGGGCAGTGGGCGATTCGATAGCCAGAGGATGCAGCAGGCGCGCCTCGGTGAGAACAGCCTGCCCCAACGCCAATGGCGTCGTGGCCTCGTGACCGGCGTAGTGGTAGGTCCCCCACAACGGCGCCTCGCAGTCGAGCTGCTTGAGAACCGAAATGATGACCCGGGCAGCATCGTCGACCGGCGTCGGATTGCCGCGCCGATCATCGGCCAGCAACAGTTCTTCCGGCCGTTCGGCGCGGGTCAGGAAGCGGCCCAGCACGCCATCGGCGCTGTCATCCAGCAACCAGCCAAAGCGTACCAGCACATGTTGCGGGCAGGCCGCACGCACGCTCTGTTCGATACGCCACAAGGCCTGGCCACGCAGCCCCAAAGGCACGGGATCGTCCTTTTCGCTGTAGGCAGTCGCCCGCGAGCCATCGAACACTCGGTAGCTGGAAGGCTGAACAAGAATGATGTTGTGGTGCTGACACAATTCGGCCAGGCGCTCCACGGAGCGTTCCTGGTGGGTCAGACGCGCTTCACTCACTGTCTCCGCCTGAAACCAGTCGAAGTAGTAAGCAAGGTTGATCAAGGCATCGGGACGGGTGTCATCGAGCAGTTGCGTCAGGCTCGCTGCGTCCCAACCGTCTTGCGGTGGACGCGGCGCGAGGAAACCAATGTCTTCCTCGGCACCCAGACGAATCAGCGCTTGCCCGAGGGCATTCCCGCCGCCCAATAGCATAAGGCGCATTCGCATAGAGTCAGCAGGCTCGGTAAATCATCAAGTAATCAGGTGAAAAACGCCTGCAAACATATCACGTTGACCGCTAACCCCCAACACTTGCAGCCAAGGAGCGAATTCATTGGCCGATGAATTCGCTACTCGGGTGCAGGTGCAGGTGCAGGCACCGGAGCCTGCGCCTGACCCGGACTCATTACCATCTGTGGATAAGTCTGGGCAAAGCGCACATCAGGATGTTTATCCACAAGTCGCTTGAGCCGTTCGTTGAAGGCCCGGCCTACGCTGTACTGCCCGCCCGACGAGGTGCGGAACTGGGCGGTCAGGACCACGCCATTGAGATCCATGCGGTCCACACCGAACACTTCCAGCGGCCCTTGCAGGTTGTTTTTGAGCAGAATGTCCTCGGTGATCGACTGCCCTGTTTCACGAATCAGCGCCAAGGCTTCGTCGATATCGGAGTCATAGGTGAACTGCACCGAGAAGAACGCATAGGCAAACTGCCGGGACTGGTTGGTGACGGCCTTGATCTGCCCGAACGGCACCGAATGCACGAAGCCTTTGCCGTCACGCAGGCGCACGGTACGAATCGTCAGGCTTTCCACCGAGCCGGAATGGCCAGTGCTGAGCACCACCCAGTCGCCGACGGAAAAGGTGTCCTCGATGATGATGAACAGGCCGGTGATGACATCCTGGACCAATTGTTGCGAACCGAAACCGATGGCCAGGCCCACCACACCGGCACCTGCCAGCAATGGCGCGACGTTGATCCCCAGGTTGGCCATGGTGGTAATCGCGCAGATCACCACCAGAATGATTTTCACCGCATTGCGCAACAACGGCAGGATGGTCTTGATTCGCGTACTGGGCTGACGCCCGTTGCGGTGATTGACCGGTGGCTTGAGAGCTTCCTGAATGGCCGTGTCGAGCACCACCCACAGCAGCCAGGTCACCAGAAAGATCAGACCGATGCTGCTCAGCGAATCGCTGATCACACGTCCGAGGGTATTGCGCTGGGCGAACTCGAACATCGAGAAGCCCCAGATCCGTCCCAGTATCTCGATGAACGCCACCGCCAGCGTAATCCGCAACATCGCATACACCAGCCGCAGCAGGCGCGCCTTGTACACATGTCCGCCGCGCCCTCCTTCTTCGGCAGGCTTGAACAGGTGCTCGAATACCGTGCTCAGGAACACCGTCGCGATCAGCAACAGCGTGGTGAACAGCGCACAACGCAGGGTTTGCTGACTGTCCTCGCCAGCACCGATGAGGTTGATGGCCGAAACCAGGATCATCAGCAGAATCGGCAAGTGCCAGAGGTTGGAGAATATTTTCAGGGATCGCTGCAATGCAGGCCTTTGCATGCGGCTGCTCAGGGAGCGGTTGCGAATCAGGTGAGCGATCGGGCGACGCACCTTGATCACCAACATGCAGAACACGACCGAAGCGAACAACCCGGTGAACACCGACACACTGGTGGTGAAGTTACTGCCTAACTGGCGGGCGATCTGCGGGCTGGTCAGCGCATCGCTCAGCGCCGCCAGAAAGCCGATGATGAACAACGGGCGCGGACTGTAGCGACGGATCATGCGTACCGCTGCACGCTTGTGTCCCGAGTTGAACATAACGATGACACACAGCAGCACCGACGTGGAGACGATGCCGCTGCTGGTCGCGTAAGCAAAACAGAGCGACAGCGCACGCCCCACGGAGGACGGCATAAAGTGACTGACGTACAGCGTCAACGGCAGGCAGATTATTGCGGGCAGCGTGAAAGGCAGCACGTATTTCAAAAGCGCCTGGCTGCGCTCACGGACCTGAAGAAACGGGCGTCGACTCAGACGGACCGCCAGAAAACGTCCCAATGTCGTCAGCACCGCAAACGCACCGATCCACACCACCGACAGAATCAGGAAATCGCCCACCACGCTCCACGGAGAACGTGCCGTGCGCTTGTTGACCAGATCACCAATCTCATCAGCGGCACGGTCAGCCCGCAAGCGCCAGGCATCCCACAGGCTTTCGTCCAGATTGAGCGTTTTTTGAATGTCATCGATGCTGGTGCTGATCGCCCCGAGCAGACCACCCTGCACCAGAATCTCGGCAGCCGGTGGTTCGGTCTCTGCAGCTTTTTCCTCGGGCTTCTCAGCGGCCTTCTCGTCAGGTTTGTCAGCCTTTTTCTCAGCAGACTTGTCATCGACAGGAGCCGCTGCCGCCATAGGGAGAGCCGGCACGTCGGCGGCCTGAACGTGAAAGCTGCCTGCGCAAAACAGGAGCCCCAACAGGATCAAGGTTCTTAACTGAGACACCGGGCAGCTTCTCCTTCGTTGAATGGCAGACAGAGCAAAAACTCCATGCAACTGATCCCGGTTCGGGCCGCAAGTTCGATCACAACTGCAAATGCATGGCATTTCAGAATCAAACTGAAGGGGCTTGACTGAGGTAGAACGCTCGTTCTACTCTTTTACCCATGACGACTAAAACACCCTCCCCCGTGCAAGACAAGATTCTGCAAACCGCCGAAGCACTGATCTATCGCGTCGGCATTCACGCCATGGGTATGGACTTGCTGGTGCGTACCTCTGGCGTGGCCCGCAAGAGCATCTATCGCTACTTCGCGACCAAGGACGAGATTGCCGCACAGGCATTGAGCGCACGCGATATCCGCTGGATGCAGTGGTTCAGAACTGAAACCGACAAGGCCGAAACACCCGAGGAACGCATCCTCGGCATGTTTACAGTGCTCACCGGCTGGTTCGAGTCCGAAGGCTTTCGGGGCTGCGCCTTTATCAATACCGCAGGCGAAATCGGCGATCCTGAAGACCCCGTGCGCCTGATTGCCAAGGATCACAAGCAGAAGCTGCTCGATTACGTGATCCAACTGTGTGAACAACTTTCCGTGTCGGCGCCTGAAGCGCTGGCCAGGCAACTGCTGATCCTGATTGATGGAGCCATTACCCAGGCTCTGGTGATGGGCGATCACGCGGCTGCCGACAATGCCCGTGAGGTGGCCCGCCTTCTGCTCAAGACCGCCAGCCTCTCAACTCCCTGACACCCAAAGCCCCGAGGTTCCACCATGTCCGCCACCGCTCAGCCACGCCCGCCGTTACCGCCCTTCAGCCGCGAAACCGCCCTTCAAAAAGTCCGCCTGGCTGAAGATGGCTGGAACAGCCGGGACCCGGAAAAAGTCTCCCTGGCCTACACCGAAGATACCCAATGGCGAAACCGCGCCGAATTTGTCACCAATCGTGAACAGGCCCGGGATTTCCTCGCCCGCAAATGGGCAAAGGAGCTGGACTATCGCTTGATCAAAGAGCTCTGGGCCTTCACCGACAACCGCATCGCCGTGCGCTATGCCTACGAATGGCATGACGATTCGGGCAACTGGTTCCGTTCCTATGGCAACGAAAACTGGGAGTTTGAAGAGAACGGGCTAATGGCCAGACGTTTTGCCTGCATCAACGACCTGCCGATCAAAGAGTCGGAACGCAAGTTCCACTGGCCGCTGGGTCGCAGACCGGATGACCATCCGGGGCTTTCGGAACTGGGGTTGTAATAACGTTTATTGCGAATGAGTTCGCGACAGGGCGGCGGCAGAATTCAAAAAGGATCCTACGCTGAAGGGGCTGTTCTTTGGCTCAATTGTCAGGTTCCCCGGAGAGGTTCAATGCCCAGACTTATCGCCGCCCTGCTTGCACTTGTCCTGACGCCAACTGTTTGCCTTGGCAGTGAAGGCGACGATCAAGCCAACTCGTTCGCCAAAATCTACGCATCGCTTTGCATGAAGAACCTTTTAGATCTTGAAGCTCTCAGAACACAGCTGAAGCCTATGCCAAAGCTTCCCCCTGACAAGGCAGCACTATTCCTGGCAGGCCACCCCGGAGACGCTTGGCCTGTTCCAGACAAATCGGGACTCTTTGTACTGAGCCTTCCTGCCGGGAAGAGTTTTTGCTCGGTACATGTCCGCAGGGCAAATACTGCGACTGTAATAAAGCTGTTCACTCAACTGGTCGCAAACCCACCCTCCCCGCTCACCGCCAAACTATTGAAGAATGAGCAAAAACAAACCGCCTTGAATGGACCGACACAAACCATTTCCTATGAATGGTCAGTTCCAAATGCGAAGCGGACAATGATGTTCACGCTTACGACAGCCTCATCCAATTCGGCACAACTGCAGGTGCTGGGGTCGGCGGCGATGATCAGCCGGTGAAATGTGCACAAACAAACTTGCAGCAAGCTGCCTCCCACGAAGTGATCATGCCTTAGCTGATCGGCATTACTCTGGGCCTCGCCATCCAGGCACCGATAGCCTTAGCCCGAAGAGCCAGAAAAAACCATCATGACTTTCTGATAGGCCAGAAACGCAAAAACCCCCGCAATGCGGGGGTCTCAAGCCTGAACTTCATGAAAGTCCAAGTAGCTTTTTAGAATGGAATATCATCATCAAAGCTGTCGAAATCAGCCGCCGGCTGTGGCGCTTGCTGTTGCGGAGCCGGGCGGGATTCGCGTTGTGGCTGTTGCGAATACGACTGCTGTGGCGGAGTCGATTGCGGGCGCGACTGCTGTGGACGCGGTGCGGAGTTGCCGTAGTTGCCACCGCCCTGACCTTGTTGGGAGTCGCCTTGTGGACGGCCGCCCAGCAGTTGCATGGTGCCTTGCATGTCGACGACGATTTCGGTGGTGTAGCGCTTGATGCCGTCTTTTTCCCACTCACGGGTTTGCAGCTTGCCTTCGATGTAGACCTGGGAACCCTTGCGCAGGTATTCGCCAGCGATCTCGGCAACCTTGCCGAACATCGAAACACGGTGCCATTCGGTCTTTTCGACTTTCTGACCGGTCTGCTTGTCAGTCCATTGTTCGCTGGTTGCCAGACTCAGGTTGGTCACGGCGTTACCGTTAGGCAAGTAGCGAACTTCGGGATCCTGGCCGCATGTACCGACCAATATGACTTTGTTAACCCCACGGGCCATAACGTTCTCCTAGGCTTCGCACGCTTCCGGTGCTGGATTGACCAGCTTTTCCAGAGTCGCACGATCCAATAATTTTGTATCGAGTTTGATATAGATGGCGGACTCTTCTGCCACCACCACTGCATCCGTCACGCCTGCTACGGACATTAAACGCTCTGCCAGGCCTGCTTCACGCTGTGCCTCGGCTGACAACGGCAGGCGCAGGCTCGTCACGTAAGGCGGTTCACGCATGGTTACCGCAAAGGCAAGCCAGATGGCGGCCATGCCGGCGCCTCCCAGGAAAACCACGTCGAGCCCACCATGCTGGAACAACCAGCCGCCGAGTATCCCACCTGCAGCCGAACCAAGGAACTGGCTGGTTGAATAAACTCCCATCGCCGTGCCTTTTCCGCCCGCCGGCGATACTTTGCTGATCAGTGACGGCAAGGACGCTTCCAGCAGGTTGAACGCGGTAAAGAATACCACTGTCCCTATCACCAGCGCCCGCAGCGTGTCGCCGAATGCCCAGAAGGATAGCTCAGAGAGCATCAGAACTGTGACGGCGCCGAGCAACACACGCTTCATCTGACGCTTTTTTTCTCCGTAAATGATGAACGGGATCATCGCGAAGAAAGAGATCAGCAACGCCGTGAGGTAGACCCACCAGTGCTGCTCCTTGGGCAGACCGGCTTTTTCCACCAGCGCCAGCGGTAATGCGACGAAACTGGACATCAGCATCGCGTGCAACACGAAGATACCCAAATCCAGACGCAGCAGGTCCGGGTGACGCAGGGTCGCGCCCAGGGCCTGTTTGGCAACGCCCGACTCACGGTGCAATAACGGACCATTGGCTTTCGGAACGACGAACGCCACGATCAGGATCCCCAACAGCGCCATGCCGCCCGTCGCGAGGAACAGCCCCGACAGGCCGAACGCGCCGGTCAGCAAAGGTCCTACCACCATGGCGATAGCGAACGACAGGCCGATGGTCATACCGATCATGGCCATGGCCTTGGTGCGATGCTGCTCGCGCGTCAGGTCTGACAGCAAGGCCATGACCGCCGCGGATATAGCGCCAGCACCTTGCAGGACCCGTCCGATGATGACGCCCCAGATCGTGTCGGCATTGGCGGCCACCAGGCTGCCAAGTGCAAAGACTATCAGCCCCAGATAAATCACTGGACGTCGCCCGATCCGGTCGGAGATGACGCCGAACGGAATCTGCAACACAGCCTGGGTCAGCCCATAGGCACCGATGGCCAGACCAATAAGGGCCGGGCTCGCGCCCGCCAGGTCCATGCCGTAGGTCGCCAGGACCGGCAGAACCATGAACATGCCAAGCATTCGGAAAGCGAACACCAGGGCCAGACCGCCTGCTGCGCGCGTCTCACCGCTACTCATCCGTTCGCTATAGGGATCGTGCATGGAAAAACCTCGTGTGAACCGGCGGCGATTCTACCAGTCCCATCGTGGTACAGCACATACACGAGATATACGCGACGCTTTGCCGCGTAATGGCATGCAGCCGTATACTCCGATGTTTATGCCCGCCAAGCGAGGCCGCAGTGGACAAGATCCTGATACGTGGGGCACGAACCCACAACCTGAAAAACATAGACCTGACCCTTCCGCGCGACAAACTGATCGTTATTACCGGCCTGTCCGGCTCCGGCAAGTCATCGCTGGCATTCGATACGCTGTACGCCGAAGGCCAGCGTCGTTATGTCGAATCTCTTTCAGCCTACGCCCGCCAGTTTCTATCGATGATGGAAAAACCGGACGTGGACACGATCGAAGGCCTGTCGCCTGCGATTTCCATCGAGCAGAAATCCACTTCTCACAACCCGCGGTCGACCGTCGGCACCATTACCGAGATCTACGACTACCTGCGCCTGCTGTATGCGCGAGTCGGTCAACCTCGCTGCCCGGATCACGATATCCCGCTGGAGGCCCAGACGGTCAGCCAGATGGTCGATCTGGTGCTGACGCAACCGGAAGGCAGCAAATTGATGCTGCTGGCTCCGGTCATCCGTGAGCGCAAGGGTGAGCATCTTTCGGTGTTCGAGGAACTGCGCGCTCAGGGCTTCGTCCGCGCCCGGGTCAACGGCAAGCTGTTCGAGCTCGACGAACTGCCCAAGCTGGATAAACAGAAGAAGCACTCCATTGATGTGGTCGTGGATCGCTTCAAGGTGCGTCCGGACTTGCAGCAGCGTCTGGCCGAGTCGTTCGAGACGGCACTGAAACTGGCCGACGGCATCGCGCTGGTTGCACCGATGGACGATGAGCCTGGCGAAGAGATCATTTTTTCTGCGCGCTTTGCCTGCCCGATCTGCGGTCATGCCATCAGCGAGCTGGAACCCAAGCTGTTCTCCTTCAACAACCCGGCCGGCGCATGCCCGACGTGTGACGGGCTGGGCGTGAAGCAGTTCTTCGATGTGAAGCGACTGGTCAACGCCGAACTGACGCTGGCAGAAGGCGCGATACGCGGCTGGGACAGGCGCAACGTCTATTACTTCCAGATGCTGGGCTCGCTGTCCAAGCATTACGATTTCAGCCTGGAAGTACCGTTCAAGGAGCTGGCTCCCGAAACGCAGAAAATCCTGCTTAACGGCAGCGGCACACAGAATGTCGACTTCCGCTATCTGAATGATCGTGGCGATATCGTCAAACGTGCGCATCCTTTTGAAGGCATCGTGCCGAACCTTGAGCGCCGTTACCGGGAAACCGAATCGGCAACCGTCCGTGAAGAGCTGGCCAAGTTCCTCGGCACTCAGCCTTGCCCGGATTGCCGTGGCACTCGTTTGCGTCGCGAAGCGCGTCACGTGTGGGTCGGCGAGAAAACCCTGCCTGCGGTCACC
Source organism: Pseudomonas cichorii (assembly GCF_018343775.1). NCBI lineage: Bacteria > Pseudomonadati > Pseudomonadota > Gammaproteobacteria > Pseudomonadales > Pseudomonadaceae > Pseudomonas > Pseudomonas cichorii. The sequence continues at coordinate 5,297,891 of NZ_CP074349.1, forward strand.
AACCTGCCGATTGGCGATGCCACTGACTATTTCAGTGGCCTGAAGCTGACCGGGCGCCGTGGCGAAATCGCCGACAAGATTCTCAAGGAGATCCGCGAGCGCTTGCAGTTCCTGGTCAACGTCGGCCTGGATTACCTGACGCTGGATCGCAGTGCCGATACCCTGTCGGGCGGTGAAGCGCAGCGTATCCGTCTGGCGAGCCAGATCGGTGCCGGCCTGGTGGGTGTGATGTACATCCTCGACGAGCCGTCGATTGGTCTGCATCAACGCGATAACGACCGTTTGCTGGGCACGCTCAAGCATCTGCGGGATATCGGCAATACGGTGATCGTGGTCGAACACGATGAAGACGCTATCCGCCTTGCGGACTATGTCGTGGACATCGGACCGGGCGCTGGCGTGCATGGCGGTAATATCGTCGCTGAGGGTACGCCTGACGAGGTGATGAGCCATCCTGACTCGTTGACAGGCAAGTACCTGTCAGGCCGGGTCAAGATTGAAGTACCGGCCAAGCGCACGCCGCGTAACAAGAAGCTGTCGCTTACGCTCAAGGGCGCGCGCGGCAACAACCTGCGCAATGTGAACCTGGATATCCCGATTGGCTTGCTGACCTGCGTGACCGGCGTTTCCGGCTCGGGCAAATCGACGCTGATCAACAACACCCTGTTCCCGCTCAGTGCCACGGCGCTCAACGGCGCAACGACTCTGGAAGCCGCGACCCACGACAGCATCAATGGCTTGCAGCATCTGGACAAGGTTGTGGATATCGACCAGAGCCCGATCGGCCGTACACCTCGCTCGAACCCGGCGACCTACACGGGTTTGTTCACGCCTATTCGTGAGCTGTTTGCCGGTGTGCCGGAGTCGCGCTCTCGCGGTTATGGTCCTGGGCGCTTCTCGTTCAACGTCAAGGGCGGACGCTGTGAAGCGTGCCAGGGTGATGGCCTGATCAAGGTCGAGATGCACTTCCTGCCGGACATTTACGTGCCGTGCGACGTGTGCAAGAGCAAGCGCTACAACCGCGAAACCCTTGAAATCAAATACAAGGGCAAGAACATCCACGAAGTGCTGGAAATGACCATCGAGGAAGCTCGTGAATTCTTCGATGCCGTTCCGGCTCTGGCGCGCAAGCTCCAGACACTGATGGATGTCGGGCTTTCCTACATCAAGCTAGGGCAGTCGGCGACAACCTTGTCGGGCGGTGAGGCACAACGGGTCAAGCTGTCTCGCGAACTCTCCAAGCGCGATACCGGCAAGACGCTGTATATCCTCGACGAACCCACAACCGGTCTGCACTTTGCCGATATCCAGCAATTGCTCGATGTCTTGCATCGTCTGCGCGATCACGGCAACACAGTGGTCGTGATCGAGCACAACCTGGACGTCATCAAGACAGCCGACTGGCTGGTGGATCTCGGTCCGGAAGGTGGTTCAAGGGGTGGGCAGATTATCGCCACCGGTACGCCAGAAGAAGTCGCGGAGATGGAGCAGTCCTATACCGGCCACTATCTCAAGCCCCTGCTGATCAGGGACCGTGCTTGAGTCGGCGGATTGCGTAAACACGCAAAATGAAAAAGCCCCTGCCACATGAGTGTGCAGGGGCTTTTTACTATGCGGGCTGTGGAATCAGAACTGCGACTGCAGATAGTTTTCCAGACCGATAGCCTTGATCAGGCCCATCTGCTGCTCCAGCCAGTAGGTGTGATCTTCCTCGGTGTCAGCCAGCTGCAGACGCAGGATGTCGCGGCTGATGTAATCCTTGTGCAGTTCGCACAGCTCGATGCCTTTACACAGCGCAGCACGAACCTTGTATTCAAGACGCAGGTCGCTGGCGAGCATTTCAGGCACAGTAGTACCGATTTCAAGATCGTCCGGACGCATGCGAGGCGTGCCTTCGAGCATCAGGATACGACGAATCAGCGCATCGGCGTGTTGCGCCTCTTCTTCCATTTCATGATTGATGCGTTCGTAGAGCTTGGCGAAACCCCAATCTTCGTACATACGCGAATGGATGAAATATTGGTCACGAGCAGCCAATTCGCCAGTGAGCAACGTGTTCAGATAATCGATTACTTCTGGATGGCCTTGCATCGCACCAGATCTCCCTGCTGAAAGGCCATAGTTTGAACCAAGCTGACTGTCAGGTCACTTCCAAAAACGCAATAATCCGATAAAAAGCGGCGAAAAACGGCCTATAAGAAGCGAAAAACCGCCCAAATGAGGGCGGTTCTGTTTCTCACTTCGAGTTAGCCCAGTTTGACGCCCAGGGCTTTGGCAATACCTTCGCCATAAGCCGGGTCAGCCTGGAAGAAGTACTGCAACTGACGCTGTACCACATCACTGGAAACGCCCTGCATCGCACCGGCAATATTGCCGATCAGCAACGCCTTTTGGTCGGCGTCCATGAGGTTGAACAACTTGCCAGCCTGGCTGTAGTAATCGGTATCTTCACGATGATCGTGACGATCGGCAGTTCCACTCAGGGCCAGAGCCGGTTCGGCATAACGAGGCGCCTGCTTTGGCGCATCGCCGTAGCTGTTTGGCTCGTAGTTCGGAGCCGCACCGCCGTTAATGCCGAGCGCCATGGCACCGTCACGCTGATAGCTGTTTACTGGGCTTTTCGCAGCATTGATCGGCAAGTGCTGGTGGTTGGTGCCTACACGGTAGCGATGAGCATCGGCGTAAGCGAACACACGCCCCTGGAGCATGCGATCAGGCGACAGCCCTACGCCTGGCACCATGTTGCTCGGGCCGAAAGCAGCCTGCTCGACTTCAGCGAAGTAGTTGAGCGAGTTACGGTTGAGCTCCAGCTCACCGACTTCGATCAACGGAAACTCTTTCTGCGACCAGGTCTTGGTCACATCGAAGGGGTTTTCATGATGGTTGGCAGCCTGAGCTTCACTCATCAACTGGATGCACACCTGCCATTTCGGGAAATCACCACGCTCGATGGCGGTGAACAGGTCGCGCTGTGCGTAATCCGGGTCGGTACCAGCCAGGCGAGCAGCATCAGCCGGCGTCAGGTTCTTGATGCCTTGCCTGGACTTGTAGTGCCACTTGACCCAATGACGCTCACCCGCAGCGCTGATGAGGCTGTAAGTGTGGCTACCAAAGCCATGCATGTGGCGGTAGCCATCAGGGATGCCGCGATCAGAGAACAGAATAGTGATCTGGTGCAAAGCCTCTGGAGAGTACGACCAGAAGTCCCACATCGCTTGTGCACTTTTCAGGTTGCTCTGTGGCAGACGCTTTTGGGTGTGGATGAAGTCCGGGAATTTCAGTGGATCACGGATAAAGAACACAGGCGTGTTGTTACCCACGATGTCCCAGTTACCTTCTTCGGTGTAAAACTTCACAGCGAAACCACGTGGGTCACGCTCGGTGTCAGCCGAGCCACGCTCACCACCGACAGTGGAGAAGCGCAGGAATATAGGCGTCTGCTTGCCGATCGACTCGAAGAGCTTGGCGCTGGAGTATTGGGTAATGTCGCGGGTGACTGTGAAAGTACCGTGAGCCCCCGAACCCTTGGCGTGTACACGACGCTCCGGAATGTTCTCGCGGTTGAAGTGGGCAAGCTTCTCGATCAGGTGAAAGTCGTCCAGCAGCAACGGGCCACGAGGACCGGCGGAGCGAGAGTTCTGGTTATCCGCGACAGGCGCGCCACTGGCAGTGGTAAGCGTTTTGGTCTGGCTCATTGGATTCTTCCTCAGTCTTATAGGCTGGCTAAAATGGTCTGGGGAGGATTATTGGTCAGAACTGAAACACTCTCAAATTTATTAAATTATGCGAGCTGATAGTTTTTACGAATTTCAAAAACAAAAAACCGGGCACAAGGCCCGGTTCTTTGTTCAGACTGACGTCTTATTCAGCAGCTTCTACAACACCACCGACAGGACGATCAACCAGCTCGACGTACGCCATTGGCGCGTTGTCGCCAGCGCGGAAACCGCACTTGAGGATACGCAGGTAGCCGCCCTGACGGGTTGCATAGCGCTTGCCCAGATCGTTGAACAGCTTACCAACGATTTCTTTCGAACGAGTACGGTCGAAAGCCAAACGACGGTTAGCAACGCTGTCTACCTTGGCCAGAGTGATCAGCGGCTCGGCAACGCGGCGCAGTTCCTTGGCTTTCGGCAGGGTAGTTTTGATCAGCTCGTGCTCGAACAGCGACACCGCCATGTTCTGGAACATAGCCTTGCGGTGAGAGCTGGTACGGCTCAGGTGACGTCCACTTTTACGATGACGCATGGTTCATTCCTTACCAAACACAACGTTCGGTGATTACGACGATCAGGCAGTCGCCTTGTCGTCCTTCTTAAGACTTGCAGGCGGCCAGTTGTCGAGGCGCATGCCGAGGGAAAGACCACGAGAAGCCAGGACATCCTTGATCTCGGTCAAGGATTTCTTGCCCAGGTTCGGAGTCTTCAACAGTTCTACTTCGGTACGCTGAATCAGGTCGCCGATGTAGTAAATGTTCTCCGCCTTAAGGCAGTTGGCCGAACGCACGGTCAGTTCCAAATCGTCAACCGGACGGAGGAGGATCGGATCGATCTCATCTTCCTGTTCGATTACCACTGGTTCGCTGTCACCTTTGAGGTCGACGAACGCAGCCAACTGCTGTTGCAGAATGGTTGCAGCACGACGGATAGCCTCTTCAGGATCCAGAGTACCGTTGGTTTCCATATCAATAACCAGCTTGTCCAGGTTGGTACGCTGCTCGACACGGGCGTTTTGCACCTCGTAGGCGATGCGACGTACTGGGCTGAACGAAGAGTCAAGCTGCAGACGACCAATGCTGCGGCTTTCGTCTTCATCGCTCTGACGCGAGTCTGCCGGTTCATAACCACGACCACGAGCTACTACGAGCTTCATGTTCAAGGCGCCGTTAGACGCCAGGTTAGCGATTACGTGATCGGGATTAACGATCTCGACATCATGATCCAGCTGAATATCGGCAGCGGTAACCACCCCCGAACCCTTCTTCGACAAGGTCAGCGTAACTTCGTCTCGACCGTGCAGCTTGATAGCCAGACCTTTAAGGTTCAACAGGATTTCAATTACGTCTTCCTGTACACCTTCGATGGCGCTGTACTCATGGAGTACACCGTCAATCTCGGCCTCGACTACTGCACAGCCGGGCATGGAGGACAACAGAATGCGGCGAAGCGCGTTGCCCAGGGTATGGCCAAAACCACGCTCGAGAGGCTCGAGAGTAATCTTGGCGCGGGTTGGACTGACAACCTGCACATCAATGTGGCGGGGTGTCAGGAACTCATTTACCGAAATCTGCATGGATGCACCTATTTTCTAGCCCTTACTTGGAGTAGAGCTCGACAATCAGGCTTTCGTTGATGTCGGCGGATAGATCACTGCGAGCTGGAACGTTCTTGAAAACGCCCGATTTCTTCTCAGTGTCTACTTCTACCCATTCTACGCGGCCACGTTGGGCACACAGATCGAGAGCCTGGACAATACGCAGTTGGTTCTTGGCCTTCTCGCGAATAGCGACTACGTCACCAGCACGAACCTGGTAAGAAGGAACGTTAACGGTTTTGCCGTTGACGCTGATCGACTTGTGCGAAACCAGTTGACGGGATTCGGCACGAGTCGAGCCGAAGCCCATACGATATACAACGTTGTCCAGACGGCATTCGAGCAATTGCAGCAGGTTTTCGCCTGTTGCGCCTTTCTTGCCGGCAGCTTCTTTGTAGTAGCCGCTGAACTGACGCTCGAGAACGCCGTAGATACGACGGACTTTTTGCTTTTCACGCAGCTGAGTACCGTAATCGGACTGGCGACCGCGGCGTTGACCGTGGATGCCTGGAGCTGCTTCGATGTTGCACTTGGATTCGATAGCGCGAACGCCGCTCTTCAGAAAGAGATCGGTGCCTTCACGACGAGCAAGTTTGCATTTTGGACCAATGTAACGAGCCATTTCTTACAGTCTCCTGGATTACACGCGGCGCTTCTTCGGCGGACGGCACCCGTTGTGCGGGATTGGCGTCACGTCGGTGATGCTGGCGATCTTATAGCCACAGCCGTTCAATGCACGGACAGCGGATTCACGACCTGGGCCTGGACCCTTGACATTGACGTCGAGGTTTTTCAGACCGTACTCCAGCGCGGCTTGACCAGCACGCTCGGCAGCTACTTGAGCAGCGAACGGGGTGGACTTGCGTGAACCACGGAAACCCGAACCGCCGGAGGTAGCCCAGGAAAGAGCGTTACCTTGACGATCGGTAATGGTGACGATTGTGTTGTTAAACGACGCGTGGATGTGGGCGATGCCATCAACCACTGTCTTTTTAACTTTTTTACGAGGACGAGCAGCAGGTTTTGCCATGACTAAATTCCTGTCGAAACGCTGGAGCGATTACTTGCGGATCGGCTTACGCGGACCTTTGCGAGTACGCGCATTGGTCTTGGTACGCTGACCGCGTACTGGCAGACCACGACGATGACGCAGACCGCGGTAGCAGCCCAAATCCATCAAGCGCTTGATTTTCATGTTGATTTCGCGACGCAGGTCACCTTCAGTGGTGAACTTCGCCACTTCGCCACGCAGCTGTTCAATCTGCTCGTCGCTCAGATCTTTGATCTTTGCCGCTGGGTTAACCCCAGTGGTTGCACAAATTTTCTGTGCAGTTGTGCGACCAACACCATAGATGTAGGTCAGCGAGATAACAGTATGCTTGTTATCTGGAATGTTAACGCCTGCAATACGGGCCATTCAGTGGGACTCCAATTGACAGCTACCTACGCCCCGGAAGCCAAGAAATAGGGCGCGAGATAATATCGCTGTAGGAACAAATAATCAACCCAGCAGCGCACTAGCTGCTGGGCTTAAGCACAAATCACAATCAGCCTTGGCGCTGCTTATGACGTGGTTCCGCGCTGCAAATTACTCGAACCACACCTTCGCGGCGAATAATCTTGCAGTTACGGCACAGCTTTTTCACCGATGCACGAACTTTCATCACCAACTCCTCGAACCTTATGGGTACCTCAGCGCAGCATTCCGCCGCCGCTGCCGTAACCCTTCAGGTTGGCTTTCTTCATCAGGGATTCATACTGGTGCGAAACGAGGTGAGATTGTACTTGCGACATAAAGTCCATCACAACCACGACCACGATCAGCAACGAGGTCCCGCCAAGGTAGAACGGTACGTTTGCTGCAACCACCAGAAACTGGGGAAGCAGGCACACGGCCGTCATATAAAGAGCACCGAACATGGTCAAGCGGGTCAGGACGCCATCAATATAGCGTGCCGACTGCTCACCTGGACGGATACCCGGAATAAAGGCACCGGACTTCTTCAGGTTTTCCGCTACGTCTTTCGGATTGAACATCAACGCCGTATAGAAGAAGCAGAAGAAAATAATCCCTGCACTAAACAGCAGAATATTCAACGGCTGACCAGGAGCGATCGACTGCGAGATGTCCTGCAACCAGCCCATACCTTCAGACTGACCGAACCAGGAACCCAGCGAAGCCGGGAACAGCAAGATGCTGCTCGCAAAAATGGCAGGAATAACACCAGCCATATTCACTTTCAGCGGCAGGTGGCTGGTCTGCGCAGCGAAGACCTTACGGCCCTGCTGACGCTTGGCGTAGTGAACAGCAATACGACGCTGACCACGCTCAATGAACACCACGAAACCGATGATCGCTACTGCCAGCAAACCGATCGCAACCAGGGCGAAGATATTGATATCACCCGTGCGTGCAGACTCGAAAGACTGCCCGATCGCTCTCGGAAGACCGGCGACGATACCTGCGAAAATCAACATCGAGATACCGTTACCAACACCGCGCTCGGTAATCTGCTCGCCCAGCCACATCATGAACATTGCACCAGCCACGAAGGTGGTGACAGCCACGAAGTGGAAGCCGATATCTGCAGAGAAAGCAACGCCCTGACTGGCCAGGCCAACGGACATGCCGATAGCTTGAACCAATGCCAGGACGACGGTGCCGTAGCGGGTGTACTGGCTGATCTTGCGACGGCCAGCTTCACCTTCCTTCTTCAACTGCTCCAGCTGCGGGCTGACGGCGGTCATCAGCTGCATGATGATCGATGCCGAAATGTACGGCATGATCCCCAGTGCAAAGATACTCATCCGCTCCAGCGCGCCGCCGGAAAACATGTTGAACAAGCTAAGAATGGTCCCCTCATTCTGTCGAAACAGGTCTGCCAGTCGATCCGGGTTGATACCTGGAACCGGGATGTGTGCGCCTATTCGGTAGACGATAATCGCCAGGAACAGAAAACGCAGACGAGCCCAGAGTTCAGACATACCGCCTTTGCCGAGCGCAGAGAGAGCACCTTGCTTAGCCATTTATTCCTCGAACTTGCCGCCAGCTGCTTCGATAGCCGCACGCGCACCTTTGGTGGCTGCGATACCTTTGATGGTGACAGCGCGAGTAACTTCGCCGGACAGCATGATTTTCACACGCTGTACGTTTTGGTTAATCACGTTGGCATCCTTCAGGGACTGCACAGTTACGATGTCGCCTTCCACTTTGGCCAGCTCGGACAGACGCACTTCTGCGCGATCCATGGCTTTCAGGGAAACGAAACCGAATTTTGGCAGACGACGATGCAACGGCTGTTGGCCGCCTTCAAAGCCCGGAGCAATGGTGCCACCGGAGCGGGAGGTCTGACCTTTGTGACCACGGCCACCAGTCTTACCCAAACCACTACCGATACCACGGCCCGGACGATGCTTTTCGCGACGGGAACCCGGCGCTGGACTCAGATCATTGAGTTTCATCGATTAACCCTCGACTCGCAGCATGTAGTAAGCCTTGTTGATCATCCCGCGATTCTCGGGAGTATCCAGGACTTCTACAGTGTGACCGATGCGACGCAGACCCAGACCCTTAACGCACAGTTTGTGGTTAGGGAGACGGCCGGCGGTGCTTTTGATCAGCGTTACTTTAACGGTAGCCATGATCAGATGATCTCCTCAACACGCTTGCCACGTTTGGCAGCGATGGACTCAGGAGACTGCATGCCCTTCAGACCTTTGAAAGTGGCGTGAACCACGTTTACCGGGTTAGTAGAGCCGTAGCACTTGGCCAATACGTTCTGGACACCAGCAACTTCCAGCACTGCGCGCATAGCGCCGCCAGCGATGATACCGGTACCTTCAGAAGCAGGCTGCATGTACACCTTCGAAGCGCCATGGGCAGACTTCATTGCGTACTGCAGGGTAGTGCCGTTCAGATCGACTTGGATCATGTTGCGGCGAGCAGCTTCCATCGCTTTCTGGATTGCAGCAGGCACTTCACGTGACTTGCCACGGCCGAAGCCAACGCGCCCTTTACCATCACCCACTACGGTCAACGCAGTGAAAGTGAAGATACGGCCGCCTTTTACGGTTTTGGCCACGCGGTTAACTTGAACCAGCTTCTCGATGTAGCCTTCGTCGCGTTTTTGGTCGTTATTTGCCATAACTTAGAACTCCAGCCCGCCTTCACGAGCAGCATCAGCCAGCGCTTTGACACGGCCGTGGTACTTGAAGCCAGAACGGTCGAAAGCCACTTGCGATACGCCAGCGGCTTTTGCACGCTCGGCGACCAGCTTGCCAACCTTAGTGGCCGCGTCGATGTTGCCAGTGGCGCCATCACGCAGTTCTTTGTCCAAAGTCGAGGCGCTTGCCAGGACTTTGCTGCCGTCGGCCGAAATGACCTGGGCATAAATGTGCTGCGAAGAGCGGTGCACGCAGAGACGCACGACTTCTAGCTCGTGCATTTTCAGGCGTGCTTTGCGAGCGCGACGCAGTCGGGTAACTTTTTTGACGGTCATTTGCTATGCCCTACTTCTTCTTGGCTTCTTTACGGCGGACGACTTCGTCTGCGTAACGCACACCTTTGCCTTTGTACGGCTCAGGACGGCGGAAGTCGCGGATCTCAGCGGCCACTTGACCAACCAACTGCTTGTCGATACCACGAATGAAGATATCGGTTTGGTTGGGGGTCTCAGCGGTAATGCCATTCGGCAATTCGTAATCCACCGGGTGCGAGAAGCCAAGTGCCAGGTTCAGGACCGAGCCTTTTGCTTGCGCTTTGTAACCAACACCGACCAGCTGGAGCTTGCGCTCGAAGCCTTGGCTTACGCCTTGGACCATGTTGTTAACCAGTGCACGAGTTGTGCCTGCCATTGCGCGAGTCTGTTGATCGCCATTGCGAGCAGCGAAACGCAGCTCACCAGCTTCTTCAACAATTTCAACGGACGAATGGATGTTCAGTTCCAGAGTACCCTTGGCACCCTTCACCGAAAGCTGCTGGCCAACGAATTTGACTTCGACACCGGCTGGCAACTTAACGGGGTTCTTAGCTACGCGTGACATGCTTATCCCCCCTTAGAACACAGTGCAAAGCACTTCGCCACCGACACCGGCAGCGCGCGCAGCACGATCCGTCATCACACCTTTGTTGGTGGAGACGATAGACACACCAAGACCGCCACGAACTTTCGGCAGATCATCGGAGGACTTGTACTGACGCAAGCCTGGGCGGCTGACGCGCTTCACTTCTTCGATGACTGGACGGCCTTCGAAGTACTTCAGCTCGATGGACAGCAGTGGCTTGATTTCGCTGCTGATCTGATAACCCGCAATGTAACCTTCGTCTTTCAGGACTTTGGCTACAGCAACCTTCAACGTGGAAGATGGCATGCTTACGACGGGCTTTTCAGCCATCTGGGCATTACGGATACGAGTTAGCATGTCCGCTAACGGGTCCTGCATACTCATGGGCTAGACGCTCCTAATACAAAATAATTAGCCTTGCGGCTACAGCTTGTCGCCGAGATATTCCGGGCAAGTAAAAACACGGGCTCAGGCGAGCCGGCAATTCTAGACCTACCGCAGAAACGAATCAAGCCCCAAAAGGGGCTTGATTTGATTTCCCGACTCACCTGGCATCGATTTCTTGCGAAACCGACGACAGGTAGCGAGAGGTACGTCTTACCAGCTGGCTTTAACCAGACCCGGTACGTCGCCACGCATTGCTGCTTCACGCAGCTTGTTACGGCCCAGGCCGAACTTGCGATAGACGCCGTGTGGACGACCGGTGATGCGGCAACGGTTACGCATGCGCGAAGCGCTTGCGTCACGTGGTTGCTTCTGCAGAGCTACGGTAGCTTCCCAGCGCGCTTCTGGACTTGCGTTCAGATCAACGATGATTGCTTTGAGCGCTGCACGCTTCACGGCGAACTTGGCAACGGTGAGCTGACGCTTCAGCTCACGGTTTTTCATGCTCTTCTTGGCCATTTTCCTACTCCAATCAGTTGCGGAACGGGAATTTGAAAGCACGCAGCAGTGCGCGACCTTCATCATCGTTCTTGGCAGTGGTGGTCAGGGTAATGTCCAGACCGCGGAGAGCATCGATCTTGTCGTAGTCGATTTCCGGGAAGATGATCTGCTCTTTTACGCCCATGCTGTAGTTGCCACGACCATCAAAGGACTTGGCATTCAGGCCGCGGAAGTCGCGAACCCGAGGCAGGGAGATCGACAGCAGACGATCCAGGAACTCGTACATACGATCGCGGCGCAGAGTTACTTTGACGCCGATCGGCCAACCTTCACGGACTTTAAAGCCAGCGATGGATTTCCGAGCGTAAGTCACAACAACTTTTTGACCGGTGATCTTTTCCAGGTCAGCAACAGCGTGCTCGATGACTTTTTTGTCGCCGATCGCTTCGCCCAGACCCATGTTCAGGGTGATTTTGGTAACGCGCGGAACTTCCATCACGTTCGCCAGCTTAAGTTCTTCCTTAAGCTTCGGAGCGATTTCCTTCCGGTAAATCTCTTTTAGTCGTGCCATGGTCTTCTACCTAGCAGTGTTCAAGCATCAACCGCTTTTTGGGTCGACTTGAAGACACGAATTTTCTTGCCGTCTTCAACTTTGAAACCAACGCGGTCAGCCTTGTTGGTTGCGCCGTTGAAAATGGCGACGTTGGAAGCGTGCAGTGGCGCTTCTTTCTCGACGATACCGCCCTGTACGCCCGACATCGGGTTTGGCTTGGTATGACGCTTCACCAGGTTGATCCCACCAACGACCAGACGGTCGTCAGCGAGAACCTTGAGCACCTTACCGCGCTTACCTTTGTCTTTGCCGGCGATCACGATGATCTCGTCGTCACGACGAATCTTTTGCATGTCGGATCTCCTTACAGCACTTCTGGGGCGAGCGAGACGATCTTCATGAACTTCTCAGTACGAAGTTCACGGGTCACTGGCCCAAAGATACGGGTACCGATCGGCTCTTGCTTGTTGTTCAGAAGAACAGCAGCGTTGCCATCGAAGCGGATGATGGAGCCGTCTGCACGACGAACACCGTGGCGAGTGCGGACTACAACAGCAGTCATCACTTGGCCTTTTTTCACCTTACCGCGCGGAATTGCTTCCTTGACGGTCACTTTGATGATGTCACCGATACCAGCGTAACGACGATGGGAGCCACCCAGCACCTTGATGCACATAACGCGGCGAGCGCCGCTGTTATCGGCCACATCGAGCATGGATTGAGTCTGAATCATATAATTTCTCCGACCCCTAGTCCTTAGACTTCCACAGCGCGTTCGAGGATATCAACCAACGCCCAAGACTTGGTCTTGGCTACCGGACGAGTTTCACGAATAGTGACTTTGTCGCCGATATGGCACTGATTGGTTTCGTCGTGCGCGTGCAGCTTAGTCGAACGCTTAACGTATTTACCGTAGATCGGGTGCTTTACGCGACGCTCAATCAGAACGGTGATGGTCTTGTCCATCTTGTCGCTGACAACACGGCCAGTCAGCGTACGGACGGTTTTTTCGGCTTCAGCCATGATTACTTACCTGCCTGCTGGTTGAGCACAGTCTTCACGCGAGCGATGTCACGCTTAACTTGCGAGAGCAGGTGAGACTGCCCCAACTGGCCAGTTGCTTTCTGCATACGCAGATTGAACTGGTCGCGCAGCAGGCCGAGCAGTTGCTCGTTCAGCTGCTGTGCTGATTTTTCACGAAGTTCATTCGCTTTCATCACATCACCGTCCGCTTAACAAAGGAGGTGGCGAGCGGCAGCTTTGCAGCAGCCAGGGCGAAAGCCTCACGCGCCAGCTCTTCAGTAACACCCTCGATTTCATACAGGACTTTGCCTGGCTGAATCTGGGCAACCCAGTACTCGACGTTACCCTTACCTTTACCCATACGAACTTCTAGGGGCTTTTTGGAAATAGGCTTGTCCGGGAATACACGGATCCAGATCTTGCCGCCACGTTTAACGTGACGGGTCAGAGCACGACGCGCTGACTCGATCTGACGAGCGGTGAGACGACCACGAGCTACAGACTTCAGCGCGAACTCGCCGAAGCTGACTTTGCTACCGCGCAATGCCAGACCACGGTTGTGGCCAGTCATTTGCTTGCGGAACTTCGTACGCTTTGGTTGCAACATTTGGCGTACCCCTTACTTAGCAGCTTTTTTACGAGGCGCTGGTGCTTGTGGTTTCAGTTCTTCTTGGCGACCACCAATTACTTCGCCTTTGAAGATCCAAACCTTTACACCGATCACACCGTAGGTGGTGTGAGCTTCGTAGTTGGCATAGTCGATGTCGGCACGCAGGGTGTGCAGTGGCACACGACCTTCGCGATACCATTCAGTACGTGCGATTTCAGCACCGCCGAGACGACCGCTCACTTGGATTTTGATGCCTTTGGCACCAATGCGCATGGCGTTCTGTACAGCGCGCTTCATGGCGCGACGGAACATTACACGACGCTCCAGCTGCTGAGCTACGCTCTGCGCAACCAGCATACCGTCGAGCTCCGGCTTGCGGATCTCTTCGATATTGATGTGCACAGGCACACCCATTTGCTTGGTCAGGTCCTGACGCAGTTTCTCAACATCTTCACCTTTCTTCCCGATAACGATACCTGGACGAGCAGTGTGGATGGTGATACGTGCTGTCTGAGCCGGACGATGGATATCGATACGGCTTACGGACGCGCTTTTTAGTTTGTCTTGGAGGTACTCACGCACCTGCAGATCTGCCAGCAGGTAGTCTGCGTAAGTGCGACCGTCTGCGTACCAGACGGAGGTGTGCTCCTTGACGATTCCCAGGCGAATGCCAATGGGATGTACTTTCTGACCCATCTCTTCGACTCCGTTACTTGTCAGCGACCTTGACAGTGATATGGCAAGACCGCTTGACGATGCGATCAGCACGGCCTTTGGCACGTGGCATGATGCGCTTCAGCGAACGCCCTTCGTTGACGAAAACGGTTGAGACCTTCAGGTCATCAACGTCTGCGCCTTCGTTATGCTCGGCGTTGGCTACAGCCGACTCCAGCACTTTCTTCAGGATCTCGGCGGCTTTCTTACTGCTGAAAGCCAACAGGTTGAGCGCTTCGCCCACCTTCTTCCCGCGGATCTGGTCGGCGACCAAGCGGGCTTTCTGGGCGGAGATTCGAGCGCCCGACAACTTAGCGGCTACTTCCATCGTTCCTTACCCCTTAACGCTTGGCTTTCTTGTCTGCCACGTGCCCACGATAAGTGCGGGTACCGGCAAACTCGCCCAGTTTATGGCCGACCATGTCTTCGCTCACGAGAACTGGGACATGTTGACGACCGTTATGCACAGCAATGGTCAAACCGACCATTTGTGGCAGGATCATCGAACGACGCGACCAGGTTTTCACTGGTTTGCGATCGTTCTTTTCCGCCGCCACTTCGATCTTCTTCAGTAGGTGAAGATCAATAAAAGGACCTTTTTTCAGAGAACGTGGCACTGTCGTATCCCTCTATTTACTTGCGACGACGGACGATCATTTTGTCGGTACGCTTATTACCACGAGTCTTCGCGCCCTTAGTCGGGAAGCCCCACGGCGATACCGGATGACGACCACCAGAGGTACGACCTTCACCACCACCATGTGGGTGGTCAACCGGGTTCATGGCAACACCACGAACGGTTGGGCGAACGCCACGCCAGCGTTTGGCACCAGCTTTACCCAGGGAACGCAGGCTGTGCTCGGAGTTCGAGACTTCACCAAGCGTTGCACGGCATTCCGCCAGTACTTTACGCATCTCACCGGAGCGAAGACGCAGAGTAACGTACACACCTTCACGAGCGATCAGCTGTGCAGAAGCACCAGCGGAACGAGCGATCTGTGCGCCTTTACCTGGCTTCAGTTCGATGCCGTGTACGGTGCTACCAACTGGAATGTTGCGCAGTTGAAGAGCGTTGCCCGGCTTGATTGGAGCCAGAGCACCAGCGATCAGCTGGTCGCCAGCACTCACGCCTTTAGGGGCGATGATGTAGCGACGCTCGCCGTCTGCGTACAGCAGCAAAGCGATGTGAGCAGTACGGTTTGGATCGTATTCGATACGCTCGACAGTGGCAGCGATGCCATCTTTGTCGTTGCGACGGAAGTCAACCAAACGGTAATGCTGCTTATGACCACCACCCACGTGACGTGTAGTGATACGGCCATTGTTGTTACGACCACCAGACTTCGATTTTTTCTCGAGCAGCGGTGCGTGAGGAGCGCCTTTATGCAGCTCCTGATTGACCACCTTGACCACAAAACGGCGGCCAGGGGAAGTCGGTTTGCATTTAACGATTGCCATGATGCACCCCTTCCTTACTCAGCACTGCTGCTGAAATCGAGATCTTGGCCTGGCTGAAGGGAGATAACTGCCTTCTTCCAGTCATTACGCTTGCCCAGACCGCGAGCAGTGCGTTTGCTCTTACCCAGAACATTCAGGGTAGTAACACGCTCTACTTTCACGCTGAACAGGCTTTCGACGGCCTTCTTGATTTCCAGCTTGGTTGCGTCAGTAGCAACCTTGAAAACGAACTGGCCTTTCTTGTCAGCCAGAACCGTGGCCTTCTCGGAAACGTGCGGGCCAAGTAGAACTTTAAATACGCGTTCCTGGTTCATCCCAGCAGCTCCTCGAATTTCTTCACGGCCGACACAGTGATCAACACTTTGTCGTATGCGATCAGACTAACTGGATCGGAACCTTGAACATCACGCACGTCGACGTGAGGCAGGTTACGAGCAGCCAGGTACAGATTCTGGTCAACAGCGTCAGACACGATCAGAACATCGGTCAGACCCATGCCATTCAGCTTGCCCAGCAGGTCTTTGGTTTTCGGTGCTTCGACAGCGAAGTCCTGAACCACGACCAGACGATCAGTACGGACCAGCTCACCAAGGATGGAACGCAGAGCAGCGCGATACATCTTCTTGTTGAGTTTCTGGGTGTGATCCTGAGGACGAGCTGCGAAAGTGGTACCGCCGCCACGCCAGATTGGGCTACGGATAGTACCGGCACGAGCGCGGCCAGTACCCTTCTGACGCCATGGGCGCTTACCGCCACCGGAAACGTCGGAACGGGTCTTTTGCTGCTTGCTGCCCTGACGACCGCCAGCCATGTAGGCTACGACTGCCTGGTGCACCAGTGTCTCGTTGAATTCGCCGCCAAATGTCAGTTCGGAAACTTCGATTGCTTGAGCGTCATTTACATTTAATTGCATGTCAGCTTCCCCTTAACCGCGAGCCTTGGCTGCTGGACGTACAACCAGATTGCCGCCAGTAGCGCCAGGAACAGCGCCCTTGACCAACAACAGATTGCGTTCAGCGTCCACGCGCACTACTTCGAGGGACTGCACGGTCACGCGCTCAGCGCCCATATGACCGGACATTTTTTTGCCCTTGAATACACGACCAGGAGTCTGGCACTGGCCGATAGAGCCTGGGACGCGGTGGGATACGGAGTTACCGTGGGTGTTATCCTGACCACGGAAATTCCAGCGCTTGATCGTACCCTGGAAGCCTTTACCTTTGGACTGACCGGTTACATCAACCAGTTGACCAGCAGCGAAGATTTCAGCGTTGATCAGATCGCCAGCCTTGTATTCGCCTTCTTCAAGACGGAATTCAAGAACAGTGCGACCAGCAGCTACGTTCGCCTTGGCGAAGTGGCCAGCTTGGGCAGCTGTAACACGCGAAGCACGACGCTCGCCGACAGTGACTTGCACTGCACGATAGCCATCGGTTTCTTCGGTTTTGAACTGAGTGACGCGATTCGGCTCGATCTCAATGACCGTGACCGGAATGGAGACACCTTCTTCGGTGAAAATACGGGTCATACCGCATTTACGACCGACTACACCAATAGTCATGTTGTAAACCTCATGAGTGTACGGGGCTTTCACCCGCTATGGCCGCCCATTTCAGAGCGTTACACGACTAAGACCCAAGTCTTAGCCGAGGCTGATCTGCACTTCCACACCGGCCGCAAGATCAAGCTTCATAAGAGCGTCAACGGTTTTATCCGTTGGCTGGACGATGTCCAGAACGCGCTTATGAGTGCGGATCTCGTACTGGTCGCGCGCGTCTTTGTTGACGTGCGGAGAAACCAGAACGGTGAACCGCTCTTTACGGGTCGGCAGTGGAATTGGACCACGCACCTGAGCACCAGTACGTTTCGCGGTTTCCACGATTTCCTGGGTTGATTGGTCGATCAGGCGATGGTCAAAAGCCTTCAACCTGATACGGATTTGCTGATTTTGCATTGGATTTCAGACTCCAGATTGCTGTTCCCACCGAGCGCAATACGCCCGTTAAAAGGAGGCGCAATTCTATAGACGAGCTAACAGAGTGTCAACCCAATAAAAAAGCCCCCGCAAGCGGGGGCTTTTTCTTGAATCAACGCTTAAGCGATGATTTTGGCTACGACGCCAGCGCCGACGGTACGACCGCCTTCACGGATAGCGAAACGCAGACCGTCTTCCATTGCGATTGGCTTGATCAGGGTAACGGAAACTTTCACGTTATCACCTGGCATTACCATCTCAACGCCTTCCGGCAGTTCGCAGCTACCAGTTACGTCGGTAGTACGGAAGTAGAACTGTGGACGGTAGCCTTTGAAGAACGGAGTGTGACGACCGCCTTCTTCTTTGCTCAGAACGTAGATTTCAGCTTCGAACTGAGTGTGCGGCTTGACGGTGCCTGGCTTGACCAGAACCTGGCCACGCTCAACGTCGTCACGCTTGGTGCCACGCAGCAGAACGCCGCAGTTCTCACCAGCACGGCCTTCGTCCAGCAGCTTGCGGAACATCTCAACGCCAGTGCAAGTAGTTTTGGTAGTGTCACGCAGACCTACGATCTCTACTTCTTCCTGGATCTTGATGATGCCACGCTCAACACGACCAGTTACAACAGTACCGCGACCGGAGATCGAGAACACGTCTTCGATTGGCATCAGGAACGGCTTGTCGATAGCGCGCTCTGGCTCTGGGATGTAGCTGTCCAGAGTTTCAACCAGCTTCTTGACAGCCGAAGTACCCATCTCGTTGTCGTCCTGGCCGTTCAGAGCCATCAGAGCCGAACCGATGATGATCGGGGTGTCGTCGCCTGGGAAGTCGTAAGTGCTCAGCAGATCGCGCACTTCCATCTCAACCAGTTCCAGCAGCTCAGCGTCGTCAACCATGTCAGCCTTGTTCAGGAAGACAACGATGTACGGAACGCCAACCTGACGGGACAGCAGGATGTGCTCACGAGTTTGTGGCATCGGACCATCAGCGGCCGAGCAAACCAGGATCGCACCGTCCATCTGGGCAGCACCGGTGATCATGTTTTTTACGTAGTCGGCGTGACCTGGGCAGTCAACGTGTGCGTAGTGACGCACGGACGAATCGTATTCAACGTGAGCGGTGTTGATGGTGATACCGCGAGCTTTCTCTTCCGGGGCGCTGTCGATCTTGTCGAAGTCAACCTTTGCGGAACCGAAAACTTCGGAGCAAACGCGAGTCAGAGCAGCGGTCAGAGTGGTTTTACCGTGGTCAACGTGACCGATGGTGCCAACGTTGACGTGCGGTTTGTTACGTTCAAATTTTTCTTTAGCCACGACAGTGAACTCCTAGCCTAAAGGGGCTGAATCAGCCTTGTTTTTTAACGATAGCTTCGACGACATTCGACGGAGCTTCGGAGTATTTGGAGAATTCCATAGAGTAGCTCGCGCGACCCTGAGACATGGAGCGGACGTCGGTCGCATAACCGAACATCTCACCCAACGGAACCTCGGCGCGGATAACCTTGCCGGAAACCGTATCTTCCATACCCTGGATCAGACCACGACGACGGTTCAGGTCACCCATCACGTCACCCATGTAGTCCTCAGGTGTTACAACTTCAACCTTCATGATCGGCTCAAGAACAACACCGCCACCCTTGGTAGCCAGTTGCTTGGTCGCCATGGAGGCCGCCACCTTGAACGCCATCTCGTTGGAGTCGACGTCGTGGTAAGAACCATCGAAAACGGTAGCCTTCAGGCCGATCAGCGGATAGCCGGCAACAACACCGTTCTTCATCTGCTCTTCGATACCCTTCTGGATAGCCGGGATGTATTCCTTAGGAACAACACCACCCACTACTTCGTTCACGAATTGCAGACCTTCCTGACCTTCGTCAGCAGGGGCAAAACGGATCCAGCAATGGCCAAACTGACCACGACCGCCGGACTGACGAACGAACTTGCCTTCGATCTCACAAGCCTTCGTGATCTTCTCACGATAGGAAACCTGTGGTTTACCGATGTTGGCTTCGACGTTGAACTCACGGCGCATCCGGTCAACCAGGATGTCCAGGTGCAATTCGCCCATGCCAGAGATGATCGTTTGACCAGTCTCTTCATCAGTCTTGACGCGGAAAGACGGGTCTTCCTGAGCAAGCTTGCCCAGTGCGATACCCATTTTTTCCTGGTCATCCTTGGTTTTTGGCTCAACGGCAACCGAAATAACCGGCTCCGGGAAGTCCATACGAACCAGGATGATTGGCTTTTCAGCGGAGCAGAGGGTATCACCAGTGGTGACGTCCTTCATGCCGATCAGGGCCGCGATGTCGCCAGCGCGAACTTCCTTGATCTCTTCACGGGTGTTTGCGTGCATTTGCACCATACGACCCACGCGCTCTTTCTTGCCTTTTACCGAGTTGATCACGCCGTCGCCGGAGCTCAACACGCCCGAGTAAACGCGGGCAAAGGTCAAGGTACCCACGAATGGGTCGGTAGCGATCTTGAACGCCAGAGCCGAGAACGGCTCGTTGTCGTCTGCATGACGCTCCATTTCAACAGTCTCGTCATCCGGATCGGAACCCTTGATGGCAGGAATGTCGACTGGTGCAGGCAGGTAGTCGATAACGGCGTCGAGAACCAGGGGAACACCCTTGTTCTTGAAGGAAGAACCACAAACAGCAAGAACGATTTCGCCAGCGATTGTGCGCTGACGCAGTGCGCCCTTGATTTCCTCGATGGAAAGCTCTTCACCTTCGAGGTACTTGTTCATCAGCTCTTCGTTGGCTTCAGCAGCTGCTTCAACCATGTTGCTGCGCCACTCTTCAGCCAATTCCTGCAGTTCAGCAGGGATCGCCTCGCGACGAGCAGCCATACCCTTGTCAGCATCATCCCAGTAAACAGCTTCCATGGTCATCAGATCGATCTGACCCTGGAAATTGTCTTCTGCACCGATAGCCAACTGGATTGGCACTGGAGTATGACCCAGACGCTGTTTGATCTGACCGATCACGCGCAGGAAGTTCGCACCAGCACGGTCCATCTTGTTTACATAAACAAGACGCGGAACGCCGTATTTGTTGGCTTGACGCCATACGGTTTCCGACTGAGGCTCAACGCCCGAAGTACCGCAGAAAACCACGACAGCACCGTCGAGAACACGCAGCGAACGCTCTACTTCAATAGTGAAGTCAACGTGGCCGGGGGTATCGATGATGTTGAAGCGATACTTGTCGAATTGCTTGGCAGAACCAGCCCAGAAGGCTGTGGTTGCAGCGGAAGTAATGGTAATACCCCGCTCCTGCTCTTGAACCATCCAGTCCATGGTTGCGGCGCCATCATGCACCTCGCCCATTTTGTGGTTTACGCCAGTGTAAAAAAGGACGCGCTCGGTGGTCGTGGTTTTACCAGCGTCCACGTGAGCAACGATACCGATGTTACGGTAGCGGTTAATCGGAGTAGTACGAGCCATAAAGCCCTCGCAAAATTAGTGACGCCGGAATTAGAAGCGGTAGTGCGAGAAAGCTTTGTTAGCTTCAGCCATACGGTGCACGTCTTCACGCTTCTTAACTGCAGCACCTTTACCTTCGGCGGCGTCCAACAGTTCGCCAGCCAAACGCAGAGCCATAGACTTTTCGCCACGCTTGCGCGCGAAGTCTACCAGCCAGCGCATTGCCAATGCATTACGACGGGACGGACGAACTTCAACCGGAACCTGGTAAGTAGCACCGCCTACACGGCGCGACTTCACTTCGACCAGCGGAGCGATGGCGTCGAGAGCTTTCTCGAAGATTTCCAGGGGGTCGCTGTTCTTGCGTTCTTTAACCTTGTCCAGCGCGCCATAAACGATACGCTCGGCAACGGCTTTCTTGCCGCTTTCCATCACGTGGTTCATGAACTTGGCCAGGATTTGGCTTCCGTATTTTGGATCGTCAAGCACTTCGCGCTTGGCTGCTACGCGTCTTCTTGGCATGGATAAGCCCTCAAACGGTCTTCAGGTTAGCTCGGAACCACCATCCCCTTAGGAATGCGTCCGACCTTACTCTTATCGACTCAGAAAAATAGAAATCTGCAAACTCAATCAGAAGCCGAATACTACTTAGGCTTCTTGGTACCGTATTTCGAGCGACCCTGGTTACGACCTTTAACGCCGGAAGTATCCAAAGAACCACGAACGGTGTGATAACGAACACCTGGCAAGTCTTTTACACGACCGCCACGGATCAGTACCACGCTGTGCTCTTGCAGGTTGTGACCTTCACCACCGATGTACGAGGAAACCTCGAAACCGTTGGTCAGGCGCACACGGCAGACTTTACGCAATGCCGAGTTAGGTTTTTTCGGCGTGGTGGTATACACACGAGTGCACACACCGCGACGTTGCGGGCAGTTCTGCAGCGCAGGCACGTCGGATTTCTCGACGATACGCTTACGCGGCTGACGTACCAGCTGGTTGATAGTTGCCATCTACTAGCTCCACTGTTGTCTTGCGACGCTATTGTCTTACAAGAAAGCAAATGACAGGGCGTAAGCCCCGCCAAATTTAGGGGTACAAGAGTCTAAAGAGGATCCTGCCCCCAGTCAAGACAAAGCCCCGACCTCTTCACCCGGCGAACACAGCAAAAAACTGTGGTCGCCGGAAGAAAAATGCCGAGGCTTTACTCTTAATTACCGCTGGAGTTCAACGCTTCAGTCAGAGCGGCTTCTACTTCGCTCGCGCTGACACGCAACGGTTTGTCGATATCACGGCGACGCTTGCGCTCGCTGTGGTATGCCAGACCGGTACCAGCCGGGATCAGACGACCCACGACTACGTTTTCCTTCAGGCCGCGCAGGTAGTCACGCTTGCCGGTTACTGCCGCTTCGGTCAGTACGCGGGTTGTCTCCTGGAAGGAGGCCGCGGAGATGAACGACTCGGTGGACAGGGAAGCTTTGGTGATACCCAGCAATACACGAGTGAACTTGGAGACAAACTTGTCTTCCGTGCTCAGACGCTCGTTCTCTACGAGAACGTGAGTCAGCTCCATCTGGTCGCCCTTGATGAAACTGGAATCGCCGGATTCGGCAATCTCAACTTTACGCAGCATCTGACGCAGGATGGTCTCGATGTGCTTGTCGTTGATCTTCACGCCCTGCAGACGATAAACGTCCTGGATCTCGTTGACGATGTACTTGGCGAGAGCACTTACACCCAGCAGACGCAGGATGTCGTGCGGATCGCTAGGACCGTCGGAAATAACTTCACCACGGTTGACCTGCTCACCTTCAAACACGTTCAGGTGACGCCATTTCGGGATCAGCTCTTCGTACGGATCGCTACCGTCGTTCGGAGTGATGACCAGACGGCGCTTGCCTTTGGTCTCTTTACCGAACGCGATGGTGCCGCTGACTTCAGCAAGAATCGACGCCTCTTTCGGACGACGAGCTTCGAACAGGTCGGCAACACGCGGCAGACCACCGGTGATGTCACGGGTTTTCGAAGTTTCTTGCGGGATACGAGCGATAACATCACCGATCGCGATCTGCGCACCGTCCGCCACGCCAACCAGGGCGTTTGCTGGCAGGAAGTACTGAGCCGGTACGTCAGTACCTGGCAGCAGCAGATCCTTGCCATCCAGGCCCACCATCTTGACGGCAGGACGAATGTCTTTACCGGCAGCTGGACGGTCCTTGGCATCAAGAACTTCAATGTTGGTCATACCGGTCAATTCGTCTGTCTGACGCTTGATCGTGATGCCTTCTTCCATGCCCACGTAGGTCACGGTACCTTTCATTTCGGTGACGATCGGGTGGGTGTGCGGATCCCACTTGGCCACGATCGAACCAGCGTCGACCTTGTCGCCTTCCTTCACCGAAATCACTGCACCGTAAGGCAGCTTGTAACGCTCACGCTCACGACCGAAGTCATCAGCGATGGCCAGCTCACCGGAACGGGACACAGCTACCAGGTGGCCATCCACTCGCTCAACGTGTTTCAGGTTGTGCAGACGAACAGTACCGCCGTTCTTGACCTGGACGCTGTCGGCAGCCGAAGTACGGCTTGCAGCACCACCGATGTGGAACGTACGCATTGTCAGCTGGGTACCAGGCTCACCGATCGACTGGGCGGCGATAACGCCGACAGCTTCACCGATGTTGACCTGATGACCACGAGCCAGGTCGCGACCGTAGCACTTGGCGCAGATGCCGTAGCGGGTTTCACAGCTGATTGGCGAGCGAACGATCACTTCGTCGATGCTGTTCAGCTCGATGAATTCGACCCACTTCTCGTCTACCAGCGTGCCAGCAGGCACGATGACGTCTTCGGTACCTGGCTTGAATACGTCACGGGCGATGACTCGACCCAGAACGCGCTCACCCAGAGGCTCTACAACGTCACCGCCTTCAATGTGCGGAGTCATCAGCAGGCCATGCTCGGTACCGCAATCAACTTCGGTAACGACCAGATCCTGGGCAACGTCCACCAGACGACGGGTCAGGTAACCGGAGTTCGCGGTTTTCAACGCGGTATCCGCAAGACCTTTACGAGCACCGTGAGTCGAGATGAAGTACTGAAGTACGCTCAGGCCCTCACGGAAGTTCGCAGTGATCGGCGTCTCGATGATCGAGCCATCCGGCTTGGCCATCAGACCACGCATACCGGCCAGCTGACGAATCTGTGCAGCGGAACCCCGGGCACCGGAGTCAGCCATCATGTACATCGAGTTGAAGGATTCCTGGTCAACAGTCTCACCGTGACGGTCGACAACCTTCTCTTTCGAGAGGTTCGACATCATCGCCTTGGAGACTTCATCGTTGGCCTTGGACCAAAGGTCGATCACCTTGTTGTACTTCTCGCCCTGAGTTACCAGGCCCGAGGCGTACTGACTTTCGATTTCTTTAACTTCTTCGGTAGCAGCATCGATGATGCGAGCTTTTTCATCCGGGATAACGAAATCGTTAACACCGATCGAAACACCCGAAATGGTCGAATAGGCAAAACCGGTATACATCAGCTGGTCAGCGAAAATGACGGTCTCTTTCAGACCAACCACGCGATAGCACTGGTTGATCAGCTTGGAGATCGCCTTTTTCTTCATCGGCTGGTTGACGACGTCATAGGACAGGCCGGCCGGAACCACCTGGAACAGCAGCGCACGGCCGACAGTGGTGTCGACGATACGGGTGTTCTTGACGCTGCCGCCATCACGATCATTGATCGTTTCATGGATACGGACTTTGACCTTGGCGTGCAGAGCTGCTTCGCCGGCGCGGAATACGCGGTCGACTTCCTGCAGATCCGCAAACACACGACCTTCGCCCTTGGCGTTGATCGCTTCACGAGTCATGTAGTACAGACCCAGTACAACGTCCTGCGAAGGAACGATGATTGGCTCACCATTCGCTGGCGAAAGGATGTTGTTGGTCGACATCATCAGCGCACGCGCTTCGAGCTGGGCTTCCAGCGTCAGCGGTACGTGAACGGCCATCTGGTCACCGTCGAAGTCGGCGTTGTATGCCGCACAGACCAGAGGGTGAAGCTGGATTGCCTTGCCTTCGATCAGAACCGGCTCGAACGCCTGGATACCCAGACGGTGAAGCGTCGGTGCACGGTTGAGCAGGACCGGGTGTTCGCGAATCACTTCAGCAAGAACGTCCCAGACCTCTGGCAGCTCGCGCTCGACCATTTTCTTGGCAGCTTTGATGGTCGTGGCCAGGCCACGCATTTCCAGCTTGCCGAAAATGAACGGCTTGAACAGCTCGAGAGCCATTTTCTTCGGCAGACCGCACTGGTGCAGACGCAGGGTCGGACCAACGGTAATTACCGAACGACCAGAGTAGTCAACACGCTTACCGAGCAAGTTCTGACGGAAACGACCTTGCTTACCCTTGATCATGTCAGCCAGGGATTTCAGAGGACGCTTGTTGGAACCGGTGATAGCGCGGCCACGACGACCGTTGTCGAGCAGAGCATCGACAGCTTCCTGCAACATACGCTTTTCGTTGCGCACGATGATGTCCGGAGCGGACAGATCCAGCAGGCGCTTCAAACGGTTGTTACGGTTGATCACTCGACGATACAGATCGTTGAGGTCGGAAGTCGCGAAACGACCACCATCCAGCGGAACCAGAGGACGCAGATCTGGCGGCAGAACCGGCAGAACGGTCAGGACCATCCACTCAGGCAGGTTGCCCGAGCCCTGGAAGGCTTCCATCAGTTTCAGACGCTTGGACAGCTTCTTGATCTTGGTTTCGGAGTTGGTTTGCGGAATCTCTTCACGCAGACGGCCAATCTCGTGCTCCAGATCGATAGCGTGCAGCAGTTCACGGACAGCTTCGGCACCCATGCGGGCATCGAAATCATCACCGAACTCTTCCAGCGCTTCGAAGTACTGCTCGTCGTTCAGCAGCTGACCTTTTTCAAGAGTGGTCATACCCGGATCGATAACGACATAGCTCTCGAAATAGAGAACGCGTTCGATATCACGCAGGGTCATGTCCATCAGCAGGCCGATACGGGACGGCAGGGACTTCAGGAACCAGATGTGGGCAACCGGCGAAGCCAGTTCGATGTGGGCCATGCGCTCACGACGAACTTTTGCCAGTGCAACTTCAACGCCGCACTTCTCGCAGATGACACCACGGTGCTTCAGGCGCTTGTACTTACCGCACAAGCACTCGTAATCCTTGACCGGGCCAAAGATCTTGGCGCAGAACAGACCGTCACGCTCAGGCTTGAACGTACGGTAGTTGATGGTTTCCGGCTTTTTAACTTCACCGAACGACCACGAGCGGATCATCTCAGGCGACGCCAACCCGATACGGATCGCGTCAAACTCTTCGACTTGACCCTGGTTTTTCAGCAAATTCAGTAGGTCTTTCAAGGCTTTCCCTCCTGGCGGAGCAGGGAGCGGGCCATACGGCACCGCTCCCGATTCGCGTCACGTGTTATTCGGTTTCCAGATCGATATCGATACCGAGCGAACGGATTTCTTTGATCAACACGTTGAAGGACTCGGGCATGCCCGGCTCCATACGGTGATCGCCGTCCACGATGTTTTTGTACATCTTGGTACGACCGTTCACATCGTCCGACTTCACTGTGAGCATTTCTTGCAGAGTGTACGCCGCGCCGTATGCTTCCAGCGCCCACACTTCCATCTCCCCGAAACGCTGACCACCGAACTGCGCCTTACCACCCAGCGGCTGCTGGGTAACCAGGCTGTAAGAACCAGTGGAACGCGCGTGCATCTTGTCGTCCACCAAGTGGTTCAGCTTCAGCATGTACATGTAGCCAACAGTTACAGCGCGCTCAAACTTGTTGCCGGTACGACCGTCAAACAGTTGCATCTGGCCGCTTTCCGGCATGTCTGCCAGCTTGAGCATTGCCTTGATTTCACGCTCTTTGGCACCGTCGAAAACCGGAGTAGCCATAGGTACGCCATTGCGAAGGTTCTTCGCGAGATCCTGGATTTCCTTGTCGGAGAGGTCATCCAGACTTTCCTGGCGACCGCCGATTTCGTTGTAGATCTCGTTGAGGAACTTACGCAACTCAGCAACTTTACGCTGTTCTTCGAGCATGCGATTGATCTTCTCGCCCAGACCTTTGGCCGCGAGGCCCAGGTGGGTTTCGAGAATCTGACCAACGTTCATACGCGAAGGTACGCCCAGCGGGTTGAGGACGATATCCACAGGCGTGCCGTTGGCATCGTGCGGCATATCTTCAACCGGCATGATCACGGAGACCACACCCTTGTTACCGTGGCGACCGGCCATCTTGTCGCCCGGCTGGATGCGACGACGGATTGCCAGGTAGACCTTGACGATTTTCAGAACGCCTGGAGCAAGGTCATCACCCTGCTGCAGCTTGCGCTTCTTGTCTTCAAACTTGTCATCGAGCAGGCGACGACGATCAACGATGTAAGCCTGTGCTTTTTCAAGCTGCTCGTTCAGAGCATCTTCAGCCATGCGCAGTTTGAACCACTGACCATGCTCAAGACCGTCCAGGACCTCATCGGTGATTTCCTGACCTTTCTTAAGGCCAGCACCGCCTTCAACCACGCGACCAACCAGAGCAGCACGCAGACGCTCGAAAGTAGCGCCTTCGACGATACGGAACTCTTCGTTCAGATCCTTGCGGATCTCGTCGAGTTGCGACTTCTCGATGGACAGTGCGCGAGCATCACGCTCTACACCATCACGGGTGAAGACCTGAACGTCGATGACAGTGCCCTTGGTACCGGTAGGTACACGCAGGGAAGTGTCTTTAACGTCGCTGGCTTTTTCACCGAAGATGGCGCGCAGCAGTTTTTCTTCCGGAGTCAGCTGGGTTTCACCTTTAGGGGTGACCTTGCCAACCAGGATGTCGCCGGCGCCCACTTCAGCACCGACATAAACGATACCGGCTTCGTCCAGCTTGTTCAGAGCCGCTTCACCCACGTTCGGGATGTCAGCCGTGATTTCCTCTGGGCCAAGCTTGGTGTCACGAGCAACGCAAGTCAGTTCCTGGATATGGATCGTGGTGAAACGATCCTCCTGAACCACACGCTCGGACAGACAGATGGAGTCTTCAAAGTTGAAACCGTTCCAGGCCATGAACGCGATGCGCATGTTCTGACCCAGAGCCAGTTCACCCATGTCGGTGGACGGACCGTCTGCCATGATGTCGCTGCGCTGAACGCGATCACCCTTGCTCACCAGCGGACGCTGGTTGATGCAGGTGTTCTGGTTCGAACGGGTGTACTTGGTCAGGTTGTAGATATCTACACCCGCCTCGCCCGTTTCAACTTCGTCATCGGCAACACGCACAACGATACGGCTTGCATCGACCGAGTCGATCACCCCGCCACGACGAGCCACGACGCAGACGCCGGAGTCACGGGCAACGTTGCGCTCCATGCCGGTACCTACCAGCGGCTTGTCGGCACGCAGGGTTGGTACAGCCTGACGCTGCATGTTCGAACCCATCAACGCACGGTTGGCGTCGTCGTGCTCGAGGAACGGAATCAGGGAAGCTGCGACCGAAACTACCTGCTTGGGCGAAACGTCCATCAGGGTTACGTCGGCAGGAGCCTTGACGGTAAATTCGTTCAGGTGACGAACGGCTACCAGCTCGTCGATCAGTTCCTGCTTGTCGTTCATTGCGGCCGAAGCCTGTGCAATGACGTGGTCCGCCTCTTCGATTGCCGAAAGGAAAACGATTTCGTCGGTTACCAGGCCTTCCTTGACAACGCGGTACGGGCTCTCGAGGAAACCATACTGGTTGGTACGGGCATAGGCCGCCAAGGAGTTGATCAGACCGATGTTCGGACCTTCCGGCGTTTCAATCGGGCATACACGACCGTAGTGAGTCGGGTGTACGTCACGGACTTCAAAGCCGGCGCGCTCACGAGTCAGACCACCAGGGCCGAGTGCAGAAACACGACGCTTGTGGGTAATCTCGGACAGCGGGTTGTTCTGGTCCATGAACTGGGAAAGCTGGCTGGAACCGAAGAACTCCTTGACTGCCGCTGCGACAGGCTTGGCGTTGATCAGGTCCTGAGGCATCAGGCCTTCGCTTTCTGCCATGGACAGACGTTCTTTTACAGCACGCTCTACGCGGACCAGACCAACACGGAACTGGTTCTCGGCCATTTCGCCAACGCAACGAACACGACGGTTACCCAGGTGATCGATGTCATCGACAATGCCTTTACCGTTACGGATATCGACGAGAGTCTTCAGAACAGCAACGATGTCTTCCTTGCACAGGACGCCCGAACCTTCGATCTCGGTGCGACCGATACGACGGTTGAACTTCATGCGGCCTACAGCAGACAGGTCATAGCGCTCTGGGCTGAAGAACAGGTTGTTGAACAGTGTTTCTGCGGCATCTTTGGTCGGCGGCTCACCAGGGCGCATCATGCGATAGATTTCGACCAGGGCTTCCAGTTGGTTGCCGGTGGAGTCGATCTTCAAGGTGTCGGAGATGAACGGACCGCAATCGATGTCGTTGGTGTACAGAGTCTCGATCCGAACGACCTGGGCCTTGGCGATTTTTGCCAGGATTTCAGTGTTCAGTTCGGTGTTGCATTCAGCGATGATTTCACCAGTCGCAGGATGCACGATGACCTTGGCGGTAGTGCGGCCCAGGACGTAGTCCAGCGGCACTTCCAGCTCTTTGATACCGGCCTTTTCCAGCTGATTGATGTGACGAGCGGTAATACGGCGACCTTGCTCGACAATAACCTTGCCGCTGCCATCCAGGATATCGAGGACAGCAATTTCACCACGCAGGCGCTGAGGCACCAGCTCCAGGCTCAGGTTTTCACCGCGAACATGGAAAACGTTGGTGGTATAGAACGCATCAAGCACTTGCTCGGTCGTGTAACCCAGAGCGCGCAGCAGTACGGAAGCAGGCAGCTTGCGACGACGGTCGATACGGACGAATACGCAGTCTTTCGGATCGAACTCGAAGTCCAGCCACGAACCACGGTAAGGAATGATGCGAGCGGAGTACAGCAGCTTGCCGGAGCTATGCGTCTTGCCACGATCGTGGTCGAAGAATACGCCTGGCGAACGGTGAAGCTGGGACACGATTACACGCTCGGTACCGTTGATAACGAAGGTACCGTTTTCAGTCATCAGGGGGATTTCACCCATGTAGACTTCTTGCTCTTTGATGTCCTTGATCGCTTTGTTCGACGACTCTTTGTCGAAGATGATCAGACGGACCTTGACTCGCAGAGGTACAGCGTAAGTCACACCGCGCAGCACGCACTCTTTGACATCAAATGCCGGTTCGCCCAAGCGATAACCTACATACTCCAGCGCAGCATTGCCGGAGTAGCTGATGATCGGGAAAACGGATTTGAAGGCTGCATGCAGACCGACGTCGCGGAACTGATCTTTGGTCGCTCCCGCCTGCAGGAATTCGCGATACGAATCCAGCTGGATGGCCAGTAGATACGGCACATCCATTACGTCCGGCAACTTGCTAAAGTCCTTGCGGATACGTTTTTTCTCAGTATATGAGTAAGCCATCAGCGTTCCCCAGCTTGGTCACCTGCTTGTTTGGCTCCCTCCGACGGAAGCAGCCAGAAAATCGTGCAAACCCCTTGGTCTGCGCCACCATCTTGGTGGTTCTTGCACGTTATGGACGCTGGCAAAGCCAATCGTCTGTAACGGAAAAAGGCCGGTGGCAAAAGCCACCAGCCATCAGCCTTTCGCTTAACGCGTGGGCTGGACGTTCAAAATCGATGCTTATTTCAGCTCGACTTTGGCGCCTGCTTCTTCCAGAGCAGCTTTGGCTTTTTCAGCAGCGTCTTTAGCTACTGCTTCCAGAACCATTGCTGGAGCGCCGTCAACGACTGCCTTGGCTTCTTTCAGGCCCAGACCGGTCAGTTCACGAACGGCTTTAATGACGTTAACTTTCTTCTCGCCAGCTTCGGTCAGCATGACGTTGAATTCGGTTTGCTCTTCAACAACAGCAGCAGCAACAGCTGGACCAGCCGAAGCAGCGGCAGCAGTTACGCCGAATTTCTCTTCGAAAGCCTTGATCAGTTCAACAACCTGCAGAACGGACATCTCGGCTACTGCGTTGAGGATATCGTCTTGAGAGATAGACATGAATCTAATTCCTGAATTGGGGGACGGCCTACGCGACCATCGAAATAAACAAAAATACGCGAGAGAAAATGCTCAGCCTTAGGCTGCGGCAGCTTCTTTCTGGTCGCGAACAGCCGCCAGAGTACGAGCCAATTTGCTGGTAGCGCCTTGAATCACGCTCATCAGCTGGGAAATTGCTTCGTCACGGGTCGGCAAGGTAGCCAGTACGTCGATCTGATTAGCTGCGAGGAACTTGCCCTCGAACGCAGCTGCCTTGATCTCGAACTTGTCCTGACCTTTCGCAAACTCTTTGAACAAACGCGCAGCAGCGCCTGGATGCTCATTGGAGAAGGCGATCAAGGTCGGGCCTGTGAACGCATCGTTGAGGACACTGTATTCAGTACCTTCAACAGCGCGCTTGAGCAGGGTGTTACGTACAACACGTACGTATACGCCAGCTTCACGAGCCTCTTTACGGAGTCCGGTCATTGCGCCTACTGTAACGCCACGGGCATCAGCCACGACAGCGGACAGAGCGACTTTGGCAGCCTCGTTGACTTCAGCGACGATGGCCTTCTTGTCTTCGAGTTTAATTGCCACGGGTTTAACTCCTGCTTGTTACCGTTTCATCGGGCCTGAGCCTGATGTCGTTTTGGTGTCTGATTCGGTAAGGAACCGGGAGCACCATCTGCGTAGGCTTGTGGTTTAAGACTTGCGTCGCCTACGGTCTTGGATAGCCCCCGCCAGGCAGGGACCCCAATCTTTTAGTAACACAAAACTGTGTTACTTCTGCCTTACGCGTCCAGGGAACCTTGGTCGATGACCAGGCCCGGGCCCATGGTGGTGCTCAGGGTAACGCGCTTGACGTAGATACCTTTCGAGGAAGCAGGCTTGATGCGCTTGAGATCAGCGATCAGGGCTTCAACGTTTTCCTTCAGCTTGACTGCGTCGAAACCGACCTTGCCAACGGAAGTGTGGATGATGCCGTTTTTGTCGGTGCGATAACGAACCTGACCAGCCTTCGCGTTCTTGACGGCGTTAGCGACGTCAGGAGTAACGGTACCGACTTTAGGGTTAGGCATCAGGCCACGTGGACCCAGAACCTGACCCAACTGACCAACAACACGCATTGCATCAGGAGAAGCAATGACTACGTCGTAGTTCAGGTCGCCAGCTTTCATTTCGGCAGCCAGATCGTCCATGCCAACGCGATCAGCACCGGCAGCCAGAGCAGCTTCAGCAGCCGGGCCTTGGGTGAAGACAGCAACACGTACGGTTTTACCGGTACCGTGCGGCAGAACGGTTGCGCTACGAACAACCTGGTCGGATTTACGAGGATCGACGCCCAGGTTAACAGCAACGTCTACGGACTCGCTGAACTTGACGGTAGACAGCTCGGTCAGCAGAGCAGCAGCGTCTACGAAGTTGTAGGCCTTGCCAGCTTCAAGCTTGCTAGCGATTGCCTTTTGACGTTTGGTCAACTTAGCCATTACACACCCTCCACGTTAAGGCCCATGCTACGAGCGGAACCGGCGATAGTACGCACGGCCGCTTCCAGGTCTGCAGCTGTCAGATCAGCGCTTTTTGCTTTAGCGATGTCTTCCAGCTGAGCACGAGTCACGGTGCCAACTTTAACGGTGTTCGGGCGAGCCGAGCCGCTGGTCAAGCCTGCAGCTTTCTTCAGCAGAACAGAGGCAGGAGTACTTTTTGTTTCAAAAGTGAAGCTACGGTCGCTGTATACAGTGATGATCACTGGAGTCGGCAAGCCTGGCTCAAGACCCTGAGTACGGGCGTTGAATGCTTTACAGAATTCCATGATGTTCACACCGTGCTGACCCAGAGCAGGACCAACTGGCGGGCTAGGGTTAGCCTGAGCGGCTTTCACTTGCAGCTTGATGTATGCGGTTATCTTCTTGGCCATGAGGCACTCCAATTACGGGTTCAAACGCCTTTTAAGGCTCCCCGGCTACTTACACGTATATCCCAGTGACGAAAAAACCCCACAGCCTTAGGCTGCGGGGTATGGGATTCCAGCTCAGTTATGCCTTTTCGACCTGACTGAACTCCAGCTCTACCGGAGTAGAACGTCCGAAAATGAGCACAGCCACTTGGATACGGCTCTTTTCGTAGTTAACTTCTTCAACCGTGCCATTAAAATCAGCGAACGGACCATCGGTGACGCGAACAACTTCACCTGGCTCGAACAGTGTTTTTGGCTTCGGCTTATCGCTGCCATCAGCAACACGACGCAGAATGGCTTCTGCTTCTTTGTCGGTGATTGGAGCTGGCTTATCAGCAGTACCACCGATAAAGCCCATGACGCGAGGAGTATCCTTGACCAAGTGCCAAGTACCCTCATTCATTTCCATCTGTACAAGCACATAACCTGGAAAGAACTTACGCTCGCTTTTGCGCTTCTGGCCATTACGCATTTCAACCACTTCTTCAGTGGGAACCAGAATTTCGCCGAAGCCATCTTCCATGCCTGCCAGCTTCACACGCTCGATCAACGAGCGCATTACATGCTTCTCGTAACCCGAGTAAGCATGCACTACGTACCAACGCTTAGCCACGGGACACCCTTAGCCAACTATCAAGGAAACAAGCCAGCCGAGCAGGGAATCTAGCCCCCACAACAGCAACGCCATGACCAGAACGACAGCCACCACAATCAAAGTGGTCTGCGTGGTCTCTTGGCGAGTAGGCCATACGACTTTACGGATCTCTGCGCGTGCTTCTTTTGCCAGGACAAAGAAAGCCTTGCCTTTACCGGTTTGAAGAGCAACAAACGCAGCAACGGCAGCAATCACAAGAAGCACGAGAACACGATACAGAATCGGAGCGGACGAGTAATACTGATTACCGACGACACCAACCACAACCAAAGCGACTACCAAGAGCCATTTCAGCGAGTCAAAGCGCGAGTCTGATGCTTCAGCCTTGGGATTCATCTACGGAGATCCTGTGAAAAGAAAGCCAGATTACATCTAGGGAATCTGGCAGGTCAGGAGGGAATCGAACCCCCAACCTACGGTTTTGGAGACCGTCGCTCTGCCAATTGAGCTACTGACCTAAAAGCAAAATCAGGCCGACCATTATGCGGACCCGACAAGAGTTTTTCAACACTTCATTCAGAAACCATCAGCAGGCGCTGCTGACAGAGACTGAAAGCTTTAAGCGAGACACTTCAAGAGTGAAACCACTTAAAACAAAGGCAGATATTTGCATATCTGCCTTTGAACAATGGAGCTCTTGAGCGGATTTGAACCGCTGACCTCACCCTTACCAAGGGTGTGCTCTACCAACTGAGCTACAAGAGCGAAACACTTTGCAAGAACCACAAGCATGGAGCGGGTAGCGGGAATCGAACCCGCATCATCAGCTTGGAAGGCTGAGGTTCTACCACTAAACTATACCCGCACAACTTGCAGCTCACGCTAAATATGGTGGAGGGGGAAGGATTCGAACCTTCGAAGTCGTAGACGTCAGATTTACAGTCTGATCCCTTTGGCCGCTCGGGAACCCCTCCTAAGCGAGGCAGCATTCTCAATGCTTACTGCCCTTCTGTCAACCTTTTTCTCATTAAAAACCTGAGGTTACATGCGTTGACTACTGCTGCTTCACTTGCGAAGTTTACACCTCACTGCGAAGCGGGCGCCATTCTATGCAAACTAATCGGCAGTTGCAATGCCCTCACAAGACATTATTTTGTTTTTTAATTGCGGGAAATCCTGAAGCAACTGATTGAGCATGCCATCACCGACCAGACGACGACTTTCAGGGGAGATCCTGAGCCAGTAGCTTGTCACACCACCCGACGGCAAGACCTGAAACTGCGACTGCACATCCAGGCTATTGAGACGCTGCTCGACAGCACGCGCCTCCTCCTGGCGTGGAAACCCCCCAAGATACAGACAGCTACTTTCAGCCTCACGGGAGGCGTGCCCCACGTCGGACTCACTAAGCAGCCGGATATCCTGCTGAGGAGCACGGTACAACGACAAAGGCAGCACCTCCTTGGCACGCAAAGGAGCTTCTTGCTGATGCCAGATGTAATAAAAGGCATTGAGCATCAACAACAAAAGGAATAGCCAACGCATAAAAACCTCAGCGCAACGGACAGGCTAGAGCAAGACCGACGAAAACCAGGTCAGGCACCACTCGAACATCAGTCAGGACATCCTCGACCAGCCCCGCATCGCCGCCGGTTACGAAGACACAAAAATCATCACCCCAGTAAGCGCGCGCCAGTTCCAGCTGCGTCAGGGCAAAGCCTCGCAGCATCAGGGAACAACCGCGCTCAACCGCCTCCGAGGTTGCACGCCCCGGAACGAAGCTGACCAGCGCACGCTCGGCCGCAGCATCATCGTATCGAATACGCCGCGTATGGGTGCGCAACTGGTTACGCATCAACGGCATCCCCGGACATATGAAGCCTCCCAGGTGCCGACCATCTACATCAACGAAATCAGAGGTCACAGCCGTACCGAGATCAATGACCAGGCACGCCCTTCGGGCTATGTGATAAGCACCGACAAAGGCAAGCCAGCGGTCGAGCCCCAGACGCTCGTAGTCGTCGTATCCATTCTCAACCCCCGCCAACTCTCTTGCGGGCGCCGCACAAACAGGATGAATCGCGAAAGCTTGAACAAGGGCCGCCACAAGCTTCTCGGTTTCCTCGGTGCTACGGACACTGACCAGGCGGCAGGCACTCAACTTCAACCCTGGAAGGTGCAGCAAATGCTCCAGCAGCGCACTATCGGAATCAACGACGCCACCTGCAAATCGGGCTATGCCTCCTACATCAATTACACGCCACTTGATGAAGCTATTCCCACAGTCGAGTTCAAGTATCATCACGCAACCTCAGGCTGAGCTCACCACCACTAAAGCTTTTCTCCACGCCACCTACATCGAGGCGCAACGCACCCAGCACATCAACCCCCAAGACTACGCCCTCGACGACCTCGACACCCGAAAGCAGGGTGACAGCGCAGCCCTGCCACAAGTGTCCTTGCTCCCACTCAGCCTGAAACGCTGAAAAACCTTTCTCACGATGCAAGGCGAGCAAGGCATCAAGCTTTTGACTCAAACGGGCAGCCAGACTATTGCGATCAGAAAGGGCGCCCGCTTCAAGACGCAGAGACGTCCAGGACTGATCCACGTCGACAGAGGTCTGCATATTGACGTTGACGCCTATGCCTATCACGACATGACACACATCTGCAGGATCACCGATCAACTCAAGAAGGATGCCGGCAATCTTGCGCCGCCCTACAAGAACATCATTAGGCCACTTGAGGCCGGCCCCCTTGACTCCCGACTCACGCAGGACCTGCATGACAGCAAGCCCGACCAGCAGGCTGAGCCCTTCGAGCTGACGCATTCCGCCATCCACGCGCAACGCCAGACTGTAATACAGGTTCTCACCAAAGGGGCTCACCCACTTGCGACCACGACGCCCTCTCCCAGCCGTCTGGCTTTCCGCCAGGACCAGCATAGGCATGGCAGCGCCCTGGCCAATCTGACGTACCGCTTCGGCATTTGTAGAGTCGACCGAATCTGCAACATGGACAGACCAGCCCGCAGGAAACCCCATTTGCGATATGGACGACGCAGACAGAAGAGAAACCGGACTGGCAAGCCGATAGCCACGGCCACGCACCTTATGAACCTCAACGCCCAACTCAGCCTCAAGCTGTTGAAGCCGCTTCCATACGGCGCTTCGACTGACGCCGAGCACATCACCCAAAACCTGCCCGGAGTGAAACTCGCCATCGGCCAGAAGCCTTAACAAGGTCATCATGTAAATATCGCCTAGCAATGAGGCACGCATGATAGCCACGCAAGCCTGGGATGCATAGAAACGAAAAAGTGTTTTTCGAGCCTGAAAAGACAAAACCCCCACCTGCGTTCGCAGATGGGGGTTCTGAATTTGAATCTTGACGATGACCTACTCTCACATGGGGAAACCCCACACTACCATCGGCGATGCATCGTTTCACTGCTGAGTTCGGGATGGGATCAGGTGGTTCCAATGCTCTATGGTCGTCAAGAAATTCGGTAGCCGGTGCGTACTTGGGTACGTACCCGCGAATGGGTGTGTAATAGAGGTGTTTCGGTAATCTGTGTGTGGCGCAAACTTTCGGTTCGTCATCTTCACTACACCGCAATCCGCTCTTCGCAGATTGCTTGGGTGTTATATGGTCAAGCCTCACGGGCAATTAGTATGGGTTAGCTCAATGCCTCACAGCACTTACACACCCCACCTATCAACGTCGTAGTCTTCGACGGCCCTTCAGGGAACTCAAGGTTCCAGTGAGATCTCATCTTGAGGCAAGTTTCCCGCTTAGATGCTTTCAGCGGTTATCTTTTCCGAACATAGCTACCCGGCAATGCCACTGGCGTGACAACCGGAACACCAGAGGTTCGTCCACTCCGGTCCTCTCGTACTAGGAGCAGCCCCTCTCAAATCTCAAACGTCCACGGCAGATAGGGACCGAACTGTCTCACGACGTTCTAAACCCAGCTCGCGTACCACTTTAAATGGCGAACAGCCATACCCTTGGGACCGGCTTCAGCCCCAGGATGTGATGAGCCGACATCGAGGTGCCAAACACCGCCGTCGATATGAACTCTTGGGCGGTATCAGCCTGTTATCCCCGGAGTACCTTTTATCCGTTGAGCGATGGCCCTTCCATACAGAACCACCGGATCACTAAGACCTACTTTCGTACCTGCTCGACGTGTCTGTCTCGCAGTCAAGCGCGCTTTTGCCTTTATACTCTACGACCGATTTCCGACCGGTCTGAGCGCACCTTCGTACTCCTCCGTTACTCTTTAGGAGGAGACCGCCCCAGTCAAACTACCCACCATACACTGTCCTCGATCCGGATAACGGACCTGAGTTAGAACCTCAAAGTTGCCAGGGTGGTATTTCAAGGATGGCTCCACGCAGACTGGCGTCCACGCTTCAAAGCCTCCCACCTATCCTACACAAGCAAATTCAAAGTCCAGTGCAAAGCTATAGTAAAGGTTCACGGGGTCTTTCCGTCTAGCCGCGGATACACTGCATCTTCACAGCGATTTCAATTTCACTGAGTCTCGGGTGGAGACAGCGCCGCCATCGTTACGCCATTCGTGCAGGTCGGAACTTACCCGACAAGGAATTTCGCTACCTTAGGACCGTTATAGTTACGGCCGCCGTTTACCGGGGCTTCGATCAAGAGCTTCGCTTGCGCTAACCCCATCAATTAACCTTCCGGCACCGGGCAGGCGTCACACCCTATACGTCCACTTTCGTGTTTGCAGAGTGCTGTGTTTTTAATAAACAGTCGCAGCGGCCTGGTATCTTCGACCGGCATGAGCTTACGGAGCAAGTCCTTCACCCTCACCGGCGCACCTTCTCCCGAAGTTACGGTGCCATTTTGCCTAGTTCCTTCACCCGAGTTCTCTCAAGCGCCTTGGTATTCTCTACCCAACCACCTGTGTCGGTTTGGGGTACGGTTCCTGGTTACCTGAAGCTTAGAAGCTTTTCTTGGAAGCATGGCATCAACCACTTCGTGTTCTAGGAACACTCGTCATCAGCTCTCGGCCTTAAGATCCCGGATTTACCTAAGATCTCAGCCTACCACCTTAAACTTGGACAACCAACGCCAAGCTGGCCTAGCCTTCTCCGTCCCTCCATCGCAATAACCAGAAGTACAGGAATATTAACCTGTTTTCCATCGACTACGCTTTTCAGCCTCGCCTTAGGGACCGACTAACCCTGCGTCGATTAACGTTGCGCAGGAAACCTTGGTCTTTCGGCGTGGGTGTTTTTCACACCCATTGTCGTTACTCATGTCAGCATTCGCACTTCTGATACCTCCAGCAAGCTTCTCAACTCACCTTCACAGGCTTACAGAACGCTCCTCTACCGCATCACCAGAAGGTGATACCCGTAGCTTCGGTGCATGGTTTGAGCCCCGTTACATCTTCCGCGCAGGCCGACTCGACTAGTGAGCTATTACGCTTTCTTTAAAGGGTGGCTGCTTCTAAGCCAACCTCCTAGCTGTCTAAGCCTTCCCACATCGTTTCCCACTTAACCATGACTTTGGGACCTTAGCTGACGGTCTGGGTTGTTTCCCTTTTCACGACGGACGTTAGCACCCGCCGTGTGTCTCCCATGCTCGGCACTTGTAGGTATTCGGAGTTTGCATCGGTTTGGTAAGTCGGGATGACCCCCTAGCCGAAACAGTGCTCTACCCCCTACAGTGATACATGAGGCGCTACCTAAATAGCTTTCGAGGAGAACCAGCTATCTCCGAGCTTGATTAGCCTTTCACTCCGATCCACAGGTCATCCGCTAACTTTTCAACGGTAGTCGGTTCGGTCCTCCAGTCAGTGTTACCTAACCTTCAACCTGCCCATGGATAGATCGCCCGGTTTCGGGTCTATACCCAGCGACTAAACGCCCTATTAAGACTCGCTTTCGCTACGCCTCCCCTATTCGGTTAAGCTTGCCACTGAATATAAGTCGCTGACCCATTAT
This sequence comes from Pseudomonas cichorii, assembly GCF_018343775.1. Classification (NCBI taxonomy): domain Bacteria; kingdom Pseudomonadati; phylum Pseudomonadota; class Gammaproteobacteria; order Pseudomonadales; family Pseudomonadaceae; genus Pseudomonas; species Pseudomonas cichorii. The sequence continues at coordinate 5,337,560 of NZ_CP074349.1, forward strand.
ACAAAAGGTACGCAGTCACCCAACAATGTGGGCTCCCACTGCTTGTACGCATACGGTTTCAGGATCTATTTCACTCCCCTCTCCGGGGTTCTTTTCGCCTTTCCCTCACGGTACTGGTTCACTATCGGTCAGTCAGTAGTATTTAGCCTTGGAGGATGGTCCCCCCATGTTCAGACAAGGTTTCTCGTGCCCCGTCCTACTCGATTTCATGACCAAGAGATTTTCGCGTACAGGGCTATCACCCACTATGGCCGCACTTTCCAGAGCGTTCCGCTAATCTCAAAGCCACTTAAGGGCTGGTCCCCGTTCGCTCGCCACTACTAAGGGAATCTCGGTTGATTTCTTTTCCTCAGGGTACTTAGATGTTTCAGTTCCCCTGGTTCGCCTCTTGCACCTATGTATTCAGTACAAGATAACTGTCTTATGACAGCTGGGTTCCCCCATTCAGACATCTCCGGATCACAGTCTGTTTGCCGACTCCCCGAAGCTTTTCGCAGGCTACCACGTCTTTCATCGCCTCTGACTGCCAAGGCATCCACCGTATGCGCTTCTTCACTTGACCATATAACCCCAAGCAATCTGGTTATACTGTGAAGACGACATTCGCCGAAAATTTGCAATTCACTCACAAATTTTACCTTAGCCTGAACACGCACCAGTGAAAGTGCGGTCCAGTCTAACTTTCTATTACATACCCAAATTTTTAAAGAACGATTCTGATAAAGATCAGAAATCAACATTCACGCACCGTTTCGGTGGAATGCTCATTTCTAAGCTTTGACATGAGGTGGTGGAGCCAAGCGGGATCGAACCGCTGACCTCCTGCGTGCAAGGCAGGCGCTCTCCCAGCTGAGCTATGGCCCCAAACAATTGGTGGGTCTGGGCAGATTCGAACTGCCGACCTCACCCTTATCAGGGGTGCGCTCTAACCAACTGAGCTACAGACCCAATCGTCTTCTTCAATGAATCAAGCAATTCGTGTGGGAGCTTATGGTAAAGCTGAGTCGTCGATTAAGGAGGTGATCCAGCCGCAGGTTCCCCTACGGCTACCTTGTTACGACTTCACCCCAGTCATGAATCACACCGTGGTAACCGTCCCCCCGAAGGTTAGACTAGCTACTTCTGGTGCAACCCACTCCCATGGTGTGACGGGCGGTGTGTACAAGGCCCGGGAACGTATTCACCGCGACATTCTGATTCGCGATTACTAGCGATTCCGACTTCACGCAGTCGAGTTGCAGACTGCGATCCGGACTACGATCGGTTTTGTGAGATTAGCTCCACCTCGCGGCTTGGCAACCCTCTGTACCGACCATTGTAGCACGTGTGTAGCCCAGGCCGTAAGGGCCATGATGACTTGACGTCATCCCCACCTTCCTCCGGTTTGTCACCGGCAGTCTCCTTAGAGTGCCCACCATCACGTGCTGGTAACTAAGGACAAGGGTTGCGCTCGTTACGGGACTTAACCCAACATCTCACGACACGAGCTGACGACAGCCATGCAGCACCTGTCTCAGTGTTCCCGAAGGCACCAAACCATCTCTGGTAAGTTCACTGGATGTCAAGGCCTGGTAAGGTTCTTCGCGTTGCTTCGAATTAAACCACATGCTCCACCGCTTGTGCGGGCCCCCGTCAATTCATTTGAGTTTTAACCTTGCGGCCGTACTCCCCAGGCGGTCAACTTAATGCGTTAGCTGCGCCACTAAAATCTCAAGGATTCCAACGGCTAGTTGACATCGTTTACGGCGTGGACTACCAGGGTATCTAATCCTGTTTGCTCCCCACGCTTTCGCACCTCAGTGTCAGTATGAGCCCAGGTGGTCGCCTTCGCCACTGGTGTTCCTTCCTATATCTACGCATTTCACCGCTACACAGGAAATTCCACCACCCTCTGCCCTACTCTAGCTCGCCAGTTTTGGATGCAGTTCCCAGGTTGAGCCCGGGGATTTCACATCCAACTTAACGAACCACCTACGCGCGCTTTACGCCCAGTAATTCCGATTAACGCTTGCACCCTCTGTATTACCGCGGCTGCTGGCACAGAGTTAGCCGGTGCTTATTCTGTCGGTAACGTCAAAATCGTCACGTATTAGGTAACGACCCTTCCTCCCAACTTAAAGTGCTTTACAATCCGAAGACCTTCTTCACACACGCGGCATGGCTGGATCAGGCTTTCGCCCATTGTCCAATATTCCCCACTGCTGCCTCCCGTAGGAGTCTGGACCGTGTCTCAGTTCCAGTGTGACTGATCATCCTCTCAGACCAGTTACGGATCGTCGCCTTGGTGAGCCTTTACCTCACCAACTAGCTAATCCGACCTAGGCTCATCTGATAGCGCAAGGCCCGAAGGTCCCCTGCTTTCTCCCGTAGGACGTATGCGGTATTAGCGTCCGTTTCCGAGCGTTATCCCCCACTACCAGGCAGATTCCTAGGCATTACTCACCCGTCCGCCGCTCGCCACCCGGTACAAGTACCTGTGCTGCCGCCCGACTTGCATGTGTTAGGCCTGCCGCCAGCGTTCAATCTGAGCCATGATCAAACTCTTCAGTTCAAACATCGTTGGGTTTTGAGAAAACCCTAAACTTGGCTCAGCAATCGTTGGTTACATCTTTGATTTCTCGCGGAGTAACTTGCGTTGCTGATAATCTGTTGACTTCAGTCTTACACCACAAGCACCCACACGAATTGCTTGATTCAGTTGTTAAAGAGCGGTGGGTTGAGCCTTTCGTCTCAACCGAGGCGCGCATTCTACAGCGCCCTCTGTATCTGTCAAGCGGTTATTTCAACAAGTTTCAAAGTTTCCTTTGCAACTTCAACCACTTTCGCTTCGATCAACCTCAGGTTGCTCGTCAGCGGGAGGCGGATTCTACAGGACCCGAAGGCTGTGTCAAACGCTTTCTCACACCGCTGTCGATCCAACCTCGATCGAAGCACTTCCAACTCGACTCCAGAACCGCTAAACACTTGCAAACTATTGATTTACAAGGCTTTTTCAGTTCCGTCTACGCCGGAAGTGGGGCGAATTATAGAGACATTAAATCGCCCGTCAACCGTTAATTTAACTTTTATTCCAAAACCAGGGTAATACGCCCAAAAGCCTTCTTGCCAGCCTGGCAAACATGGGTAGCCCCAACCTTGAAGACAAAGCTGCGATCAACAACCTCACCATCTATACGCACACCACCGGAAGCCAGCAGATCACGAGCGACAGCAGAGTTCTTCACCAGGCCTGCCTTATTAAGGACGGCGGCCACCGGCATATCTTCAGTAGCGCCGACAGAGATTTCCGGCAAGTCGTCTGGCAGCTCGCCATCCTTCATGCGGTTGCCGGCAGAGCGATGCGCAGTAGCGGCCGCCTCTTCACCATGGAAACGAGCCACGATCTCTTCAGCGAGCTTGATCTTGATGTCGCGAGGATTGGCACCCGCTTCGCACGCCGCCTTGAGTTCATTGATCTCTTCCATGGAGCGGAAGCTCAACAACTCGAAGTAGCGCCACATCAAGGCATCAGGAATGGAAACCAGCTTGCTATAGATGACACCCGGCGCTTCCTGAATACCTACATAGTTACCCAGCGACTTGGACATCTTCTTGACGCCGTCCAGCCCTTCCAGCAAAGGCATGGTCAGAATGCATTGCGCTTCCTGACCATAGGCACGCTGGAGTTCACGCCCCATCAGGAGGTTGAATTTCTGGTCGGTACCGCCAAGCTCGACATCCGCACGCAACGCGACCGAGTCATAGCCTTGCACCAGCGGGTACAGGAATTCATGGATCGCGATTGGCTGGCTGCCTTTATAGCGCTTGTCGAAGTCATCACGCTCCAGCATCCGCGCAACGGTGTACTGAGAAGACAGGCGAATGAAGTCCGCCGGACTCAGCTTGTCCATCCAGGTGGAGTTGAAGGCGACTTCGGTCTTGGCCGGATCGAGGATCTTGAAAACCTGAGCCTTGTAAGTCTCGGCGTAATCCAGAACCTGCTCGCGAGTCAGCGGAGGACGAGTAGCGCTCTTGCCGCTCGGGTCGCCGATCATCCCGGTGAAGTCACCGATCAGGAAAATGACCTGATGCCCCAGATCCTGAAACTGACGAAGCTTATTAATAAGGACAGTGTGACCCAGATGCAGGTCAGGTGCCGTTGGATCGAACCCTGCCTTGATACGCAGCGGCTGACCGCGCTTGAGTTTGGCGACCAGTTCGGCCTCGACCAGGAGTTCATCCGCGCCACGCTTTATAAGCGCAAGCTGCTCTTCAACCGACTTCATATCAGCCCCCAATTTAAAGGGAACCAACCATACAAGATCAGAGCCCAATTACAAGTTTTTGCCCAGCACACAGCCACGAATCGGATACCGATACGTCAGCAGGGTTGCTTCGTGCTGGATTTGGTTATATTTTATACAGTTATTTCATCTTCATCATGTCATTCATCTTTTCCATTTCACCTTTTTCAAAGTCAAATTACCTATGATCGACACACCACCGCCTAAAGCGCCCCCGCTTTATCCGAAGAGTCACCTGCTCGCTGCCAGCGGCATCGCCGCCCTGCTGAGCCTGGCACTTCTGGTATTCCCTTCCAGCGAAGTTGAAGCAAAACGAACCAATCTGGTTCTGGATCTGGAAGCCCCCACAGATCAGAACGCACAAGACCAAGACGCTCAGCAAGCCACTCAAGCCACACCTGATAGCACTGTTTCACCCTTTGCCCAGGTTGATAACGGCGAAGATCAGTCTCAGGAAAGCGCTTCTGCTCAGCCAACCCCGACTACAGACATGAAGAGCCCGAACCACAAGGAAGTTGTGGTTTCCAAGGGCGATACCCTTTCCACGCTGTTTGAAAAGGTCGGCCTGCCGGCCACGACCGTGCATGAAGTCATGGCCAGCGACAAACAGGCCAAACAGTTCAGCAAACTGCAGAACGGTCAGGTTCTACAGTTCGAGCTCTCCCCCGACGGTCAGCTCAAGCAACTGCACAGCAAGCTCAGCGAACTGGAAACCATCAGCCTCTCGAAAACGGATGCCGGATTCACGTTCAGCCGCGAAGTCAGCCAACCCACCGTGCGTGAGACTTATGCACACGCGGTCATAAACAGCTCGCTGTCCTTGTCGGCGCAGCGTGCCGGCCTGTCACACAGCATGACCATGGACATGGCCAATATCTTTGGCTACGACATCGACTTCGCCCAGGACATCCGCAAAGGCGACGAATTCGATGTGGTTTATGAGCAGAAAGTAATCAATGGCAAGACCGTAGGCACCGGCAACATCCTGTCCGCGCGCTTCACCAACCGCGGCAAGACCTACACCGCCATTCGCTATACCAACAAGCAAGGCAATACCAATTACTACACCGCTGACGGCAACAGCATGCGCAAGGCCTTTATCCGCACGCCGGTAGACTTCGCACGTATCAGCTCGATGTTTTCCATGGGCCGCAAGCACCCGATCCTGAACAAGATCCGCGCTCACAAGGGCGTCGACTATGCAGCGCCACGCGGTACGCCCATCAAGGCAACCGGCGACGGCAAAGTGCTTCTGGCCGGACGTCGCGGCGGATACGGCAACACCGTCATCATTCAGCACGGCGAGACTTACCGCACGCTGTACGGGCACATGCAAGGCTTCGCCAAAGGCGTACAAACCGGTGGCAGCGTCAAGCAGGGTCAGGTGATCGGCTATATTGGAACAACCGGCTTGTCGACAGGCCCGCACTTGCACTATGAATTCCAGGTCAATGGCGTGCACGTCGATCCGCTGGGCCAGAAACTTCCAATGGCGGACCCGATCGCCAAATCCGAAAAACAGCGGTTCATGCAGCAAAGCCAACCGTTGATGGCGCGCATGGACCATGACAAGGCCACTACGCTGGCCTCTAATAAAAGGTAATCCATGGCCTTCTTCTATATAGGTGTGATGTCCGGCAGCAGCCTCGATGGGATAGATATCGCCCTATTGGAGCAGGATGACCGTCCAAGGCTTCTGGCAACTCATTACATTCCGATGCCGGAAGATCTGTATACCGAGTTGCTCGGCCTTTGCTCCAGCGGCGCAGATGAATTGGCACGCGCCGCCATTGCCGAGCAGAAGTGGGTGAAACTGGTAGCACAAGGCATAGCCACCCTGCTGCAAGAGCAGAACATGGTTGCTGGCCAGATACGTGCCATCGGCAGCCACGGCCAGACCATCCGTCATGAGCCGGGACGCGGCTTCAGCATCCAGATCGGCAACCCTGCCCTGCTTGCCGAACTGACCGAAATTACCGTCGTCAGCGACTTCCGCCGTCGCGATATCGCTGCAGGCGGCCAGGGCGCGCCATTGGTGCCTGCGTTCCATGAAGCGCTGTTCGATGACAACAAGGACCGCCGTGCAGTATTGAACATCGGTGGCTTCAGCAACCTGAGCATCATCGAGTCGGACCGTCCGGTTTCCGGCTTCGATTGCGGACCGGGCAACGTGCTGCTGGATGCATGGATTCAGTCGCAGCGTCATCAGAGCTTCGACAAGGATGGCGCATGGGCTGCCAGTGGCCAGGTCGATCCAGGGCTGCTCAAGGGATTGCTGAGCGATCAGTTCTTCCTGACCAAAGGCCCGAAGAGCACAGGCCGTGAAGTCTTCAACCTCGGCTGGCTGCATCATCACCTGTTCCAGTTGCCGACCGTCGCGCCGGAGAACGTACAGGCGACACTGCTTGAGCTGACGGCTTTGACGATTACAGAGTCTCTGCAAGCGGCGCAATCAAGCACTTCAGAGCTTCTGGTGTGCGGCGGCGGTGCCCATAACGTGGCGCTGATGGACAGGCTGGCAGCGCTGTTGCCGGAGACGAAAGTCAGCAGCACCGCAAAATTCGGTGTGGATCCGGACTGGGTCGAAGCCATGGCGTTTGCCTGGCTGGCGCATTGCTGCCTGGAAAGCGTACCGGCCAACCGGCCAACCGTGACCGGAGCCAGAGGGTTGCGGGTTCTGGGCGCTATTTATCCCGCCTGACCGAAGCCACAATGAAAAACGCCGCGCATATGCGCGGCGTTTTCATATGGAGCGCGATCAGATCGAGAACGACGAACCGCAACCACAGGTGGTCGAAGCGTTCGGGTTCTTGATCACGAAACGCGAACCTTCCAGACCTTCCTGGTAATCCACTTCAGCACCCGCCAGATACTGGAAGCTCATCGGATCGACAACCAGGCTGACGCCTTCGCGCTCGACGACGGTATCGTCATCGGCCACATCTTCATCGAAAGTGAAGCCGTACTGGAAGCCGGAGCAACCGCCGCCGGTTACGAAAACCCGCAGTTTCAGGCGATCATTGCCCTCTTCATCGACCAGGGTTTTCACCTTGTGCGCGGCTCCTGGGGTGAACTCCAGAGCTGTAGGAGTAAAGGATTCGACGCTCATGTCAGATATCTCCCGGCGTTAAGCCGTCATAATGCGTAATGACGGGCATTATCCGCTTCTCCTAGAAAACTGGTCAACTATTGAAGTGAAGAGCAGTAGCAAGCGGGCAAGCTACAAGCGGCAAGTGGGGTGCCGCTTGTAGCCTCCAGACTTAAGGCATCATGCCAGCGTGTGACAGGCCGGCACGTTCGTCCAGGCCGAACATGATGTTCAGGTTCTGTACGGCCTGACCCGAAGCGCCCTTGACCAGATTGTCGATAACCGACAGCACGACGACAAGGTCGCCGCCCTGCGGACGATGCACGGCAATACGGCAGACGTTTGCGCCGCGCACACTGCGGGTTTCGGGATGGCTGCCGGCAGGCATGACATCGACAAACGGCTCATCGGCGTAACGCTTCTCGAACAGAGCCTGCAAATCCACCGACTTGTCGGCAACGGTTGCATACAGCGTGGAGTGAATGCCGCGAATCATCGGCGTCAGGTGCGGCACGAATGTCAGGCCGACATCGCCGCCCGCTGCACGACGCAGCCCCTGGCTGATTTCCGGCAGGTGACGATGCCCTTTGACTGCATAAGCCTTGAAGCTTTCGTTGGCCTCAGAGTACAGCGAACCCAGGCTCAGACCACGACCGGCACCACTGACACCTGATTTGCAGTCGGCAATCAGGCGGGAGTTATCCGCAAGGCCCGCTTCCAGCAAAGGCAGGAAGCCCAGCTGGGTTGCGGTTGGGTAGCAACCCGGCACGGCGATCAAGCGTGCATTCTTGATCTGCTCGCGATTGACCTCAGGCAAACCGTATACGGCATCCTTCAACAACTCAGGCGCGCCGTGTGGCTGGCCGTACCACTTGGCCCACTCAACCGGATCCTGGAGACGGAAGTCCGCGGAGAGGTCAATAACCCGGGTGCCGGCTGCCAGCAGTTCGCCAGCCAGCGCATGGGCAACACCGTGAGGCGTAGCGAAGAACACGACATCGCATGCGGCCAGGGTCTTGACGTCCGGCACGCTGAAAGCCAGACCATCGTAATGGCCTCGCAGGTTGGGGTACATGTCGGCTACTGCAAGACCGGCCTCCGAGCGAGAGGTAATAACGACCACTTCTGCTTGCGGATGCTGTGCCAACAGACGCAGCAGCTCGACCCCGGTGTAACCCGTGCCGCCGACGATACCGACCTTGACCATAACCTGCCCTCAACGAAACAACTGGAAAGCCGTCGATGATATGAGCCTATGGCCTCTGCGACAACCGACAACGTGACGTATGGCCGCACAACCCACTACTATTTGTCCACCGTGAACCTGGGGATAACTGAAAATGCTCTTTTTATGGGTCAAAGCGCTTCACATCGTTTCGATGGTCTGCTGGTTTGCAGGCCTGTTCTATCTGCCAAGGCTGTTCGTCTACCACTCACTGAGCGAAGACACTGTCAGCAAGGAACGCTTCAGCGTGATGGAGCGCAAGCTGTACCGGGGCATCATGGGGCCTGCCATGATTGCCACGCTGATTTTCGGTGGCTGGCTGATCAGCTTCAGTCCGTCAGGCTATTTCAGCCAGGGCTGGATGCATGCGAAGTTGACGCTGGTTTTCCTGCTGATCGGTTACCACCACATGTGCGGCGCACAGGTAAAGCGCTTCGCCCGTGGCGAGAAAGGCCGCAGCCATGTGTTTTATCGCTGGTTCAATGAAGTCCCTGTAGTGATACTGCTGGCTATTGTGATTCTGGTAGTCGTCAAACCGTTCTGATCCCTATCGGGCAGCCACGCCATGCTTCTGGTGGCTGCCCGCGCTGCACCCTTATACCGAGACAAGGAAGCCCTTGATGGCCGATACCCACTTCAAGATCATGTTTGAAGGGCAATTGCGTAATGGCGTTGAGCTGGAAACTGCAAAGCTCAACCTGGCCCGGTTGTTCAAGAGTGAAACCTCGGCAGTCGAGAGACTGTTCAACGGCAATCCTGTATCCCTCAAGCGCGGTTTGTCTCAGGCGGATGCCCAGAGATATATCCAGGCACTCAACGACGCTGGCGTCGAAGCACGTATAGAACCCGACCCTGCAATCAGCCTGAGCCTGGACGAAATCGATGAACCGAAACCCTATCGCGCTCCTGTAGAACCCGCACAAGCGCCCTCGCCCTACGCGCCACCCAAGTCATCAACCGTCGCGCCCGACCTGCCTGCACACTCGTCGCTCAAGGTGTTCAGCGTGGAAGGCCGTATCGGTCGCTTGCGTTATCTGGCCTGGAGCCTGGTATTGGTACTCGCAGGCCTCGCAACAATGGGTGTCTGTATTACGGTCATGAGCGTTTCGCTGGTGGGCGGCGGCCTGTTGAGCACGGTGGCCGTTGCTGCATTCTTTATTCTGAGCGTGCAGATGGGCGTCCAACGCCTGCACGATGCAGGTTGGAGCGGCTGGCTTCTGCTGCTTAACCTGGCGCCCTTCGTAGGCGGTATCTTTCCATTCCTGATGATGGTCATACCAGGCACCAAAGGCCCCAACAAATATGGTCCACCTGCGCCACCCAACTCGAAGGCCGTGAAAATCCTGGCCTGTCTATGGATTGTCTTTCTCAGTCTCGTCTTCACGATCGTGCTGAGCACGGGCCTTGATGCCGTGAAGAACGAACTAGAAACCACGGCCAGCGAATACGAACAGTCCCTGCCCTATGATGACGACTCAGACAGCGATCAGGCTCAACCCGCCCAATCGGTGTCCGGACAAAGGCTTTAAGCAAATACGTTGCTGATGAGCCGGCACCCGAAATGCCGGTTGCAATACGTTCAATGGAGAACTGCATGACCCGTTACGCCCTGATCACAGGCGCTTCCAGCGGTATCGGCCTGGCCATGGCCGAAGCCCTGGCTCGTCGCGGGCACAATCTGCTGCTGGTTGCCCGCCATCGCGACCGCCTGGAAAGCATCGCCATCGAGCTGACCCAACGCTTTGGCGTGGAAGTGCTGTTTCGTGCGTGCGATCTGGGTGAGCCGCTGCGTCTTTCGGGCTTCCTGCTGGAACTGGAAGATGGTGCCCATCAGATTGATCTGCTGGTCAACTGCGCAGGCATCGGAACATGCGGCCCGTTTCTGGCCCAGGAATGGGCTGCCGAGCAGGACCTGATCGATCTGAATATCCTCGCCCTCACTCGCCTGTGCCATACCGTTGGCAACCTGATGGCGCTGCAGGGCGGCGGGCAGATTCTCAACGTGGCCTCGGTGGCAGCTTTCCAGCCCGGGCCATGGATGAGCACTTATTACGCAAGCAAGGCTTACGTGCTGCACTTTTCCGAAGGCTTGCGCGAAGAGGTCAAGAAAAACGGAGTAAACGTGTCGGTCCTTTGCCCTGGCCCGACCCGCACGCCTTTCTTTCGTACGGCTCAGCTCAACGTGAACGACGAGAAGATGATGACCCCTGAAGAGGTGGCACTGTATACCGTACGCGCGCTGGCAAAAAACAAGGCTGTTATCATTCCCAGGCTGCGCAACCGGTTATGGGCCTTCAGCCCGCGACTGGGGTCGCGCTGGCTGGTTCGTCAAATCAGCGGCTATATCAACAAGGCCTGCTGCCCGCGCTGAGTGACAAATAATTATCGCTCGGTAAACTCGAACTCATTGGTATCGGCCTGTCGACCGGCATGCCCATCCACCCAAAAGGAGCAAACGGCTGTGGATACTTTGTTTACCAGAATCATCAACCGGGAAATCCCGGCCAATATCATCTACGAAGACGATCAGGTACTGGCCTTCCACGACATCGCCCCTCAGGCGCCCGTACATTTTCTGGTCATCCCGAAAAAGCCCATTCGCACCCTCAATGACCTGACCGAAGAAGATAAGGGTCTGGCTGGCCACATCCTTTTCACGGCCCAACGCCTGGCAAGGGAACAGGGCTGCGAAGAGGGTTTCCGCGTCGTCATGAACTGTAATGAGCTGGGTGGACAGACCGTTTATCACATTCACATGCATGTTCTGGGCAAACGCCAGATGAACTGGCCGCCGGGCTGAGTCTGTTTTTTCAATGGTTTGCATCCTGTCGAGGCCGCCGAGTGCTCTATTCAAGGGTTCGACAGGATGATCCAGCTCAAGCCTGGCCGCTCCGATTGGGGTAAACTGGCCAGCATGGACCTACCCGGAGGTGCCCATGGCTACCGAACGTCACTACTCTCCCCTTGATCGTCTTCTGCTACAGGCCGACAGTGCAATGCGCACGTTGCTGCCTTCCAGCGGGCATTCTCATCGGCCTTCGCCTGCCATCCTGCGCCCCGAACACAAGATGAACGATGCGGACACCCGCCATGTAGCGGGCCTGATGCGCATCAATCACACCGGCGAAGTCTGCGCACAGGCGCTGTATCAGGGTCAGGCCCTGACCGCCAGGCTGCCCAAGGTGCGCAAGGCTATGGAGCATGCCGCCGAAGAGGAAATCGACCATCTGGTCTGGTGCGAACAGCGCATTCATCAGCTGGGCAGCCACACCAGCGTACTCAATCCGCTGTTCTATGGCTTGTCCTTCGGCATTGGCGCTGCGGCTGGTCTGATCAGCGACAAGGTCAGCCTGGGCTTCGTGGCCGCAACTGAAGATCAGGTCTGCAAACACCTGAACGAACACCTGCATCAGATACCCGCCGAGGATGAAAAGTCCCGGGCAATTCTGGAGCAGATGCGCGTGGACGAAGAACAGCACGCCGAAACCGCGCTGGACGCCGGCGGCTTCCGCTTCCCTGCTCCGGTCAAGTTCGGCATGAGTATCCTGGCCAAGGTCATGACCAAGAGCACTTACCGGATCTGACTTTCAGCCACACACAAAAAAGGCGCCTTGATCGGCGCCTTTCTTGTTTGCACTGAAATCAGACAGCCACGTTGCGGCCGTAGAAGATTTCCAGCATTTCGTGCTTCACCTTGGCGGTGACCTGTGCACGCTGTTCAGCGGACAGGTTGCTGGTCGCGTCGCCGAACAGGTAGTTGTCCAGTTCAAACTCCTTGAGCAGCATTTTGGTGTGGAACAGGTTTTCCTGATACACGTTGACGTCGGTCATCTGGTAACCGTTGCGAGTGTCTTCGGAAAGGTAGTTCTGGATCGAGTTGATCTCGTGATCGATGAAGTGCTTCTTGCCTTCTACATCGCGGGTGAAACCACGCACGCGATAGTCAACCGTCACGATATCGGACTCGAACTTGTGAATCAGGTAGTTCAGCGCTTTGAGCGGTGAAATCACGCCACAGGTCGACACATCGATGTCCACGCGGAAAGTCGCGATCCCGTCGACCGGGTGAATTTCCGGATAGGTGTGAACCGTGATGTGGCTCTTGTCCAGGTGGGCCAGAATGGTTTCCGGCAATGGGCCTGGCGACTCTTCGATCTGGCTTTCGGTAGGCGTTACCGGTTGCTCGGAGATCAGAATGGTCACACTGGCACCCTGGGGATCGTAATCCTGACGGGCAATGTTCAGGATATTGGCACCAATGATATCGACAACATCGGTCAGAATCCGCGTCAGGCGTTCAGCGTCGTACACACTGTTGATGTACTCGACGTAGGCCTGCTGGTCTTGCGGGGTTTCCGCATAGCAGATGTCATAGATATTGAAGCTCAAGGTCTTTGTCAGGTTATTGAACCCGTGGAGCTTGAGTTTGCTTTTCACCGTTAAAAACTCTCTATATGTGTGCGGCGCCAGCCGCGTGATCAAGCATGCCCGTCAGATGAGCGGCGCTCAGCTGCGTAGGACGGTTAACACCTCTTCGCGTTGGCGATTTTGGTTGTCTGTTCTGGCGCAGCAGCAGAAAACCAATGCATGCTGCGCCTGAAAAAGTCGCGCATTATGCAGACGTCGGAAGCCGTCTGCCAGAGTGTGCGCCGTTTTTATGATCGTTGGATGTCTGGATCAGCCCAGTTCGACAATTTCATAGTCGTGGGTGATCTCTACACCGGCATTACCCAGCATGATCGACGCTGAACAATACTTCTCGGCCGAAAGCTCGATGGCACGCTTGACCTGTGCTTCTTTGAGGCCGCGGCCCTTGACGACAAAGTGCAGGTGGATCTTGGTGAAAACCTTGGGATCTTCGCTTGCACGCTCGGCTTCAAGAAAGGCTTCGCAGCTTTCGACTGGCTGACGGGACTTCTTGAGAATGCTGACAACGTCGAAGTTGCTGCAACCGCCCAGACCGATCAGCACCATCTCCATCGGGCGTACGCCCAGATTGCGACCGCCGCTTTCAGGCGGGCCGTCCATTACCACTACATGACCGCTACCGGACTCGCCGAGGAACATGGCTTCGCCAGCCCATTGGATGCGTGCCTTCATCGCCAGACTCCACTGCTAAAAAAAGGGGGGCCAGCTTAGCACAGGCCCGGGAATCCACTGGAGCAGCCTCTGAAAATGCTTTTTGCGGCCAATATGTAGGAAAGCTCCCAAATGGTTTCAAACCCTCGTCGAAAAGCTGGCGAGAATGCCAGTGCAGCCGATACCTATGAGAGTGCCATTTGGCGAAGAATCTTTTTTCGGAATACACGCATGGTCGCAATCTCAGTGGTACCCAAAATAAAGAGTCTCGAAAAGCTTCTCCCCCATGCCCAACGTCGTCGCTGCGCCGCCAAGAGCAATATCATCTGCGCTGGCGAGAAGTCCGAGTCGTTGTTCATCATTCTCAAGGGCTCGGTAACGATCCTGATCGAGGACGACGAAGGTCGGGAGATGATCGTCGCGTATCTCAACAGCGGGGATTTCTTCGGTGAACTGGGCTTGTTCGAGCAGACCGGCCATGAAACCGTGCGCAGTGCGTGGGTTCGCGCCAAGACTGAATGCGAAGTGGCCGAGATCTCTTATTGCAAGTTCCGCGAGCTGACGCACCAGGAACCGGAAATTCTCTATGCTCTGGGCGCCCAGATGGCTGATCGCCTGCGCAATACGACGCGCAAGGTCGGTGATCTGGCTTTCCTCGACGTGACCGGACGAGTGGCCCGCACGCTGCTGGACCTGTGTCGGCAACCGGATGCCATGACTCATCCCGACGGCATGCAGATCAAGGTGACCCGCCAGGAGATCGGACGTATCGTGGGTTGCTCGAGGGAAATGGTCGGGCGCGTGCTCAAGGCCCTGGAAGAACAGCAACTGGTCGACGTCAAAGGCAAGACCATGGTGGTGTTCGGAACCCGTTGAGGCCTGTATCGCTCAGAGCCCGGCCAGCATCTGCCGATAAGACTGGATGAGGCGTTCGAGCACACTGAAGCGGCTCTCGGGAAAGGCTTCATACAGTGCAATATGGCTTTGGGCTCGCACGCGCGCTTCCAGCTCGCACAATTCGTTGAAGCGATTGACTGCAGCCACCATCTGCTGGCGCTCGTTATCCAGCAACAAGGCGCCATGAGCCAGTACCACAGGACGTGTTCCACCCTGGCTTTGACGCCAGCGCTGGGCGGTACCGACCATCTTGCGGCCATCGAGGTTGACGTTGAAACGGCCGTCGCAGAATGCACCGTCCACTTCCCCCAACGAAGCCTGGCCACCCAATTCAGTCAACAGATCCAGAATCGGCTGACACAAGCGTCGGTAGGCGATTTCTATTCTGTCCCGATCGGCGTCCGTACCGGGTTGCGCATAAACCAGAGCAATGTTCACGGTGGCAGAAGACTGCGGCACCGGTTCACCACCCGTTTCACGCAGCAGGACAGGCCAGCCGCTGTCTGCAAGGGTTTCACTGGCTTCGGTAAAGCCCGGCAGGCGACTCATCCGGCGTGGCATGACCAGCGCCTGATCGTTGGGACGCCAGAACAGCAGCCCATGATCCGCATCACCGGCACACACCGAAGCCAGCAGGTCCTGTTCGGCCTGCAGGCCTTTCTCGATGCAGATGTCGACTACCGGCATGATCTAAGGCTCAATCGAGAGCCGACCCACTGACCGGCACGCCACGCTCCGGGAAAAACAGCCGCTGCAACTCCGCTCCCGGCTGCTCGGCGCGCATGAAGGCCTCGCCTACCAGGAATGAATACACGTCGCTGATTTCCATCAGTTCGACATCGGCACGGTTAAGGATGCCGCTTTCAGTAATGACCAATCGATCACGAGGAATGCGCGGCAGCAGATCCAGCGTGGTTTCCAGGCTCACCTCGAAGGTATGCAGGTTGCGGTTGTTGACACCGACCAGCGGGGTATCGAGGGTTTTCAGGGCGCGCTCCAGCTCATCGCCATCATGAACTTCAACCAGAACGTCCAGACCCACACCTTTGGCAACCGCGGCCAATTCGGCCATTTTCACGTCATCCAGCGCCGCCACGATCAAGAGGATGCAATCGGCACCCAGAGCACGGGCTTCGATGACCTGATACGGATCGATCATGAAGTCCTTGCGGATCACCGGCAGCTTGCAGGCCGCACGGGCTTCCTGCAGATAGGCGTCGGCGCCCTGGAAGAAATCGATATCGGTCAGGACCGACAGGCAGGTCGCACCGCCGGCCTGATAGCTTCTGGCGATCTCGGCAGGCTGAAAGTCTTCCCGGATCACGCCCTTGCTCGGCGAGGCCTTCTTGATCTCGGCAATTACTGCCGGATGCTTGCTTCTGGCCTGCTCGATCAAGGCATTGGCAAAGCCGCGAGGCGCGTCGGCCACCGCAGCCTGTCGCTCCAACTCTGCCAGGGTCACAATGGCACGACGAGCAGCCACTTCCTCAGCTTTACGGGCGAGAATTTTTTCCAGTACGGTTGGCACACTCATCCTTCATTCTCCTGCTTGAATACCGCCGTGAAAGCACCCAATTCGTCCAGCTTCTCCCGGGCCAGGCCGGTATGCAGAGAATCGTGTGCCAGTTCTACGCCTTCTTTGAGGCTGGTGGCATGATCAGCAGCGTAGAGCGCCGCACCGGCATTGAGCACGATCATTTCCGCGGCCTTCTGGCCATTTTCAGTCTTGCGACGCCCAAGGGCGTCCCGAATCAGCTCAAGAGAGGCTGCCGGGCTTTCGACCGCCAGACCATACAGGCTCTGGCTTTTCATGCCCAGGTCTTCGGGTTGTACCGAGTATTCGGTGATTTCGCCGTTCTTCAGCTCAGCGACAAAAGTCGGTGCCGCAAGGCTGAACTCGTCCAGGCCATCCTGGGAATGCACCACCAGCACATGCTTGCTGCCCAGGCGAGACAGGACTTCCGCCAGCGGGCGACACAGCGCCTGATTGAACACTCCCACCACTTGATGACGAACGCCAGCCGGATTCGTAAGCGGGCCGAGCATATTGAACAGGGTGCGCAGCCCCAGGTCACGCCGAGGGCCGGCGGCATGTTTCATAGCACTGTGATGAGACTGGGCGAACATGAAGCCGATACCCACGCTGTCGATGCAACGTGCAACCTGGACCGGATCGAGGTTCAGGTACACACCCGCAGCTTCCAGCAGGTCGGCACTGCCGCTCTTGCCTGAAACGGCACGGTTACCGTGTTTGGCCACCGTACACCCCGCCGCCGAAACCACGAACGCCGAAGCCGTGGAGACGTTGAAGATGTTGGCGCCATCACCACCGGTGCCGACGATATCTACAACCTTGTCCAGAGACTGCAGTTCGACCTTGTTTGCCAGCTCGCGCATGACCGAGACAGCACCGACGATTTCATCGATGCTCTCGCTTTTCATGCGCATGCCCATCAGAAAGGCGCCGATCTGCGCTTCGCTGCATTGGCCTGTCATGATTTCACGCATGACATCGCGCATCTCGTCTGTGCTCAGATCCAGATGATTGACGACGCGGTTGAGCGCCGTCTTGATATTCATGGGTGAACTCACGATAGGTTCTCCTGACGAGTGCCGCCGGTCTGCTTGAGGAAGTTGGCGAACAGCTCGTGTCCCTGCTCTGTCAGGATCGATTCGGGGTGAAATTGCACCCCTTCAATATTCAGTGTCTTGTGGCGAAGCCCCATGATCTCGTCCACCGAACCATCTTCCAGCGCGGTCCAGGCGGTGACCTCAAGGCAATCAGGCAAGGTGTCGAGCTTGACCACCAGCGAATGGTAACGAGTCACGACCAGCGGGTGGTTCAGGCCATTGAACACGCCCTTGTCCTCATGGACGACAGGGCTGGTCTTGCCGTGCATGACCTGACGGGCGCGCACCACGTCACCGCCAAACGCCTGACCAATGGACTGATGCCCCAGGCAAACGCCCAGAATCGGCAGTTTGCCCGCGAAGTGAGTGATCACCTCAAGCGAGACGCCGGCTTCGTTGGGCGTACAAGGGCCGGGGGAAACGACAATGCGCTCCGGGTTCAAGGCTTCGATCTGAGCAATGGTCAACTCATCGTTACGAATCACTTTAACGTCGGCACCCAGTTCACCGAGGTATTGCACGACGTTATAGGTAAAGGAGTCGTAGTTATCGATCATCAGCAGCATGTTGCTATCAACCTTTTGAATTTACTGACTTTATTCAGCCTTCCGAATTCTGGCCCGCTTGCGTATGCACCAAAGGTCCGGCACGTGACCTGGCGCAATACATCAGGGGGATCGAAGGCATACAGGTAAAGGTCCGGGCAGGCCGGAAAAGAAATAGTCAGGCGCGCCAACGCCAACGGGCGTGGGCCTTGATAACGCGCATCAAGAGTTTGCTGACAATCGTCACGGGAGGCGTCTCATCTATACGTTTCGGGACATTAACTTACCGAATCACACGGCGCAATATGATTGTGCCGGGGAAATCAGGCCATGTATCCGATCAGATGACTTTTGGAGGGGCAGATCAGTGTCTGCGGGTACGGAAGGGGAATGTGGAGTGGGAGGCGGCTTGCCGGCTCCCACAGTTACTGAACGCTCACATCGGGAAATCAACGGGCTATCTCGCGCACATAGGCCTGACAGGCCTTGAGCGCAATCAGTCCCTGGTCGCCGTCGTCGGTGATGGCGACAATTCGTTGAGCAGCCGCTGGGTCAAGTTCGGCTCGCGTGCTTCCATGAACCAGGCTGCCGGTGGTGGCAGTGGCTGGCTCTCCACCACCACTGGCGGGAGCGGCGAGGAGGACTGACAACCGCAAATCAGAGGTAGCCAGACGACTACGCAAGCGAGCCTGAAGTTTCTGTGCATCGCTCAATTCCTTGTAGTGAGTAGCATCGTTGGTGTGCAGGCGGGCTTCCATGTCCCGCCGCAGTTTCTGTTGAGCTTCCTGCCAGGCGATGACCGCCTTGGAAGCAAGCTCACGTTCACGCAGATGAATCCCGGCCTGTTCGGCCAATTGCTGTCCGTAACTGTGCGCCTGCCATTGCCACGCAGCCCAAAAGCCAAGCCCCAGACCACACAACATCGCCAGGACCACAGAGCGCAGATCCAGAGTCGTCATGACAACACCTTCAAAGCGCGCTGATATATGGCTTCACGATCCGCAAGACCATGGGTGCCGCCATTGATACGTCGGGTGATCAACAGGAAATCCCCCCTGTCAGCCAAAGCATTCAGCCTTGCCCGATCCCAGAACCAGGCCGCGGACATGGCGGCATGCTCCGGTTGCTCAAGCAACTCGGGGCGATTGAGCAGATCCAGCCCCAGCGCCTCGCCACAGGCGACATAGTTCGCCCGGCCTGTCACCTGAATAAGCCCCCGTCCACGATAGAACTGACCATCGTCATCGTCTTCAGGCGTGTTACCCAGGCGCAACGCCAGTTGCCCCGTGTCGTACCGCTTCAGGTAATCGTCACTTCCCAGCTCACGGACATACCGCAACTGACCGGATTCGTGACCGATCTGTGCGATAAAAGCCGCCACCTGTAACCGGGTGATAATGCTGTATCGGGTCATGGCGGCATTGAGAGCGGAAATGAAAACGCCGGCTTTAGAGCCGGCGTTAGGGAGGATTTGCTGGAGCTGTTGTTGAGTTATGGGCATGTTGCCTCCATACAAAAAAGCCCCTGTCCGGGGCTATTCGTTTGTCCTGACGGTCATTCAGGCCTGTCACTGCACCGCCTTCAAAGGTTCACCCCCACTTCCAGCAGTCAGCTCCCTGATCAGATCAATCACGGTGGCGACAACCGCCTTCGCCTGCTCGTGCTCGCCAGCGGCCACCAGGGCACGCACGCTCTCCTTGGCCGCAAGACGCGCTTCGCGGATCTGGTAAAGCATGTCGGCGGTATCCGCCGATGCCTGAAGAATCGCCTCCGCCGCCTCCTGAGGCGTTCGACCATTGATGGCATAGGCCGCCACTGCACGAGGAACGGCGTCGACCGGGTAGCCGGCGGCCTTGAAGGCTTGCGCCTCGGAGACGGCCAGGCTGTACTCAAGAACGCGCAAGGCCTCGAGCGTGCCTACCAGTCGCACCGCGTCGATCTGCTCGCACAACTCGTCGGCAGTCGCAACGATCTGAACGGGGTCGATCAGAATCGGCAAACCCGACTCATCGTGCGAACGCACTTTGCCCGCTGGCGGGTTGGCGATCACGGATGTGTAGATTTCCTCGGAGATCTCCACGGCATCCACAGGGATCTGGCTGCCATGGATTGATGGCAGATATGTGCAGCCTGTGCTTGAACTGTAAAAACGTTGCATGATGACTCCTTATACTTAATAGCCGATAGCGAACCAGTAGAACCCTATAGGTGCAGAGGCTCCGCCCATATAGTTCTGGATGAAGCAGGAGAAGCTCGTAGCCGAAACACTGGACACTTGAGGTCCAGAGTCAATGCCTTCATTTGAAGCGGGGTTAAAGGCTTGCGGGATTGCGCACAAACATGCGCTAGGAAATTGCAATGGAAAACTTGTAGTCCTCGGCGTATCAAAAGCGGTGACAGAAGTAAGCCCCCACTGCAGAATCAGACCTCCAAGCCAGCTGGGTAAAGCGACGTACCCATTCTCACCGAGGCTGATGGCAAAGCCTTTACGAAGCTTCTTGGGGGTGACGAATGTAGCGTCATCCGTTCCGGCATTTACCTCCGCCTGGGTGGCAACCCTGGCCAGTCCCCAATTGATTTCCGTGGCCTGTACCGCAAGCGCTTTTAGTGCAGCGATATCGATATTCCCCTGGTTAGTCGGCGCACTCCAGGCCTTGATGCACCACATGACCGCAACGTTTCGACCGCGTGTTTCGGAGCCCACTCTAGGCTCTCCATTCACACCGTCAGTCACGAAAGCACCTGTCAGGTTGCGCGGGCGGGAACCCTGTGTTGCTGTCCCCATTGCAAAGCCAAGGCCAATGGTACCGCTCCCTCCATCATCGTTCCCCAGATTCCCACCCAAGTGTCTCATTGACTCCTGACGGAAACCCTGAAGACTGTCGGCCTGAAAACTACCCAGCCCCCGTCCACTATCAACACCGCGTCCATGGTCCCAACCTCGCAGAAACTCACCACGCGATTCAGGAAGACGGAAGTAACCCGCAGGATCACCCGCCTTGTTGTACCCAGTCCCGAGATAAGCAGCCAACTCAGGATAAGCGGCAATACTCTGCAAACTGCCATCAACTTCAAGATACCCAGGCGGAACATCTGCCTTTGGAAACGGCACCATCATGCCAATCGGCACCACATTGTTTTTTTTCAACAATGCATCGATTTCTTCCTTGTTATAAACGCGGCCCTTGGTATAAGCATCGTTCTGAACGATGTACCGAATGGCTTCAAGCAACTGGTCCAGATCGTCTTCTTTCGGGTCGATCTGAGCGGCTCGAATAACGGCCAGCAACTCATCCGTTACCGCATTCCCCCAACTGGCGGAAATCAGAGATCCCGGCGCGCCGGAGACAGTATTTTCATCAACAAACTTTCCATTCACCAGCCCGACGCTGGGGACACTTTTGGGATAGTCCACGGTATTACTCCTCAGTTGAAATTAATGAATTCGGTGGTATGGGCAGGTGCAGCACGACGGATCAAACACTCGATAGCCGTCCCCGGGTTCACGCCGAAGCGTTCACCCCAATAACTCGCGCCGAACCGGCGCCCAAGCCGTCTACGACCACCCGTGTTCAGCATCCACATGAACTGCGCATTCCAGGTCCCGAAATGCGCCTTGCCGAAACGAGAACGCCCCATACGGGGCGCTCGATATTCAGTGACGGTGGCGTTGGGATAGCCCTGGCTGATGGCAATGTCGACATAGAACGCGGGGGTCTGCCCTCCTACGGCTACCAGCCGTTGTCGCACCGACAGGCGCCGGTCCTCGAACAAGGGGCTCAGGCCCAGACATGGATCGGGCAGGTTCATGACACGCTCCCAATCCGGAACCAGTTCACTGATACCCGCGGGGTCCATCTCGTTGAGCAGGTCAAAGGCCCGGCCATCGATACGGGCAAACTCCCGGGATAACCCCGTGATCACCTGTTGCAACTCGGGAACCCGCTCCGGGTCCCAGGCTGGCCCCGATGGCAGCAGAGCCTGAAGTTGCTCGGCATACTGGCTGGCAGTTCTCAGGACGACCATACAATCCCCCCGAATACCAGTAACTGATTGGGATTGGCCTGCACGTTGGCGACAGGCGTGATCAACACATGATCGGTTTCGCCCGCCGCGCCGCTGATGGACTCGGCGATATGCGTCAGCAACAGCGTCTCGCCAAGCCCTGCTTCACGGTTGTGCAAGTCCATCAATTGCGCCTCGACGGCGGCACGCACGGCAGAGGTATCCGGCATCAGCTTGATCGTATAGACAACACGCCGCTGTATCGGAGCCAGCACGTACACCTCGGCCGTCACCGGCCTTAGCGGCTCGATATAGGCGGCCACTTGGGCAAGCTCCTCGGCATTGGGCACAGACGTCGTGTCATTGTCACGCATGACGAAAACCGCCACGGTGCCCGGCCCCATGTAACGGCGCACGCACCATGCGCGGGTCACCCCCGGCACTTCCATCGCCCAGGTCACGTAGTCATCCTGATTGCCACCATGAGGAATGAGCCGGTAGGAACGGATGACTCGAGCACGCAACGATTCGATGCTTTCCTGGGCGGTACCACCGCTCAGACCGTCAGCCAGCACAGTAAAGCTGCTGTCGATCCCTTCGATGGGCTGCACGGCCGTCATGACCAGACCGGCATCGGCGTTACCCAGAATGCCCGCTTCCACCGCCTCGACGGTGGTCACGTTATTGCCTGCCACCGTGGTCAGGCCCTGGGTAACGCGATAGGCACGACCATCGCTGAATTGCAGTACGGTGTCGGCATCCAGCACCGCACCCGCAGCCGCCGTGAAGCGCACCGAGCCGCTGGCCGGTTGCGCAGCATTGCGCGGTTGCCGGAGCCTGAGGATGGCCTGCCGCTCCAGGGTTTCGTCATCGGCCGTGTCGGGCAGGATCTGGTCGGCGATCCAGCGCTGATAGCCATAAAGCCCATAGGCTGCACCGCTGTGGGCACGCGATAACACACGTGCATCGGATTGCCGCAGCGCTTCATCAGCCATGTCGACCTGTATACGGCTGACCAGCGCAGGCAATGTAGGAGTTTCAAACGGCATAGATCACCTGCCACTGTTCGGATGGGTTGAAGCGCACGATCTGCCCGTTGGAAACGACCAGCACGACGCCGAGATTCAAGCGGTGGTTATCAACCCGCTCGGTGAGGATTTCGATGTCCTGCACATGGCCGTCTTCGATCAGCCAGAGCAGCGCTTCGCGAGCGTAGAACTCGGCATCCCGTTGCGTCTGAGCGGTGAGTTTCACTCGCCGCAACAGCCACAGACGGGAGCCGATACGATCATCCGTCACCGCCGGATAGGTATCGCCCCACCAGCCATAACGTTCGTCATCGTCGATCTGGTCATCCGGCCCGGCGCGACGCCAGGTGAAGAGGCTGATGATGACCGAGCGCAACAATGAAGCTTCCAGAGAGCCTGCGATAATCATCAGGCACCTCCCACGGGTGGCCCGCTCTGGCCGTTGCCGCCTTGTACGCCACCGTGCGTATGGCTGATCTGGCTGATGCCGCCCGCAACCTGATCGCCCTGGGAAACGATCTTGCCGGTCTGGGTGATCTGCGGCGTATCAAAGTTCACCGCCACGGCGGCCTTGACGTTCAGGGTGTTGGTTTCGATGTCGATGACCTTGCCGCGCTTGAGGTGAATCTTGTCTCCCTCATCGGTGTAGATCGCCACCTCCCCCGACTCCAGGGCCTTGAGTCGGTAGCGACGATCGGCGACAACCAGCAGCAGCCCGTGGGACCGGTCACCGCCGATAAACGCTGCAATGCCTTCGGCGCCAGGCAAAGGGTTGCAGGTGAAACCGTAGGGCTCGAAGTGCTCCATATCGTCCTTGATTTCACCTGCGGTCAGGTGCATTTGCAGCGCCTGCATCTTGCTGGTCGCCCTGGCGAGCACAACCGTGCCCCGCGCCAGCATGCGATTGAGTATGCTCATTAGGGTTTTTCCTTTTCGGGGGAGGACAACGTAGCGTTGCCGCTCTCTACTTTTTGCCAGTCTTGTGCGGGTCGTCGGGTTCGGCGTCGAACATTTCAGGAGGGCCGACCACAAGGGTCGTCAGCGTTCCTTTCTCGTCGAGGCTGTACGTGATTTGCGAGATCAACATGTCCTGATCGAACCCGATCACCCGATCCACGACTCGCACCAGCGTGTTGTGACGCCAGAGATCGCCATTGGTCTGCCGCCATCCTTGCACCTTGTAGGTCGTGACCTGCGCCTTGCCCATGCGATTGCTGCGCTCCCAGTTCGCGCGGCTCTGGGCAAGCTCGGGAGTCACAGGTGACGACTCATGGATGACCAGGACGCGCTTGCGATTGGCCCTGTCATCGAGAGCCTGCGCCGACACTTCGCTGGCTTGCTTGCCATACGTCTTGTCATTGCCTGCCCGTTGTCCGATCACCCGGTACTCGGAAAAAGTGCCGGAGAAATCGAGAGGCGCCGACGCAGAAAGGATGTTCTGCCCCAGCTCCAGCCGATCCACTGCCCGTCCCTTACTGCCAGGCCTGGCCAGCACCAGACGCCCCTGCTCATCGTCGGTAGAGAAAATGCGAAACTTCGTCAGGATCCGGTCAATGGACTTGAACACCGTTTCAGCAGGTTCAATGGTGTGGTCGGAAATCTTGCCGGTTTCAGCGATTTCACTCACCACGCCCACCTCGTAAGGAGCAACAAGCGCCTGAATGATGCTGAGCGCCCCTTGGCCCTTCCACTGACCGGGTTTGTTGATCACCGTGCAATCGACAAGATCGGCCGTCAGAGAGCGCCCGGAAATACTCAGGGTGATCGTCTTGTCGTCATAGCTGATGGGTGTCGCAAAAACCCAGCCCGTCAGGATCAGATCCCCCCCGATACGAACCTCGCATTTGTCGCCTTGCCCGATAGGCCGGGTGATGTTCTGTCCAGGCCACTGCCAGGTAATGCCCATCGTGAAACTGCGGGCCTGACGCTCGATGCCGGCAGAGATCGAAATGGTTTTCCAGCCACCGTAATCCATACCACCCACCGACAAGGTGACCGTATTTTCCTTCTCCATGGGGTTACTCCTGCGCGACTTTCAGAGTGCCTGGCGGCAGGAAGCCTGGATGCTGGACACGGTTACGCTGCACAACCTCGGTCAGGCGGGTAGCATCGCCGAAGCGGCGATAAGCCAGCACCAGCGCAGGCAGCGGCTCGGCCACCTTGATGTCGACCAGTCGTACCCCGGAAGCAGCCACCGCGTTCAGATGACGGATCAAGGCCTGGCGCAATGTGTTGAGCGCCAGGTAATGCTCAGGGTCCGCTTTCAGCGAGGCTTCCCAGATGGCCGAACTGAGGGTGTCCCGCAACTCGATCACATCATCGGCAACAGGCACCTGCGCACGATCGACCGGCATTACCACTTGATGCTCCAGTGACGGCGTGGCAATGATCGGTACCGCAGCAGTGGCAACCGGCATGCTCGCCACAACCCTGGCAACCTTGACCAGCAAAGCATCCTGAACCAGATTGGCAGTTGCCTGGGCCGTGGAGCCGGTATCAAGACCGCCGCCCTGATTGACCAGATTGATACTGGCAATGGACTCGGCCTGCTGCGTGGCATCGGAAATCGTCGCCCTGTAATTGACGGACGAACCGTTGCTGCTCGCGCTCCCGCTGGTAGCTGTTCCGGCATTTGTGCCAGTGCCTGAACCTGACCCTGTGCTCGCATTGAAGCTTGCACTTGAGCCGGCACGGCTACTGTTGCCGCTACTGCTGTCCCCATCAAAGCTGGCAAAGAAACTGGAGAACATTGTGCTCAACGTCAGGGGCGCATTGACCAGCGAATGAACCAGGCTGGTCACATCCGAGTAGATCGTCATGAAGGGGGTAAACTGCCGCTGAATCACGGCAAAGATTCCCGACAACGTACTGCGCAGCGCCTGGATATTGATGCGCACTGCGTCCACCACAGACATGACCGCCTTGTAACGCTTGAGCGCCGAAGCCAGCAACCCGTCTGATGCCTGCACGAGCTGTCGCCGGGTATTGACCGTTGAAGTCGGAAAGCGCAGCGGCTGATCCGGATAAAACTTCAACGACAGTCTGACGACGCCGCCTTCAGTCCGGTTGTGCTTCAGGATGCAACCGCCAACCTGCACCTGCATGCGTCCAAGCCACGGGTGGACAAGCTCACCCGCCCCATTGACTTCAAGAGCTTCCAGCAATCTGTCACGACGCTCGAAACAGTCATCGCCAACCAGGAAGGCCTCCATCGTATAGATTTGGG
This sequence comes from Pseudomonas cichorii, assembly GCF_018343775.1. NCBI lineage: Bacteria > Pseudomonadati > Pseudomonadota > Gammaproteobacteria > Pseudomonadales > Pseudomonadaceae > Pseudomonas > Pseudomonas cichorii. Next base: position 5,363,567 of record NZ_CP074349.1, read on the forward strand.
ATTCCTTGCCCAGCGACTCGAAATAAGGCTCGTCGCGTTGTGGAAACTCGTGAAGCTGACCTTTACGACCGACCGGAACAGAATCCGTATCGACAAAGAAACCAATACCCCGGAAAGAAGCGGGCATCAGCCTGTCACGCCATGTAGTCATATCCTGCGCCTCCGATTGTTCGGTAGCCAACGCTTGGCGAGATCGTCAAGCCTGGCTGATTGGTCCTCACCTCTTCCGGGCGCATGCCCGCCGGTGCATTGTCAAAACGGATGTTGAGCTCACCTTCAAGACGCCGATTAGCAGCTGCTCCTTGCAGAAGCAGGCTGCCGGGTTCAGGCAGCCCTGGAGGAGCCAGCAGTTGGCTGGTCGATGGCACGCCCGTCGCAGCGTTGAGACGTTGTTGATTCAGCTGACTGGTGTCGACGGCATCTGCCATCAGCAACGCGCCAGTACCGCCACCAGGCCCGGCATTGCGAAGCCTTTGTGCTTCGGCAAACTCATTGAGTTTTTTGCTAGTGCCTTTGAGAATCCCTTCCTCCCCAAAGCCGAAAAAGCTCAATACCGAGTCGATGCCCGACCGCACATCCGTCCACAGATCCGTGAACCAGCTTCTGATCGGCTCCCAATGCTTGATGATGATCCCCAGGGGTGACCACTCGAACATGGTTTTCAGCACATCGCCGATGACAAGCGCTGCGGCCTTGATCCCATCCCACAGGCCGCCGTAAAACTCGCTGACCGGTTGCCAGTTCACTGCAATCAACCTCAACGGCGACCAGTCGAACAGGGTTTTCAGAAAATCCAGAACCGGCGTGGATAACGCCACAATCACGCCCCAGAGCGCTGAAAAAACATCGGCCAATGGCTGCCAGTTGGCCACGATCATGCCCAGTGGCGTCCAGTCGAACGCAGCCTTGAGCCAGTCCCAGGCCACACTGGCCGCTCCTTTGATCGACTCCCAGACGGCCGCAAAAAACGGTGCGACGGAAGACCAGTTGGCAATAAGCGCGCCCGCAGCCAGAGCAATAGCGCGCACAGCGATTCCCACCGGCGACAAGCCGATCACCATGCTGAACAGTCGAGCTGCATTGGTCGCGGCCAGCACGGCCACTTGCAACACGCCAAAGCCAATCGCAGCGCCTACAACGCCTTTGATGACCTCAGGGTGTTCGGCCGCCAATGCAGCGACCATGGAAATCATGGGACCGATGACGGCGATTGCATCGTTTATCGCAGGCAGGAAAATGCCGCCGATATTGGTGCCAAGCCGGTCCATACGGTTTTGCATCTGCTGAATGGCAACCGCCGTGGTGCGCGAGTTGTCGGCGAATTCCTGCTCGATCGAGCCCGCGGATTTAGCGCCCTCTGCAACCTTGCCAAAGTTGGCCTTCAGATCATCGAGGTTCTTCAACAACGGCGTTATGGCGCCCAGTGATTCGGCACCGAACAACTGCGAAACCACATCGTTCTGCTTGGCTGGATCCACCTGGGACAAGGTGCTCAAAACCTTCTCGATAGTCCCGGAAGGGTCCGTCTGCATGCCCTTGCTCAGTTGATCGAGATCAAGCTGCAAGTCCTTGAAAGCACCGGCTTTCGCTGGCCCGCCTTCGGTCAGGGTTTTCATGAGGCTCTTGACGCCCTTGGTCGCCACATCAGCCGGCACATCCATGCCCGCCAACGTGGCACCCATGGCCGCGACTTCACCACTGGCCTTCCCTGCCACAGCACCCAACGGCGCCATCGCAGTGACCATGGTTGCAATCTCTTTCTCCAGATCATTACCGCCCAGGGTATTGATCTGCTCGGCAAGCTTTTGGACTTCAGGCTGCGAGAGGCTAAGCGAAGATCGCCACTTGCCCATCATCTCGCCCGACTCAGCACCCGTCTGGCCAAAGGCAACGCCCATCTTCACGGCGTCTTCGGCAAAGCCTTTCAACTCGGCACGCGGCACGCTGGCCTTGGCGCCTGTTGCCACGATTGCCGCAATTCCATTGGCGGTTTCCGGGAGCCGTTCGCTCATGTCCAGAATATCGGTGCCCATTTGCTGGAATTGCTGCGGTGTCTCGAAAGCCACGACCTTTTTCACATTGGCCATGGATGTTTCAAAACCGATTGCTGCCTTTACTCCGGCAATCAAGGGGCCCGTCAGGGCATTCCCCTCGATCACGCCTGCAATGTTGATGTTCCCCAAACCGGACCCTTCGAGCCCGGTTTTGAAAGCGTCAACATTCTTGCGCATGTTAGCCAGAGTAGGAGACAGCTCATCGACGCCTTTAAAAAGCGCTTCAAGCCTGGATGGATTTGCCATCACTCCCCCTGCAGGATCTGATTGATACGCTGCGACTGCAAAATCGACTCGGTGATGATGTCCAGTTCCCTGGACATCATCAGTTCGGGATCAACTTTCCAGAAGTACGCGAGGTCGTAGACGACGGCTATCAGGCCTTGGAGGTCCCTGATGCCGCTGCCATGAAAAAACTCGCGACCTTCCAGCTCAGCTTGTTGATATCGGAAAGGTCCAGTTGATCGACCGAGGACGGAGGAATGCCTGCGCAGACCGCGATGTACTTCGCAGCAACGTCAAGGTCGAGCGACACGTCTTCGTGCTTGTCGATCTTGTAAGGCAGCGCCTTGATCGCTCGTGCTTCCTGCGCCGTAGGACGACGGAAAGTCAGTTGCGAAAGGGATTCCCCGTGAGCCTCGACCGGGCTCGCCAGTACGATGACTTCACTCATTGCCAGCTCCCCTGGTTACCGTCGAACTTCAGCTCGATGGTGCCTTCCTCGCCCTTGCTGCCCGGCTCATCGACCAGGTACGCACCCGACAGGACGTAGACCTTGCCGTTCTTGAATTCACAGGTGATGGTCATGTCCACACCGGTGGTGAGCGCTTTCAAGGGAAAGTCCGGGGTGTGCAGCGCAGTGAGTTTCAACCACGGCGCCTTGTCGGTTTCCTTGAAATAACCCGGCAAGACGGTCTCGCGCTTGATGTTCATCAGCGGGGCTTCAACACCGCCGCTGATGGTCAATTGAGTGCCGTCGACCTTGATGTAGCAAGTACCAGCTACTTTCTGACCCATGTTTTATATCTCCAGAATGAAAAAACCCGCACAAGGCGGGTTTGAATGTTGAGGTTGAATTTAAGCCGCAGCGTCGTACTGCAGGCGGAACTGATTGAGCAGGGCGAACACACGCAGACCGTTGATGTAGTCCGGTGGGAACATCACGTTGATACGGCTCGGGTCCTGGCTGTCGCGTTCGACGATCAGATACTCTGCGAACAGTTCTGCGTTTTCCACATGGCCTTCTTCTTCAAGCCTGGCGTACTGAGCGATCAGCTCACCACGAATGGTGACTGGCGTGACGATCGGCTGGCCGGCACCGAAACGGGTACCGTCGTTGGCCAGTTTGTGGCGGCCATACTTGCTGGTGATCACGCTTTGCAGACGGCGAATGATGAACGCCGACTGGTGCAGGGTTTCGCTGTCCAGGTACGAGTTGTCCGCCTGACCGTAGGCGTTCTTCTGGTACGTGGTGATCGAACGCTGAATGCGCACGTAACCGCCTTCGTAGTAAGCGGTAGCGATACCGTAACGCAGCAGCGACTCGCGCTCAGTGAGCGTGAAGCGGGCACTGGCAGGCGCCGGGTCCAGGCCAGGCAGGGTGCCGGTCTGGGTCGGACGACTGGCGTCGGCCGAGATGAACACGGCAGTACGCGCAGCCAGCGCTGCAGCCTGCACCCACACCGGCTGTGGCACACCGATTTCGACACCCTGGATCGTGACATGCTGATCGTTACGCAGCTGACCTGCGGCGACCAGCGTACCGACCGTACCGCGCTTGGCGCTGTAGACGTGGCCATAGAGTTGCTTGGCCCAGCTCCAGCGACCGGTGCTGTCATCCATTGCTGCCTTCCAGGCATCCAGCGTGTTGGTATCGGTCCATGGCACGCACAGGAACTCGAAAGGCTCATCGCCCAGCGCGGCCAGTGCAGCCACCTGATCGGGAGTGCCGACACCGCCGGTCAGGGCAGTGGCAACAACGGCCAGACCGGCTGGAGTCACCTCGCCATTGGTTTTACCCAGGCGATTGAATTCCAGCTGGATGTCGTTACCGCTCTCACCTGTCCATTTGACGGACAGGGTCACAACACCCGCCTCGACCTCGGCCTTGATCGGCAGGTCCGGCGTAGCATTGATCTTTACCGACAACGCCGTGGCCGCCTGGGCAGCGGTCGCGCCATTGACGACGCTAGCCTGCACCCGTACGCCACCGACGTACAGGTTCAGCAGACCGGACTCGGTGACAGTGCCTGTAAACGTGAGGGTGGCGCTGGCCTTGGAGCCGACCGTGTTGAGCAGCGGCAGGCACCAGACTTCACCGGTCGGATCGGCCTTGCGCCAGGTTTCGTACATCGAGGCCAGCATGGAACCCTGGCCGCCGATGTTCTTGGCCAGCGATACACTGGGCACCAGTACCAGCGAACCGATTTCAGGACCGGTTGCATCGTCGTTGACCTGGGCAACGATCAGACGGCGCATGCTGGCCGATGCGCTGTTGGCGGCAGAATTGTCCATTTCCGCATAGAACAGCGGAACACGAACATCGGATGGAATGTTATTGAAACTGATAGCCATTGTTTGGCTTCCTCTTGATTACGCCGTGACGGCTTTGGTGGTTGGTTGCTCGGTTGCAGTGGTGACATCGCCGTCGTTGTAACGACGCTGCCACCATGCGTTGAATCGGACTTCACGACCTTCGGCAGGCAGCAGGTCGCCAGCCTCCGGATCGGGTACAACACGGCCTGGGGCCGGAATCACAGTGATGCGTTGAGTCATGGTGTTACGTCTCCTGAGAACTTCACTTCGATACGCCCATCGGGTCCGGGAGATTTCAGGTTCGGATCTGCCGGATCGATACAGTCCATGTCGAAAGTCGCGCCGGTGAAACCCGGCAGACCATCCAGAAAAGCCTCGTGCCAGGTTTCGGCAGGCTGATCGGATGTATTGCGGCCCAGTTGAAACTGCGCCGAGAAACCAAAGCGCCACGCCACTTGCGAGGCATTGACCTGCAACAGCCCGCCGCCCGTGTACTCCAGCGGCTCGTAATCGCTGCCGGCGTTCCAGCCCACCAGCGCACGCCATATCTCGGCGCGAATGGCATGCAGTTGCTCGCTTGCGTCCTGGCCGCGTTCATCACTGCCAGAGAGCACGACCACCACATCAATCCGGTCGGTGATGTTCTGGCGGATCGCGTTATTCAGGTCGTTGGCCGTCGCCGCATCGCCCGTGGCAATCACGTAGGCCGAGGGGGAAGCGAGCGCAGTGCTGTTCATGACAGCGTTCCAGTAAATGCCGGCGCTGATTCGTCCGGCAAAGCTCGGGCATGTCGCCTGCAGATGAGCAACAATCGGGGTTATCTTCATGAGTGAATCCAGAGGTGTCGGAGATCGATAGGGTTACTGTCTGGCCTTGCTCAGGGCAGCATCGGCCTTGTCAGCCGCACGGCTTGCTGTGTTCGCCGCCTCGGTCGCCGCCGAGGCGGCGCTTTCGGCCTTGTCTACCGCCTGAGTTGCGCTCTCTGCCAGCCTGACAAGACTGATATCGCGCTTACCCATGGCAGCGTCGTATGCCTGGCGTATCTCGGCCAGTTGCTTGGTGTGCTCGAAACTGGCCGACCATTGCCCGGCCTGAAAGCCCAGTGTCAGGCTTCCGGCCGCCAGCAGAGCAGCGATCACCCAGATCTCCACCCGACGCCACCAGTGGCGGGCGATAAAGTTAATTGCGCATCTGTCCATCCGTGGAGCCTCCTAATTGAGAACGCAGCCGGGCAATTTCGGCGCTTTGCGTTGTCACCTTGTCAGTGAGCTGGGCAATCTGGCTGGTAAGGACTTCAACCTTGCCCTCCATCCGGCCCACCGCAGCGGCCAGCTCGTTACGCTCCCTGGCAAACTGGTCAGCTCGGGCTTCAGCTTCCTTGCGAGCCTCACGCTCGGAATCGAGCAATTCATTCAGACGCCGGACGGTGCCGATATCGGCGTTATCCATTGCCCTGTCTGCGGCGTCTCTGGAAAGAAACTTGCGCAGCCATAAAAAACCACCAAGCAGGATGGTGCCGGTCCCGCCCAGCCAGGTAGCTGTGCCTGGGCCTAGGTCAGTAGGGTCCATCGGTACTCCGGGAATAAAAAAGGCCGCACGAGGCGGCCAGAAGGAACAAGAAAAGAAGCTGGCGGTATGTTGATTTGAAGTGTGTCCCGAGTCGTTGTCCCCAGACGCAAATCGCATATCGTGGTGCCTTTGTACCCCCCTTCGGAAAGGCTGGAAAGGGCCTTTTCGGGGGTGGGTCGAGTTCGACCAGACTTCAACCGGAGTTCAACCACGCTTCGACAATTGGCCCGGATAAACGGTATTTCTTCGCGAAAAAATCCAGGCAGATGAATGGAGGCAATTTCAGGGAAGCGATGGCGAGGGGGGAATTGAAAGAAGCAAGGGAGCAGCGTCCCTCTATAAAAAACGGCCCAGGAAGGGCCGTGAAGAGTTTGTTCGTTCGCCAGTACACGAAACGGCTCTGGCGGACATGATCAAAGCAAAAACTCAACCCGCCTTGCGGCCTGCCCCCTCGGATGCCTGAGCTTTATCTCTTGAGCCACGATTTGCGCTACGGGTCGCCAGGATCAACAAAACCTGCCGGTGCAGTTTTTCCACCCAGTTTCGATAGGTCCTGTCAGCACCTTCATTGATACCAAGCAAACGCATCTGCTCACGGGCAGGCAGCAGATCGACGTAACGGTATTGCGCCAGTTTCGCCAACTCGGGACCTCTGCCTTTGGCCGAACCACGGGACAGTTCCGCCACAGCGGCCTCGACTTCACTGCCGATGTAATCCATGCCGCTGCCATTACCGATCAAGGCTCTGGAGCCCGGCGTACGCCTGGGGATATAAGCGCCCCACTCCATGATGCCGGCCATCGGGCTGCTCAACCCGCCGCCCAGGCCCAGACGCATCCGTTGCTCTCCCCAATTGGCCATCACGGCCTCGACTTCATCAATCATTCTCTTTCCTCGCTGAAAGCAACTCATTAAGCGAATTGTTTATTTTGCGAGTAAAATACATTTTGTATTTAAAATCCAGAAAAACCACTACACTGTGTCGATTGTCGAACCCCATACAGGCTGTAGTATTTCGCGCATGAATAAATGGTATGAAATCGCCAGAAAGGCCATGGAGAACCTGAACATCAGCCAGGAAGACATGGCTGAGCGAATGGGTGTGACTCCAGGTGCCGTAGGGCATTGGCTGAACGGAAAGCGTGAACCGAAGATAGATGTGATCAACCGGTTTTTGAGCGAGCTGGGGCTACCCATTCTTGCAACGTCGCTCCCTTCCCATGAGCAGGGGCAACAGAACGTTGCGCCTACCGTTCAACCCTCGCGCTTTTATCGGTACCCGGTGATCAGTTGGGTAGAGGCCGGCGGCTGGAACGAAGCTGTCGAGCCCTACCCGGCCGGCTATTCGGATACCTTTGAACTCACCGACTATAAGGCCAAAGGCCAGGCCTTCTGGCTGATGGTGCGCGGCGATTCCATGACCGCTACGGCAGGTCAGAGCATTCCGGAAGGCATGCTGATCCTGGTCGACACCGGGCTCGAGCCAACCCCCGGAAAGCTGGTGATTGCCAAGCTGCCCGAGAGTAACGAGGCCACATTCAAGAAGCTGGTCGAGGATGCCGGTCGCTATTTCCTCAAACCCCTCAACCCAGCCTATCCAACGATCCCCATCACGGAAGACTGCAAGTTGATCGGCGTCATCAGACAGATGACGATGCGGCTCTAGCTCAAGCCTTTCAGATCAAAGCCCCGAATTTTCGGGGCTTTTTTATTTCCGCCATTCGAGCCCTTCCTTCTTATTGCAAGCCGGACACATTTCACTGTTGCGTAGGAAAAAGACCTGAATTACTGTATGCACATACAGTAAAAAGGAATTAAAGCATGCCTGCCTGGACACCTGATATGTCGCAACACGATGCTTATCTGGCGTTGGTCCAACGTATTCAAGCACTCATCAGCAGCCCCCAGGCTCAGATCGAGCACCAGATTCGCCTGCACAGGGAACCCGGTGAGTCGCGCCTGCACTGGGAGCAGATCGCCGAGCAACTCATGGAAGCCGAAGGCGTCACCGTCACCCGCGACAGTGCAAACGACACCCTCCATCTCGCCTGGTATGTGGAATACGAAGACGATAGCCAATACAGATCGTAGATTAAAAATACAAAACGTATTGCTCAAACACAATACATATCGTATTGTTGCCTCACGTCTCTCATCGCAGATGACCGAGCCATCCAGGCAACACTTGAAGACCCGATGGCCCGTGGGAAAGAGACGAAACATGACTCAGACTTTTACCCACAGGGAGTAATCGACCATGACCAACACACTGGATCTGCTTCGCAAAGAATTTGCCACCCCATGCCCAACCTTGAGCGCAGTCAGGGAGCGGTATTTCTCGCACATCTCGAACGACCGCAATCTGCTGCGCAAGATCAACGCCGGGCGTATCGCCTTGAAAGTCAACCGCACCGGCGGCACACGTCAGGGCCATCCCTTCGTGTACCTGCACGAGCTGGCCGCCTATCTGGATGCAATCGCACACGAACAGGCAGCGTGATGCGAATGGAAATGCCAGCAAGCCGGGTTTGGTGATAAAGCCAAACCCGCTGCGATTTGGAGTGACGGTGCATCTGTATATACAGATATCAGGCAGCTCTATAGTCATGTCACACCTTCGCAATTCATGCTTTCAATATCCGCTTTCCCACACCAGAGTCGTGGAAGCGTGGGAGTACTGAACAGCACTTCCAAACCTCCAAGGTGTTGCAGGGTTATGGATAATTTCTCGGAAAAATCTGTACGTACGCCACCAGCCTTCCCTGTACATAAAGCATCACCGGGCCGCTCACAGACGCGGCCTCAAGCACATCATCTGCGTGAGCCGCAGCGATGTGATTTCTGTAAACCTTCGGAAACACCCCCTTCAAGATTTTCAATCCGTTCCAGCACCACTGGGCGGTAAGTCCTTTCAGTTCTGGAAGTGGCGAGGATGCTTGCTAGGGTCCCTACAGTGACAAAACAATAAAAAGGGCTTTTCCATGACCGGAATATCACTGCGCATGCCCCTGGCGGCATGTTTATTCACCCTGGCCTGCACTTCGACATTTGCAGCCCCTATGCCTTACTCCACAATGGTCGTGTTTGGCGACAGCCTGGCCGATGCCGGACAGTTTCCGGATGTGGATGGGCCACCCGGCGCAACGTTGCGTTTCACCAACCGGGTCGGGCCGACCTATCAGGATGGCAGCGGTGAGATCATCGGGCTGAACTCCTCGACGATACTGGGTACGCTGCTCAACATCCCTGGCCGTGACCTGAATGCCTCCACGTCTGCAGTAAATGCTGCACTGGGTATACCGGACGGCAATAACTGGGCGGTGGGCGGCGACCGGACGGACCAGATCTTCGACGCCATCACTTCCGAGTCCAGTGTGGTCGATCCCGATAGCGGCACCGTGCTGCGAACCCGGACCGGCTATCTGCCGGGCATCAATTTTCAAGCGGACCCGAATGCGCTGTATTACCTGACGGGTGGCGGCAATGACTTCCTGCAAGGCCGGGTGCTGAGCAGCAGTGATGCAGCGGATGCCGCCGACAATCTGGCCGACAGCGTCCAGGCCCTGCAACAGGCAGGAGCACGCTACATCATGGTCTGGCTGCTGCCCGACATCGGCCAGACGCCCGCCCTGAGTGGCACCATCCTGCAACCGATCACCTCGGCCCTCAGCGCCGACTTCAACGAACAACTGATCAGTCGCCTGCAGCAGATCGATGCCCAGATCATCCCGCTCAACGTACCGCTGTTTATCAGTGAAACTCTGGCCAACCCGGCACGCTTCGGCTTCGCAGCGGATCAGGATCTGGTGGGCACCTGCTTCAACGGCGCAGGCTGCGATGAAAACAGCACTTACGGGCTGGACAGCGCCACGCCTGACCCGGACCGGCTGTTCTTCAATGATCGCGTGCATCCCACCACCGCAGCCCAGCGCCTGCTGGCCGACTATGCCTACTCGCTGCTGGCCGCTCCATGGGAAATCACGCTGCTGCCGGAAATGGCCCTCGGCACCTTGCGCACCCAGCAGGATGAACTTCGTTCCCAGTGGCTCGGCGATCTGGGCAATTGGCAGGGCGTTGGCCAGTGGCGCAGCATCCTTGCCGCAGGCGGGCAGAAGATCGACTTCGATGCTCAAGACACATCAGCCCAGGCGGATGGCCGTGGCTATAACCTGACGGTCGGCGGCAGCTACCGGTTCGCTGAAAACTGGCGGGCCGGGGTGGTTGGCGGGGCGTATCGGCAAAGTCTGGAAGCTGGCGCGCAAGACTCGCAATACCGGCTCAACAGCTACATTGCTACAGCCTTTGTGCAGTATCAGGCCAACCACTGGTGGGGCGATCTGTCCGCATCCGGCGGGCATCTGGATTACGACAAGGCCGAGCGCAAGTTCGCGCTGGGCGCTGGTGAGGGGCAGGAAAAGGGTGATACCGATGGCAAGCTATGGGCCGCAAGCGCACGACTCGGTTTTGATATTGCGGGATCGGCGAGCCGCTGGCACCTGTCACCTTTTGTCAGCGCTGATTATGCGCACATCGACGTAGATGGCTACTCGGAGCAGAGCAGCCGTTCGACAGCACTGACCTTCAGCGATCAGACCCGCAAATCCCGGCGCGCGGGCGTGGGGTTGCAGACCGCGTTCGAGCTGACTTCCTCGACCCGGATATGGGGCGAGATCGCTCATGAACGGGAATTTGAAAAAGACCGGCAGAACGTGACCATGGCACTCAACAGCGTGCCCGGTCTTGATTTCACCCTTGAAGGCTACACGCCACAACGCAACCTGAACCGCGCCACCCTTGGCGTGAGCCAGCAACTGAGTCGCGACCTGAGCCTACGCGCAGGCTACAACTGGCGCAAGAATGATGACACGACTCAACAAGGCGTCAGCGTGGCACTGAGCCTCGACTTCTGAGACGTGCCCCATCGCGAGCAGAACGCTCGCGATGGGGCCTGTGTCAGCGCTCCAGTATCGCGGTAACGCCCTGCCCGCCTGCGGCGCAGATCGAGATCAGGCCACGGCCTTGCCCGGCAACCGCCAGCAACTTGGCCAGGTTGGCAACGATCCGGCCGCCCGTTGCCGCAAAGGGGTGACCGGCCGCCAGTGAACTGCCCTTGATATTGAGCTTGTTACGATCAATGGAACCCAGAGGTGCCTCAAGCCCCAGACGAGTCTTGCAGTATTCGGAGTCTTCCCAGGCCTTGAGCGTACACAGCACCTGGGCCGCGAAAGCTTCGTGGATCTCGTAATAGTCGAAATCCTGCAACGTCAAACCGTTGCGCGCCAGCAGGCGCGGCACGGCATAGGCCGGGGCCATCAGCAGACCTTCTTCGCCATTGACGAAGTTGACGGCGGCCGTCTCACCGTCACGCAAGTACGCCAGCACGGGCAAGCCGCTCTCCCTGGCCCATTCCTCACTGGCCAGCAGCACCAGCGAAGCGCCATCGGTCAGCGGCGTAGAGTTACCGGCTGTCAAAGTGCCCTTGGCACTGCGCTCGAATGCAGATTTGAGACTCGCCAGTTTTTCCAGAGTCAGATCAGGGCGAAGATTGTTGTCGCGGGTCAGGCCCAGATAAGGCGTCACCAGATCGTTCTGCCAGCCCTCTGCATAAGCGGCTGCCATTTTAAGATGACTCTCCAGCGCCAGTTGATCCTGAGCCTCGCGCTCGATCCCCCAGTGCTGCGCCATCAGTTCGCAATGCTGGCCCATGGACAAACCTGTGCGCGGTTCACCGTTACGAGGCAGCTCCGGCTTGAGATGTTGGGGCCTCAATTTCAGGAGGGCCTTGAGCTTGTCGGCGCCGGTCTTGCTGCGATTGATCTGCAACAGAATATTGCGTAATTCTTCATTGACGCCAATTGGCGCATCGGAGGTCGTATCTACACCGCCCGCAATGCCGCACTCGATCTGCCCCAGGGCAATCTTGTTGGCCACTAGCAGGGTCGCCTCAAGGCCGGTGCCGCAGGCCTGCTGCAAATCGTAAGCAGGTGTTTGCGCCGACAGGCGCGAGCCCAGCACGCATTCACGGGTCAGGTTGAAATCTCGGGAGTGCTTGAGCACTGCACCGGCAACCACTTCGCCCAGACGCAGGCCATGCAGGTTGAAGCGCTCGATCAAGCCCTCCAGCGCGGCCGTCAGCATGTCCTGGTTACTCGCAGTGGCATAAGCGCCACTGGAACGGGCAAATGGAATCCGGTTGCCACCGATGATGGCGACACGACGTAGCTGCGTCATGAAAAACTCCCTTTTCTTCAAGCGTTGTCTGGGCAGGTGATGAACAGCGTGCTGAAACAAGAACAAATCTCGCTTCAGTGTGGTCCATGTCTTTGAACCCCGATTCAAGGAGAGTGTTCCATGTCGTCAGATCGCTACATCAATTTCGCCAATTCCGACGTGGGTCGGCGCTTGGTGAAAGCCGTAGGTCTTCCGAACCCGACGCACCTGGAGCGCTGGCAAGCCGGACGCTTGCGGCCTGTAGAGGGAACGCTGCTGATCAGCGCCGGGCCACTGGCGGATCACATCAGACTGTTCGCACAACGCCTGACCGACTCGCTCTACAGCTTTGGCAGCGATATCCCCGGCGCAACAGCCTGGGCCGCCGAACAAGGCCCGAAACTCAAGGCCGTGGTATTTGACGCCAGCGTGCTCGTACACGCCGAACAGCTCAAACAGTTACGGGATTTCTTTCAGCCGCTGCTGCGCAATCTGGATCAATGCGCCCATGTGGTGATCCTCGGGCGTGCCCCCGCGACACGTGAAGACCCTCTGGCAGCCAGCACCCAGCAGGCCGTTGAAGGCTTCAGCCGTTCGCTGGCCAAGGAAATGCGCAACGGCAGCACCGTTCAACTGTTACAGGTCGACGAAGGGGCTGAAGACCAACTGGAAGGCGCGCTGCGCTTTTTCCTGTCCCCCAAGAGCGCATTCATCTCGGGACAGGTCATCCATCTGAGCCCGAACACCGCACAAGTTCAGGACTGGAGCCGCCCCTTGGCCGGGCGCAGGGCGGTAGTCACGGGTGCCGCACGCGGAATAGGCGCCGCGATTGCCGAAGCCCTTACCCGCGATGGCGCCGATGTCGTGCTGCTGGATGTGCCGCAAGCTCGGGCAGACCTGGAAGCCCTGGCTGCAAGGCTCGGCGGGCAAGCGCTGGCGCTGGATATCTGCAGCCCGGATGCCGCCGCCCAGTTGCAGGAACACCTGCAAGGTGGCCTCGACATTCTGGTGCATAACGCCGGTATCACCCGCGACAAGACCCTGGCCAACATGTCGGCGGATTTCTGGGACTCGGTAGTGGCGGTCAACCTCGAAGCCCCGCAGGTACTGACTCAGGCATTGCTGGATAACGGCACCCTGAACGACAACGCACGGGTGGTATTGATGTCCTCTACCAGCGGACTGGCCGGCAATCGCGGACAAACCAATTACAGCGCCAGCAAGGCTGGCCTGATCGGTTTTGCCCGGGCCATGGCTCCGTCGCTCAGGCAGCGCGGTATCAGCATCAATGCCGTAGCACCCGGTTTTATCGAAACACGTATGACCGCTGAAATGCCTTTCACCTTGCGTGAAGCAGGTCGACGCATGAGTTCTCTTGGCCAGGGCGGCTTGCCGCAGGACGTCGCCGAAGCCGTTGCCTGGCTGAGCCAGCCGGGTAGCGGCGCTGTGACCGGCCAGGTCTTGCGTGTCTGCGGCCAAAGTGTGATCGGGGCCTGAGCCCGCATTCGTTAAAAGGAGATGGATAATGACTGCTCACTGGCGCTACCTGGACTCCCTGCAAACTCTGCCCAACCTGTTCATGCAGGCAGCACTGAAACGCAAGGTAACCGGGACCCAACTGCCTGATCTTGGCCTGCGCAGCTGGATGTCGGTGGACGCCGACAAGCTGGCAGCCTATCGAAGTGTCTGCGGCTTCAAGGATGACAGCCTCCTGCCACCCACTTACCCGCATATCCTCGCCTTTCCGTTACAGATGCAGTTGATGACCTCCCGGGAGTTCCCGTTCCCGTTACTGGGCCTGATTCACATTGCCAACCGCATCCGGATTCATCGCCCTCTGGGCGGTATCAGCCAGCTATATATCAGCGTCCAGGCCAACAACCTGCAACCTCACGCCAAAGGCGCGACATTCAGCCTGCTCACTCAGGTCGAAGACGGCCTGGGACTGCTCTGGGAAGAAGAAAGCACCATGCTCTGCAAGGGCGTGAAACTGGAAGGCGAGATCAGCGGCGATTTCGAGCCTGCTCCCATGGCAATGAGCGAACTGGCACGCTGGCACGCTTCATCACTTATCGGCAGGCAATACGCCAAGGTGTCCGGCGATTACAACCCGATTCACCTGAGTGCGCCCAGCGCCAGGCTGTTCGGTTTCCCCAGAGCCATCGCCCATGGCATGTGGCTCAAAGCCCAGACACTGGCAACCCTGGACGACCATTTGCCCGCGTCGAACGTTGAGGTTAGCGTGCAGTTCCAGAAACCGGTCCGCCTGCCCAGCAATGTAGTACTGTCAGCCAGCGCAGCCGGTTCCCATGGTCAACTTCAGGTCGAGGGCGAACAAGGCATCGTACACATGATCGGAAGCTGGCAACCGCTGTAGGTGAATTCATTCGCGAATGACTTGCCTGAAGCCCGGTTCCCCCTGAAGCTATGCGCCTTCAGGAGAACACCATGAACATCGACGAGTTGACCCGGCGTCTGCACCGCATTCGCGATCAGAACGACTGGAAACAGTTTCACAGCCCCAAGAACCTGGCCATGGCCGCCAGCGTGGAGATGGCCGAGCTGGTGGAAATCTTCCAGTGGCTGCGCGAAGACCAGTCTCGCGAACTGCCACCGGAGCAACTGGCCCATGCTGGTCAGGAAGTCGGCGATATCGTGCTGTATCTGCTGCTTCTGTGCAGCGAGCTCGGGCTGGACATGGAAGAAGTCGTGCGCAGCAAGCTGGCCGACAGCGAGCGGAGATTCGCCAAGTGAGTGATCGTCATTTTGACCAGTTGGCCACCCGTTTTGCGGAAAAGATCTACGGTGGTGCCAAGGGCGCCATTCGCCTGGCCGTGCTGCAGGCGGACCTTGCAGAGGCGCTGCCTGAGCGTCCGTTGCGCGTGCTGGATATCGGCGCGGGGCTTGGGCACATGTCGCTATGGCTTGCAGAACGCGGTCATGAAGTCACCCTGGCCGAACCGGCAGAACCGATGCTCGAAGGCGCACGCCAACGCTTTGCCGAAGCCGGACAGAACGCAACCTTCATTCAGGCTCCCTGGCAGGAACTGCCCGGACAACTGACCGAACCTTATGACCTGGTTTTGTGCCATGCCGTGCTGGAATGGCTGGCCGAACCCCACGCCATCCTGCCGGTGCTGCATCGCTTGACCAAGGCCGATGGCTGGTTGTCGCTGGCGTTCTATAACCGGGACGCGCTGATTTATCGCAACTTGCTCAAGGGCCACTTCCGCAAGATGCGCAAAAATGACATGGCAGGCGAAAAACAGAGCCTGACGCCACAACAGCCCCTCGACCCTCGGGAACTGGCAACGCAACTTGAAGGCCTGTGGCAGGTCGAAACCCGCAGTGGCGTGCGAGTGTTCCACGATTACATGCCGGTCGAGTTCCAGGCGCGGGCCGAACTGCAGGACCTGCTGGAGATGGAGCTGGCCCATCGACGCCATCCGGGCTTTGCAGGTCTGGGTCGTTACCTGCACTGGATATGCCGTCCGGTCTGAAACCACGCGGAGATCATCATGAAACGCCGCCTCGCCCTGATCGCCATCTGCCTGAGCGTGAGTGCCTGCCAAAGCGACAACCCCTATGTCGCCAGCTCCACGCCTCTGCCGCCTGCCCCGCCGCAAGCGGCAAACACTGTGGACATGAGCGCCTACCCGGCAGCGCCGCGAGATTACGCCCGCTATCGAAACTGGGCCTGGCTGGACGGTCATCTGCCAGCGGGAACGGCGTGGATGGATTCGGCACAGATCGCGGATGCGGTCAGCAATGGCCTGGATCAGCGCGGGCTGCGCCCCAACCGCAATGGCCAGCCGGCAGACGTCTACGTCAGCGCCTCGATTCGCCAGGAAACCCGGTTGCGGCAGGTGCGTGAAGACTATTCCGACCCATACTATGGCGGCGGTATGGGTTATGGCCGCTACAACGGTTATCGTAATGGCTATGGCGGTTACGCCAGCGTCCCGGTGGTGCGCACCTATCAGGTAAAAGTGATGGTGGTGCAGATCAACATGCTCGATGCCCGCACCGGCCAGCCGGTATGGAGCGCCAGCGCAGACACCGGCAGCGGTAACGATGAAGCGTCGCGCAGCAAAGCCTTGCGTCAGGCGGTGCAACAAGCCTTGACGGCGTATCCCCCTTCGTAACCTTTTCGGAGAACTGCCATGTTTCGCCGCCTAGCCTTGCTGTCACTGGCCTTGTTGCTCACCGCCTGCCAGACCAGTCAGATCAACCGTGACTTCGATGCCCAGCGGGATTTCGGCGGCTATCGCAGCTGGAGCTGGAAAGAGCCCGGCGTTCAATATCAGCCCGAAGACCCGCGCATCAAGAGCGACCTGACCGAACAGCGCATTCGCCAGTCGATTGGCGATCAACTGGACCAGCGCGGCCTGCGCCTGGCACCCAATGGAACCCGGGGCGACCTGCTTGTGCAGACCTGGCTGATTGTCGAAAACCGCCAGCAACTGGTCAGCACCAACAACAATGCCGGCTGGGGACCCTGGGGCAGCTATGGCTATTGGGGCGGTCCGTTCCCGACTGAAACCCGCAGCGTGGATTACAAGGTCACGACCTTGCAGATCGACCTGTTCGACGGCAAGGACGGCAAACTGGTCTGGCGCGGCAGCACCGAACGCATCCTGAGCGACAACGCAGCAAATCCGGCGGCCAGGGACACTGCCGTGCGCAATACAGTGGCCAGAATTCTGGAGCAGTATCCGCCTCGCTGAGCCGTTTTCGCGGATGAATCCGCTCCCACGCATCGGGCAGCCTGACCAGGCCTTGTCTACACTCCTTTGCACACAGGCGAGTAAGCGACGGCTTGGCCGAAGGAGTGCTGATGTCTCCCCTGAATCGTTATGCCGGGTTACCGGCACGGCAACGTGGTGCCATCAGCTTGCTTGCAGGGCTGACTCTGGCTTTTGCCCTGCTGTGCACGTTGCTGGTCATCGACAGTGGCAGGCTGTATCTGGAAAAGCGCTCGCTGCAACGTATAGCGGACATGGCCGCACTGGAAGCGGCAGGCCGTAAAGGCACCTGCAGCCCAGGAAGCAGTGCCTCCACATTCGCCAACCAGAGCGCAACCCGGAACAGTTTCGTGGCTGGCAACGGCAACCGCACGCTGACAATCAACTGCGGCACCCTGGCGCTTGATCTCGACAGCAAACGCACCTTTACTGCCGACGCCACCAAATCCGAGGCCATCAGGGTCGTCGCCACTCATGCCGTCCCCAGAAGCATCGCGGCGGGCATTGCTGCGATTTTCGACAAGACGCCGACTCCGCCGAACATTCAGCTCAGTGCCATAGCGGTCGCGGCAGGTACACCGCCACTGGCAGCCTTGACCATCCGCAGCGCCGCGATGACCATCGACAGCACCAAGGCCGCACTTCTCAACCCCGTGATCGGCAGCCTGCTGGGCGGAACCCTGAACCTCAGTGTCGCCAACTGGCAAGGCATCGCGAATACCGACCTGAGCATGCTCAGCTACCTGAACCGGCTCAAGACCGACCTGAACATCAATGCCATCGGCTACACCGACGTACTGAACAGCAATGTCGCGGTCAGCCAGTTGATCCAGACCGCGATCAATGTGCTGGACCCTGCCGGGACATTGAGCGCCACCGCCACCATCGCCGGGCTGAAAGCCTTGAAGGTCGCCGCTGGTGCGACCACTGTGTTGCTGGGGGATCTGCTGTCGGTACAAGGCAGTTCGGATATCGCGGCGCTCAATACCAACCTGCGTCTGCTCGACCTGGTGCAAGGCATTGCACAACTGGCCAATGACAAGAACGGTATTTCGTCTGCCGCACAGATCAACCTGGCCGGGCTGGCGCAAGTCACCACCAAGGTTCAGGTCATCGAGCCACCGCAACTTTCTGCGGTGGGCGACCCCAGCAAGATCGACCCGCTCAACCCCAAGACCGGCGCCAACAGACTTTATGTACGCACCGCGCAAATGCGCGCGCTGGTGTCGATCAACTTGCCGGTGCTCGGGGCAATTACCCCATTGGTCAACACGGCAACCTCGCTGGTCAGCAGCCTCACGCCGGTGCTCAACAGCGCCCTGAGCCTGAACCTCGCCGGGTTGCTGGGCTCGACCACCTGCGCCCTCGGCCTGACCAGTTGCATGGTCTCGGACATCAAGCTGCTGACTTCGAGCTCATCCTCAAGCGCCGGCCCCAGAATCGACCTGAGCATTTCACTGGCAAGCGCTGACACTTACGTCACCGGCTACACCTGCACAAGCAACACCAACAAGGCCCTGAACATTCATACCGATACGGCACTGATCAGCACCAAAATAGGCCTGATCGACACCGCAAGCGCCTTTCCAGCAAGCACCGACCCTTCCGCCATTACCGCACTTCCCATACCGGTAATCGATATCGGTACCCAGACCTGCCAGAAAATCCTGGGCTTGCTGGGTAGCTGCACCACACGGGTGCCCTTTGGCGGTGGAGGCGTAGGGATCAGTTTTGATCCGGTCAATCAGTCGCCTCTGGGAGGAAGCTCGTCCTCCACCAACAGCACCTTCAGCTCACCCAACCTTCCAGAGGTCAGCAGCGCCCCCCACTTCCCCACGGACCCCGCCGCCGTGATTCTTCCCAGTACATTGCTCGATGGCGTCATTGCGGGCGCCAAAGTCAGTGTCTACAGGCCGTCGACCACCAGCCCCAATGGCCTGGGCAATGTGATCACCGGTGCTGCATCCCTGCTGGGAGCAATCACCACCAGCCTGGATGGAATTGTCGCCAGCACCCTCAGGCCATTGCTGACATCGGTGGTAGACCCGCTGATTGACGCGCTGGGCCTGACCCTGTCGCCCGCCGAGGTGGGCGGTAACCTCAGTTGTAATTTCGGTCAGGCCACGCTGGTCATTTAGGTGTGTTTGAAAATCGGCAATTCGATCTGGAACCTTGCCCCCTCATCGACATTGCTGACACTCAGTTGCCCGCCCATCTGATCGACAATGCCGTAGCTGACGGATAACCCCAGACCGGTGCCGACGCCCACCGGCTTGGTGGTGAAGAACGGCTCGAAAATACGCTCCAGCAAACGTGGATCGATACCGCCGCCGTTGTCCTGAACCGAGAGGCGAATGATGTTTTCGTCCTCTTCCACGCCAAGACCGATCCAGGGCTCGAAGTCGCGGTCCTTTTCCCGACGCGAGAGCAAGGCGTCCCGGGCGTTGACCATCAGGTTGATCAGCACTTGCTCCAGTTGGTCCACATGCCCGCGCACCTGCACGGTGGCGCACATTTCTCCGATGCGGATCTGCACGCCCTTGCCCTTCATGCCCTCAGAGAGCATCGAGATCGTGCCTTCCACGGCCTGAATCGGATTGAACAGTTGCTCTTCGATCTCGGAACGGCGTCCAAATACCCGCATATGATCCACCACACGGGCTGCGCGCTGAACCTGGGTGTCAATACGATTGAGCTTTTCGGTGAGGTAGTCGATATCGATATCGCCCTTGCCCAGACGCTTGAGCACGTTGACCACCGCCATGCGCATGACATTGAGCGGCTGGTTGATCTCGTGGGCCAGACCGGTCGCCATCTCGCCCAGTGTCGCCATTTTCGCGCTCTGGTTCAGTTGCATCCGCGAGCGGCGCACATCGGTGTTATCGCGCCCGACCGCCTGAATCTCGATCAGCTTGCCGTCCTCGTCGAACACGCCCCGGTCGGCCCATACCCACCAAGCATATTCACGGCCGGGCAGCTCGATGCAGATTTCCTCTGTGCTCATGGGCGCTTCAGGCGTCAGCAGGCCAATACGCTTCTTGAACGCCTCGCGCTGCTCGTCTGAAAGCCAGTCGCCCAGATTGATACCCGTCAATTGCTCCGGCGTGCACTCCATATAATTGGCCAGTGGACGGTTGCCGAAACTGAGCACCAGATCCGGTGTGTAACGGCAGATCATCGCGGGCGAGTCTTCCACCAGAATCCGGTAGCGCTCTTCGCTCTTGCGAACCTGTTCGGCCGCCAGAGTGGCGTCGGTCACGTCCAGCCACAGCCCGACGGCTTCCACCGGTATTCCGAGGTCATCACGCAGCAACCGCGCCTCATCCAGCAGCCAGTGATAATCGCCCTTCTTGTCCCGCAGCCGGTAACGACGGCTGACAAAGCCTTCGCGCAGCAACTGCCGGCTGCGATCGAACCAGATGTCCTGATCGTCGTGATGGATATACCCGGCCAGTTGCCCGTCGACGCAATCGGCCAGCGTCCAGCCCAGCAAAGGCGTGAGGCTGTCGCTGAAGAAACTCGGTTCCAGGTTGCCCTGATCATAGCGCTGGACGTAGATCACCGCTGGCGAACTGGCAATCAGGTTACCCAGCCGCGCATGGGCTGCAGCCGCTTCGGTTTCCTGGTTCTTGATATCGCTCACGTCGAGCATGAAACCCAGTACCCGCTGCACCTGACCGCTGATCAAGGCCTGGCCCTGAATGCGGAACCAGATATTTTCCTGTGCGGGATCCGCTTGCAGCAGGCGCACACACAGCAGCATAGGCGTGCCTTTGTCACGCAACAGGACAAGGCGCGTGGACAGCTCCTGCCGGTCGGCCGGGTGAATCATCGCCAGCCAGTCCTGGCGTGGCAAACGATCGACCCTGTCGCTCAGGCGCAGGCTGCGCGCCAGTTGCGGGGCCAGCAGGATCTCGTCGCTGTCGGGCAACAACTCCCACCAGCCGGTGCCCAGCAAATCCTGAAGCACCGCCAGCCGCTCGACATGATGGCGGTTATGCTGCTCCGACAAGCGGAACAGCACCGGGCCGGCCAGCGCCGAGCACAGGTTCAGCCACTCCCGCTCGCCCAGGTCCGGCGCCTGCTGCTGTGCATTGTAGAAACCGAACATCAGCCAGGCCTTGGCCACCCGATCACGGCTGTGAGGCATGACAAAACCGTCGGCATTGCCGAAGGCGCTTTGCAGTTGCGCAAACCCCGTACCGGGTCCAAACGCCAGTTGATGGCTGATGTTGGCATCCAGCCTGTCCAGCTCTACTCCCAGCCGCTGACCGACCTGCCACAACTCCGGCGCGGTATGGGCGTGGTACTGGGCATAGACTCGCCAGCCGACGCCATTGATCTCCGGCAGCGCCAAAGCCACGCAGGGGATGTGCCAGAGCTGAGCCAGTTCCTCCAGTTGCTCGGTCACCACCGCGGCCAGTCGCTCCAGGGTGCAGACCCGTATCTTTTCGGCGATCTGCCCGGCCAGGCGCAGGCATTGCTGACGAATGCGGGCGGCGCTGGCCTCCTCCATCAGGTCGCTGATATCCAGCAACTGCAATAACCAGCCCTTGCCATGAGCCTGAACCCAGCCACGGGCATGCAGGGTATGGGCATCGGCACTCTTGAAATCCAGATCCAGCATGTGCCCTACCCATTCGGACGGCACACCTTCGATCACCAGGGCGCTGTTGGGCAGCAGCAGATTCATCAAGCGCTGCATCACCACATGCTGGGCCGAGACTCCCAGACGCGAGAGCAGGTGCTGGCTGACGCTCTGCACACGCCCTTCGTCATCAAGCAGCAGATAGAGGTCGGCGCCAATCGGTTCGGGTTCGACTGTCGCTGGCACAGGTTGCGGGGCCGTCGGCGCATCGGAACGCCCCAACCAACGACTCAAACGGGTTTTATCAAGGGACAAGTTGCAGACTCGCTCGAGCAGAAAGGTTGGTCGGCAGGTTCGGTACTTCGCCGATTCCTGGCAGGGTCAACACCGGAAGAATTCTGGTCAGTTTGCTCTTGGGATAGTGAATACTCACCGTCAGGACGCCCGCTGTGTAACTCACCGTCATGTCGGAGGCAGTGAAGTTCAGCCCGGCAGGCATCCAGGCCAGTTGGCTGGTCAGGACGGTACGAGCCTGGGTAACCAGCAAGGTGTCGTAATTGGCAATGGTCGGGCTCAACGCCACACTGCGGCGCACCGCTTCACTGGCAGCAGCATTGAAAGACTGCACCATCAGCAAGGGCAGGCTATAGCTCACCACGCCATAGAACACAGCGAAGAACACAACGAACACCACCGCGAACTCGATTGCAGCGGCGCCCTTCTGTTTTCGCCGGGAGAATTTACGAAAGGCTGTTGGCATGTCGACGTCCATTCTGACCTTTACTACCTTTAGACAGCATAGGTTCTTTCAGAAAAACAGGATGTTTTTTATACAATGGAATTACTTTTCCTACTCATATGGTTCGCCATATGCGCAGAACAGGACGCCCGCCAACGGCAGATATCCAACTGGCTGACCCTGGGTGGCTTTGCCCTGGCGCTGGGTTATCTGCTGTATAGCGGCCATACATGGCTGGGATATGAATCAACAGACGCGGGCTGGGCATTTTTCTTGGCGGTGGCGCTGACGCTGCCCGGCTATGCCATGGACAGACTGGGCGCAGGCGATGTGAAGCTGCTGTCAGCGCTGGCTCTGGCAAGCGGCAGCCTGTATCTGCTGGGTACTTTCATCGGTGCAGGACTGGCCATGCTTACATGGATGGCTATACGTCAAAAAGTCTGGCCCCTTATGGGACAACGGTTTGCGCAGCGCTATCTCTATATGAATGCCGAAGCGACAAATAAACATCCCTTCTCGCCCTTCTTACTTGTCGGCTTCCTGTTGGCAGCACTCTGCATCCACTAGTCGAATGACAGACATAACGCTATGTACATAGTCGGAAAGTACGACTACGGTAAATTGTAAACCGTGTTTTGCTGATAGGGACCGGCCTCAGTGCAATAGTTGTGGCCCACCGGCATGGAGTAGCGCGTGAACAAGTATTCAGCCGTCAAAGTTCTGGTAGTCGATGACCAGCCTCTTATCGTTGAAGAACTGAGCGACTTCCTCGAAAACAACAGCTATCACTGCATCCCTTGCCACTCGGGGGCCGAAGCCGTCGAACAGTTTCGCAATGACGACAGCATCGGCATCGTGCTGTGCGATCTGGATATGCCGGACATGAACGGCATCGAGATGGTCGAAGCCATGAAGCGGGCCGGCGGCAAGCAGCACCTGTTCGAGGCCATCATGCTGACCGGGTTTGCGGAGAAAAAAGACGTCATCAAGGCGCTGCGCGCCGGTATCGCCGACTACTACCAGAAACCCGTCGACCTGAACGAACTGCTCCAGGGTATCCAGACCCAGGAGCTCGCGCTGCTGGAGCGGCAAAAAAACCTGCAACAGTTGGGGCTGCTCAATGAAAAGCTCCAGTACCTGGCGGCATCCATCGACGACCTGTACAAGAACCTGGATAAAAAACAGGACGCCCCGGAGCAGGACAGCATTGAGGTCGAGAGCAAGCTTTTCGCCCAACTGTCGCCCAGACAACTTGCCGTCGCCCGTCTGGTGAGCAAGGGCCAGACCAACTACCAGATCGCCTGCGAACTGGGTATCACGGAAAACACCGTCAAACTGTATGTTTCGCAGGTACTGCGCCTGACCCACATGCACAACCGCACCCAATTGGCGCTGGCCCTGTCACCCAATCGACAACGCATATCAGCCCTGTAGCAAAGTCAGCTCGATGGCTGTGGAAGGCAGCTTGCTGGCGAAAAGGCCGTGAAACCGATTATTTCCCGCCCGAGGAGACGCTCCCTCCTTCCTTCTGCTCGTAAAATTCCGGGATCTCATGCTTGTAGGTTTCGAGCCAGCGCTGCAGGCTCAGATCACGCTCGGCAGGCGTGACGGTCTGCGGAGTGGGCGAAGCCGCATTGCCGTGAACCTGCAATTGCAGCCAGGCCTCGGTCTGCTTCTGCGCCTTCGATGAAGGCCCTTCGTCGATGGCCCATGCATCGCCGCACAGACCAAAAACCAGAATGCCGCTGAAGATGATGCGCTTCATGGGTGTGCTCCCTCGGATAGACGACTGGACGCAACCTGGTCTTTCGGGATTGCCTGCCTGACGACAGGGGTTTTCAGTTTTTCGGCCCTGACCTGAGCGTCGCTGACCTGCTGTGCCGTCAGCCCGGCACGGGAAGCCAGTTCTGCGGCCTGGGTCCAGTTGTCCTGATAGATCAGCAGCGTGACCAGATTGGCCGCCGCCAAAGTGTCGGACTGCCGAAGCTCGATGGCGGTCAGGAACTCGAAGCGGGCCTGTTCAAGCTTCAGTTGATTGAGATAAACCACCCCCAGATCATTGCGAATCTTTTCATCGGTGGGCGCCAGCTTGCTGGCTCGCATCAAGTGCTGCTGGGCCTGGACATTGTCGCCACGGGACGCCGCCAGTTGCCCCAGGCCATGTTCGCCCTGAGCCGCCCGACAAGTGCCCAGCAGGCTGCGATACAGAGGCTCGGCTTCGCGACTGCCCAGCAGACGCAATACCCGCGCCTTGCGCAGTCTCACTTCCTCGATGGTGTCAGGCAGTGTTTCGAGATTGGCCAGGCTGGCGTGCAAACGCCCTTCATCGGCCATGTTCTGAGCCATATTCAGCGTGAACTCCTGATCCGATGTCGGCTTGGGACAACTCGCCGCCGATTGCATCCAGGGCGTGGCACCGTGACTGGCGCACCCACCCAGCATCAAGAGTCCCAAGAGGATCATCGCTGCTTTCATTGCACACTTTCCTTCATCCATGCACGTTTCACCGGCTGCTCAAGGCATGACCGATGGCGGTAAATCCTGGCCCGGCCAGCACGATCAATAGCGCGGGGAACAGAAACACCATCATCACCACCGACATTTTGGCCGACAGTTTGGAAATGTATTCCTGCAAGCGCGTCAGACGACGGTCGTCGAGCAATTGCTTGAGGGCCAGCAAGGAGCGCATGGCTCCGCCGCCCTGATGGATCAATTGATTGAGGATCACGCAGGTATCGCTGAACTCATCCACGGCCAGCAGGGCTGCGGTCTTTCTCAACTCTTCGCCCAGCTCCAGCCCGGAATCGACTCGCACCAGAATCACCCGGATTTCCTCGGACAGCACCGGCAGCAAGTCCTTGCCCTCGTTGCTCAGCACCCGCAGCGCCTGCTCCACAGCCATGCCGGACTCAAAGAGAATGCGCAGCAGCGGAATGAAGGTAGAGATCTCTATCACCACTTGCTTCTGACGATACTTGGCGTAGGCAGCCAGCGCCCTTTTAGGGATCAGATAACCCACACCGAATGCAAAGACCGGCGCCATAATCGGCTGCTCGATGGCATTGAAAAACACTATCTGAAGCAGGATCACCAGCGTGCAAAGCCCGAAGGGCACGCCGATCTGGCAAGCCGCATACAGCGAGCGCTTGCTGGCCCGGCGCCAACCGATACGGTTGAGCAGTATCTGGGTTTCGGTATCCAGGCTGATCGAGCGCTGTCCGAGACGCGTATCGCCCAGCAGTCGAAGCCAACTGCCAATTCGGCTTTCACGTACTATCTGCCCTTTGAGCCGCAAGGCGACCTGGCGCTCGTTGCGACGCTGGCGAGCCAGATTGGACAACAGCAACAAGGCTGCTGCTACAAACATCACTGCACTGATAGTCAGGCCCATCTCATACACTCCGCAGCATGCGCCACAACGTCAGGCAACCCATCACCTGGAAGGCAAACGCGACGATCAGCATTCTCTGCCCGCCGCTGTCTTGCCACATGTGCATCAGGTAATCGGGATTGGTCAGCATGAAATAACCGACCATCGCGATGGGCAACAGCGCCAGCACGAGGGCGGTCATCCGGGTTTCACCGGTCATGGCACGCAACTGCCGGCTTGCCTGCTCACGCTCGCGGATCAGCTTGATCAGGTTCTCCATGAGTTCGCTGGCGTTACCGCCATAGCGGTGATTGACCTTGAGCCCAAGAGCGAACAGGTGAAATTCATCTCGTTCATACAGCTCGGCAAAATCCCGAGCAGCATCCGGCAGGCTGACGCCCATTTGCACGTTGCGCTCGATCCGCAGCATGCCGTCGTGCAACGGCTGGTCTGCGGCCTCGATACCGTGCAACACCGCATCGGCCAGTGTCCGCCCGGATTTGAGGCTGCGCACCGTGTGATCGAGCATCTGCGGCAACTGCTCGATCATGCGCCGTACCCGCTTGCGATAGCGCCAGGAAATGAACATGCGCAGCATCAATGGAGCTGCGACCAGACCGACTCCGAAACCGAACCAGTCGCCCATGAGGTAGCCCAGTAGCATCGAGACGGCCCACAAGGTAATCGCCAGACCGATTCGCTCGGTGGGCCTGCCCAGCCCGGCGCGCAGGAAGGCACGTTCCAGCCACTCGATACCGGGCTTTTCTTTCACCGCGATCGTCTGCCCGACCTGCAGGCGCTTCATCACTCGCTCGCTGGCGCCACGATTCAGCGCCAGATAGAACATGTAGAACGCAGCGCCCAGCAGCAGTACAAAAATGATCGCCAGCACCAGTGATGCTTTCATGGGGCAGCCTCCCTGCTCGCGTCAGTAAGAAGGTCGCAATTTGTCACCCGCGGCGTGCACGGCCTCACGCAGGAAGCCGATGCCGGTGCGCCGGTCCAGACGGAACAGGGTGTTGGTGACATAAATGTCGTCGCGAATGCCCACCACCTCGACCACTTCGCTGACGCAACGACGCCCGTCGGGCAGGCGGGCCAGCTGGATGATGACGTCCAGTGCCGCGCAGATCATTTGCCGCAGGGTCCGCTCGGGAATCTGCCGGCCGGTCAGGCCGACCAGGGTTTCCAGACGCAACAAGGCATCCTGAGCGTTGTTGGCGTGCACAGTACTCATGGAACCATCGTGGCCAGTGTTCATGGCAGTCAGTACATCCAGCACTTCCACACCACGAATCTCCCCAAGGATGATGCGGTCCGGGCGCATCCGCAGGGAGTTGCGGATCAGGTCGCTGGCGCGCACCTCACCATGGCCTTCGGCGTTGGGTGGCCGGGTTTCCAGGCGCACCACATGGGGGTGAATCAGCTGCAGTTCGGCAACGTCTTCGATGGTCACCAGCCGCTGTTGCGTGTCGATCATCTGACTGAGCACGTTGAGCATGGTGGTCTTGCCGGTGCCGGTACCGCCGCTGACCAACACATTGCAACGCTTGCCCACCGCCTCGTGGAAGAAATCGAAGATCGATTGATCGATGGTCTGCATCGCCACCAGATCGGTGCTCTTGAGCATGTCCTTGCGGAATTTCCGGATCGACAGGCAAGGCCCGTCCAGAGCAATCGGCGGGATGATTGCGTTGACCCGGCTGCCGTCGGGCAGTCGCGCATCCACCATGGGCGAGGACTCATCCAGCCGACGGCCAAGGGGCGCCAGAATGCGCTGCATGACGCGCTCGACGTGGTGCGAGTCGATAAAACGCAAGTCGGTGTGGTGCAAGATACCGTCACGTTCCACAAAGACCTTGCCCGGCCCGTTGACCAGAATTTCCGTCACTGCGGTATCGCGCAGCAACACTTCCAGCGGGCCGAAGCCGGTCAGTTCGTCGACCAGTTCCTCGGCAAGACGCTCCATTTCATAACGCGAAATGGCCAGCCGCAACCGGGCGACATATTCAGCCACCTTGTCGAACACAAACTGCGCCAGGACCGGCCGCGAGCCTTCGAGCAGGTTCTTGCCGCTCTCCTCGATGCCATCGATGATGTAGCGATGCAACACCAGCTTGAGCCCTTGCCCGTCATCCGTGCTGCCCTGGGTACGCGAAGCAACGCCAAACAATTTCTCCGCCATTATTTATTCCCCCATAGTCGAGCGAAGAAACCTTCACTGGGTTTTTCATAAGCATCGGAATGACGGACCAGGTGATCCCCAAGTCGACGTAACCCCGCGCACAGCGCTTCCCTGGGCGCCAGATCGAACAGCGAAACACCCTGATTCTTCGCGTTGAGTCGCAATTCAGGGCTCAGCGGCAAGACCGAAATCACCGGCAGGCCGAAGGTTTTCCCCACGGTTTCCGAATTGGGCGCTACCGAACGCAGATAGCCGTCGATCAACAACCCGGCGTGCTGCATCCGCATGCCCTTTTCCCGCCACAGATTGAGCACCGCCAGATTGCGTCGGCACTCGATCACGCTCTGGTCGGCGTACCACAGCAACTGGTCACAGTGGCTTACAAAGGTGCGCAGGGCTTCGCTGTCCGGCTGGCCCACCAGATTCACGATGACATGCTGGAAATGCTGGCGCAGGGCACTGAGCAGCATGTAAAGCTCGGCCGCACTGGACTGCTCCAGATGATCGTCGGCCTCGGTGTAGGCAAGAATGCGCAAGCCGTTCTCGGCGGTGGTGAAAGCACTGTCGATAAGGGTCGCGTCCAGCCTGCGCAAATGGCGCAGTGCGTCGCCAAAACTGAACGTCGATTCAAGACCGAGCATCGACAGGCTGTCGCCACGGGGCAAGCCCAGATCCAGCAGCAAGGTGCGCTGTCCGGCCTTCTGTACCACCATCGCCAGGTGAGAGGCGATCAGAGCCCCGTCACCATCGCATTGAGCCCCATACAACACCGACAGACCGCTCATGTTGGGGTTCGGTGTCACCGCTGGCAGGCGTTTGCTCAAGCGCCGCACCAGACCGGCAACCTCACTGGAGCGCGAGCCATAGGCCACGAAATCCCTGGCTCCGGCGCGCATGGCATTGAGCACCAACTGGTTATCCATGCCATCGCCCAGCGCAACAATCGCCAGCATCGGCTTGGCTTCCAGTGCGCCCTCGATCAAAGCGCTCTGGTTCATCAGGTGCTCACGATCGAGCCCCACGAACACCACGCTGGCGAAGGTCACGTCCACCAGCGCCAGCAAATCGTCCAGGCTGCCGCTGCCAGCACTCACCACCTGACCCAGCGATCCCAGAGCGCCCTGCAACCATTCAAGATCAGTGGGGTTTCGGGTAATCGCCAGGAATGTCTGACTCAGGCTCTGACTCATTGAGATAACCCGCTACGGCGCTCGAAATCACCGTTCTCGAGGAAATACATACGGAAGAAATTCGGATCGTAATTGCGCAGGCCTTCGCCTGGCAGCGTAGGCAACTGGGCGTTGACCGCCAGAGGCTGCACCAGATGCGGCGTGACGATCATCAGCAGCTCACGCTCATCGCGCTGAATCTGCGAGTTACGGAAAAAAGCGCCCAGAATGGGGATATCGCCAAGTCCCGGAAACTTGTCCACCGAGGCGATATTGCTGGAGCTGATCAGGCCGCTGACCACAAAACTTTCCCCGTCGGCCAGGGAAATA
The DNA here is from genome assembly GCF_018343775.1 of Pseudomonas cichorii. Classification (NCBI taxonomy): domain Bacteria; kingdom Pseudomonadati; phylum Pseudomonadota; class Gammaproteobacteria; order Pseudomonadales; family Pseudomonadaceae; genus Pseudomonas; species Pseudomonas cichorii. The sequence continues at coordinate 5,393,061 of NZ_CP074349.1, forward strand.
CTGGTGTCGGTACGTCGCACATTGAGTGCCGGCACAGTGGTTCCGGAAATGGTGATGCCTGCCGAGAAGTCCAGCTCGCTGACCTCGGGCGCGACCTTGAGCAGAATACGGTCACGTCCGACCACGGTAGGCGTCAACGTCAGGCGTACGCCGTACTCCTTGTACTCGATGGAAATGCCATTGCCGTCTCCGCTGGGCACCGGCACCGGAAACTCGCCGCCCGCCAGAAAGCTCGCACTCTGCCCGTTCAACGCCACAAGACTCGGGCGCGCCAGGGTGTAGGCAAAGCCGCTGCCTTCCATGGCGTTGATCATGCCCAGCACCTTGCTGCTGCCACCGCCCCAGACGATATTGAAGTTGTTGTTATTCAGGCCGATGGCTGGCCGCGTGGAGCCGACCGTGCCTGGCGAGACTGTGACATCGGTTACCGTGCCGGGAGCGCCGAACAGAAAGTTGTTCGAGCCGGTCCCGAAGATCGAGGTACTGGCCTCCTTGAGCTTGGTACGACTGACTTCAATGAAGCGAATGTCGGTCTGCACCTGACTTGGCAACTGGGGGTCGAGAGAAGGCACCGGCGCAGGATCGACCAGCGCGGCTGTGCCGCTGCCCCGAACAAACACCATGCTCTGGCGCGGCGAGGTGGAACAGGCCGTCCAGACCATCAGGCTGGTGGCCCCCGTAGAGACGCCCGTCAGCAGAAAGCCCTGGTTGCCATTGACCAGCACATCGGCCACCTTCGGATTACCCACGGCAATCCGGGTGATGGCCACCGGCGAACGAACATCCTGCTGCATGCCTTGCGTGACTTCCAGCACGGTCGGCATGGCCGCCAGACTTGCACAGCCATTGCCGGCATTACTGGCAGTGCTCGAAGCTGCCCAGCTTGAATCAACGCCCAGTCCAGCGAACAGCAAAAACAGCGCGTGACGTTTTAAGACCGGTACGAAACAACGGCTCATCAAATGCTTCCTTGCTCGATCAGGGAGTTTGTTGCGTTACCTGGTTGCCGCGTATCACCTCGACACCACGAGATCCACGAGACGCACCGCCATGCTGGTTGCCTCCACCACTGAGGGCCAACTGGCTGAACTGCACCAGGTCGCGTCTGGCCGTATCCAGGCGTACGGCAACATCGGGGCGGCCGGGGTCACCGGTCCAGTAATCCTGCAGATTGCCTTCATCGGCACTGCGCACGGCCAGACGCAACACGCCAGTCTGGGTGGCCAGCAGCAAGCGGCTCAGCAAGGCTTCGGGCACCGCCACCACTACGCTCCTGGCATTTATGCGTTGCTGCTCCAGTTGGAAGCGCTCGTCGGCACTGATGTTGTGGGCAGGCTTGCCGTCGCGAGTCAGCCCGAGCAGCCCACCTACACTCAGGATTCTCAAGGCGGGCACCACCACCTGACTGGAGCGAACAGGGTTGGCAGTGTCTTCGGGGAGATAAAGCAGAACGTCGACATAATCGCCGGGGCTGAGCAGCCCGCCAGCACCAATCACCTCATCGACGGACAAGGCCAGTGCCCGTTCGTCGGGACGAATCATCCGCGCCAGGGTGCCACCCGCCTCGAAACTGCTTTCACTCAGCCAGGTCCCTGCCGCCAGTGGACGCCAGGTGCGGCGTTCGAGCACGTCTTCGATCTTGCTGAAACTGCCGACAGGCGCGACCTTGAGACGCTCGATCAGCAGATCGTCTTCCTTGAGAGAAGTGTAGGGAGGCACATCGCGCGCCAGCACCACGACACTCTGGCGCAGCGCTTCTTCGACGGGCGGCGCAGGCGGCGCGACCTCCACGGGAGGCGGTGCCTGTACGACGGGGGCCTCCACAGGAGGGGGCGGCGGCGCTGGCTCTTTACTGACCACTATTCCCAGATACCCGGCAACCAGTGCACCGAGTAAAAAAACGATAGCGAGCACCATGGTGATACGACTGCTCATGGCAACGCTTCCTTTGTCATCGCATGACCACCTCAATCCAACGCATCAACTTCGCAATAGCAATGAAGAACAATCACATGCCGCTCTTTTGAAGGTAGCCCACACCACCCAAAACGCCATCAAGGTCGGTGAAATATCCCTCTCTGGATGGTCTGGAAAGGCGATTTATAACTTTGTGATTAATGCTTTATTACGGTTGTGGGTTCGCGAGTTGGAGGCAATGCTGTAAGTGCAAAGGTTGTACGAAATTGCGGGTATGAGCCGCGCCATGAAGGGTGCAAGGAGAATCGAGATGTTCCTTACCAATCTGTACATACGCGTCTATACGCACATTCAGGCCTTCCTGAAAAACCGGGAAGCCGCTTCGGCTATCGAGTACGTACTTCTGGCTGCCATGGTGGCCGTGGCCATTGTTGCCTTCGTGCCAGCCATCAGTGCTCAAGTGCGAGTCATCTTCAACCAGGTTCTGGTCGCATTGGGCGGTACGGCAGTCTGACGCTTGATTGAACGAGGATAAAGTGTTGTAAGATCCGAGGCCGTTACCAACGTTTTCAAGGGTATCTATATGGCCGTCCACCCCACACGCCAACAGCTGCTTCTGGTTGATGACGAAGAGGACGCCAATGAAGAGTTGGCAGAACTGCTCGAAGGCGAGGGGTTCTGCTGCTTCACTGCTTCCTCCGTCAAGATGGCTCTGCAGCAGTTGACACGCCATCCGGACATTGCGCTTGTCATCACCGACCTGCGCATGCCGGAAGAGAGCGGTATTCAGTTGATCAAACGCCTGCGTGAACACACTTCGCGCCAGCACCTGCCTGTGATCGTCACTTCGGGGCATGCCGATATGGAGGACGTCAGCGACTTGCTGCGCCTGCAGGTACTGGATCTGTTCCGCAAGCCGATTTACCACGTCCGCCTGCTGGAAACCCTCAACAACCTCTTTCCCGAGCCGAAAATCTTTCAGGTGCAATGACACGAACCTTCATGATCCACGGAACTAGCCATACTGCTCCATAGCCAAAGCGAGCAGACCTATAACGTGATCAGGATGCACAAATGAAGGTAGAAAGCTTTTTTGAATGGCTGGGCCAGGCAATCGGGTCCGTGATCCGCTTCGTGGTGGATACTCTTGCCTGGCTGTTCAACGGTTTCACCCATGCCGGCGGCAACTTCGTGGACGGTTTGTCCCGCACCCTGGGCATGGACGCTTCACTGATCAGCATCGTTGCACTGGTCATCGGCCTGATGCTTCTGTACTCCGCCATCCGTGCCTTCATGCGCGCCTCCATCATCATGGGCATCATCTGGCTGGCGCTGGGACTGTGGCTGCTGAGCTGGATCATTCACTGACCGTCACACACCCCGTGCGCTTCAACTGACCGGCATTACGGCTACAATGCCCGCCTTGCCGGGAGTCCTCATGTCCAAGTTGTCCAGCGATTGGCGCCATCGCCCCACTCATCATCGAGTCTGGGGCATGGCGCTACCGATGATTCTGTCGAATATCTCAGTACCGCTGGTGGCGCTGGTGGACACCGCCGTGATCGGCCACCTGCCCCACGCCCATCAACTGGGCGCAGTCGCGGTGGGGGCCACGCTCTATACCTTCCTGGCCTGGGCCATGGGTTTTCTGCGCATGGGCACCACCGGCTTCGCTGCCCAGGCTGCCGGGCGTAGCGACGGCGCGGCGTTGCGCCAGATTCTGCTGCAAGGCCTGCTGCTGGCGATGGGGCTGGCCTGCCTGCTGGGACTGATTGCCCTGCCCTTCAGTCATCTGGCCCTGTCGTTGATGCAGCCCTCGGCCGACCTGCAACAGATGACCCTGGATTTCTTCCACGCCCGGCTTTTCGGCCTGCCTGCGGCACTGGCCACGTATGCGCTGGTGGGCTGGTTTCTCGGCACCCAGAACGCCAGGGCGCCGCTGGCCATTCTGTTGATCACCAATGCGGTGAACATCCTTCTCAACCTGTGGTTCGTTCTGGGCCTGGACTGGGGAGTGGTCGGCTCGGCGCGGGCTTCGGTGCTGGCAGAGTGGACCGGTGCATTGATCGGTCTGTTCATGGCTCGCAACGCTCTGCGGGCCTGGCCGGGCAGGATCGTCTGGGCAGCCTTGAAACTCTGGAGCAACTGGCGCCCGCTGCTGGCGGTCAACCGCGACATCTTCATTCGTACCCTGGCGCTGCAGTCGATCATGTTCCTGATCACCGCCCAGGGCGCTCGACTGGGAGATGCCACCGTCGCCGCCAATGCATTGCTGCTCAACGGCCTGCTGCTGACGTCCCACGCACTGGACGGGCTGGCCCATGCCGTGGAAGCCTTGTGCGGGCATGCCATCGGAGCGAGTGACCGCACGGCATTACGTCGCTCTCTGGTGGTCGCCGGTGGCTGGTCCCTGATTGCCAGCCTGGCCTTTGCGCTGTTGTTCCTGACGGGCGGGCATCTCTTCGTGCAGATGCAGACCAACATCCCCGAAGTGCGTGAAACCGCCCTTGTCTATTTGCCCTATCTGGCTGCCATGCCCCTGCTCGCGGTCTGGAGTTATTTGCTGGACGGCCTGTTCATCGGCGCCACACGCGCCCGTGAAATGCGCAATGCGATGCTGATCAGCGTTGCCCTGATCGCTCCCGTCGCCTTTTTCGCCGTCGACCAGGGCAACCATGGACTCTGGCTGACGTTCATGACCTTCACCCTGGTGCGTGGCTTGAGCCTTGGGACCATCGCCTGGCGCCTGAACCGCAAGGACGGCTGGTTCGCCTATTGATCGCTCTCGGCCATCCTGCCGGCAAAGGTGATTCTCGGGCTGGTCAGGGTCAGACCGCTTGAATCAAGCCGCACCCGACTGGAACCGATGCTTAACGACAGCTCGCTGCCCTCTTCAAACGACACGGTCGGCCCGTTATCCAGACGAAAGCGGCGCTTCTCGCCCAAGATCATCTGCCAGTCCAGTTGCGCCTGCACGCTGTCGGCGGGCAAGGCTCTTTCGCACGGGCTGAAAGCTGGCTTACAGGCACGAGAATGCAGGCAGGCAGTAATCACAGGGCGATCCATATCGTCATCGAGCAAACTCACCAGCACTTCCATCCCGCCGGTAAACACCCATTCAAGCCCCTGCATCACCGGTAGCCAGCAATCGTTGTAACGCGCACCACATCCCTGCAACCCCCACTCGAACTGCACCTTCAGACGCCCCACCGAATCGCGCTCGACCTCCTGCCCCGGCGGACCGACGACCCAGGCCCGCTGCAACTGCGGCACCTTCGCACGTGGCTGCGGCTCAGGCACGCTGAAGCCCACTTCCCAGGGAACAGCCTGAAAACGATTGGTATAACCCTCACCGTCTTCAGCTTCCGACCCCGGTTCAACGCAGTGATGCTCGACCTGGTTGACCAGCCACATGTGGTTCCACTCGGTTTCCGGGTGACCGGTCAGCGGCAGCAGATACCCCGAGACCACAAATGGCAGGCTGCTTTCGCCTTCGGCCCGCTGCCGGGAGCGACTGCCTGGCAAGTCCTGGCCCTGGGTGGTGACAGCAAAACGGGTGACGCCCTGTCGGTGTGGCAATTGCTGCCAGGGCGCCGCAGGCGCAGGACGAAAACCGCGCAGGCTATCGCCAAAGACCAGTTCATGGCGCTGGCGAGAATGAATGAAGTGATAGTGAATGCCCTCTTCGGCACACAGACGCGCCAACAGTTGCAGGTCAGACTCCTGATATTGCGCGCAATACTCACGCTCGCGGCATTGGGTTTTCAGCTCGAAGCGATAGCTGCCCTTGCGCAGCCCATGCTCTTCCAGAACCCTGGCAATAATCTGCGGGGCGGTCATGTGTTGAAAGATGCGCTGGTTGTAACGCTGCCCGAGACAGGCCAGCCGAGGGCCGACCTTCAATCGATAACAAGCAGGCCCGGGCCGGAAATGACTGCGCACCGCACTGTGGATCTGGCCATGAAAGCCATGACTACCATCTTTGAAACTCAGGAATACCGGCTTGTACATCAGGCTTGCCAGATCCACATCGAGGCTTTCGTTGACGACTTCCAGCTCGAAGGCAAACGGCTGACTGATCGCTTCCGTACCCCGTAACCAGAGGACGGTAAAACAATGACGCAGACGGGCGATCTCCAGACGAAAAAGCGGCGCGCTGGCGGGATCGGGCATGAGGGTGTTCTCTACAGAGGAATCCGAGCGGCGATTCTGGCCGAGAAGCGGGATCGAGTAGAGGGCAAAAGGCAGAACAGGAAGCTGCCTACATGTGAAGAGGTTTTGGACTACACAATGATTGATCGCGAATGAATTCGCTCCCACAGGTGCAGGAGCGAATTCATTCGCGAAAAGTCAGGAAGACAAGTAAGAGGAACGAGTCAGGCCAAGGCGCAACGCATCCAGGTACTGAGTGCGCTCACGCGGGCTGATCCTGGCGCTGGCAACCTTGTCCCGGTAATGGGTCATCAGTTCTTCCGGCGACAAGTGCACGTAACGCAGCATGTCTTCGATGGTGTCGTGGGTTTCGATACCGGCGTGGTAAACGCTACCATCCTGGTTCTGGTAGATGTTCACCGAGTCGGTATCACCGAACAGGTTGTGCATGTCACCCAGAATCTCCTGATAGGCACCTACCAGGAAGATACCCAGCAGATAATCTTCACCTTCATTCAGGGGATGCACCGGCATGCTGGTTTCGATGCTCTGCTCGTCAACGTACTGGTTGATCTTGCCGTCGGAGTCGCAGGTCAGGTCCTGAAGCACCGCACGACGTACGGGCTCTTCGCCCAGACGATGCAGCGGAATGATCGGCAGCACCTGGCCGATGGCCCAGGTGTCGGGCAGGCTCTGGAAGACCGAGAAGTTACAGATGTACTTGTCGGCCAGCTTGTCGTTGAGTTCGTCCAGCACCTGGCGATGGGAACGCTGACGGGCTTTCAACGAGTTATGCAGGCGGCGGCAAACCGCGAAATAGCACTGCTCGCCCAGAGCTTTCTGCGCCAGGCTGATCTTGCCGTCGGCATACTGGGTCGCGATATCGCTCATGTAGTGCGTGGCACGCCAGTAGGTTTCGGTCACCATCTCGATATCGGTCGGGCCCAGCAGATCGATCAGCCACTGCACGGTTTCCGGCAGGCTTTCCTTGTCTTCGATCAGCGGTACTTCGTCGTTGTGCCTTTCGACGTCGGTCACCTGCACCACCAGCATGGCGTGGTGGGCGGTCAAAGAGCGGCCGCTTTCGGAAAAAATGTGCGGATGCGGCAGGCCCTGGGCGTCGCAGAACTCCTTGAGCATGCCGACCACGACACCAGCGTAGTCATCCATGTCGTAGTTGATGGAGCTGGCGTTACGCGAGTGCGTACCGTCGTAATCCACGCCCAGACCGCCGCCCACGTCGATGTGGTCTACCGGCAGCCCCAGATTGCGCAGCTCGCCGTAGTAACGAATCGCTTCCTTGAACCCGTGCTGGTAGTCCGCCAGATTGGCGATCTGCGAGCCCATGTGGAAATGCAGCAGGCGAATGCCCTGATCCAGGCCCGCCTTGCGGAAACGATCAACCACCGAGAGCAGTTGCGCGGCCGACAGGCCGAACTTGGATTTCTCGCCGCCGGTATCGGCCCACTTGCTCGACGCCAGCGAAGACAGGCGCACGCGCAGGCCCACTTGCGGAGCAACCTTGAGCTCTGCAGCCTCTTCGATGACCAGTTCGACTTCGGATTCTTTCTCGATCACGATGAAGACGTTGTGGCCCAGCTTCTGGCCCATCAGTGCCAGACGGATGAACTCACGGTCCTTGTAACCGTTGCAGACAATGGTCCCGCCCTTGGGCGCCAGCGCCAGCACCGCCATCAACTCAGGCTTGGAACCCGCCTCAAGGCCGATGGAGACGTTCTGGGTGGCAATGATGTTTTCCACCACTGCTTCCTGCTGGTTGACCTTGATCGGGTACAGCGCGGTGTACTGGCTCTGGTATTCCAGGCGCGCGATGTTGCTGTCGAAGGCACCGGTCAACTGGCGAACGCGGTCTTGAAGGATATCGGGGAAACGCACCAGCAATGGCAGGGACAAACCGCTCTTGCGCAGATTGTCGACCTGCTCATAAAGGTCGATGGGCGAACTGCCCGGCCCGTTGGGACGAACTTCAACGCGACCGGATTCATTGATCGCAAAATAACCGGCCCCCCAATGACGAATCCCGTAAACACTGCGGCTGTCCGCAACGGTCCATTGGCTGCCATCGTCTTTGCGTGTGCGTCTTACGGACATCGAAGTCCCCTATAGATAAGTCATGTAGCGCCGCCCCAATGACAGGCATGCGCAGTGTAGAGAGTGGAAATGACGGTTTGGTTCTCGCTCAGCCGCCGGACTTTTTGGCCTTGAAACCTTTCTTGACCAGTTCCGCCAGCAACAGCTCGACGTGATCGCCCTGAATCTCGATCACTCCGTCCTTGAGGGCTCCGCCCGTGCCGCAACGCTGCTTGAGCGCCTTGGCCAGTTCCTTGAGCCCATCCTCGGCCAGTGGCACGCCCGTGATGGTGGTCACGGTCTTGCCTCCACGGCCTTTGCTCTCGCGCCGCACGCGCGCAATACCGTCTCCCTCGGGGATGACGTTCTGCTTGCAGGTACAGGCATCGACAGGCTGACGACATTCGGGACAATGACGCCCTGCGTCGGTTGAAAACACCAAGCCACCCAGGGCGGCGAAGGATGCGGCTTTCTTAGCCACTGGAAATCCTCTTGTTGAGGACTGAAGACGGGCCGGGCTCGATCGTGAGCCTTCGACCGCGAAGCCCCACTCTGGCAGGGGCAGCGCTACTGGAACGGCATGGCCGGCCCAGTTTTAAAAGGTCGCGCAGTGTACCGGCAAAAAGCATGCTTGCTAAGAGCCTGAATGCGCCAATTTACTGAACATTTGCGACCTGCTCCAGATAGCGTTTCAACGCTGCCAGAGAGTCCGGGCAATAAGGCTTTTCGGCAGTTTCTGCCAAGACCTGGGCCACCGGGATGAAGCGCGCCTGCAAGACCTCTTCAGGTTGCAGGCTCAGAGGCCCGTCCCAGACGGCGGAAAATACCGCGCACCAGATCCGGTTGCCCGGCTGATCGAAGAGAAACTGCTCATGGGCCTGCAACGCAACACCGCCAACACCCAGCTCTTCCTCAAGCTCACGGGCAGCCGACTCGGCATAGCTTTCACCGGCCTGCACCATGCCTCCCGCCGCCACATCCCAGAAACCGGGATAAATGGCTTTGCTCAGGGTGCGCTGGTGAACGCAAAGCTCGCCTGCCGAATTGAACAGCAAGATATAAGTGCCTCGCCCGATCAGGCCACGCTCGCGCAGTTCGGCCCGAGGGAGCGAACCCTGGAGCCGGTCCTGCTCATCGACCCAGGCGATCTGCTCGGCGTCCGAGGCGGCGCGATGCGCGGCCTCTTGCGCAGAAACGTCCATCAACCCTGGGACAGCAACTGGCGAAGGTCGATCACCGCCGCGTTGGCCCGGGAGATGTAGTTGGCCATGACCAGCGAGTGGTTGGCCAGCACGCCAAACGCGCTGCCGTTCAGGACCATCGGGCTCCACAGCGGCTCCTGGGAAGCCTCCAGCTCACGAATGATCTGACGCACGCTGACGGTCGCGTTCTTCTTGGCCAGTACGTCCGCGAAGTCCACCTCGATGGCACGCAGCAGATGCGACAACGCCCAGGCCTGACCACGGGCTTCATAGAAGACGTTGTCGATCTGCAGCCACGGGGTTTCAACTATTTCTTCGTCGACCTGCGGCACTTCGCCCGGCTTGACCGAGGCCATGGCTTCGGTTTTCAGAGTGCTGTTGAGCTTGACCCGACCGACACTGGCCGACAGACGCTGGGACAGGGACCCCAGACGTGTGCCCACGTCGCCCAGCCAGTTATTCAGGTTGTCGGCACGGGCATAGAACAAGGCGCCCTTCTGATTGGGGTCGGAGAGGCGTGCCTGATAGCGGCTCAGGGCATTGATACCGTCGGTGTACTGCGACTCGCTCGACGGCAGCACCCAACTGCGGTTATCGAAGTTGAACAACGGCTCGGCACGGGCCAGATCACCGTCTTCAGCCGATTGCGACTGCGAACGGGCAAAGTCCTTGCGCAACGCACGGCTCAAGTCGCGGACCTGTACCAGCACGCCGTATTCCCAGCTTGGCATGTTGTCCAGCCACAGACCTGGCGGGAAGCGATCGTTGGACAGATAGCCGCCACGCTTGTCGAGCAGTGTCCGGGAGACTGTCTTGAGGGTTTCGACCGTGGTGTAACCGATCACCATCGGCTTGCCTTCACGCTCGGCAGCGGCCTGGGCATTCTGCTGTACGGGAAACAGCGCAGGCTCCTTGCTCCAGTACCAGCCCACCAGCAGGGTGACCAGCAAATAGATCAGAATCAGGGAACCCAGGGCTCTGCTATAGAAAAGGTTGCCCAGGTAACCACGTCTCTTGACCGACGCAGTATCAGCGGTACGCTCACCCGCGCTGCCTGCGCGGTTCTTCCAATCCAGCATGGTAAGGGTCCTTTCAGTCCGGGTTCAGGGCTTCGACCGCAACCTTACAGCAAGGTGCCTTTTGCTGACATGCGCGACGCAAGGTTTTGTTGTCGCCTCGAAACCTGCCGCCCTGGAACAAGGTGCGAATGGCAGAGAAATACAGCCATCGTGCAAACTTTAGGCGCAAAAATGACTCTGACAGAAACCGGACGCCCTTTTGTTGACGAATAAGTGACTTACGGCACTCTTCTATACAAGCGGAGGTGCTAGCATAGAGCCAGCATCGGTACTACTCAGCAACCCCACAGTACTCATAATATGACCGAGTCAGAAGACCCTAGCCGCGATCGTCTCAAGCACCACTTTGCCCAAAGGGTCACTCATCAAGCACGTCAGATTCTTGAGACTTGGCAGCGACTGCAGAAATCCGAATGGTCTATCGCCGACATGGCCGAACTGAAGGACTCGACCCTGCGCCTGCAGCGGTTCGCCGAACGGTTCGAGCAGGACGAACACCTGGAACTGGCCCGGGATATCGGGCAGGCACTGGAAACCGTCGAAGCCAACCGCGGCCGACTCAACAGCACCCTGATCACCGAACTCAACCGTTTGATGCAGCGCCTTTCCCGCACCGGCCTGCGTCACGGCGACAAACTGGAACAAACCGCACTCCCGCCACTGCGCAAGCCAGTCTATGTCGTGCTTCAAGATCGCGAACGGGCCGAACGCCTTGCCAAACAGCTGGAGTTCTTCGGCCTGTCAGCCCTGTCACTGGACAACGTTGCCCAGTTTCAGTCAGCAATGCTGGAGCGCCATCCGTCGGTCATCATCATGGATGTAGACTTCAGCGGACCGGGCGAAGGCCTGAAACTCGCCTCACAGGTTCAGGAAGGACTTGAGCAGAAACTGCCCCTCCTCTTCTTCAGCCATCATGAAACCGATACACCGACGAGGCTGGCGGCCGTTCGCGCCGGCGGTGAGGAATTCCTGACCGGAACCCTGGAAGCCTCAAGCCTGCTGGAGAAAATCGAAGTCCTGACCTGCGTGGCCCAGTACGAGCCTTACAAGGTGCTGGTCATCGATGACTCCCGCGCCCAGGCCACCCACACCGAACGAGTGCTCAATGCTGCCGGAATCGTGACCCGCACATTGCTGGACCCGATCCAGGCCATGTCCGAACTGGCGGAATTCCAGCCGGACCTGATCATCCTCGACATGTACATGCCCGGCTGCACAGGCACCGAACTGGCCAAAGTCATTCGCCACAACGACCGTTACGTCAGTGTGCCGATCATCTACCTGTCCGCCGAAGACGATCAGGACAAGCAGCTCGACGCCATGAGCGAAGGCGGCGATGACTTCCTGACCAAACCCATCAAGGCGCGCCACCTGATCACCACGGTCCGCAACCGTGCGGCCCGGGCGCGCAGCCTGAAGGCGCGCATGGTGCGTGACAGCCTGACCGGCCTGTACAACCACACCCACATTCTTCAGTTGCTGGAAGACTGCAGCTTTCGCGCCCGGCGCGAAAACAAGCCGCTGTGCTTTGCCATGCTCGATATCGACCATTTCAAGAAGGTCAACGACAGCCACGGCCACCCCATGGGCGACCGCGTCATCAAGAGCCTGGCACTGTTTCTCAAGCAGCGCCTGCGCAAGACCGACTTCATCGGGCGCTACGGTGGCGAAGAGTTCGCCATCGTGATGCCGGATACCGATATTCAGAGTGCTCATCAGGTACTCGAAGAGATCCGCTACCGTTTTGCGGAAATACATTACCCCGCCCAGCCGACGGACCTGTTCTGCACCTTCAGTGCCGGCGTGGTGGCGCTGGGCGTGTATGACGACAGCCTGACCCTTGCCTCCCAGGCCGACAACGCGCTGTATCGCGCCAAACATGCAGGTCGCAATCAGATTCACTCAGCCGTGGTTGAAGAGCCCTATCACGTGGTACTGCCCGAGCCGCAAATCCAGGAACAATAGCCGCCGAGGACAAGTACGAAATCCGTCCTTACAAACCTCACCCCTGCATGCCTTGAAACACTCCGCTATCATGCGCTGACTTTCGAGAATCGAGCCTGCCATGCGCCGTTTGTTATGCCTGATGCTGTTGATCCTGGCCCTGCCCGCTTTCGGGACCAGCCTGCTGGACAGTCGCCCTGCACCGACACTGGGTGGCACCTCACTGGATAACAGCAAGGAATTCCTGCCTGTACGCGAGGCATTCAAACTGAGCCTGATCGAAACGACTCCGCAATCGATCAAGCTGCGATTCGTCGCCACCGACGGTTATTACCTGTATCGCCATCGCTTCCAGTTCCGCACCGAACCCGCCGACATCGGCCTGGGCGAAGCGCAACTGCCTCCCGGCGAAAAGAAGCACGATGAGTACTTTGGCGACGTCGAGGTCTATCACGGCATTCTCGATATCGACCTGCCCCGCAAGCCCGGTGAAGAGCGCCCCTTTGTCCTGAGCGTGAGCTACCAGGGCTGCGCCGACAAAGGCCTGTGCTATCCCCCGGAAACCGAACGCCTGAATATTGGTGATGTGCCCGCCGATACCACTTCACAGGCCTGGAGCTGGAAAGAGCTGGCGCTGTTTTTCCTCGCCGGTATCGGCCTGACCTTCACTCCTTGCGTACTGCCGATGCTGCCGATTCTTTCCGGCGTGGTCCTGCGGGGTCAGGTCGGCGGGCTGCGCGGTCTGAATCTGTCACTGGCCTACATATTGCCGATGGCTCTGTGCTTCGCCTTGCTGGGCGCATTGATGGGCATGTTCGGCGCTGGCCTGAACCTGCAGGCACGCCTGCAATCGGCCTGGGTGCTGGTGCCGTTCTCGCTGTTCTTCGTGCTGTTTGCAGTGGCGATGTTTGGCGTCTTCGAACTGCGCCTTCCACAAGCCATCAGTAACCGGCTGGATCGTATTGCAGGCAAGACCGAAGGCGGCTCGCTCTGGGGTGCCGCCGTGCTGGGCGTGGTTTCCAGCCTGCTGGTATCGCCTTGCGTTTCGGCACCACTGGCCGGTGCATTGCTTTATATAAGCGCCAGCGGCGATGCACTGGGCGGAGGCCTGAAACTGTTCGCCCTGGGCCTGGGCATGGGAGCGCCGCTGTTGCTGGTCGCGACCGGCGGTGCGGCCTGGCTGCCAAAAAGCGGCCCATGGCTGGTAACCGTGAAAAACGCCATTGGCGTGCTGCTGCTGGGTCTGGCCATCGGCTTGCTGAGCCGTGTATTGCCGGGACAGGTCACGCTGCTGCTGATCGGCATTCTGTGTGCCGGCGTCGCGCTGTTCCTCGGAACGCTGGAACTCACTGCAAAATCTCCACGACAAAAGCTCGCACAACTGCTCGGCCTGCTTTTGTTGGTCTACGCTCTGGCATGCTGGTACGGCGCATTGAGCGGGCAAACCGACCCGACTCGTCCACTGGGACGCCCACAAGCGACCCTCAACAACGGCACGGTATTACCGACGTCATCCCAATGGCAGACCATCACCACGTCTGCCGAACTGGAGCGTGCCCTCAGCGAAGCCAGAAATGCAGGTAAGCCCTTGCTGCTCGACTGGTATGCCGACTGGTGCATCAGTTGCAAGGTGATCGAGCACGAAGTACTGCCCGATCCGGGCGTCGTCGAGAAACTGGCAGGCTACAGCCTGATCCGTTTCGACATGACTGACAGCAATGCAGAACAACGAGCGCTGCTTGACCGCTACAAGCTGTTCGGACCACCCGCGTTGTTATTTTTCAGTAAAAGCGGCGAAGAACTGGAAAATGTCCGGGTCATCGGTGAAATCGACGCCCCTGCCTTCATTGAGCGCATAAATAGAGCAAATGACCCAAAATAGCTGTCGGGTCACAAACTTTACGCAAACATCGCTCATTGTGCTGGCTACTGTAGTTAACTGGACAGTACATCCTCCTTGCGGCATAGTCGCCGGGCGTGAACGCCCGTAAACACAAAAAGGAATAAACGATGGCGACTTTCCTGGTACTGCACGGCCCCAACCTGAATCTGCTCGGTACTCGCGAGCCCGGGATATATGGCGCAGTGACCCTGGCTCAAATCAACCAGGATCTGGAACGGCGCGCTCGCGACGCCGGTCACCATCTGATGTACCTGCAAAGCAACGCCGAGTACGAATTGATCGACCGGATCCATGCTGCCCGTACGGAAGGCGTGGACTTCATTCTGATCAATCCGGCTGCTTTTACACATACAAGTGTGGCAATACGTGACGCGCTGCTGGGAGTGAGCATCCCATTCATCGAAGTGCATTTATCAAACGTGCACAAACGCGAACCTTTCCGCCATCACTCCTACTTTTCAGATGCTGCTGTAGGAGTGATCTGCGGCCTTGGCGCCAGCGGTTACCGACTGGCCCTGGAGGCCGCCCTGGAACAATTGGCCGTTAGCTCCAAGCCATGACCGGACCAGCAACGCTGGCCCATCCGGCTTGAACCGGCTGCCGAAATGCCCTGACAGACCCCTTGGGAGTTGATGATTAATGGATATTCGCAAAGTCAAGAAACTGATCGAACTGCTGGAAGAATCCGGTATCGACGAGTTGGAGATCCGTGAAGGCGAAGAATCCGTACGGATCAGCCGTCACAGCAAGACTCCGGCACAACCGTATTACGCGCCAGCTCCAGTGGCTGCACCTGTAGCTGCTCCGGCCGCACCGGTTGCCGCTGCTGCAGAAGCACCTTCGGCTCCAAAGCTGAACGGTCACGTGGTCAAGTCGCCAATGGTCGGTACTTTCTACCGCACCCCTGCGCCTACTTCGCCTGCATTCGTCGAAGTCGGCCAGACCGTCAAGAAAGGCGACACCATCTGCATCGTCGAAGCGATGAAAATGATGAACCACATCCAGGCAGAAGCCAGCGGCGTCATCGAATCCATCCTGGTAGAAAACGGTCAGCCGGTTGAATTTGACCAGCCGCTGTTCACTATCGTTTGAACCGGGGAGAGCCTGCGATGTTGGAAAAAGTTCTGATCGCCAACCGCGGCGAAATTGCCTTGCGCATCCTGCGTGCCTGTAAGGAACTGGGCATCAAGACCGTCGCTGTACATTCCACGGCAGATCGCGAGTTGATGCACCTGGGTCTGGCAGACGAAACCGTCTGTATCGGCCCGGCTCCAGCCAACCTGTCCTACCTGAATATCCCGGCAATCATCTCGGCAGCCGAACTGACCGGCGCCACGGCGATTCACCCGGGCTACGGCTTCCTCGCGGAAAACGCGGATTTCGCCGAGCAGGTAGAGAAGTCGGGCTTCGCCTTCATTGGTCCGAAAGCAGACACCATTCGCCTGATGGGCGACAAGGTTTCTGCCAAGGACGCCATGAAGCGTGCCAACGTGCCAACGGTTCCAGGTTCTGACGGCCCGCTGCCGGAAGACGAAGAAACCGCACTGCGCATCGGCCGTGAAGTCGGCTACCCGGTGATCATCAAGGCCGCCGGTGGCGGTGGTGGTCGCGGCATGCGCGTGGTTCACCGCGAGGAAGACCTGATCGAAGCTGCCAGCCAGACCCGCGCCGAAGCGGCTGCCTGGTTCAGCAACCCGATGGTCTACCTGGAAAAGTACCTGACCAACCCACGTCACGTGGAAGTCCAGGTCATTTCCGACGGCCAGGGCAATGCGATTCACCTGGGCGACCGTGACTGCTCACTGCAACGCCGTCACCAGAAAGTCCTGGAAGAAGCACCAGCACCGTTCATCGACGAAGACGCGCGCAAGGACGTACTGCAAAGCTGCGTTCAGGCCTGTATCGACATCGGCTACCGTGGAGCGGGCACTTTCGAGTTCCTGTACGAAAACGGCCGTTTCTACTTCATCGAAATGAACACTCGTGTTCAGGTAGAGCACCCGGTTTCGGAAATGGTCACCGGTATCGACATCGTCAAGGAGATGCTGAGCATCGCCGCCGGCAACAAACTGTCGTACACCCAGGATGACGTCGTCATCCATGGTCATGCGCTGGAATGCCGGATCAACGCTGAAGATCCGAAAACCTTCATTCCGAGCCCAGGCCTGGTCAAGCACTTCCACGCACCAGGCGGCAACGGTGTACGTGTCGACTCGCACCTGTACAGCGGATACAAGGTTCCTTCGAACTACGACTCATTGATCGGCAAGCTGATCACCTGGGGCGCGACCCGCGACGAAGCCATGGCACGCATGCGCAATGCCCTGGACGAAATCGTGGTCGACGGGATCAAGACCAATATCCCGCTGCATCGCGATCTGACCCGTGATGAAGGCTTCTGCGAAGGCGGAGTCAACATCCACTATCTGGAACACAAACTGGCCAATCAATAAGTCAGTGTGTTTCAGATCAACAAAGCCGCAGCGATGCGGCTTTGTTGTTTGCGTCGCATAGAAGTAAACTTGCCCGCTTCTTCGCGGCAGTACCGCGCACCCATTTTGACTCGAAGGTAATCCGCCATGCCTTGGCTGCAAGTCCGCCTCGCCATCAGCCCAGAACAAGCCGAAACCTACGAGGACGCGCTGCTTGAAGTCGGCGCCGTATCCGTGACCTTCATGGATGCCGAAGACCAGCCGATTTTCGAGCCAGAACTCAATACCACGCCACTGTGGGCACACACCCACCTGCTGGCCCTGTTCGAGGCAGACACCGACGCCGATCTGGCCCTGGCGCACCTGCGCCTGCTGACCGACGCCGAACTGCCCGAGCACACCGCCGAAGTCATCGAAGACCAGGACTGGGAACGCAGCTGGATGGACAACTTCCAGCCAATGCGCTTCGGCCAGCGCCTGTGGATCGTCCCGAGTTGGCACGCCGCGCCCGAGCCTGATGCCGTGAACCTGCTGCTCGATCCGGGCCTGGCATTCGGCACCGGCACCCACCCCACCACGGCCCTGTGCCTGGAATGGCTGGACGGTCAGGACCTCAAAGGCTGCAACGTGCTGGACTTCGGTTGCGGTTCGGGCATTCTGGCCATCGCTGCACTGTTGCTGGGCGCAGAGCAGGCAATCGGCACCGATATCGACGTCCAGGCGCTCGAAGCCTCTCGCGACAACGCCGGGCGCAACAACATTGCAGCCGAACGTTTCCCGCTTTACCTGCCTGAAGACATGCCTCAGCAGCAAGCTGACGTGCTGGTCGCCAACATCCTGGCCGGCCCACTGGTATCGCTGGCTCCGCAACTGGCAACCCTGGTCAAGACCGGCGGTCGCCTGGCGCTGTCCGGCATCCTTGCAGAACAAGGCCCGGAAGTGGCAGCCGCCTATGCTGCTACATTCGATCTGGACCCTATCGCCAACCGTGATGGCTGGGTACGCATCACGGGTCGTCGCCGTTAACAGCCGCCTGAACCGGACAGCAGCATGACCGACAGCTTCGTCACCCAGTGCCCCCACTGCCAAACCAGTTTCAGAGTCAGCCACGCCCAACTGAGCGTGGCCCGCGGCGTGGTGCGCTGCGGGGCCTGCCTGCAGGTCTTCAATGCCGCCCGGCAACTGCTGGAGCAGCGCTCGATCGACGAAGCCGACATCACGCCACCACCCGATCAGGAAATCGTCGCCCCCGAAGTCGTCGAGCAAGCGCCTGCGGTGCTGACTGCCGAGCCGCTTCCCGAGCCGACGCAGACCGTTCCAGAAGATGACGATCCCTGGAAAGTCAGCGAGTTCGATCTGGACAACCTGGACCTGGACGAAGAACTCGCCCGGCTCGAGCAGCGGGAAATCCAGTTGGCCGACAATTTCGGCAAGCCGGGCACACGTAACAGCGATGCAACGCTGACTGCCCAGCGCGACCATTCGGAAACCGAAGAAGGCACATGGGTCGGCAGCCTGCGCAACGACGATGTCAGCCAGCTACCGGAAATCCAGGCCGAGGTTATCAGCACCACGGAACAGGCTCCTGAGCCGGACCATGAAGACGAACCCGAGCAGCCGCCAGGCCGCGAGCGGACCGAGCCTTCATTGTCATCGACCCCTGTCGATCTGGACGATGATCAGCCAGCACTCAGCGCCCGCAAGCAGCCAGCCAGCGAAAGCACAGAGCGCTGGTCGGCGCGGGATGACGACGAAGACGATCACGACGATGACCACGAGCCGGCAATCGACTCTCGTGGCAAACGCGCCCGAAACGAACCAGCAGTCCGCGATCAGGCCCTTCTGGACCTGACCGATGACCCGTTGCAACTGGACTGGCAACGCCCCAAGCCACGCTGGGGCCGTCGCCTGCTCTGGAGCCTGCTGGTTCTGCTCGCCCTGGCCGGCCTGGCTGGCCAGTACATCTGGTATCACTTCGACCATCTGGCCAGACAGGACCAGTATCGTCCCTGGTTCCAGCAGATTTGCCCGAAGATCGACTGCAAGGTGCCTTCCAAGGTCGACATCAACCTGCTCAAGAGCAGCAATCTGGTGGTACGCAGTCATCCCGAATTCCAGGGCGCGCTGGTGGTAGACGCCATCATTTACAACCGTGCCTCTTTCTCCCAGCCCTTTCCGCTCCTTGAGCTAAGATTTGCCGATACCAGCGGTCAGCTCATTGCCAGTCGTCGGTTCAAGCCGGGGGAATACCTGAGCGGCGAAATGGCTGGCAAGGAAGAGATGCCACCCCAGACACCGATCCATATTGCGCTGGACATCCTCGATCCTGGCGCGAAAGCCGTGAATTACAGCCTGAACTTCCGATCACCGGAATAAGCCTCTGCCTGATCCTGCCTGCCGGTGCTCTTCGGGCCTGAAGGCATGTTTTCCCGTGGCAGACAGCCTGAATACCGACGTTTTCATGACAATTCGCTCAAGAAGCGAACCGTTGGCGATAAGAAAATAACTGTTCAGATTTTATCCAATTCAGCCTTTATCCAGTCATCGAGAGCGGGTATCATGCCAACCCTTTTTCAAACTCTCGGTTCGGTCTGAATGTTGCGAAAGCAACGGCAGACGGGGCTGTTGCAGACCGTGTAGAACGGTTTTTACACGGCCTGCGGATGATTCGGCCCCACGATAGGTAAAGCTATGTCGGCGGTACGCATCGGTCCATATACGTTACAGAACGGCTTGATCCTCGCCCCGATGGCGGGTGTCACCGACCAGCCTTTCCGGCAACTGTGCAGAGAACTCGGCGCAGGGCTTGTGGTGTCGGAGATGGTCACCAGTGACATGAGCCTGTGGAACAGTCGCAAATCGCGTCTGCGCATGATCCACGAAGGTGATCCCGAGCCCCGCTCGGTCCAGATCGCCGGTGGCGATCCACAGATGCTCGCTCAGGCAGCGCGGGCCAATGTCGAACTGGGTGCCCAGATCATCGACATCAACATGGGCTGCCCGGCCAAGAAGGTCTGTAACAAGGCCGCAGGTTCGGCGCTTCTGAAAGATGAAAAGCTGGTAAGCGAAATACTGCAGGCCGTGGTGGCCGCAGTCGATGTACCGGTGACCCTGAAGATCCGCACCGGCTGGGACCGCGATAACAAAAACGGCCTTACGGTCGCCAGAATCGCCGAGCAGGCCGGCATACAGGCGCTGGCGGTCCACGGGCGGACCCGTGCAGACCTTTACACCGGTGAAGCCGAGTACGACACCATCGCCGAAATCAAGCAGGCGATGTCGATTCCGGTGTTTGCCAATGGAGACATCGTTTCACCCGAGAAAGCCCGGTACGTGCTGCAGGCCACCGGAGCGGACGGGTTGTTGATTGGCCGGGCCGCCCAGGGGCGACCATGGATTTTTCGTGAAATAGATCACTACCTGCGTACCGGCGAGAAACTGCCGGCGCTGCCGGTGAGTGAAGTGGAACGTATTCTGCTTGAACATCTGACAGCCCTGCACGCCTTCTATGGAGACGTGATGGGCGTGCGCATTGCACGCAAGCATGTCGGTTGGTATCTCGCAACCTTGCCGGGCGCCAGGGAATTTCGCGCCCATTTCAATCGTTTGGAAGATACGGAAGCACAGTGCGCCAACGTCCGGGAGTTCTTGAGCCAAGGCTACAGGGGCCCGGATAACGAGAATAAAGAAGAGGTGGCTGCATGACGATGATGACCGAGACTTTAGTGAGTGGAACAACACCCGTGAGCGACAACGTCAATTTGAAACAGCACCTCAACACGCCGAGCGAAGAGGGCCAGACCCTGCGCGGCAGTGTAGAGAAGGCGCTGCACAATTATTTCGCCCACCTCGAAGGCGCTTCCGTCACTGACGTCTACAACCTGGTGTTGTCGGAAGTCGAGGCTCCGCTTCTCGAAAGCGTGATGAACTACGTCAAGGGCAACCAGACGAAGGCTTCCGAACTGCTGGGGCTCAATCGCGGCACGCTGCGCAAGAAACTCAAGCAGTACGACCTGCTTTAAGCATTATTCAATACAGAAAAGGCGACCCACCTTGCACAGCGGTCGCCTTTTTTTGCTGACTTCCTTTGCTTTTGATGGAAATTGAAATGACCGACC
The DNA here is from genome assembly GCF_018343775.1 of Pseudomonas cichorii. Lineage (NCBI taxonomy): Bacteria > Pseudomonadati > Pseudomonadota > Gammaproteobacteria > Pseudomonadales > Pseudomonadaceae > Pseudomonas > Pseudomonas cichorii. Next base: position 5,413,899 of record NZ_CP074349.1, read on the forward strand.
AGACTACCCGCCTGCCGATCCGCCGCGCTTTGATCAGCGTTTCCGACAAGACAGGAATTCTCGAATTCGCACGCGAGCTTGAAGCGCTGGGCGTAGAGATTCTTTCGACTGGCGGTACTTTCAAGCTGCTGCAGGACAACGGTGTTGCAGCCGTGGAAGTAGCCGACTACACCGGTTTTGCCGAGATGATGGATGGCCGGGTCAAGACCCTGCACCCCAAGATCCACGGCGGCATCCTGGGTCGTCGCGGCATCGACGATGCAATCATGAACGAGCACGGCATCAAGCCGATCGATCTGGTTGCGGTCAACCTCTATCCGTTTGAAGCCACGGTTTCCAAGCCGGGCTGCGACCTGCCGACCGCCATCGAGAACATCGATATCGGCGGCCCGACCATGGTTCGCTCCGCTGCGAAGAACCACAAGGACGTCGCTATCGTGGTCAATGCCAGTGACTACGCTCAGGTCCTGGAAAACCTCAAGGCTGGCGGCCTGACCTACGCTCAGCGTTTCGACCTGATGCTCAAGGCCTTTGAACACACTGCCGCCTACGACGGCATGATCGCCAACTACCTGGGCAGCGTCGACCAGACTGCAGAAACCCTCAGCACCGAAGGCCGCAGCCAGTTCCCGCGTACCTTCAACACCCAGTTCGTCAAGGCGCAGGAAATGCGTTACGGCGAGAACCCGCACCAGAGCGCGGCGTTCTACGTTGAAGCCAAGCCTGCCGAAGTCGGCATCGCGACCGCTACCCAGCTGCAAGGCAAGGAACTGTCGTTCAACAACGTGGCCGACACCGATGCTGCACTGGAATGTGTCAAGAGCTTCGTCAAGCCGGCCTGCGTGATCGTCAAGCACGCCAACCCGTGCGGCGTTGCCGTCAGCCCCGAAGGCGGCATTCGCCAGGCCTACGAACTGGCCTACGCCACCGATACCGAATCCGCTTTTGGCGGGATCATCGCCTTCAACCGCGAGCTGGATGCCGAAACCGCCAAGGCCATCGTTGATCGTCAATTCGTCGAAGTCATCATCGCGCCAAGCGTCAGCGTTGAAGCTGCGGCAATCGTCTCCGCCAAAGCCAACGTTCGCCTGCTGACCACCGGTCAATGGGCTGCCGAACGTGGCGCGGCCTGGGACTACAAACGCGTCAATGGCGGCCTGCTGGTACAAAGCCGCGACATCGGCATGATCACCTCTGCCGACCTCAAGATCGTCACCCAGCGCGCACCGACCGAACACGAAGTACACGACCTGATCTTCGCCTGGAAAGTCGCCAAGTACGTCAAGTCCAACGCCATCGTCTACGCCAAGAACCGCCAGACCATCGGTGTCGGCGCCGGCCAGATGAGCCGCGTTAACTCTGCACGTATCGCCGCCATCAAGGCCGAGCACGCAGGCCTGCAGGTTCAGGGCGCGGTCATGGCTTCCGACGCCTTCTTCCCGTTCCGCGACGGCATCGACAATGCCGCCAAGGCCGGCATCACTGCCGTCATCCAGCCAGGCGGCTCGATGCGCGACAACGAAGTGATTGCGGCAGCAGACGAAGCGGGCATTGCGATGGTTTTCACCGGAATGCGCCATTTCAGGCACTGATTGCAGTTTTGAGCCTAAAGCTGCAAGCGACAAGAAAGAGCGGATTGCACCGCTCTTTCTTGATGCGGCAGCTCCATTTTTCAAAGCCATAAGCTGTAGTTCGAGAGCTGCGCGATCAGCCTTTACTTGCAGCTTGTAGCTTTCTCCGAAGGAGACTTTCACTTATGAACGTATTGATTATCGGCAGCGGCGGTCGTGAACACGCTCTGGCCTGGAAAGTGGCTCAGGACCCGCGGGTCGAGAAGGTTTTCGTCGCGCCGGGCAACGCCGGTACGGCCATCGAAGCCAAGTGCGAGAACGTCGCCATCGACGTGCTGGCTCTTGAGCAACTGGCCGACTTCGCCGAGAAGAACGTGTCCCTGACCATCGTCGGTCCGGAAGTCCCGCTGGTCGCAGGCGTTGTGGATCTGTTCCGCAGCCGTGGCCTGGACTGCTTCGGCCCGACGGCTGGCGCCGCTCAGCTTGAAGGCTCCAAGGCGTTCACCAAGGACTTCCTGGCTCGCCACAAGATCCCGACCGCCGACTACCAGAACTTCACCGAGATCGAGCCTGCACTGGCTTACCTGCGTGAAAAAGGCGCTCCGATCGTCATCAAGGCTGACGGCCTGGCTGCCGGTAAAGGCGTGATCGTTGCCATGACGCTGGCCGAAGCCGAAGACGCCGTGCGCGACATGCTGGCTGGCAATGCCTTTGGCGAAGCCGGTTCGCGGGTCGTGATCGAAGAGTTTCTGGACGGCGAAGAAGCCAGCTTCATCGTGATGGTCGATGGCAAGAATGTCCTGCCAATGGCCACCAGCCAGGACCACAAGCGCGTCGGCGACGGCGACAGCGGTCCGAACACCGGCGGCATGGGTGCTTACTCCCCCGCGCCTGTGGTGACTGCCGAAGTTCACCAGCGCGTCATGGATCTGGTCATCTGGCCAACTGTTCGTGGCATGGCAGAAGAAGGCAACGTTTATACCGGTTTCCTCTATGCTGGTCTGATGATCGACAAGGCGGGCAACCCGAAAGTCATCGAGTTCAACTGCCGCTTCGGCGACCCGGAAACCCAGCCTGTCATGTTGCGCCTGCAATCTAGCCTGGTGCTGCTGGTCGAAGCTGCGCTGGCACAGGCACTGGACAAGGTCGAGGCACAATGGGACCCTCGTCCAAGTCTGGGCATCGTTCTGGCTGCCGGTGGTTACCCTGGCGATTACGCCAAAGGCGCCGCGATCGAAGGTCTGGATGCTGCGGCACAACTGCCGGGCAAGGTCTTCCATGCAGGCACAGCACTCAAGGACGAGCGTGTCGTCACCAGCGGCGGTCGCGTATTGTGCGCAACCGCTCTGGGCGAAACAGTCGGCAAGGCACAGGAAAATGCCTATGCCCTGGCTGCAAGGATTGATTGGGAAGGTTGCTTCTACCGCAAGGACATTGGCTACCGTGCCATTGCCCGTGAGCGTGGTGAGAGTCAGGAGTAAGTCTACCGGACCAGCCCCTGACAAGGGGGCTGGTCGGTTGCTCCGGCACTGCGCACTGTTATCAGGCATTCACTCAGGAAGGGATATCACCGTGCGCTGGCTCAGGATTGCCATAGTTTCAACAGCCGGACTACTGTCCTTGCTCTTCATGCTCACGGCCAAGGCCGAGCATGGCGCTGGGTGGTCCACGCTGCTCGACGAACAGGCAAGCCTGCAACTGAACGATATCCGCTCGGCCCGCTACCAGAACCAGTTCAGCCCCATCGACCTTGAACGGGTCACGGCAGCCGACCGCGACAGCGCGTTATGGCTGCACTACCGGGTACCTCCTACCCGACACGAACAACTGATACGCATCTTCGCGCCAGACCTGGCCAGCGGAGACCTGTACATCATCGAAGGCGAAAAGCTGGTCGACCACCTGCGCACCGGTAACGATGTGCCCAAGCAGGATCAGCGACTGCCCTCCAACGATTTCCTGCTCCCCGTCCCGCAAAGCGATGTCCCGCTGGACCTGTACCTGCGACTCGTCTCGACCCAGAAACTGCGCCCCAGCATCACGCTGCAACCGGCGATAGCCAGCGCGGCCGACGAGCGCGAACCTTTCCTGTTCGGCCTGCTGTTCGGCGCGCTGATCATGCTGATCATCCAGAACCTCACGCGCTACTGGCACACCAAGTCGCGCAGCAACCTGTGGCTGGCCGCCTGTGAAACCCTGCTGGCATTGAGCGCGTTCCTGCTGCTCAACCTGATCGACATGGCCAAGACCTGGCATATCGCGCAAACGCCGGGGGCCCACGTTGCGCTGTTGCTCGCCGCCGTGGCCGGCCTGTTCTACACCTACTGCTTCTTCGTGCATCGAGGTATCAAGGTACTCGACCGACTGATGCAGGTCGATGCCGTGCTCATGGGCACCGGCGTGCTGCTGGTACTGCTGTTCGATAGCGTTCCACTCAACGTCATGACCTTCCTGCTGGTTTCCCTGACCACGCTGAGCATCCTGACGGTATCGGTCTGGCACTGGCAGAAAGGCTACCGTCCGGCGCGGACGTTCGTGGCCTCGATGATCCTCTTCAACCTCGGTTATCTGGTGATCGTGCCGGGTCTGTTGTGGCTGAGCCTGATCCCGCCGCAATGGCTGATCCTCGCCCTGCTGGGGGTTTTCTGTATCTGCGGCCTGCTGATGAGCATCGCGCTCAACGAACGCTCGCGCAGCATTACCGAAGACAAGTTCAGCCTGAGCCGCGATCAGGCCGCCAGCACGGCGGAAGTCAACGCCAAGGCCGAGTTCCTGGCCAAGATCAGCCACGAAATCCGCACGCCCATGAACGGCGTGCTCGGCATGACCGAACTGCTGCTGGATACCCCGCTTTCGGTCAAGCAGCGCGACTATGTGGAAACCATCCACAGCGCAGGCAACGAACTGCTGACGCTGATCAACGAGATCCTTGATATCTCCAAGCTCGAGTCGGGCCAGATCGAACTCGATGACGTGCAATTCGATATCAGTGCCCTCATCGAGGACTGCCTCAACATATTCCGCGCCAAGGCCGAACAGCAGAACGTCGAACTGATCAGCCTGATCCATCCCCAGGTGCCGCGAGTCATCAGTGGCGACCCGACACGTCTGCGCCAGACGCTGCTGAGCCTGCTGGAAAACGCGCTGAAGAAAACCGAAGAAGGCGAAATCCTGCTGGCGGTCGCGCTTGACTCCAAGCCCGGCAAACATCGCGTACGCATCTCGGTACAGGACAGTGGCATGCCGTTGTCTGCGGAAGAGCGCGATGCCTTGATGCACACCGAACTGCACAGCAAGCACTTCCTGACCAGCAACAAGCTCGGTGGCCACCTGGGGCTGGTCATTGCGCGCCGGCTGACAGAGCTGATGGATGGCGAGTTCGGTATCCAGAACGGCCACACTCAAGGCACCACACTCTGGCTGAGCCTGCCACTGGACGCCAAGCTGCTGGAGCAGCCGACCACCGATCTGGACGGCCCGCTCAAGGATGCTCGCGTGCTGGTGGTTGATGACAACGATACCTGCCGCAAAGTGCTGGTGCAGCAGTGCAGCGCCTGGGGCCTGAACGTCAGTGCCGTGCCGTCCGGCAAGGAAGCGCTGGCGTTGCTGCGAACCAAGGCGAACTTGCGCGACTATTTCGATGTGGTACTGCTCGATCAGAACATGCCCGGCATGAGCGGCATGCAACTGGCGGCCAAGATCAAGGAAGACCCGAGCCTCAATCACGACATCCTGTTGATCATGCTCACCGGTATCAGCAACGCGCCCAGCAAGATCATCGCCCGCAATGCCGGCATCAAGCGCATTCTGGCCAAACCGGTGGCTGGCTATACGCTCAAGACCACGCTGGCAGACGAACTGACTCAACTGAACAAGGGTGTCGTTCCGCTTTCGTCGCAGCCTGCCTTGAACACGCCGGTCAGCGTGCCCGGCGACTTCCGTATTCTGGTAGCCGAAGACAACACCATCTCGACCAAGGTCATTCGCGGCATGCTCGGCAAACTCAACCTGCGCCCTGACACTGCCAGCAACGGCGAAGAGGCGCTGCGAGCCATGAAGGCACAGCGTTACGACCTGGTGCTCATGGACTGTGAAATGCCAATCCTCGATGGCTTCTCGGCCACCGAGCAACTGCGGGCCTGGGAAGTGGGCAACCAGCGGGTGCGTACTCCGGTAGTAGCCCTGACGGCGCACATTCTGACCGAACACAAGGATCGTGCCCGTCAGGCGGGTATGGACGGGCATATGGCAAAACCCATCGAGTTGTCGCAGTTGAGGGAGTTGATCGAATACTGGGTCGAACAGCGTGAGGCAACCCGCACCCTGACGTCTAATGGCAACCTCTACCAGCAGAACTGACGGGCCATGACAAAGCCTTTCCCCAAGTGAGCCAAGACCATGCTTCATGTGCTATTCAGCGTTTATCTGAAGATGCTGGTGCTCTATAGCCCTTTTTTCGTACTTTCCTGCTTCATCAGCCTGACCCGTGGCCACTCACGCAAGGAGCAGCGGCGTCTGGCGTGGAAAGTCGCGCTGGCGACGCTGATTTCCAGCGTGCTGCTCTATCTGTTCGGCCGGGTGATCTTCGATGTATTCGGCATCACCGTGGATGCATTCCGGATTGGCGCAGGCAGCGTGCTGTTCATTTCGGCGCTGGGCATGGCGCAAGGCAAATCGGCGGTACAGACCGATAACATCCAGCAGGATGTCACCATCGTCCCGCTGACCATCCCGATCACCGTAGGCCCGGGCACCATCGGTGCGCTGCTGGTCATGGGGGTCAGCCAGCCTCATTGGGATGACAAACTCACTGCCATCCTGAGTATTGCCCTGGCCAGCTTCAGCGTTGGTGTCGTTCTGTATCTGTCGGACCGAATCGAACGCATCCTCGGTGACCAGGGCCTGCAGATTGTCAGCCGTCTGATGGGGTTGTTCGTCTGTGCCCTGGCAGCGCAAATCATTTTCACCGGGGTCAAAGGGTATCTGGTGCCCTGATACTTCAGAGCGGAATGCGCTTGATACGCTCCGCTCCCCTGTCCTGTAACTCCTTTCGCACACGGTCGCGATTTAAAGCGTATTGGGTATTGTCGAAGACGAAGCCGCCACCCTTGAGCAACAACTTCATTTCATAGCTGAGCGGCCACATGGGAATCTTCGAAATCCATGAATACCAGGGCTTGGGTTTGGTAAGACTGAGCATTTGCAGCCCACAGATCACAATGTGGATCTGCCCGGACTCGCGCTTCTCGCAAGGTACCATCTGAAAGCTTTCGGAGCGCCCCACACTGAACCAGCTGCTGAAGAAAACCTTCGCATGCTCGCTATTGAACATGTCCTGCAGCGAGGATTTCGCCAGCTCAGCGAGCCGGGGAGAAGTAATACGCGCCACCAGCAGCGCGGCCTGGCTCTGAAAATCCTTGGGTTTCTTGAATACCGCAGATTTCTGATCAATGGCCGATGTGCGTGAAAGCCCACACACTACCAACTTCTGCTGGTAAGCATTGATCCAGCCATCCCAGTTTTTCTTGCGATCAAAAGCATCGAAAGCACACAGCTCGGCCAGTAACAGGCAATCCTGAATATCCGCCCGCTCCTGCGCATCAAAGCCAGGCAGGAAAGAAACCAGATTATTGGCCATCAACAGAGAGTTTGAACTCATGGCTCGTCCCCCTCCAGACCGACAATCAACTCGTCGCGTCTGACACCCAGCCTGGCGACCAGATCCTTTCTGAAATAACCGAAACCATGTTCATCCAGCTCGGCGGAGACATATGCGATCTCCAGGCTCTTCACGTTGCTCAATTCGGCAAACAACTGCGCAAGCGACTGCTCACCTGCGGGTGGCGTACTTTTGAACGAGAGAATAATCAGATTGACCACCGGCTCGACATCGACGAACGCCAGTTGCAGGATGACCGAGCAATCCTGCTGGCCTGGTGCGTCCGGCTCCGTGGCCGACTCAGGGAGCACCAGAACCGGCAGACACTGCGTCGTTTGCTCCGCCAACAAGGCCGTGACGGCCTTCTTTTCGGTGCCATCCGCAGAGCGTTTCAAGATGCACTCTGCACGCTCGATAAGTGGCAAAGGCACGCGCTTGGACAGCTTTTCCCTAACGTAGGCCCACAGTGAACCTGTGTACTCCAGAGGCGCATCCTGCACTTCGCGGTAAACGATATTGCAGCGAAACCGGGTCAGCGCATTGAGATAGGTCTGACGCCATTCGACAGGCTCGGCAAACTTTTCATGCTTGGCCGAAGCGGCCAACTGGCTATACAGGCTGCAGTCCAGCACATCCGCCTTAAATGAAGGGGAGACGCCGCTGGAAAAAAAGAACAGGCTGCCTGCATTGATATAACTCTGCTGCATTCCTTTGCACATAAGACTCCCTCACTACGCTCATCAAAAAAAGCCGCGGCGAACCGCGGCTCAACAACACATCAGATCTCGAATTCAGCCAGGGCAGATCGGGCATTTGCCGTCAGCTTCGCCTCAACCTCACCCTTTACCCGCGCATAATGCTGAGGGTTGAGGACCAGATTGTTCTCGGCACGCTTGATGCGAACAGAAGCATTGTTCCACTCCCAGAACAGCACGTTGGTGATGTCTTGAGACGTGACAAAGTTCACTGCACCCATGGCCATGACCACTTCACCATCACTGGACTCGGCGGCAGACGCGATAGCGAATTTGGCACTTTTGTGGGTTTTGCTTGAGTTCTCGAACAAGCGAAGTGGCTTGTCACTGGACTGCAGAGCCTTGACGGTGTCCTTGGCGACCTTGAGCAGTAATACAGAGGTCGGACCCGGTACTGTCATGGCAAAGATGGCCGATTCCAGAATCTTCAGTGCTTCCTGCTCCATGGTGAAACGCGTATTGCTGCTTCGATAGTCCGAAAGCTCTTTGGACTGAGAGAACCAGCCGCAGTAACCCAGCACCTTGGTGAAGGTTTCATACCACTGCACGGCATTTTCATTGTTGTCGCGGTACTTCTTGCTGGCGGCCAGCGAAGCGAGCAGAACACTGTCCTTGAGAATCTGTTTGTTCTCTTTCGACATGCCGGAAACGATAGAGACAACGGTATCGCCGGCAACCAGTGCACCAGGATTTTTCTCATCCACTTCCATAAGGCCCAAAGACTTCCGCTTGTTATCGACATGTTCCTGATGACCACAGTCACCCAAGTCACAGTTAGCGATTTCGATTTTGCTTTCTTCAACTTTATCAAACATTTTTAAATTCCTTTTCAAGTCAAGTTCATCCGTAAGGGACAATTCAAAGCTACCCCATGCCTTTGCGTTTCTCCATACCGTGCAAAAGCTGCCAACTGCAAAAAGTAGGACCCCGGCAAACAACTAAAAACAAAACAAATAAATACCGCACATACCACAAACACAAGATAGGCAAAGGGATAGATCGAGCGTTACGTTCAAAAAATCTTTTATGTCCGTCACCCTCGAGGCGCCTGGATGACACCTAGGCGTTCCAAAAACCCGATTCATAGATGGAAAGTTTCTTACAGCCTCTGCCGTAAGCAAATAATTCAGATGTTTATCTGCCGGAGATTGAAGTTGCCGACTTCCTTCAAGCGGGCGCGGATACGCTCCCTCTGGGGAGCAAAAGCGGCGCTTGTAAACCCGTAGACACCGCCGCCCAGACGCACCACCATCTCGCGCTTAATCCACGAGTTCCCACCACGGCTATCTGAGGTGGCAGTGGCGCTGGCATTCAGACCGCACAGCAGCAAGTGCACCTCCCCGGCAACCTCTTCACAGGGCACGATCTGAAAATTGCCAACCGACCCAGAACCCGAGCCGTACTGAAAGAAATGCTGCGCATACTGATTGAGCCGCGCCGCCTTGAATGAGCGCCGGGTGAGCTCCAGCAGGTTGCCGACACGCACTGAGCCTGTGATATCAAAGCTGATACTATCCAGCTCTTCGGCATCGGTAATGACCATCGGCTCCTTGACGATCTGGCTTTTAAGCTTGCACCCGGACCTGACGAGGGTGCTGCGGTAATAGTTGAGCCAACTGCTCCAGAACTCGTCAGGCCGATAACTCTGGGTGGCAAAGAACTCGGCATACAACAGCATATCTGCAATATCTTCCCGCGCCTGCCTTGAGACACTGGAAGAGAAGGAAACAATATTACTGCCCGCGATCAGGGCATTGAAAGTTTGACTTGCCATTATCTACATCCTTATAGAAACAAGGACATGAAACTAGCCAGACTGACACGGTTATACAACAAGAGAAATAGCGACCTGAGGGAAATTACAAAAACAATAAACAACCACCCGCAGGGTTTAAAGAGACTTCTTACGTTTTGCCTTCGCGAATGAACTCACCTCTACAAATAGCAGGAGCGAATTCATTCGCGAAAGATATCAGCTACCCGGCTTGACCGGATACCAGCGTGGCGTATACACCCATTGCTCGCCATTGGGACGGGCAAAGGTGCAGGTGGTCGAAGAACCGATCAGCACCATCGTGCGCATATCCACCTGTTCAGGCGTCAGTTCACCCAGAGTAATGACACGCAACGTCTGTCCTGGACGACCGATATCACGTCCCAGCGTCACGGGCGTTTCAGGTGTACGGTGCTGGCGCACGATCTCCAGGGCTCGGCCCAGTTGCCAGGGGCGTGAACGCGAAATCGGGTTGTAGAAAGCCAGTGCCAAATCAGCCTGAGAAGCCAGGTCCAGACGCTTTTCGATCACATCCCAGGGTTTGAGGTTGTCGGACAGCGACATGACGCAGAAGTCATGACCCAAGGGCGCACCCGCCTGAGCCGCCGTCGCCAGGGAAGCCGAGACGCCCGGCAGGATTTCCAGCTCAACGGCATGCCATCTAGGGTCACTGGATTCATGCAATGCCTCAAGCACGGCGGAGGCCATGGCGAATACACCCGGATCACCGGACGACACCACCACCACCGAGCGACCTTGTGCCGCCAGCTCGAACGCATGGCGGGCACGCAGCATTTCTTCGCGGTTGTCGGTGCAATGGAGCACCTGATCGGGACGGAAAGGCCCGGCCATGCGCACATAGGTTTCGTAACCCAGTACATCGTTGGCACGCGCCAGTTCGGCCTTGACCGCAGGCACCATGAATTCGGCAGCACCCGGCCCAAGGCCAATCACCGCCAATCGACCGCGCCCGCGACCGATCTGCTGAACGTCCAGTGGCTGACGGGCAACCGCAAGCGCCATGCCCTCGCCCACACTGATCGGTGGCAGCAGTTGCGGTACCGCATGCCGGGCCATTTCACTGGCGGTTTCAGTCTGGACAAAACGCACAGGTACACCCAGATCGGCAGCCGCCTGATGCAAGTCGGCATCAGCCATCTGTGCATCACCCGCCAGCAGGCAGGCCAGAGACTGCACAGCCACTCGGGCTTCGTGCAGTGCCGCACGCACACTGTCGGCCAGTTGCGAACCGGTTTCGCTGACCGCAACCAGCACACTGCGCGGATAAATCAGCAACTCATTGCTTGAAGGCTCACGCTCGGCACAGCCTACGTGAATGGCCAGTTCGGCGTGTGGGTCCTCCGGCAACTGCGCCTGCGCCAGCCAGGGCGCAGCGCCTTCGATACGCACGCGTTCGCCGGAAAGCAGATCGGAAACGAAGCGCTTGCCCAGTTCCAGATCGCCCAGGGCATAACCACTGGGAGGATTGAGCAGGCAAGTACCGAAACGCAGCTCGCCACTGGTGGTGATGGCTGGCGCAACGCCAAGGCCAGCGGCGATTTCACGGGCCATGACATTGACGCCACCCAGCCCGCCCAGCAGCGGAACGACGGCGCTGCCATCTTCGGCCACGGCCAGCACGGCGGGTTCGGCGCCCTTTTCGAGCAGCAGCGGCGCGAGAGTCCGGATCACGATACCCGAGGCACACAGGGCAATGATCGGGGTGTTCTGTTGATACAACTGGCGCAGGGTCGTACCAAACTCGGTGTAGGTGCTGTCCGCCCCTTGCACCCGCTCGGCCAGGCCATGAATCAGCGCATCCGGGTAAAGCTGCTGGATGCGTCGCGCAGTAGCCAGGCTGCCATTGCCCAGGATCACAATGGCTGGAATATTCTGGACCATCAGCCTTGCCACCTTTCACCGGGAACGATGATCAGCGAAAAGTAAGGCGACGACATGGGATTGACCTCATCCAGCGGCACGATCTTCTGATTGACCATGGTGGCGCGCTCGACGTACAGCGCACGCCCTGCCATGCCCAGCTCTGTCAGCACATCCCGTACCTTGGGGAAGTTGCGACCCAGCTTCATGATCACCGCCGCATCGGCGTCGGCCAGTTTGCGCTTGAGTTCGTCGGGAGGCAGTACGCCGGACAGGACCGACAGGCTCTGGTTGCGATACACCAGTGGCGCACCCAGCACGGACGCACCGCCCAGCATCGAGCACACACCCGGAATCACCTGGGCCTCATAACGCTCGGCCAGCCGGTCATGCAGGTACATATAAGAGCCATAGAAGAACGGGTCGCCCTCACAGATCACCGCCACGTCACGACCGGCATCCAGATGGGCCGCCACATCAAGGCTGGCCTCGTCATAGAAGTCACTGATGACCTGCTCGTAGGACAGCGGCGCAGGCAGCGCTTCGGTGGTCACCGGGTAGACCAGCGGCATCAGCGTCTGGGCTTCCTGCAGATGGCCTTCGATGATGCCGAACGCATTGCCTTTCTTGCCCTTGGCCACGAAATAAGCCACTACGGGGGATTCGCGCAGCAGGCGCAGCGCCTTGACGGTAATCAGTTCCGGGTCGCCGGGGCCGACGCCCAGGCCAATCAATCGACCACGAGCCTGCATCATTCGATCTCCGTCGCCAGTGCATTGACCGCGGCCACTGCCATGGCGCTACCGCCGCGACGACCTTGCATGATGACGAAGGGCACGCCACGGCTGTCGGCAGCCAGCATGGCCTTGGACTCGGCCGCGCCCACGAAGCCCACCGGGAAACCGAGGATCAACGCGGGTTTCGGCGCGCCTGCATCGAGCATTTCCAGCAGATAGAACAGCGCAGTCGGTGCATTGCCGATCACCACGACACTGCCTTCCAGGTGTGGACGCCACAGTTCCAGCGCCACGGCGGAGCGGGTATTGCCCAGTTCACGGGCCATTTGCGGAACACCCTCGTCATGCAGGGTGCAGATGATCTGGTTGTTGGCCGGCAGCCGCGAGCGGGTGATGCCTTCGGACACCATGCGCGCATCGCAAAGGATCGGCGCGCCCGCCGCCAGTGCGTTGCGCCCGGCCGTACCGGCACCCGGCGAGAAGCGCAGGTCTTCGATGACCTCGACCATGCCGCAGGCGTGGATCACGCGCACGGCGAGTTTTTCCAGGTCGGCAGGGATCGTGTCCAGACGCGCTTCGGCGCGAATGATCGAGAAGGAGTTGCGATAAATCTCCTGACCATCGCGGATGTAATCAATCATGCAGAACTGCTCCGTGAGTCGGCTGCCAGCTGCGCGCCGACTGCTTCAATAGTGAGGTCACGCGCACGCAGCACACCGAAACCGGAGTGTGCTGCGTCGCGAAAATAGAGGTCGTAATGGCCGGGCGAAACCGCCAGCAAGGTCACAGGTGCGACATGGGCCGCCGCACAGGAGCGACCGCAACCGGTCAGGTGCGCCGCTTCTCCGGGGGGCAACTGCTCGGCCAGCAACAGGGCATCGGCCTTGGTATCGGCAAGCCCTTTGCCGCAACCGGCAGAACCGGTGCAGGCAACGATGCGCGACAGCGGCTGCTCGCTGGAGCAGATCAGCCCCGCCACCTGCAAGGCCGCCATCACCTCTTGTGCCCGCTCGCCGGGAACATTGGGCAACAACAGGCTTTGCCAGGGCGTCAGCCGCAAGGTGCCATCGCCTTTTTCGCTGGCCAGCCGGGCGACGCTGGTGAGCATCGCGGCATCCAGACGCCCGAGGGGTACTGCGCCGCCGACGGACACGAGGCCGGTTTGCGCCTGTGGATAAATGCCGAGGTGACGATTGTCGCCTGGGTTCGGACGCTGCCATCCGGTTATTTTTTGATCAGTTCGAAGAGGCACGCTCAGTCGCGTCGTCAACTGGCGCAGGATTTCCACGACCGGCACCTCGGCCAGTAAATGCCGCATGCGGCTGTGCTCAGCACTGGCCAGATCGAGAAACAGCTCCAGCAACGCGACAACCAGTTCATGCCCGTTCGCCAGTGGTACCGCTGCCAGCGGGCGATCCTGAGCCGGGCAACCGGCCAGTCCAAACGCCAGCAATACTTCACCGTCCAGCAGCAGAGCAGAAAGCCACAGATCATGAGGGTGTTCCAGCATGACCAACGCCTCGCCACCATCCAGCGACAGGGCGAACTTGGCTGACAGTTCATGAAACCGTGCATGGGTTTCCAGAGACGCCAGGATCTGTGCCGCCAGTGGCCAGGTATCGAACAGCATCTGCGGGTCCAGGCCGGCAGTCGGGCTGAGCATGAGGTTGCGCACATCATCGCTGTCCGGATTGGCCGGACCAAGACCGGCCGCCATCAACGATTCGATCAGCCCGTCCTGATCGGCACCAATCCCGCGAATCTGCAGGTTGGACCGGTTTGTCGCCTCGATCACGCCCTGTGCATAAGTGCTCGCAGCCCTGGCCACCGCCAACGCCTGGGCGCTGGTGATCACGCCACCGGCCAGCTTGATACGGCAGATTCCGCCGTCCAGCGCCGGGACGATACGCAGCAACCCCGGACAGGCCGAGGGGCGAATGGCTATGGAGGACTTGCGAGCGTACTTCGGCTCGTTCAATGAATCACCCGATCTGGACTCTGGTTGCAGCTTCAATAGGCACATGTGCCTATCGGGCGCGGTATTATGCCTGCTTTGTCCGCCAGCATGAAAAGACGCTCTGTCGGAAGTTCGGATCGAGGTATGCACATGTCACCGTGGCTGACAGTCGTGGGAATCGGGGAAGACGGTTACAAAGGCCTGGGCAAGAACGCCCGGCATGCACTGCTGCACGCCGATCAGGTGTTCGGCAGCCCGCGCCAGCTCGCCCTGTTGCCGCCCTGTATTCGCGCAGAACGCCGCAACTGGCCCAGCCCGTTTTCCCTGACGCCGGTGCTGGAGCAGCGTGGCGCCGAAGTCTGTGTCCTGGCCAGCGGCGATCCGATGCTGTTTGGTGTCGGTGCCAGCCTTGCCCGCGTGGTCGACATCGAAGAGATGCGCGTCGTATCGGCCCCGTCCTCTTATTCCCTTGCCGCAGCACGTCTGGGCTGGCCGTTGCAGGAGGTCGTCACGCTTTCGGTGGTCGCCAGGCCTCTGGCCGCTCTGAACGCACATTTTCACCATGGCCTGCGCCTGCTGGTGCTGAGCAACGATGGCAGCAGCCCGGCAGCCATTGCCGGCTTGTTGCGCGAGCGCGGCTTCGGCCCCAGCCACATGACCGTGCTCGAACATCTGGGCGGCGAAGCCGAGCGGCGTATCGACGGACTGGCCAGTGAATGGGGCAACCCGGAAATAGCGGCGCTGAATCTGGTGGCCATCGACTGTCGCGCAGACGCCGACGCCCCGCGCCTGAGCACCCTGGCGGGCTTGCCGGACTCGGCGTTCGAGCATGACGGCCAGCTTACCAAGCGCGATGTGCGGGCAATCACCCTGGCGCGTCTGGCTCCGGTGCCCGGCGAACTGCTCTGGGACGTGGGGGCGGGTTGCGGCTCCATCGGCATCGAATGGATGCGCGCCCATCCCACCTGCCGCACCCTGGCCATCGAGGCGGATGAAGGTCGTCAGCATCTGATCGAGTTCAATCGTGATGCACTGGGCGTGCCCGGCCTGCAACTGGTGCGCGGCAGTGCGCCCGAAGCACTGAACGGCCTTGAAACACCCGATGCCATCTTCATCGGCGGCGGTGTTACTTGTCCCGGCGTGCTGGAAGCCTGCTGGAAACAGCTTCGCTCCGGTGGCCGACTGGTCGCCAATGCCGTGACCCTGCAAAGCGAAGTCACCCTGATGGCCTGGCGCGAACAGCATGGCGGCGAGCTGACCCGCATCCACGTCGCCCATGCCAGGCCGCTTGGGGAGTTCGACACCTGGCGTCAGGCGCTGCCCATCACCCTGCTGGATGTGGTCAAGCCCTGATGCGTGAAGAAACCGCTGAACAGCCCGCCCCGTTGCGCAGTGGCCTGACCACTGGCAGTTGCGCCACGGCTACCAGCCTGGCGGCAGCGCGTCTGTTGCTCGGCGGGCCAGCCAACGATGCGGTGCAGATCGTGTTGCCCAAGGGCAAACAGGTGCAGATGCGTCTGGAGTTCTGCCGCCTTTGGGAAGATGGCGCGGAAGCCGCGACCATCAAGGATGCCGGGGATGATCCCGATGTAACCCATGGCGCGCTGGTGTTTGCCCGCGTGCGGCTTGATGCCGAGCCGGGCGTACGTTTTATCGCAGGTTCAGGCGTCGGCACAGTGACACGCCCCGGTCTGGTCTTGAATGTCGGTGAGCCTGCCATCAACCCGGTGCCGCGTCGCATGATGACCGAGCATTTGCTGGGGCTGGCGCAGGAAATGGGCTATGCAGGCGGTTTCGAGGTGACGGTGGGCGTTGAAGGCGGTGAAGCGTTGGCGCTGAAAACCATGAACCCGCGCCTGGGCATTCTTGGCGGACTGTCGATTCTGGGCACCAGCGGCATTGTCCGGCCGTTTTCCTGTGCGGCTTACATCGCATCGATCCATCAGGGTATCGATGTCGCCAAAACCAATGGCTACCTGCATATCGCCGCCTGTACCGGCAATGCCAGCGAAGACACCATGCGCCGGGTCTACGGGATCCCGGATATCGCCCTGATCGAAATGGGCGACTTCGTAGGCGCAGTGCTCAAGCATCTGCGCAAGGTGCCTGTGGATAAACTGAGCCTCTGCGGCGGCTTCGGCAAGATCAGCAAACTGGCTGCCGGTCATATGGACCTGCACAGCCGTCATTCCAGCATCGACCTGCCGCAACTGGCGCAATGGGCAGCGGATGCAGGGGCCGATGAACGGTTGCAGCAGCAGATTCGCGACGCCAATACCAGCCAGCAAGCACTGGCCATGAGCGCGGCGGCGGGCGTCCCTCTGGGCGATACGGTCTGCCAGCACGCTCTGGACTTCGCCCGCAGCGTAGTCCCCGCGCAGGTTCAGGTAGAGGTTTTCGCCATTGATCGTCAGGGCGGTATTGTCGGAAAAGCCGGAGTGACTGCATGAAACGCATATTGCTGCTGGGTGGCGTGACCGAAGCACTGGCCATAGCCCGAACCCTGGGGCCGGAACACATCTACAGTCTGGCCGGTGTTGGCCGCGTGCCTACGGACCTGACCTGCCAGCTCAAGGTTGGCGGTTATGGCGGTGCTGAAGGCATGGCGCAGTTCATCCGTGAACAGGGTGTCGACCTGTTGCTGGATGCCACCCATCCCTATGCAGCACAGATCAGCCGCAATGCTGCCGTCGCAGCGGAGCAGGCCGGGATCGAGTGCTGGGCACTGCGTCGTCCGGCGTGGCAGCCAGGCCCAGGTGATGACTGGCGCGAAGTGGCGGACTGGGCCGAGTTGACAACGGCACTGCGGCCTTTCAAGCGCCCACTGTTCACCCTGGGCCGCGAGCCCTTGCAGCACCTGCACGAAATCCCTGAGCACCAGTTCTGGACCCTCCGCGCCCTGGACCCATACCCCGGCAACGAACGCTGCGAAGTGATCGGCGCACGCGGACCTTTCCACCTCGAAGACGAACGCGCCCTCTTCGAGCGCCGCCATATCGATGTCCTGATCAGCAAGAACAGCGGCAGCAGCTCCACCGAACCCAAACTGCAAGTCGCCCGGGAGCGTGGGTTGCCGGTACTGGTGTTGAAACGGCCGGAGTTGCCGGAGGTGGATCGGGTACTGGAAAGTGTCGAGGAAACCCTGCATGCCCTTCGCGAATGAATTCGCGAACAATCCGCCCCAGATTCCCCGCGACACCCGGCCACACGCCTCCCTTTTTACTTATCGCCACCATTCAGGCTAAATGGCGGGGTTGATGGGTCCCTTCGATAAAACGGAAACCGTAATGTCCCAACGCCGGACAACATCGGTCTGGATCGCCTGCTTTGCAGTGCTGTTCAGCCTGCTGGCCATGCCTCTGTCGCCTCGTACTCAGGGTGAACAGTTGCTGTGGGGCAGTTTCTGTAGCAGCAGTGGCACACGTCTGGTGGCGATTTCCCTGGGCGATGCGACAAACAGCATTCCCGGCAATGACGATCACTCGGGCATGCAGCATTGCGCATGCTGCTCAGGTTCGCTGATTGTCGTCATTCCCTCCGGCTTTACCCATGGCCCGCAGACACGGCCCGGACCGGAATACTTCCCGCCTGCCCTTTTTGTGATCCACACCTCGCCTCGCCAGCAATGGCCAAGCGCCAATCCCCGAGCCTCTCCGCTAACCTGACATTCACTTCGCACGTGTCTTGATGCACCTGAATGAATTGACCGGAGAATCACCCATGTTCAAGAAAGCCCTCATGCAGGCTGCATTATTGCTGCCTGCGTGTTTTGCCAATGCCCACGAATACAAAGGCGGCCAGTTGCTGATCGGCCACCCGTGGTCCATGGAGCTGCCACCGAATGCGCCGACCGTGGCGGCATATTTCATCATCGAGAACAAGGGCAGCAGCCCCGACCGCCTGCTCAGCGTCAAAACCCCTATCGCCGGTGAAGCACAATTGCATGAGCACGTGCAGGCAGATGGCCTGATGAAAATGCGCCAGGTCCCGTCAGTCGACGTTCCAGCCGGTGCCAAGGTCAGTTTTGCGCCCATGGCTTATCATGTGATGTTGCTGGGTATCAAAGACCGGTCCATGCTCGCATTGGGCCAGCGTTTTCCGATGACGCTGCACTTCGAGAAAGCTGGCGATATCGACGTACAGGTCGTGATCCAGAAGCAGGAACCTGAACACACGCATTGAGTGACTGCCTGACTTGAGCGCCATGCGCACTGATCGCGTTCGCTCATCCACGCCTCGCAAAGTCCGGGGCACGTGGCTGAGTCTGTTCGCCATGTTGATGATCTTTATCGGCCCACTGGTTTCCCAGTCGATGCCGATGGAGCATCACGCCGGTATGTCCATGTCCACGCCGACCTCGATGGATATGGAATCGCACCATGCCCACCATGGCAGCGAGCAGGCCAAGCCTGCCAATACAGGCATGGACGACCACGCCTTATGGGCCAAATGCGGCTACTGCACTTTGCTGTTCGGTTGCCCCGCTCTGCCTCAAGTGCTGACACTGGTTGCCGCCGCACCGCCCAAACCCTCCGACTTCTTTGCCGCGCTCACCCGGCAAGGTCATGCGCGTCAGAGCGCCTTCCTGCATGCCCGCAGCCGGGCACCGCCCGCCACGACAGCAGCCTGACCCCATAACGACCGCAGCCCGGAAGGTTGCGCGAACCTGACTGATTTGGCGCAAACCTGTGCGACTCAGTCCTGTACTTTTTACCGTGAGCACGCTTTTCATGTCACAGCGTAAAGTCTCCTTCTATAACCTGGCCTGGCGCTGGCATTTCTATGCCGGGCTATTCGTCGCGCCGTTCATGATTCTGCTGGCGCTGACCGGGATCATTTACCTGTTCAAGCCACAGCTGGACAACCTGATGTACAGCGACCTGCTGACCGTCAAACCCGCTCATCACCAGATCAGCGCCGACGAGTTGCAGCAGCGGGTGCTGACCCGTTATCCACAGGCGGCCGTCAGCAAATACTTCCCTCCCGTCAGCGCCGAAGGCAGCGCGCAGTTTGTGGTGCGCGAACAGGGCCGCGAGTTGAATGTCTTTATCGACCCTTACCGCGGCGAGATCCTGGGCACCCAGGATGCCAAAGACAACCTACAAGCCATCGCACGCGCTCTGCATGGCGAGCTGATGATCGGCACAGTCGGCGACCGGCTGATCGAACTGGCAGCTGGCTGGGGCATCATGCTGGTGATATCAGGCCTGTACCTGTGGTGGCCACGGGGAAGCAATGCCGCTGGAGTCTTGTGGCCACGCCTGAGCAGTCGCGGGCGGGTGTTGTGGCGCGACCTGCATGCGGTCACCGGCTTCTGGGGCTCGCTGATTCTGCTGTTCATGCTGCTCAGCGGCATGACCTGGACCGGTTTCTGGGGCAAGCAATACGCCGAACTGTGGAACACCTTCCCTGCCGCAATGTGGACCAATGTGCCCACATCCACGCAACTGGCCGGTGAACTCAATACCGCCAGCGTGCAGACCGTGCCCTGGGCGCTGGAAAACACGCCAATGCCACAGTCCACGGACGAACATGCCGAACACATGCATCATCACGGCATGTCCGCAGGCCCCGCGGCACCGAAAGTCACGTTACAGCAGGTCGTGGATATCGCCACCGAACGGGGCGTCGAGCCCGGCTACAGCATTACCGCGCCCAAGACCGCCGAAGGTGTATTCACAGTAGCAGTGTTCGCGGACGATCCGCGCAATGACGCCACCCTGCATATCGATCAGTACAGCGGCAAGGTGCTGGCTGACGTGGGCTGGAAGGATTACAGCCTGGTTTCCAGGGCCACCGAGATGAGCGTGATGCTCCATGAAGGCAAGTTCTTCGGCTGGGTCAACCAGCTACTGATCTTTGTGGCGTGCCTGATTATTCTGCTCGGCTCGGTCAGCGGGCTGGTGATCTGGTGGAAGCGTCGCCCCACAGGAGGCCTTGGTGTACCGCCCTTGCGCCATGATCTGCCACGCTGGAAAACGGCAATCGTGATCATGTCCGCACTGGCCGTAGCCTTCCCGCTGGTGGGCATTTCACTGCTGTTGGTGTGGGCGTTCGATCGGATTGTTTTTTCCCGCTTTGCTAAATCTTCGGCGGCAGCTTAAATTGCAGCTACGAAGCCTGAAACCGGCGGGCGGTTTTGTGATGAATTCCTCACCCGACCGGTTCGGGCCTCGTCAGATTCTCTGAAAAAGCCGACCCCGAGTCGGCTTTTTCATGGACGCAAACACTCCACGCACCAACAACGAACAAAAAACCCACGACGCACCACCCTCAGCGCCACTTCAGTGCGCTCGCTTCCCCGACGACTCATCTAGAACGGATATGTGCTCCATTTGCCCGGCTGGGCACAGCCTTTGCTTAGGAGCATTGAGGCATTTCTTCGCCCTCCCAAAAAAAGCCAACCGAACGGAGCCCGTCCAATGAAGCGTCGCAGCCTGATCAAAGCTTTCACCCTGACCGCATCAATCGCCGCAATGGGTATGACCTGGACAGTTCAGGCAGCCGAAACGATCAAGGTCGGTATTCTGCATTCGCTTTCCGGGACCATGGCCATTTCCGAGACTTCGCTCAAGGACATGGCGCTGATGACCATCGACGAAATCAATGCCAAGGGTGGCGTGAACGGCAAGATGCTGGAACCTGTCATCGTCGACCCGGCCTCCAACTGGCCGCTGTTCGCGGAAAAGGGCCGTCAGTTGCTGACTCAGGACAAGGTCGCTGTCGTGTTCGGTTGCTGGACGTCGGTATCGCGCAAGTCGGTATTGCCGGTATTTGAAGAACTCAATGGCCTGCTGTTCTACCCCGTGCAGTACGAAGGTGAAGAAATGTCGCCGAACGTGTTCTACACCGGTGCAGCGCCTAACCAGCAGGCAATTCCTGCGGTCGAGTACCTGATGGGTGAAGATGGCGGCGCAGCCAAGCGTTTCTTCCTGCTGGGCACCGACTATGTCTACCCGCGTACCACCAACAAGATTCTGCGCGCATTCCTGCACTCCAAAGGCGTGAAGGACAGCGACATCGAAGAGGTTTACACCCCGTTCGGCCACGCCGATTACCAGACCATCGTGGCGAACATCAAAAAATTCTCGGCAGGCGGCAAGACCGCTGTGATCTCAACCGTGAACGGCGACTCCAACGTGCCGTTCTACAAGGAACTGGCCAACCAGGGCCTGAAGGCCACCGACGTGCCGGTGGTTGCCTTCTCGGTCGGCGAAGAAGAACTGCGCGGCATCGACACCAAGCCACTGGTCGGTCACCTGGCCGCCTGGAACTACTTCCAGTCCGTGGAAAACCCGGTCAACAAGAAGTTCGTGGCTGACTGGAAAGCCTACGCCACCAAGAAAAACCTGCCGGGCGCCGACAAGACCGTGACCAACGACCCGATGGAAGCCACCTACGTGGGCATTCATATGTGGGCCCAGGCCGTCGAGAAAGCCAAGTCCACCGATGTGGACAAGGTTCGCGAAGCCATGGCCGGCCAGACCTTCGCCGCGCCGTCGGGCTTCACCCTGACCATGGACAAGACCAACCACCACCTGCACAAGCCGGTGATGATCGGTGAAGTCGAGGATAACGGTCAGTTCAACGTGGTCTGGCAGACCAAGGAGCCGATCCGTGCCCAGCCATGGAGCCCGTACATCCCTGGCAACGACAAGAAGCCGGATCATGCGGTGAAGAGTAATTAATACCTAGCCATGACCTTCGCGAATGAGTTCGCTCCTACGGGGCAACTCATTCGCGAAATGCCTCACCGCCGACTGCCAGGCTACCGATATGCCCAAGACCCTGTACCGCCTCATTCTCACGTTCGCGTTCCTGCTGCCATTGGCAGTACACGCCAGTGATGCCGGCGACTTCGTTTCTGCCAGCTCTTCGCAACAGGCCGACCTGCTTGAAAGCTGGGCAGCCAGACCTTTGCCCGAGCGGGTCGAGCTGCTCGAAGCCTTGCGCGATGGACGTGTTGCAGCAGACAGCAGCAAACGCGCCTACCTCGAAAACAACGAGCAATACATGGCCGTGGATGCCCAGGCACCTGCCGCCGCCGATGCACCAAACCCTGATGAACCGCGCAAACTGCGCCTGAACAATCGGCTGCGGGGTCTGGTCGAGACCGCGCTGGCCAGTCATCAATTGCTGGCGGCAGATGCAAAATTGCGTCTGGCAGCTGCCCGGCAATTGCAGAAAAGCGCCCGTCCCGCTCAGCTTGAACTGCTGACCCAACGGGTCGCCGCCGAAACCGACTCCGGCGTAAAGGACGCCTTGACACTGGCGCTGGCCAACCTGCAACTGGTCGACAGCAGCCCTTCGGTGCGCCTTGCCGCCGTGCGGCTGCTGGGTGAAACCGGCGACCCGCTGGCCCGTACCCGGCTTGAAACCCTGCTGGCACCCGGCGTGGAAACCGACGCAACCGTGCGCATTGCAGCCGAAACCAGTCTGGCGCAGGTCAAGCGCAAGCTGATGATTGGCGAAGTGCTGGGGCAGGCATTCAGTGGCATGTCCCTGGGTTCGATTCTGTTGCTGGCCGCTCTCGGGCTGGCGATCACCTTCGGCCTGCTGGGCGTGATCAATATGGCCCACGGCGAAATGCTGATGCTGGGTGCCTATTCAACCTACGTGGTGCAGTTGATGTTCCAGCGCTATGCGCCGGGCGCCATCGAGTACTACCCGCTGATCGCCTTGCCGGTGGCATTTTTCGTCACCGCGCTGATCGGCATGGCGCTGGAACGCACCGTGATTCGCCATTTGTATGGCCGCCCGCTGGAAACCCTGCTCGCCACCTGGGGTATCAGCCTGATATTGATTCAGGCCGTGCGTCTGGCTTTCGGTGCCCAGAACGTTGAGGTTGCCAACCCTGAATGGCTGTCGGGCGGGATTCAGGTGCTGCCCAATCTGGTGCTGCCTTACAACCGTATCGTGATCATCGCCTTCGCGCTGTTCGTGGTGGTACTGACCTGGCTGCTGCTGAACAAGACCCGCCTGGGCCTGAACGTGCGCGCCGTGACCCAGAACCGCAATATGGCCGCCTGCTGCGGCGTGCCCACCGGGCGCATCGACATGATGGCCTTCGGGCTGGGCTCGGGTATCGCCGGGCTGGGCGGCGTGGCTTTGAGTCAGATCGGCAACGTCGGCCCGGACTTGGGCCAGAGCTATATCATCGACTCGTTCCTGGTGGTGGTGCTTGGCGGTGTCGGCCAGCTGGCGGGCAGCGTGATGGCGGCCTTCGGGCTGGGCATCGCCAACAAGATTCTTGAACCGCAAATCGGTGCCGTATTGGGCAAGATCCTGATCCTGGCGCTGATCATTCTGTTTATCCAGAAACGTCCGCAAGGTCTCTTCGCACTGAAAGGACGGGTGATCGACTGATGAATCAGCCATTGATAGTGACCGCCGCACAGAAAGTCGGGCCAAAAGGCACGCTGACCGTGGGCATTCTGGTTCTGGCCATCCTGCTGGCCATGCCACTGTTGTCGTTGCTGCCTGCCGATAACGGTCTGCAGGTTTCGGCCTATACCCTGACGCTGGTGGGCAAGATCCTCTGCTACGCCATCGTCGCCCTGGCGCTGGATCTGGTCTGGGGTTATGCAGGCCTGTTGTCGCTGGGCCACGGCCTGTTCTTCGCCCTGGGCGGCTATGCCATGGGCATGTACCTGATGCGTGAAGCGGCAGGCGATGGCTTGCCAGCGTTCATGACCTTTCTGTCGTGGACCGAACTGCCCTGGTATTGGGCAGGCACCGACAATTTCCTCTGGGCCATGTGTCTGGTGGTGCTGGCGCCGGGTCTGCTGGCGCTGGTGTTCGGCTTTTTCGCCTTCCGCTCGCGGATCAAAGGCGTGTATTTCTCGATCATGACCCAGGCCCTGACCTTCGCTGGCATGCTGCTGTTCTTCCGCAACGAAACCGGTTTTGGCGGCAACAACGGCTTCACCAACTTCCGCAGCATCCTGGGTTTCAGCATCAGTTCCCAAGGCACCCGGGCCACGCTGTTTCTGCTGACCGTTCTGCTGCTGGTTGCCAGCCTGTATGTGGGCTGGCGCCTTGCCCAGAGCAAGTTCGGACGAGTGCTGACCGCGCTGCGCGACGCAGAAAACCGCCTGATGTTCTGTGGCTACGATCCTCGTGGCTTCAAGCTCTTCGTCTGGGTCCTGAGCGCCGTGCTCTGCGGTCTGGCCGGTGCCTTGTATGTGCCACAGGTCGGCATCATCAACCCCAGCGAAATGTCACCGACCAACTCCATCGAAGCTGCCGTCTGGGTAGCGCTGGGTGGTCGCGGCACCTTGATCGGCCCCTTGCTGGGCGCCGGTCTGGTCAACGGCATGAAGAGCTGGTTCACCGTCGCATTCCCTGAATACTGGCTGTTCTTTCTTGGCGCACTGTTCATCATCGTGACGCTGTATCTGCCCAAGGGCGTGATCGGCCTGCTGAAGAAAAGGAGCGAGTCATGAACAACACACCGACACCCGCTTTCATGCTCGAACCGATCCTCGATCCCAATTCCGACGCGGGCACCAGCCGAGACGCCATCGGTCTGGGCCAGGTTGCAGGCCAGGGGCTCAATACCCGGCACGGCACGATCCTGACCCTGGAAGACATCAGCGTCAGCTTCGACGGCTTCAAGGCCCTCAATGACTTGAACCTGTACATCGGCGTGGGCGAGTTGCGCTGCATCATCGGCCCCAACGGCGCAGGCAAGACCACGCTGATGGACGTAATCACCGGCAAGACACGCCCCAGCCATGGCAAGGCCTGGTTCGGTGAAACTCTGGACCTGACGCAGATGAGCGAAGTGCAGATCGCCCAGTCCGGGATCGGCCGCAAGTTTCAGAAACCCACGGTCTTTGAAGCCCTGAGCGTGTTCGAGAACCTGGAGCTGGCGCAAAAGACTGACAAATCGGTCTGGGCTTCACTGCGCGCAAAACTCAATGGCGAACAGCGCGACCGGATCAACGAAGTGCTGGAAACCATTCGCCTGACCGCATCCGCACAACGCCCGGCCGGTCTGCTGTCCCACGGCCAGAAGCAGTTTCTGGAAATCGGCATGCTGCTGGTCCAGGACCCGCAACTGCTGCTGCTCGACGAGCCGGTGGCCGGCATGACCGACGCCGAAACCGAATTCACGGCCGAGCTGTTCAAGAGCCTGGCAGGCAAGCATTCGCTGATGGTGGTGGAACACGACATGGGGTTCGTCGGCTCGATTGCCGACCACGTGACCGTCCTGCATCAGGGCAGCGTTCTGGCTGAAGGGTCGCTGGAAGAAGTGCAGGCCGATGAACGAGTGATCGAAGTGTATTTGGGGCGCTGAGGCGCCCAGATACACGCTGTAAGCTGCAAGCGACAAGAAAAAGCGGCCTGGCTTTTGATTTTTCTTGGGGCTTGTAGCTTTCCGCTTGAAGACTGCGTTTTCTGCTTTTGATTTTTCTTGCGGCTTTTAGCTTGCCGCTTGCAGCTCTGAGGAACAAACATGCTGAACGTTAGCAAACTCCATCAATACTACGGCGGCAGTCACATTCTTCGCGGTCTGTCGTTTGACGTGAAAGTCGGCGAAGTCACTTGTCTGCTGGGTCGTAACGGCGTCGGCAAGACTACGTTGCTCAAGGTATTGATGGGGCTGTTGCCGTCCAAAGAGGGTTCGGTAGAGTGGGAAGGCAAGCCCATCACTGGCTTCAAACCGCACCAGCGGGTGCATGCAGGGATTGCCTATGTGCCTCAGGGTCGGGAGATTTTCGGGCGGCTGACGGTGGAGGAAAACCTGCTGATGGGCCTGTCGCGTTTCCCGGGCTCCGAAGCCAAAGAGGTTCCGGCCTTCATCTACGAGCTGTTCCCGGTGCTGCTGCAAATGAAGCATCGCCGTGGCGGCGACCTGTCTGGTGGTCAGCAGCAACAGCTGGCAATCGGCCGGGCTCTGGCGAGTCGCCCTCGCCTGCTGATTCTCGATGAGCCCACCGAAGGCATTCAGCCCTCGGTCATCAAGGAAATCGGCGCCGTCATCAAGAAGCTGGCCGAGCGTGGTGACATGGCTATTCTGCTGGTGGAGCAGTTCTACGATTTCGCAGCCGAGCTGGCGGACCAGTATCTGGTGATGTCCCGTGGCGAGATCGTCCAGCAGGGTCGCGGCGAGAACATGGAAGCCGAGGGCGTTCGTGGTCTTGTCACCATTTGAGACGCCAATCCGTTAAGGTGCATGACTCGACAAAGCAATGAAGACACCATGAATCTGCCTGCCCACACCGCCCTGTTCACGCCCAGCTGGCACGCCGAGCTGGAGCTGGGCTATGGACGTTTCGATGACTGCACGCGACCGGTCCAGCGACGCCATAAAGGGCCGCTACGGGTGCAGAAGCATTTGTATGCCGAAGGTCCGCAAGTCTGCCAGCACATCATCGTCCATCCGCCCGGAGGCATTGCAGGCGGGGACCGGCTGGATATCTCGGCCACTGTCGGCAAAGAGGCCTGGGCGCAACTGACCAGTCCCGGTGCCGCCAAGTGGTATCGCGCCGCAAGCCCGGCCTATCAGCAACTGGAGCTGCGCGTCGAACCCGGCGCAACGCTGGAATGGCTGCCTCAGGAAACCATCGTGTTCAGCCAGGCCCGGGCCGAACTGACTACCCGTATCGACCTGCAAGGCGATGCCCGGCTGTGTTACTGGGATGTGGTGGCTCTGGGGCGTCCAGCCAGTAGCGAGCGTTTCGAGCAGGGTTATTTTCAGTCGCATCTGGATATCCGCCGCGACGGCCAGTTGCTATGGCATGAACGACAGCGCATTGTCGGTGGCGATGGTTTGCTGGATTCGCCCATCGGCCTGGACGGCAAGACGGTGTTCGCGACCCTGCTGATTACCGGAGAAATAAACAGCGAACTGCTCGAAGCCTGCCGCTCGCTCTCGCTGCCTAATCCGGTCAGCGGTGACCTGACCCAATTGCCGGGTCTGGTAGTTGCCCGCTGTCTGGCGGATGAAGCCCTGCATGCACGGGCCTGGCTGATCGAACTATGGAAACTGCTGCGCCCGGCATTGCTGGGCCGCGAGGCGGTAACGCCCAGAAT
The DNA here is from genome assembly GCF_018343775.1 of Pseudomonas cichorii. Lineage (NCBI taxonomy): Bacteria > Pseudomonadati > Pseudomonadota > Gammaproteobacteria > Pseudomonadales > Pseudomonadaceae > Pseudomonas > Pseudomonas cichorii. The sequence continues at coordinate 5,441,274 of NZ_CP074349.1, forward strand.
CTGGAATACCTGATTGCGGTGATTTTTTCGCGAATGAGCGGAGCGCCGCCCGACTCGCACACACCAGAACTTCAAGAAACGGAATACACCATGGATCTGAGTCCACGCGAAAAAGACAAACTGCTGATTTTCACCGCAGGCCTGGTTGCCGAGCGCCGTCTGGCTCGCGGGGTGAAACTCAACTACCCGGAAGCCATGGCCTATATCTCGGCGGCACTGCTGGAAGGTGCCCGCGACGGGCAGACCGTGGCCGATCTGATGCATTACGGCACCACGCTGCTGAGTCGCGATCAAGTCATGGAAGGCATCCCGGAAATGATCCCCGAGATCCAGGTGGAAGCCACCTTCCCGGACGGCACCAAGCTGGTGACCGTGCATCAACCGATTGCCTGAACCAGGAGACTTATGAACGACCTGATTCGCGATGCACTGCCCGCCGATCTGCCAGGCATCCTCGCCATCTACAACGACGCGGTGCTCAACACCACGGCGATCTGGAACGAACAGCCCGTGGACCTGGTCAATCGTCAGGCCTGGTTCGAGGCGCGCAAGGTTCAGGCCTACCCGATCCTGATCGCCGTCGACGATTCGGGTGAAGTGCTGGGCTACTCGTCATTTGGCGACTGGCGCCCTTTCGAGGGTTTTCGGCATACGGTCGAGCATTCGGTCTACGTTCGCGCCGATCAGCGCGGCAAGGGACTGGGGCCAAAACTCATGACCGCGCTGATAGAACGCGCCCGCCTTTGCGACAAACACATCATGGTGGCGGCCATCGAGAGCGGCAACGCGGCCTCCATCGCCCTGCATGAACGCCTGGGCTTCAAGACCACCGGGCAGATGCCACAGGTCGGCACCAAGTTCGGACGCTGGCTGGATCTGACGTTCATGCAACTGGATCTCTCACCCGGCGCACCAGCACCGGCTTCTCAGGCCCCACAACCTCACTAGGGCATTGCTCATGAATCCTGCACAGTTGCGTCGTGTAAACGCTGACAGTTTTGCGCATTACCGCCACGGGCTGGCCGAGCTGCTGCTCGATGCCGTGCACAACGGAGCGTCGGTAGGATTCATGGCTGACCTGAATACGGAACAGGCCCTGGCCTGGTGCGACAGCCTGAAGAGCGATATTTCCAGTGGCAGCCTGCTGCTGTGGGTGGTGGTTCAGGACGAACAGGTACTGGCCAGCGCGCAATTGTCGCTGTGCCAGAAGCCCAACGGACTCAATCGCGCTGAAGTGCAAAAACTCATGGTACTGCAACAAGCCAGAGGTCGCGGCCTGGGCACACAGTTGATGGAGGCCGTCGAGCATGCCGCCGTCCAGCACAAACGCGGCCTGCTGCATCTGGACACGGAGGCAGGCTCGCCTGCGGAAGCCTTCTACCGCGCCCTCGCCTATACCCGTGTCGGTGAGCTGCCGGATTACTGCGCCACACCGGATGGCCGCTACATGCCAACCGCCATTTATTTCAAAACCTTGGGGCAACAGACATGATCCCTGGCCAATACCAGATTCAGCCCGGCGATATCGAACTCAATGCCGGACGCCGCACCATCAGCCTGATCGTCGCCAATAGCGGCGACCGTCCGATTCAGGTCGGTTCGCACTTTCACTTTTTTGAAACCAACGACGCCCTGACTTTCGACCGCGCCGCCAGCCGCGGCATGCGCCTGAACATCCCGGCCGGCACCGCCGTGCGTTTCGAGCCGGGCCAGTCGCGAGAAGTGGAACTGGTGGACCTGGCCGGATTGAGGCGGGTTTTCGGTTTTGCAGGACGGGTTATGGGAGACCTGTAGAACGTGTCCGCACCAGGTCCAGTTGCAAGCGCCAGGCTACAAGCTGCAAGAAACAGCAGCCGCCGCGCTTGTAATCCGCTTTTACTTGAAGCTCGCAGCTTGAAGCTTGCAGCTCAAAATTCGAGACCCGATAAATGAAAATAAGCCGACAAGCCTACGCCGACATGTTCGGCCCCACCGTTGGCGACAAGGTGCGCCTGGCCGATACCGAGCTGTGGATCGAGGTCGAAAAGGACTTCACCACCTACGGCGAGGAAGTGAAATTCGGCGGTGGCAAGGTCATCCGTGACGGTATGGGCCAGGGCCAGTTGCTGGCCGCCGAGGTCGTGGACACGCTGATCACCAATGCCCTGATCATCGATCACTGGGGGATCGTCAAGGCGGACGTCGGGATCAAGGACGGGCGTATCGCGGCCATCGGCAAGGCGGGCAACCCGGATATCCAGCCGGACGTGACCATCGCCGTGGGCGCGGCGACCGAGGTAATCGCCGGTGAAGGCATGATCCTGACCGCTGGCGGCGTCGATACGCACATTCACTTCATCTGCCCGCAGCAGATCGAAGAAGCGCTGATGAGTGGCGTGACCACCATGATTGGCGGCGGTACAGGCCCGGCCACCGGCACCAATGCCACCACCGTCACCCCAGGTCCGTGGCACATGGCACTCATGCTGAAAGCCGCCGACTCGTTCCCGATGAACATCGGCCTGACCGGCAAGGGTAACGTCAGCGTTCCCGGCCCGTTGATCGAACAAGTCAAGGCCGGGGCCATTGGCCTGAAGCTGCACGAAGACTGGGGCACCACGCCTGCGGCCATCGACAACTGCCTGAGCGTGGCAGACGAATACGATGTACAGGTCGCGATCCACACCGACACGCTCAACGAATCGGGCTTTGTCGAAACCACACTGGCAGCGTTCAAGAACCGCACCATCCACACCTATCACACCGAAGGTGCCGGTGGCGGCCATGCGCCGGACATCATCAAGGCCTGCGGCTCGCCCAATGTCCTGCCCAGCTCCACCAACCCGACCCGGCCATTCACCCGTAACACCATCGACGAGCACCTGGATATGTTGATGGTCTGCCATCACCTGGACCCCAGCATCGCCGAAGACGTGGCCTTCGCTGAAAGCCGCATCCGCCGGGAAACCATTGCCGCCGAAGACATCCTGCACGACCTGGGCGCGTTCTCGATGCTCAGCTCCGACAGCCAGGCCATGGGCCGTGTCGGCGAAGTGATCATGCGTACCTGGCAGACCGCCGACAAAATGAAGAAGCAGCGCGGCCCGCTGCCTGGGGACGGTCCAGGCAACGACAACTTCCGCGCCAAACGCTACATCGCCAAATACACCATCAACCCGGCGATCACCCACGGCATCAGCCATGAAGTGGGCTCCATCGAAGTGGGCAAGTGGGCGGATCTGGTGTTGTGGCGTCCAGCGTTCTTCGGCGTGAAACCCACCCTGATTCTCAAGGGCGGTGCCATTGCGGCCAGCCTGATGGGAGACGCCAACGCCTCGATCCCGACGCCACAACCGGTGCATTACCGCCCGATGTTCGCCAGCTATGGCAGCTCATTGCATGCCACCAGCCTGACCTTCATCAGCCAGGCAGCGTTCGACGCAGGCGTGCCGGAAACCCTGGGCTTGAAGAAACAGATCGGTGTGGTCAAGGGCTGCCGCAGCGTGCAGAAGAAAGACCTGATTCACAACGACTACCTGCCCGACATCGATGTCGATCCGCAGACCTATCAGGTCAAGGCCGATGGTGTGTTGCTATGGTGTGAACCGGCGGATGTACTGCCCATGGCGCAGCGATACTTCCTGTTCTGATCCTGCAAGGGCCTTCCTTCAGGAAGGCCCTTTTGGTTTTCAGTCTTCCAGGAGCCTCTCGATTTCCTGTTCGTAATCGTCCTGCTCGTGAACGCCGCTCATTCTCGACACCTCAGCACCGTTCCTGAAAAAAATGACCGTGGGCACGCTGTCTACGGCGAAGTTCTCGACAGTCGCTTCATTACTGCCTGTATCCACCCGAAGGATCAATACCTGATCATCGAACGCTGTCGCGAGGTCATCGATGATCCGGCTGGTCAGGGCGCTGTCACTACTGCCCGACGCACTGAATTCGGCCAATACGAGCCTGTCCGTGGTAAATATCTGATCCTGAAAGCTGTCATCATCAACATTCATAACGCTCATGATTCAATTTCTCCTATTTGATCTACAGGAGCGGGATGTACGCGATACCTCATTCACAAAACGTCTTCATCGCTAGCGAGTAACCTATAACTGCCCTCACACCTCGTCTACCTGTCAGAAATGACAGTATCCGCCTCTTCAAAGGCGTCAGACGGCTGTTTGTCGGACAAGGTAAAAACGGTAATATGCCCGGCACCCCCTCATTACCCCTGAAGCAAGGTAACCGACAATGCGACTATCTGAATTCATCGTCGCTCATGTAGATAGCATCGTCGATGAATGGGAAGACTTCGCCAAGACGCTGAAACCGGCGGCCGACACCATGAATCGTGTCGAACTGCGCGACCATGCCAAGTCGATTCTGCTGGCGGCCGCCAGAGACATGGAAGCGGTCCTGAGCAAGCGCGCCCAAGCCATCAAGGCTCCCAAGTCCGCGCTGAACCTCGATGAAGCAGCCGCCAGCCATGGTGAACTGCGGCACACCGTAGGCTTCGACCTGGTGCAGATGACCTCCGAGTTTCGCCACTTGCGCGCCAGTGTCATCCGGCTGTGGAGCGAAAGCCTGAGCGCACCGGAGCCGACCGCGTTCGAGGACATGATCCGTTTCAACGAAGTCATCGACGAAGCCCTGGCTGAATCCACGGCAGCCTACGTCGAACAGGTCACCCGTTCCCGGGACATGTTTCTGGCCATTCTCGGTCATGACCTGCGGGCACCGTTGCAGGCCGTCAGCATGTCCACGGAAATGCTGATGCGCAAAGAACAGCAGGATGAAAAGACGCTCGCCTATATTTCCCAGATCAAGAGCAGTACACGCCACATGGGCGTCATGGTCGGAGATTTGCTGGAGTTCGTACGCAGCCGCCTGGGTGCCAGTCTGCCGGTCGAGCGCAAACCCATGGATCTGGCAGCCGCCTGCCGTGAAGCCATCGAAGAAGCCTGTGCCGGGCAGCCGACCAGCACACCGCATCTGAAAATCGAGGGTAATACCCGAGGCGAATGGGACAGCTCAAGAATCGGTCAACTGCTGCAGAACCTGATCGGCAATGCACTGCAGCACGGAACCGCAAACCACGAAGTCACCGTCAAGGTCACTGGCTGGGAAAACAGCGTGGAACTGATCGTCCACAACGACGGCGAGCCCATTGCCGAAGAGGCCATCGGCACGATTTTCGATCCGATGGTGCGCAGCGTGAATCATGACTCGGACACCCGGCAGCCCTCGACCAGCCTCGGTCTGGGACTGTTCATCGTCAAGGAAGTGGTGAACGCTCATGCGGGCAGCATCACCGTGACCTCGAACATCGGTGAGGGAACCACCTTTACCGTGGTCTTGCCACGCGGCGTCTGAACATTCAGGTGGCCGTTCATCGACCACCTGACAGACGACTCAATTACCCCACTGACTCCGCGGATCGAAGGCAGCCTTGTCGGCCAGTTTCTGCCAGAGCGCCTTGGTGGCCTCGTCGACCGTGCGGGGCATGACAATCTTGAGCTGAGCGTACAGATCGCCACGCTCGCCTTTCTTGTCCAGCAGGCCATTGCCCTTGATGCGCAGGCGCTGACCGTTCTGACTTTCCGGCCGGATGGTCAGGTTGATCTTGCCGGTCAGGGTCGGCACCGCGACCTTGGCACCCAGCGCCGCTTCCCATGGAGCCAGCGGCACGGTAATGATCAGGTCATGGTTCTCCACCTCGAACATCGGATGCGGTGCCAGACGGATGATCAGGTAAAGATCACCGTTCTCGCCACCTGCAACACCCGGCGCGCCCTGGCCCTTGAGGCGGATACGCTCGCCATCCACGACTCCGGCAGGAATCTTCACGTTCAGGGTCTTGGTGATATCCGCCATGCGCTGCCCGTTGGGGCTGTGCTGAGGAACCTTGAAGCTGACCTGCTTGGATTCGCCCGACAGGGTTTCTTCCAGGAAGATCGCAAGCTCCATCTCCACGTCCTGCCCCTTGCGCCCCTGGTTACGCGAACGGCCACCCTGCTGCTGGGCACGACCGCCGAAGATCGAACTGAAGAACTCGGAGAAGTCCGTGGTATCGCCACCAAAACCACCGCCGCCCGCGCCTGCACGGCTCTGCCAGCCGGGAGGCGGCTGGAAAGGCCGGCCCTGACGTCCGTACTTGCGCAACTCGTCATATTCGGCGCGCTTTTCCGGGCTGCTCAGGACTTCATAAGCCTCCGAAGCCTCCTTGAACTTGTCTTCCGCGCCAGCCTCTCTGCTGACATCCGGATGATACTTGCGCGCCAGCTTGCGATAGGCCGCCTTGAGCGCCTTGTCATCGACCGTCGGCTCGACGCCGAGAATCTTGTAATAATCTTTGAAATCCATCTAACGATCACCCATCCCAATATATCCAGACGCACCCGACGTCTCTGACTGTCCTGTCTTGGGGTGGCGTCTGGAAAACTCAAGCCGCAGAGTGTATCCGCAAACGGTCGCAATAGATGACAACGCAACAGTCTATTGATGCCTTTACTGACTAATACCGATCAGTCAAGGCACAAACAACACCTGTGGGAGGCAGCTTGCTGGCGAAAAGACCTGAAACCGGAAGATATTCTGCGTCTGTACGCTGAGGTCGCCAGCAAACTGCCTTTCACAAAGTGGTGTATGACTTTGACTGATCGGCTTTCCCCTTACTATCGATTTTCTACGGGGGTATATAACAATCCGTCTATGTCCAAAGTTCGATAACGTGGCTCAACAAGCCTGGCTTTGCCCGCACGAATCAGATCGGCCAGGTCTTTACCTTTGTGAAACGGGCCATGCATTCTTCCGACCTCTTTCCACTGTCCGTCTGTATCCCGCTTGAAGAAAGACATCCACACATCAGTGGAAACCAGTTGCACCACCTCGTTCTGCCCGTCACTGTCCAGATCGACAACCCACATAGTGCATTGCACCCGGTTGCAGTTGCGGCTCCCCAATCTGGAGTCGGTGAACTGTTCGTAACCATCAACACGCTCCCCGATCCATACCAGATTTTGCTCAGGTACGGAAAAGGCTCTGTAGCGTCCCTGAGAACGGGCCCATGCGTCATATACCCTTAACTTGAGCACTTCACGGGCATTGGCATCCATATTCTGCGGGAGATGATCAAGATCAGCCTTCAAGCGGTCGAATGCCCTGAGCCCCGGTTTACCCAGCCAGTTGAGCAGATGATCGGCATCAAACAAGGCAGGCGGTGTCGTCCCGTCCATAAGGCGCTGTATCTGATTGCGAGCGCTCAACTCTTCCGGGTTCCACCAAGGGGTATGAATCGTGACCGTCATCACGCAAGCCAGCAGAGCCAACCAGGGATTGGTGAACCGCAGATTGCCGAGCCAGACATCCCCTGACCTCAACACCGCTATAAACGCTGCCAGACTGTATAGAGCAGCAATCACCACAAGCAGCAGGCCGATGACCCGCGATGGAGAAAGTCCGTATTGCTCGATACGCAACCAAATCGAATAACACGCCAAAGCTGCCAGCACCGGCAATAGCAGCAGGCTGGCATTGATCAGCCACTTGAGCCCCTGTGGGTAATCGTGTGACTGACTACCATCCTGAAACACGCCGTTGACCAGAAATACATTCGCAGCCACCAGACAGAGCAATATCGTGGTGGCACGACCAGTATTCCAAATCGACTCCAGGCCGGTGAACGGCAAGGTCAGAGTGAACAAGACCACGATAAACGCTGTCAGCGGTGCCAGAAAACGGCACAGACTCAACAGAATGCCACGCAGCATGCCGATGACTTTGTCGTTCTGGCGGCCTATGCGTATGCCCAGTGAAAACACCATACACAGGCTGACAATGTTGAAATTCCGGGTTTTGATGACCTCTTTGAACACTTCGATGCCAATCATGTGAAACAGGCTGGCGCATAACTGCAACAACGACCAGAACAGCCCTGCCAGCAGCAGGGCAAGCAATACGATAAGACCATCGTTCCAGGCATGCTGGAACAATGACCGATAAAGCAGATGCAACCGGTTGCCCGATGGCCAGCTCTGGATGAAAGCAGAGCAGATGTAACCCACGATGACTGAGCAGAATATCCAGTTCTCATCCCAGGACCTCAGCGCCCTTTGCAAGGCCCATTCAGTCACCATGGCCAGTAACAGCGCCAACAGGCCGGCCAGGACCCATGCACCACGCTGCCTGAAGTTGCTACCCAGCAATTGCAGATTGACCCCGAAAACCAGGGCCGCCACAAAGACAGCCGTCTTATCGTGTTTCCAGGCAACTACCATGATGACGGCTTGTACCAGGCCGACAACGATATAGAACGGCAGGGATCCCTTGAGCACGGACATTCAACTTCCTTATTGAAAACGAGAGCATGGGCGCGCAGAGCGGCGGCGGATCATGTCACGGAAAATGCCGCAACTCCATTCGCCCAAGAACACTACGCATTCACGATGTACTCGCATACACTGCGCGGCCGTTTTTTGACTGGAACGTAAAAGACATGAATGACCAATCCCCGGCCCGTGCCTGCGGCATCGATTTCGGCACGTCCAATTCCACTGTCGGCTGGCAAAGACCTGGCGTGGAAGCGTTGATTGCGCTGGAGGACGACAAGATCACCCTGCCTTCGGTGGTGTTCTTCAATATGGAAGAACGTCGCCCGGTGTATGGCCGTCTGGCGCTGCACGAGTATCTGGAAGGCTACGAAGGCCGCCTGATGCGCTCGCTCAAGAGCCTGCTGGGTTCCAAGCTGATCAAGCATGACACCAGCGTGCTGGGCACGGCCATGCCATTCAAGGATTTGCTGGGGCTGTTCATCGGCGAGCTGAAAAAGCGTGCAGAACGCACCGCTGGTAGGGAGTTCGAGCAGGTTGTGCTGGGTCGTCCGGTGCATTTCGTCGATGACGACGCCCAAGCCGATCAGGAAGCCGAAGACACCCTGGCCGAAGTCGCCCGCAAGATCGGCTTCAAGGACGTGTCCTTCCAGTACGAGCCGATTGCTGCCGCCTTCGACTATGAATCCGGCATCAACAGCGAAGAACTGGTACTGATCGTCGATATCGGCGGTGGTACCTCAGACTTCTCTCTGGTGCGCCTGTCACCGGAACGCCGCACCCACAACGATCGCCACGAAGACATCCTGGCCACGGGCGGCGTGCATATCGGCGGTACCGACTTCGACAAGCAATTGAGCCTGCAAGGCGTGATGCCGCTGTTCGGTTATGGCAGCCGCATGAAAAGCGGTGCCTACATGCCTACCAGCCATCACATGAACCTGGCGACCTGGCACACCATCAACGCCGTGTACTCGCAGAAATCCCAGTTGGCGCTGGGCAGCATGCGCTACGACATCGAAGATACCGGCGGTATCGACCGCCTGTTCAAACTGATCGAACAGCGCGCCGGGCACTGGCTGGCAATGGAAGTCGAAGAAACCAAGATCCAGCTGACCCACGCCGAAACCCGCCATGTTCCCATGGACCGCATCGAAAGCGGCCTGAGCGTGGACTTGAGTCGTGCGATGTTTGAATCAGCCATCGACGCGCAGCTTGAACGTGTGCGTGACAGCGTGCGCAACCTGTTGAGCGATGCTGGCGTGGGTGTCGAGCAAGTGAACACGGTGTTCTTCACCGGGGGTTCAAGCGGCATTCCGGCCCTGCGCAACAGCGTGTCAGCCATGCTCCCGAATGCCCGCCATGTGGAAGGCAATATCTTTGGGAGTATTGGGAGTGGGTTGGCGATTGAGGCCAAGAAGAGGTATGGGTAAGGGAGCTGCAAGTTTTAAGCTTCAAGCGGCAAGAAAAAGCGGGCGGTGCGCTTGGCTTTTACTTGCAGCTTGAAACTTCCGCTCCTACACCAACCCTTCCTTCTGTAGCTCGCTCTTGAGATACGCATAATAAATCGGCCCTGCCACCACACCCGGCAGGCCGAAGGCTGCTTCAAACAGGAGCATGGCCAGCAGCAATTCCCAGGACTTGGCATTGATCTGCCCGCCGACGATCCGCGCATTGAGGAAGTATTCCACCTTGTGGATCACGATCAGGTAGGTCAGCGCCGCGAAGGCCACCCAGATCGACACCGACATGCCGACGATGAAGATCAGGGTGTTGGACATCAAGTTACCCACCACCGGCAGCAGGCCGAGCAGGAAGGTCATGATGATCAGGGTCTTGGTCAGCGGCAGGTGAATGCCCCACAACGGCAGGACAATCGCCAGGAACACTGAGGTAAAGGCGGTGTTGAGCAGCGAGATCTTGATCTGGGCAAAGACGATGTTGCGAAACGCACGGCTCAGCAGGCTAAGTCGGTCAAACAGCGCAGCGGCCAGCGGCTTGCGGGTGTGAACGTCCGAGATTCGCTGCAAGGCGATGATCGCACCCAGCACCATGCCGATCAGCATGGTCACGAACATGTGGGCCGCGCCCTTGCCGATCATCTGCAACTCACCAATATGCTTTTGCAGCCATTGACCCAGAGACACCTGAAACTCGGCTGCACTGGCCGGCAGGTAGGCATCAATGAAAGGCGGTAACTGCCCACGGGCGCGGTCCACCAGAACCATGAACTTGTCCAGTGACGCGCCGGGGTTCTCGGCTTCATGCAGCACAAAACTGATGGCGCCGGCGAAAATCAGCGTCAGCAGACTGACAATGATGGTCCCCAGCAAGGCCACGGCCAGCCAGCGGGCACGCTCGCCGGAAATAAGGCGTTGCAGCCTGGGGGTCAGCATGTTGACCAGTTCGTAGACCAGCAGACCGGCCAGCAGACTTGGCAGAAGCTTGAAAGGCAGGATCAGCAGCAAACCGCCAAAGACCAGAATCCAGCTGGCTAACAACACCTGACGCGCAGAAAACGTTGGCATAAAGTCTCAACGGGCGGCACAAAGAAGACGGCAGTCTGCCAGCGTTCAGAGCCGAGGACCAGTGATCCGAAGGCCTGAACAGCAATAGCGCGCCCCTTGGCTGAAGCGCTGCGGCGGGAATCAGGCCAGAGGGCTTTGTTTCCCGCACCTGAACCGGCATTCGGACGGATGCGTCCCTCGCCGGAAAATTATTTCTTCTTGAGACAATCGCTCATGAAGCTCTTGCGGGCATCGCCCTTGAGGGCCTGGGTGGTGGCTGTCGCGTTGCAGGTCTTCATTTTTTCCTGCTGGGTTTGCGCCGGAGCCGGTGCAGCTTTCAGGCAGGTACTCATGAATGCCTTGCGCTCATCGCCCTTGAGCGATTTGGCACTGGCGTCAGCATTGCAGGAAGTCATTTTGTTCTGCTGCTCCGTGGCGGCAAAACCTTGGGCGGATACCATCAGACCAACGAGCAACAAAGAAATACCGAGCGTCTTCATCAGGTCAACTCTCCATAACGACCGTGCCGATCAGCGCAGCCTCAAAAGAGTGTAGTCAAAGATGTTGCGATGTATGTCGAGCCAAGAGGCCCCATCGGGTGGATAATCCCCTCAGGTTTTTTATCGGTTATCCCATGCAATACGCCTTTCCTCTGCTGACCATCCTGATCTGGGCAGCCAACACCGTGATTACCAAGGCTTCATCGCTGGTGATCTTCCCTTCCGAAATCGGTTTCTATCGCTGGTTGCTGGCGGGCCTGCTGTTTACGCCCTTCATGCTGAGGCCCGTGTGGAAGAACCGGGCGCTCATCAAACCGGTGCTAGGCAAAATCATCATTCTGGGCGTGCTGGGCATGGCGGTGTACCAGAGCCTGGCGTATTTCGCCGCCGGCATGACCACGGCCACCAACATGGGGATCATTCAATCCCTGGTGCCGATGATGGCGCTGGGGCTTTCCATCGCCTGCCTGGGCAATCGCCTGACTTTCGGCGCCCTGCTCGGGGCCGTACTGTCTTTTGCAGGCGTAGTCGTGGTGGTCTCGGCTGGCAACCTGAGCGCACTCGTGGAACAGGGCATCAATCGCGGGGATGCGATGGTTCTGGTCGCGGCGGCTGCCTACGCCGTCTACAGCACCCTGCTGAAAAAATGGCAACTGTGCCTGCCGCCCTTGCAGTTGCTATACCTGCAGATTCTGGTGGCAATCATTGTGCTGTTTCCGCTGTTCATTCTCTCGCCCAGAACAGGCCTGAACATGAGCAATATTCCCATGGTTCTGTATGCGGCCATTCCGACCTCGATGCTCGCGCCCTGGTTGTGGATGACGTCCATCATGCGGCTGGGGCCCAGCCGCACGACGCTGTTCTTCAACCTCATGCCCATTGCTACCGCGCTGATCGCGGCCGCCTTTCTGGGCGAACGACTGGCGCTCTATCACCTGGCCGGCGGAGCCTTGACCCTGTGCGGAGTCATCCTGGCAGAACGCTGGAAGACCCCGCTGCGGCAGACGACCTAAAGGCCGGCGGCTTTCAGGCGTGCGGCGTGGTCAAGGAAGAGCTTTACAGGGTTCGCACCCTTGCCCACAAGGCCGAAAGTCTGGTTGACGATATCGAAGTGGTCGAGGGGAAAGTCATCACCGATCACGGTGCCCAGGTGTGAGCTGAAACGCCCGACCATACCGTCGCACTGGCCCTTTTCCTTGACGAAGGTGCGAGCGAAGATCCGGCAGGTGACGTTGGTCCCGTCGATCATGTTGCGCCCACGATTGGTAACGCCCGGCTGCAGGATCCCGGACCAGGAGTAGTAACGCACCCCATTGACCAGTTCCTCACCCTGCCCGCCCCAGGTATGCGGCAGCCCCTGAGGGTACTGCCGGTTGAACAGTGCCACCCCGGTCGTGGTCAGGGACTGGTGGGAAGCCGAGATATTCATCGGCAGCTTCGGCCCGCGATACCCGGTTTCAAACACCGTGATTGTCCAGGACAGCAAACCGATCACCGCATTCACCACACGCCCACCCGCACTGCCTACCGGGAAAGTACGCTCCAGATAATCCGCCAGTTCGGAACCATGATTGGGACCGGCCACGGAGGTCACCGAAGCCACCAGGTCCGGACGCTTGGCGGCGACATAACGAACAGTCAGCGCGCCCTGGCTATGGCCGATCAGGTTGACCTTGGACACACCGGTTTCGCGGAGGGTCTTCTCGACGACCTTGAGCAACTGCTCTCCCCGTATCTCGGTGGAGTTGACCCCGGAAACCATCACTGGAATCACCGTCGCGCCACCACGTTCCAGCGCCTTGATGATGCCGAACCAGTAGGGATAGACCAGTAAACGCACAAACCCCAACAACCCGGGCACGAGCAGCAACGGATATCGTGTAGCTTGTTCTTGCGCCATATATGCCTCTCCCACGTTAGCCAATAGCTAGAACCTTAGCGGTGTTTGGGAGCAAGACAGATATATATGACAAACACACGTACTGCCCTATAGCCATCAATTATCGAACTCTCGCGCACCTTCCCGGCTCCAACCTCCATCGGGCCAAGAACGGCTCTATCATGCGGAGAGACAACGATGTACAAGAAAATCCTGGCGGCTACCTGTGTATTGGGGACATTGGCGGGTTGTGGCACCACTACCGTGCAGAATCCGGTGGACTTCGTGACCTATCGCGACGAACCGCTGGTCAAGCAGGTCGAAAACGGCATGACCCGACAACAAGTCCTGACAATTGGCGGCGAGCCATCGTCCACCTTCGAGCGCAAGGTGAACCCGGGAACCTGCAATAACTACGTGTTGTTCAAGGAAGGCCACAAGCAGGTCTATCACGTGAGCTTCAACGGCGATGGCCGTGTGAACCACAAAGGCTTCATGACCTGCGAACAGCGCGAAGCTAACGAACGCGCCCTGTAAGGCTAGTGCCGATCAGTTAAGGTCATAGTTCACTTTGTGGGAGGCAGCCTAGCGACTTCAGCATACAGGCGCAGAATATCTGCCGATTTTCAGGCCTTTTTCGCCAGCAAGCTGCCTCCTACAAGTAGCTCGTTGCATCAAGCACCGGCTTTTCACCACTCCCAGTCTTTCTCCATGAACTCGGCTGAGGGTGGCAGAACAGAGTGCAGAAATTGCAGGAATTGCTCGAATAACTCTTTGTCGGGAAAGCGAAATTCAAACCCCACCGTGATGTCTGTTCGGTGCGTGATGATCATGGAGCGTTTGCGATCCACCGTGACAAAGTTGTACTCGTTCCAGGGCAAGCTCTGTTCGTTATTGATTTTATTCTCCCAATTCAGCAAAGAGCGTGCGGCCCCGATTGAAATGGCGGCTGGGCCGATCAGAAATAGCAGGGAGCCGGTGACGAGGGCCACGCCGAGAAATAGCAGAATGGTGAAAATGGCGATGCCTTTGAAGAGCGGGCCTGCGAAGCTTGGGTAGTAGTCGTAATATTCAAGCAGTGCTTTTTGTGAGGTGACACTGTAGTTGAATATGGTTTTTTGCCTGAAAACACGGATCAGAAAAAACACATAACCATATAAAACCGCATAACCAATTACAATCACCGACACATCAACTTCGACTCTCCCCCATGCCAGCCACGTAACAAATAAAATCCATACCGTACTTACCAGAAAAATAAGCACCTGGCCTTTCATTATATCTTTTGGAGTGCCATTCATAGTCTTTATGGACCAGTCAAATATTTTTTCGCAGCCTTCCAACCCATCAAAATGATAAGCAGCATTTTGTTGTTCGGTATCATTCAGAGACTCGTCACTGAGCGAAGCTTTTTTCTCGTTGTGCATATCGCCTACTTATTCCGGGGTTGCAAGTGTCAGGGATTGGGCGCGGTGCTCAGCACTCACCAAAAGACGGGGTGTGGTTAATCCATCTGCTGTGCCATTCCCCTTCTTGTCGAGCTCTATCTGATAAAGGTAACCTCGCTCCTCTTTTCCAGGACTGATCACATCACTGGGGTACCTTATCTGCAGTTCGATATAGTCAGCACTCTTGTCAAGCGGTACCCAGACCTGCCAGACAACATCCTCGTTCTCGGGCATGATCGGAAAATGCAGTTCTGGTGGGCCTAAGGGTGGAGGCTCGTTGCTGACTTTTGTGAATTTTCTAATATGCGTGTACTGTCCGCGCTCTTCAAAGAGGGTCTTTATAGAGGATTCGATCTTGGCGACAGGCAGAATACCCAGAGGGCGTTTGCTACTGATAACGTTGAGTTGAATGCACTTTCCGCGTACGGCATTGGGGAGTTGAATCTGGATCCATGCGCCATTGGGCACGGCCACTTCCATGTAGTCGCCTTTGCCCAGATAACGCTGTTCATAAATAACCGTGCTTTTGACAAACACTTGAGGGCTTAGCTGGATCTCCAATAGAGAGCGTTTTTCCTCGATACGCCCTTCTGGATTATCTGCGTGACGGAATTCTATGGAGCGTGACCAGCAGCACTTTTTCAACCACCAACCAATGCCGTCTTTCTTGAAATAGTTCAAGGCCAGGCACGCGAGTAAATAAATTGCACCCACGACAAAAAGCCCCACCACAAACCATGGGTTCATTACAAAAAACGCCAAGCTTTTGGATACATTCAAACCCACTAACAAGTGTAAAACGCCACCAACCCCCATACCGATCACAGCAAGTGCTTTAATCACTATTGCTGTCTTTTCTTCGGGTGTTTTAGCGCTGTCGTGATCGTCGAACAGATCCACAAACTCCAACACTGTCGCCACCACCGCAAATGCCCCCAACGCCACCATCGTGACCCTGAACCCGCGAATCGCATCTCCCCAAGCGTTGTTTCCCTGAGTTTTCCAGTAGGCGGAAGAGCGATCCAGAATGCCTATGCTCTTGCCGTCAATCAGCACCGGCTTCGCCTCCCGAATCACCGCCCACGGCGCTTCAACAAACACGGCCATCAACAGATTGAAGCTGTACCCCAGGCTGTAACCGACCTTGACGATATCCTTGCCGCTGAAGTCGCCATCGCGGGTCAGGTCTTCATAGAGGAATGCGGTGTTGATGAAGTTGAGCAGGATAACGCCCCAGGTGATCCCGGCACCCAGGCCACCCAAGCGTTCGCTCCAGGCCTTGGCGCGGGTGTGCCAGTCCTTGGCGACGTCCAGGCCGGACTTGAAGAAGGCGCGTATTTCCTCTTGCAGCAACTGGGCGTACTGGTTGTTCTGGAAGTCCAGCAACCCCGGGATTTTCAGTTCGTGCAGGCGCAGGGCATCCAGTTGTGATTGCAGCTGGCGCGCCAGGTGTCGGCGTTCCCGAGGATCGAGGGGATAGAGCCAGTTAAAGCGGGTATCGTCGATCTGTTTGATCAGGTGACGTTGCTCGCGCTTCCACTGTTTCAGCTGGGAGGCGAGTTGTTCGTTGATGCGGATCATTTCCGGCGTATTGGCCAGAATCTGGCCGATCATGAAGTTGCGGATCAAGGCGACGAGGTTCTGGCTTTTGCCTAGCGCCAGACGGCTGTCCACCGGCACCCAGGCCAGCAGCATGTTTTCGGCAATCGTTTTGCCTGCTCCACTCGCCAGTTCGCGCAGGGCCTTGAAGGTGTTCTGTACCGGCTGTTTCAGCGTTTTCATCCAGGCCGCGTCGGCGAAACCCTGATGGTTGAGCACGGCGTTGAGTTCGCCCGCGCGGGTGGCGAGGTTGGTAAAGTCGCCAATGCCGCCAAGCAGGGCGTTGGCTTCCTGATCCAGGGCGTCCTTGAGGCCGGGAGAAAAGCCATAGCGCAGGGTCCCGAACAGGCTCCCGCCCCTGGCTTCCTGATCCGCCAGCCAGGCACTGGCCTGTTGGTCCTGGCCATAGACCATCAGTAAATCGGTCATGACGGTTTGCAGGTACAGCAGGGTTTTCGGGTTGGCGGTGTCGATGAACAGCTTGAGCGGGTCGTTGCCCAGGTACTCGGCCCATGTCTGGAAATCGGCCTGGGTGTCGCGGACCTGTTGCAGCAGGGCTTCGCTGAGGGGCAAATGATGGTGCAGATGGGCACGCGCGCCCTTGAGGTCGACTTCGCGACGCCATTTCTCGCGATCCTTCCAGGCCTGCCGGTCGTCCTCGGACGGGTAGCGCCCATAACGTGAACGCAGCGCATCGCGCATGTCCGCGCTCTTGTACATGTCCATCGTGCCCAGAGAGCCGCCCGGCGAGTTGCCGTGCATGGTCAGCATCTCCTCCAGGTCCATCTGATCGAAATACTCCTCCATCTCGTTCAGGTAGTGCTGGGTCCTGGCGCTGTCGCCACGTACCGAAGCGGGCAGTTTTTGCACATCGCCATTGGCCCCGCAAAGTGCAGTGACGGTCTGGGCAATCTGCAACGTGTGTTCGTGTTCGTGCTGCCAGGTTTGAAACGCGGCCTGATCACCCGCCAGTTGCATGCCCAGGTCATTGAACACACCCAGCGGGTCGTCCAGTGCAACCAGCAGCGAGTTGCATCTGTCCGGGACGTTGCCCAGCCAGTACACATCGGCCCCGAGCGGGTTAAAGACTGATTGCTCCGCTTGATCGGGCTGCGATTCGGGCCCGGCAGTCGGAATGGACGAGTCAGCGAAGCGCTTGTCTTCAAACACGTAATTCTTGTCGATGTCGGCGACGGCCGTGGCAAGCGCCATCAGCGGCAGCGCGCCCGGCTCGTTCCGGGTGGCGCAGAAGTTGGACAGGTCCAGAGGCTTCATCCACAGGGCACGGCTGTCGGCGTGTGAGCGCATGTGTTCACAGATGCGCCAGGTCCATTGCACCGGGGAAAAAGCCAGGTGCAGACGGTTCTTGCGGGGGTAAAGCAGGTAAGGGTGGCCCTCTCCATCGCCGCGGCGAACGTCCTGCCCCAGATGGGCCTGCGTCCAGACGATGCGCGTCAGGCAGGCATCGGACGCCGAAATGCTGTACTCATGAAAAGTCCCCGCCGTTTCGTCGACCACATAGACATACCCGTCGTAGAGCTGGCGCAGGGTGTAGCTGCGGGTCTTGAGGCGTGGCAGTGGGCTCCACTGGCCCCGGGCGGGCAAGGGCTTGAGTTGTGTGGGTTCGACATCGTAGCGCGAACGGTCCAGGGCATAGCGCACCGGGACAATGGCGATGTCCGCCGTCTTGTACAGACAGGCACAGGTGGCAGAAGACGGAGACTTGTCGAAGCGTGCTGCACGCCGCTCTTGCAGGGTGCCGTACTTTTTAGTCATGGGACGCGCCGTTGGGTGCGTCTTCAGCGGGTACTTGGAGGTGAAGCGTGATGAGGCGGTTGACCTGATAAACGAGCATGAACATCCCTTGTTCCCTGAGGGTTGCCGAGCGGCATCGCCCGGACGTGGGAACGGTCAGTATCAAGAGTCATGCCTGTTAATTTTTCTACATATAAATCAACAGCTTGAATTTAAATCTCATAAAAACAGGTTGTTTTTCATACCAAAACCCCGAAAAAGTGCGCAAGCCTGTGCGCACCTGCGCAACATCGTGCGCAGACGGTCGAGAAGCCCTGTTCATAAGGGTTGTCGAGGGTTTCAGGGGTGTTTTATCAAGGATGGGGTGCGCAGGTATTTGCGCATCAAGGCCTAATGCCTTCGCTCATCAAAAAGCCCGGTGCCTGGAGCACCGGGCTTTTTGATCGAGCGTTAGAAAACCAGCTTGAACAGAGCAATGACCACGATCAAACCAATCAGGAAAATGATGCCGACGGTGCCACCCAAAAACTTGAGCATTTTGTCTCTCCATAAATGAATGCCTCAAGTTAAGGACCACTGTGTTCTGCAGTCGTTTCTTATATTTTTTACATCGACTGCAAAGGTCGGGTTATCCAAAATTCGATAAAACTTTCTCGTTGTTCATCACTCACACCTAGTGACGATCCCGCCGAGCCCTTCACCAAGAGCGGGACGAAAACCTGATGAGCCATGGAGATAAATCATGATTTCTGCACCCCAGCTATCCGATGTCAGCAGCCTGCGTGAACGTGCCCGTCACAACGTTGAGAACGGTGCCGTCACCGAAGGGTATAGCGCGGACCGGGAAACCATCCTGCGTCTGCTCAATGAGTCTCTGGCGACCGAGCTGGTCTGCGTATTGCGCTACAAACGTCACTACTTCATGGCCAACGGCCTGAAGGCAAGCGTGGCTGCTGCGGAGTTTCTGGAGCATGCACAGCAGGAAGCGGAGCACGCCGACAAGCTGGCCGAGCGCATCGTGCAACTGGGCGGCGAACCGGAGTTCAACCCCGACCTGCTGACCAAGCACTCGCATGCACAGTACGTTGCCGGTAATACGCTCAAGGAAATGGTGTACGAAGACCTGGTTGCCGAACGCATCGCCGTCGACAGCTACCGTGAAATCATTCAGTACATCGGCGAATCCGACCCGACCACCCGCCGCATCTTTGAAGACATCCTGGCCCAGGAAGAAGAGCATGCGGATGACATGGCCGATATCCTGAACGACCTGTAAATCTTCAAAACGCCGTCGCGAGCAAGCGCCCTTCCACGGTTTGTGGGAGGGCGCTTGCTCGCGACAGGTCAGGACAGTATCAGTTTCACTTCACGGTCTTGGGCGCCTTGCCCGCTCTCATCTGCTCCAGCAATGGCCCGCACTGATTCGGTGTGCTGTCGCCAGTGGCGACCAGTGCCAGCAGCCCCGCCGCCGGGCCGACCGTAGCGCCCAACAACACCATGCCCGCTCCGCGCAACAGCAATGGGCCTGATTGCACGCCCGCATTGGGGCTGGCGAACGGGCCGTTCACGTAGAGTGGCGAGCGCAGCGAGAACACCCTGAAACCCTTGGACTCTGGGTTGATCTTGAGGTCCAGTTGTTCGGTCTTGAAGTTCGCTGTGCCGTCAATGTAGATGATTGCGTTCTCGGTATCGAACACGAACAGGCGACTGGTGGCCAGACCGTCCTTGATGCCGAAATCCGACGCCGCGCAGTTGATCTTCACGTCCTTGTCGCCAAACAACCTGCCGACCACGTAGTTACCCACGTTGAGCCCCGCAATCTCCATCAGGCCCCGGCTGATGGCGCCGTCGTTGACCAGCATCTTCAGGTCACCATTGGCGGTGCCCAGCAAAGCCGCAATCGAGTTACCGCGACCGCTGATATCTGCATCGCCATTGAGTTCACCGAAGCTGGTCTTCATGGGCTCGAAAGTCGGAAACAGCTGCTTGAGCTTGAAGTTACGCGCCGACAGCCTGGCCCGTCCTTGCAATGGCTGGGTCCGGCCATCCAGGCGGATTTCGGCATCCAGCTTTCCGCCCGCCACGCCAAAGCGCAGCGGTTGAAGGCTCAACTGACCGTCATTGAGCAACAGGTGCGTATACAGATCGGTAAAGGGCAAGTCCGGGCTCTGGACGATCCGTTTACCGGTGAACTCCACATCGGCATCCATCGCCCGCCAGCGGTCCGTCTGAAACTCTTCCACAGGCAGGACCTTGCCCTTGGGCTGCTTGCTCTCGCCACCGCGCTTTTTCTGCGCGGCATTGGAGTCGGCACCAATCAGGGGCGCAAGGTCGCTGAACAGTAGCTGGTTGGAAACCAATACCCCGCTCAGCTTGGGACGTGGCTGACTGGCCACGAAACTCAGGTCGCCATGAATGTCGCTGTTGCCGATCTTGCCGTTGAAGCCTTCGTAGCGGAAATTCGCCCCGGCGGCATCATGCAACCTGGCAATCAGGCGGCCATCGGTGGAGTAGGCCGGCGAGTCAGGCAAGGCAACGCCGGTCAGTGGATAAAGATGGCTCAGACTGGTGCCGGACAGTTTCAGACGCAGATCCAGTGCACCCAGGTTCTGCGGATCGGTCAGGGTGCCGGCAATTGCAATCTGCGTATCGCCGATTTTCAGATCGGCCTGCACCGGGAAGGGTTGCGTGGCGTCTTTCAAGGCCAGCAAACCGCCGACCTTGCCCGTCCCGTTGACCTTCTGCTCGTGATACTGCCCTTTGACCGACAGACCAAAGGCGTAGTCCTGCGGGACAGTGCCCTTCTCCTGGGCCTTCTTCACCTCTTTGCTGCCGACGATGTCACCGAAGGGGATCGGCTTGCCCAGCATGTCGATCACCACATCCAGTTGCGTCTTCAAGGTCTGGTCATTGAAGCTGACCAGCCCTTTATCGAACTTGATCGCACCGATATCCACCACCCATCGCGAAGGCTCGGCCTCGGGGTCGGACTTGGGCAGGTCGAAGACCCAGTTGGCGCGACCATCGGCCAGACGCTCAAGCCTGGCTTCCGGGCCGGTGAGGTCGATACGCGGAATCACGACTTCCTGCACCAGCAAAGGCAACAGGGCAAGACGAAACTCGACTTGCTTGAGCGTGACCATTTGCGGAGTTTTCGACCACTCGGGGTTACCCAGGCTCAGATCCTGAGCCACGAAATGCGGCCATGGCACCCAGGCGCGCCAGCCACCGGATTCAGGCTCGCGCTGCCAGTGCACAGCAAGATCGCCGTTAATGGCGAACGGACGATGCAGCGCTTCGCTGACTTTTTCGTTGAGGGTGGGTTTGATGCGGTTCCAGTCGAAGGTGGCGATCACAATGACCAATACGGCAAGCACCAGTAACAACGTGGCGCCTGTCCAGGCGAAAATCTTGCGGCTGCGCGTCATCGCACGTCACTCCAAAAACCAACGCCCCGGCCATGGAGCGTTGAATACGACATGTTCCTTCGACTGACAAAAGCGCCGAGGGTTTGCTGTGATAGGTAAATAGCACAACAGGTTCCATCCAATGGAAAAGGTAGCCGCGTCAGGCCATCCCATAAAAAGCCTTTCGACGCATGCAAAGCTCATTTGCTAGAGTGCAACATAGTCCAATCGTAGAACTCTTTACCTCATGCTGCCCCGCGCCGAACAGAAACAACAGACCCGAAGAGCCTTGCTGGACGCTGCGCATCAGCTGATGGAAAGCGGGCGCGGGTTCGCCAGCCTGAGCCTGCGGGAAGTCGCACGCACGGCAGGGATTGTACCGACCGGCTTCTATCGTCATTTTGAAGACATGGACCAGTTGGGGCTGGCACTGGTCAGTGAAGTGGGCCAGACCTTTCGTGAAACCATTCGCCTTGTGCGCCATAACGAGCTGGTCATGGGCGGGCTGATTCATGCATCGGTGCAGATCTTTCTCGATCAGGTGGCAGCGAACCGTTCGCAGTTCCTGTTTCTGGCCCGTGAGCAATATGGCGGCTCTCTCAAGGTGCGTCAGGCGCTTGGAGCCTTGCGTGAAGGGATCAGCGCCGACCTGACCACCGACCTGGCGAAAATGCCCAAATGGAAACACCTCGATATCAAGGCGCTGTCGGTGATTGCCGACCTGGTGGTCAAGAGCGTCTTCGCCATGCTGCCCGAGCTGATCGACCCGCCTGCTGCCACCCTCGCGGCCCATCTCACTCCCCAGGCCAAGATCACCCAGCAACTGCGTTTTATCTTCATGGGCGCCAAGCACTGGAAAGGTCTTGGAAGTAATGACTGATATCCATGTCAGAAAAATCGCACCAGCTTGAAACATAAATAAACACTCGCACCAAAACAGAGCAATCAATTGACGCTTTTCTGTTCAGGCCTCCCGTCACGCCTGCCTTTTTATGATTCCTGCACTGTTGGCAAGCCCCTTGCTCTGATTTGAAGCATCGCAATTAGCTGGAAACATTCTGATGCTGGTGATTCATAAAAGAATCGACCCCCAAAACGAGTGGGCCGCCGAGCTGCATTTGAATTTCGAGGCCCGCAGCAAAAGTCGCCTGCGCTGCTTCAGTGCCGAGAACGAAGACGTAGGACTGTTCCTGCAACGCGGCCAGCCACCTCTTCATGACGGCGAATTCCTGCAAGCCGAAGATGGTCGCATCGTTCGGGTCTGCGCCCGTCCCGAACAACTGATGCACGTGACCTGCAGCAGCACGTTTGAGCTGACCCGTGCTGCCTATCACCTGGGCAACCGCCACGTTGCACTGCAAGTGGGCGACGGCTGGCTGCGCCTGCTGGACGACTACGTGCTCAAGGCCATGCTCGACCAGTTGGGAGCCACCACCGAAACCATCGAAGCGCCCTTCCAGCCGGAACACGGAGCCTATGGGGGCGGTCATCACCATTCACGGGCCGGTGAGGAAGACTTCAATTACGCGCCGCGTCTGCACCAGTTCGGCGTGCGCAAGTGAACCGTGCCTGGGCGCTTCTGCGTCTGGCCAGCCCCCAGCTTCCGATTGGCGGCTACAGCTATTCACAGGGCCTGGAAATGGCCGTTGAGCAATCCATCGTGGTCGATCCGCAAACCGCTGCGCGCTGGATCGGCGATCAATTGCTGCTCAACCTCGCCCGTTTCGAGGCGCCCATGATGCTCGCCCATTGCACAGCCGCCGCCGAGGAAGACTGGGGGCAGTTGCTGCAACTGAGCGAACAACACCGTGCCAGTCGGGAAACCCGTGAGCTGCATCTGGAAAGCCGGCAGATGGGTTATTCCCTGCAACAGTTGCTCAATGGCCTGCCGGAGCTGGATCACACTGCCCGCCGCTTTCTGGAACAGACAAGCGAGCCGCATCTGGCCCTGGGCTGGGCGCTGGCCGCACGGGCCTGGCAAATCAGCCCGCAGGACGCGCTGGCGGCCTGGCTGTGGAGCTGGCTGGAAAACCAGCTGGCGGTGCTGATGAAAACCCTGCCGCTGGGTCAGCAGGCTGCACAACGCCTCACCAGTGAACTGCTGCCCTTGTTGCAGCAGGCCCAACAGAACGCCACAGCTCAAGACAGCCAACAGATCGGCAGCGCCGCTTTCGGTCTGTCACTGGCGAGCATGGCCCATGAACGTCAATACAGCCGGTTGTTCCGGTCCTAGCATCCATGGAGAACTCAATGAACAGCCAACCTCTGCGCGTCGGTATCGGTGGCCCGGTCGGTTCCGGCAAGACCGCACTGACTCTGGCTCTGTGCCTTGCCTTGCGTGAGCGCTACAACCTGGCGGTCGTGACCAACGATATTTATACCCGTGAAGACGCCGACTTTCTGGTGCGCAACGAAGCACTGGCACCAGAACGCATCATTGGCGTGGAAACCGGCGGCTGCCCGCACACGGCGATTCGCGAAGACGCCTCCATCAACCTGGAAGCCGTTGACCAGCTCAACCGCCGCTTCGAAGGGCTGGACCTGATCCTCGTCGAGTCCGGTGGCGACAATCTTTCTGCGACCTTCAGCCCGGAGCTGTCGGACCTGACGATTTATGTGATCGACGTTTCGGCAGGCGACAAGCTGCCGCGCAAGGGCGGCCCCGGCATCTGCAAGTCCGACCTGCTGGTGATCAACAAGATCGACCTGGCGCCACTGGTGGGCGCGTCTCTGGAAATGATGGATCGCGATACCAGGAAGATGCGTGGCGAAAAGCCGTTCGTGTTCAGCAATCAGAAAACCGGCCAGGGTCTGGAAGAGATCATTGCCATTATCGAGCGCCAGGGCCTGCTGACGATCAACGCCTGAATTCAAACCTCCAAGGAAACCTGCTCATGAACTACAAAAAAGCCCTCGGCGCCCTCGCCCTGCTGCTCACCCCCGCATTGGCCATGGCGCATCCGGGCCATGGCGATAACGGCCTGATTGCAGGCCTAGGCCACCCGGTCGGTGGTCTGGATCACCTGCTGGCCATGCTTGCGGTCGGCTTGTGGGCCGCGCAACAGCAAGGCGCCGCCCGCTGGGCACTGCCTTGCACCTTCGTGGGCACCATGCTGATCGGTGGCCTGCTGGGCTTCGCCGGTCTGGAACTGCCTGCGCTGGAAAGCGGTATCTCGGCCTCGGTACTGGCGCTGGGCCTGGCCGTTGCGCTGGCTGTGCGTCCTCCGCTGGCACTGGCCGTAGTGGCCACGGCAGTGTTTGCGATGTTCCATGGCGTGGCCCACGGCCTTGAGCTGCCGGACATGTCCAGCCCATGGGCTTACGCGGCCGGTTTCGTCGCGGCAACGGCAGCCTTGCACGCCGCTGGCTACGCAGTCGTGCGCGTACTGCCTCAGGCCGCTGCGCCGCTGGTGCGGATTGCCGGTGCAGCTTCGGCGGCAACGGGTGTCTGGTTGCTCGCAGCCTGACAGGGGTTCTGTGGGAGCGAATATCCGTTAGCATGACGACTTGTTTTCCGTGGAAACGGTCATGCTTGATATCCAGCGACTTGTGCTGCCCAATGGCTTGAACGTGGTGCTGTGTCATGCGCCACGGCTCAAGCGCTGCGCGGCGTCGCTTCGGGTCGCGGCCGGTAGCCATGATGTTTCACAGGCCTGGCCGGGGCTGGCGCATTTTCTGGAGCATCTGTTTTTCCTGGGCACCGAGCGCTTCGCTGCCGACCAGAACCTCATGGCTTTCGTGCAACGCCATGGCGGACAGATCAATGCCAGCACCCGCGAACGCACCACAGACTTCTTCTTCGAGCTACCACCCTCGGCATTCGCCCCAGGGCTGGAACGGCTGTGCGACATGCTCGCTCACCCGCGCATGTCACTGCCCGATCAGTTACGCGAGCGCGAAGTGCTGCATGCCGAATTCATCGCCTGGACTCAGGATGCCAAGGCCCGCCAGCAGATCAGCCTGCTTGAACCCATCAACCCGCGGCATCCGCTGCGCGGCTTTCATGCGGGCAACCGTTACAGCCTGTCAGTGCCCAATCCGGCGTTTCAACAGGCGCTTCATGAATTTTATCAGCGCTTCTATCAAGCCGGGCAGATCACTCTGTGCCTGAGCGGCCCTCAATCGCTGGCTGAATTGAAGGACCTGGCCACAGAGCATGGCGCAAGCTTCAGCGCCGTCGGCAAGGTCATGCAGCACACACCGCCGCGCCTTATCGATAAACGACCTGATCACAAAACAACCAGTACGCATCTGCTCTTTGCCTGCGAAGGCTTGCCGGCGAACACCGAAGAAGCTGTCGCATTTTTCTGCCACTGGCTGATGGAGCCCCACACGGGCGGGCTGGTTGCAGCACTTATTAGCCAAGGGCTGATCGATTCGCTCAAGGCAACGCCGCTGTATCAGTTCGAGGGTCAGTTGCTGCTTGATATCGAGTGCGTGGGCGCAGCGCCTGATTCATCCGGCACCCTGGCCACGCTGTTTTTCGACTGGCTCGCCTTCTTCAAGACCCGCTGGCCCGAGCTGATCGATGAATACCGTCGCCTGCAACAACGGCGTCTGCAAACCTGTGGTGCCCTGGAGCTGGCGCATCATTTTTGCCGCACTGCGTCCGGTGACGACCTGCACGCACTGAGAGCAGTGCTCGACCAGTTGAAGCCCGAAACCCTTCTCACCGCGCAGCCTGTGGATAACCCGGCCTGTGGACAAGTCGAATGGTGCCTGCCGACCGCCAATCCTTTGCTGTTGGTCGCAAGCACTGACAGTGCCGAAGCAGCCCTCTTTCTGCGCTGGCAGTTACAGGCCCCACAACCCCGATTGTGGCGGATGCTCAATGGCAGCCTGCAGAACCTGATCGAACAGGCTCGGCAAGCCGGTGTGACAGTATCTTTCAGCGCCTACGGCACTTATTGGGAGCTCAGGCTGAGCGGCATTCACGAACCGATGCCAGCCATCATCGAACACGCCCGGCAATTGTTGTTGCACCCCGACCCGCGCCATGCTCAGGCGCACAGCGGGCCAGCGCTGATTCCGATCAGAGAATTGCTCAAGGCGCTTCCCGATCAGTTCCTGAACATGACTGCCGGGCAATGCAGTGATGATATTCAGACAGTCTGGGCCAGTTCCCGACGGATCAGCCTTGCCGTTGGCCTGCCCGCCCACAGCCTGGCGCTCGTCAATGCCGCATTACAGGACATGCCTGGCGCAGTGGATGACACGGCAACTGAAGCGCCTTCAGTGCTACCCGGCAAGCGCTGGCACACGCTGGAATCAGGCTCACCGGAAGATGCCGTGCTGGTGTTCTGCACCGCTCCCGGCCTGTCCATGGAAGATGAAGCAGCCTGGCGTCTGCTGGCGCACTTGATACAGGCTCCCTTCTATCAACGCCTGCGAGTCGAACTGCAACTGGGCTACGCCGTTTTCAGCGGTTTGAGGCAAATCGCCGGACGAACCGGGTTGTTGTTTGGTGTGCAATCGCCCACATGCAGCGCCGGGCAGATTGTCCGGCACATCGAGACGTTCATGGGTGAGCTGCCAGACCTGATCGACGACGCCGACCTTCCGGGACTGCGGCAGGCACTGGCCGGGCAGTTCGATACAGCGACGATGCCCCATGAACAGACGGCAGAGCTGCTGTGGCAAGCTCGCTTGGCCGGGCATGAAAAGAGCGGTCCCGAGCCGCTTAAAACAGCACTGTTACATCTGGAAAAACACTCGTTACTGGCTGCCGCCGGTCAGTTGAACGATGCCAGCGCAGGATGGCTCATTCTGTCCAACCGCCCTGTTCCTGCGGCCTGAACGGGCAACCGCTGGTTGTAACAGAAATCTTTCATGAAACTCGCGCCCTGCCAAATCGTTAAATTAAGTAAGATAGCTTCCTAAGCATCTGAACGTATGTACGCGCGTACACACTAAGATGTAGTCACCACCCTGATTGAAGCGCTGCAATCACCTAGAAGGAGTCTCCCATGTGGACCAAACCTGCTTACACTGATCTGCGTATCGGCTTTGAAGTCACCATGTACTTCGCAAGCCGTTGATGTATATGCGGTGCAAAGCCTCGGTTCGCCGGGGCTTTTTTTATGGGTCGAATCATTTTTATTTCAGCGTTTCAGGTCACGCGGTATGGAGCTGACATGTACATCCAGATTCTAGGTTCCGCTGCCGGCGGTGGTTTCCCCCAGTGGAACTGTAATTGCGTGAACTGCGCAGGCTTTCGTGATGGCAGCCTTAACGCCAAGGCGCGTACCCAATCCTCCATCGCGATCTCCGACGATGGCGTCAACTGGGTCCTGTGCAACGCCTCGCCGGACATTCGGGCACAACTGCAAGGTTTCGCGCCGATGCAGCCGGGCCGGGCACTGCGCGATACTGGCATCAGCGCCATCGTGCTGATGGACAGCCAGATCGATCACACCACAGGGCTGCTCAGCCTGCGCGAAGGTTGCCCGCATCAGGTCTGGTGTACCGACATGGTCCACGAAGACCTGAGCACAGGCTTTCCGCTGTTCGAGATGCTCAAGCACTGGAATGGCGGCCTGAACTGGAACCGTATCGAGCTGCAAGGCAGTTTCGTCATTCCCGCCTGCCCGAACCTGCGCTTCACACCGTTCCCGCTGCGCAGCGCCGCACCGCCCTACTCGCCACACCGCTTTGATCCGCACCCCGGCGACAACATCGGTCTGATCGTCGAAGACCTCAGAACCGGCGGCAAACTCTTCTACGCGCCTGGCCTTGGCAAGGTCGATGAGGCGCTGCTGGAAAAAATGCACGCCGCCGATTGCCTGCTGGTGGACGGAACACTGTGGGACGACGACGAAATGCAGCGCCGTGGCGTCGGCACGCGCACCGGCCGGGAAATGGGCCACCTTGCCCAGAACGGTGCGGGCGGCATGCTGGAAGTACTCGAAGGCTTTACGAAGCAGCGCAAGGTACTTATCCACATCAACAACACCAACCCCATCCTCGACGAAGATTCCCCGGAGCGCGCCGAGCTGGTTCGCCGCCATGTCGAAGTGGCTTATGACGGCATGAGTATCGAACTTTAGGAGCCAAGATGAGCGAAGCAGCGCTGTCCCGCGCCGAATTTGAACAGGCCCTGCGCGCCAAGGGTGCCTACTACCATATTCACCACCCGTTCCACGTGGCGATGTATGAAGGCCGGGCGACTCGCGAACAGATTCAGGGCTGGGTCGCTAACCGCTTCTACTACCAGGTGAATATCCCGCTCAAGGATGCGGCGATTCTGGCCAACTGCCCGGATCGCGAAATCCGCCGCGAGTGGATTCAGCGCTTGCTGGACCACGATGGCGCCCCCGGCGAAGACGGCGGTATCGAAGCCTGGCTGCGTCTGGGCCAGGCGGTCGGTCTGGACCCGGACCAACTGCGCTCGCAGGAGCTGGTGCTGCCGGGTGTTCGCTTTGCCGTGGATGCCTATGTGAATTTCGCACGCCGCGCCAATTGGCAGGAAGCGGCCAGCAGTTCATTGACCGAACTCTTCGCGCCGCAGATCCACCAGTCGCGCCTGGACACCTGGCCGCAGCATTATCCGTGGATCGATCCGGCAGGCTATGAGTACTTTCGCACTCGCCTCGGTCAGGCACGTCGCGATGTGGAACATGGATTGGCGATTACACTTGAGTACTACACCACCTATGAAGGCCAGCAGCGCATGCTGGAAATTCTGCAGTTCAAACTCGACATTTTGTGGAGCATGCTGGACGCCATGAGCATGGCGTACGAGTTGAACCGCCCGCCTTACCACAGCGTCACCCACAAGAACGTATGGCATAAGGGAATCAGCCTATGAAATTCGATAGACAGTTAGTCCCCACCTGGCGCCAGGGTTATCGCTTCCAGTACGAAGAGGCACAGAAGTGCTATGTACTGCTTTACCCCGAGGGCATGATCCAGTTGAACCAAAGTGCAGGCCTGATCGGCGATCTGGTGAACGGACAGCGCAATGTGGCGCAGATCATCGCATCGCTGCAGGAGCGCTTTCCGAACTTCCCGGAGGTGGGTACCGATGTGGAGGACTTCATGAACGTTGCCCAGGAAAAGAGTTGGATCAACCTTGGCTGAAACAGGACTCACCACCGGGAACGCACTCATTCCGCCAACGCCACCTGTCGGGCTGCCGCTGTGGCTGTTGGCGGAGTTGACCTATCGCTGTCCGTTGCAATGCCCGTATTGCTCCAACCCGCTGGACTTTGCCAAACAAGGCCAGGAGTTGAGCACCGAGCAGTGGTTCACGGTGATGCAACAGGCACGACAGATGGGCGCGGCCCAGATCGGCTTTTCCGGCGGCGAGCCGCTGGTGCGCCAGGATCTGGCCGTGCTTATCGCCGAAGCCCGACGATTGGGTTATTACACCAACCTGATTACCTCCGGGATCGGCCTCACCGAACAGAAGATCATCGATTTCAAGGAAGCGGGCCTGGACCATATCCAGATCAGCTTCCAGGCCAGCGACGAGCAAGTGAACAACATGCTCGCGGGCTCGAAAAAAGCCTTCGCACAAAAACTGGAAATGGCCCGTGCAGTGAAAAAGCACGGCTACCCGATGGTGCTGAACTTCGTCACCCATCGGCACAATATCGACCGGATCGACAGGATCATCGAGCTGTGCCTGGCGCTGGAAGCCGACTTCGTGGAGCTGGCAACCTGTCAGTTCTATGGCTGGGCGCACCTGAACCGCGTTGGCCTGCTGCCCACCAAGGATCAACTGGTGCGGGCAGAAGCCGTCACCAACCAGTACCGGGAAAAGCTGGCGGCTGAAAAGCATCCCTGCAAGCTGATCTTCGTCACGCCGGACTACTACGAAGAGCGTCCCAAGGCCTGCATGAACGGTTGGGGCAACCTGTTCCTGACCGTGACCCCGGACGGCACTGCGCTGCCCTGCCATGGCGCGCGGCAATTGCCGGTCCAGTTTCCCAACGTGCGCGACCACAGCATGCAGCACATCTGGTACGACTCGTTCGGCTTCAATCGCTTTCGCGGTTACGAGTGGATGCCCGAACCTTGTCGCTCCTGCGACGAGAAGGAAAAAGACTTCGGAGGCTGCCGTTGCCAGGCCTTCATGCTGACGGGCGATGCCGCCAATGCCGATCCCGTGTGCAGCAAATCCCCGCATCACGGGATGATCACCCAGGCCCGTGACGAAGCTGAAACAGCGACCCAAACCATCGAAGAACTGGCCTTTCGCAATGAACGAAACTCACGCCTCATCGCCAAGTCCTGAACTGTTCAGCGCCGCCCAGGCCGTAGCAGCCGGTGTCGACTATGCCGAACTGGCCGCAAGCCCGGTTGGCCTGTTCTGGAGCGAATTTCGCCCACAGGATGCGGCCAGCCGAATCTGGCACTGGTGCGAAGGTCACGCTCGCTGCCTGACGCCCGAGGATTTCAGCGTGCGCAGCCGGGTGTACGAATACGGCGGTGGAGCCTTCTGCATTGCCGACGATGCCGTGGTCTTCGTCAATGAACGCGACCAGCAGCTCTATCGACAGCCCCTGAACGCCGGCGCGCCCTTTCAGCTTACACATGGCGAGCGACGCTATGGCGCGGTGCATTTCGCTGCCGGGCAGATTCTGGCGGTGGAAGAAGATCACGACATTCATCGTCTGGTGGCGATCGATCTGGCTGACAGTCATCGTCATCTGCTGGCCGAAGGCGCTGATTTCTATTCGTCGCCCGTCCTCAGCCCGGACAGGCAGCGACTGGCCTGGATTGAATGGCAACGCCCGCACCAGCCCTGGACCCGAACCCGGTTGATGTGTGCCGAACGGCTGAGCGATGGCGGCTGGTCCAGGGGACGTTGCATGGCAGGCGACGGCCCCAAGGAAGAATCCCTGCAACAACCGCGCTTCGATGCCAAAGGGCGACTATGTTGCCTGACGGATCATGATGGCTTCTGGCAGCCCTGGGGTGAAACCCCTTCAGGTTTTGCGCCCTTCCCCGCCGCGGCTGCCGATCACTCGCCAGCTCCCTGGCAATTGGGCGGCTGCACCTGGTTGCCGGTAGACAGCGGCTACCTTGCCAGTTGGTCGCAAGACGGCTTTGGTGTATTGGGTCTGCGTCATGCCGATGGCTCGGTCGAAGCGTTCAGCGGCGATTACACCCGGTTTCGCAGTCTGGCCATTGATGAGCAGTTCATCTATTGCATCGCGGCGTCGGCAGTCAGTCCATCTGCCGTGCTGGCCATTTCCCGCAAGGATCACAGTACGCACGTACTGGCTGGCGGTGTCGCGCCCTTGCCGCCCGAACGCATCAGCCGCCCGCAATCGTTGCGATACGCCAGTGGTGATGCCGAGGCTTATGGTTACTTCTATCCGGCCATGGACGGCACCGAGAAACCGCCACTGGTCGTGTTCATCCATGGTGGTCCTACTTCGGCCTGTTACCCGGTGCTGGACCCGCGCATTCAGTTCTGGGCCCAACGGGGTTTCGCCGTCGCCGACCTCAACTATCGGGGCAGCACGGGCTATGGCCGTGCCTATCGGCAAAGCCTGCATCTGAACTGGGGTGTTGCGGATGTGGAAGACGCCTGTGCGGTCGTGGAGTATCTGGCACAACAAGGCCTGATCGACAAAGACCGGGCGTTCATTCGTGGAGGCAGTTCAGGCGGCTATACGACGCTTTGCGCCCTGGCCTTCCACAAAGTATTCCGCGCCGGGGCGAGCCTTTATGGCGTCAGCGACCCCATTGCCCTGGGCAAGGCCACTCACAAGTTTGAAGGTGACTATCTGGACTGGCTGATCGGCGACCCGGTGAAAGATGTCGAACGCTATCAGGCCAGAACGCCCGTGCTACACGCGCAAAACATCCGTGTTCCGGTGATTTTCTTTCAGGGCGAACTGGATGCCGTGGTCGTCCCGGAGCAGACACGCGCCATGCTCAAGGCGCTGCAGGGCAATGGCATTCCGGCCCAGGCGCATTTCTATCCAGACGAACGCCATGGTTTTCGCAAGGCGCAGAACCTGGCTGATGCACTGGAAGCTGAATGGCAGTTTTACCAGGATGCATTTCGCGAATGAATCCACTGCTGTGGGAGCGAATCCATTCGCGAAGGCTCGTACACCTGAAGAAAATCTATCGCCTTGGATGACGCCTCGCGAATGAGTTCGCTACGGAAACTCCATTTAACGAATGGAGATCACTTACGGCTGGCGATGATGTACACGGCATGCACGATGCCCGGGATGTAACCCAGAAGCGTCAGCAGGATATTCAGCCAGAAGGCTCCCGCGAAGCCGACTTGCAGGAAAACGCCCAGTGGTGGCAGCAGGATAGCGAAGATGATACGAATGATGTCCATGGGCAAGCTCCTAGTGGATGACCTTTTGCAGGCCTGGTAGCTAATCGACCCTGGGCATCAGCAAGGGTTCCACGCGATCTGGCACACAGCCATTATTAAATCGCAGGAACAAAGAAAGCCCCGCCTAAGCGGGGCTTTCCAGACTGTTTCCCTGATATCCCTTTCGTCCCGCCATCCTGGCAGGTATCCCTTCGTGTCCCTGTTATGTCTTATTGCGCATCCTGCGCTACGTCCATGGATTTAGAGTAACTTTGGATCCATTCTGAGGGAAGAGGCAAAAAGCCAACACGTTGTGTAAGCAAATGCTTACAGACTATTACCTTCAAAATTTTGAAGCATCCATCAGATACAACGACTCACTGCCCGCACGCACGCTGGCATCCAGGGAATGGATACGCGGTAGCAGGCGGGCGAAGTAGAAACGCGCAGTACCCAGCTTGCTGGCATAGAACTCTTCCTGCCCTTCCTTGCCCAGCGCTGCCTTGGCCATCCTCGCCCACATGTAGGCGTAAGCGGTGTAGCCGAACAGGTGCAGGTACTCGACCGAGGCCGCACCGATTTCGTTGGGGTTGGAGCGCGCGCGGTCCAGTACCCAGCGAGTGAGCTCATTGAGCATGTCCAGCGCAGCGCCCAGAGGCTTGGTGAACTCGGCCAGTGAGCTGTCGGATTCGCTGATGAAGGCCTGCACTTCGTCGGCGAACAACTGATAGAACGCACCGTTCGACCCGACAATCTTGCGGCCCACCAGATCCAGCGCCTGGATGCCATTGGTGCCTTCATAGATCTGGGTGATGCGCACATCACGTACCAGTTGTTCCTGGCCCCATTCGCGAATGTAGCCATGGCCACCGAAAACCTGCTGGCCGTGAACCGTGGTTTCCAGGCCGATATCGGTCAGGAACGCCTTGGCGACCGGTGTCAGCAGCGCGACCAGATCATCGGCGCGCTGACGAGCGGCATCGTCTTCGCTGAACTTGGCGATATCCAGTTGCAGGGCCACATAGCTGGAGAAGGCACGGCCACCTTCGTTGAAGGCTTTCATCGTCAGCAGCATGCGGCGCACGTCCGGGTGAACGATGATCGGGTCAGCCGCCTTGTCCTTGTTTTGCGCGCCGGTGGGCGCACGGCTTTGGAGGCGGTCGCGGGCATATTCCACGGCGTTCTGATAAGAGCGCACGCCGGAGGCAAGCCCCTGAATGCCGACACCCAGGCGCTCGTAGTTCATCATGGTGAACATGGCCGCCAGGCCTTTATTGGGCTCGCCGATCAGATAGCCGACGGCATCGTCGAAGTTCATCACACAGGTAGCAGAAGCCTGAATACCCATCTTGTGCTCGATGGAGCCGCAACTGACGGTATTGCGCTCGCCCAGGCTGCCATCCGCGTTGACCATGAACTTGGGCACCAGGAACAGGGAAATACCTTTAGGCCCAGCGGGCGCATCCGGCAGCTTGGCCAGTACCAGATGGATGATGTTCTCGGTCAGGTCGTGCTCGCCGCCGGTGATGAACACCTTGCTGCCGGTGATCTTGTAGGAGCTGTCTGCCTGAGGTATGGCCTTGGTGCGGATGATGCCAAGGTCAGTGCCGGCATGGGCTTCGGTCAGGCACATGGAGCCACACCAGACGCCCGAGTACATGTTCGGCAGGTAAATCGCCTTGAGTTCTTCGCTCGCGTGGGTGTTGATCGAGACACAGGCGCCGGTGGTCAGCATCGGGTACAGCCCGAACGCCAGGCTGCCGGAGTTGAGCATTTCCTCGACCTGAGCCGACACCACCTTGGGCATGCCCATGCCGCCGAAATCCGGGTTGCCGCCAACACCGACCCAGCCGCCTTCAGCGTAGGTCCGGTAGGCCTCGGGGAAACCTGCCGGAGTGGTGACGACGGTGTCGTTCCAGTGGCAACCCTCTTCGTCGCCGTTACGGCTGAGCGGAGCAATGGTTTTACTGCAGACCTTGCTTGCCTCTTCGAGGATCGCGTCGACCGTCTCGGCATCGACAGTTTCGGCAAGCGCGGGCAGTTGAGCCCAGAGTGTGGAAACTTCGAATACTTCATTGAGGACGAAACGCATATCGCGCAACGGGGCTTTGTAGTCAGCCATGGCAAACCTCACAAGCAGGGAGCAAGAAAAACCTGAAAAAGAAGATCCGGACATGCTACATGCCTGGAATCAGGTGGCAATGATCGCGAGTCTAACCGAACAACGATTCAGAGACATAGGGTCATGGTGTGACTATAAATCAATTTAAAGTCACATACACGACAGACAGACGAAACAACACGGCGCCGTCAGACAGACTGCGCCGCTCACGTGCAGTTCGTCTATATCAGCTCGCGGCGTCAGCGGTACGCACCGCTCCGCGCTTGTTCAACTGAGTGTGGGAAATGACGCAGTTACGGCCCGCGCCCTTGGCGGCGTACAGCGCCTGGTCGGCAGACTTGAGGACTTCTTCCGGCGTGCGGTGCTCGGGCTGACGCTCGGCAACTCCGATACTCACCGTTACCGAAACACTGTTGGACGCTGTCGCTCCCCGTTTTTGCCGACCTTGCTGGTCGTCCTTGGGGCGATTGTCCTGGTTGCGCAGCAGGATTTCGTAATTGGCGATGCTTTCGCGGATGGCTTCAAGGTGCGGCAGGCATTCCTCCAGGGTCTTGCCAGCGAAAACGATAGCGAACTCTTCACCGCCATAGCGGTAGGCCTTGCCGCCACCATTGGTGATTTTCGACAACTTGCTGGCCACGAGGCGCAACACCTGATCGCCCACATCATGGCCGTGGGTGTCGTTGAATTTCTTGAAGTGATCGACGTCGCTCATGGCCAGCACATAATTGCGCCCCAGACGCTGCATACGCTCATTGAGCGCACGACGCCCCGGCAAACCGGTGAGTTCGTCGCGAAATGCCATCTGATAGGCCTCATGGGCGACCGCCGCGGCAATCATCAGCATCACCTGGCTGCACAGGATATTCAGGGTGAACGGCAGGATGAAGGTCTTGGGCAATGCCCAGAAGAGTCCCAGCAATCCGACGATCTGCGCTGCATGCAAAGGCCGTGGCTTTTCCAGGTATTGCCAGATCAACAGACCGAACGAACCCAGAAACATCGCATACGACAACTGGATCAGACTCATCCACGAACCATGCAGCGCCGGCCAGCGGATATCCGCCAGCCAGGTCTGCACTGCGACGGGATAACTTTGCTCAAGCCCGAATGCAACACCGCCCACAGCCACCAGCACCGCAATACGCGCCACCAGATCCTGGAACAGGTGCGTACGCTCTTCCCAGGCCGCGTAAAGCCCGAACATCAACGGCAACAGCAGACACACAAGATGAAAGATCACCGCCGCGTCTTCGCGAACCTTGCCATTATCGCGGTAGTAATCAGTCTGAGTGTCGAGCAGAAAGTAGGCGACGTAGACAGTGATCATCAGAAACAGCTCACGCTGACGCCGGTACACACCGCAATACGCACCGCCCAGCAACAGCACCAATGTCGGCAGCACGTTGAACAGGGAGGTGAAGAAAACGTTCAGGTCCTTGACGTAGGCAGCCGCCAGCCCTGCAAACAACAACGCTGCAGAAGGGAGAAAATGACTCAATCGTGCAGCAGATGGACGCAACAAGGGGAATATCTCCTACTCGGCATCGGAGTGAATATCTGGAGCAGTGGCATTGTGCCTCTCTCCAGTGAACAATGCATACAGCAGGATTGATAGCTGGCTACTTTTCTGTAACGGCAGGAGATCGAAAAGGTTTATTGATTGCTTGAGCAAGAAAGCGCTTTCTCACGCTTTTTCATCAACCTACGAAAAAGCCGCCTGACCCGAAGGGCCAGACGGCTTTGAGCTACGACCGGACTTGTCAGTAAGCCAGGCCGAAGTCTTCCTCTTTCATGTCCATCAGGTTGCCAGCACCGGAAAGGATGGCGGCGACGTGAGTACGGGTACGCGGCAGGATGCGCTGAAAGTAGAAACGCGCAGTCTGCAGCTTGGCGTTGTAGAAGGCTTGCTCGGAAGTCCCGGCTGCCAGTTTCTCGGCCGCCAGACGCGCCATGTCGGCCCAGAAGTAAGCCAGGCAGGCATAGCCGGAATACATCAGGTAATCCACCGAAGCCGCACCGACTTCTTCACGATCCTTCATGGCGGCCATGCCCACTTTCATGGTCAGCTCGCCCCATTCCTTGTTCAGCGCTGCCAGTGGCGTCACGAATTCCTGAACGCTTTCGCTGCCTTCGTTGGCCTGGCAGAACTTGTGGACGATCTTGGTGAAGCCCTTGAGCGCTTCGCCCTGGGTCATCAGGACCTTGCGGCCCAGCAGGTCCAGCGCCTGGATGCCGGTGGTGCCTTCGTACAGCATCGAGATACGGCTGTCGCGAACGTTCTGCTCCATGCCCCACTCGGCGATGAAACCATGGCCACCGTAGATCTGCACGCCATGGTTGGCGGCCTCGAAGCCCACCTCGGTCATGAAGGCCTTGGCAATCGGCGTCATGAACGCCAGCAGTGCGTCGGCGGCTTTCTTCTGGTCTTCGTCTTCGCTGTACTTGACGATATCGACCTGCTTGGCCGTGAAGTACACCATGGCCCGCGTACCTTCGGCGAAAGCCTTCATGGTCAGCAGCATACGGCGCACGTCAGGATGAACGATGATCGGGTCAGCGGCCTTGTCGGGCGCTTTCGGGCCGGTCAGCGAGCGCATCTGCAGACGGTCGCGAGCGTATTTCAGGCCACCCTGGAACGCGACTTCGGCGTGGGCCAGACCTTGCAGTGCAGTCCCCAGACGAGCGGTGTTCATGAAGGTGAACATGCAGTTCAGGCCTTTGTTCGGCGGACCGATCAGGAAACCCTTGGCCGAATCGAAGTTCATCACGCAGGTGGCGTTGCCGTGGATACCCATCTTGTGTTCGATGGAACCGCAGGTCACGGCATTGCGCTCACCGATGCTGCCGTCGGCGGCAGGCAGGAACTTGGGCACGATGAACAGCGAAATACCCTTGGTGCCCGCCGGAGCATCCGGCAGACGCGCCAGTACGATATGGACGATGTTGTCGGCCATGTCGTGTTCGCCAGCGGAAATGAAAATCTTGGTGCCGGTGACGTTGTAGGAACCATCGGCCTGAGGCTCGGCCTTGGTGCGCAGCATGCCAAGGTCGGTGCCGCAGTGAGGTTCGGTCAGGCACATGGTGCCGGTCCATTCGCCGGACACCAGCTTGGTCATGTAAGCCTCTTGCTGCTCAGGCGTACCGTGCTCGGAAATGGTGTTCATCGCGCCGTGCGAAAGGCCCGGGTACATGCCCCATGACCAGTTGGCCTCGCCAACCATCTCGCTGACGGCCAGGCCCAGAGACTCGGGCAGCCCCTGACCGCCGTGATCGACGTCATGGGCCAGGCTCGGCCAGCCGCCCTCGACGAATTGCTTGTATGCCTGTTTGAAGCCGGTCGGCGTCTTAACGCCCGACTCGCTCCAGGTGCAACCTTCGGTGTCGCCGACACGGTTCAGGGGAGCCAGTACCTGTTCGCAGAACTTGGCACCTTCCTCAAGAATGGCATCGACCATATCTGGCGTTGCGTCCTGGCATGCCGGCAGACTCTGATAGTGCGCCTCATAACCGAGCAGCTCATCACGAACGAAACGAATATCACGCAAGGGGGCCTTGTATTCAGGCATAGCGATAAACCTCTGCTGATGAATCCTGGAACGAATGACCGGGCGGTCGCCGGGAGCAAACTCCCAGGCACCAGACAATCTCGTATGCCTTACGGTCAAACAGGTGTTTGAAACATACGTTTACGCCTAAACCTTGTCAATAGCGCTTCACACACCGTTTGTCATCAATACGCTACAGGCCGCGCACGCAAAGGCATACAGCGTCGAGAAAACGATACTGTGAGTCTAGATGAGGGAAAAGAGGTTGCGCAGGCGATACAGGCTGCTGGCAGGGGGAAATTCAGAAAATGCCGCCGTGCACGGAAGGCACGGCGCAGGGGATCAGGCGTAAGTGTCGATCAGTGTACCCAGCGCTTCATCGCTGGCTTTCTGAGCTGCCAGACCCGCCTGGATCTGTTCTTTGCCAGTGGCCAGCTCAACGATGTTGGCGGGCAGGTCGGAACGCTGGCTACGGTCGACCGAGCGCAGGTTTTCGAGCTGGAAATCCGAAGACTGGCTTCTGCCGGAAACTTCGATGTTGGTGCTGGCGATCTGGGTGGCCGCCTGATCGACACGCTCCTGCCCAACCTGAATCGCGCTCAGGCCTGGATAGAGAGTATTGTTCATGGTGATTTGCATAAGCCGTTCCTCAGTTCAAATAGCGAACAGGAGCTATTGAACCAGTAAATGCAGCGGAATACTCGACAAAAAGACTAATGGCACATAGCCGGATAATAGGTTATGCCTTGAACCGGGCAAAAGCGCCTTGTGTATCAGCGACATAGTGAATGTGTTTCAAAATCAGTCGAGCAGTTCCAGGTGCAGATGTTCCGCAACGGCATCGGCACTCGCTTTCTTGAGGCGCGGCACACGCCCGATACAGGGTGCTGGCAGGCGCTCGGACAGGGTCGCAAGGTTTTCTTCCAGCCGTGAGGTCTTGGGCTCGATGATATTGGCGACCCAGCCCGCCAGTTGCAGCCCGTCCTGGGCGATGGCTTCGGCAGTCAGCAGCGCATGGTTGATACAACCCAGGCGCACACCCACCACCAGAATGACCGGCAGCCTCAGCCCCATGGCCAGATCGGAAAGGTTGCTCTGATCCGCCAGCGGTACGCGCCAGCCGCCCGCGCCTTCGATCAGGGTGAAATCCGCGTTTCGTTCCAGCAGGCGGCGCATGGGTTGCAGCAAGGCATTGACCGTCAGCGACACACCGGCCTCCCGGGCGGCCAGATGCGGCGCGATGGCGGGCTCGAAGGTGTAGGGATTGACGTCGTCGTAGCCAAGCTCCAGCGAACATTCAGCCAGCAAGGCCAGGGCATCGGCATTGCGCAGCCCTTGGGGAGTGATGACACTACCGGAAGCGACAGGCTTGCCCGCCGCCGTGCTCAGCCCAGCCAGTCGGGCCGCATGCAGCAGGCCAGCGGCGACAGTGGTCTTCCCCGCGTCCGTATCGGTTCCAGTGATGAAATACGCAGCACTCATCTCGGCATCCTTCCCTTGTCTCGCAAGCCCATCAGTTTTTTTCCAGCACCCCATAGACCACTTGATAAGTCGCGGGCAGCCCAGGCTCCTGACGGAACCTTTCGTACGCCTCGACCAAGCCACGAATCCGCGCCCTTCCCGTCAGGCCACCGGGACGTCCGGGATTAAGATTATGCGCGCCCAGCGCTTTAAGCTCATGGGTCAGGCTGCGCACATCCGGGTAATACAACACGTGAGGCCGAACCTCAAGACTGCGCACCCGCAAGCCACTGGCCGCGCACAACTGACGATAGTCATCCCGCTCGCGAAAGCGATTGACGTGCACCAGCCCATCGACGCTCTGCCAGCTTTCCCGAAGCTCCTGCAAAGTGCCGACACACAGACTGGAAAACGCGAATACACCGCCCGGCTGCAAGACCCGGCTGGCTTCACCGAGCACGGCTGCAAAATCCGCACACCATTGCACCGCGAGGCTGGAGAACACCAGTTCGCAACGGTGCGCCTGCAACGGCAGGCGCTCGGCATCGCCAGCCACAAAGTGACGGGCGCCGCCCAAGGGACGGGCATGACGCAACATGCCTTGGGCGATATCCAGTGCAACACCTTCGCTTTGCGGGAAGGCCTGCCCCAGCACCCGGCTGAAATAACCCGTGCCGCACCCCAGATCCAGCCAGCGCGAAGGGCTCAGTGTTTCAGGCAAACGGGCGAACAGTTCATGACCGACTGCGCGCTGCAAATCGGCCACGCTGTCGTAACTGCCGGCAGCCCGGGAAAACGATTCGGCCACCTGACGCTTGTCAGGCAGGCCGCCCGGTAATTTCACGTGAGAAAGATCAGTCATCGCCCGACTCATGCAAGAAGGCCTGGATCGCCGCTGCCACGCCGTGGGGGTTTTCCAGAATGAAGGCATGGCTGGCCTGTTCAATCAGACCCACTTCTATATCAGGCAACAATGCCAGCAGGTCGCCCGCAGCTTCGGCAGGCACGAACGCATCGTGCCCCGCAAACAGATGCAGTTGCGGCCCGCGATAGGTCTGCAAGGCACTGCGGGTATCGAGTTGCCCGAGGACTTTCAGGCCATCGACCAGCGTATTCGTCGACGTCTGTGGCGCTCCGGCCTTGAGCAGCCGTGACAGGCCGCGCGGGTCTTCAGCGCCTTGGGTACACAACAGGCTGAAACGCTTCAAAGTCGCTTCGGAGTCAGCCGAGCAACCGGCCAGAAAAGCCGAGAACTCGCCTTCCGCCATCGCATTGGGCCACGCGCCACGGGTCACGAAACTGGCATTGCTGGCCAGGGTCAGCAGCCCGCAGCAGTCATCGCCGCGTCGTGCCGCCAGCTCCGCAGCCAGCATGCCACCCAGCGACCAGCCGCCCAGCCAGGCACCGGTCGGGATATTGGCGTCCAGTTCGTCGAGCCATTCCTGAACATCACAACTGTCGAGGTCCGGCAACGGCTCGATCTCGACCCGCAAATGCTCGTCAAGCCCGCGCAACGCGGCCGCCAGCGGCTCAAGTGGCGAGACACCAAGGCCCCAACCGGGTAGCAGGATCAAACGATCACGCATGCTCGGACTCCATCGATTCACTTGTGCCCAGCAGCGGGTAACACTGCTCCAGTGCATTCAACAATAGCTGCACTTGGTCGGCACTGTGCGCCGCAGACAACGTCACCCGCAAACGGGCACTGCCAGCAGGTACAGTAGGGGGACGAATCGCCGTGACCAGCAAGCCCCGCTCGCGCAGCATCTGCGACAGGCGCAAGGCGCGCCCCGCATCGCCGATCATGATCGGCTGGATCGGTGTGAAGCTGTCCATCAGTTGCAGACCGATCTGCTCGGCGCCACGTCGAAACTGCTGGATCAAACGCCCCAGATGCTCGCGACGCCAGTGTTCGGTGCGCAGCAGCTCCAGGCTCTTGAGGGTGGCGCAGGCCAGCGCAGGCGGCTGGCTGGTTGTATAAATGTAGGGCCG
The DNA here is from genome assembly GCF_018343775.1 of Pseudomonas cichorii. Classification (NCBI taxonomy): domain Bacteria; kingdom Pseudomonadati; phylum Pseudomonadota; class Gammaproteobacteria; order Pseudomonadales; family Pseudomonadaceae; genus Pseudomonas; species Pseudomonas cichorii. The sequence continues at coordinate 5,483,082 of NZ_CP074349.1, forward strand.
GGCGAACTGGATCAGGGTTTCGATCAGTTCCTCGCTGCCCGCCACAAAGGCGCCCGACGTACCGAACGACTTGCCCAGCGTGCCCACCAGCACCGGCACCTCTTCGATGCCCAGACCGAAGTGCTCGACAATACCGGCACCTTTGGCACCCAGCGGTCCGAAGCCATGGGCGTCGTCCACCATCAACCAGGCGCCTTTGGTTTTCGCGACTTGTGCCAGCGCGGGCAGGTCGGCGATATCGCCATCCATGCTGAACACGCCATCGGTCACCACCAGCGTATCGCCGACAGCTTTGTCCAGCCGGGCATCAAGGCTCGCCGCATCATTATGCAAGTAGCGGGAAAAGCGCGCACCGCTGAGCAGGCCAGCATCCAGCAATGATGCATGATTGAGCCGGTCTTCCAGCACCGTATCACCCTGCCCCACCAGCGCCGTGACGGCACCGAGGTTGGCCATGTAGCCATTGGAAAACAGTAACGCTCGCGGGCGGCCGGTGAGTTCGGCCAGGGCTTCTTCCAGTTCGTGATGCGGGCCGCTGTGGCCAATCACCAGATGCGATGCGCCGCCACCCACGCCCCAGCGCGATGCGCCCGCCTGCCAGGCAGCGATCACTTCAGGATGATTGGCCAGACCCAGGTAATCGTTGTTGCAGAACGCCAAAAGCGGCTGGCCATCAACCGTTACCTGCGGACCTTGCGGACTTTGCAGCAGCGGGCGCTGGCGATAGAGATGTTCGGCGCGACGGGCTTCAAGGCGCGTGCGGAGATCGAAAGACATGCAAGCCCCGGTCTTCGGAAAAGATGATTCAAACCGGGCCGCTCGCATGCGGCCCAGTCAAGAGGATCAGGCAGACGCCGCGTCGTAGAACATGGCGCTGCTCTTCTGCTCGACCAGCGCCTGCTCGATGGCCGCCTGATGCACTTCATCGGCGTGCTCTTCGCGGGCTTCGGGCTTGATCCCCAGGCGCGAGAACAACAGCATGTCCTTGTCGGCCTGCGGGTTGGCGGTAGTCAGCAATTTCTCGCCGTAGAAAATCGAGTTGGCTCCGGCGAAAAACGCCAGGGCCTGCATCTGTTCGTTCATCGCCTCGCGACCGGCCGACAGGCGGACATGGGACTGCGGCATCAGAATACGAGCCACGGCCAGCATGCGGATGAAGTCGAATGGATCGACTTCCTCAGCGTTCTCCAGCGGCGTACCGGCGACTTTCACCAGCATGTTGATCGGCACCGACTCCGGGTGCTCAGGCAGGTTCGCCAACTGGATCAGCAGCCCGGCCCGGTCATCCAGCGACTCGCCCATGCCCAGAATCCCGCCGGAACAGATCTTCATCCCGGCATCGCGCACATACGCCAGTGTCTGCAGACGCTCGCTGTAGGTGCGGGTGGTGATGATGCTGCCGTAGAACTCCGGCGAGGTGTCCAGGTTGTGGTTGTAGTAATCCAGGCCCGCCTGGGCCAGCGCCTCGGTCTGATCCTGATCCAGACGCCCCAGGGTCATGCAGGTTTCCAGGCCCATGGCTTTGACGCCTTTGACCATTTCCAGCACGTAAGGCATGTCCTTGGCCGATGGGTGCTTCCAGGCTGCGCCCATGCAAAAACGGGTCGAACCGATGGCTTTGGCGCGAGCGGCCTCTTCCAGCACCTTCTGCACTTCCAGCAGCTTTTCTTTCTCAAGACCGGTGTTGTAGTGACCGGATTGCGGGCAGTACTTGCAGTCTTCGGGGCAGGCGCCGGTCTTGATCGACAGCAGGGTGGAAACCTGAACGCGGTTGGCATCGAAGTGAGCGCGGTGCACGGTCTGCGCCTGAAACAGCAGGTCATTGAATGGCTGTACGAACAGCGCCTTGACCTCGGCTAAAGTCCAGTCGTGACGCAGAGTGGCGGTGGTGCTGGCGCTCATCGGGCGGCTCCTTGGTTTTATTCAGGCAGTGCGCCAAGGCGAGGAAAGCCCACAAGCGCTACACGGATGTTCGGCATATTTAAGGAAGAGCCATGCCCTGTCAACCCAATCACAATCAAGAGGTTTACATCTGGTTAAAAAGTAAACATATCTGCTTATTGTGCGATGAATTCAGCGATGCGCCTTTTCCCGTTTGCGTGGCCTGCGAAACCGAGTTGCCCTGGCTTGGGGATCAGTGCCTGCAATGCGCCCTGCCGCTTCCGGCCTCCGGCATGAATTGCGGGCAATGCCTCAAACGACCACCGGCATTCACAGAAGTCATCGCGCCCTGGCTGTACGACTTTCCGGTGGACAGCCTGATTACGCGCTTCAAACACCAGAGCCGGTGGCCCATGGGGCGCTTGCTGGCGGAGCTGGCCGGGCAGTTTCTGCAGCACCGCTTTGAGGAAGGCCTGGCCCGGCCCGATTGCCTGTTGCCCGTTCCACTGGCCACCCGGCGTCTGCGCCAGCGTGGCTACAACCAGGCGGGCATGCTGGCCGGCTGGCTGGGCAAAGCCCTGAATCTGCCTGTGGATGAACGCCAGTTGCTGAGAGTTCGCGAGACAACGGCTCAGCAGGACCTGGATGCAAAAAGCCGCAAACGCAATCTGAACGGAGCCTTCAAGGTGGTGGATGCGGCATCGGTGCAAGGCAAGCACCTGGCCTTGGTCGATGATGTACTGACCACAGGCTCCACAGCCGATGTGATTGCCCGCACCTTGCTCAGGAGCGGTGCCCGGCGGGTGGATGTCTATTGCCTGGCCAGAACGCCCAGGCCGGAGGGCTGATCAGCTTCTGGACGCCGACTTGTCTTACACTCGCCTTTCCCATCAGCCACCCAATCCGTCGCCATGCCCTTACCGACTCTGCTGACGCAACACATGGTCCGTCGCCCGCAGCGTATCGAGTTGCTGCAACACATCGCCGAGCAAGGCTCCATCACACGTGCCGCCAAAAGCGCAGGCCTGAGTTACAAGGCGACTTGGGATGCCATCGATGAGCTGAACAATCTGGCGCAAAAGCCTTTGGTGGAGCGCAGTGTCGGCGGGCGTGGTGGTGGCGGTGCGAAACTGTCTGCCGAAGGTGAGCGTGTGCTGCGTCTCTATCAGCGATTGCAGGCACTGCAAGCCCAGGTGCTGGAAGCCACCGAAGAAAGCACGGACCTGGACCTGCTCAGTCGCCTGACCCTGCGCACCAGCGCCCGCAACCAGTTACTGGGCCGCATCGTGAGCATCACTCGACATGGGCACAACGACCATATTCGTCTGCAAATGGCCGACGAGGTGTTCATCGAGGCGCAGATTACCCATGACAGCACCCTGCGTCTGGACCTGCAGATCGATACCGATGTCGTCGCTCTCATCAAGGCGGGCTGGCTTGAGCTGTTTCCACACGATCACGAGGAAACAAATGGAAACAATTGCCTGTTCGGGCTGATCGACAGCATTCTCGAAGCCGAAGACGGCCCCTGCGAAGTGCGCATCAATCTGCCTGGAGGCCAGACGCTGTGTGCCTTGACGCCATCTGAGCAGCTTCAGGCTCTGAGCCTGGAAACAGGCAGTCAGGTGCAAGTCCGTTTCGCCCCGTCACGGGTCTTGCTGGGCACACCTTTGTAAGCGGCTGTGTCGTCACTCCTGAGACACAATTTCGTCATATACGGCAATTATCGTGGCTGCCACCTCTGTGGGAGCCGTGATGATGAATCTATTAGAAGAAAATCAATCCACCGACCTCGAAAAGATGGTCGGCCTCACTCGCCGTGGGTTCATCAGCGCAGGCGCCCTGTGCGGTGCCGCGATGTTCCTGGGCGGCAACCTGCTGACCCGTAGCGCACTGGCCAACAGCGTCAGCGCCGCATCGGGCAATCTGCTGGGCTTTGACAGCATTCCGGCAGCCACCGCCGACACCATCAGCCTGCCGCCGGGCTACAAATCCTCGGTTCTCATCAGTTGGGGTCAGCCCTTGCAGGCAGGCGGCCCGGCCTTCGACCCGAGCGGCAAAGGCACCGCCAAGGCACAGGAAGTGCAGTTCGGCGACAACAACGACGGCATGAGCCTGTTCCCGATGCCCGGCCACAAAGACCGGGCGCTGATGGCGATCAACAACGAATACACCAACTATCGCTACCTCTTCGATCACGGCAAGGAGCCGCAATCGGCCGAAGACGTACAGAAGGCACTGGCCGCTGAAGGCGTGTCGGTCATCGAGGTCCAGCAGAAGAACGGCCAGTGGCAGTTCGTGCAGGACTCCAAGTACAACCGCCGCATTCATGGCAACACGCCCATCGACCTGAGCGGCCCCGCTGCCGGTCATGAATGGCTCAAGACCGACGCCGACAAGGCGGGCAAGCATGCCTTGGGCACGTTCCAGAACTGCGCCAACGGCAAGACGCCGTGGGGCACTTACCTGACCTGCGAAGAGAACTTCACCGACTGTTTCGGCAGCAGCAATCCGGAGCAGAAGTTCGATGCGGGCCTCAAGCGTTACGGCGTCGTGGCTGCCAGCAAGGACATCAACTGGCATCAACACGATCCGCGCTTCGATGTGGCCAAGAACCCCAACGAGGTCAACCGTCATGGCTGGGTGGTCGAGATCGACCCGTTCGACCCGAAATCCACGCCAATCAAACGCACCGCGCTGGGCCGCTTCAAGCATGAAAACGCCGCACTGACCGAAACCAAGGGCGGTCGCGTCGTGGTGTACATGGGCGACGACGAGCGTGGCGAGTTCATCTACAAATTCATCAGTCGCGACAAGATCGATCATCACGATCCCAAAGCCAATCGCAACCTGCTGGATCACGGCACCTTGTATGTGGCGCAGTTCGATGGCGGTGACAACAACCCGGATCGTCCGAAAGGCAAAGGCCAGTGGATCGAACTGACCCATGGCAAGAACGGCCTGGATGCCGCAGCCGGTTTCAACAATCAGGCTGAAGTGCTGATTCATGCACGTCTGGCCGCCAGCGTGGTGAAAGCCACACGCATGGACCGCCCGGAATGGATCGTGGTCAGCCCCAAGGATGGTCAGGTCTATTGCACCCTCACCAACAACGCCAAGCGCGGCGATGACGGCCAGCCGGTCGGCGGTCCGAACCCGAGGGCCAAGAACCAGTACGGGCAGATCCTGCGCTGGAAAGAAGCCGAAGATAATGCCTCGGCCATGGAATTCGAGTGGGACTTGTTCGTGGTCGCGGGCAACCCGGTCGTACATGCTGGCAAACCACAAGGCGGGTCGAGCAACGTCAATGCCCAGAACATGTTCAACAGCCCGGACGGCCTGAGCTTCGACGAAGCGGGACGCCTGTGGATACAGACCGACGGCGACTCCAGCAACAAGGGTGACTTCGCTGGCATGGGCAATAACCAGATGCTCTGCGCCGACCCGCACAGCGGTGAAATCCGTCGCTTCCTGGTCGGACCGATCGGTTGCGAAGTAACCGGCATCAGCTTCGCGCCGGACTACAAGACGATGTTCGTGGGTATCCAGCATCCTGGTGAAAACGGCGGCTCCACCTTCCCCGAGCACCAGCCCAACGGCAAGCCCCGCTCTTCGGTGATGGTGATTACCCGTGAAGATGGCGGCATTATCGGCGCCTGATTCCAGCCGAATTTATTCGCGAAAAGCCCCATTCGCGAATAAATTCGCTCCTACGGAAAAACTGCGAGCACTCTGCGTTACCATCTGCAGTCGAACGCGGCGACTTGCTGCGCGCAGGAGTCAGCATGGCCCACCCGTTTGCAACACTCACCCCCGATCTCGTTCTCGACGCCGTAGAAAGTATCGGCTTTCTCAGTGACGCCCGCGTCCTGGCCCTGAACAGTTATGAAAACCGGGTCTATCAAGTAGGTATCGAAGACGAACAGCCCTTGATCGCCAAGTTCTATCGCCCGCAACGGTGGAGCAACGAAGCGATTCTTGAAGAACACAGCTTCACCTTCGAGCTGGCAGAAGTCGAAGTGCCAGTCGTAGCCCCTCTGGTGCATGACGGTAAAACCCTGTTCGAGCACGGTGACTTCCGCTTCACGCTGTTCCCGCGCCGTGGCGGACGAGCCCCGGAGCCGGGCAACCTCGATCAGCTCTATCGCCTGGGCCAGTTGCTGGGACGCATTCATGCAGTGGGCGCAACCCGGCCGTTCGAGCATCGCGAAGCCCTGGCCGTGAAAAACTTCGGCCATGATTCCCTCGACTACCTGCTGAGCAACGATTGCATTCCGCGCAGCCTGCTCCCGGCCTACGAGTCCGTCGCCCGGGACCTGCTCAAGCGTGTCGAGGATGTCTACGCCGCAACACCCCACAACAATATCCGCATCCATGGCGACTGCCACCCGGGCAACATGATGTGCCGTGACGAAATGTTCCACATTGTCGATCTGGACGACTGCCGCATGGGACCCGCCGTACAGGACATCTGGATGATGCTGGCAGGTGATCGTCAGGAATGTCTGGGGCAATTGTCGGAGTTGATGGACGGCTACAACGAATTCCACGACTTCGATCCCGCCGAACTCGCGCTCATCGAGCCGCTGCGCGCCCTGCGCCTGATGCATTACAGCGCCTGGCTGGCGCGACGCTGGGACGATCCGGCCTTCCCCCGCAGCTTTCCCTGGTTCGGCACAGAGCGTTATTGGGGCGACCATATCCTGGCACTGCGCGAGCAGTTGTCGGCCCTGAACGAAGCCCCCCTGAAACTGTTCTGAAAACCTGTTGTTGAGTACAAGGACGCTACATGCAAGCTGCCAACCCACGCCGTGGATACATTCTTGGCTTGAGTGCTTACATCATCTGGGGCCTGTTCCCGATGTACTTCAAACTACTCGCCACCGTTCCCGCCCTTGAGATCATCATTCACAGGGCGATCTGGTCGGCGCTGTTCGGCTCCCTGCTGCTCCTGTTCTGGAAACATCCCGGTTGGTGGCGCGAACTGCGGGAAAACCCGCAACGGCTGGCGGTACTGGCGCTCAGCGGCAGCCTGATAGCCTGCAACTGGATGGTTTATGTCTGGGCGGTGAACAACGGGCGCATGGTCGAGGCCAGCCTGGGTTATTACATCAACCCGCTGGTCAACGTGCTGCTCGGGATGTTGCTGCTGGGCGAACGTCTGCGACGCCTGCAATGGCTGGCGGTGCTGCTGGCCGCCGCCGGAGTTGCCCAGCAAGTCTGGCAGGTCGGCAATCTGCCGTGGGTGTCACTGTTATTGCCACTGACATTCGGCTTCTACGGCCTGATCCGCAAGAAAGCCCCCGTGGCTGCCCTGCCCGGCCTTGTCGTGGAAACCTGGATGCTGGTTCCGCTGGCACTGGCGTGGCTGCTGCTCAATCCCGTGGCACAAACCGCACAGCCTGAGTTCTGGACCACCAGCCAGGCGATATGGCTGGCAGCGGCCGGCCCGGTAACGCTGATCCCATTGGTATGCTTCAACGCCGCCGCCCGCCACTTGCCCTATACCGCACTGGGCTTTCTGCAATACGTCGCGCCGACCCTGGTCCTCGCCCTTGCGGTCCTGCTCTATGGCGAGCACCTGAACACCAGCACCATCATCACCTTCGTCTGCATCTGGGCAGGGCTGGCAATCTACAGCGTCGATGCCTGGCTAAGTCTGCGCCGCCGTCGCTGATCAAAAAACATACAACCCTTTGCAAGCCACGATTCATATGGCCTGCAAAGGGTTCTCCAACGGTTATCCACAGGCAGGTTCACCTTATTTGTGCACAAGCCATTGAAACTGCTGGTTTTTTGATCAAACCCCGCAAAGCCACGTCCACCGTGGCGCACAAGGCCATCTCCCCAGGTTATCCACAGGTGGGTGCACGGTTAACTTGGATAACCTGACCATTCGTACTCCCTCTCAACTCTCCGTCTTCAACACCAACTCCACCATCAGATCGTCCGCCAGGGTTTCGAGCCGGGCCTGCAGATCGTCCAGTGACAGGTTCAGGGGCACGCCCAGTACGGCGTCGGCATGGAACAGCAGTTCACTGCTCATGGGTGCCGGGGTGATGTCGGTGATCAGGCTTTCGACGTTGACGCCCTGCCCGGTCAGCAAGCGGGTGATGTCGCGCACGATGCCGGGTCGGTCATTGCCCACCAGTTGCATGCTGATGGTTTTCCAGGAGCCGAGGGCTTCGGCGGTGCTTTCGGCCAGTTGCACATGAATGCCATGGACCGTCAGCACCCGCAGTGCCTGGATCAACTCATCCTGATTTTCAGCCGGTACACCGACCCGCAGGATGCCGGCGAACTGCCCGGCCATGCGCGACATGCGGCTTTCCAGCCAGTTGCCGCCATGATCGGCGATGCAGTGGGCTATACGCTCGACCTGGCCCGGTTTGTCGGGTGCAACCACAGTGACTACGAGATGATTCACAGGTGACTTCCTCTGCTTTTAAAAAGGTGCCGTCAGACCCCGACGGATGTCGCGAAAGTATAGGCAAGGTTCACGCCGGCACTGCAAAGCGCAGAACGTGTACCGTTTTGATAATTTTCTGGAACAATCGCCGTCATTTTTGAGAACATCCGGGTCGGCAGCGTGACTGGTCGTGAAACTTCAGTCGTTTGGTGACATATTCATCCCCCATCGCTGCTGCTCATGTAGTATTTCGCGGCGCGCACTACATAACATTAAAACCAATAAACAGAGCGCTCCTTGAGTGAGCTCGACCTGCTGAGCAGAGTGAGGCAAGTGCAATGACTGAGTACGTTCAAGTCGGTGACCTGCAGGTCGCCAAAGTCCTGTTCGACTTCGTGCAGAACGAAGCCACCCCAGGAACCGGCATCGATACCACAGCGTTCTGGGCCGGGGCTGACACACTGATCCATGAGCTTGCGCCAAAGAACAGAGCCTTGCTCGCCAAACGTGATGACTTGCAGGCAAGAATCGATGCCTGGCACCAGTCCAATGCCGGACAGGCCCACGACGCCTCGGCTTACAAAGCTTTCCTTCAGGAAATCGGTTATCTGCTGCCAGAAGCGGCGGACTTCCAGATCACGACGCAAAACGTCGATGAAGAAATTGCCACCATGGCAGGCCCGCAACTGGTCGTGCCAGTGATGAACGCCCGCTTCGCCCTCAATGCCTCCAACGCCCGCTGGGGTTCGCTGTACGACGCGCTTTATGGCACCGATGCCATCAGCGAAGAAGGCGGTGCCGAGAAGGGCAAGGGCTACAACAAGGTTCGCGGCGACAAGGTCATTGCCTTCGCCCGCGCCTTCCTGGACGAAGCCGCACCACTGGCGGCCGGCTCCCACGTCGACTCGACGGCTTATAAGCTGATCGATGGCAAACTGGTCATCAGCCTCAAGGGCGGCAGCAATACCGGCCTCAAGGATGACGCACAACTGATCGGCTTCCAGGGCGATCCTTCTGCACCGCTGGCCATTCTGCTCAAGCACAACGGCCTGCATTTCGAGATCCAGATCGATGCGTCCAGCCCTGTCGGCCTCACCGACCCGGCAGGCGTGAAAGACATCCTGATGGAAGCCGCGCTGACCACCATCATGGACTGCGAAGACTCCATCGCCGCAGTCGATGCCGACGACAAGGTCGTGGTGTATCGCAACTGGCTGGGCCTGATGAAAGGTGACCTGTCCGAAGAAGTGGCCAAGGGTGGCGAAACCTTTACCCGTACCATGAACCCGGATCGCGTCTACACCACGCCCGAAGGCAACGACGTCACACTTCATGGCCGCTCGCTGCTGTTCATCCGCAACGTGGGTCACCTGATGACCATCGACGCCATTCTGGACAAACACGGCAACGAAGTGCCAGAAGGCATCCTGGACGGCCTGCTGACCAGTCTTGCCGCGATTCACAACCTCAAGGGCAATACGTCGCGCAGCAACAGCCGCAGCGGTTCCGTGTACATCGTCAAACCGAAAATGCATGGCCCGGAAGAAGCAGCATTCACCAACGAACTGTTCGGCCGTGTCGAGCAGGTCCTGGGCTTGCCGCGCAACACGCTGAAAGTCGGGATCATGGACGAAGAGCGCCGCACCACGGTCAACCTCAAGGCCTGTATCCAGGCGGCGAGCGAGCGTGTGGTGTTCATCAACACCGGTTTTCTGGACCGCACGGGCGACGAGATCCATACCTCCATGGAAGCAGGCCCGGTCGTTCGCAAGGCGCAGATGAAGGCCGAGAAGTGGATCGGAGCCTACGAGAACTCCAACGTCGATATCGGCCTCAAGTGTGGCCTGCAAGGCCGGGCTCAGATCGGCAAGGGCATGTGGGCCATGCCGGACCTGATGGCCGCGATGCTGGAACAGAAAATCGCCCATCCGCTGGCGGGTGCAAACACCGCCTGGGTGCCTTCGCCTACCGCAGCCGCCCTGCACGCCTTGCACTATCACAAGGTCGACGTGTTCGCCCGTCAGGCCGAACTGACGCAACGGGTGCCCGCCTCGGTGGACGACATCCTTACCATCCCGCTGGCCCCACAGGTCAAGTGGACGCCGGAAGAGATTCGCAACGAGCTGGACAACAATGCCCAGGGCATTCTTGGCTACGTCGTGCGCTGGATCGACCAGGGCGTGGGTTGCTCGAAAGTGCCGGACATCAATGACATCGGCCTGATGGAAGACCGCGCCACACTGCGCATCTCCAGCCAGCACATGGCCAACTGGCTGCGCCATGGCGTGGTCACCGAAGCGCAGGTACTGGAAAGCCTCAAGCGTATGGCACCGGTGGTGGATCGCCAGAATGCCAACGACCCGCTATACCGCCCGCTGGCCCCGGATTTCGATAGCAATATCGCGTTCCAGGCCGCCGTCGAACTGGTGATAGAAGGCACAAAGCAGCCTAACGGTTACACCGAGCCGGTGCTGCATCGCCGTCGTCGGGAGTTCAAGGCTCAAAACAGGTAGTGGTTTTCGCGACTGAAGTCGCTCCTGCACATGTGGGAGCGAATTCAGTCGCGAACCGGAACTCAGGTCATCCCCAGCTCACGCTTCACCAACCGTACAAGCTGCTTGGTATTGAGCGGCTTGAGCAGGAAGTCCACCACACTCAAATGCATGGCATCGATGGCATCGCGCACGTTGGCGTCGCCTGAAACGATGATGATCGGCAAAGCCGCGCGTTCGGAGTCGCGGACCTGGCGGATGAGGTCCAGCCCGTCACAAGGCGCCATGCGCAGATCGGTGATCAGTAGGCCTATGGACTGACGGGTTTCAAGCAGCTCCATGGCGCTGTTGCCGCCACCAGCCGTCAAGCAACTGATGTCATTGAGACTAAGAATTTCTGCCAGCAACTCCCGGGCGTCGCTGTCGTCATCGACGATCAGCACACGTTGCGGCAAGTCACGATTGGACTGGAGCATGACCTCTGTAAGGGCGTCGCGCTCTTCATCGCTCAAGATGTCGTGGTCACTCATTCCCGCCTCATCATTCCCTGGACTAATTCCTACAGCAGATCAGGTTAAACCTGCAGCGCACTTTACGGGCCTCCCAGCCGGGTATTCGAGCGCGATCCCATGCGTTCGTTAAAACAGCTCTACACAAACCTGTGCATCAGGGCACTACCTGTCAGCGTAAGACTTACGTCCAATGGGCACTGCGGCCCAAGCGGTCGACCATGACCGCCAATAACAAAAACGCGGTACAGGTCATGAGCAAAGCCGACGCTTTCAACCAGGCAGGCAAAACTGCGGTGTTGCAGAACATCCACGGCACCATGCAGTTCCTGCAAAAATTTCCACCGTTCAACCAGATGGAAAATGCCCATCTGGCGTACCTGGTTGAGCAGTGCCAACTACGTTTTTACGCCTGCGACGAAAGCATCATCAAGCCGGCAGATGGTGCAGTAGAGCACTTTTATATCGTTAAGCAAGGCCGAGTGGTAGGGGAACGACCACATTCGGCAAAAGGTGGCACCGAAACCACCTTTGAAATCACCACCGGAGAATGCTTCCCGCTGGCAGCCCTGCTGGGCGAACGGGCCACACGCACCGAACATCTGGCAGCCGAAGATACTTTTTGCCTGCAATTGAACAAACAGGCCTTCATCAAGCTGTTTGCACTGTCCACCACTTTCCGGGATTTCGCCTTGCGCGGCGTCAGCAGTCTGCTGGATCAGGTCAATCATCAAGTCCAGCAACGCGCCGTGGAAACCCTGGGCACTCAATACTCCCTGAATACCCGCCTTGGCGAACTGGCCATGCGCCATCCGGTGATGTGCGACCCTGAAACGCCGATGCGCGAAGCCGTCAGGATGATGCATGAGCAGCAAGTGGGCAGCATCGTGATTGTCGATGAGGAGCAGGCACCGCTCGGGATCTTCACCCTGCGGGACTTGCGCGAAGCGGTTGCCGACGTGAATGCCGACTTCAGCCAGCCCATCAGGCACACCATGAGCCAGGCACCGTTTCACCTGAGCCCCGACGCCAGCGCCTTCGATGCGGCCATCGCCATGACCGGTCGCCATATTGCCCATGTCTGCCTGGTCAAGAACGGGCGCCTGTGCGGCGTGGTATCGGAACGCGACCTGTTTTCCCTGCAACGTGTGGATCTGGTGCATCTGGCCCGAACCATTCGCAATGCACCACGGATCGAAGCACTGACCAATCTGCGCGGTGATATTGTGCAACTGGTCGACCGCATGCTGGCCCATGGCGCGTCGTCTACCCAGATCACCCAGATCATTACCCTGCTCAACGACCACACCGTATGCCGGGTCATCGAACTGACGCTGGAAGAGAAAGGCGATCCCGGCGTGCCTTTCAGTTGGCTGTGCTTCGGCAGCGAAGGACGGCGTGAACAGACGCTGCACACCGATCAAGACAACGGAATCCTGTTTGAAGCCAGTGATGCCGCGCAAGCAGCGGAAATACGAGCGCTGTTGCTGCCCATCGCCGAGCGCATCAACCAGAGCCTTGCCCAGTGCGGCTTCAGCCTGTGTAAAGGCAATATCATGGCCAGCAATCCAGAGCTGTGCCTGTCACGCAGCGAATGGTCCAGACGCTTCTCGGCCTTCATTCGCGAAGCCACGCCTGAAAACCTGCTGGCATCGAGCATCTACTTTGATCTGCGAGTGGTCTGGGGCGACGAAGCCGGGTGTGAACAATTACGCCGCGGCATTCTCGATCAGGTCGCAGACAATCGCCTGTTCCAGCGCATGATGGCCGATAACGCGCTGCGGCAGCGCCCTCCGGTCGGGCGTTTCAAGGATTTCGTGCTGGCGCGCAAAGGCAGCGACAAGGACACTCTGGACCTGAAAACAGAAGGCCTGACGCCGTTTGTCGATGGCGCACGGTTGCTTGCGCTGGCCAACGGTATCGGCGCCAATAACACTCTGGAACGGTTGCGGCAACTGGTGGAGCGCGAGGTCATCGACCCGCTGGACGGCGCCGCCTATGAAGAGGCTTATCACTTCATCCAACAGACCCGCATGCTGCAACATCAGTTGCAAAGCCGTCAGAACCTGCCGTACTCCAACCGCATCGATCCGGACACGCTCAACCACCTGGACCGGCGCATCCTGCGCGAATCATTCCGCCAGGCACAGCGCCTGCAAACCAGCCTGACCCTACGTTATCAACTATGAATCTGTTCGAGTGGCTACGACCACGACCGAAAAAGACGCCGCTGGAGCAGCAGCACCTGCAGCGTCTGGCAGAGCTGCCAGCCTTCGCGCCGCTGAACGAAGAGTCCTTGCGCAAACAGCGCTGGGTCGTGCTCGACCTGGAAACCAGCGGCCTGAACATGAACCGCGATCAGGTCCTGTCCATCGGTGCCGTGGTGATAGAAGACGGTGCCATCGATCTGGGCCAGCAGTTCGAGCGCACCATTCTTCGTGTCGATCACAAGGTCAGCCCGGCAGTGCTGATCCACGGTCTGGCGCCCAGCACCATCGCCGCGGGTAGCGAGCCGGTGGAGGCTTTTCTGGACTTCCTGGAGTTCGCAGGCTCAAGCCCGATGCTGGCGTTCCATGCACCTTTCGACCAGCACATGCTGTCCCGCGCCCTGAAGGACAGCCTGGATTATCGCTTGCAGCATCCGTTCTTCGATGTCGCAGATATCGCCCCGATGCTCTGCCCCGACGCCAGTTTGCGTCAGGCCGGCCTGGACGACTGGACGAACTTTTTCGGGCTGCACGCCGAAGAGCGCCATCATGCCAGCGCCGACGCGCTGGTCACGGCTGAACTGGCCTTGATCCTGTTCAGCCATGCACGCCGCCAGGGCATCGACAGCCCCGCCCGTCTGGAGGAATCCCTGGGTCAATGGCGCAGGCGCAAGCAGAACCATTCGTTTTAATTCCTCGCATCACCCCTTCCTTCAGCACCTGAAATTCTGTCGTCGCGTGCAAGCCCCCACCCACACCATCATTCCAATGCGGGAGGGAGCTTGCCCGCGATGCTTTTTCGATGTGAACTTTTGTTAAAAACAAAAAATACTTCACATTATCTACTCACTGATTCACTATCAGATTCACAGATCAGAACAATATCGCCCGTTTGCCAGCTCCACAGGCATCGGCACTGACTTGAGGATTGCATCATGACTACGAAGAATGTTGGCGTTATCGGCCTGGGCGCCATGGGTCTGGGCATTGCCCGTTCGCTGCTGCGCAGTGGCTTCAATGTGCATGCCTGCGATGTTCGCACCAGCGTGACCGAAGCGTTCGCCCAGGAAGGCGGTGTTGCCTGTGACTCGCCTGCCAGCATGGCCGCGGCCTGTGATGTGATCATTACCGTCGTCGTCAACGCCGAGCAGACTGAAACGGTCCTCTTTGGCGAGAACGGCGCCATCGGCGCACTGCGTCCCGGCAGCCTGGTCATCGGCTGCGCCACCGTCGCTCCAACCTTCGCAGTCGAACTGGGCCAGCGCCTGGTCGATCAAGGCCTGCTGTACCTCGATGCCCCGATATCCGGCGGCGCTGCCAAGGCAGCAGCCGGTCAGATGACCATGATGACTTCCGGCCCGGCCGAGTCCTACGCCAAGGCAGAAGCCGTGCTCAACGGCATGGCGGGCAAGGTCTATCGCCTGGGCGATGTCCATGGTCTGGGCTCGAAAGTCAAAATCATCAACCAGTTGCTGGCTGGCGTGCACATCGCGGCAAGCGCCGAAGCCATGGCCCTGGGCCTGCGCGAAGGTGTCGATGCCGACGCCCTGTACGAAGTGATCACCAACAGCGCCGGTAACTCGTGGATGTTCGAGAACCGTGTACCGCACATCCTCAACGCGGATTACACCCCACTGTCGGCGGTGGACATTTTCGTCAAGGATCTGGGCCTGGTACTGGATACCGCCCGCACCAGCAAATTCCCGCTGCCGCTGTCGGCCACCGCTCACCAGATGTTCATGCAGGCTTCCAGCGCCGGTTTCGGCCGGGAAGATGACTCCGCGGTGATCAAAATCTTCCCGGGCATCGAACTGCCGAAAGCCAAACCGAAACAAGCCTGAGGAGCGCCCCATGACTTCGACTTCCTCTCGCCCGTTGCTGGGCTGCATCGCCGATGACTTCACCGGTGCCACGGACCTGGCCAACATGCTGGTTCGCGGCGGCATGCGCACCGTGCAAAGCATCGGTATCCCGAGCGCTGAAATGGCCGCCGGTCTTGATGCCGACGCTATCGTGATCGCGCTCAAGTCACGCACCACACCCACCGCCGAAGCCATCGATGAATCGCTGGCTGCACTCGAATGGCTGCGCGAACGCGGCTGTGAGCAGATCTTCTTCAAATACTGCTCGACCTTCGACTCGACAGCCGCTGGTAACATCGGCCAGGTCAGCGAAGCCCTGCTGGAAAAACTCGGCAGTGACTTCACCTTGGCGTGCCCTGCGTTCCCGGAAAACGGTCGCACGATCTTCCGTGGCCATCTGTTCGTGCAGGATCAACTGCTCAACGAATCCGGCATGCAGAATCACCCGCTGACCCCAATGACTGACGCCAATCTGGTGCGTGTCCTGCAGGAACAGACCAGCAAGAAAGTCGGCCTGTTGCGCTATGACACCGTGGCCAAGGGCGCAGAAGCCGTGCGCAGCAAGATCGCCGAGCTGCGCGCCGATGGCGTGAGCATGGCCATTGCCGATGCCGTTTCCGATGCAGACCTTTATGTACTGGGCGAAGCCTGTGCTGACCTGCCGCTGCTGACCGGTGGTTCGGGTCTGGCGCTGGGCCTGCCGGGCAACTTCCGCAAGGCAGGCAAGCTGCGCGATATCGATGCTGCAAAACAGGCCGCAGTCAGCGGTGGCGAAGTGGTGCTGGCAGGCAGCGCTTCGGTGGCCACCAATGGTCAGGTCGCGGCCTGGCTGGAAGACAACCGCCCTGCCCTGCGCATCAATCCGCTGGACCTCGCGGCTGGCAAGCCCGTGGTCGAGCAGGCCCTGGCTTTCGCCCGCGATGCCGGGCAAACCGTTCTGATCTACGCCACCAGCACGCCGGATGAAGTCAAGGCCGTGCAAAAGGAGCTGGGTGTCGAACGCTCCGGCGCCATGGTCGAGGAAGCGCTGGGCCAGATCGCCAAAGGTTTGCTGGGCGCTGGCGTGCGTCGCTTTGTCGTCGCCGGTGGCGAAACGTCGGGCGCCGTGGTTCAGGCGCTCGGCGTGCAACTGCTGCAGATCGGCGCACAGATCGATCCGGGCGTTCCGGCGACTGTCAGCAGCGGCGCACAACCGCTGGCGCTGGCACTCAAGTCCGGCAACTTCGGTGCCCGTGACTTCTTCGCCAAAGCCCTCAAGCAACTGGCAGGAGAAGCTTGATGAGTAGCGAAAAAGCCCTGCGCGAAGAAATCTGCGATGTCGGCAGGCTGCTTTATGGCCGTGGTTACACGGTCGGCAGCGCCGGCAACATCAGCGCCCGCCTCGACGACGGCTGGCTGATCACCCCGACCGACGCTTGCCTGGGCCGTCTGGACCCGGCGGATATCGCCAAGGTCAATCTGGCGGGTGAATGGGTGTCCGGCAACAAGCCGTCCAAGACCCTGGCCCTGCATCGCGAAGTCTATGACCGGAACCCTGAAGTAGGCGGTGTGGTGCATACCCACTCCACGCATCTGGTCGCGCTGACCCTGGCTGGCGTCTGGAAAGAAGACGACATCCTGCCGCCACTGACGCCGTATCAGGTGATGAAAGTCGGGCATATCCCGCTGATTGGCTACGAACGTCCGGGCTCCCCGAAAGTCGCCGAGCGCGTCGCACAACTGGCCAACAGTGTTCGCGGCGTGATGCTGGAGCGACTGGGCCCCGTAGTCTGGGAAAGCTCGGTCGCCAAGGCCTGCTACGCCCTGGAAGAACTCGAAGAAACCGCTCGCCTGTGGCTGATGACCAACCCCAAGCCTGCGCCACTGGACCCGGCAGCCCTCGAAGAGCTGCGTCAGGTCTTCGGCGCGAAGTGGTAACTCGCACGCATTGATCGGGAGTTGCCTGGCGACTCCCGACCGACGACAGCATCACCACACACAATAACAACAGGACTCAAGAGCATGAATCATCCCTATCTCGCTTTTGTCAGCTATTGCTCAGCGTTTGTCTCGCTCACCCTTCGCCGGAGTGCACAGGCATGACTCCCTTCATGTTGATGGCCATCGCGGGCGCGGGTATCGCCCTGCTGCTGTTTCTGGTTCTCAAATACAAATTCCAGCCTTTCGTTGCCCTGATGCTGGTCAGCATCATCGTGGCACTGGTGGCCGGTGTTAAACCGGCCGATCTGGTCGCAACCATCGAAGGCGGCATGGGCAAGACCCTTGGCCATATCGCAATCATCATTGCCCTGGGCGCAATGATCGGGCGCATCATCGAACTGTCAGGAGGCGCCGAAGCCCTGGCCAGGACGCTGATCGACCGCTTCGGTAACAAGCGCACGCCACTGGCGCTGACCGTTGCAGGCTTCATGGTCGGCATTCCAGTATTTTTTGAAGTCGGCGTGATCATTCTCATGCCACTGGCCTACGGCGTGGCACGTGCTGCGCGCAAACCGCTGCTGATCTTTGCTTTGCCGATGTGCGCCGCGTTGCTGGCCGTGCATGCCTTCCTGCCGCCGCATCCGGGTGCCGTCGCCGCTGCCAGCCAGTTGGGCGCAGACCTTGGTCGTGTGCTGATGCTGGGTATTCCGATGGTCGCGGTGCTGTGCATCATCGGTTACTTCGTCGCCGGTCGCATGACCCGCAAGACCTACCCGATGACCGACGATATCCGCAGCGAAGTCTACGGCCCGCATGTCACCAACGAAGACCTGGAAGCCTGGGCGCGTAACGACTACTCCACGGTTCGCGAAGCGACTCAGACCAAGACACTGGGTGGCGAAGAAAGCGCCAGCAGCCTGGCAAGCAAGCTACCGCCAGCGCCTGCACCAGGTTTCGGTCTGATCATTGCCCTGATTCTGCTGCCTATCGTGCTGATCCTGCTCGGCACGCTGGCCACCACCATGTTGCCTGTGACGTCCACATTGCGCAGTGTTCTGACCGTACTGGGCGCGCCACTGGTTGCCCTGTTGATCGATACTCTGCTGTGCGCCTGGTTGCTGGGCACACGCCGCGGCTGGAGCCGTTCCCAGGTATCGGACGTCATCGGCTCGGCACTGCCGGGCGTGGCCATGGTGATCCTGATCGCCGGTGCCGGTGGTGTGTTCGGTAAAGTGCTGGTCGATACCGGCATCGGCGCGGTGGTTTCCGAAGCCTTGCGCAATACCGGCCTGCCGGTTCTGGCTCTGGGATTCCTGCTGACCATGCTGCTGCGTGCGGTCCAGGGTTCCACCACTGTGGCGCTGGTTACCACCGCCGGTATTCTCAGCCCGCTGATCGCTACGCTGGACCTGAGCGCCAACCATCTGGCCCTGCTCTGCCTGGCCATGGGCGGTGGTGGTCTGGCCATGTCGCACATCAACGATGCGGGCTACTGGATGTTTACCAAGCTGGCGGGCCTGAACGTCGCCGACGGCTTGCGCACCTGGACCGTACTGGTCACGCTGCTGGGTACATTGGGCTTCGTCCTGACCCTGCTGCTCTGGCCCTTCGTCTGACCTTTAGAGACTGGAGTTAACATGCCTCGTTTTGCCGCCAACCTCAGCATGCTGTACCCGCAGCATGATTTCCTTGAGCGCTTCGCCGCAGCCGCTGCCGATGGTTTCGGCGCGGTCGAGTATCTGTTTCCCTACGACTACAGCCCGCAAGAACTCAAGCAACGCCTGAGCGACAACGGTCTGGTGCAGGCGCTGTTCAACGCTCCACCGGGAGACTGGGCCGCCGGTGAACGAGGCATCGCCACCTTGCCGGCCCGCGAGGCTGAATTTCGCAGCGGCATTGAAAAGGCTCTGGAATATGCCCAGGTGCTGGGCAATGACCGGATTCACGTCATGGCAGGCCTGCTGCCCAGCGAAGACCTGCGTCAGCGCCATCAGGCGGTGTACCTGGAAAACCTGGCCTTCGCGGCCGAGCAGGCCAAGGCAGCCGGAGTCACCGTGCTGATCGAGCCGATCAACACCCGCGACATGCCAGGCTTCTTCCTGAACCGTCAGGATCAGGCGCAGGATATTTGCCGTCAGGTGGGTGCCGACAACCTCAAGGTCCAGTTCGACTGCTACCACTGCCAGATCGTCGAAGGTGATCTGACAGCCAAGCTGCGCCGTGATTTTTCAGGGATCGGCCATATCCAGATCGCTGGCGTGCCGGATCGTCACGAACCGGATCTGGGCGAGCTGAACTACGCGCACCTGTTCGAGGTGATCGACCAGTTGGGCTATGAAGGCTGGATCGGTTGCGAATATCGACCGAAAGGCGATACCAGTGAAGGCCTGGCGTGGCTGCGCCAATTGCAGGGCTGACCGCTTGCCGTCCTGCCTCAAGCGCTTTGAGGCAGGACGCTTCTCTTTATTCTTCCGGTATATCGAACTGATCCTTGATGTAGCGGATTTCAGTACGGCCATGAGGCGCAGGCAATCCGTCGTCGCCCAGGTTGACGAATACCATCTTCTCTACCGTCAGGATGCTCTTGCGAGTGATCTTGTTACGGACCTCACACATCAGAGTGATCGACGTACGCCCGAACTCGGTGGCGGTGATCCCCAACTCGATGATGTCGCCCTGGCGCGAAGCGCTGACGAAGTTGATTTCCGAGATGTACTTGGTCACCACACGCTGATTGCCCAACTGGACGATGGCGTAGATCGCCGCCTCTTCATCGATCCAGCGCAACAGACTGCCGCCGAACAGCGTGCCGTTGGGGTTGAGGTCTTCGGGCTTGACCCACTTGCGGGTGTGGAAATTCATATTCACTCCTGAGCGACTGTCAATCGATGCCTGTCTTCAATGGCAGCATACCTAAAAACCCGGTGTCCGGGATTTCACCGATAGAAAACCTTGGGAAGAATCGTCAGCGCAGCTATACTGCCATCCGTTTTAAAACGGTCATCTTCGCTTGATACCGTTCCCGCCACCTGTCCGAGGGGCGCTGCAGCAGGTTTTCCCTGTCAGGCTCGGATGGGGCGTTGTTTGACCGGTCCACTGGTCAAGCCTTAAACGCACAACGGCGCCCATTCGCATTTTTATGGAATGGAGACTCTCAATGAGTGCTGTAATCACGCCTGCAGAATTCAACGATTTCAAAGTGGCCGATATTTCCCTGGCTGCCTGGGGCCGTCGCGAAACCATCATCGCCGAATCCGAAATGCCTGCCCTGATGGGTCTGCGCCGCAAGTACGCCGGTGAGCAACCGCTCAAGGGCGCCAAGATCCTCGGCTGCATCCACATGACCATCCAGACTGCCGTGCTGATCGAGACCCTGGTCGCACTGGGCGCCGAAGTTCGCTGGTCGTCGTGCAACATTTTCTCCACCCAGGATCAGGCCGCTGCCGCAATCGCCGCTGCCGGCATTCCTGTCTTCGCCTGGAAAGGCGAGACCGAAGAAGAATACGAGTGGTGTATCGAGCAGACCATCCTGAAAGATGGCCAGCCATGGGACGCCAACATGATCCTCGACGACGGCGGCGACCTGACCGAGATCCTGCACAAGAAATACCCACAGATGCTTGATCGCATCCACGGCGTGACCGAAGAAACCACCACTGGCGTACACCGCCTGCTGGACATGCTGGCCAAGGGCGAGCTGAAAATCCCGGCCATCAACGTCAACGACTCGGTCACCAAGAGCAAGAACGACAACAAGTACGGTTGCCGTCACAGCCTGAACGACGCCATCAAGCGCGGTACCGACCACCTGCTGTCCGGCAAGCAGGCGCTGGTCATCGGTTACGGTGACGTGGGCAAGGGCTCGGCTCAGTCCCTGCGTCAGGAAGGCATGATCGTCAAGGTCACCGAAGTCGACCCGATCTGCGCCATGCAAGCCTGCATGGACGGTTTCGAAGTGGTTTCCCCGTTCATCGACGGTGAAAACGACGGCACCGAAGCCAGCATCGACAAGGCCCTGCTGGGCAAAATCGACCTGATCGTGACCACCACCGGCAACGTCAACGTCTGCGACGCGAACATGCTCAAGGCGCTGAAAAAACGCGCTGTGGTCTGCAACATCGGTCACTTCGACAACGAAATCGACACCGCTTTCATGCGCAAGAACTGGGCATGGGAAGAAGTGAAGCCACAGGTTCACAAGATCCACCGCACCGGCGCTGGCGCTTTCGACCCACAGAACGACGACTACCTGATCCTGCTGGCCGAAGGCCGTCTGGTTAACCTGGGCAACGCCACAGGCCACCCAAGCCGCATCATGGACGGCTCGTTCGCCAACCAGGTTCTGGCTCAGATCTTCCTGTTCGACCAGAAGTACGCCGACCTGTCGCCAGCCCAAAAAGCCGAGCGCCTGACCGTTGAAGTACTGCCGAAGAAACTCGACGAAGAAGTGGCCCTGGAAATGGTCCGCGGCTTCGGCGGCGTCGTGACCAAACTGACCAAGACCCAGGCCGACTACATCGGCGTGACCGTCGAAGGCCCGTTCAAGCCACACGCTTATCGTTACTGATTGATACGGACGGTCCGCTCCTCATGTAGGAGCGGACTTGTCCGCGATCGAGCGCGAAGCGGTCGCAGCCAGTTGTCATCGGAGCTGGCTGCGACCGCTATTCTTCAGTACTGAAGGCCGTTACGGCCTTATCGCGAACAAGTTCGCTCCTACAATGAGATCGGCCTCCATGAGCCAAGACCGCCGTTTCAGCTTCGAGTTCTTCCCGACCAAGACCGACGCTGGGCATGAAAAGCTGCTGACCGTTGCGCGTCAGCTGGCCAGTTACAACCCGGATTTCTTCTCCTGCACCTATGGTGCCGGTGGTTCTACCCGTGACCGCACGATCAACACCGTGCTGCAACTGGAAAACGAAGTCAAAATCCCTGCCGCACCGCACCTGTCGTGCGTGGGTGACAGCAAAGCCGAACTGCGCGAACTGCTGACCCAGTACAAGAATGCCGGCATCAAACGCATCGTCGCCCTGCGCGGCGACCTGCCGTCCGGCATGGGTATGGCCAGCGGTGAACTTCGCTACGCCAGCGACCTGGTTTCCTTCATCCGTGAAGAAACCGGCGATCACTTCCATATCGAAGTGGCGGCGTACCCGGAGATGCACCCTCAGGCTCACAACTTCGAAAACGACCTGAAAAACTTCGTGCACAAGGCCAACGCCGGTGCAGACAGTGCGATCACCCAGTACTTCTTCAACGCCGACAGCTACTTCCACTTCGTGGAACGCGTTCAGAAGCAAGGCGTGAGCCTGCCGATCGTGCCGGGCATCATGCCTATCACCAACTACAGCAAGCTGGCCCGTTTCTCGGATGCCTGCGGTGCGGAAATCCCGCGCTGGGTTCGCAAACAACTGGAAGCCTATGGCGACGACATCCAGAGCATCCAGGCGTTTGGCGAACAGGTCATCACCGAAATGTGCGAACGCCTGCTCGAAGGCGGCGCACCGGGCCTGCACTTCTACACGCTCAACCAGGCAGAACCGAGCCTGGCCATCTGGAACAACCTGAAGCTGCCACGCTGACAGGCCATTCTCCAGGCAGGGTCTTTCGGTGACTACCGTGCGAAAGATCCTGCAGCAGAAACCGTTGGGCAGCATGAAAGCAGCGCAGCGCGTTTGCTCTGTTATACTCCAGCCTTCCCGCCAGGCTTACGCCCGGACGCTCGGTCTTGCAGAAGCCATCTCGATCACGAAAACAGCGCATTTCCAACCCGCGCCGATGACACGAGATGAATCAAAGACCCCGCAGGACCGGACGGGATCGCGTCTTCTCAGTCTCTGTACACAAGGTCGGCAATCCAGCGATTGGCCGCTTCTACACGAGCTGAACGTCATTCGCGCCAGGCAGACTATCCCTTGAGCTCAAGCTCCAACAGAACAGGATTACTCATGTCCTTTGCTTCCCTCGGTCTCTCCGAGGCTTTAGTCCGCGCCATCGAGGCAGCGGGCTATACCCAGCCTACTCCGGTGCAACAGCGGGCCATTCCCGCCGTGTTGCAAGGTCGCGACCTGATGGTTGCGGCACAGACAGGTACTGGTAAAACCGGTGGCTTCGCCCTCCCGATTCTGGAGCGGTTGTTCCCCAACGGTCACCCGGACAAATCCCAGCGTCATGGCCCGCGCCAACCCCGCGTACTGGTCCTGACCCCAACCCGCGAACTGGCTGCGCAGGTGCATGACAACTTCAAGTTGTATGCCCGCGACCTGAAGTTCGTCAGCGCCTGCATCTTCGGCGGCGTCGGCATGAACCCGCAGGTCCAGGCCATGGCCCGTGGCGTGGACGTGCTGGTCGCCTGCCCGGGCCGCCTGCTCGACCTGGCCGGACAAGGCAGCGTCGATCTGTCCCACGTTGAAATCCTGGTGCTCGATGAAGCCGACCGGATGCTCGACATGGGCTTCGTCCATGACGTGAAAAAGGTCCTTGCCCGCCTGCCGGCCAAGCGCCAGAACCTGCTGTTCTCGGCAACGTTCTCCAACGACATCACCGCCCTGGCAGGCAAGCTGCTGCACAACCCCGAGCGCATCGAAGTCACGCCACCGAACACCACGGTCGAGCGTATCGAGCAACGGGTTTTCCGCCTGCCAGCCAACCACAAGCGTTCGCTGCTGGCCCACCTGATCACTCAGGGCGCATGGGAGCAGGTTCTGGTCTTCACCCGCACCAAGCACGGCGCCAACCGCCTGGCCGAGTACCTGGACAAGCACGGCCTCAGCGCTGTCGCGATCCACGGCAACAAGAGCCAGAACGCTCGTACCAAAGCCCTGGCCGACTTCAAGGCCGGTGACGTACGGATCATGGTCGCCACCGATATCGCCGCCCGCGGCCTGGATATCGACCAGTTGCCACACGTGGTCAACTTCGAGCTGCCAAACGTCGATGAAGACTACGTGCACCGCATCGGTCGTACCGGCCGTGCAGGCCGCACCGGCGAGGCCATCTCGCTGGTTGCGCCGGACGAAGAAAAACTGCTCAAAAGCATCGAGCGCATGACCCGTCAGAAAATCCCTGACGGCGACCTGATGGGTTTCGACATCAATGCAGTCGAGGCTGAAAAGCCTGAAGTTCGTGAGCGTCCGGACGTTCGCAATCCACGCTCAGCCCGTGCCCCACGTGCTGAAGGCGAAAAGAGCAGCAACAACGGCGGCCGTCGCGACAAGGGCAAGGACAAAGGCAAGGAAAAGCCGGCAGCAGCCGCAGCGTCCGGCGAACGTCCGGCACGCCAGCCGCGTGAAAGAAAACCTCGCGAAGGCACGCCACGCGAGCAGCGTCATTCGCAACCGCCACGTCCATCGCCTGATCGCGCACCTGACGAGTTTCGGGATGACGAAGTGGATAACTTCGGCAACCGCGCTGACTATGTAAGCCCTTATCAAGGCAAGAACCAGGGCCGTGGCCGTCGTCCCGGAGCCCCTGCCGCTCCAGGCGCAGCACCAGCTGGCGCCGGACGCCCACAAGGTTCGGGCCGCCCTGCCAACCCACGTAGCTCTGGTGCAGGTACTGGCACCGGCGCACCCGCCAAGCGTAATGGCTCGGGTTCCGGCCCGCGCACTGGGGGCGGTGCCCGTGATGGTCAGCCACGCAATCGCCGTCCGGCACGTGACGATCAGCCACGTCAGGAACCGGCCGTTCGCAGCTCCCGTGAAGGCCAGCAACCTCAGCCGAAAATCGTGCACAAGGAATCGAAAATCGACCGGTTCCCGTCTGCCGAGCAGCTCGATCAGTTGCCAAGCCGACCACGCGGTGAAAAACCGGCCTTGCTGACTCGCAACCGCGATAGCTGACAGCACGACTGGAACAGAAACGCCCCGACTGGTTCGGGGCGTTTTTGTATGTGCTGCAAAAACAGAAACGCCGACACAAGGCCGGCGTTCCGTCGATCAGGCAGCGCTTACTTCTTCTGGATACCTTCCAGAGTGATGTCCAGGTCCAGCGTCTGAGAAGTCGGACCTGGGCCTTTGATGCCGAAGTCGTTCAGGTTCAGAGTGCTGGTACCGTTGAAGCCGGCACGGTAGCCGCCCCATGGATCCTTGCCTTCGCCGTTGAAGGTAGCCTTGATCACGATTGGCTTGGTGACGCCGTGCAGGGTCAGGTCGCCAGTGACGTCAGCGGTTTTCGCGCCGGTGGATTTGACGCTGGTGGAAACGAACTTGGCTTCAGGGTATTTGCCAGCGTCCAGGAAGTCCTTGCTGAGGATGTGCTTGTCGCGCTCGGCATGGTTGGTGAACAGGCTGGCGGTTTTCAGTTCGACAGCAATCTTGCTGGCTTCAGGCTTGGCAGCATCGAAGCTGAAAGTACCGTCCCAGTCCTTGAAAGTGCCGTGGATGAAGCTGTAGCCCAGGTGGCTGATCTTGAAGTCGACGAAAGCGTGCTGGCCTTCCTTGTCGATCACATAATCGGCAGCCATCGCCTGACCGGCAGACAACAGAGCAGTACCAAGAGCCAGAGCGGCGAGAGACTTCTTCAACATGCTTTTATTCCCGTTTTGGTTGAACAATCAGTTACGACCCAGCATACGCTTGAGGGTCACATCGCGATCGATGAAGTGGTGTTTCAGTGCAGCCAGGCCATGGAACCCCGCAAAAACCACGATGGTCCATGCCAGATAAAAGTGAATCCAGCCCGCTGTCTCCGACTGTCCAGGCAAGCCGCTGATCAGCGCTGGAACCTCGAACAGGCCGAAGACCGGAATCCCGACACCATCGGCAGTGGAAATCAGGTAACCGGCGAACATCACGGCAAACAGAGCGGCATACAGAAAGAAGTGACCGAATGCAGCTCCGAGGCGCGTCAACCTACTGTAGCTGGCCAACGGCGCAGGTGGCGGGCTGATAAAGCGCCAGACCACGCGAAACAGCATCACGGCAAACAGCGTGAGGCCGATGCTCTTGTGCAGATCAGGCCCGGCCTTGCGCCAGGTATCGTAATAATCCAGCCCCATCATCCAAAGCCCAAGCGCAAACAACCCGAAGACTACAATGGCCACGCCCCAATGCAGCACCATGCCGACCAGACCGTAGCGAGAGGATGAATTACGTAACTGCATCGCAAATACCCTGTTAGAAGTGTTACCAGACTAGCTTTTTATCTATCGATTGAAAGCGCAAAATTTTGCTCTGAACCATCGAAAAACATGATGAAAATTTTTCCATCATCGATCTTTCGATTTCAACCAGCGCCCTTTTGAGGACCGCTGGCTGTTCTGCTGGCGCAGCATCTCGATAAATTCCGCTCAGTAACACTGTGCTATGACCGTCGGCATTTCGATGGCGATGAACGGCACTATTGTTGAGGTTCCACTGCACGGTTTTATAAAGAACGAATCGATCGCCCATAAAAAAAGGCGCGGTTTTATCCGCGCCTTTTCTGTCAGCCATGGCTTCAGTTCTTGACGTCGGCCGGTGCTGCTTCGGTTTTAACCGGTGTTTTCGGGGCAGCAGCCGGTTTGGCAGGTGCCTTTTCCTTTGCCGTTTCTTTCTTGGCGGCCTCTTTTTTCACAGGCTCTTTTTTCACGGTTTCCTTTGCCGGTGCCTTTTTGGCTGGCTCGGCCTTGGCCGCAGCTTTCTTGGCAGGCTCGGTTTTGGCAGGCGTCTTGGCCGGCTCAACCGCAGGTGCAACCACCGGGGCAACAGGCGCTGGCACAGGCGCCGGGGCTGGAGCTGGCTCGGGTGCTTTTTCGACCGGCTTCTCGGCAGGTTTTTCAGCAGGCTTGTCGGAAGAATCACCGAAACCGAACAGGTTGCTGAAGAAACCACCTTCCGACTTCTTCACCGCTGGCGCAGGCGCAGGTGCCACAGGTGGAACCACTTTGACCGGCTCGAACGACTTGCCAGCTGCCAGATCCTGTACCTGACTGGCGGCACGCTGACCGCTGCGCAGAGCACCTTCCAGTGTGCCCGGATACAGAACGTCAGTGTGTTCGCCCGCAAAAGCTACACGCTGCACGGGCTTTTCCCACAGGCGCCAGTATTTGCTGATCTGGCCGGGACCAAATGCCAGGTAAGAACCGCCGGTGGATGGATCGACGCTGTAGCGGCGGATTTCATAACCGGTGTAGGCACCACGCGCCTGTGGATAAAAGGTGTGCAGGCGGATCAGCACCTGATCCACCAGTTGCTTGTCGCCAAACGCCTGCATGATCCGGGCATTGTCGCCAGACAGGTTGATCACCACATTGGCGCCACCCTTGAGCGCGGGCTCGATCCACAGCATGCCCAGGCCGGTATTGCTGAACACTTCGCCCGACATGCGCGCCTTGCTGTCCCAGACCGGCGTCTTGAACTTGAGCATGATCTGGTCGCGCCAGCCATAGTTGGTGCCCTTCAGGGCGCCCAGGTGCCGGGCATCCAGCGCCGGCGTCATCTGAATGTTGCCCAGCGAGCGCAAAGGCACGGCCAGCACCACGTAATCGGCACTGTAGCCGACGCTGCCGACCTTGACCGTAACGCTGTCCTTGTCCTGCACGATGGCCGAGACCGCAGAGCTGGTCTTGATGGTCTTGAGTTGTTTGACGAAAGCCTGGGCCAGTACCGCACTGCCGCCCGGCAGGCGTGCAGCGCGCTGATCGCGCTCGTCCACGCCACGGTAGACCCGCGATTGCTGGGCGAAATACAGCAGCGACAGACGCGAAGGCTCGTCATAGCGGGTGCGGATCTGCTGGTTGATCAACTGGCGCGCCGTCGCAGGCAGGTTCAGACGATCCAGCCAGTTGGCCACGTTGATCTGATCCAGGGCGAACAGCGTGCTGTTGGCAGCCGGGTTTTCCGGGTCTTCGATGGAGCGAGCCAGGTTATCCAGAGTTTCCTCATAACGCTTGATAGCTTCGGCAGTAGCCGGTTGCTTGAGCGCCAGGTCGGCCTGGGTGAAATGCACGCCGTCGATCAGGTAGCTGGGGGTGCGCACGAACTCCGGAGCCGGCACGCTCTGGATCTTGAAGCTGTCCAGATAGCGGTTCAGGACGGGCTGCGCCTTGGCGTTGCCGATCCACTCACTGGTAGCGAGCCCCGAACGGCCGCCGATAACGGGCCGGGCTTCCAGCAGCGTGACCTGCCAACCTTTGTTCTGCAACTCATAAGCCGCCGTCAGGCCGGCCAGACCGCCTCCGACGACAATGGCTGTACGTTGTTTTTCATTGGCGAACGTCGAAACGCTGACCAGACCTATCACTATCAGCGCACACGCGCGCAGCCACCCAGAAAGCATTCCGCGAACTCCGAAAACGTGGGGAAAATTGCCAGAAACAAAGAAGAGGCGCGCAGCATACGCCAGCCATAAAATGCCCGCCAGCGATGTTCAAAACGACACAAATGGTTGTCCCACAGCCAGGCATTGCATAGGCTTGCGCGATTGTTCGCCCTCGCGTCATGCGAGTCGCTACCCGGAGATTGCCAATGGGCCTGAATGACCAGTGGATGCAACGTGACCTCAAGGTCCTGTGGCACCCCTGCACGCAGATGAAAGATCACGAAAACCTGCCACTGATCCCGATCAAGCGCGGTGAAGGCGTCTGGCTGGAAGACTTTGAAGGCAAGCGTTATCTGGATGCCGTCAGTTCCTGGTGGGTCAACGTGTTCGGCCATGCCAACCCCCGCATCAACCAGCGGATCAAGGATCAGGTCGACCAGCTTGAACATGTCATCCTGGCAGGCTTCAGCCACCAGCCGGTGATCGAGCTGTCCGAGCGACTGGTCAAACTTACACCCGAAGGGCTGACACGCTGCTTCTACGCCGACAATGGTTCTTCCTGCATCGAAGTCGCGCTGAAAATGAGCTTTCACTACTGGCTCAACCGCGGCAAGCCGGACAAGAAACGCTTCGTGACCCTGACCAACAGCTATCACGGCGAAACCATGGCCGCCATGTCGGTGGGTGACGTGCCGCTGTTCACCGAAACCTACAAGGCGTTGCTGCTGGACACCATCAAGGTGCCGAGCCCGGACTGCTATAACCGCCCGCAAGGCATGAGCTGGGAAGAGCACTCACGCAACATGTTCGCCGCCATGGAACAGACCCTGGCCGAACATCACGCCAGCGTGGCGGCAGTGATCGTCGAGCCGTTGATCCAGGGCGCAGGCGGCATGCGCATGTATCACCCGGTCTACCTCAAGTTGCTGCGCGAGGCCTGTGACCGTTACGGCGTGCATCTGATTCACGATGAAATCGCCGTGGGTTTCGGTCGTACCGGCAGCATGTTTGCCTGTGAACAGGCTGGCATCCGCCCGGACTTCCTGTGCCTGTCCAAAGCCCTGACCGGTGGTTATCTGCCACTGGCCGCCTGCCTGACCACAGACGAAGTGTACGACGCCTTCTACGACGACTACCCGACACTGCGCGCCTTCCTGCACTCCCACAGTTACACCGGCAATCCGCTGGCCTGTGCGGCGGCATTGGCGACTCTCGATATCTTCGAGCAGGACAATGTCATCGAAAACAACAAGGCGCTGGCACAACGCATGGCCACTGCCACGGCGCATCTGGTGGATCATCCCCATGTAGCCGAAGTACGCCAGACCGGCATGGCGCTGGCCATCGAGATGGTGCAGGACAAGGCAACCAAGACCGCCTACCCATGGCAGGAGCGCCGGGGCCTGCAGGTTTTCCAGCACGCGCTGGAGCGCGGCGCACTGTTGAGGCCACTGGGCAGCGTGGTGTACTTCCTGCCGCCCTACGTGATCACACCCGAGCAGATCGACTTCCTGGCCGAAGTCGCCAGCGAAGGCATCGACATCGCGACCCGCAGCAGCATCAGCGTGGCCGTGCGCGAGAATTTCCATCCGGATTTTCGTGATCCGGGCTAAACCCCGTTGAACCGTAGGAGGGGATTCATCCCCGAACCTCTTCTGCACAAAGAATAATCACCCAGAGACCCACCATGAGACTGTCCCGCTTCTTTACCGACGCCACCCTGAGCCTGGGCGAACACGAATTGCCCGAGGCTCAGGCGCACTACATCAGTCGCGTCCTGCGCATGGCCGAGGGCGATACGCTGCAACTGTTCGACGGCTCGGGCACGGAGTTTCGCGGCACGCTGGTGGAAGTCGGCAAGAAGCGCGTGCGCGTCCAGCTCACTGAAAGCCTGGCCGGGCAGATCGAATCGCCGCTGCGCATTCATCTGGGCCAGGGCCTGTCTCGTGGCGAGCGGATGGACTGGGCGATCCAGAAAGCCACAGAACTGGGCGTCACTGAAATCACTCCTGTCGTCAGTGAACGCTGCGAAGTCCGCCTGAAGGACGAACGCGCCGAAAAACGTCAGGCGCACTGGCAACAGATCGCAATCAGCGCCTGCGAGCAATGCGGCCGTTCGGTTGTGCCGGTGATTCATCCGCCGATGCCACTGGCCGACTGGCTCAAGCAGACCGAGGCCGACCTCAAGCTGGTCCTGCACCCGGTCGCCGAAGCCCTGACCAGTCATGAAAAACCGACGACCCTGGCCTTTCTGATCGGCCCTGAAGGCGGTTTGAACGATGCAGAAGTCGAGCAAGCCAAAGCATCAGGCTTCCACGCCGCCCGCCTGGGCCCGCGCGTGCTGCGCACCGAAACAGCGCCGGTGGTTGCGCTGAGTGTGGCTCAGCAACTGTGGGGGGATTTCTAAATCAGGTAGAAGCGAATCATTCGCGACCTTTCGCGAATGAATTTGCTTCTACAGCACGTAAAACCAGATCGCTACGAAATGCATCAGGCTTCCGGCAATCACGAACAGGTGCCAGATCCCGTGCCAGTGGCGAATGTGGTCGTAGGCAAAGAAAATAATGCCCACGGTGTACAACACGCCACCGCCTGCCAGCCAGATGAAACCCGCCAACCCAAGTGTCGCCAACAGCGGTTTGACGGCCACCAGCACGATCCAGCCCATGACCGCGTAGATCACGATGGACATGATCCGGGCTTCGGAGCGTGGCTTGATCTCTTGCAGGATGCCGATCAGCGCCAGTCCCCAGACCACACCAAACAGGCTCCAGCCCCACGGGCCGCGCAACGTAACCAGACAGAAGGGCGTGTAACTGCCTGCAATCATCAGGTAGATCGAAAAGTGATCGACCTTCTGCATGATGACTTTCGCCCGTCCGCGGACGCTGTGATACACCGTCGAAACGCTATACAGGCTCACCAGGCACAGGCCGTAGATGGCCACGCCGACAATCTTCCAGATATCGCCCTGCAGGCTCGCCATCACCAATAACCAGATCGCACCGACAGCCGCCAATACAGCGCCCACCAGATGCGACCAGGCGTTGAATTTTTCTCCGTAGTACATCCGCACATGACCTCTGACTGCAAGAAACACCTTTTTAGAGGCTCGCGGTTACAGATGTAAAGCGCAATGCAGATATTTGCAGCAGTCATCGTCTTCGGGGTCAGGCACAATCGTGCCCACACCAACAACAAGCGCCACGACATGCAGATCGATGACGAGCTGACCCTGAAAAAACTTGAAATTTTCCTGGCCTTCATGCGCACCGGCAATCTGGCGCGGGCGGCTGCGGAATTGCAGACCAGCAATGTCAGCGTGCATCGCGCCATTCATTCGCTGGAGAGTGCCTTGCGTTGCCCGCTGTTCAAGCATGAGGGCCGCAACCTGACGCCGATGGAAAGCGCCTATGTGCTGGAAGAGCGCGCCCAGAAGCTGATCCAGGACGTGCTGAGCACCGTTGAAGCAACCCGCCAGGCTGCCGGCTTTTCGGCTGCACGTTTCAAGCTCGGGGCGTTGTATTCATTGACGGTCAAGACGGTGCCGCAGCTCATCATGGGCCTGAAGATCCGCCGCAGCGAACTGAATATCGACCTGATCCTGGGCTCGAACATCGACCTGTTCTACAAGCTCAAGAACATGGAAGTCGATGCGATGCTGGTCTCGCTGGATGAAAGTCTCAATGACACGGACTGCGAGCACCTGCCGCTGTTTTCCGACGATATCTTCCTCGCCGTACCGGCCGACTCGCCCTTTTCCCATCATCAGGAAGTGGACCTGAGCGACCTGTGCGAATCGACCTTCATTACCCTGACCCAAGGCTTCGCCACACACCGCGACGGCATACGGGTATTTCAACAGGCGGGCTTCGAGCCCAAGGTCGCGATGCAGGTGAACGACATCTTCACCCTGCTGAGCATGGTCAGCTCAGGCGTGGGTTACGCCCTGCTGCCGGGGCGCATCGCAGCGGTCTATGAAAACCGCGTGCGACTGATCCCGCTGCAGGAACGCTATCGCATGCAACAACACATCGGCCTGGTGTTTCTCAAATCCAGAGAACGGGACCCGAACCTGCTGGCACTGATTGCCGAGTGCCGGATGTATACCAACCGCCTGACCAATATCGCGTAGGAGCGAATTTATTCGCGAAGGCGGCTACAAGCTACAAGCTTTTGACTTGAGACTTAAAGCTTGCAGCTTGTCGCTCCAACGCCCTACCCCACAATGGCTCGCACAATAAAGTAGAGCAGCGACGGCCCGAGCAGGCAGCCCAGCCCGGTGTGGAAGGTGGCGGTCAGTGCGCCGTAAGGCACCAGGCGCCGGTCGGTCGCGGCAAGGCCAGCCGTCACGCCGCTGACGGTGCCGGCCAGGCCGCCGAAGACCATCGCGGAGCGTGGGTTGTCCAGGCCCATCCAGCGGGCCGCCATGGGTGTGCCGACCATCACGACAATCGCCTTGATCAAACCTGTGGCAATGGACAAGGCCATCACATCCGAGGTTGCGCCCAGGGCAGCGCCCGTCACCGGCCCCACGATGTAGGTGACGGCGCCCGCGCCGATGGTGGTCATGCTGATGGCGTCGCGATAACCGAACACCCAGGCAACGCTCGCACCCACGATGAACGGCAGGATAGTGCCCAGGAACAAGGCAACCGCGCCGATCATCCCGGCCTTGCGTGCTTCGGTGGCTTGCACCTCGAAGGCCGTGGCGACGATGGCGAAGTCGCGCAGCATCGCACCGCCCATCAGACCGATTCCGGAGAACAGCGCCATGTCGGCCAGGCCTTTTTGCCCACCGGTCAGCGTGCCGCCGACCCAGGCCAGTATCAGGCCGATGACAATCGCGATGGCCGAGCCATGCACCCGCCCGAAGGTGAGTCGCTTGGACAGAATGACCGAAATCCACATGATGACGCCGACAAAGGCGAAGGCGGTGATCAGACCGTTGTGTTCCAGACCTTTCTCGATGAGATCCCACATATCAGCGACCTCCCACAGGGGTTGCAGTCGGGATCACGTCCGGCTCTTCCTTGGGCAGCGGCTCGCCCCGGTTGGTACGGCTGATCAACGCAATGGTGCAGGCACACAACACCACCGAACCGATGGCAGCCAGCACGGCAACAGGTCCGCCCTTGAGCGCAGTCACCACATTCTGTTGGGCGGCCATGGCCACCACCACCGGAATGTACATGGCACCCCAGAAGCCGACGCCCATCTCGCATTCCTTGCTCATGCCGCCGTTTTTCTCCATCCACAGGCGGGCGCAGATCAACAGGATCATGGCGATACCGACACCGCCCACGTTGGATTTGACCCCCAGCAGAACGCCGAGCATGTCACCTAGAATCACCCCTGCAAGGGTGCAAATAGCCAGCAAAGCCACACCGTAGATAATCATTGTTGTTATTCCTCAATTGCGTTGCCGAAGTTGTTGTTTTTGTCCTTCGCAGCAGCATTGCACTCACACTTTATGGATTGCGGGTTCCCTCCTCTCGCGACAACGCGACCAGACTGTCCAGGCGAGCGCCTTGAAAGGCGACAGCCGTTCCTTGTTCAAACACCTTGCGCGCCAGCCCCGTCAGCACGGTGCCGGGCGGTAACTCGATCTGCAGCCGCACGCCACGCTCGTAGGCGGTCTGCACGGTGCTGCGCCAGTCAATGACCCGGCACATGTTGAAGGTCAGGTCATCGCGCAGCTTTTCGACATTCACGATGGGGCGTGCCGTACTGCCGCTCAGATAACGCACCTTGGGTGTCTCAAGCCGAACCTCAGCGAATGCACGGGCCAGCACCTGCGCCGGTTCATCCAGCAGAGCGCAATGGGACGGCACGCTCACGGCCAGGCGTTTGACGGCAGCGGCGCCGGCCTCTTTGGCCAGACGCCCGACCTGCTCCATCGCCTGGCTGCTGCCAGCAATGACGCATTGGTTATCGGCGTTGATATTGGCCAGGAAAACCGGCGTCTCCTGGCTATGAATCCGGTCAATCGACGCCTCGATACAGGCTTGATCCAGACCGATAATGGCGGTCATGCCATAGCCTTCGGGGTAAGCGTTCTGCATCAACTCGCCGCGCAGGGCCACCAGTCGCAGTGCATCCTCGAAAGCCAGTGCATGGGCAATGACAGCGGCCGGATAAGCCCCAATCGACAGGCCGGCGACGTAATCCGGCTGACAACCGTGGTGCTGCAAGACACGGGCGCAAGCCACCCCGGCGATCAGCAGGCAAAGCTGAACGGAACGGGTCGACTGCAACGCTTCGGCACAGTCAAGCGCCAACACATCCTCACCCAACGCCTCGGCAGCCTCGCGCAGGCAATCGTGGACCAGAGGCAAATCCGGCAACTGATGCAACATGCCCACCTGCTGCGCGCCCTGGCCGGGAAACACCCAGAAGCTGCTCATGCGCTCACCCCAGGCTGCTGCCATGGATCGCTGACCAGTCGGGTATCTGTCGAACTTTTGAGCAGAACCTCACGGGAAGACCCGGCCCACTCCTTCAAAGCCACCGCCCCTTCGGCCAGTTGCAACTGAACATCGACCCGGCAGATGGCTGTTTCCAGCGCCTCCACCAGCTCGGCAGCCCAACCGCGACTCACAGGCTCCGGTGTGCGCAAAATCAGATCCAGATCGCTACCCTGATGCAGCGCGGCAAAACCACTGGCCAGCTCGAAGCCTGCGCTGCCACTGACGCCCCAGCTCAAGTTCAATACGTCCATTACCGGACGGACCTGACTCAATGCATCCAGCGCAGGCCAGTGCCGGGGATTTCTGTCAGCCAGATGAGTCAGTTGTTCAGGACGTACATGACGCTCGATGGCCGAGCACGCCATGGTCGTGGCATAGCGCTGCTCGCGACGCGGCCCGCGGATACCCACCGCCACCTGCCCTGCCGCAGCAGCACCACGGCGCACCACCACTGGCTGGCCCTGGCTGATCACTTCAAACACCCAGTCAGGCGCATCCCCAGGCAAGCCGGACAGGCTCATGCCCCACAACAAATCATGGGGCAGCACCGCCAGCGGGGTATTCATTACCACTGAGCCCGCAGCAGTTGGCGCACGTTCGACGAAGCTGCGCGATTGCTGGCACCCAGTCGACTGCTCAAGTCAGCACCTGTGGCCTGAACATCCTTGATGGCGCTGCCCAGCACATGCTGAACCTGAGCGACATCAGCGGCCGCCGGTTGCTCGATCTGGCTGACCGACAAGGTTTCCCACAGCAAACCCAGGCTCGCGTAATTGTCGATGTCATAAGCCATGGGCGGGATGCTGGCGGCGAGTTTTTCCAGTTCCTCGACGCTGCGCAGCGTCACGCGGGCGGCGGACGCCTTGCCCATGGCATGCACCATCACTCCCGGATCGCGCAGGGCAATCAGCCGGTTGGCCTGATAACCATGGGCCAGAAAGGCGCCGGACATGGCTTTGCCCACCAGCAGGCCAATCACCGGATGCCCGGCCAGCCGCGCACGAGCGTAACTGTCCACAGCGCCCGCCAGTGCCTGATGAATCCCCAAGGCTTCTTCGCGACGGCCATAGGCCTGGCTTGGCACATCGATAATCGCAATCAGCGCACGCTTGTGTTCGGCATCGCGGTCCAGCTCGATTGCATCGTCCACGGCCTTGGCCAGCCCCCAGCCTTCCAGCAGCCCGACTTCCCCCTGACGAGCACGAGGAAAACGGTTATCCGCATCCGCGACCACCGCCAGAAAACGTACCGCCTGTTCGCCAAGCATGCCGTCCGCCGCCTTGACCGAAGCCGGCAGGCCCACCACTTCCCGGGCCTCTGCACTCAAGGCGTTGAACCAGTTCAAACCGCGTGGGGAATCACTCATGACTTGGCTCCTTGATAGAGGTTGCGCACGGCCTGCGGGTCGATCTGCGCCGTGGTGTCCAGGCGCGAGAGACGCTGCAGGAACAGGTCGTACTGGCTGCTGCGGTGCTGGGCAGGCACGCCGTCACCGAGCCAGCCACTGACGATGTGCCGGATATCCGCCACATCGTCAGCAGCAAAGCCGTCCACCAGTTCGCTGGCGAAACGTTGTTCGCCGCCGGTCAGGCTCCAGATAAAAGGCCGGTCACGTGAGTCGTATTCTTCGATACCCGCTTCCTGC
This sequence comes from Pseudomonas cichorii, assembly GCF_018343775.1. Lineage (NCBI taxonomy): Bacteria > Pseudomonadati > Pseudomonadota > Gammaproteobacteria > Pseudomonadales > Pseudomonadaceae > Pseudomonas > Pseudomonas cichorii. Next base: position 5,519,718 of record NZ_CP074349.1, read on the forward strand.
TCGATCACCTGCGGACCATTCAGACCCAAGCGAGCTTCCTGAGTGACCAGCAGATAACTGCACAGGCCAGCGGCGATGGACATGCCGCCGAAACACCCGACACTGCCCGCCACGACACCGATCACCGGCTGGTACTGACGCAGGTCGACAATCGCGGCATGAATCTCGGCAATTGCGGCCAGACCCAGATTGGCTTCCTGCAAACGCACGCCACCGGTTTCCAGCAGCAGAATCGCAGCGGTGGGAATGCCCTTGCGGTTGTCCTCGGCAGCCAGCTCCAGCGCGCCGGCCATTTTCGCGCCGCCCACTTCACCCATGCTGCCGCCCTGGAAACTGCCTTCGATAGCCGCGATGACCACCGGGCGTCCATCGACCGTGCCTTTGGCGACCACAACCCCATCATCGGCCTGGGGCACGACACCCTGACGTGCCAGCCAGGGCGACATGACACGGGCAAACGGATCAATCAGCTCGCGAAAGCTGCCCTCATCCAGCAAGGCTCGGGCACGCTGACGGGCACCGAGTTCGATAAAGCTGTGCTGGCTCAGCAAACGGGCGGTATCAGTCATGGCCGATCTCCTCGAAACCCTGTTCCAGACGCAGACGCACCACGCCCGGCGTCGCCCCGAAATCATGAATATCGATACTCAGCGCGGGCGGCGTCTGGCCCTCGAACATGCGCTCGAACAGATGCTGCCAGCGTGCCGAGGCACCGTTGACCGAGGTCACCACCTGAATCGACAGCTTGCCCGGCAAGCCCGGCTCCAGCAGTACTTCAAGGTCGCCCGAACCGACACAGCCCACCAACGCACGGCCTGTGGGCGGCTGTCCGGCAGGAAATTCAAAAGACAGGGTTTCCATGATCAAAGACTCCTCGATAAATGGCCGAGCGCAGGCTCAAGGCTATCGATAAACAGGCAGGCGGCGAGCAGGTCGGCAGCGCCGCCAGGAGAGGCATTCAGGCTCAACAGTTGCTGATCCAGGGCTTGCAGATGACGGCGACCCGCCAGGCTGGCGCTGCCTCCGGCATCCAGCACCCGTTGCGCGCCCCGCTGCATGGCTTCCAGCCCGGTCATGCCGGAACGGTGCAACACGCAGGTGTCCGCCAGCGTGGTCATGATCGCCAGCAGCGCATCCAGCCGTGCATTCTGCTCACCGCTGCCACTGGCCCGGCTGTGTTGCAGTTGCGGCAGACCGAAACGGATGACTGCCGGAAAGCCCTGTTGCGCCTGTTCCCTTGCGCCCATGACGCCATAGCGGCGTGCGACTTCGCGGCCATGGCTGGGCTGAGCGATGACATGCCGGTCTTCGATCTGCGCCAGTTGCGCCGCCCGCAGGCACAGCGCCGCAGGCGTGCAGTTATCCGGCTCCAGCGCGGCAGCCGTCACCAACAGGCCCAAGGCCCAGATCGCACCGCGATGGGTATTCACGCCGCCGGTGGTGCGCAGCATCTCTGCTTCACCTTCACGACCAAGACGGCCCAGGATTTCACGTAATGGCTGGCCAACTTCACCAAGCGCCAGCGCGGCATCGGCCATTTGCTTGAAGGTCGGCCATAACGACAGGGCCGAGGCGTGCATCAGGCCAAGGTGCAAGTCGGTATGAGCGCCGCTGCCACGCCGGTCGACCAGCGCCGGTTTGGGTGACAGGTCCGCTTCGTCGATCAGTGCTTCCATAGCCAGATCGGCCAGGTGCTCGCTGAGGGTGACAGGCGGCGAATCCAGTTTGAGTGCGCGCATCACCAACTCCTGAATTTCGCAGGCGGGTTGTACAGGCCGCCCGACCACTGAACCAGTTCCGCAATGCTCTTGGCGGCAAGCAGTTCGCGGCTGGCGTCGGTGCGACGAATCCCCAGATCCTCCGGCAGAGCGATCAGGCCTTCGCGACGCATGCGGGCGGTGTCCTTGGGATTGTGGCGCATGCCGATCACGGTCACGCCTGCCACGGCGGCAATCATCGCCTGACGCTCTTCCAGGCTGCGGGCCTTGTACAGATAGGCGATGCCCTCTTCGGTCAGCAAGTGGGTAACGTCGTCGCCATAAATCATGATCGGCGCCAGCGGCATGCCGCTTTTCTTCGCCACGTCCACCGCATCGAGGGTTTCGACGAAGGTGGGTTTGCCGCCTTCCTGGAAGGTCTCAACCATCTGCACCACCAGCTTCTTGCCGCGCTCCAGATAAGCCTCGGGCGCATCGCCACTCTGCTGGCGCATATCGAGCCAGGCAGGGGTGGCATGACGGCGACCACGAGGATCATGGCCCATGTTGGGCGCGCCACCGAAGCCTGCCAGCCTGCCGCGAGTCACGGTCGAGGAATGGCCATCGCCATCGACCTGCAAGGTCGCGCCGATAAACAGATCCACCGCGTACTGCCCGGCCAGCTGGCACAACTGGCGGTTGGAGCGCAGCGAACCGTCGCGTCCGGTAAAGAACACATCGGGCCGGGCCGCGATGTAGTTTTCCATTCCCAGCTCGGTGCCGAAGCAATGCACACTTTCGACCCAACCGCTTTCAATGGCGGGGATCAGCGTCGGATGCGGGTTGAGTGTCCAGTTGCGGCAAATCTTGCCCTTGAGGCCCAGCGACTCGCCATAGGTCGGCAGGATCAGCTCGATGGCTGCCGTGTTGAAACCGATGCCGTGGTTCAGCGACTGAACATTGTGTTTCTCGTAGATGCCGCGAATAGCCATCATCGCCATCAGCACATGCACAGGCTTGATATGGCGCGGGTCGCGGGTGAACAGCGGTTCGATGTAGAACGGCTTGTCGGCCACCACCACGAAATCGACCCAGGAAGCCGGGATATCGACACGGGGCAACTCGCTGACATCGTCCACCAACTGGTTGACCTGAACGATGACAATGCCATCGCTGAAAGCAGCAGGTTCGATCAGTGCCGGGGTGTCTTCGGTGCTCGGACCGGTGTAGATATTGCCTGCCCGGTCGGCCATGAAACCGGCAGCCAGTACGACGTTGGGGATCAGGTCCACCACCAGTCGGGAATACAGTTCGATGTACGTGTGGATGGCGCCAATTTCCAGCAGCCCGTCTTCCAGCAACTGGCTGATGCGCAGGCTTTGCGTACCGGCAAAGGAGAAGTCCAGCTTGCGGGCGATGCCCTGCTCGAAAAGGTCCAGATGCTCGGCCCGACCCACGCTGGGCATGATCATGTGCAGGTCGTGCACCTTGCCGGGATCGACCTTGGCCAGCGCACGGGACAGAAAGTCCGCCTGCTTCTGGTTATTGCCTTCCAGCACCACACGGTCCCCGGAAACCAGCAAGGCCTCCAGCGCCGCGACAATCTTGTCGGTCGGCAGAACCACACCATCGGCGAGGGTTCGCACCTGCTCGAGCCGCCGCTGTTTCTCACTGCGACGACGCGACCAGCGCGCGTCGGGGTTCGTTGTTGTTGTCATGATCACTCCACGAATTCGCTGTCGTGGGTCACCTTAGGAGCGAAGGGTGTGGAGCATCAATCAAGCTGGGAGCGGGATCGTTACGGTTGGAGTAATGAATGAGGATTTGGGCTGCTTTTCGCGAATGAATTCGCTCCTGCAGGCCCATAGTATTACCAAACGATATACCTGCACGCGCCCATTCAATGATGGACAAACTAAACTACATCCAATAAAGGGAGCACTATAAAAAGGAGCCAGACAATGAGCATGCCTTATGATCGAACCATACTATATAAAGCCACGCGCTTATACCTTCAATCCATTATCATCCTGTTGACATTCGTCACGGGCATCGCAGCCCATGCCGAAAACGACGCTATCTACGATGACAAAGAAGTATTAGTGCCTTCGGAATACCTCGATAGAAAGATCGACACTTCTCAACCCTCTACACAAGGTCTACTGAGCGAAGTCTTGCTGTGGCAATTACGGGCACAGGCAATATATGAAGGCGGAGAAGACACGTACAACATTCCCGTTCTCGAAGAACAAGAGAATGAAATGAGGCGCGTGGGAGGATGGCAGCATAGAAATATCTATATACCCACTCGTGTTTATCTGGCGGTCGGCGATGAGATAATTCTGGACGTCAAAGACTATCCCAGCCTGCTTACACACTGTTCCGCTCACACATTCGCTAACTTCGACAAGCCATACGGATCCTCGGCCACGAACAGCATGACCTTGAGAAAAAACTCGACTCAGGTTTACAAAGCAACCATTCCCGGCATGCTGATGCTTGCCTGTGTGGACGTCGGCAAGAACATGAACAATTGGAGCAGTTGGGGCCAATTTGTCAACATCAGCACCTCCCAGCCCCATGCAAACACATCGCTCTATCTCTTCGGAGTAACACCACCGAGCGACTGGCCTGCGATCGCAAAAAAACCTGACCCCTCAGGCCAGGTCTACCTGTTCAACGGCAGAACCGTGATGAACTTCCCAGCATCCGTAGCCTTGCAGCATGCCGATAAAGATATAGATGCCATGATGAAGGAGCACCTGATCATTACAACCCGCTATGATCAATTCAATGGTTTTACATGGCAGACCGATACGCCACTCGATGCTGTAGCCTTATCAATGTATCAGGCAAGCTTCAACCTATGCTGTATGTCTCATTATTACAACGGACTGGTCGGAATAAATTTTGGTGGAAACCGGGTAACCAGTCAGTGGGGCGACTGGCATGAATATGGTCATCAGAACCAACTGGCCTGGAAATGGAACCACCTTACAGAAATCAGCAACAACTTGTTCTCGCTGGAAGCTTGCCGAATGTTAACAGGCAATAAAGTAGCCAATTTTGATCGGTGTCACTCACGTTTCGGCGCCTATATAACCTCGGACCCAGAAGCGGTGGGACGATTTCTGGCCATGGACGGTTTACCTGAAGTCCCCGATAACCCTGCTGATAAAACGTTACTGATGCTCGCGCAACTTTATATCTCCTTCCCGGACTGGCATGCACAGTTCGCCAAGGATTTCCGGATGGCTTATGCACGTGGCGACAATGCCGATGACTTCTCGACAGAGCAGAAAAAGATCGACTGGTTTGTGATTAATAGCAGCAGGATAGTGGGCAAGGATTTGCGTGACTTCTTTGATAAATGGGGACTGACTTACAGCCCAGCGGCACGACAAGCCATCGCAGATTTCAACCTTCCAGCGCCTATCAAACCGTCCGTGCAGCACTCATTAGAATGGGCAATCCCTGCAAAAACAATGATTCAAGGAACGATATCCGTACCCGATCTGAAAAGCTTCGTTGGTCTTGTTGCTTATGGCAAAGAGGAAGGCCCCACATCGCTGCAACCGGTTGAGGGTGACTATACGAAACTGACAACGTGGGTTGTGGGCACACGGCGACAGCCTTACCCCCTTATCTTGCGCGGTACCCTCAGGCACGGAGAATGCCCAGAAGAATATCCTATGCATGCGTTAAGAGCCTGTCCTGGCAATGACCATAACGTCTATTGGAAACTGAGCTATGTGCCTTTAGACAATTTACTTACGCTGCCCGACGACCATTACGAAGGTGTACTCAGGCTGGGTATAAGGGCGGGTTCCGATTATAACTGGGGAGGAACCTTGACTGTTCCGATCAAGTTCAACGTCTCGAAGAGTCAATAACCTGAGTTTCGCGAATGAATTCGCTACGTGGTAATGCCGATCCATTAAGGTCATCAATCACTTTGTGGGAGGCAGTTGCTGGCGACTTCATTCGGCCCATGGCTTTTGAAAGGCATTGCACCTTCCATGTACTTCTCACACATCGAACCGACCCGCCATCAGGCGGGTCGGCTTTGAGGTCGATGTGCTTACTGCCAGTTGGCTGCAATCACCGAGGACAACTGCTCCTTGTAATTATCCGGCAACGTCAATTGGCCAGCCGCAGGCGGCGAGAATGCAGCCATGGCGTCCACCAGGCCCTGCACCTTACTGTCGAGCAGTGTCTTGCCATTACTGGTCTTGAACTGCTCCACATGAGTCGCCGCCCCCGAGTACCAATCCCTGATGACCAGCGCATCGGAGGTTCCGATGATGCTGACTTCCAGGTTGTTGGACACCTTGCGGAACCAGAGCTGATCGGTCGCGATACCGTCCATGAATCTGGCAACGTCGGTGTTGCCGCTGGTCGAATCGTTCTCGACCAGCGTATCGACGCCATAGCCACGCCCCAGGATATAGGTATCGTTGCCCGCCCCACCGGTCAGGGTGTCGGCGCCGCCGCGTCCGTCCAGCGTGTCGTTGCCGGCACCACCGCTGAGGCTGTTTGCCGCCGCGTTACCGGTCAGCACGTTGGCCAGGGCGTTGCCCGTGCCGTTGAGGGCCGAACTGCCGGTCAGCGTCAGGTTCTCCAGGTTGTTGCCCAGCGTCCAGGTCACGCTGGCTTCGACCGTGTCGGTTCCTTCGTTGGCGTTCTCGGTAATGACATCGCTGGTATTGTCGACCACGTAGGTATCGTTTCCGGCACCGCCGATGAGCCTGTCGGCACCACCCAGACCATCGAGGCGGTCGTTGCCCGCGCCACCGGTCAGGGTGTTGACGGCACTGTTGCCGATGAGGATGTTGTCCAGCGCGTTGCCCGTACCGTTGAGCGCCGAGGTACCGGTCAGGGTCAGGTTTTCGAGATTGGCGCCCAAGGTCCAGGTCAGGCTGGACTCGACCGTGTCGGTGCCCTCTCCCGCATTTTCGGTCAGCACATCGGAGGTTGAATCCACCACATAGGTATCGTCGCCCGTGCCGCCGCGCATCGTGTCGTTGCCGGCACCGCCGTTGAGCCGGTCATTGCCCGCATTGCCGATCAGGGTGTCGTTGCCGGCGCCACCGTTGAGGGTGTCGTTGCCCGAGCGCCCGGTCAGGGTGTCCGCTCCTGAAGTACCGGTCAGCGTCAGGTTCTGCACCGTAACGACGATGTCCAGAACGTCGGACGCGGTCAGGCCGCTCCGGTCTCTGGCCATCACTCTGACGCTGGTGGTGCCGACAGCCGTGCCCGGTGCCGTCCCGGTGAACTGGCGGGTGGAGGCATTGAAGGTCAGCCAGGAAGGCAAGGCGCTGCCATCTGCCAGCGTGGCGCTGTAGGTCAGGCTGTCGCCGCTGTCCGGATCGCTGAAGGCTCCGGCAGGCACGGTATAGGCCAAGGCAGTGCCTTCGGCCACGCTCTGGTCCGCAAGGGCGCTGACCACCGTGGGGGCCCGGTTGGGTTGCGACACGGTCAGGGTTGCGTAGGTACCGGCGGCATAACCGTAGTTGTCCGTGCCCCACAGGATGAACTGCAGGCTTCCCACATCAGAGGCCGAAGGCGTGCCGGACAGTGTCCGGGTCCTGGCATCGAATTTCAGCCAGGCAGGCACGTCGGAGCCGTCGCGCATTTTCACACTGTAGGTGATCGAGTCCCAGACATCGGGATCGGTGATGGTGTTTTCCGCGATGGTGTAGCTGAAGGCGGTGCCCTGGCTCGCCGTCAAGGTCGGCACGTTGGCGTTGACCACCGGCGACTTGTTGTTGGCAGCGCGGCTCACGACCTCCTGCAATCGGGCCTGATCCCAGACCACACCGTTGGCAAACTCCACCCGCTCGATCTTCCGGTCATAGGTCACACCGTTACTGACCGTATTGGCCGCGTAGTAACCCGACAGGGCGATCTGGTCGCTGCTGCCCTTGATCCTCATGAACAGATGCTCGCCCTGCTGGAAGGCCAGCACGTCGTTATCGCTGATGCCCGCACCGAAACGCAGCGTATCGACCGCCGTGATGGCATCGATATTGTCGAGGGTGTCTTGTCCGTCACCCAGGTTGAACACATAGACATCGTTACCGGCACCGCCAGAAAGGAAGTCATTGCCCAGCAAGCCCGCCAGAACGTTATCCCCGGCATTGCCCCACAACCCGTTGGCCAGTTCGTTACCGGTCAGGACCAGATTGGCCGCCCCATCGGAGGCCATGCGTTCGATATTGGCACCGAGCGTATAGCTGACCGTGGTGCGAATGAAATCATCCCCTTCATTCGCCAGTTCGATCACCTGATCGTTGGCGTTATCGACCGCGTAATAGTCGTCGCCCGCACCGCCGAGCATGACATCCGCGCCCTGCCCACCGATCAGCGAATCGTTGCCGGTGCCGCCTTCCAGACGGTCGCTGCCGATACTGCCGTCGAGGTAGTCCGCACCGTCGCCGCCCACCAGCAGGTCATTGCCCGCCTGGCCCCAGATCTGGTCATCGCCGGCACCGCCATAGATGCGGTCATCCTGATTGCGGTAACCCATCAGCGTGTCGTTACCGATGGTTCCCACGGTAATGGCACGTGCCTCGACATCGTTGCCGCTGAGCACGGAGCCATCGGCGAACTCCAGGCGTTCCAGCTTGAAGTGTTCGCTCGGCTCCTGATACCAGTTCTGTACGGTAATGGCGTCAGTGCCGTTGCTGTGGCTGATGAGCAGGTCGTTGCCGGTCCGGGTGAAACTCAGGTTCTGGACGCTGATGCCTTCACCGAAACGCAAGGTGTCAAAGGACGGAGCGATGTTGCTGTAGGCCTGCCCGGCACGCCGCTCGACCAGCAAGTCGCGGCCATCGCCGAGATTGAAGAGGTAGGTATCGTCGCCGAAGGCGCCATAAAGACTGTCGTCCCCGGTGCCGCCGGAAAGAATGTTCGCGTTGCGAATCCACGGATTGCTGTAGGCCTCAAGAACGTCATTGCCCGCACCACCGGACAAGGTGTCGCTGCCCTGACCACGGAGGATGTCCTGGCCATCGCCACCCAGCAATTCGCCACTGCCTTCAAGCAGGTCGTCCCCGCTGCCGCCATCGAGCAGACCGTACCCCTGAAGGGTATCGTTGCCAGCACCGCCCGACAGAGTGTCCAGGCCGCTACCGCCGATCAGCAGATCGTCGCCATTGTCACCATTCAGGGTGTCGTTGCCTGAACTGCCATAGAGCGTGTCATTGCCGTCGCCGCCGTTCACCACGTCATTGCCGTCTCCGGCGTCGACGTAATCGTTGCCTGCGCCCGCCGCGATCACGTCATCGTCAGCATGGCCTAGAATGGCATCGTCTTTTTCGCTGCCTTCGATTGCCTTGAGGCGGATGGCCTCGACATCCCAGGTCGTAGCGTTGTCGAAGACGAACTGTGCGACCGCGGTCGCTCCAGGCTGGCCGGCCTGATAAGAGAACTGACCCTGGATGCGAAGCCGGTCGCCAGTGAGCGGGTTGACGACCAGAAGGTCCATGCCTTCGCGGCGTAGCAGCAGATCGGTCGGGGCTACACCGCTGAAATGCACGCTATCGCCGCCGACGCTGTTGAAAATGGTGTCGTCGCCCCAGCCAGCGGCGAATAAATACTGGTCATTGCCGTCGCCACCGTCCAGGTTGTCATTACCGCTGCCACCTGTGAGCACGTCGTCACCCAGGCCACCCAGCAGAATGTCGTTGCCGCTGCCACCCAGCAACGTGTCGTCGCCATCACCGCCATCGAGGTAATCGTTCCCCTCACCGCCATCGACGCGGTCGTTGCCGGCAAAGGCATACACCTCATCGTTGCCGCCGCGCGCTTCGATCTGATCGTCGCCGGAGTAGGCATAGATCAGGTCGGCGACTTCCGTGCCCTCCAGCGTCAGTTGATGCAGTTGTGTCGGGCTGATGACGGCCACCAACCCATCGCCATAGTGCAGGTGAATACCGCCGGACGGTATTTCGTTGCTGAAGAAGTCAGCGAGAGACAGCAAATCCTGTGGGCTGTCCGGGAAGGAGACATCCAGACTCGTGCCTTTGCGACGGAACACCAGGGTTTCCAGAGGCAAGTCGGACAGGTAAATGGTGACCACATTTTCGTAGGCATCCATGATGATGTCCTGACCACCACCGCGGGCAAACAGGTAGCTGTTGGTGCCGCTGCCGCCGTCGAGACGGTCGTTGCCCTCACCGCCCGCCAGGAAGTCGTCTCCGGCACCTCCGTACAGATTATCGTTGCCGGCTCCGCCCTGAAGCGTGTCGCGGCCAGCCCCGCCATCGAGAATGTCGTCTCCAGCCCCGCCGATCAGGGTGTCGTCACCGACGTCCCCATTTATCCAGTCGTTGCCGTCGCCACCATCCAGCAGGTCGTTACCTTCACCGCCGTACAGGTTGTCGTTGCCAGCCTCGCCGGACAGACTGTCGTTCCCGACACCGCCATCGAGATAGTCCTGCCCGTCACCACCGAACAGGGTGTCGTTGCCGCCGTACCCGGCGATAAAGTCGTCACCGCCCAGACCATTCAGTACATCATTCGTGGCGTAGCCCACCAGTTCATCGTTACCGGCGCTGGCCTCCAGTACCTTGCGCTTGATGTCGGCAATGCCCCAGAGCGTACCGTCCTGGAAGACGATTTCATCGACTGCCGTGCCATTGCCCGCTTCGGCGACGAAATAGCCGTTCAGACGAATGCTGTCATTGGCTGAGGTGGACAGCAGGAGGTCATCACCTGCCCGCCTGGCGATAACCGATGCAGGCGCGATACTGGCTCCAAACATCAGTCGGTCACGCTTGACCTCGGTCGCATCGGCAACGTTGTCGATGACATCATGGCCATAGCCTGCCTCGAATATGTAAGTGTCACTGCCGCGGCCTCCGATCAAGGTATCGTCGCCAATGCCGCCGGTCAGCACATCATCGCCGTCGTCCCCCATCAGCACATCACTGCCAGCCCCACCGGACAGTTGATCGTTACCACCCAGACCATGGATGTTGTCATTGCCGGCCAGCGCGTCGATGGTGTCGCTGGCAGCCGTGCCGAACACCAGATCATCCCCTTGAGTGAGGGCGTTGGCGGTCAACAGCGCCAGTATCTGTTGCTGATTCAGACTGGTTCCGTCAGCCAGGCGGATAAACTCGATGGCACCGAAATCCAGCGAACCATCAAAATTGAAGAAGTTATCGATCTGCAATGAACCTGCATCACTGCCATCGGCATTCCTGACATGAATCCAGACCGTCGTGACATTGCGCGAGAACACCAGATCGCTCTGGGCAATACCGTCGGCAAAGACGATCTGATCCAGGCCTCCCCGATCCAGAATGACGTCGTTGCCATGCCCACGGGCGAAGTGATAGCTGTCATCGCCCCCATTGCCATAAAGCCGATCATCTCCTCCAAGGCCGTAGAAGAGAGTGCCATAGCTCATGCCGTAGAGCGTATTGTTACCGGCTGTGCCTATGAAGCTGGAAAAATCAAAGAAGGCTGCCAAATCGGGGTTGAATGCCGCAATGGTTTCAAAAGCAGCATCGCGCTGGGTCCGGTAAGCAGGGGAATAGGTCCCAAGATCAGTAAGAACTTTAATGACGCCACGGATGCGATCATCCTGCCCGTTGGCAAGCAACACATTCAGCTTGTCCTTTAACGTATTCCAGTCGACAGAAATACTGTGGGCGTCAGAGCCGAAGGCCGTGCGGATAATGTCCAGCTCACTGGCATACTCGGTCTGTGCCAGAATCTGCGCCGCCGTGAAACGCTTGAACTCAAGATACTCGGCCACAAGGATGGGGGCGGCCTGGCCATGCGGATTAGGATCGCGCTCTCCCCAGCACCATAGTCCCATGTAGGCATGACCCACCAACTTCTCCAGAGTGACAAGCTGACGCGCATCCATCACATGCGAATAGATTTTCTGGGGGTCGCGGCTGTAAGGGTCGACATCTTCTGTCCCCGCCCAACGATAGATCAGGTTATCCAGTAACTGGTCGCGACTGTCCGCGTCGGTAGCGGATACGTACTGAGCGAGCAGCGTCTTCAGTTCAGGGTCGAGCACCATGGCCTGATGCAAATCTTGCACCTTGCCAAACCCCTTGGCGTTGGCCAGGAAATAGACATCGTCAGTGAGCGCGATGTCCCCGCTGTTGACGCGTTTGGAGGCGTCAACCTTGAACCAGACATCCGCCGCGGTCGACGCCATACCGTTGGCCAACACAATGGTGCTGACCTGACGATGCTCATGTCCGTGGGCATCGACATGGCTTGAGTCGGTGTAGCCTGTACTGATCGACACCACGCCAGCATCGGTCAGGCTTTGTAGCTCTCCGGCATCACTGGTGCCGTTGCCGTTGAGATCGCGCCAGACCTGCAGCGTGGCATAGGAGGCGTCCTGGGCATTGACCATGCCGTCGCCATTGCTGTCGTACTCGGCCAGCGCCTGATAACCATTCTGGGCCGTCTGGCCATTGTTCAGCAGGCTGTGGTTGCCGAACAACTCACTACCGTTGCTGATACGGCCGTCGCCATTGCGATCATGCACCAGCAGACCGTCGTCGGGGCTGACCCAGCCAGCCATCTCGCTCAGGCCGTCGCTATCGAGATCGAAATAGCTGGCACCGACCGCGAGCGTTTCAATGCCGTCGCCGTCAAGGTCGAGAACAATGGGGGAAGTACGACTTTCGGCATCGTCAGTCTCGGGAGCTTCTTCCTCTTCCTCCTCTTCGTCCTCCAGTTCCAGAGCAATGCCGAGGTCATAGTTCTGGAATGCATTGACGATCAGGCTGCCATTGATGGTCAGGGTGCCGTTCTTGAGCACATAGGTATTGCCGCCACCGTAATAGGTGTCTTCAGGATCGTCCTCTTTGCGTTTGCCGCCGGTGAGTCGCCGATTCTCCAGATAGACTGAGCCCTTGCCGTCCGAGTCGAAGATCACATCGTGAGACTGCGCCTTGTAGATATCAAAACCCGTGCCGCCGTTCAGCGTATCGGAGTCGGAACTGCCTCTGTCGCCGCTTTCACTGCCTTGCAGGATATCGTTGCCTTCTCCGCCTTCCAGCAGGTCGCTGCCATATCCGCCAATGAGTGTGTCGTTCCCGGCGCCGCCATCAATCGTATCGTCGCCTGCATTACCGGAAATGTAATCGTTACCGCCTTCGCCTCGCAGAACGTTACTTCCCGAGTTTCCCAGGATCCGGTTGTCGAGGTCATTGCCTGTTCCATCGACGCTGGCAGTCCCGGTCAGCTCCAGATTTTCAAACTCATCGGCCAGCTTGAACGCGATACTGGACTTGACGGTATCAGTGCCCTCACCCGCCTTCTCGACAACCGTGTCACCTTCGTCATCGACGACATAGGTATCGTTTCCCGATCCGCCGACCATACGATCGGCACCCTTGCGAGCATCGAGTTGATCGTTGCCGTCGCCACCATAAAGTTCATCGTTGGAGTAATTCGTACCATAAAGGGTGTCGTTGCCGTTCCCGGCAATGACCGCAGCACCTTTGTTGATAATCAACTCGGTGACGTTCTTCAGCGCATAAGGATCAATGACACCATTGTTGTTGGTGTCCCGACCGTCATAGACGACATAGCGCCCGTCACTGTCTTCATAGGTAATGATATCGTCAGCCACCAGCCGCCCAAGAAGAGCGGTGAACTGGGCGACAAACCAGGGAGCACCGGTACCCAGCAACAATTTATTTTCGAGGACAATCCGTTCTTTCTCACGACTGGCGGCCTCCAGCGAAGCCCAGTCGGCACTGGTCAGATTCAGTCTGTTGACGACGGTGCCGGTGAACTCTATCGGTACTGTCCGGCCAATACCGGAAGGGTCGATATCCTCTCGGGTCAAGTAGTTGGTCACTTGGGCAAGCGGCCCGCCGCCTACATAATCGAAGTTGTCGTTTGCAGGCTCGACATAAATATTGGAAATGGAACGTGAACCGTCCTCGCCGACATAAAACACGGCATCGGCATTGATTTGATAACCCCCGGTACCGAATACATAAGCACGTTCTGCATAATCGCTTTCATCGACTCCACGGGTATAGCCACTGACCGCCAGGATGCGTTCACCCTGCGCAATGCCATACAAGTCCAGAAGTTCAGCAGTGGTATAGACACCCGGCGGCAGTTTTTTATCGCCATAATCGTCACTGGCGAGGAACCTGCGAACAATCCTGAACTCTTCGATGCCCACGAAACGTCCCGCTCCGGTGGTCATGTACTCGTTCATATCGACGTAGACGGGATCGCCTTCGGCATCTTTGGGACGAATCAGCTTTTCGTCCTTGAGATTGCCAGGCGGCGTATCCTGATTGAAAAGGTATCTCGATACAATTTGTTGACTGGTCGGCATGCTCATCATTTATCCCCTGAGTTGATTCTTTTTATGTGGCGTGTTCCTGTTCCACTGTCGCTTTCTTCCGTCAGCACAGCTCCGCACCCCGATGAAACAGCCAGGGAAGTGTGAGTGGCAAACCCTCTGGAAATAGACGCCAAGGTACTGTTCCAGGCCAACTCTTTAATATGCTGGTAACGCTCTTCGGTTTGACTGTATTTGTCAGTCCCGCAGCATTCGATCGTGACGAAGGTAGAGGTCACCTTGTAGAAGTGACTTCTGAAGCCTCTTACCCTGTCGTACACACTCAACTGATCACGTAGCAGAGGTGAATCCTTGACCCGCACAACATCCCGGGAAAAGGTAAACGTCGACGAGCCACCCCGATGGTCGAAATAGCTCACCAACACAAACGGCGGGCGAGGATAATCCACTGCAACCTCTTCCCTGAGCGGCGCGATGGTTTTTATTTCAAAGTTTTCTACAAAAGACTTTCCATTGTTTTTTGCAGCCTGAATGATCCGGACAAGATCATACTTGCCATTGTCTTCAACAAGCCCTGTCTTTAAAAAATCATTACCGTCGTGTTTTTTGTAACTATAACTATTATCCACTTCCAGTCTGACCAGACTCTCCAGAAACCGCTGCCGATGCTCTTCATCACTGAGCATCCTTCCCTCTGCCAGGCAAAGAACAGCATCGCTCCAGACCCACTGATAAACAGAGAAACCGCCCGGTACTGCAACGAGCAGGCATACGACGGCCACGACGATGAATCTTAAGTCTTTCCACAGTGTTCTTTTGCGCGCAGCCATACCTGTATTTCCCGTTGAAAATCCACAGCCATGCCGGGGAAGAAGGATCCCTGGTCAATTCCGAATAGGTGTAGCGTTAGCTGGCTTATGCTGGCCTGCAGGAGCGGCGCTCACTCCTTGAGACTTCAAGTGCGTCGTAGGACGCTCTTGTACGGTATTCAACCCGCTCCCTGAGCCGTTCGGTTGCTTCGCGTTGCTTGTCCTGGCTGTCGGCGACAAACGCCTGAGCGGGCTGTTTGGCGTGTCGGCCTGCGGCTGAAAGCGCCTTGTTGCGTTGGGGCGTATCAAGGCCGAAGAAGTCTGCCAGATAGCCGTCCATCACGCCGGGTAATTCACGGTAATTCAGTGGCAGGCCATTGAGGGCACGGCAGTGTTCCAGGCCAAGCTCGAGCGTTCTGCCCAGTCGCTGGGCGATATAGTCTTCACGGGAATCATCCTGACTTTCACCATCCAGTGAGCTGCGGCCAATGAGATCGGGCACCATGTGCATGCCTGCACGGCGGATGTGGGAGACGGCAATTTCCAGCGGTTCCCGGTACACGAACATCCACGGCACTTGAGGAAAGCACTCGCGCAGCAGCGGCAGTTCGCCGATGTTCCACGCGTCCAGTTTGATCACCAGTTTCTGCTCGGTGCCGCGACGAGTCTGGCCATAAGCGGCGAGCAGCCCACGCAAGGCTGCCTTACGCACGGCGGGATCAAGCGCGCCTCGTAGCAGCGCATCGAGTGGCGGTGGTTCGGAAATCACTATCGCTTCATCGAGTTGGGCCAGCATCTGGCCGATCAGGGTCGAGCCGCAACGCGAGGCGTGATAAACGAACGCAGTGGGTTCAATGGCAGGCAGTTTCCATTCACACAGCACGGCAAGGGATGTTTCACGACGGAACGCCTGGTTGAAAGGCAGGCGCAGCGCTTCGTCCACGGCATCGCGAAAGAAAGGTTGATCGAGCTTGCGGTCACCAAACCAGCACCAGTCCACCCGCCATGCTTCAGCTTCCTGCCAGATGCGGATGGGCAGCCAGTCTTTCAGGCTGTCCATTGTCGGTTCCATTGATTGCGCCCCTGACGCATCGCGGCGCGTATGTCTTCACGACCGAAATGCAGGCCGCGCTCGGCACCCAGCGCCAGGGTACGGGTGATGAAAGCCTCGCTGTCCGGTTCGTCCTGCAAGATGCGACACAACCGGGAATCGCACTCCAGCAAGGCCCTGAACTGTGCAAAGGCTTCAACTGCACGGCCTTGGCCAGCAGGTGGGGTTGTGGATAAACCGGCTTCGATCTTCTGTTCAAGCCAGGCATTGGGGCGGCAGTCGAGCACCAGATGAACACGCTCTTGCTGCCCCCAGTTATCGACGCTGTGGGGGCGGGCCAGATCGAGAAACCAGCACTCGCCCGCATTCATCGGGATACGCTGGCGGTCCAGCATGAAGTCCACGTCCGGCGAGCTGAGCAAGGGGATGTGCAGACGACGATCAGCCTTTGGACCACCGAGGTCGTAGTCGCGGTGTTCGTGGATTCGGCTACCCGGCCCGAGACGCAGTAAGCGGGCGCTGCGAATATCCAGCGGCAGGTCGCGCAGGGCAGTAGCCCAACGGTCGTCGGTTCGCCATGGATCTCGGGAGATGGGTTCGCCTGCACCTGAGGACAATTCGGTCAGGGCATCAACAGCGGAAATCAGCGCGACACCGGACCACTGCCCTTCGTAGTAACCGGCATTGAAATGCGCGGCCCAGGCCGTATCGGCAATACGCGAGAGCGCCTGTAACAGCAGAGGCAAATCCACTGTTACAGGCAGGCGGGAAAAGGCCGGAAGCACGGATACGCTTACTTGGCCTGAACTTCAGCCGCTTTCACAGGCTCTGCGATATTACCCGCCGACCATTGGTTTTCACGGGAAGCCAGGGCACCTGCGATCACTTGAACATCGGTCGAAGGCAATTGCTCCGGCAGTGGATCAAGCCCGGCGCTGGCGAAGATCTGGCCATAGGCATTACGCAGGTCGGCGTAGGCCAGGTCACGGCGCAGGTCGGCTTGCAGGGTGTTGAGTTCGCCCTGGATCAGGTCCAGTTCACCAATGCCTGCGGCCTTGTAGCGGTTGCGCAGTTGACCGACGATTTCACCGTCGATGTTCGACAGTTGCTGGCTGGTCTTGAACTGACGCATGGCTTCGCGATAGTTGGCGTTGGCCACGTAAAGCTGGGCCAGCACGGCAATCGACATCGCCTGACGACGCGCGGCTGCGACTTCTTCACCGGCCTTGGCCACGTTGATGGCCGCAGGTGCGGAAATCACGTTGAACAGGTTCCAGGTGACCTTGACGCCCATGTCGGCCCATTTGTCATTGACCAGGAAGGAGTTGCTGTCGTAATGACCGCCGGCAGAGAACTCCAGGCCCGGCAGCAGGCGCAGCATGGCCTTGCGGGTTTCGGCAGAGCTGATGCGGGTCTGGTAATCCTGCTCGCGCAGTTCCGGACGGCTGGCCAGTGCTTCGTGTTCCAGCACGCTCATGTCGACTTTGAGTTCGGGGATCGAGTAATCGTCCGGGGTCGCCAGGGTCAGCTCACTGCCCAGAGGCAGGTTGATCAGGGTTGCCAGTTCGGTCTTGGCCAGGGACAACGCCTTGCGCTGTTCTTCAAGCTGACGGGTCGCCTGGATCAGCGAGCGCTGGTAGCTCAGTGCCTGAACCGGATCGCCGACGCGCTGCGCGCTCATTTTCTGGCTGTTGTCCTGAGCCTTTTCGACGCGAACCATCAGGCTGTCGATCTGCTTGAGCAAACGTTCGGCAGCCACTGCACGCCAGTAGGCCGAGCGCACGTCCTGAACGATGGTGTTGACAACTTTGCGACGACGCTCCTGAACGATCAGGCGCTGGTCGCCCTGCTGCTTGGCACTGATGTAGCTGACGCCGAAGTCGAGGACGTTCCAGACCATGGTGAGGTCGGCGACACGACGGCTGCGATCCTGGGAAGTCGAAGGTTCCAGAGACTGGGTGCCGGTCTCGACGCTTTCGCTGCTGGAGGCGCTGACGTTGCTGCGTCCGGCATAACCTGCGGACAGCGCCATGCGTGGCAACATGTCGAAGCTGGCAAGGTCCAACTGACGCTTGGCCAAGGCTTCTTCCATGATTTTCAGACGCGCTTCCAGGTTGTACTTGACTGCACGAGCCATGGCTTGATGCAGGGTCAGAGGGCCGTTCAGTGGCTCCTGATCCTTGTACATCAGTTGCAGATCGCTTTGTGCGCGTTGCTCACTGACGCTACGGTCGATTGGCTTGCTGGTGACAGCACAACCACTGACGACCAGCGCCAGCAGGCTGACACTGAATAACTTCTTACTTCTTTTCATCCGTTCGACCGCCCCTGACTACCCATTCTTTTTTATAAGCGCCGGGATTTGCCGGCGCCTGACTCATACCTTGTCTCAGGCCTGCACTTCACTGATACCGGCTTTCCCCAAAGCCCATGCTAGTTCATGCAGCTGTTTCTGCTCGCCATCCTTGAGCAATTGCAACTGTTGCTCCAGTGTCAACGCGCCAAAGCTGCCGCGAATGCCTTGTGAGGAATCGCTCAGGCCACGGCTGCTACCGCTGTCAAAAGTACTTTGCGCCGAGGTGTCCGTGGAGGACTCGCGACTGAACAGCGTCGACAATGTGCTGCTGCCGAACACGCCACCTTCCCCGCTGCTAAAACCAAGGAAACCGCCAGTGGCCCCCGTACTGCCGCCCAACTCACTCGAGCTGAAAACCTGTGCAATGAAGCTTGGAGCCAACGCGCCATTGCTGATGAAAATGTTACCCAGAGGCGGAAGACCGTCGCCTGTGGTGCGCACTTCAAACAACGGCGCGAAACTCAGCGGCGAACCGAGATTGCCGGTCGGCGGGCCAAAGAGCGTCGGCTGCAATGGCAGGTTTGGCTGGCTGATCAGAGGGACCGAATCGCTAATGCGGAACTGCGGATCGCCACCTTGAGAAAGCGTGGTGACTGCGTAGCTGCTGGAGTTGGTGATACCGATACCGGTATTGCCTGCCAGGTCCGTCACATTACTGCTGTCGAGCGTGATGAAGTTGCTCGGAGCCTGCGTGTTGGCTGTCGGGGTCAGAGTCGCTGTCCAGGTCAGGCCACCATCATTGCTGGCCAGATTGGACAGGGTGCCGTTGGCGACGCTGAGGTCCGAAAGATCGAAGTTACTGACACGCTCACTGAACGTGAATGTCACCTGAGTGGTCTGCCCGGTGGTCAGGTTCGGGTTGGCAACCACAATGCTCGAAATGGTTGGAACCTGACCGTCAATGGCGTAATTGGCGGAGTTCTGGACGCCAGAACCCGCGTTACCCGACAGGTCCGTGACATTACTGCTGTCCATGACGATGAAGTTGGTCGCATCCGTGATATTCGCCGTTGGCGTCAGGATTGCGGTCCAGGTAATGCCGCCATCGCTGCTGACCAGGTTCGACAGAGTGCCGTTG
This sequence comes from Pseudomonas cichorii, assembly GCF_018343775.1. Classification (NCBI taxonomy): domain Bacteria; kingdom Pseudomonadati; phylum Pseudomonadota; class Gammaproteobacteria; order Pseudomonadales; family Pseudomonadaceae; genus Pseudomonas; species Pseudomonas cichorii. The sequence continues at coordinate 5,539,019 of NZ_CP074349.1, forward strand.
GCGACGCTGAGGTCCGACAGATCGAAGTTAGTGACCGCCTCACTGAAAGTGATGGTCACTGGCGAGGTTTGACCGATCCCCAGTGTGCTGTTGGCTACCACAATGGTCGCGGTCGGGCGCGCCGTATCAATCGTGTAGTTGTTGGAGCTGGTAACGCCGCTGCCGATGTTGCCGGAAGCATTGGCAAAGCCCGTGTTATCCAGCGTGATCAGGTTGGTGGTGTCGGTCACGTTCGCGGCTGGCGTCAGGGTTGCCGTCCAGGTGATACCGCCATCGCTGCTGCTGACCGCGCTCAAGGTGCCATTGGCAACTGTCAGGTCGGCATTGGTGAAACCACTTACAGCTTCGCTGAAGGTGATAGTCACCAGGGAGCTTTCACCGATAACCAGTGCGCTGTCTGCTACCACGATGGTTGCGGTCGGCTGCCGGGTGTCGATGGTGAAGTTGCCCGAATTGACGATACCTGTCCCGGCGTTGCCAGCCAGGTCCGTCACACCCGCGCTGTTCAGGCTGATCACGTTACTGGTGTCAGAGCTATTGGCAGTCGGTGTAAAGGTCGCCGTCCAGGTGATACCGCCATCGCTGCTGCTCACCGCGCTCAAGGTGCCATTGGGAACCGTCAGATCGGCGTTGGTGAAACCGGTGACCGCTTCGCTGAAGGTGATGGTCACCAGCGAGGTTTCGCCTGCTGCAAGAGAGCTGTCTGCCACAACGATACTCGCTGTGGGACGCTCGGAGTCGACAGCATAATTGCCCGAAGTCGTGAGGCCGGTACCCGCGTTGCCTGCCTGATCGGTCACACCCGTGTTATCCAGAGTGATGACATTGCTGGCACTGGTGATGTTGGCGGTAGGCGTCAGGGTTGCAGTCCAGGTCACACCGCCGTCGCTGCTGCTGACCGCGCTCAAGGTGCCATTGGACACGGTCAGGTCGGCGTTGGTGAAACCGGTCACAGCCTCGCTGAAGGTGATGGTCACCAACGAGGTTTCACCAATGGCCAGGGCGTTGTCGGCAACCACGATGGTTGAGGTCGGACGCACGGTGTCGATGGCGTAGTTGTTGGAGTCGGTCGTGCCGCTGCCGATGTTGCCGGAAGCATTGGCGACGCCCGTGTTATCCAGGGTGATCAGGTTGGTGGTGTCGGTCACGCTGGCGGTCGGCGTCAGGGTTGCCGTCCAGGTGATACCGCCATCGCTGCTGCTGACGGCGCTCAAGGTGCCGTTGGCTATGGTCAGGTCAGCATTGGTGAAACCGCTCACCGCTTCGCTGAAGGTAATGGTCACCAACGAAGTTTCACCGACTCGCAGCGCGTTGTCCGCTACCACGATGGTTGCAGTCGGGCGCGCAGTGTCGATGGCGTAGTTGTTGGAGTTGGTCGTGCCGGTCCCGGTGTTGCCAGCCAGATCAGTCACGCCGGTGTTATCCAGGGTGATCAGGTTGGTGCTATCGACAATGTTGTTGGTCGGCGTGAAAGTCGCTGTCCAGGTGATACCGCCATCGCTACTGCTGACGGTACTCAAGGTACCGTTGGCCACGCTCAGGTCGCCATTGGTGAAACCACTCACCGCTTCGCTGAAGGTGATGGTCACCAGCGAAGTTTCGCCAGCGATCAGCGTGCTGTCAGCCACAACGATACTCGCGGTCGGACGCGCAGAGTCGATGGCATAGTTGCTCGATGTCGTGATGCCGGTGCCCGTATTGCCTGCCTGATCGGTCACACCCGTGTTATCCAGAGTGATGACATTGCTGGCACTGGTGATGTTGGCGGTAGGCGTCAGGGTTGCAGTCCAGGTCACACCGCCGTCGCTGCTGCTGACCGCGCTCAAGGTGCCATTGGACACGGTCAGGTCGGCGTTGGTGAAACCGGTCACAGCCTCGCTGAAGGTGATGGTCACCAACGAGTTTTCACCAATGGCCAGGGCGTTGTCGGCAACCACGATGGCTGAGGTCGGACGCACGGTGTCGATGGCGTAGTTGTTCGAGATTGTGGTACCGGAACCCGAGTTACCGGATACGTTGGTGAACCCAGTGTTATCCAGCGTGATGAGGTTGGTGGCATCGCTCAGCCCCTGGTTCGGCGTAAAGGTCGCCGTCCAGGTGATACCGCCATCACTGCTGCTGACCGGGCTCAAGGTGCCATTGCTCACCGTCAGATCAGCGTTGGTAAAACCGTTCACCGCTTCGCTGAAGGTGATGGTGACCAGTGAAGTTTCGCCCACTCTCAACGCACTGTCCGCGACCACGATGGTTGCCGTGGGCTGCATGGTATCGATGGTGAAGTTGGGCGAGTTGGTTATACCGCTCCCGACGTTGCCGGCCAGGTCTGTCACGCCTGAGTTATCCAGGATGATCAGGTTGGTGGTGTCAGCGATATTGATATTCGGTGTGAAGGTCGCGGTCCAGGTAATGCCGCCATCGCTGCTGGTGAGGGTGCTCAAGGTGCCGTTAGGTACGATCAGGTCGCCATTGGTGAAGCCGGTCACCGCTTCGCTGAAAGTAATAGTGACCAACGAGGTTTCGCCGACCGAGAGGTTGCTGTCGGCCATTGTAATGGCCGAAGTCGGGCGCACAGTGTCGATCGCGTAGTTGCTCGAATTGGTGGTACCAACGCCCACGTTGCCAGCGATGTCGAACACCCCGGTATTGGTCAGAGTGATGACGTTGCTGGCATTGGTGACGCCTGCTACCGGAGTCAGTATCCCGGTCCAGGTGATACCGCCATCGCTGCTGCTGACCGCACTCAGCGAACCGTTGCTCACGGTCAGGTCGGCGTTGGTGAAGCCGCTCACCGCTTCACTGAAAGTAATGGTGACCAACGAGGTTTCGCCGATGGACAGGTTGTTATTGGCAACCACAATGGTCGCGGTCGGGCGCAAGGTATCGATGGCGTAATTGTTCGAGGTGAGGGTACCGAGGCCCGCGTTGCCAGAAGAGTTCGCGACACCGGACATATCCAGCGTGATCACGTTGGTGAGATCGGTCACGTTCGCGGCTGGCGTGAAGGTCGCGGTCCAGGTGATACCGCCATCACTGCTACTGACCGGGCTCAATGTGCCATTAGCCACAATCAGGTCAGCATTGCTGAAGCCGCTCACCGCTTCGCTGAAGGTGATGGTCACCGTTGGGGTTTCGCCGATCGACAAAGAACTGTCGGAGATAATGATCGTCCCGGTCGGACGCACAGTGTTGATGGTGAAATTGCCCGAGTTGGTGCTACCGACCCCGGCGTTGCCGGCCATATCTGTCACGCCAGTGTTATCCAGGGTGATCAGGTTGGTGGTGTCGGATACGTTGTTGGTCGGCGTGAAGGTCGCGGTCCAGGTAATACCGCCATCGCTGCTGCTGACGTTAGTCAAGGTACCGTTGGGCACGGTCAGGTCGGCATTGGTAAAACCGCTCACCGCTTCGCTGAAGGTGATGGTCACCAGCGAGGTTTCACCGGCGGTAATGTTGGCGTCGGCAACCTGAATGCTGGAGGTCGGGCGAATAGTATCGACGAGGTAGTTATTGGAAATGGTCGTGGCAAGCCCGGTATTACCTGCGGCATCCGTGACACCGGTATTGTCCAGGGTAATCAGGTTGCTGGTATCAGTGATGTTGTTGGTCGGCGTGAGGGTGGCGGTCCAGACAATGTTGTTGCTGGTGCTTACTGCACTCAGGGTACCGTTGGCGACAGTCAGGTCAGCGTTGCTAAAACCGCTGACCGCTTCACTGAAGGTAATCGTCACCGTCGACGTTTCACCGATAGTCAGTGAAGGGTCCGCAACGACGATAGTGGCGGTCGGGCGCGACGTATCGATTGCATAGTTGTTCGATGAAACCGTTCCAGTGCCTGAGTTGGCTGACAAGTCCTGCACACTGGACATGTTCAGACTGATCAGGTTGGTAGCACTGGTCAGGTTGTTGAACGGCGTCAGGGTTGCGGTCCAGGTAACGCCACCGTCACTGCTGCTTACTGCGGTCAGGGTACCGTTGGCAACCGACAAATCCGCATTGTTGAAACCCGTTACCGCTTCGCTGAAGGTGATGGTGACCAGCGAAGTTTCGCCCGCGATCAACGTGGTGTCCGACACAACGACGGTTGCGGTCGGAGCGACGGAGTCACTGACCACATAGTTGTTGGACGTCGCGGTCCCGGTCCCGATATTGCCCGCCGAGTCCTGCACGGCCGAACCGGCCAGGGTAATGGCGTTGCTCGAGTCCGAGACATTGCTGGATGCCGTCAGCGTGGCAGTCCATGTGATGTTGTTGGTGGTCGTGAGGTTGGTCAGGGTGCCGTTGGGAACGACAATCTCGGAAATATCCAGACCGAACACCGGCTCACTGAAGGTGAACGTCACGGCAGACGAACCACCTGACCCCAAAGACGGGTTGGCAATCACGATGCTGGAGATTGTGGGTGCCGAAATGTCAGCACTGTAGGTGATATTCAACCCTCCACCATCGTTGAAGATGTTATTGACCCCCGTTGGCGAGGTACCGTTTGTACCACCGCTGGTTGCCTGACCACCCGACCCGCTGATACCTACGTTGCCACTCAGGGACGAGTTGTTGCCTGCCGTGATATTGAGCGTGCCCCTGTTCCAGATGGCACCGATACCCCGGCCGCCGTTCCCGCCGATCGTACCGCCACCACCACCGCCGCCGCCTGCACCGATGTTGCTGCTGATGGTTGAGGTGCCGATGATCGCCAAGGTGCCAGTAGAGGCGTTATAGATACCGCCTACCGCCGAGCCGCCTCGGCCGCCAGTGGCATCAAAGCCCGAACCGCCACCGCCACCGCCGATAGTCCGCCCACCGGAAGTCGCCGTGCCGCCCGCGCCGCCATTGGTATAACCAGAGACACCAATACCACCAGCACCACCACCGCTCGCATTACCACCACGCCCCCCCATGTAAATCGTGTTGAAACCCGCACCGTTACCGCCGGTGTTGGCTGAGGGAGATGTAGGGAAATAGCTCCCGGCAGCGCCACCGGTAGCACCATTCTGACCACCAATACCACCACCGCCACCGCCACCACCACCGACGGTCGGGGTCAACACGCCACCGCCACCACCACCGCCTGCGGCAGAGTTGGCTGTCACGGTGACATTGCGCAACGTGAGGTTACCGGCGTTATTGATACCGCCGCCCACAGCGTCAGCCGCCGAAACCGTTGCACCACTATTGGCACCCGAAGTGCTGGCAACGCCGCGCGTAATGATCAGACCGTCAAAGGTGGCCGTCGTACCGGAGGTCACCCGGATCACACTGGTCCTGTTCTGGCCATCCAGCGTGACATCCGCCACGCCGTTGTTATCCAGGTCGCCATCGATGGTGATGTTTCTGTTGACCACCAACTGGGCGTCAAGCGCGACTGTCATGCTGCTGGAGAAGGTCACGATATCGCCGTTCTGGGCACTGGCCAGCGCTGCACGCAAGGTTCCTGCGCCGGTACTGCTGCTGGAGGTTACGGTGATGGTCGCAAGCCCCCACTGGTAAGAGTCCATCGCCTGCTGGGACAGAGCACCGATGCTTTCGATGCTGCCGGTCGCGATTTCCAGCGTCCAGTCGCCGCCCACGCCGGTGCGGTTGGTCGATGCAGCAATGTCGCGACCAGTGAGCTGTGCGAGCGAATCGACGAAGCTCAGACCCAGCTCGCCTTCGGCGGTATTACAGGCGTAAATCAGGATATCGCCGCCCGCGACCATGTCATTGCCGATCTCGGCCAGCAAGGCACTGCGTTGAGCAATGTTGTCGGCCGACAGATAGCTGTTGCCCAGCCACAGATCACCCGAGTTGCCGTGGGCGATGATCTGCACCGAACTCACGCCCTGATGGGACTCCAGATAGTCGGCGATCTGTTGCAGGCCGTCTTTGGTAGCGTCAAGCATGACCACCTGCGCGCCAGGCGCAACGCCTGTGAGCAGGCTGTCGGCGTCCTTGACCCGCGAGTCGACGAAGACCACGGTGCTGCCTGTTACGGTCGTTGAGGTGGTCGTGATATCAGCCGTCGCAGCCGATTGCGCATGGCTATCGCTGCTGCTGTCTTTGGCACTGGCCTGATCGGTAGTCTTGGCAGCCTCGGCAGTCGCCTGGCTGTCCGACTGCGCAGCATCGGCAACGGTGGCAGCCACTGCGCCATCGAACAGCATTCGCGGCTCAAGGAACATAATCATGGGGGAAGCGGGGGATTTAGCATCCACGGAGGTCCGCTGTACAGTCGGCGACTTTTTCTTATTCCACCACATGTTGCTCACCAGAGATCGAACGTTGTAACACTGATATGGAAAACCGCGATCAATGGGTCGCGGCGTCGGATTTCATGCGGATGACGTTGGCAGCGCTTGCCGAACCGTCATTCCAGAACGACAGCTTTGAATACTGCTCAAACAGATCAGGCGGCAGGATCGTGTGCCTGCTTTCAAAGGCGACCCTGGGTTTTACCTTGTGCAGACCGGAGACGCCCAAGGCGTCGTCGAACTGCGGCGCGTCATAGGAAAGGTTGTTGAAGTCGTGCTCGAACCACGGCTCGCCGATGAATTCATACACCAGACGCATGACCCGCTCTGGAGCCTGGGAAAGCAGGTCGTAGTCGATCAGCAGCAGGGAATCGGCATTTTCGCCGTAATAGGCTTCCTTGAGCGAAGCCCAGGCAAACCCCACCAGACGGTTGCGTTGCGCAAGGGTCTCGACCCGGCTGTAGACGGTGTTGCGCTCGGTATCATCGACAAACAGCTTGGTGTTCTCGAAGGGATTGTTGCGATACACGCGCTCGATGCTGTCCATGATCCAGGCCACATTGCGCACGCAGGCAATGACCTTGGACTTGGGGAACAGATCCATCAAGGCCGGGAGGCGCGAAGACCAGCCCCGGTTTGTATCGAAAACGATGGATTTGTCGGTCTTGTCGGCGTAATAGGACTCGAAAATACCGCGCAGCAGGCGTCGACGGGCGTTGATATCGATCATCGAAGCGAATTCGCTGCCCGCGCTGCATTGACCAAGAACGTTGGAAAACAACGAAGCAACCGGGCTGCTCATACCGGCATGAAAGCGGGGGTTTTGCAGAAGAATGGCTGACAGCAGGGTGGACCCCGAACGTGGCAGACCCGATATGAAGTGGAAATCGTGCATCCCGTGCCTACCTGTTCCTGTCCGTCTGGAAGCCAATGTCAGCCTAACGTAACAAAATGTACGCGAATAGTATTACTTCGACATTAGTTCCCCAAACTTGAGCCAACACAGTCACAAAATTCGAACCTTTTTGGGTAAGCCGTTGTACTCAAAAGCGTTCCACGCTCGATAGATGACAACTATCAGATGAACGGTCGGAAATCGGCCTGAATACCTGCCAGCTTTTTCCCAAAATCAGGAAGGAACGATTGCATAAACGTCATCTGCCAGCCCGATTGTTTCAATCGCGACATTGCGATGTAAAAGCGGAGCAATTCGCCAAACAGTGTCTACGCTTTCACATTGCCACTACCGAAGGCTGGTGCCTGAGTGGATCACGTGTGTCACCCCATAACATATGAAGGATGAGGGTTTATGGAAGTTTTTATGGGCTCGATCATGACGTTCGGCTTCCCCTTTGCACCCAATGGCTGGGCGCAATGTAACGGCCAGACGCTGAACATTAGCCAGTACAACGCCTTGTACGCGCTGCTGGGCGTCATCTATGGAGGCAATGCATCACAGAACTTCATGCTGCCCAACCTTCAAGGCAGGGTGCCAGTCAACCAGGGAACCGGTCTCAACCTGACCAACCGAGTGATCGGCACTGCATCGGGCGTTGAAAAGGTCACGGTCACCATCGCCAACATGCCGTCTCACGTACACCAGATGAGCGCCCTGACAGCGACAACCACCATCAATCTGGGCGCCAAGCCGAGCACCACTGGATCCATCGTGCCAACGGCCACCAACTGCTATGTCGGAGGCACAACAGCCGGCCCGACTTCCGCCAACATGTTTGCACCGGACCTGGGAACCGACGCGCCTATCGTGCAGAAAGGCGTCTCGACCGCCATCAGCGGCACCATGCAGCCAGTCGGAGGCAGCCAGCCTCTCGACAGCATGAACCCTTTCCTGGTCGTGAACTTCAGCATTGCACTGCAGGGCCTTTTCCCTAGCCGCAACTGATGCATCCGAGCCCAGGGAAGGGCTCTTCCCCACTTACTGGAGTCGTTCCATGCTGCAAGACATTACTGTCGAACATTTTCGTACGCTGCTGGGCAGCACCTGCTCGCTGCAACTGGACGATGGCAGTCAATTGCCGATTGCCATCTCTTCCATCGATGAAAAACCTCTGGCACGCCTGTCCGACAATCAGCGCCTGCCCTTCAGCATCAGCCTCAACTCACTGGAACCCAGCGCCTTCGTCGATGGCCTGTGCGCTCTCGAACTGCCGGAACTGGGCAGACTGGAAGAGATCTTTGTTTCCCGAGTGCCGCCCATGGGACGCGATGCAAACCTGGCTTATTACTGCATCAGCTTCAACTGATCAGCCTGTCTTGGCCTGGCCCGGATACCAGACCAGACGCTCCGCCGCCACATCCCGCTCTTCGACCTGAAACCCCAGCGCCAGATAATGCTGGCGCGCATGGGGGTTATTGGCCCAGACCACCGTCGCAACCGGGCAACAGATCTTCTCGGCAGCTTGTTGCACACCTTGCAATACCGTACGCCCGTACCCCTTGCCCCGGGCTGCCGGAATGAACGCCAGATACAGCACACGGATTTCATTGGGACCAAAGTCCACCACCAGCGCACCGATCAGGGTGCCAAGCTTTTCAATCACGTAATGCATCGCATTGGGAAACTCACCGCCCAGGCCGGCTTCCTGCACACGAAATTGCTGGGCAATGACGTCCTCAACCAGATCACGCTCGCCATCGATCAGTTGCAAATCGGGCCTGGCCGAATGGTAGAGCGACTGAATGAACGGGCTGTCCGTATCACGTGAAGGCCTGACTTCAAGCCCGTCTGCATTGTTCAACATCAGTGTCGTCCTCTTTCCCTGGAAACCACTTTTTCAGAAACCGCTTTCACGAACCCCCAGGGCCGCCAACCTGCGCCAGGTTGCCCCCAAGAGCGATTCACTTCGGCCTTGCAACACCGCAACCCCGCGCAACGGCTGAGTGGGTGCTTCGATATCATCCAGCACTTTCAGACGCACACCGTATTGCGCCTGCACAGGCTCCGCACGCTGGTTCTCGTCACGACGCACGGCAATCGGCCCGTGGTGATCGGACGCCAGGGCTTCCTGATCCAGATAGGACACACCATTGGCATCCACATCCAGCAACTCGACCTGCAGCGACGGGCGCATCGGGTCGTCAGCGATGAAACGGCCCTTGTCGCCCGGAGCGATACGCCACAAGGCATCTTCAGCCAGATAACCCCGAATGCGCGTGCCGCCCTCGACGATACGGGCCAGTGGCGTCTGGGTCGAAACCCAACGGCCCGGAGCCAGTTGCGGCATGAGATCGCGAACCTGACCGGCCTTTGGAGCACGCACCAGCAAGCGCTCACGCTGGGCTGCCAGACCGCGATACTCCGCCACGGCGCTGGCCAGACGCTGCTCGATGATGCCCACATCCGCCACCGTCTCGCTGCGCCCGGCCTGACGACGTATCTGCAATTGCAGGATTTCGATTTCCCGACGCACGATGGCCTGGCGCGAATCGACGTCCGGCGACTCCAGTTCCACCAACACTGCGCCCTGCTCCACTGTCTGGCCGTCCTGCACGTTCACCTGCCTGACCCGTGCGGCGACCGGGGCATGCAGTGCCGTAACCCTCCCCGCTTCCAGCATGACCGGCAGCTCGACACTGCTATGCCAAGGCACCACCAGCAGCAATATCAGCGCCAGAAGCCCTGCGCCACTGAGCAACACACGCGGCGTATGGGCCTGCTCGCGATTCGCCCACCAGTGACGCGCTTCCTTGAAGATCGGCAGAAAGATGAACCAGCCCAGTTCCACCAACATCAGGAAGATCCCCAGCAACTTGAAAAACAGGTGATAGACCGCCAACGCGATCCCGAAAAACAGCACCGCACGCCACAGCCAGGACAGATACCCCCACCACAGCAGACGCCGCTGCATGGTTGGCGTCCAGGGTTCGGGCGCTGGCAGGCCGTAACCGAACAGGGCTTCGCGCAAGCGCCAGCGGCACAGAGCAAAGGCCCGGCCCTGAAGGTTATCCACTTCCCACAGGTCACTGATCAAAAAGTAACCATCGAAGCGCATGAACGGATTGAGATTGACCACCACCGTCGTCAGCCAGGTCGCACTGGCCAGCATGAACGCAGCCGTGCGTGCCGGCCCGTCAGGCAGCAGCGACCAGGCCAGCAAAGCGATACAGGCCAAGAGCATTTCGGCAAGGACACCACCTGCGCCGATCAGCAAACGGGCGCGCCGGTCATTCACTCGCCAGGCATCGCTGACGTCGGTGTAGAACAGCGGCAGCAGCACCATGAATGCAACGCCCATGCTCTGCACACGACACCCGGCACGCTTGGCCATGAAGGCATGGCCGAACTCATGACAGAGTTTGGCGAAAAACAGCGCCGCACCAAACGCCAACGCGCCGCCGAGGCTGAACAGATGCGGGAAGGTTCCAATGAATCGCTGCCAGTCACGTGCGACCAGAAACACCCCGAGCCCCAACGTGACCGGCAGGCCATAGCGCAGAAGTGAGGGGCCAAAACGCTTCAGCCAGGGCCAGGCCCTATTGAGAAAAGCATCCGGGCGCCACAGGGGAATGCGGAAGAACAGGTATTGATGCAACAACATCTGCCACAAGCCGTGACGCGAAGCAGCCGCCTTGTAGGCATAGCTGGCGCGCTGGTCCGGGTCGGTCGAAGCGATCAGGTCATGGCTGCGAAGAAAGATCAGCAGCTCTTGCACTTCGTCATCGCCCAGCGGCAGACCGGGCTCGAGGTTGGCGGCCTGGAGCACCCGCGCAGGATCACCCAGCGACCAATGCCGCAACAGGCGAATAGCCTGGGCACCCAGCTTGAAATAACGGCCACGTATGGGATCGGCCAGCGTCCAGCGCGGCGACCCGTCGAGTGCCGGGGCCACTGAAGTGAGTTGCAGATCCGCCCGCAGGCTGGGCAGCGCCATTTACAGACCTACGCTCTGACGCAGACCTGCCAGAGGCCGGCGCAACAGATACAACGCCAGGGGCGCTCGCTCGCCAAAAACCTTGGCGGTGCCACGCAGACCGATACGCGGCGGCGCGTCAAGGAAACTGGCATCCAGGCGATAGGCCAGTTGCCCACCTGGAGTCGGCTGAGCCTCATATGCCGCACGCTCCAGGCGGGCGGAGTGACGATGCAAGGGATCGCTGTCCAGAAACAGAGCGATTTCCGCATCCGGTTCAAGCGCAATGGCATCACCCACTGCCAGTTCGATACGCAGCTCGGCCTGGGACGGATCAGCGATTTCCAGCAGGCGTTCGCCGGTCTGGACCGGTTTGCCTGTCCAGCGCTGAGCATCGGCAAAGACCGCGATACCGTCACGCTCGGCACGAACCTCGCTGCGCTTGAGCAATTCACGTGCGTAATCGCGCTCTGCGCGCTTCTGCTCGACGCGAGCGGCCAGCAAATCGACCTTCGAGTTTGACTCGGCATCGGCAAACGCCCGCTGCGAGTTGGCTTTCAGCTCGGCCTCGGCAACACCCAGGGTGCGCTCGGCCACGTCAGCCTGAGCCTTGAGCGTGGTGTTTTCAAAACGCACCAGCAGGTCGCCGGTCTTCACGGGCTGGTTGGGTTTGATCAGAAATTCGGCAATCACGCCGTCCAGCGGCGCAGCCACCACACGACCGGCCAATGGCACGACTTCAGCGGGCGCCAGAACCGACTGGCGAACCGGGATCAGCAGGCTCAGCAGCGCAAGAGCCACCAGCAGCACCTGACGCTTGCGACTCCAGCGCAGACGCCAGGGCTTGCGCGGCTCCAACGCCAGCCACGCATGGCTGTAGGTATCACCCAGTTGCGAGAGCAGAACCTGCTCGGGCGCAGCCCAGGGTTTGTCGCGGGCCAGCCAAAGGCCGCCGAACACTTCGCCCTTGTGGTCCAGCAACGGCAGCCAGAACACATGGATGGCCGACAGGCTTTGCCAGTCTTCGCGTACCGAAGCGCTGAGCGACTCCATCGCCACAACACTGGCCGGCTTGGCCTTCTCCAGCTTGAACAACTGCGCGACCGCATGCTCGACGAACGCGACAAAGGGCGCATTGGGATCAATCACGCTGACGCCCGTCACCGCCCGCACCTTGCCGGCAATCACCAGCGCGGCATGGCGAAAGCCAAACAATGGCTGACCGTCATTCACAAGGCTGTAAGCCAGTTGATCGGTCGTGCGGGCTGCGCGGGTCAGGCGTTCAAGATCGAGGAACTGGGCAAAGACCCGCTCCACCACCCCAGGTACAGAAGCGTTCACTTAAGCTCCGGGAAACGTGCGGTTCCGCTCATGCCCGCCAACAGGCCCTCGGACTTTGGCAGACCGGCCACCAGCAGCAAGGTCTGGCTGCCTTCATCGATTCGCGCACCGAAGCGCTTGATAGTGGCGGTCAGTGGCTTGCCGGTTTCGTCAGGCACGAAACTGAACGTCTGCCCGGCCTTGAGCTTGCCCATCCAGCGGGATGGGACCAGAAGGTGAATTTCCAGCGTGCGGTTATCGACGATCTCCAGCAGCGGCGTGCCGGGGGAAACGCTTTCATAGCGCTGGACCTTGCGCTCCACGACCTGCCCGTCATACGGCGCAATCACGCTGCAACGTTTGACCTGAACCTGAAAGACACTGGATTGCGCCTGGGTTTCGGCGACACGGGCTTCTGCACGTGCGACCTCGAAACGCCCTACCGAATTGAGCGAAGCCAGTTGCCGATTGTGAGCCAGCTCTTCACTGGCGCCGCGACTGGCGGCCTGGGAGGCATTGAGCTGGGCCTGATAAGCCGAGCAGTCGAAGCGCGCCAGCATATCGCCCTTATTGAAAGTTTCACCTTCGCGCAGCGGCAGATCAACAATACGCCCGGCCAGCTCACTGGCAAGCACCGCCTGATCCTGCGCCCGCAACACCCCTCGCGCCTCAGTGGCAGAAGCAGGCTGGGCACCTGCAGATGCAGCGTTATCCAACAACGGATCAACCTCGGCCGGCGTTTGCGCCTGAGCGACACACACCACACCCATCAACCCGAAAAACAAACCTTGCAAATACCGCATACCGGAGACTCCTTGTCGGATGAAGTCAGTCTACGGCAGCAGTGATAAGCGTCAAGCCAATAGCCAGTATCTTTGCTGGGTGCCGGCTTCGACGTCTGGAATATTTTTGCTCACCCAGGCAGGAGCGAATTTATTCGCGAGAGGCCCGCATATCCGAAGAGAATCTATCGTCTTCAATGACGTCTCGCGGATAAATCCGCTCCTACTAAATCGGCTCAAGCCACCCAGCATCCACCACTCGCTGTTCAAGCGCCACTAGGTCGGGGATACGGGCCACGCTGTCTCCGGTCTGGACGGCGGCCAGTTCCAGTTCGGCGAGGGGCACGTCCACGTAGCTCAACTGGCTGTCGACCTTGAATGAGCGAGGAATACCCTGGGTCAGCAAGGCGATGAAGCGGACTTCATTGCGCCCACCCAAGGCGTTGAGGACGACGATGCGCGCACGGCCTCCAACGCGAGGTCGGCCGCCGCAGGCGGCTTCGAAGCTGATCAGGGGCAGTTTCAGGTCACGCCAGCTGATCGGCCCCAGATACCACTCGGGTGCGCCAGGTTCGGCGGTGCAGTCCTGGTAGTCGATCAGTTCCGCGACCGCGACATTGGGCAGCAGCAGGGAGCGGTCGCTCAAGGGCAGGAGCAGCCCGGTCAGGGTGGTGAGGCGGCTGCTCTGGAAGGTTCTTTCAGACATTGACCTGGCTCCAGTGGGCAATGCTCTGCAGCAGTACCGACTCTTGATACGGCTTGCTCAGGTAATCGTTGACGCCGATGGCCATGGCGCGGTCGCGGTGTTTCTGGCCAGAGCGGGAAGTGATCATGATGATGGGCAGGTCCTTGAGCTGTTCGTCGTGGCGAATCTGACTGGCAACCTCGAAGCCGTCCATGCGCGGCATTTCGATATCCAGCAACATCACATCCGGCGTGTGTTCCTGCAGCAGGCTCATGGCGTCGATACCGTCCTTGGCGGTCAGCACATGCATGCCGTGGCGCTCCAGCAAACGGCTGGTGACTTTGCGCACCGTCACCGAATCATCCACCACCATGATCAACAGAGGCCGGGTATGCTCGATTTCGCTGAAGGTTGGCGCGACCAGTCCTTGTGCCTGCTGCATCTGCGAGCGGCTTTGCAAGACACGGATCTGTGCCAGCAGATCAAGAATGAAAATCACCCGGCCATCGCCCAGGATGGTCGCGCCGGAAACCCCCTGAACCCTTGAAAATTGCAGCCCCAGGTTCTTGACCACGATTTCCCGGGAGCCTGCCAGCGCATCGACCTGCACCGCCAGCCATTGCTCTTGCAGATGCACCAGCAACACCGGCACAGACTGCAACTGACCGGCAAACCTGGGCTTGCCGCTATTAAGCAGTTCGCCCAGATAGCGCAGTTCATAACTGCGCCCGCCGTAGTGATAGCGCGGCGGGCTGCTCAGGTAACAGGCTTCCAGATCGCTGGACATGACCTGCACGATCCCGTCGACGGTATTGAGCGGCACCGCATACTGCTCTTCGGCGCACTGCACCATCAGGGCACGGTTCACCGACACCGAGAAAGGCAGGCGAATCCGGAAGCGGGTGCCCTGCCCTGGCACCGAGTCGATGACAATCGAGCCACCCAGTTGCTTGACCTCGGCATGCACCACATCCATCCCGACACCACGCCCGGAAATCTGGGTGATGATTTCGGTCGTGGAAAACCCGGCCTGAAGAATGAAAGGCAAGACTTCATCATCGGAGAGCTGCGCATCCTCCTGAATCATGCCGCGCTTGATTGCCTTGCGGCGCACGGCAGCGATATCGACACCGGAACCGTCATCGCTCAATTCAATGACGATATCGCCGCCTTCATGCATCAGGTTCAGCTGGATATGGCCCTGCTCCGGCTTGCCGGCAGCCAGGCGTCTTTCGGTACTTTCCAGACCATGATCCACCGCATTGCGCAGCATGTGTTCCAGCGGCGCAACCATGCGTTCGAGGATCGTGCGATCCATTTCGCCGTCGGCATTGCCCACGTCGAAACTGACTTTCTTGTGCAGTTGCGCAGCAACCTGACGCACCACCCGACGCAAGCGTGGCACAAGCCGCTCGAAAGGCACCATGCGGGTCCGCATCAGACCTTCCTGCAACTCCGTGTTGACCTTGGCCTGCTGCTGCAAGAGGGTTTTCGCATCACGTGCGCGACTGCCCAGAGTTTCCTTGAGGTCCATCAGGTCGGAGGCCGACTCGAACAAGGCTCGCGACAATTGCTGAAGCTGCGAATGCCGATCCATTTCCAGCGGATCGAACTCTTCATAACCCAGGCGCTCGGCCTGAACCTGATCGCGGCTGAGAATACGGCCCTGGGTTTCCATATCCAGACGGCGCAACTGGTCGCGCATACGCTCGATGGTGGTTTCCATCTCCACCAGCGTGATTTGCGTATCGATGATCTGCTGTTCGATACGCCCACGGAAAATCGAAGTTTCACCTGCCAGATTGACCAGTGTCTCCAGTTGTTCGGCGCCGACCTTGACCATTTCAGGGCCACTGCGCTCGGCTTCCGGCTCGGTATTGCCCGGCGTCGTAATCACAGACGCGGGCTCGGGCACCTCGACAATCGGCGTTTGAACCACAGGTTCAAGGCTGGCCAGTTTCCGAACGTTCTCAATCAACAAGGCAGCACTGGGCAAAGGCTTGTCCGCACGTACCGCATCGAGCATGTCGACCAGCAGGTCATGGCCGCTTTGCAGCAGGCTGATCATCAGCGGGCCCGGCTGCATATCGCCACGTGAAAGCCCTTCGTAAAGGGATTCAAGTTCGTGGGCCAGATCGCCAATAGGGGCAATTTCGACCATGCGCGCCCCACCCTTGAGGGTGTGCAGGTCACGCAGCAGGTTTTCCACTTCCAGCAGGTTCTGCGGATCGGCTTGCCAGCGCGCCAGGGCAGCGCCCGAGCTTTCGCTGAGGTCGTAGCCTTCTTCGAGGAAGATTTCCAGCAGTTCCGGGTCGCGCTCCGGGGCATCCTCAGTCTGGGGTTCAGCCGGTTCGCACACCTGATCGGCCTCGCTGTCTGCGGGAACGAAGGTGCCCTGGCGAAAACTGCCGATGGCTTCGATCAGTGGCGCAGGGTCAGTGAGCCGGTGATGGTCCTGCAGTTGCTCCAGCATGCGCGCCAGATGGTTGTGGCTGGCACGCAACAGACCGGCCAGTTCCGGTGAATAGCTGTAGCGCCGGTCGATCAGGCCTTCGTAAAGAACTTCCAGCTCATGACCCAACGCCGCCACCGGCACGATATCGGCCATCCGCGCACCGCCCTTGAGGGTGTGCAGATCGCGCTGCAAGGAGGGCAACGGCAATGGGCTTTCGGGATCTTCCAGCCAGCGCTGCAGTGAATGCCCGGCGCTGTCGAGGATATCGACGGCTTCTTCGAGAAAGATTTCGACGATCTCGTCGTCAAAATCCGCCACCTCGACACCTGACGCTTCACCGGCCAGTTGTGCGGTGGCTGCATCGAATTCCGTAATGCTCGGCGCTTGCACACCGTCACTCTTGATCAGCCCCATAGCGGACGGGTCCAGCGCTTCGTCGAGCAGTTCGTGCAAGGCGCGAATGCATTCGGGACGCGGGTCGACATTCTGACCGGCCGCAACCTGATCGAGCATGTTGATCAAGGCTTCATGGGCATTTTCGGCTTCGCTGAAAAAGCGCTCACTGACTGCAAGACTGCTTTCTTCCACGGCGCCATAAAGGTCCAGCAAGGCCTCGCACAGCTCATCGACCTGAGGCAGATCAGCCAGATGGGCGCCATGGCCAAGCGTGGTCAACTCATCGAGGAGCGCACTCAGTTCCTGCCGTTCTCCGGGGTGCTCACGCCAGCGCTGCAACAGGCTCTCGGCATCCAGAACAATGTCCATGCCTTCGGCCAGGAAGGTGGCGATCAGCTTGGGGTTGTGATTGATGCGCAAGCCGCTGTCCGACTCACGCAGCGCACTGGTCAGCCGCTCGTTGAGCAACGTATGAGCCGCCTCGATCAATCTGGCAGCCCCCGGAATCTCGGCCAGCGGCTTGCTCTCCAGTTGCTCAAGGCCCTTGCGCAACAGGGGCTCGGCATTGCGCAGCAACTTGAGTTCGGGCGCGCCGATGGCGATCAGGTTGGCCTTGTACTCACGCACCAGTTGATCCAGCGGGCTCGCCAGTTCGGCAATCGGCAAGACGCCGGCCATGTGTGCACTGCCCTTGAGGGTATGCAGCGAGCGCAGCAAGGCATCGGTGATGGAGGGCGAAGCGCTTTGCGCGGCCTGATCGAGAAAGCGATTGAGCGCCCCAAGATGCCCATAGGCTTCCTGACGGAAAATCTCCAGCAACTGCGGGTCGAGCGTTTCTGCGCCCTGGCGGGGCGTCGTGATGTACTGAGGGGGCTCAAGACCGTTGGCCAGCGCATGGGCGCGGGCGGCCAGAGTATCCACATCGTTGCGTTGGCGCTGCGCATCACTGGCAAAGTCGTCGATCACCGAAGGCAGCAAGGCAAGCACTTCAGTCAGCAATTGCTGCACTTCCAGGCCCGCAAGGACGTCGCCTTCAAGGACCCGGTTAAGCAGGTTCTCAACCGACCAGGCCAGTTCACTCAAGACCAGGGCGCGAACCATGCGCCCGCTGCCCTTGAGGGTATGGAACGCCCGGCGCACTTCGGTCAATGCGCTGCTATCGCCATTGCCGGGCGTGCCAAGCGATGCAAACCAGCGCGGCAGGTATTCACGCAGCGCATCCAGCACTTCCTCGGTTTCTTCAAGGAAGACTTCGCGCAACTCTTCATCCACGGCCTCCTCGCCCTCGGGCGGAGGCAGCAGGCTGGCGGGGATATGGCGAGCTGGCGGGTTGACGGCAGACACCGGGCTGGCCAGGACCTGAGCGATGGTTTGCGTCGGGCTGACCAGCACCTGCCGATCATCCAGTTCCAGCAATTCGTCCTGAGTGATGACTTCGTCCAGCAGCGGCACATCCAGCGTGTCCGGTGCTGGCGAGTAACCCAGCCGGGCGAGGCTTTGCTGGGCCAGGTCCAGAATCTGGTTACCCGGCGCCTCGTGATCCTCGCCCATGCGCTCCAGGTAATACTCGACTCCGGTCAGGGTATCGGCCAGGCAATCGAGCTGGGTCCACGAAGGACGGTTTTCGTCTACCAGCAATTGTTCGACGATGTATTCGTTGCAGGCGGCCAGCAGGCTCGCCGCCCTGGCCAGAGGGATCATCGCCAGCGCGCCACGCACCTGGATCAGCAAGGCACACAGCGGCTCAAGCCGCTGGCGATCCCACTCGCCATCGATGTAATCGAGCACCACATCCTTGGCCTGCTGCAGGACAATCCGCGCTTCGCGGATCACCAGTTGGTGAATCTGCATCAGGTCAGTGGTGGGCAGGCGGCTGTCTTCCTGGTTGGTCTGCTCGGTAGGGCCGATCATCCCGGCCAGTGTCGACTCGACGTACAGCAAGGCACCCGCCACATCCATCAGCGCGGCATCATTGGGTTCACGCTGCCCCTGAGCGAGCCCCTGAACCACCGCCAGTTGATCGATGATGACCTTGCGCGGCTGACCAAACCCCAACACCGCCAGGGTATCGGCAATCTGGCGCAACGGCGGCAGCAGCGGATTGAGCTCGCTGACGTGCTGGCGGTCACCGCGCACGAACACATCAAGCCGCTCCTTGACCCGCACCAGCCCTTCGCACAGCGCAACGATCACCGAACGCATGGCATCGCGATCCGGCCCGGCCATGCGGGCGCGCTCTTCATTGACCACGTCATTGCCGGGCAAGGCTTCCGCCAGGGCGTACTGATCCTTGAGGTCCTGCATCTTCGGCGCCTGGCTGTCGGACTTGGCGATGTAGAACAGCAGGCTTTTCAGCAACTCTTCAGGCGCTGGCTGGTTGATGCCGTCGATACCCTGCTCCAGCAGGCGCTTGAGTTCCTTGTCTGCGTCTTTGAGCAGACTGCGCAACGCCGGGCTGTTGGTGAAGTTGCCGTTGAGCATGGTTTCGACCAGCGCCGAAGCGATTCGCCACAGCGGCCCAAGCGGCGCGTCTTCACACAAAAGCTCCAGGCGAGCGAACACTTTGGCCATAAAACCCAATTGAGCCTTTACATCCTGCTCACGCATCAAGCCCACCAGAGCCGCTTGCAGGGTATGGCGCAACTTGCGCAGCAACTCGGGCAATTCCGCTGTATTGCGCTGGGCCAGTGTCTCGGCATCGAGCGGCGGGACGACGACCAGTTGCGGGGCAAACAGACTGGTTTCAGAGAGCAGGCTTTCACCACGGGCGCTGCGCAGGTCGTTGAGCAGCGGCAAGACCACCAGCGGCAGGTCACGCCGGGCGGAATGAACCCGCTCCAGATAGACCGGCAACTGGGCCATGGCCTGATCCAGCAACTGCATGGACTCGGCCTGCTGACTGACCCGATGCTGTTGCAAGGCCAGAACCAGTTGTTCGATCTCCTCGGCGAGCAGGGCCGCGCCATAGAATTCGATCATTTGCAGGCTGCCGTGAACCTGATGCACAAGGTTCAGGCATTCATCCAGGGCAGCCGTGTTCGCTGGCTCGCTGGCGAATGCGTCCAGCGCCTGACGGGCCTGCCTGAGTGTTTCGGCTATCTCGCCCTTGAGCCATTCCAGAGCGACATAATCGCGGCGGTCAGCCATGAGTCCTGCCTCTTACCCGATCGAGACTGTTCATTTGCAGGGCATCATCCGATTTCTCTGGATGGCGGCAAGGTAAACCCTGACACCGAGCGGCGCATTTCACTGGCCATTTTCGCCAGGTTGCCGATGCTCTCTGCCGTCGCGGCAGTACCCGAAGTCGTTTGTGTCGAGGTTTGCTGGATCACGGTCATGGTCTGCGAAATCTGCCCGGCAGACGAGGCCTGCTGGCGAGCCGCGTCGGTGATACTTTCGATCAGTTCGGCCAACACCCTGGAAACACCTTCGATCTCTTCCAGCGCTACACCGGCATCCTGCGCCAGCCGTGCGCCGCGCACCACCTCGCTGGTGGTCTGTTCCATGGAAATGACCGCTTCATTGGTGTCGTTCTGGATGGCCCGCACCAGCATTTCGATCTGTTTGGTAGCGGACGACGAACGCTCGGCCAGACGCTGAACCTCGTCGGCAACCACCGCAAAGCCGCGCCCTGCATCACCCGCCATGGACGCCTGAATGGCAGCATTGAGGGCCAGGATATTGGTCTGGTCGGCAATGTCATCAATCAGGCTGACGATATCGCCAATTTCCTGCGAGGACTCGCCCAGGCGCTTGATGCGCTTGGAGGTGTCCTGAATCTGCTCGCGAATGTTGTCCATGCCATGGATGGTGTTGTGCACCACCTCGTTGCCCTTGTTGGCGATGGTGACCGAACGCTCTGCCACCGCCGAGGACTCCGACGCGTTGGCGGAAACCTGATCGATGGAAACCGCGATGTCGGTGATTGCCGCCGATGCGGCGCTGATCTGCAGCGCCTGATGCTCGGACGCTGCCGCCAGTTGCGTGGCGGTGGTCTGGGTATCCTGCACCGCTGCCGCGACCTGCTCGGCGGTGAGGTTGATGGTCACCACCAGTTCGCGCAATTGATCGATGGAATAGTTGATGGAGTCGGCAATCGCCCCGGTGAAGTCCTCGGTCACTGACGCAGTCACGGTCAGGTCGCCATCGGCCAGGTTCTCGATTTCATCCAGCAGCCGCATGATCGCGTTCTGGTTGCGCTCGTTCTTCTGGGCGGTTTCGCGCAACTGGCGATTGGTTTCGCGCACCATCACCAGACCGATCAGGATGATGGACATCAACGCCAGCAGGCCGAGCACGTACTCGCCGATGGAGTTGGCCGAACGGGTGGTCGCCAGGTTTTCCAGGCCACTGGCCAACACCGACGCTTTCTCCAGCAGGGTCTGCGAAGTGTTGAAAATATTGCCGGACGCTTCACGGACCTGAAACAGCTCGGAAGACGTTTCGAGGATTTCGTCGACCGAACCGGACACGAACTCGAACAATTCGGAGATTTCCGCCAGACGCGCACGGGCATCACGGTCCTCGACCTGAGCGATGCGCATGCTCGAATTACCTTCGAGCATGCCGTTGAGCACCCGTCCGAACTGGCTGGCATCACGGCCAAAGGCATCGGCGGCCTGCACGGCGGTTTCGTCACCGGACAGCACGATATTCACTGCACCGAGGATTCTTTCCGCCAAGAGGGCCTGACGTTGCGCCAGGACGACCTGACTGGCCGGAGCATGGCTCTTGAGCAGGATTTCAACGACCTTTTCGTACTCGACCTGCAATTGCGGGATGGTTTCGGACAAGGTCGCGGCCACCTGATGCAAGGACAGCACCGTCTGTTCGCTGGCCAGAATCACATCGGCACTCTTGCGCAGGTTCTCCCAGTCGTTCTGCACCGCGCGCAACTCATCCCGCACGGCCGAAGGCGCAGCCGGCAGACCGGTGGACGGATCGCCTTTCTTGAGATAGCCCCAGCGCAGGTCGAAATCGTTGCGGGCATCGGTCAGTAACTTGAACGCCTGGGCCTTGCCGGCCGCAGCTTCGGTGGCGTTCTTGGCAATACGCTGGGACAACACCCGCAGCTCACCGGCATGGCCGATGTACTGTTTGTCGTAGTTCGACTGGGTATTGAGATATGTGAAGTTGGCGAACAACAAAATGATGAAAACGATGAGCGCGACGAACAACAGAATAATCTGCGCCCGGCTCTGTGCGCCTTCCAGTGACCTGCCTGTCTTACTCATTAATCAGGCCCCCGCCTGGACCAACCGCGATTCGTGAAACAAACACGCCCGACCAGATCGGGCGGACCGACCTGCCACTTACAATGCCACGTCCATGAAATCAGGAGATTGCGTCAGCGCCCAGGGGCTGAATACCAGCCAGGCCTGTTCACGCAGAAATTGCCCGCGCAGGAACGGCACCACGGCCATGTCCGGCGCAACAAGGGTTTCGGGCATCAGGCTCAACTGACTGAAATGTTGCATACCAAAGACTTCATCCACCACCAGCCCCGCAAACACATCCTGATGCTCAACGACCAGCACCCGCCGTTGCTTGCGAACCGTGGACAGTTCGTGGCCGAAGAAACCGCACAGGTCCATGAGCGGCAACAGCCGCCCGCGCAGATTGGCCATGCCGACCACCCATGGCTTTACGCCGGGCATCACGGCATAACGTGGCTCATGCAGGATTTCGGCGATTTCGCCCATGGGCGCCACGAAGCGTTGCTCGCCCATGCGAAAGCCGATGCCGCTCCAGTCCTGCTGGTGGGTTTCCTGCAACGGCAGACCTGCCGCCAGGGAGCGACACCGCTGATCGATATCGAGCAGCAGTTCAAAGGCAGTACGTGGCTCGACCATGGAAAGCCCGGCTATCAGCCGGCCAGCACCGCGTTCAGGGTTTTCATCAGGGTTTCTTCATCCACCGGCTTGGTCAGGTAATCCCTGGCGCCCTGGCGCTTGCCCCAGACCTTGTCGGTTTCCTGATCCTTGGTGGTGATCATGATCACCGGGATCATGTTGGTGTCGGCATCCTTGGTCAGCTGGCGCGTGGCCTGAAAACCGTTGAGCCCGGGCATGACGATATCCATCAGCACGGCATCGGGTTTTTCCTGACGGGCCAGCGCAACGCCATCGGCGCCATTTTCAGCC
The DNA here is from genome assembly GCF_018343775.1 of Pseudomonas cichorii. NCBI lineage: Bacteria > Pseudomonadati > Pseudomonadota > Gammaproteobacteria > Pseudomonadales > Pseudomonadaceae > Pseudomonas > Pseudomonas cichorii. The sequence continues at coordinate 5,561,895 of NZ_CP074349.1, forward strand.
TTCAGCACCTCATGGCCGTGCTTTTCCAGCATGCCGGTGAGTTTGTACATTTCGGTCGGCGAATCATCGACGATCAATATTCGAGCCATGGTGTTCCCCATCAGGTGCGAAGCCGCGATCAGGCGCGGGCATCACGAAATTTGTTGTTCTACCGCAACGAAACCGGGCACGTGGGCCTTGATGGCGTTCAGTAGCTCTTCCTTGCTGAAAGGCTTGGTCAGAAACTGGTCGGAACCGACGATCCTGCCCTTGGCCTTGTCGAACAATCCATCCTTGGAAGAAAGCATGATGACTGGAGTCGACTTGAAAGCCCTGTTGTTCTTGATCAGTGCACAGGTCTGATAACCGTCCAGACGTGGCATCATGATATCGACGAATATGATTCGCGGATGATTATCGGCGATCTTTGCCAACGCATCGAAACCGTCTATTGCCGTGATGACTTCACAGCCGACGTTCTTTAGCAGCGTTTCGGCGGTACGGCGAACGGTCTTCGAGTCATCGATGACCATGACCTTCAATGCTGTGGCGTACTGTTCCATATCTGTTCTTCCGTCGCCGCAGCGATTTTCTGCGTGTTCTGCGTGGCACTGGCGCCGGATCGTGGCGTTTGGCAGACCCATGGCGCAGAAGAGCGGATGTCGAGCCTTTTTAGCACACTCTCCAGACTCAATCCATAAAGCGCTGCCCCTTGACCCGAAGCAATCGGAGCGCCACCCTGACGCCTATTTCAAGGTCATCATGACCGTTATCGATCAGAGGATATTACCCATGAGCGTTCGCTTAGGGATTGTCATGGACCCCATTGAGCGCATCTCCTATAAAAAGGACAGCTCGCTGGCCATGCTGCTTGCCGCGCAGGAACGTGGCTGGTCGCTGTTCTACATGGAGCAGAAGGACCTGTACCAGAACGCTGGCCAGGCTCGCGCCCGGATGAAACCGCTGAAGGTCTTCGCCGATCCGGCCCACTGGTTTGAACTGCAGGACGAAATCGACACCGGCCTTGACGATCTGGACGTGATCCTGATGCGCAAGGACCCGCCGTTCGACATGGAATTCGTCTACACCACGTACCTGCTGGAACAGGCAGAGCGTGCAGGCGTGCTGATCGTCAACAAACCCCAGAGTCTGCGTGACTGCAACGAAAAGCTGTTCGCCACGCTGTTCCCGCAATGCACCCCGCCAACGCTCGTCAGCCGTCGCCCGGACATTCTTCGTGAATTCGCCGCGCAGCACGGCGATGTGATCCTCAAGCCGCTGGACGGCATGGGCGGCGCGTCGATCTTCCGTCATCGCGCAGGCGACCCGAACCTGTCGGTGATCCTGGAAACCCTGACGGCCCACGGCACCCAGCAGATCATGGCCCAGGGTTATCTGCCAGCAATCAAGGACGGCGACAAACGCATCCTGATGGTCGACGGCGAACCCGTGCCTTACTGCCTGGCGCGTATCCCGGCAGCGGGCGAAACCCGTGGCAACCTGGCCGCTGGAGGTCGCGGCGAAGCTCGTCCGCTGACTGAAAAGGATCGCTGGATCGCTGAGCAGATCGGCCCGACCTTGCGCGAAAAAGGCCTTATTTTTGTCGGTCTGGATGTGATTGGTGAGCATCTCACCGAAATCAACGTCACCAGCCCGACCTGCATCCGCGAAATCGACAATGCCTTCGGCACCCACATCGGCGGCTTGCTGATGGACGTGATCGAGAAGAAACTTCAGGCTCGGTAAGCGGGGTTTTCGCGAATGAATTCGCGCCTACCGTAGGAGCGAATTCATTCGCGAAGCAATAATGATGAAACGGATTTTGAACGAGACACTGAGCCGCCAATGACATCCATGGCCAGAAACGACCTGCCCCTCGAACTTTCGACAGTTGGGGTGCGTCCAGCAGATCGCCTGGGCTTCACCATGATGATCGCCGCACTTATTCATGCCGCGGTGATTCTTGGCGTCGGCTTCACCTATGTAAAACCCGAACAGATCTCCCAGACGCTGGAAATCACTCTCGCCACGTTCAAAAGCGAGGAAAAGCCCAAGCAGGCGGACTTTCTGGCTCAGGACGATCAACAGGGCAGCGGCACCCTGGACAAGGCAGAAACCCTCAAGACCACGGAAATCGCGCCCTATCAGGACACCAAGGTCAACAAGGTGACGCCACCACCGGCCAACAAGCCTGTGGAAAAACAGGAAGCACCGAAAACCGCGGTAGCCACTGTCGCCCCTTCCCCGCAGCACACGGCCACCAAGCGCGAGGAAGTCAAACCCGAACCAGCCGCCAAGGAAGCGCCCTCCTTCGACAGCTCGCAGTTGAGCAATGAAATCGCCAGCCTGGAAGCCGAACTGTCGGCCGAACAGCAGCTTTATGCCAAGCGGCCGAAGATCCATCGCCTCAATGCGGCCTCGACCATGCGCGACAAGGGCGCCTGGTACAAGGATGACTGGCGCAAGAAAGTCGAGCGGGTCGGCAACCTGAACTACCCGGAAGAAGCGCGCCGCCAGCAGATCTACGGCAACCTGCGGCTATTGGTCTCGATCAATCACGATGGCTCGCTCTATGAAGTGCTGGTGCTGGAGTCCTCGGGCCACCCACTGCTGGATCAGGCCGCACAGCGAATTGTACGTCTGGCAGCGCCATTTTCGCCGTTCACCGGCGATCTGGCCGACATCGATCGGCTGGAAATCATCCGCACCTGGAAGTTTGCACGGGGTGACAAGCTGTCCAGTAACTGACCGTTTCTTCACAAATCGCAAGGCTGCCATAACTGACAGTTGTCAGGTCTGCCCGGCAGCGCCACACTAAGGCTCATGAAAAAACTATCCCCGAGCTATCTCAAGCATCAGTTCCTGATCGCCATGCCCCACATGCACGATCAGAACTTCGCGCAAACCTTGACGTATATCGTCGAGCACAACGCCAATGGTGCAATGGGTCTGGTGATAAACCGCCCGCAAAGCCTGAGTCTTGCCGATGTGCTTGAACAGTTACGCCCGGAGCTGCCCGCTCCCGTGCGCTGCCAGCACATCCCCATTCATTCCGGTGGCCCGGTACAGACCGACCGCGGGTTCGTGCTGCACCCAAGTGGCCAGATATTTCAGGCAACGGTCGAGCTGGGTGGCGTCTCGCTGTCCACCTCGCAGGACGTACTGTTTTCCATCGCGGACGGCTACGGCCCTGATCAAAATGTGATCGCCCTGGGCTACGCCGGCTGGGACGCGGGCCAACTGGATGCCGAAATGGCTGCCAATGCCTGGCTGACCTGCCCTTTCGACCCGGCCATCCTGTTCGAGACCGACAGCGAACTGCGGCTCGACGCTGCGGCAGCGCGCCTGGGGATCAATCTGAATCTGCTCTCGACCCAGGCAGGTCACGCCTGATGGCTGCATTGCGCCTGCTCCTGGGTTTCGATTACGGCACCAAACAGATCGGCATTGCGGTCGGCCAGGCCATTACCGGCCAGGCCCGAGAGCTGTGCACGCTCAAGGCACAGAACGGCGTCCCGGACTGGGACAAGGTTCAGGCGCTGATTACCGAGTGGAAACCCGATGCCATCGTGGTCGGCCTGCCGCTGAACATGGACGGTACGCCCAGTGAGATGAGCGCCCGGGCCGAAAAGTTCTCGCGCAAGCTCAATGGCCGCTTCAACATTCCGGTCTATACCCACGATGAACGCCTGACCACCTTTGAAGCCAAGGGCGAACGCATGGCCCGTGGCGGTCAGCGGGGCAGCAGCTATCGTGACAACCCCGTGGATGCCATCGCCGCCGCGCTCTTGCTGCAAGGCTGGCTGGATGCCCATCCCGAGTTGTTGAATGCGTGACTTTTCGGGCCAGAACAGCTTCGAGATACCCGGATTTCAAGTTTCCGCCTGAGCAGCCAGCCCCATGGGCGGTGCCCGGCCCTTTGATCAAGGAGCAATCATGAGCTTGCCCAACCCCAGCGATCTGATTCGTCAGATGGCTACCGACCTGAGCGCTCACCTGAGCAAGCGCGGCATCAACGACCCTCGTTTCATCGGCATCCGCACCGGCGGTGTATGGGTGGCGCAGGCGCTGCTAAAGGCTATGGAAAACGACGCGCCCCTCGGCACACTGGATGTGTCCTTCTATCGCGACGACTTCAGCCAGAACGGCCTTCATCCTCAGGTTCGTCCCTCGGAGCTGCCGTTCGAGATCGAAGGCCAGCACCTGGTCCTGATCGATGACGTGCTCATGAGCGGGCGCACCATTCGTGCAGCCCTCAACGAACTGTTCGATTACGGACGACCAGCCAGTGTCACGCTGGTCTGCCTGCTGGACCTGGACGCCGGTGAACTGCCGATTCGCCCCAACGTGGTGGGCGCATCGCTGCCCCTGGCACCCGACGAGCGCGTCAAGCTGACCGGCCCCGAGCCGCTGGCGCTCGAGCTTCAAGACCTTTCCACCGCTTCAGCCCTTTAAGAGTCCCTTGCGATGACGCCTCTCGACGCCAAGCGCCCGCTGCAACTCAACCATCAGGGTCAGCTGCGCCATTTTCTGTCTCTGGACGGCTTGCCCCGCGAACTGCTTACCGAAATCCTCGACACGGCTGACTCCTTCCTTGAAGTCGGCGCCCGTGCGGTGAAGAAAGTCCCGCTGTTGCGTGGCAAGACCGTCTGCAACGTGTTCTTCGAGAACTCGACCCGCACGCGGACCACCTTTGAACTCGCCGCCCAGCGGCTGTCGGCGGACGTCATCACCCTCAACGTTTCGACGTCCTCCACCAGCAAGGGCGAGACGCTGTTCGACACCCTGCGCAACCTGGAAGCCATGGCTGCCGACATGTTTGTCGTCCGCCACGCCGACTCCGGCGCAGCCCACTTCATTGCCGAGCACGTATGCCCGGAAGTGGCGATCATCAACGGCGGCGACGGCCGTCACGCGCACCCGACCCAAGGCATGCTCGACATGCTGACGATCCGTCGTCACAAGGGCAGCTTCGAGAACCTGTCGGTGGCCATCGTCGGCGACATCCTGCACTCGCGCGTGGCGCGCTCCAACATGCTGGCCCTCAAGGCACTGGGTTGCCCGGACATTCGCGTCATCGGACCGAAAACCTTGCTGCCCATCGGCATTGAGCAATACGGGGTCAAGGTTTACACCGACATGACCGAAGGCCTGAAGGATGTGGACGTGGTCATCATGCTGCGCCTGCAACGCGAACGCATGACCGGCGGCCTGCTGCCCAGCGAAGGCGAGTTCTACCGTCTGTTCGGCCTGACCACTGCACGTCTGGCGGGCGCCAAGCCTGATGCCATCGTCATGCACCCAGGCCCCATCAACCGGGGCGTGGAAATCGAATCGGCCGTGGCCGACGGCGCGCACTCGGTCATTCTCAATCAAGTGACCTACGGGATCGCCGTGCGCATGGCCGTACTGTCCATGGCCATGAGCGGACAAACCGCACAACGACAATTCGAGCAGGAGAACGCCCTGTGAAGCTCAGCATTCTCGGCGCTCGCGTCATCGATCCGGTCAGTGGGCTGGATAAAGTCACGGACCTGCACCTTGAAGCGGGCAAGATCCTCGCCATCGGCGCTGCACCCGCAGGCTTCGAGCCCAGCCAGACCATCGACGCCAACGGCCTTGTCGCCGCACCCGGCCTCGTTGACCTCAATGTTTCCCTGCGCGAACCGGGTTACAGCCGCAAAGGCACCATCGCCAGCGAAACACGCGCCGCAACGGCAGGTGGCGTCACCAGCCTGTGCTGCCCGCCACGCACCAAGCCGGTACTCGACACCTCGGCGGTCGCCGAACTGATCCTGGACCGCGCCCGCGAGGCCGGATACAGCAAGGTCTTCCCTATCGGCGCCTTGAGCAAAGGGCTGGAAGGCGAGCAACTGGCAGAACTGATTGCCCTGCGCGACGCCGGTTGCGTGGCGTTCGGCAATGGCTTGAGCAGCTTCAGCAATACCCGCACCCTCTGCCGGGCGCTGGAATATGCGGCGACTTTCGACCTGACGGTGATTTTCAACTCTCAGGATCGTGACCTGGCTGAAGGCGGCCTGGCCCATGAAGGCCCGACTGCCAGCTTCCTTGGCTTGGCCGGCATCCCGGAAACAGCGGAAACCGTGGCACTGGCCCGGGACCTGCTGCTGGTGGAACAAAGCGGCGTGCGTGCGCACTTCAGCCAGTTGACCAGCGCCCGTGGCGCAGCCCTGATCGCCCAGGCGCAAGCCCGCGGCCTGCCGGTGACCGCCGATGTGGCCTTGTATCAGTTGATCCTGACCGACGAAGCCCTGATCGACTTCTCCAGCCTGTATCACGTCCAGCCGCCACTGCGCACCCGCGCCGACCGCGACGGCCTGCGTGAAGCCGTGAAATCCGGTGTGATCCAGGCCATCTCCAGCCATCACCAGCCACATGAACGTGATGCCAAGCTGGCACCGTTTGGCGCGACCGAGCCGGGCATCAGCAGTGTCGAGCTGTTGCTGCCACTGGCGATGACGCTGGTTGAAGATGGCTTGCTCGACCTGCCGACCCTGATCGCCCGCCTGAGCTCAGGCCCTGCAGCCGCCTTGCGCCTGCCAGCCGGGCAATTGAGCGCAGGCTCGGCGGCTGATCTGGTGCTGTTCGACCCGGCAGCCTCGACGGTTGCCGGCGAGAAGTGGCTGTCCAAAGGCGATAACTGCCCGTTCCTGGGGCATTGCCTGCCGGGTGCCGTGCGTTACACGCTGGTGGACGGGCGGATCAGTTATAGCGCCTGACCCAATGGAAGGGGAGCCGGTTTTGGAGATAACCGGTTTCCTCTCGCATTTTTGCCTACGCCGCATAATTCCGAAAAATTTTACAATCTTTTCCTCGCAGCCTCCGCAATCATCTCGTCCTCATCTGAAGCAAGCGCGATTAAAATATCCTTGGGCACTTTGGGGTTACAGGCAATTCTATGTCTGACAATGACCTCTTTATCGCTCGCTAATCGCTCAAAAATAGATCTATTTATACGTCGCTTCATTGCCACATCCCAACGAACATCAACATCATCACTAACCGAAAGTCTCTCCAACACATTCAATGAAATTGAAGCGTTTGCAGTGACGACACGAGAGAGCTCAGGATATTTTGAAAGCACGTCAAACCAAACCTCATCGGAGGCCGACTCATTAATCTTTTCATTTTCAATCTCATCCTCGCTTTCCGCGTAACGCTTGAACTCCTCAGCACTAGTAATCATCAATTTCCTCCTCGAGCGTCTCGGCACTTCATGCGTTTCATCGACATAATTTTTCCAGTGTCACCCTTGTGCTTACCTGTGATGAAATCACCATAGATATCAGCATCGTGCTGATGCACTAGATCGGTACGCTCCTGTGCCATCACCTTCCATGCAGAGCTACCATGCCCCTCTGTATCGGCAGACCACCACAACTCCGTTTTAGGATCGCGATAGTATTTAACGTATGTACCATTCAAATTGCCTTCGCATACTCGATCGAATCGATTAACCTCCCACTTTTTCCTGCATGGGCAATTCGAGTTTTGGTTAGGCTTACTTGAGGCTTGCTTTCTTCCCGCAGTACCAGATGCTTTAGCAAGACCCAACGGGTCAATCCACTCAACAGGGTTTGGAGCGTACGCAAAGAAGTTGATACCTCCGGCGAGTTCAATCGGATCCTTACTAACAAACCGCCCTACCCTCGGATCATAGTACCGGTATCGGTTGTAATGCAGCCCCGTCTCATGATCGTGGTACTGGCCCTGGAAGCGGATCGGGTTGGTCAGGCCGAGCTGTTGGGCTGAGGCCGAGCGTTGTTCCTTGATTTCACCCCATGCCTTGTACTGTGCGCTCCAGGCGATGTTGCCGTTCTGGTCGGTCAGCTCCTGTGGCGTGCCCAGGTGGTCGCACTGGTACCAGGCCAGGGCGTCGAAGGGTTGGGCTTTTGGCCTGTGGTGCCACAGTGGGTCTTCGTCGAAGTTGTAGGGGCCGCTGTAGTCGGGCTGGTCGAGCAGGTTGATCGGGCTTTGGCGCAGGGCCTGGGCCACGGGCACGAAGCTGCCGGGTTCGTACAGGTAGTGCACGGTGCGGCCGGTGCCGCTTTCGTGCTGTGCCGGGCTGCTTTCCCAGGCGAGGGTGTCGCCGTCCCAGCCGTAGAGGGTGAAACCGCAGCCCAGTTCGCGTTGCTTGCGGGCGTGTTCGTTGCAGTTCCATTGCGAGCCCGCTTCGGGGCGGTGTTGGGTGTGCGCAGTCGAGTGCTTGTACAGACGGCGACCCAGGGCGTCGTAGGCGTAGTCCACTGCCAGGCGCGCATCGTCGAAATGCACCAGCCGGTCGAACAGGTCCCAGGTCAGGCGGCTGTAGGCACCGTTGTGCCAGCGCAGTACCTGATTGCCGCGCTCGTCGTAGTCGTAATGAGTGCCGGCGTATTCGCGCAGCAGGTTATCCAGCAACTGGCTGCGCTTGGGGTCCTGGTCCAGCGGGCGGCGGATTTCGTTGACGGTGTCGTCCAGCAGGTTGCCTGCCGGGTCGAAGGCAAAGGTTTCCACGCCCAACCGGCTGGTGGCGCTGAGCAGACGGCCTACCGGGTCGTAACGATAGGCCAGCGGGCCACGGCGGCTGTCGTTGATATCGGTCAACTGGCCGGCGGCGTCGTATTGATACTCGCGCTTGAGCAGGGTGGATTTGTCGTCGGAGCGGCCCAGCAGTTGTTCCTGCAAGCGTCCGGCCGGGTCCCAGCTCTGGGTTTGCAGCAGGCGGTTGCCTTGGTGACGGGCAATCTCGCGGTGCAGGTCGTCGCGTTCGTAGCCGATCAGGTCGTGATCGTCCAGACGCATCCCCAGCAAATGGCCGCTGCCATAGGTCAGCCAGCTGACCCGGTGCCCGTCCGGGCGGGTGGTGGCGATGCGCTGGTTGAGCACATCGTATTCATGCTGCCAGACCGCGACCTGCGGTTTATCCAGGCCCAGATAGTGCTGATGCTCGCGCAGCAGGTTGCCCGCCGGGTCGTGGAACCATTGCAGGCGGCTGTCGGGGTTATCGGCAAGGATCAGGTTGCCGTTGCCGTCGTAGGCAAAGGTTTCGGTCTGGGTCTTTTCGCCCAGGCGCGCCGTGCGTTCGATCAGGCGACCCATGGGGTCGAAGCTCAGGTCGATGGCCCGTTCGCCATTGACGGTGCGAGCCAGACGGCCGGTGTCCGGGTCGTACTGATAGCGGGTGACCCGGCCATCGAAACCGGACTCGTCCAGCAAACGGCCTACAGGGTCGTAGTGGAAGTGGGCGCGGCGCTCGTTTTCGTTTTCCAGGGTGGTCAGGCGACCCAGCAGGTCCCAGCGGTAGCGCAGGGTCTGTTCGGCAGCATCGATGCGTTCGGCAATCAGGCCCGCTGCGCTGTAACTCCAGGTGGTGCAGCGTTCCAGGGCATCGGTGTGGGCCAGCAGTCGACCTTCGGCATCGCGCTCGAAACGTTCTTCGGTCTTGTCCGGGTGAATGATCAGCGCCAGGTGCCCGGCCTTGTACTGGTACTCGGTGGTGTTACCCGCGGCATCGGTGAAGCTGACCATCTGCCCCAGGTCGTTGTATTTCCAGGCGCTGCTCTTGCCGGAGCAGTCGGTGTATTCGACGAGTTGCCCGGCGTCGTTGTAGGCCAGAACCTTTTCATTGCCGTGGGCGTCCTTGATGGCCGTGGGCAGACCTGCGTCGTTGTAGGCATATTCGGTCTTGTTGCCCAGCGGGTCGATGGCTTCGACCAGATTGCCGTGATCATCGTAACCGCGCTGCCACTGCCCGCCTTCGGCGTCGCTGATCTTGATCAACTGGTCCTGATCGTCGTAGGCGTAGTGCACCACGGTGTCGTCGGCGCGGATATGTTGCAGCAGGTTGCTGCGCTCGTCGTAGCGATAGCGGTCGGTGCTGCCGTCAGCGTGCACATGGCGCACGACGTTCTTGGCCTCGTCACGGAACAGCCATTCCGAGCGCCCGTCGGCGTGGCGGATGCGGTAGGTGTAGCCCTTGATGTCGTAGTAGTGCCAGGTTTCATGGCCCAAGGCATCGGTGACGTAGGTCAGGCGGATGTTTTCGTCCCACTCCAGGCGGGTGTCGAAACTGCCGTCGTCGGCCCATTCGCGCACGGCTCGGGCGTCGGCACCGCTGCCGTCCCATTGCAGGTTCATGCCGCGGCCGGTGCGGTCGGTGTAGCGGATGATCAGGTGCGATTGGTAGTGATACTGCCAGGCGGCACCGTTTTCATCCTGCGCCTGAACCAGATCGCCATCAGCGTCGTACTGGTAGCGACACAGCTGGCGCAGCGGCGTGCCGTCCTTGATTTCCCACAACCCGATCAGGCGGCCATGCTCGTCGAGCATTGTGCCGACGTGCAAGTGCACCTTGCTGATGTCACCACCCTGATAGGTCAGGATGTCGGACAGCACGCTGGAGTCGCCATGGCGATGCTCGTAATGCAGCATCACCCCGGCACCGTTGCGCAGTTCGACGCGGGTGAGGCGGTACTGGCTGCCGTGGCGCAGGTAGGTTTCCTTGCGTTCCAAGCCGCGACACAGCACCAGTTGCTCTTCACTAGCCCGTACCAGGGTGACGTTTTCGATGGCGTCGTAATGGAACAAGCCCACCGCAGGCAGCGGGCAGGCATGGCTGCGGCCATCGGCGTCGTGGAACATCAGCCCGTCATCGATCCGGTCAAAGCGGGTGGTGAGTTCGCTGATCCAGCGTGCGCCCATGATGCCCTGATCGTAGGCCGACAAACGCGAGTTATAGAGGCGCGCCCAGTGAATCGGAAAGGGACCGGGCAGGCTGAAGTCGGTGTGGCTGAAGGTTTCGGAGCCGAGGGCGAAGCTGATGCTGTTGCAGGTGGTAGAGCAAACCTCGTTTTTCTCTGGATTGGGAGCGCTGCCAGCTTGCGCCTGCCTGTTGACCACCCCCGCCTGCCCCTCAGGTAACTGTTGACGTGACTCGCTGACGCTTGTGCTTTTGACATTAGCGCTTTGCCCATGGGCCTTGCGCTTGCGAAAGGCCTGTACCGCAATCGACAGGTTATTCAGCAGCCAACCAATTGAATGCTGTGTGCTCACATCGCCCAGCTTGCTCAACTGGGTACGAATCTCCGGGGCCATGGCACGCAGGGAGGATGTGTGCGTAAGGACCCGTTTTTTAGCGTCCTCGGGCAACAGATTGTTCGCGGCACTGTTGGCCATGCCCTTGGCAACGGATTTATAGGCACTTGCCATAGCACCGAAAACATTGCTGAAAGCGGCCTTGGGGTCGTTGAGCACCTGACTGGCCGCCGCGCTGGCTTGCTGACGAGCAGCAAGGCGATCACCTTTGGTATCCAGCTTGCCGTTGACCAGTGCCTCAAGGCCGTCGGCAATTTCGCCTACAACCTTGGCTCCTAACTCACCCGCATCACTCAAGATGCCCGCCAACTTGGACTGTGCCTGCGTCACAAAGTCATCAAGGGTGCCGACAATCGTGGCATTCAAATGCCCGATGATCACTTCGATAAGCGAGTCACCCAGTAGGGTCTTGGCACTGTTACGCAGTTCCTGACGTACCAGAAACAGGGTCGGGCGCAGACTCATGCGCGCCGCAGCCATGTTCGGAGGTGCGGGCAGTACGCCGATCAGATTGATACCCAGACTGGCCCACATGAAAAAATCGCGCTGCTTGCTCTGGCTCAGGGTGACGATATCGCCCAGCGCGTCCACCAGCGCCATGATATTCCCCACCACTGGCAATGAACCTGCCACGGTTTTGAGCCCTTCGAGGGTAACGGTTCCGCCGCTGATGGACTGCAACCAGGCGTCGAAAACTGCAGCCCCTGTCCCGACATCCTTGACATCAATGGTATTAAGCGGTGCCACCGCCACCTGCGCTTCACGCTTTTGAGCAGCCTCAGTCATGGCAGCATCTTCCCCGCCAGGAGATCAAAAGAAGGCCGTTTGAGAGGGACAAGAAACTCAAGACCGTTCAGACCTGAACGAGGGGCGTGGATGCGCTTTGCCATAAGGACTCTCCTTGATCAAATGGCGGGACCAGGCAGTAAAAAGACCGGTCGAACTGCAAAGAATTAACAAAAAACGCGTAAAAAACAAATTAGCGATACATATCAAATAATTAAAAAACAAACACCATCCTGTTAGAAAACAGCCATTACTTCAGAGAAAGTGCGCAAAAAGTTGCGCACCTACCCTAGCGGGCAATGGCTCTAAAAATCGCACATCATGCACGAGCCTGCTGCGCGTTCTTGATGGATATCTGGTTATTCATTGTCCAGAAGTCATAAAGCACGCCCAGCAGAAACAGCCCGCCTGTCAGCAGATAGATAAACCCGGTAATCCACTTGCCCTGATACATGCGGTGTACGCCGAAAATCCCCAGGAAGGTCAGCAGCAGCCACGCCACGTTGTAATCGGTCGAACCCTGGGTGAAGCGCAGGTCGGCTTCGCGATCCATGGACGGGATCAGAAACAGATCGATCAACCAGCCAACCCCCAACAAGCCGAAAGTGAAGAACCAGATAGTCCCGGTCACCGGCTTGCCATAGTAAAAACGATGCGCCCCCAGAAAGCCGACAATCCACAGCAGATACCCCAAAAGCTTGCTATGCGTATCCGGACGATAGCTGTTCATTTCTTACCTCTTTGAGCTGATAGAAAAAAATATGTGTGAGTTTTGTGACTTCCACGAGGTGTTCCGACGTATGGCAGTACGTCGCTAGTGGATGAGCCAACCCCTTGTCAGCAAAGGGATTGAGCCGAGAACCGAAAGAGTGTGTCGCACAAAACGTAACGATGCGAGTGTGATCGGGTCGACAAATGGGGTCGGATTTGATCGAAAAGCTGTTATAAAGTTGCGCGCTGACCACTATGAGCCTTGCAAAATGCGTCCCTTTTTCAAGACATGGCTAACCATTTGCCTTTTTATGCCTCTGGCCGCCCACGCCACCAACCGTGAGCAACAGCTTCCTGCGAGCTTCACCGGCTATACCGCCAAGAGCCACTTTTCTCCAGTCATCACGCCTCGCACTATCCCACTGGAAGCCTCTATCCCCCTAAAGTTTCAAAGTGCCACCGACACTCAGATACCGGCACCAAGAAAGAATTCAGCCAAGTCCGTCAAAGCTACCAAGGCCGTATCGACCACAAATGCCAAACAAGGCAATGCTGTCGTGAAGCGTGCCTTGCAAGCGGTCGGCACCCCTTATCGCTGGGGCGGCAACACGCCGGGCAAAGGTCTGGATTGCAGCGGGCTGGTGAAATACGCCTTCAATGATGTGCAGGAAGTCGATCTGCCCCGTACCTCCAATGCCATGGCTGAAGGCCATGGCCAGAAGGTCGATCGCAAGGATCTGAAGCCGGGCGACCTGCTGTTCTTCAACATCAAGAGCCGCAAGATCAACCATGTGGCCATCTACCTGGGCAATGATCGCTTCGTTCATGCACCCCGTCGTGGCAAGGCAGTGACTGTCGATACGCTTAAAAAGCCGTACTGGAACAGCCATTACAAGATCGCCAAGCGCGTTCTGCCCAAGCAGGCAGCGCCCATTCACCTCGCCCAGCGCTAACGCATGAAGGCCTGTCTCATCGACAGGCCCCTCAATCAGAAGTTATCAGGCACCTTGGCCCGCTCCCGCGCACTCTCGCGGGTAATCAGCCCTTTCTTCACCAGATCTGCCAGACACATATCCAGCGTCTGCATGCCCACCGATCCCCCCGTCTGGATGGCCGAGTACATCTGCGGCACCTTGTCTTCACGAATCAGGTTACGAATCGCGGGCGTGCCCATCATGATTTCGTGAGCTGCCACACGCCCACCCCCCACTTTCTTGAGCAGTGACTGCGAAACCACGGCATGCAGTGACTCGGAAAGCATGGAGCGGATCATGGATTTCTCCTCCGCCGGGAACACGTCGACCACGCGGTCGATGGTCTTGGCCGCCGAGGTGGTGTGCAAGGTGCCAAAGACCAGGTGGCCGGTTTCAGCGGCAGTCAGCGCCAGGCGAATGGTTTCCAGGTCGCGCAGCTCACCCACCAGAATCACGTCAGGGTCTTCACGCAGGGCCGAGCGCAAGGCCTCGGAAAAGCCCAGCGTATCGCGATGCACTTCACGCTGGTTGACCAGGCATTTCTTGGATTCGTGAACGAATTCGATAGGGTCTTCGATGGTCAGGATATGGTGATGCTTGTTGCAGTTCAGGTAATCGATCATCGCCGCCAGCGTGGTCGACTTGCCCGAACCGGTCGGCCCGGTCACCAGAATCAGGCCGCGAGGCACGTCGGTAATCTTGCGAAACACTTCCCCCATGCCCAGGTCTTCCATGCTCAGGATCTTGGAGGGAATGGTCCGGAATACCGCGCCTGCGCCACGGTTCTGATTGAAAGCGTTGACCCGAAAACGGGCGACACCCGGCACTTCAAAGGAAAAGTCGGTTTCCAGAGACTCCTCGAAAGCCTGACGCTGCTTGTCGTTCATGATGTCGTAGATCAGCGCCTTGACCTCCTTGGCATCCAGCGGCGGCAGGTTGATCCGCCGCACATCGCCGTCCACACGGATCATCGGCGGCAGCCCCGCAGAGAGGTGCAAGTCCGACGCGCCCTGTTTGGCACTGAAAGCCAGCAGCTCGGTAATATCCATACAGCTCCTCAATCACATAGAATGCCGCAGACTTTAGCCCTGCTGGCGCAAATCAATGTCCACGATAGCAGCGAACATTTCAACGCTCGAAGAACGAATTCGCGCAGCGGCACACGCAGCGCAACGCAACCCGTCCGCAATCGGCCTGCTGGCCGTCAGCAAGACCAAGCCGTCAGGCGACCTGCGTGAAGCCTTTGCCGCCGGCCTGCGCGATTTTGGCGAAAACTATTTGCAGGAAGCCCTGGGCAAACAGCAGGAATTGACCGACCTGCCCTTGTGTTGGCATTTCATCGGCCCCATTCAGTCGAACAAGACGCGCGCTATCGCCGAGAACTTCGCCTGGGTACATTCCGTGGATCGCCTGAAAATCGCCCAACGCCTGTCAGAGCAACGCCCCGAGCACCTTGAGCCGCTCAATATCTGCATTCAGGTCAATGTCAGCGGCGAGGCGAGCAAGTCAGGCTGTACGCCGCAGGACCTGCCAGCCCTGGCGGCAGCCATCAACGAACTGCCCCGACTAAAGTTGCGCGGGCTGATGGCGATTCCCGAACCCACAGATGACAGCGCCGAACAGAACGCTGCCTTTGCTGCTGTCCGTACACTGCAAGAACAACTGAACCTGCCACTGGACACACTTTCCATGGGTATGAGCCACGACCTGGAAGCCGCCATTGCCCAAGGCGCGACCTGGGTGCGGATCGGCACTGCCCTTTTTGGCGCCCGTGACTACGGCCAGCCATAACCCACAGACAAGGATCTCTTTCATGAGCAAGACTCGTATCGCCTTTGTCGGCGCCGGAAACATGGCAGCCAGCCTGATCGGCGGCTTGCGCGCCCAGGGCGTGGAAGCCGCACTGATCCGCGCCAGTGATCCGGGCGCCGAAACCCGGGAGCGCATCGCAACCGAGCACGGCATCACCGTGGTCGCCGACAACGCAGAAGCCATCGAAGGCGCGGATGTCGTGCTGCTGGCAGTAAAGCCGCAAATGATGAAAACCGTCTGCGAAGCCCTGCGCCCAAGCCTCAAGCCTCAACAACTGATAGTCTCCATTGCCGCAGGCATCACCTGCGCCAGCATGACCCAGTGGCTGGGCGAGTCGCCTATCGTGCGCTGCATGCCCAACACGCCAGCGTTGCTGCGCCAAGGCGTCAGCGGCCTGTATGCCACCGACAAGGTCAGCGCCGCACAACGCGAGCAGGCCGAACAATTGCTGTCGGCGGTGGGCATCGCGGTCTGGCTGGACGAAGAGAAACAACTGGATGCCGTGACCGCTGTCTCCGGTAGCGGCCCGGCGTATTTCTTTCTGATGATCGAGGCAATGACGGCGGCGGGCGTAAAACTGGGGCTGCCCGAAGACGTTGCCAAGAAGCTCACCCTGCAAACCGCTCTGGGTGCCGCGTTGATGGCAACCGGCAGTGATGTGGATGCCGCCGAATTGCGTCGCCGCGTGACCTCACCTGCCGGCACCACGGAAGCCGCCATCAAGGCGTTCCAGGCAGGCGGTTTTGAAGCACTGGTAGAAACGGCCCTCAGCGCCGCTGATAATCGTTCGGCAGAATTGGCCGAATTACTGGGTAAATAATTTTCCAGGCTTTCCGGAGCAGATCGATGATTGGATTGAACACCGCTGCAATTTACGTCCTGCAAACCATTGGCAGTCTTTATCTGCTGATCATCCTCTTGCGCTTCGTGCTGCAACTGGTACGGGCGAACTTCTACAACCCGCTGAGCCAGTTCACCGTAAAAGCCACGCAGCCATTGCTCAAACCTCTGCGCCGGGTCATTCCGAGCGTGTTCGGCCTGGACATGTCGTCGCTGGTACTGGCGATCATCGTGCAACTGATCCTCATGGCCCTGACCCTGCTGCTGAGCTACGGTACCACCGGTGACCCGCTGCACCTGCTGATCTGGGCGATCATTGGCGTGACGGCGCTGTTCCTGAAGATATTCTTCTTTGCCCTGATCATCAGCGTGATCCTGTCCTGGGTCGCACCGGGCAGCCACAACCCGGGCGCCGAACTGGTCAACCAGATCTGCGAGCCTGCACTGGCACCGTTCCGCAAGTTCCTGCCCAATCTGGGCGGCCTGGACCTGTCGCCGATCTTCGCCTTCCTGGCCCTCAAGCTGCTGGACATGCTGGTCATCAATAACCTGGCAGCCATGAGCATGATGCCGCAGGTTCTGCGCATGCTGATCTGACGTTTCTTTCGCGAATGAATTCGCCCCCACAGGATGTGCATGGGGGCGGATTCATCCGCGAAAAGATTTCCTCTGTTGCCGCTACCCCCCGCGATCTTTAGACTTACGCCTCATTCAAGCGAGAGCAGGGTCGATGCCCACGGTCTTTCCCCACGATTCTGTCGGTCTGGTCACACCACAACTGGCGCACTTCAGCGAACCCCTGGCACTGGCCTGCGGTCGTTCGTTGCCAGCCTACGACCTCATCTATGAAACCTACGGCCAGCTCAACGCTGCGCGCAGCAACGCCGTACTGATCTGTCACGCGCTGTCCGGGCACCATCACGCTGCGGGTTTCCACAGCACTGAAGACCGCAAGCCGGGCTGGTGGGACAGCTGCATCGGTCCCGGCAAGCCTATCGATACCAACAAGTTCTTCGTGGTCAGCCTGAACAACCTCGGCGGCTGCAACGGCTCGACAGGCCCCAGCAGCATCGACCCGGAAACCGGCAAGCCTTTCGGCGCCAATTTCCCTGTCGTGACCGTGGAAGACTGGGTCAACAGTCAGGCGCGTCTGGCGGACCTGCTGGGTATCGAGCAGTGGGCAGCCATTGTCGGCGGCAGCCTGGGCGGCATGCAGGCGCTGCAATGGACCATCAGCTACCCGGATCGCGTGCGTCATTGCCTGGCAATCGCGTCAGCACCCAAGCTGTCGGCACAGAACATCGCGTTCAACGAGGTGGCGCGTCAGGCGATTCTCACCGACCCTGAATTCCATGGTGGTTCCTTCCAGGAAATCGGCGTGATCCCCAAACGCGGCCTGATGCTGGCGCGCATGGTCGGGCACATCACTTACCTGTCGGATGACTCCATGGGCGAGAAGTTCGGCCGTGGCCTCAAGAGTGAAAAACTCAACTACGACTTCCATAGCGTGGAATTCCAGGTCGAAAGCTACCTGCGCTATCAGGGCGAAGAGTTTTCCGGTCGTTTCGATGCCAACACTTATCTGTTGATGACCAAGGCTCTGGACTACTTCGACCCGGCCGCGAACTTCAATGACAATCTGGCGCAGACCTTCGCCAGTGCCAAGGCGAAGTTCTGCGTGATGTCCTTCACCACCGACTGGCGTTTCTCTCCTGCCCGCTCGCGCGAACTGGTGGACGCCTTGATGGCGGCCCGCAAGGACGTCTGCTACCTGGAAATCGACGCGCCTCAAGGGCACGACGCCTTCCTGATCCCGATCCCGCGCTACCTGCAGGCTTTCGGTAACTACATGAACCGAATTTCGTTGTGAGGACGCCATGAGAGCCGATCTTGAGATCATCCAGGAATGGATTCCCGCTGGCAGCCGCGTGCTCGACCTGGGTTGCGGCGATGGCGAACTGCTGACCTGGTTGCGTGACAACAAGCAGGTCACCGGCTACGGCCTGGAAAACGACCCGGACAACATTGCCGAGTGCGTGGCCAAGGGCATCAACGTGATCGAGCAGGACCTGGACAAGGGCCTGGGCAACTTTGCCAGCAACAGCTTCGATATCGTGGTCATGACCCAGGCGCTGCAAGCCGTGCACTACCCGGACCGCATCCTCGACGAGATGCTGCGCGTCGGTCGTCAGTGCATCATCACCTTCCCGAACTTCGGCCACTGGCGCTGCCGCTGGTACCTGGCGAGCAAGGGCCGCATGCCAGTATCCGAGTTCCTGCCGTACACCTGGTACAACACGCCGAACATTCACTTCTGCACCTTTGAAGACTTTGAAGAGCTGTGCCGCGAGCGCGAGGCACAGGTGATCGACAGGCTTGCCGTCGATCAACAGCACCGCCATGGGTGGGCCAGCAAGCTATGGCCTAATCTGTTGGGTGAAATCGGCATTTACCGGGTCAGCAGCCCCGGCCTGCCGGAACATCAGGTCGCTGTCTGATTCACCGCTTCTGGAGGAGAACGAACATGAGTCGCCTGGCCATTTTCCTGCTGACTGCCTGTCTGGGCCTGCCTGCGCTGGCAGCCGATGCCATCAAGGGCGAGCGACAGGAAAGGTTCGGTGACACAACCGTTCACTACTCCACCTTCAACTCGACCTTCCTGCAGCCGGAAATCGCCAAAGGCGTCGAGCTGATCCGCAGCAAGAACCAGGGCGTGATCAATATTTCCGTGATCAAGGATGGCAAGCCACAGGCGGCACAGGTCAGCGGTACGGTCAAAGACCTGACCAGCGCCTCGATCCCCTTGAGATTCAAGCAGGTCACCGAACCCGGCGCGGTCTACTACATCGCGCAATACCCTGTACCGCTGCAGGAAAACCGGACCTTCGACATTCACGTCAAGACTGGCAGCGATACCCATCGCTTCAGTTTCAATCAAGAGCTTTTCCCAGGCCAATGATGAACCTCACGCAACTTGTATTGGCCAGCCACAACGGCGGCAAACTCAAAGAACTCCAGGCCATGCTGGGCGACAGCGTGCAACTGCGCTCCGTGGGCGAGTTCAGCCACGTCGAGCCGGAAGAAACCGGCCTGTCCTTCGTCGAGAACGCGATTCTCAAGGCCCGCAATGCCTCGCGCCTTTCCGGTCTGCCAGCACTGGCCGACGACTCGGGACTGGCGGTGGACTTTCTCGGTGGCGCACCGGGCATCTACTCGGCACGCTACGCCGACGGCAAGGGTGACGCGGCCAATAACGCCAAGCTGCTGGACGTTCTGAAAGACGTGCCAGACGAGCAACGCGGTGCGCAATTCGTCTGTGTGCTGGCACTGGTTCGCCATGCCGACGATCCCTTGCCGATCCTCTGCGAAGGCCTGTGGCACGGGCGCATCCTGCATGCGGCCAGCGGCGAACATGGCTTCGGTTACGATCCTCTGTTCTGGGTGCCCGAGCGCAACTGCTCCAGCGCCGAGCTGAGCCCGACGGAGAAAAACCAGCTCAGCCATCGCGCCCGCGCCATGGCCATACTGCGTCAGCGCCTGGGTCTGCAATGATCCACGATCCACCTGCGCAGCCCCTGTTTCTGGGTGAGGCTGGCTTTTCGTCCGAAAGCCCAAGGGCTGCCCTGCCGCAACTGCCACCGTTGTCGCTGTACATCCATATCCCGTGGTGCGTGCGCAAATGCCCGTACTGCGACTTCAACTCCCACACCGCAAGCCCGGTGCTGCCGGAGCAGGAATATGTCGATGCGCTGCTGGCAGACCTGGATCAGGACCTGCCTCACGTCCATGGCCGTGAACTGCGCTCGATCTTCTTTGGCGGCGGTACGCCGAGCCTGTTCAGCGCCGAAGCCTTGGGCCGGCTGCTGGCCGGTGTCGAGCAGCGCATCCCGTTTGCCAGCGACATCGAAATCACTCTGGAAGCCAACCCCGGCACTTTCGAGCAGGTCAAATTCAGCGCCTATCGCGGACTGGGCATCAACCGGCTGTCCATCGGCATCCAGAGTTTTCAGGAAGCCAAGCTCAAGGCGCTGGGGCGGATTCACAACAGTGACGAGGCCATTCGCGCCGCTGACATGGCGCGCATGGCCGGCTTCGACAACTTCAACCTGGACCTGATGCACGGCCTGCCAGATCAGTCTCAGGACGAAGCCTTGAACGACCTGCGCCAGGCTATCGCACTGGCACCGACGCATCTGTCCTGGTACCAGTTGACGCTGGAGCCCAACACCGTTTTCTGGAACCAGCCGCCAGTCCTGCCCGAAGACGACATCCTCTGGGATATTCAGGAAACGGGTCAGCAACTGCTGGCTGACAGCGGCTATGCGCAGTACGAAGTCTCGGCCTATGCCCAGCCCGGCAAGGCAGCACGGCATAACCTCAATTACTGGAGTTTCGGGGACTTCATCGGTATCGGTGCAGGTGCCCATGGCAAACTCAGCCATCCAGACGGCCGCATTGTGCGCACCTGGAAGACCCGGCTGCCCAAGGATTACCTCAATCCGAAAAAGCCGTTCCGGGCCGGCTCCAAGCTGTTGAGCGTCGAGGAATTGCCTTTTGAGTTCCTGATGAATGCGCTGCGCCTCACAAATGGTGTGGACGCTGCATTATTTCGCGAAAGAACAGGTCTAAGCGTCGATTCACTGGCCAGCGCCCGCCAGCAAGCCGAACGACGCGGCCTGCTGCAGGCCGACCCGACACGTCTGGTTGCGACCCCGCAAGGCCAGCTTTTTCTCAATGACTTGCTGCAATACTTTCTGACCTAAGGACCCTGCATGGATCTCATACTCGATCTGCTCGCCACCGTCTCGCGATGGAGTCGCAACAACCTGTCAGAAATTGCACTGGCACTTGTGGGCTGCCTGCTGGTGCTGTTCGGTTCGGACTTCAAGGTGTGGATCGAACAGCGCATCAGCAGCATGACAGGTGCATTGCGCATCCCGCTTCTGGCCCTGCTGTGCACTATCGGCAGTGGTCTGGCGCTGATCTATGCCACGCCATGGGTGGTGCGCGGCCTGAGCCAGTTCAACAACTACAGCCTGGCGCCGGTCTTGTTGGTGGTACTGGTGTTGATCGGTGTGATTGCGGATCGTAAATAGTTTTTCTTCGCGAATGAATTCGCCCCCACATCAGTCTGTGGAAGCGAATTCATTCGCGAACCGGTTTTAAGCCAGCTTCTCGAACTTCAGATCCCACACACCATGCCCCAAGCGCTCACCACGGCGCTCGAACTTGGTGATCGGACGCTCGGCCGGGCGCGGAACATACTGGTTGTCTGCTGCCTGATTGCGATAACCAGGCGCAGCACTCATCACTTCCAGCATGTATTCAGCGTACGGGCCCCAGTCGGTAGCCATGTGGAACACGCCACCGACCTTCAACTTGCTGCGCACCAGTGCCGCAAACTCGGGCTGCACAATGCGGCGCTTGTGGTGACGGCTCTTGTGCCATGGGTCCGGGAAGAACAGCATCAGACGATCAAGGCTGTTATCGGCGATGCAGCGGTTCAGCACTTCGATGGCATCGCAATCGTAGACCCGAATGTTGGTCAGGCCTTGAGTCAGCGCGCCATTGAGCAACGCGCCCACACCCGGCGAATGCACTTCGACACCGATAAAGTCGTGCTCGGGCGCAGCCGCCGCCATTTCCAGCAGCGAGTGGCCCATGCCGAAACCGATTTCCAGAGTGCGCGGCGCTGAACGGCCAAACACCTGATCGAAATCCACCGGGGCGTCAGTCAACTGCAACCCGAACTTCGGCAGACCTTGATCCAGACCGCGCTGCTGGCCTTCGGTCATGCGACCGGCGCGCATCACGAAGCTCTTGATGCGGCGGTGATGGCGCTCTTCGCCTTCTTCGGTAGCAGGCGACTCTGGGTGTGGAACGTGCGAATCAGTCATCAACGGGCTCTTACTTGATCAGGCCATCCAGCGGCGAAGATGCGCTGGCATAGAGTTTTCTTGGCATACGCCCGGCGAGGTACGCCAGACGACCGGCAATTACAGCGTGCTTCATGGCCTCGGCCATCATGACCGGCTGCTGAGCGTGGGCGATGGCCGAGTTCATCAGCACGGCTTCGCAACCCAGCTCCATGGCGATGGTTGCGTCGGAGGCAGTACCGACACCGGCATCCACCAGCACGGGCACCTTGGTTTCTTCCAGGATGATCTGCAGGTTGTACGGGTTGCAGATTCCCAGACCGCTACCGATCAGGCCGGCCAGCGGCATGATGGCGATGCAGCCGATTTCCGCCAGTTGACGGGCGATGATCGGGTCGTCGCTGGTGTAGACCATCACGTCGAAACCGTCCTTGACCAGCACTTCGGCAGCCTTGAGGGTTTCGATCACGTTGGGGAACAGGGTTTTCTGGTCTGCCAGCACTTCCAGCTTCACCAGATTGCGCCCGTCGAGCAGTTCGCGGGCCAGACGGCAGGTACGCACCGCTTCGACAGCATCGAAGCAGCCCGCCGTGTTGGGCAGAATGGTGTAGCGGTCCGGCGGCAGGACGTCCAGCAGGTTCGGCTCGCCCGGGTTCTGGCCCAGGTTCGTACGCCGCACGGCTACCGTGACGATTTCAGCCCCCGAGGCTTCGATGGCCAGGCGGGTCTGTTCCATATCCGCGTACTTGCCGGTGCCTACCAGCAGACGCGACTCAAAGGTCCGACCGGCCAGGATGAATGGCTTGTCGCTGCGAACATTGCTCATCGGAAATCCTCTTTAACTCGCACAAGGGGGTCATTGCTGTGCCGGGGCTAGCCGCCGCCGATGGCATGGACCACTTCGACCTGATCGCCTTCGCGCAGGACTGTGGATTCATGCTGGCTGCGGGGCACGATATCCAGGTTCAGCTCGACGGCTACCCGGCGTCCGGCAAGATCCAGACGAGCCAACAACGCCGCGACGGTTTCACCGTCGGGCACTTCAAAGGATTCACCGTTCAACTGAATGTGCATGCGCGATAGCAGCCATCATTTTAGGGGCCAGCATTCTAGCCCGATCAGCCGGTATGACCAAGGCAAAGCCGAGCCATTCGTCTCAAGCGCGACTGGTGTTCACTGGGATACGCCACCCAGACGCCAGGCCGCAATGCCCAGGGTCAGCCAACCGATCAGGAAAGCCAGACCGCCGAACGGCGTCACGATCCCCAGTTTGCCGATGCCGCTGAGGGTCAGCGCATACAGGCTGCCGGAAAACAGCACGATGCCGATGGCAAAGGAAAAGCCGGCCCAGGTGACCAATCGACCGGGAATCTGGGCCGCGAGTACAGCCACGCCCAGCAAGGCCAGCGCATGCACCAGTTGGTAAAGCACACCGGTGTGAAAAATCGCCAGATACTCGGGGCTCAGGCGACCTTTGAGGCCGTGGGCAGCGAATGCGCCGAGGGCTACGCCGGTAAAACCGAAAAAGGCAGCAAGCATCAAGAAGCTACGAAGCATCAAGGATCTCCAGTCAAAAATCGTCCAATGGCGCACGGTCTGTATAATGGCCCGCTCAACGGGTTCGGCCAAGCCATCTCTATGCTGCGTTTTCTCTTGCATCGTGTCGCCAAAATCCTGCTGTGGTTCGCAGCGGGCAGTTTCGTTCTCGTTCTTGTCCTGCGCTGGGTGCCACCACCGGGTACGGCGCTGATGATCGAGCGCAAGATTGAATCATGGGTCGATGGCGAGCCCATTGACCTGCAGCGCTCCTGGCAGCCGTGGAACAAGATTTCCGACAATCTGAAAATCGCGGTCATTGCCGGTGAAGACCAGAAGTTCGCCGAGCACTGGGGTTTTGATATCAGCGCCATTCAGGCGGCGATCCTGCACAACGAGCGCGGCGGTTCGATACGCGGGGCCAGCACCCTGAGCCAGCAGGTTTCAAAGAACCTGTTTCTGTGGTCGGGCCGCAGCTATCTGCGCAAGGCGCTGGAAGCCTGGTTCACGGCCCTGATCGAGCTGCTTTGGTCAAAGGAACGCATTCTTGAGGTGTACCTCAACAGCGTCGAGTGGGATGAAGGCGTATTCGGCGCACAGGCTGCCGCGCAGCATCACTTCGGCATCAACGCCAGCGCCCTGTCGACGCAACAGGCCAGCTACCTGGCCGCCGTACTGCCCAACCCGCGCCAATGGA
Organism: Pseudomonas cichorii; assembly: GCF_018343775.1. Lineage (NCBI taxonomy): Bacteria > Pseudomonadati > Pseudomonadota > Gammaproteobacteria > Pseudomonadales > Pseudomonadaceae > Pseudomonas > Pseudomonas cichorii. Next base: position 5,586,203 of record NZ_CP074349.1, read on the forward strand.
GCGCCAGCCACCCCAGTAGCTATGTCTCACGTCGCGCAGGCTGGATTCGTCAGCAGATGCGTCAGTTGGGTGGGGATGGGTATCTGGCGGGGTTGAACAGTAGTCGCAAACTGTGACTGACTGTCTTCGCGAATGAATTTGCTCCTACGGCAGGAACAAATTCATTCGCGAAATAGATACAAAAACGCCCTGAGGTTATCAGGGCGTTTTGCGTATTACGCGGCTATCGAGGTCTTGAGCTTGTTCATCGCGCTCTTCTCGAGCTGGCGAATACGCTCGGCGGAGACGTTGTACTTCTGCGCCAGATCGTGCAGCGTGGCTTTTTCTTCTGCCAGCCAGCGCTGGTAGAGGATGTCGCGACTACGCTCGTCCAGTACATCCAGGGCCTGATGCAGATTGGCCGTGGAGTTGTCGCTCCAGTCGGAATCTTCCAACTGACGCGCAGGATCGTAACGATGGTCTTCCAGGTAGTTGGCCGGCGACTGGAATGCGCTGTCGTCATCGGCTTCCGACGCCGGATCGAACGCCATGTCCTGGCCGGTCAGGCGGCTTTCCATCTCGCGGACTTCACGAGGCTCAACACCAAGGCTTTCGGCCACGCGATGCACTTCATCGTTGTTCAGCCATGCCAGACGCTTTTTCTGGCTGCGCAGGTTGAAGAACAGTTTGCGCTGCGCCTTGGTCGTGGCGACCTTGACGATACGCCAGTTGCGCAGGATGAACTCGTGGATTTCCGCCTTGATCCAGTGCACGGCAAACGACACCAGACGCACACCCATTTCCGGGTTGAAGCGCTTTACAGCCTTCATCAGGCCAACGTTGCCTTCCTGGATCAGGTCGGACTGTGCCAGACCGTAACCCGAATAGCTGCGTGCGATGTGTACAACGAAACGCAGGTGGGCGAGGACCATCTGACGAGCCGCATCCAGATCCTGTTCATAGTAGAGACTCTCAGCCAGTTCACGCTCCTGCTCAGGCGTCAGCAAGGGAATGCTGTTCACCGTGTGCACGTAAGCCTCCAGGTTCGCACCCGGGACTAAGGCATATGCAGGTTGCAAAGAAGTGGTCATACGGGAAAAACCTCCAACTCATGACTCGTGCAGTTCAGCACTGCGAAAATTGACCGGGAACCGCTAGACAAGTTCCCTCCGCTGAAAAGTCAATGGGTTAAACAAAATTCACTTTAACGTGGCGCCAGCTCTCGCAAATGGCGGGCGACCGCAATCCAAGCACCGATATACCCTAACAAGACCGCTCCAAGCAAGAGCGACAGACCATCGGCCAACGGAACACCCGCCAGCGCGAAGTCGCTCCCGTACAGGCCAGCCAGCCCGACGACCGAGTCATTCAGCCAGTTCAGGCCGAACGCCAGCACGCCCCAGGACAGGAAACCCGCCCCAAAACCATACAGCGCGCCCATATAAAGGAAAGGCCTGCGCACATAGCTGTCTGTACCGCCGACCAGTTTGATGACTTCGATCTCGGTACGACGGTTTTCAATATGCAGACGGATGGTGTTACCGATCACCAGCAGCAAAGCGGAAACCAGCAAGACCGTCAAGCCGAAGACAAAACGGTCACCCAGCTTGAGAATCGCCGCCAGACGCTCCACCCAGACCAGATCGAGCTGAGCCTGCTCCACTTTAGGCAGTTCGGCCAGTCGGGCACGCAGGGCTTCAAGTGCCGGCTTGTCGACTTCCGTCGGCGTTACAAGCACCACACCCGGCAACGGGTTCTGTGGCAATTCCTTGAGCGCCTCACCCAGCCCGGACTGCTGCTGGAACTCGCCCAGAGCCTGCTCGCTGCTGATGTACTCGGCTTCGGCAACGCCGGGCATGGCCTTGATTTCGTCACGCAAACGGGCACCATCCGCCGCATTGGCGTTCAGGTGCATGTAGATCGAGATCTGCGCCGCACGCTGCCAGGAACCGCCCAGGCGCTCGACATTGTTCAGCAGCAATGACAGCCCCATGGGCAGGCTCAGGGCAATCGCCATCACCAGACAGGTGAAGAAACTGCCGATTGGCTGCTTGCCAAGACGGCGCAGGCTGTCGAGCAGGCTGGAGCGATGGCTTTCCAGCCAAGCCGCCAGCAGGGTGTTGAAGTCCGGACCGTCATCATCGTGATCCTGGCGCTTCTTCTGTTTCTGGGGTTCTGGATCTGCGGCCTTTGGCGCGACGCGATCCGAAACCTTGGGGCTGCGAGTGGCACTCATGCTCCGGCCTCCCCGTCACCGATCAGACGACCGCGTTGCAAAGTCAGCATGCGATGACGCATACGTGCGATCAGTGCCAGATCGTGACTGGCGATCAATACACTGGTGCCCAGCCGGTTGATATCTTCAAACACGCCCATGATTTCAGCAGCCAATCGTGGGTCGAGGTTACCGGTGGGTTCATCGGCCAGTAGCAAGGCCGGGCGATGCACGATGGCACGGGCAATACCGACGCGCTGTTGCTGACCGGTGGACAGGTCGCCGGGATACAGCTCGCCCTTGTCGGACAAGGCTACGCGCTCCAGCGCCGAATCCACACGCTTGGCGATATCGACCTTGGACAGCCCCAGGATCTGCAAGGGGAGTGCGATGTTGTTGAAAACGGTGCGGTCGAACAACAACTGGTGGTTCTGGAACACCACACCAATCTGACGCCGCAGGAACGGGATCTGGGCGTTGCTGATCTGCCCGAGATCCTGACCGGCCAACATCAATTTGCCAGTTGTCGGGCGCTCCATGGCCAGCAACAGGCGCAGCAAGGTGCTTTTACCGGCGCCGGAATGGCCGGTAACGAACAGGAACTCACCGCGACGTACTCGAAAGCTCAGTTCATGCAATCCGACATGTCCATTCGGATAACGCTTACCGACCTGCTCGAAACGAATCATGTACGCTCCCGCTCCGCAAACAGAGCCTGGACAAAGGGTTCGGCTTCGAAGGTACGCAAATCGTCGATACCCTCGCCCACGCCGATATAACGGATTGGCAGGCCGAACTGTTTGGCCAAGGCGAAGATCACACCGCCTTTTGCCGTGCCATCGAGTTTAGTGAGCGCCAAGCCGGTCAGGGAGACCGTCTGGTTGAATTGCTTGGCCTGATTGATTGCGTTCTGACCGGTGCCGGCGTCCAGTACGAGCAGAACTTCGTGAGGCGCTTCGGTATCCAGCTTGCCGATCACCCGGCGAACCTTTTTCAGTTCTTCCATCAGGTTGTCTTTGGTGTGCAGACGACCTGCGGTGTCAGCGATCAGCACATCGACGCCACGGGCCTTGGCGGCCTGCACGGCATCGAAGATAACCGAGGCCGAGTCGGCACCGGTGTGCTGGGCGATGACCGGTATCTGGTTGCGCTCGCCCCAGACCTGCAATTGCTCGACCGCTGCGGCACGGAAGGTATCCCCCGCCGCCAGCATGACTTTCTTGCCTTCGAGCTGCAGCTTCTTGGCCAGCTTGCCGATGGTCGTGGTCTTGCCCGCGCCATTGACGCCCACCACCAGAATCACGAATGGCTTGTGCTCGGCCTTGATGACCAGAGGCTGCTCGACAGGCTTGAGCATCGCCGCCAGTTCGCCTTGCAGCGAGGTGTACAGTGCCTGAGCGTCGGTCAACTGCTTGCGCGCAACCTTCTGGGTCAGGCTCTGGATAATCACAGAGGTGGCTTCGACACCCACGTCTGCGGTCAGCAGGCGGGTTTCGATTTCCTCCAGCAGATCATCGTCGATGGCCTTTTTGCCCAGGAACAGGCTTGCCATGCCTTCGCCAATGCTGGCGCTGGTTTTCGACAGCCCCTGCTTGAGGCGGGCGAAGAAGCCCGCCTTGGGGGCCTCGGCCACTACAGGGTCGACTGGAACTGGCGCGGCTTCGGCAACAGGCTCGGCGACCGGTGCGGCAACAGGAGCAACCGGCTGCTCCACCACAGGAGCGGCAACCGGCGTTACCACTGCAACGGGCTCAGGCTCAGGCACAACGACTGGCGCAGCTTCAGGCAGCGAAGCAGGCTCGATCACAGGCTCGGGAGCCACATGCACCTGCTGCGCAATCGGCGGCGTGACATGGACATCACGCTCATCGGTGAAGGCCACGGGCTCTTCAGCCACCGGCAAGGTCAGCCAGGGCTGCGGAGCCGGCTCTCCCGGCTGCACATGCCCATGAGGCTCTGGCGCGGCGGCTTCGTGTGAAGGTTCAGGGGCGCGTGGCGGCTCGACAGGCGGCGTCGCGTCGGTAACCGGCTCGGTCTGGGCTGTGGATAACTCTGGCGCAGGTTCTACGGCTTCCTGCGGCTTTTTACGCAGCCATCCGAACAGGCCTTTCTTTTCTCCAGCCGCGGCTGGGGTCTTCTTGTCGTCGTTGGAACCAAACATGGAGGACGGCTATCTCAAGGTAGCGAAACGCCATGAAGCGCTTCGGAAAATTCTGACATGTTACCAAGACTGCTTTTAGGGCTGCTTGTTCATTAGGCCGTCTTGATTGGCCTGATGTTTAACCGCGATTTGAACAGGTTTCACTCGCACTTGGCTAATGAAGGCTGTTTCTGTCGCAAACGGATCAGTATCCTAACACCCCCGCGCCCGCCGACGCTAAGTTCAAGCGGGCAGTCCTACAGGTTCAAATTACGAATGAATGCTCTAGCCCGCCGCGCCGCTGGCCTGCTGCTCAGCACGATTTGTCTGCCCCTGACAGCATTGGCCGCCGATCCACAGCCTACTCATGAGTTCACCCTGGGCAATGGCCTGAAAGTCATCGTCCGCGAAGACCATCGCGCACCGGTGGTCGTTTCCCAGATCTGGTACAAGGTCGGCTCCAGCTACGAGACGCCGGGCCAGACCGGTCTGTCCCACGCGCTTGAGCACATGATGTTCAAAGGCAGCAGCAAGACAGGTCCTGGCGAATCCTCATTGATCCTGCGGGATCTGGGCGCCGAAGAGAACGCCTTCACCAGCGACGACTACACCGCCTACTATCAGGTGCTGGCCCGCGACCGCCTGAGCGTGGCCCTGGAGCTGGAGGCCGATCGCATGGCCACCCTGAAGCTGCCGGCAGACGAATTCAGCCGCGAAATCGAAGTCATCAAGGAAGAGCGCCGCCTGCGCACCGATGACAAGCCCATGAGCAAGGTGTTCGAGCGCTTCAAGGCCATGGCCTACCCGGCCAGCGGCTATCACACGCCGACCATCGGCTGGATGAAAGACCTGGACCGCATGCAGATCGAGGATCTGCGTCACTGGTACCAATCCTGGTACACCCCGAACAACGCCACGCTGGTGGTGGTCGGCGATGTACAGCCTGACGAAGTCAAAGCCCTGGCCGAGCGCTTTTTCGGCTCGATCCCGCGCCGCGATGTGCCGCCAGCGAAAAAACCGCTGGAACTGGCAGAGCCAGGCGAACGCCGCATCAGCATGCACGTCAAGACTCAGCAGCCAAGCCTGCTTTTCGGCTTCAACGTGCCGAGCCTGAGCACTGCTGAGGACCAGCGCTCTATCAATGCCCTGCGCCTGATCTCCGCTCTGCTCGACGGCGGCTACAGCGCACGCATCCCGACCCGTCTGGAGCGTGGCGAAGAGTTGGTATCCAACGCATCGTCCATGTACAACGCCTTCGTGCGCGGCGACAGCCTGTTCATGATCAGCGCGACCCCCAATGTGCAGAAGAAAAAAACCCTGGCCGATGTCGAGGCTGGCATCTGGCGCCTGCTCAATGACCTGAAAACCAAGGCACCGTCGGCCGAAGAGCTGGAGCGCGTGCGGGCCCAGGTGATTGCCGGCGTGGTCTACGAGCGCGATTCGATCACCAGCCAGGCCACCACCATCGGCCAGCTGGAAACCGTCGGCCTTTCCTGGAAGCTGATCGACGAAGAGCTGGCTGCCCTGCAAAGCGTGACCCCTGAAGACATTCAGAAAGCCGCCAACACCTATTTCACCCGTGAACGCCTCAGCGTTGCACACGCTCTGCCTGAGGAGAAAGCCAAATGATCAAGCGCAATACTCCCCGTCACGCCTTGCTGGGCCTGGCCCTGAGCGTTTCGCTCGGCGCATTCGTTGCCCAGCCGGCTCTGGCAGACAACGCAGCCGGCAGCGATACCACGCCAGCCCCTGCGCAACTGGGCAGCCAGTTGCAGACTCTCAAGGAGCTGGACGGCAAGACCCCAGCCCGTCGCACGCTGAACATCCAGACCTGGAACACCGCCGAAGGCGCCAAGGTGCTGTTCGTCGAGTCCCGCGAACTGCCGATGTTCGACCTGCGCCTGATCTTCGCCGCAGGCAGCAGCCAGGACAAAGCCTCGCCCGGCATCGCACTGCTGACCAACGCCATGCTCAATGAAGGCGTCAAGGGCAAGGATGTCAGCGCCATCGCCCAGGGTTTTGAAGGCCTGGGTGCCGATTTCGGCAACGGTTCCTACCGCGACATGGCCGTGGCTTCGCTGCGCAGCCTCAGCGCCACTGACAAACGCGAGCCGGCTTTGAAGCTGTTCGGCGAGGTCGTGGGCAAACCCACTTTCCCTGCCGACTCGCTGGCCCGCATCAAGAACCAGTTGCTCTCCAGTTTCGAGCAGAAAAAGCAGAACCCGGGCGCCATTGCCGGTCAGGAACTGTTCAAGAAACTGTACGGTGACCATCCTTACGCACACCCAAGTGACGGCGATGCCAAAAGCATCAACGCTATCACCCTCGCCCAGCTCAAGGCCTTTCATGCCAAGGGCTATGCGGCTGGCAATGCGGTCATCGCACTAGTCGGCGACCTGTCACGGGACGAAGCGCAAGCCATCGCCGCACAGGTCTCGGCGTCGCTGCCAAAAGGCCCGGCACTGCCGAAGATCGCCAAGGCTGTCGAACCCAAGCCTGCAAGCACGCATATCGAGTTCCCCTCCAACCAGACTCACCTGATGCTGGCGCAGATCGGTATCGATCGTAACGACCCGGACTACGCGGCACTGAGCATCGGCAACTCGATCCTGGGCGGTGGCGGTTTCGGCAGTCGCTTGATGACTGAAGTCCGCGAAAAGCGCGGCCTGACCTACGGCGTGTCGTCCGGGTTCTCCCCGATGCAGGCGCTGGGGCCTTTCACGATCGGCCTGCAAACCCGCGCAGACATGAGCGAGAACACCCTGAAACTGGTCCAGGACATCGTGCGTGACTTCCTCGCCAATGGCCCGACCCAGAAAGAACTCGACGACGTCAAACGCGAGCTGACCGGCAGCTTCCCGCTGACCGCCGCCAACAACTCCGCGATTGTCGGCCAGTTGGGCTCCATCGGTTTCTATGACCTGCCGCTGACCTTTCTTGAGGACTACATGACTCAGGCCCAGAGCGTGACGGTCGATCAGGTCAAGACCGCCATGAACAAACACCTGAGCGCCGACAAGATGGTGATCGTCACGGTTGGCCCGACAGTGCCACAAAAGCCGCTGCCGCCGCCCACCGACAAACCCGTTCAACGACCTACAGGGGTTCCGGAGCACTAATGGCCAATCCACGTCCGAAGACCCATAACGGCCTGGGCCAACTTCGCATCATCGGGGGAGAATGGGGCAGCCGTCGCCTGACCTTCCCCGACGCACCCGGCTTGCGCCCGACACCCGATCGCGTGCGCGAAACCCTGTTCAACTGGCTGTCGCCCTATATCGCGGGCGCCAAGGTGCTGGATGTCTTCACCGGCAGCGGTGCGTTGTACTTCGAAGCCCTGTCGCGTGGTGCCAGCATGGGCCTGGCGCTGGACAGCAACGCTGCCGCCATCGCCAGCCTGCGCCAGAACCTGAACCTGCTGAACTGCACGACAGGCCAGATTGCCCAGACCGACGCCCTGCGCCATCTGGAAACAGCCGTGGCAACGCCGTTCGACGTCGTTTTCCTCGACCCGCCTTTCCACCAGGGCCTGCTGGCCTCGGCCTGCGCCCTGCTTGAATCCCGCGGCTGGCTGGCAGAAAACGCCTGGATCTACACCGAAAGCGAAAACGCGCCCTCCACCACCGGCCTGCCGGGCAACTGGAGACTGCACCGCGAGAAAAAGGCTGGACAGGTTCATTATGCGTTGTGGGAGAGGGAGGGGGGTTAAGCCCCCTCCTCAGCGGCAAGCTATAAGCTGCAAGAGAGGCTTGAGGCTTTTAACTTGCCGCTTCCACAAAAAAACCGGCCAAAAGGCCGGTTTTTTGTGGAACTGCAATCAACCCTTGAAAACATCATCCACGCTGGTCAGCGGGTAGTGCTTCGGATACGGCTGGGTAGCAACGCCGCTCTCGATGGCAGCCTTGGCCACTGCATCGGAGATCAGGCCCAGCAGGCGAGCGTCCATTGGTTTCGGAATGATGTACTCACGACCGAATTCCAGCTTGATGCCGCCGTAGGCGTCGCTGACTTCCTGAGGAACAGGCAGCTTGGCCAGTTCGCGCAGGGCGTTGGCAGCAGCGATTTTCATTTCTTCGTTGATACGCTTGGCGCGAACGTCCAGAGCACCACGGAAGATGAACGGGAAGCCCAGCACGTTGTTGACCTGGTTCGGGTAGTCGGAACGACCGGTCGCCATGATCACATCGTCACGGGTAGCGTGAGCCAGCTCTGGGGAGATTTCCGGATCAGGGTTCGAGCAAGCGAACACGATCGGGTCCTTGGCCATCAGCTTCAGGTTTTCAGCGCTCAGCAGGTTAGGACCGGACAAGCCAACGAACACGTCAGCGCCATCCAGAGCTTCGCTCAGGGTGCGCTTTTCGGTCGCGTGGGCGAACACAGCCTTGTACTGGTTCAGGTCGGTACGGCCGGAGTGAACCACGCCAGTACGGTCAACCATGAAGATGTTCTCGATCTTCGCGCCCATGCTCACCAGCAGCTTCATGCAGGAGATGGCAGCAGCGCCAGCGCCCAGGCAGACGATCTTGGCGGTATCCAGGCTTTTGCCCACGATTTCCAGAGCGTTGATCATGCCGGCTGCGGTCACGATGGCGGTGCCGTGCTGGTCATCATGGAAAACCGGGATGTCGCACTGTTCGATCAGGGCCTTTTCGATTTCAAAGCACTCGGGTGCCTTGATGTCTTCCAGGTTGATGCCACCGAAAGTGATGGAGATGCGTTTTACAGTGTCGATGAAAGCTTGCGGGCTTTCGGAATCGACTTCGATATCGAAAACGTCGATACCGGCGAAACGCTTGAACAGAACCCCTTTACCTTCCATGACCGGTTTGGAAGCCAATGGGCCCAGATCGCCGAGGCCCAGGATCGCGGTGCCATCGGAAATAACTGCTACCAGGTTGCCTTTGCCGGTGTACTTGTAGGCAAGTTCAGGATCACGGGCAATTTCACGCACAGGTTCAGCAACGCCAGGGCTGTAGGCCAGGGACAGGTCACGAGCAGTTGCGGTCGGCTTGGTGAGTTCGACGCTCAATTTACCAGGACGTGGATTGGCATGGTATTCGAGCGCGGCAGTTTTCAAATCTGACATTTAGGGATTCCGCTTTTTTTACTGTGGGACAGACGGACCGCCGAGGATACGCAAGATGCATAGTCCTAACAAGACTGACCAGTCACTGCTGTCAATAGGCGCAGGTATAGACTTTACGCTTAGAGGCCCGGAACAGAAAACTGCGGACCACTGATCAGTAAAAAGCCGGATTCGGGCAATGAATGCTAGCGACTCGACAAGCTCAGCATGACCGGATGGGTAATCGGCATCATCCAGCGCGCCTGTCCTGACTCTAGACCACCGCGCCGGGAACGGTCCACCACCCAGCCGCGCGCCTCGATCTGCTTGCCTTTGAGGCGATCAAGCAGGCTGGAATCGAACAGAGGAATCTGCTTGGGAGCGATGCGCAATACCACAGAGTCCGACAGCTCGATCCAGATACCGCCGCGATTGCGCTGCACCCCCTGAACCTGTCCGGAAACCAGGGCAAAGCCGCCTTTGTCGATCTGCCCTGCTGGCTGGACCTGTGCATTACGCCAGACGCCCAATCCGGCCTGACGCGCCTTGAGTTCGGCGCTTTTCTGGCAATCGACCAGCGCCACGTTGGGCGCAACCGCCACCAGATAACCCAGGCCTTCGCCCAGCATCTGTGCTTCGAGATTGGCGCCGTTGCGGCCATAGACATTGGCCAGCGTACGACCGTAATGGTCCTGTGCCTGCTCACCGACCCGCAGACTGACCTGACCACCGCTTTCATCCACCAGCGCCTGCAGGCGGCGCTGGGCGGCCACGGCAAAAGGCTCGGCGGACTGGCCGTTCTTGCCGGTTTCGGGGGTATTGAGGCCGATCATCCGCACATTGCGTCCGTCGGCAAGCCGCAAGGTGTCGCCATCCACCACCCGTTGCACCTGGGCGACCGGGAGCCCTTGAGGTGCAGGGCAGAAAGCCTGGGCACCGGATGACCATATCGCGGCCATAAAAAAGGCACCCACGAGGGGTGCCTTTTCAAGCTGCCTGGAGTAGCGCAAAAGCCAGCCCAGAGCGGCCAACATTACTTGGCTTTGGTTGCGCCGAACGCACCGAAACGCGACTTGAACTTGTCGACACGGCCGCCAACGTCCAGAGTCTTCTGCTTACCAGTGTAGAACGGGTGGCACTCGTTGCAAACGTCCAGGCTCAGAGGCTGGGCGAGAGTCGAACGGGTTTTGATGACATTGCCGCAGCTGCAAGTAGCGTCAATGGCTTCGTAAACTGGATGGATATCAGCTTTCATGGATACTTCCTCGGTCTAGCGAGCCGCCACCCAACACTATTGTTGAATACCGCACGCAATTAGGCGGCGTATATTACCAGACAATCCGTCTGACGCAAGCGAACCTTTAAACCGGTCGTCTGCTAAGATCGCCCCTCTTTCCTCATCCACCACAGGAAGCATCGCTTGCCAAACGCCATCCTGCGCCTGGCCCTGCCCTCGCCGCTTCGCCGCCTGTTCGACTACCGCGCACCCGCCGGAGTCTCGCGCAGCGCCTTGCAGCCCGGCATGCGTCTGCGGGTGCCGTTCGGCCGACGGGAAATGATCGGCATTCTGGTGGAAGTGGTCGATCACAGCGAAGTCCCCGACGAAAAACTCAAGCCAGCCATCGCACTGCTCGACAGTCAGACACCCATGCCTGCGTCACTGTTCAAGCTGTGCCTGTGGACGTCCCAGTATTATCAGCACAGCCTGGGCGACACCCTGAGCTGGGCGCTGCCGGTTCTGTTGCGCCAGGGCGAACTGGCCGAAACACGCCAGGAACGCTTCTGGCACGTTACACCCGGCGCAAGTGTCGACGACCCGCGCATCGCCCGCGCACCCAAGCAGCGCGAAGCCCTGACCACACTGGCGCAGCACCCCCATGGCGTGGCGCATCAGTTGCTCAGCAAACTGATGCTTAACAAGGAAAGCCTCAATCTGCTGCTGGCCAAAGGGCTGGTAGAAGTCGAAGTGCGCAGCCATGCCCCTGCTGCGCGCCATGAACACTGGCTGGCGCAGCCGGAACTGCCGCTCAACAGCGAACAGCGCGCTGCCAGCGAAGCGATTCGTGCCGGTTTCGGCAGTTTTCATGCCTTCCTGCTGGCGGGCGTTACCGGCAGCGGCAAGACCGAAGTCTATCTGCAGTTGATCCGCGAAACCCTGGAGGCCGGCAAACAGGCGCTGGTGCTGATCCCGGAAATCAATCTCGGGCCACAGACTCTGGCGCGCTTCGAGCAACGCTTCAATGCCCGGATCGCCCTGTTGCACTCGGCCGTCAATGACCGCGAACGACTGGACGCCTGGCTGGCGGCCCGGGATGGCGAGGCCGACATCATCATCGGCACCCGTTCGGCGCTGTTCACCCCGATGAAAAATCCGGGGCTGATCATCATCGACGAAGAACACGACGGCTCCTATAAACAGCAGGAAGGCCTGCGCTATCACGCCCGGGATCTGGCGCTGGTCCGTGCGCGACAGGAAAACATCCCGATTGTACTGGGCTCGGCCACGCCTTCACTGGAAAGCCTGCACAACGCCTATACCGGTCGTTATGGCCTGCTGCGCCTGAACCAGCGGGCTGGCGGCGCGCAACAGCCACGCTTTCTGCGTCTGGACGTGAAAAGCCGCCCGCTGGACAGCGGCATTTCCGGGCCGATGCAGCAAGCCATCGGCCAGACCCTCGCGGCGGGCCAGCAAGTGCTGGTTTTCCTCAACCGTCGCGGCTTTGCGCCAACCTTGCTGTGCCACGATTGCGGCTGGCTGTCGGGCTGCCAGCGCTGCGATGCACGCATGACTGTCCATCAGCGTTCCGGCGAGCTGCGCTGCCACCATTGCGGGCATGTGGAGCGTGTACCGCGCCAGTGCCCTTCGTGCGGCAAGGTGGATCTGCGGCCCGTGGGCGCAGGCACCGAACGGGCCGAGGAGCGGCTGGCAATTCTGTTCCCAGACTTCCCGGTATTGCGCGTCGACCGCGACAGCACGTCGCGCAAGGACGCGATGAATCAGTTATTCGCCACCATTCAGCGCGGGCAGCCCTGCATTCTGGTGGGCACGCAAATGCTCGCCAAAGGCCATCACTTCCCTAGAGTGACGCTGGTTTCGATTCTGGACGCCGATGGCGGGCTGTTTTCCGGCGATTTCCGCGCCAGTGAGCGCATGGCGCAGTTGATCGTGCAGGTAGCCGGACGTGCCGGGCGCGCCGAAGAGCCGGGCAAAGTGATTATCCAGACCCATCTGGCCGATCATCCACTGCTGATCCAGTTGACCGAGCAAGGCTACTTCGCCTTTGCCGAACAGGCCCTGAGCGAGCGACGCGCTGCCGGCTTGCCGCCCTTCTCGCATCTGGCCCTGCTGCGCGCTGAAGCCCACAAGCCGGGGCAGGCAGAGGAATTCCTCGATCAGGCCTGCGCCGAAGCCGAGCAGTTGCTGGCCCAAATGAATCTGAGCGGCGTTGAACTACTGGGGCCAGTCCCTGCTCCCATGGAGCGACGCGCCGGACGCTACCGGGCGCAACTGCTGGTCCAGGCAAACGCCCGCGCGCCGCTGCATCGCATGCTCAGCACCTGGCTGTTGATGCTGGAACAAATGCCCAGCGGCAGGCAGGTGCGCTGGTCGCTGGATGTGGACCCGGTGGATCTTTATTGAGAGGCGTACTTTTTCGCGAATGAGTTCGTTCCTACGGCTGTGGGTGCATTTCGCAAGCCGGCAGGAACGAATTCATTCGCGAAGCCCACCCCGCGCACATCAGGCCTAAAAGGTTGGCAAGGTGGCTCCAGCAACGGATAATGCCCAGTTTTTCCACCCGCGCATCCCGGCGCCACCGCGCTTGCGGTTGAAGAGAGCATCATGAAAGACACCATTCGCCAGCTGATTCAACAAGCCCTGACCCGTCTCGTCACCGAGGGCGTCTTGCCAGAAGGGCTGACGCCGGCGATTCAGGTGGAAAACGCCCGCGACAAGACCCACGGCGACTTCGCCAGCAATATCGCGATGATGCTCGCCAAGCCGGCTGGCATGAAACCCCGTGATCTGGCTGAAAAACTGATCGCCGCACTGCCTGCCGACGAGCAGGTCAGCAAGGTCGAAATCGCAGGCCCGGGCTTTCTGAACTTCTTCCAGAACACTCAGGCACTGGCTGCGCGCCTGGATGCCGCACTGGCCGATCCGCAGTTGTCGGTCCGCAAGGCTGGCGCAGCCCAGCGCGTGGTCGTCGACCTGTCGGCGCCGAACCTGGCCAAGGAAATGCACGTTGGCCACTTGCGTTCGACCATCATCGGCGACGGCGTGGCCAATGTCCTGGAGTTCCTGGGCGATACCGTGATTCGCCAGAACCACGTGGGCGACTGGGGCACTCAGTTCGGCATGCTGCTGGCCTACCTCCAGGAAAAACCGGCCACCAGCGACGAGCTGTCGGACCTGGAAAACTTCTACCGTGCCGCCAAGCAACGCTTCGACGAATCCGAAGAGTTCGCCGAGCGCGCTCGCGGTCTGGTGGTCAAGTTGCAGGCGGGCGACACCGAATGTCTGGCCCTGTGGACGCGATTCAATGAAATCTCGCTGTCCCACTGCCAGAAGACCTACGAACGCCTCAACGTCAAACTGACACCCGCTGACGTCAAGGGCGAAAGCGCCTACAACGACGATCTGGCCAATGTCGTCAGTGACCTGAAAGCTTCCGGCCTGCTGGTGGAAAGCAACGGCGCCCAGTGCGTCTTCCTCGAAGAGTTCCGCACCGCCGAAGACACCCCGCTGCCGGTTATCGTACAAAAGGCCGGTGGCGGCTACCTGTATGCGACCACCGACCTGGCTGCCATCCGCTATCGCAGCAAGACCCTCAAAGCCGACCGCGTTCTGTATTTCGTGGACCAGCGTCAGGCCCTGCACTTCCAGCAGGTGTTTGAAGTCGCCCGTCGCGCCGGTTTCGTTCATGAAGGCATGCAGCTGGAGCACATGGGCTTCGGCACCATGAACGGCGCCGATGGCCGCCCGTTCAAGACCCGCGATGGCGGCACCGTCAAACTGATCGACCTGCTCGACGAAGCCGAAGAGCGCGCCTATGCGCTGGTGAAAGAGAAAAACCCGGAGGTCGCCGAAAGCGAGCTACGCACTATCGCCAAGGCCGTGGGCATCAGCGCGGTGAAATACGCCGACCTGTCCAAGCATCGCACCAGCGATTACAGCTTCAACTTCGATCAGATGCTGAGTTTCGAGGGCAACACCGCGCCGTATCTGCTCTATGCCTACACCCGCGTATCCGGTGTGTTCCGCAAGCTGGGCACGCCGTTCGATGCCACTCAAGGCCAGATCGTTCTGCAGGCGCCTCAGGAACAGGAGCTGGCTGCACGCCTGGCTCAGTTCGCCGAAACCCTGAACAATGTTGCAGAAAAAGGCACGCCTCACGTTCTTTGTGCTTACCTGTATGACCTTGCGGGTCTGTTTTCCAGCTTCTATGAAAACTGCCCGATCCTTGGTGCGGAAAATCCCGATCAGCAACAGAGCCGTCTGCGTCTTGCAGCGTTGACCGGTCGCACTCTCAAGCAAGGCCTGGATCTATTGGGTCTGGAAACTCTGGAGCGTATGTAAGTTGGCAGTTGCGAAGAAGAAACCGGCTCCCAAGCGGGGCGCCAGCCGTTATCAGGCACCCGCGAAGAAGCCGATTCCAGGATGGTTATGGCTGGCGATTGGCTTGACCGTGGGTGCATTCATCGTCTTTCTGATGAAGCTCGAACCCGGCGGTGAAGACGTAAAACGCGCCAAGGCCGAGGCCAAGGCAGCAAAAATCGCCGAAGCGAACAAGACGCCACCGAGCCCGACGGCACCGGTCAAGCCGAAGTACGACTTCTACACGCTGCTGCCGGAATCGGAAGTGATCGTGCCGAACGAAGCGGTACCGGAAAAGACACCACCGCCCGTGACCCCGATTGCCCCCGTGTCGCCTGAGCAGGCGGCGAAGATCGACACCGCACGCGCCCAGGCGGCCCTCAGCGGCCTGACACCGCCACCGGCACCGCCTGTAGCGACCGCGAAACCGGCGCCAGTGACTCAGTTCTTCCTGCAGGCGGGCTCGTTCCGCAAAAAAGAAGATGCCGACAAGGTTCGCGCGCAGATCATCCTGCTCGGCCAGACCTCGACAGTGGAGTCCGGTACGGTCAAGGAAGAAACCTGGTACCGAGTGCTGGTCGGCCCGTTCAGCAACCGCGAACAACTCACCACCGCCCAGAAGCAATTGGCGAGCGGTGGATTTAGTAACCTGTTGTTGCAGCAGCGCAGCAAGCAATAAGGCGTAGGAGCGAATTCATTCGCGAAGATCGGTATTTCGGACCTTTCGCGAATGAATTCGCTCCCACACAGTCAGCACACGTGGATTATCCCCTCGCGGTTGAAATACCCAACCCCACCCCCATATGAGTCTGCATCAGGGCATTTTCGCCCCGCTGCGTGGAGACTCTCCCCTTGACCACCATCGTTTCAGTGCGCCGCCACGGCAAAGTCGTCATGGCTGGCGACGGCCAGGTTTCCCTGGGCAACACCGTCATGAAAGGCAACGCGAAGAAAGTACGCCGCCTGTATCACGGTGAAGTGATCGCCGGTTTCGCCGGAGCCACGGCTGACGCCTTCACGCTCTTCGAGCGTTTCGAGGGTCAGCTGGAAAAGCATCAGGGCCATCTGGTACGCGCCGCTGTCGAACTGGCCAAGGACTGGCGTACCGATCGCTCCCTCAGCCGCCTGGAAGCCATGCTGGCCGTCGCCAACAAGGACGCTTCGCTGATCATCACCGGTAACGGCGATGTCGTGGAGCCTGAAGACGGCCTGATCGCCATGGGTTCGGGTGGCGCGTTCGCCCAGGCTGCTGCCCGTGCGCTGCTGCTCAAGACCGATCTGTCGGCCCGCGAAATCACCGAGACTGCATTGCACATCGCTGGCGATATTTGCGTGTTCACCAACCACAACATCACCATTGAGGAGCAGGACCTCGCTGAATAAGCCGCTGCCTAGCCGACTTCTTTCTGCCTGAGGACCATCAATTACCATGTCCATGACTCCCCGCGAAATCGTCCACGAACTCAACCGCCATATCATCGGCCAGGACGATGCCAAGCGCGCCGTCGCCATTGCCTTGCGCAATCGCTGGCGCCGGATGCAGTTGCCTGAAGAGCTGCGCGTCGAAGTAACCCCGAAGAACATTCTGATGATCGGCCCGACCGGTGTCGGCAAGACCGAAATCGCCCGTCGCCTGGCCAAGCTGGCCAACGCGCCGTTCCTGAAGGTTGAAGCCACCAAGTTCACCGAAGTGGGCTATGTGGGCCGTGACGTGGAGTCGATCATTCGTGATCTGGCCGACGCCGCCATGAAGCTGCTGCGCGAGCAGGAGATCGTCAAGGTCCGTCATCGTGCAGAAGATGCAGCCGAAGACCGCATCCTCGATGCACTGCTGCCGCCAGCACGCAGCGGTTTCAGCGAAGAACCGGTTTCGACCAGCGATTCCAATACCCGTCAGTTGTTCCGCAAGCGCCTGCGCGAAGGTCAGCTGGACGATAAGGAAATCGAGATCGAGGTCAACGAAACCGTGGGTGTGGATATTTCCGCGCCGCCGGGCATGGAAGAGATGACCAACCAGTTGCAAAGCCTGTTCGCCAACATGGGCAAGGGCAAGAAGAAGAGCCGCAAGCTCAAGGTCAAGGAAGCGCTCAAGCTGGTGCGCGACGAAGAGGCCAGCCGCCTGGTCAACGACGAAGAGCTGAAGGTCAAGGCGCTGGAAGCTGTAGAGCAGCACGGCATCGTGTTCATCGACGAAATCGACAAGGTCGCCAAGCGCGGCAACTCCGGCGGTGTCGATGTCTCTCGTGAAGGCGTACAGCGCGACCTGCTGCCGCTCATCGAAGGCTGCACCGTGAATACCAAGCTGGGCATGGTCAAGACCGACCACATCCTGTTCATCGCTTCAGGTGCATTCCACCTGAGCAAGCCAAGCGACCTGGTACCTGAGCTGCAAGGCCGTCTGCCGATCCGCGTCGAACTCAAGGCCCTGACGCCTCAGGACTTCGAGCGCATCCTCAGCGAGCCGCATGCCTCGCTGACCGAGCAATATCGCGAACTGCTCAAGACCGAAGGCCTGGGTATCGAGTTCCAGCCTGATGGTATCAAGCGTCTGGCCGAGATTGCCTGGCAGGTCAACGAGAAGACCGAAAACATAGGCGCCCGCCGCCTGCACACCCTGCTTGAGCGTCTGCTTGAAGAAGTGTCGTTCAGCGCCGGTGATCTGGCTGGCAGCCCCGACGCCTCGCCTATCCTGATCGACGCCGACTACGTCAACAGCCACCTGGGCGAACTGGCCGAAAACGAAGACCTGTCGCGGTATATTTTGTAAGAGTTGCACGTTGGGAGCTGCAAGCTGCAAGCTGACCGATGCTTGTAGCTTGTAGCTGCTTTCACTTGAGGCTTGTCACTCCCCCACTTGTAGCTTGCCGCTTAAAGCTTGAGGCTATCTTCATGCCCCCCATCCCCACCGCCATCCAGCTCCACAAAGCCTCGAAAACCCTGACGCTGAAGTACGGGGCGGATGAGGTCTATCATTTGCCTGCGGAGTTTCTTCGGGTGCATTCGCCTTCTGCCGAGGTTCAGGGCCATGGCAAGCCGATCCTGCAATTCGGCAAGCTGGGTGTAGGCCTGAGCAAGATAGAGCCTGCGGGCCAGTACGCGCTAAAGCTGACGTTCGATGATGGCCACGACAGCGGTCTGTTCACCTGGGAGTATCTCTATGAACTGTCCAGGCGCCAGGAATCCCTGTGGGAGGATTATCTGCTGGAGCTGCAAAAGGCCGGCAAGTCCCGCGACCCTTCCGAGCAAGTCATCAGGCTCATGCTCTAACCCTCAGAAAAACGACGGCATACGCCCGTCAGTTTTTCCCGCTGTCCCCAATAGCGCCAATCTTTTCCGGAAAGCTCTAGCCTGCCGTTTGACGTATTAGGAAGCGCTTTCTAATCTGTTTTGTTTCAATGTCCCGCGCAGCGGTCAATGACTGACGCTGCTTGCGATTTTTTGAAATCTCGCGTAACCAATGACTTTGGTAAATTCCCTGCATCCCTCCGATGCGCGAATAAGCAGTATGCAAAGCAGTGGTCACACGAAGCGCAGCTGTTCAGGCGCCTTCGCGGTAGCTTGCATAACAAAACCCGGGAATTGGCAGCCAAGCCATCATCGGTCACACGAGCAGTAGTACTGGCGACTCGCCTGTGTCACTGGTTCACAGGGAAAGTCAGTACTCGTCTCAGGACAATGGAGCGTCGTAGATGAGTAGCAAGAACAACGATGACCTGCAGCAGCATGCCTCTGAACACACCTTGGGTCTGAACCCGGTGGTTGGCTTGCGCCGCAAGGATTTACTGACCACCGCTCGCATGGTTCTGCGCCAGGCAATCAAGCAACCGTTCCACAGTCTCAAGCATGTCGCCCACCTGGGTGTTGAAATCAAGAACGTGATGTTCGGCAAGTCGGCCCTGCAACCCGCCGCGGACGACAGACGCTTTGCGGATCCGGCCTGGAGCCAGAACCCGCTGTATCGCCGTTATCTGCAGGGTTACCTGGCCTGGCGCAAGGAACTGCATGACTGGATCGACGGCAGCAACCTGACACCTCAAGACATCAGCCGTGGTCATTTTGTGATCAACCTGATGACCGAAGCCATGTCTCCGACCAACACGGCCGCCAACCCGGCGGCGGTAAAGCGGTTTTTCGAGACGGGCGGCAAAAGCATTTTCGATGGCCTGGCGCATCTGGCCAAGGATCTGGTGCACAACGGCGGCATGCCGAGCCAGGTCAACATGGATGCCTTTGAAGTCGGCAAGAACCTGGGGACCACCGAGGGTTCGGTGGTGTTTCGCAACGAAGTGCTGGAGCTGATCCAGTACAAGCCCATCACCGAGCAGGTCCATGAACGGCCATTGCTGGTCGTACCGCCGCAGATCAACAAGTTCTATGTCTTCGACCTGAGCCCGGAAAAGAGCCTGGCGCGCTTCTGCCTGCGCAGTAACGTGCAGACCTTCATCATCAGTTGGCGCAACCCGACCAAGGCACAGCGTGAGTGGGGCCTGTCCACCTACATCGAGGCCCTCAAGGAAGCGGTGGATGTGGTGACTGCCATCACCGGCAGCAAAGACATCAACATGCTCGGCGCCTGTTCGGGCGGCATCACCTGCACCGCATTGCTGGGGCATTACGCCGCGCTGGGCGAGCAGAAGGTTCATGCCCTGACGTTGCTGGTCAGCGTGCTGGACACCACGCTGGATACCGAAGTCGCCCTGTTCGTCGATGAGCAGACCCTGGAAACGGCCAAGCGCCACTCCTATCAGGCTGGCGTACTGGAAGGTCGCGACATGGCCAAGGTATTCGCCTGGATGCGCCCCAACGACCTGATCTGGAACTACTGGGTCAACAATTACCTGCTGGGTAATGAACCACCCGTGTTCGACATTTTGTTCTGGAACAACGACACCACTCGCCTGCCCGCCGCCTTCCATGGCGACCTGATCGAGATGTTCAAGAACAACCCGCTGACCCGCCCCAATGCCCTTGAAGTCTGCGGCACGCCGATCGATCTGAAGCAGGTCACCAGCGACGTGTTCTGCCTGGCGGGCACCAACGACCACATCACGCCCTGGGCTTCCTGCTACAAGTCAGCCCGCCTGTTTGGTGGCAAGACCGAGTTCGTGCTGTCCAGCAGCGGCCATATCCAGAGCATCCTGAATCCTCCGGGCAACCCCAAGGCGCGCTACATGACCAATCCGGAAATGCCGGCCGAACCTTCGGTCTGGCAGGAAAACGGGACCAAGCACACCGATTCGTGGTGGCTGCACTGGCAGGCCTGGAAGACCGAGCGCTCAGGCAAGCTGAAGAAGGCACCTGCGGCACTGGGTAACAAGGCATTCCCGCCAAGTGAAGCCTCGCCGGGTACATACGTTCACGAACGCTAAGCTGATAGAGAAGAGCGAATGCTTGCTGCCGGGTCCAGGACGGAAGTACCGGCAACAGGCAGGCGCAAACATGACCGTCGCACCTCGGTCGATCTGGTAAAAGCGCAGGACGGCTTTCCCAGCGGTTTAACCAACAGGGCTTAGCGTATGCCTCAACCGTTTGTTTTCCGTTCCATCGATCTGGACGGTCATACCATCCGCACCGCAGTGCGACCCGGCAAGAGCCATCTGACGCCCTTGCTGATCTTCAATGGCATCGGCGCCAACCTTGAGTTGGTGTTTCCGTTTGTCGACGCGCTGGACCCTGATCTGGAAGTCATCGCTTTCGATGTACCGGGAGTTGGTGGTTCTTCGACGCCCAGCCGCCCTTATCGTTTTCCGGGGCTGGCGAAGCTGGCGGCGCGCATGCTCGATTACCTGGATTACGGCCAGGTCAATGCGATTGGTGTGTCATGGGGCGGAGCGCTGGCTCAGCAGTTCGCTCACGACTACCCCGAGCGCTGCCGCAAACTGGTGCTGGCGGCGACGGCGGCCGGCATGATCATGGTGCCGGGCAAACCTCGTGTGTTGTGGTTGATGGCCAGCCCACGGCGTTATATCCAGCCGTCCCATGTCATCCGCATTGCGCCGGAAATCTATGGCGGTGCCTTCCGGCGCGATCCGCATCTGGCAGCCAATCATGCGGCCAAGGTACGTTCGTCCGGCAAGCTGGGTTACTACTGGCAACTGTTCGCCGGCATGGGCTGGACCAGCGTCCACTGGTTGCACAAGATCCATCAGCCGACGCTGGTCCTGGCCGGCGACGACGATCCATTGATACCACTGGTAAATATGCGCCTGCTGGCCTGGCGTATACCCAATGCCCAGCTACACATAATCGATGACGGTCATTTGTTTCTGATCACACGAGCCGAAGCCGTGGCTCCCATCATCATGAGTTTCCTGCAGCAGGAGCGCCAACGCGCTGTCATGCATCCACAGCCCACGCCACCCAAAGGGCACTGATCCGACACGTCGTACTCAACGAAGCAGGAACGCTTCGAGACAATCGCTTTACCGACTGCGCCACGACAGGAGTGTCACACGGAGCAGAACGACGCATGCTGCCATGACAGGCGCTGCGTCAGTCCACTGGTTGATGGCTTGACGAAGGAGTGTTGCCCTCATGCGAGAAAAATCAACGAAGGTCGCCGCCACGACTCCGGCGACTTACATAAATGCACAAAGCGCTATTACCGGCCTGCGCGGTCGAGACCTGTTTCATACCCTGCGCAGCGTCGCCTCCCAAGGCTGGAAACATCCACTGCGCAGTGCCCGACATGCCCTAGCGCTGGGCAGCCAGCTGGGCAAAGTGATGCTTCTGGGAGACATGCCCCATACCCCCAACCCGCGCGACAGCCGCTTCGCGGACCCGACCTGGAGCCTGAACCCGCTGTACCGTCGTGGCTTGCAGGCTTACCTGAGCTGGCAGCACCAGACTCGACTCTGGATCGATGAAAGCGACCTGTCCAAGGACGACCGGGCACGGGCGCACTTTCTGTTCTCGCTGATCAACGATGCGCTGTCACCGTCCAATACACTGCTCAACCCGCTGGCCATCAAGGAGCTTTTCAACTCCGGCGGCAGCAGCGTGCTCAAAGGCTTGGGCCATATGGCCGACGACCTGCTGCA
This sequence comes from Pseudomonas cichorii, assembly GCF_018343775.1. NCBI lineage: Bacteria > Pseudomonadati > Pseudomonadota > Gammaproteobacteria > Pseudomonadales > Pseudomonadaceae > Pseudomonas > Pseudomonas cichorii. Next base: position 5,608,238 of record NZ_CP074349.1, read on the forward strand.
CAACAATGGCCTGCCTCGTCAGACCACCAAGGATGCCTTCGAGATTGGCCGTACGCTCGCCACCACTCCAGGCTCCGTGGTGTTTCGCAATGAAATGTTCGAGCTGATCCAGTACAAGCCGATGAGCGAAAAACAGTACTCCCGGCCTTTGCTGATCGTCCCGCCACAGATCAACAAGTTCTACATCTTCGACCTGAGCTCCACCAACAGCTTTGTGCAGTACGCCCTGAAGAATGGCCTGCAAACCTTCGCTATCAGCTGGCGTAACCCCGATGTACGGCATCGCGAATGGGGACTCTCCAGTTACGTCGAAGCGACCGAGGAAGCCATGAACATCTGCCGGGCGATTACCGGCGCACGGGAAGTCAATCTGCTGGGCGCCTGTGCAGGAGGCCTGACTATCGCAGCCCTGCAAGGCCATTTGCAGGCCAAGCGGCAGATCCGCCGGGTCGCCAGTGCGACTTACATGGTCAGCCTGCTGGACAGCCAGATCGAAAGCCCGGCTACGCTGTTCATCGACGAAGAAGCCCTGGAAGCCGCCAAGCGTCGCTCGTATCAGCGCGGCGTGCTGGAGGGCAGCGACATGGGCCGGATCTTTGCCTGGATGCGCCCCAACGACCTGATCTGGAGTTACTGGATCAACAACTACCTGCTGGGCAAGACTCCGCCCGCGTTCGACATCCTGTACTGGAACAACGACACCACGCGCCTGACGGCAGCGCTGCATGGCGACCTGCTGGACTTCTTCAAACACAATCCGCTCAGCCATCCGGGCGGCCTGGAAGTCTGCGGCACGCCCATCGACCTGCAGAAAGTGACGGTGGACAGCTTCAGCATTGCCGGCATCAACGACCACATCACGCCCTGGGATTCAGTCTATCGCTCAACGCTGCTGCTAGGCGGTGAGCGACGTTTCCTGCTGGCCAACAGCGGCCATGTGCAAAGCATCCTCAACCCGCCGGGCAACCGCAAAGCCAACTTTGTCGAGAACGACAAGCTGAGCAGCGACCCGCGGGCCTGGTATTACGATGCCAAACACAACGAGGGCAGTTGGTGGCCAACCTGGCTGAAATGGATTCAGGAACGCTCCGGCACCCAGCACGAAACCCGGATCGAACTGGGCAACGCCAATTACCCTGCGATGGAGGCTGCGCCTGGAACCTATGTGCATGTGCGTTGAAGGTATAAGCAGGAGTGAACTCATTCGCGAGACGTCATTGAAGGCGACAGGTTTTCTTCGGATGCATGGGCCTGTCGCGAATAAATTCGCTCCTACAACCGGTTTGCGCTCCCGAACCCCAACCAAGAAGACTGGATGAAAACCCGCGACCGCATACTTGAATGCGCCCTGATACTGTTCAATCAGCAGGGCGAGCCTAATGTATCCACTCTGGAAATCGCCAACGAACTGGGTATCAGCCCCGGCAATCTCTATTACCATTTCCATGGCAAGGAGCCGTTGGTGATGGGATTGTTCGAGCGTTTCCAGGCCGAACTGGCACCGTTGCTCGATCCACCTGCCGATGCGCGACTCAATGCCGAAGATTACTGGCTGTTCCTGCACCTGATCGTCGAGCGTCTGGCGCACTACCGTTTTCTGTTTCAGGACTTGTCCAACCTGGCCGGTCGCCTGCCAAAACTGGCACGCGGCATTCGCAACCTGCTCAACTCCCTCAAGCGCACCCTGGCTTCGCTACTGGCCAGACTCAAGGCTCAAGGGCAATTGATCAGCGAAACCCAGGCACTGGGGCAACTGGTGGAGCAGATCACCATGAACCTGCTGTTCTCGCTGGACTATCAGCGCATTCTGGGACGCGAAGGGGAAGTACGGGTGGTGGTCTATCAGATCATGATGCTCGTGACACCGCATCTGATACCGACATCAAGGCAGGCGGCCGAAGAGCTGGCCATGCAGTATTTGAGCAGGTAAACCCGACCTGTCGAACAGGTCGGGCTGGATGCAGCAACCTGTTATCAGGCCTGACCGGTTGTTGGCGTCGACGCAGGGGGGGTCGACGGCGCAGCAGCCGGAGAAGCAGCAGGTGTCGCCGAGGCCGACGCTGCTGGTTTGGCAGCAGGTTTTGCAGCCGGCTTCCTGGCAGCAGGTTTTTTCGGAGCAGGTTTGGCTACCGATTTGGCCTTGTCTGCAGTCGAAGATGCAGCCTTGCTCACAGCATCGACCGGCTTGGCGGCAGCTTTCTTGACTGCCGGTTTGGCCGCTGCGGTTTTGGTTGCAACCTTGTCTGCGGTTTTCGCCACAGTCTTGGCAGCAGCCTTGACCAGCGGTTTCGCCGTGCTTTTGGCAGGTGCTGTCGAACGGGACGCAACCGGCTTGGCCTTGGCGCCTGTCAACAGCTCGATCTGGCGGGTCAGTTCATCGACCTTGCCGTGCAACGCCTGCACTTCATTACGGCTCGGCACACCGAGGCGCGAAATGGCACTGTTCAGACGCTTGTCGAACGCGCCTTCGAGTTCATTCCATTTGCCCAGCGCGAGATCCTTCACGTCACCCACACGGGACTTGGCAGCCTTGGCAGTATCCTTGGCATTGTCGAGTTGCTTCTCGGCTTCTACCTTGGTCTGCTTCTCGGCCTTTTCGCCGTCTTTTACCAGTGTTTCAAATAACTTACTGCCGTCATTGCTGATCTTGGAGTAAGCGCCCAAACCAGCCAGCCAGATCTGGCGAGAGTATTTTTCAACCTCGCCAATCCAGGAGCTGCCTTCTTTTTCAACTTTTTTCTTGCCAGCCATCCTGCTCTCCTTAATGTTCAGGCTCGATACGTTCGAGCTTTTTGGGCTCATTACGCTCGAGCTTTTTAGGCCCGACACGTTCAAGCAATGCCGTCAGCTCATCGAGCTTAGCAGAGAGTGTCTCAACATCATGTTTAGATGGAATGCCGATCCGGTTCAAGCCCTTGGCGACACGGCGATCAAAGGCGCTTTCGATCTTGTCGAACTGAGCCTCGACACGGCCCTTGACGCCTGAAACCTCGCCTTTTATCGAATCGATTTCGCTGTTGGCCGCTTCAAGCTTTTCATCGACAGCCTTCTTGGCGTCTTTCTCCACTTTTTCGCCAGTCTTGATCAGTTCTCTGACGTACTCGGTGCCTTCCTGATTAGCCTTGGCATAAGCGCCCAGGCCAGCCAGCCAGATTTTGCGGGCATACAGTTTCACTTCGGAAAACGCTGTTGCCTGCTCGTCTTCAATTTTTTTCTTCAGGGTAGCCTTGGCCATGGTGCACCTCACTCTCGAAAGTTCAAGGAACCGCCCTTGTGGGGGCATGACTCAAAGGTACGGAGAAAAATTAGAATGCACACCCTAGTGTGGAAAACACAGTCTCCTTCGCGAAAGGCCAGGGCATCTGAAAAGAATCTATCGCTTTCAATGACGTCTCGCGGATAAATCCGCTCCTACTCAGCCGATGGCCGCGCAGGTTAGGTGGCTACTGAAGTAGGAACGAATTCATTAGCGAAGGGCGTTTGAACTCTCACCCGGCACTCAAGCCACCAGCGCCTTATCCAGCACACGTTCCACTTCGGACTTGATCGAGCCGCTCATGGCCGACAGGATGAAGTTCAGTTCGATGCTGACGCGGATAAGTGCCTCTTCAACTTCAACCTTGCCTTTGGCGCCCTTGCCTTCGAGTTTCACGGTGTCGCCGACCCACTCATGGGCCAGCCCGTATTTCTCAGACAGTTTCTCGACCAACTGCTCAGCCCTCTCCCGCGCCTTGTCACGGCCCAGAGTGTGCGGGCGCTCAACCGTTATTTTCGCCATTGGAGAGTTCCTTTTTCGTCGAATGAATCGCGGCGCAACTATAACAGTCGCTCGTCCCGAAGAAAGCCCTGACGATGAGCCTTGTCAAGACAAAGCCAGCCCTGGCGATTAGAATGATCGGCATTCTATTCCGGCGGCAGCGATATGAACGATCAGCGCAAAGGTAGCGATACCGAACCCACCACTCATTTCGGCTACAAAAACGTACCGGAAAGCCAGAAGGCCGAGAAAGTCGCTGAGGTTTTCCACTCCGTAGCGGCCAAGTACGACTTGATGAACGACCTTCTGTCCGGCGGCATGCACCGGCTCTGGAAGCGCTTCGCCATTGAGCTTTCCGGTGTTCGCACGGGCAACCGGGTACTGGATATCGCGGGCGGCACGGGCGACCTGACCCGCAAGTTCTCGAATCTGGTCGGCCCGACCGGTCATGTGGTCCTGGCAGACATCAACGCTTCGATGCTCAAGGTCGGGCGTGATCGCCTGCTGGACCTGGGCGTTTCGGGTAATGTCGAGTTCGTACAGGCCGACGCCGAGAAGCTGCCGTTCCCAGACAACCATTTCGATTGCGTGACCATCGCTTTCGGCCTGCGCAACGTGACGCACAAGGAAGATGCCCTGCGCTCCATGCTGCGCGTGCTCAAGCCCGGCGGTCGCCTGTTGGTGCTGGAGTTCTCCAAGCCGACCAACAAGCTGATGTCCAAAGCCTATGACGCCTACTCGTTCGCGTTCATGCCGTTCATGGGCAAGCTGGTCACCAACGACTCGGAAAGCTATCGCTATCTGGCAGAGTCGATCCGCATGCACCCGGATCAGGAAACCCTGAAGTCGATGATGGTAGACGCCGGTTTTGACCGGGTGACCTACCACAACATGACATCCGGCATCGTCGCCCTGCACCGCGGTATCAAGCCCTGATGCTGCTCCGGGGTCTGCTCGCCAGCGTCGAGCACGGCATCAATCGCGTGCTGCGCCTGGACAGCACGGCTGCGCCGCGTCTTGCCGCACTGACAGGCAAGATCATCGCCATCGATTGCCGTGACCCGGCCTTGCAACTGTTCATCCTGCCCAGTGACGAAGGCCTGCTGCTGGCGGCTGACTGGGCAGCCGATGCCGATTGCATCCTGCGCGCCCCGGCAGCCAGCCTGCTGCGTCTGGCGTTGAGTCAGGACAAGACCGCCGTGCTGCATGGCCCCGAAGTCGAGCTGGACGGTGACAGCGCCGTCTTGCTGGAGCTGGTCGGCATCCTGCAAGACCTGGAGCTGGACTGGGAGCATGAGCTTTCCCGCTGGCTTGGCCCGGTAGCCAGCCCGTTGCTCAGTGGCCACCTGCGCAGCCGCGCACGCTGGACCCGCGATAACTTCGCCAGCCTCAGCCAGAATGTGGCCGACTACCTGAGTGAAGAATCGCGTACTCTGGTCGGCAAACACGAGGCCGAAGCCCGCTTTGCCGAACTCGATCAGATCAAAATGGATCTGGAACGTCTTGAGGCGCGCTTTGCACGCCTCGCCCAATCCCTCAATTCCAGCGATAACGCATGAAGCTGCTTGCCGTCCGCCGTCTGTTTCGTATCAACCGCGTCGTGATCCGCTATCGCCTCGATGACCTGCTCTTCGCTCTTCCGCTGCCGTGGTGGATGCTGGCCGTACGCTTTGTGCTGCCGTGGCGCTGGTTGCCGCGCAAGGCCTCGGACCTGAACCGTGGCGCACGCCTGCGCCTGGCGCTTCAGGATCTTGGGCCGATCTTCATCAAGTTCGGCCAGTTGCTTTCGACCCGACGCGACTTGCTGCCCGAGGACATTGCCGACGAGCTGATGCTGTTGCAGGACCGCGTCCCGCCGTTCGACCAGCAACTGGCCGTGCAACTGATCGAAGAGCAATTGGGTGCAAGAATCAGCGAGGTCTTCAGCCGCTTCGACGTGACGCCACTGGCTTCTGCTTCCGTGGCCCAGGTACATGCCGCACGCCTCAAGAGCGGCGAAGAAGTGGTGGTCAAGGTCGTGCGCCCGGGCCTCAAGCCCATCATCGGCCAGGATCTGGCCTGGCTGTTCATCCTGGCCCGTACCGCCGAGCGGCTGTCTGCCGATGCACGGCTGCTGCATCCGGTGCAGGTGGTCAGCGACTATGAAAAAACCATCTACGACGAACTGGACCTGCTGCGCGAAGCCGCCAACTCCAGCCAGTTGCGCCGCAACTTCGAAGGCTCAGACCTGCTGTATGTGCCCCAGGTCTACTGGGACTGGTGCCGCCCGAAAGTGCTGGTCATGGAGCGTATCTACGGCGTTCAGGTCACCGATCTGGCGACTCTGGCCGATCAGCGTACCGACATGAAGCTGCTGGCCGAACGCGGTGTGGAGATCTTTTTCACCCAAGTGTTCCGTGACAGCTTCTTTCATGCCGACATGCACCCCGGCAATATTTTCGTCAGCACGGTCAATCCGTGGCGCCCGCAGTACATCGCCATCGACTGCGGAATCGTCGGCAGCCTGACGCCACAGGATCAGGATTATCTGGCCCGCAACCTGTTTGCCTTCTTCAAGCGCGATTATCGCCGGGTGGCGCAATTGCACATCGATTCAGGCTGGGTGCCCGCCGAAACCAAGCTCAACGAGTTCGAGGCCGCGATTCGTACCGTTTGCGAACCGATCTTCGAGAAGCCGCTCAAGGATATTTCCTTCGGCCAGGTGCTGATGCGCCTGTTCCAGACTGCACGCCGCTTCAATATGGAAGTCCAGCCGCAACTTGTATTGCTGCAAAAGACCCTGCTCAATATCGAAGGCCTGGGCCGTCAGCTCTATCCGGACCTGGATCTGTGGACCACCGCGCAACCCTTCCTGGAGCGCTGGATGCGTGAGCGGGTCAGCCCCAAGACCCTGGTTCAGAACCTGCAGACCCAGGTCGAACAGTTACCGCATATTGCAGGCATGACCCGTGACCTGCTGGAGCGCCTGTCACGGCCCCACGCTAACGACCCACCGCCGCCACGATTCGGCTCCAGCGATGGCTGGGCCTTGCGCCTGCTGGGCGCGGCACTGCTGAGTGGCGGCGCAGTGCAGGTCTGGGCGTTGAGCGCAGCCGGCCTGCCACTGTTGACGCTGACTGCATGGCCGGTTGGAATCATGCTGGTGGCCGGGCTGTATCTGATCGTTCGCCGATAGCCAGCGACGCATGTGACTGGCACACTGTTCAACCCGCCGGGATTATTGAAGCCCGGCTGCCGGAGTAGTTATGAAAGACTGGCTGGACGAAATCAAGTGGAACAGCGACGGTCTGGTGCCTGCAATCGCTCAGGATCACAAGACCGGTCGTGTATTGATGATGGCCTGGATGAACCGCGAATCCCTGAGCCTGACTGCAAAAGAGAACCGTGCAATATATTGGTCGCGTTCGCGTGGCAAACTCTGGCGCAAGGGAGAGGAATCCGGCCACGTTCAGCAGTTGCATGAACTGCGCCTGGATTGCGACGCCGACGTCATCATCCTGATGGTCGAGCAGATCGGCGGCATTGCCTGCCATACCGGACGCGAAAGCTGCTTCTACCGGGTTTATGAAAACTCGGGCTGGAAGACGGTCGACGCGGTGCTCAAAGACCCGGATGCCATTTATCACGCAGGACACTGAACATGACTGATACCTTGTCCCGTCTGGCCCAGGTGCTGGAATCGCGCAAGGATGCCGCTGCCGACAGCTCGTATGTCGCCAGTCTGTACCACAAGGGTTTGAACAAGATTCTGGAAAAAATCGGTGAAGAATCGGTCGAAACCATCATTGCTGCCAAGGATGCCGCCATCAGCGGTGACTGCAGCGATGTCATCTACGAAACCGCTGACCTCTGGTTTCACAGCATGGTGATGCTGGCGGCACTCGGTCAGCATCCACAGGCTGTGCTCGATGAGCTGGACCGCCGTTTCGGGCTGTCCGGACACGCAGAAAAAGCTGCACGCACGGCGGATTAACTACCTGTCTTTCAGGTTCGAATTTTCTACGAGGAATGCTTCATGGGTATTTTTGACTGGAAACACTGGGTCGTCATCCTGATCGTGGTCGTGCTGGTTTTCGGCACCAAGAAACTCAAGGGCCTGGGTAGCGATATCGGCGAATCGATCAAGGGCTTTCGCAAGGCCATGAACGATGACGAGAAACCTGCCGAGCAGCCACAGCAGGCTCAGGCCGCACCTCAGTCCTCGCCGCTGAACCAGCCGCACACCATCGACGGGCAGGCGCATAAAGTCGAAGAGCCGACCCGCAAAGACCAGGTGTAAGCCATGTTCGGTATCAGCTTCTCTGAACTGCTGCTCGTGGGTCTGGTGGCCTTGCTGGTGCTGGGCCCCGAACGCCTGCCGGGCGCAGCGCGCACCGCCGGCCTGTGGATAGGCCGGTTGAAGCGCAGCTTCAATGCGATCAAACAGGAAGTTGAACGTGAAATCGGTGCCGACGAAATCCGTCGGCAACTGCACAATGAGCACATTCTGTCTCTGGAAGAAGAGGCGAGAAAAATCTTCTCGCCCCACTCCGAGCCAGAACCTGCCGCAGAGCCGCAGAACGAACCGCAAGCAGCACCCACCCAGGAAATCGGTCCGGCAGAACCGGCACCCAAGAGCCAGCTGTCTCTGGAAAAACGTCCCAAACAGACGGCATCCCCGGTACCGGTCACGCCACCTTCCGCCCACGATTCGTCACTGCCCCCACGAGCCCCATGAGCGATATCCCGGAAAACGATCAGCAAATGCCGCTGGTCTCGCACCTCACAGAATTGCGTACACGCCTGCTGCGTTGTGTTGCGGCGGTGTTCCTGATTTTTGCCGGTCTGTTCTACTTCACTCAGAAGATCTACACGCTGGTTTCGGCTCCGCTACGGGTCTACCTGCCTGAAGGCGCGACAATGATCGCCACAGACGTGGCCTCGCCGTTCATCACGCCGTTCAAGCTGACCATGATGGTAGCGCTGTTCCTGTCCATGCCGGTCATCCTGCACCAGATATGGGGCTTTATCGCGCCAGGCCTGTACAAGCACGAGAAGCGTGTTGCCGTTCCTTTGCTGGTATCGAGCATCATCCTGTTTTATGCAGGCATGGCGTTCGCTTACTTTCTGGTCTTCCCGCTGATATTCCACTTCTTCGCCAGCGTGACGCCTGAAGGCGTGTCAATGATGACTGACATCGCCAGTTATCTGGACTTCGTCATGACGCTGTTCTTCGCCTTCGGTGTCGCCTTCGAGATTCCGGTAGCCGTGGTGCTGCTGGTCTGGATCGGCATCGTCGACGTGAAGTACCTGAAAAAGATTCGTCCCTACGTGATCATCGGCTGCTTCGTGGTCGGCATGATACTCACGCCGCCGGACATCTTTTCCCAGACCCTGCTCGCCGTGCCCATGTGGCTGCTGTTTGAACTGGGCATCCTGTGCAGTTCGATGATCAAGAAGCGTGGCGAACACCCGGACGACCAGCCCGACGACGCTGACAAGCAAGACCAGCCGCCCGCGACACTGTCGTGAACCTGCTGCTTCTTGAAGAGGCCGACTTCATTGCGGTCGACCGGGTCATTCTGCGCGACAGGCGCCTCAAGCACATGCAAGAGGTGCATCGCGCAGAAATCGGCGACAGCCTGCGCGTAGGCCGCCTCAACGGCTTGCTGGGCACCGCCGAACTGATTCGTCTCGAAAGCCATGAAGCCGAATTGCGCATCAGCCTGGACACTGCACCTCCCGCCAAACTGCCCCTGACCCTGCTGCTGGCCCTGCCTCGGCCCAAGATGCTGCGCCGGGTGTTCCAGACGGTTGCGACCATGGGTGTCCCGAAAGTCATCCTGCTCAACAGCTACAGAGTTGAGAAAAGCTTCTGGCAGACGCCATTTCTGGAGCCCGACGCCATTCGTGAGCAACTGATTCTGGGGCTGGAACAGGCTCGCGACAGCGTGCTGCCAGAGATCGTGATCGAGAAGCGCTTCAAACCGTTCGTCGAAGATCGTCTGCCACAACTGGCACAAGGCACGCTCGGGCTGGTGGGTCATCCCGGTGAGTTTGCGGCCTGCCCGCGAGCAGTTGAGCAACAGGTCACACTGGCAATCGGTCCCGAAGGTGGCTGGATTCCCTATGAAATCGACCTGCTGCGCAAATCCGGCCTGCAACCGGTGCAACTGGGTGACCGCATACTGAGAGTCGAAACCGCCGTGACAGCCCTGCTGGCCCGTCTATTCTGAGCCTTTCTTTTATCGGTTCCCTGACTACAGTTTTGTAATTGAGAGCCGATGTAGAAGCGAATCTATAAAAATAGATATTGAGGAGTTGTCATGTATCGCTGGTTCGCTCGAAGTCTCGCAAACGCGGGTGTAAGTTTGAAATTGGCGATCGGCTTCGGTCTGGTCCTGGCATTGACGCTGATGATTACGGCTACGGCCTGGCTCAGCACACAAGGCCTTATCTCTCGCGGAGACAGGGTTGCGTCGATCACCGATGTCAACGTGCTGACGCTTGAGCTGCGCATCAATCGCATGCGTTACGAAACACTGTACAACGCCGAAACAGCCAGCGCTGTCGTGGCAAATCTGGACAAGCTCGACGCCGCACTCAAGTCAGCCAGAGCCTTGCTCCGATCCCCTGAGAATATCAAGCGGCTGGACGCCCAGATCCAGAGCGCCAATGAGTATCGCCAAGCCTTCGGCGAAATGACCAAGGCTATCGAAACCCGTGAAGGCACTCGCAGCCTGATGGGCGACAATGCCGACAAGGCCGTTGCCGAAGTCGGCAAGATCGAAGCCGAACTCTTGAAAGCCGACAACATCCTGGCCTTCAACAATATTGTCGGTGCCAGCAAACAGATCCAGCAGGCTCGCTTTCAAGTGCGCGGCTACACCTACAGTGGCCGCGCTGAATTCGAGAAAAACGCCAATGCGGCCATCGATGAAGCGATGACCGGTATCAATACGCTGGCAGGTGATATTTCCTCGTCTTACCTGCCCATGCTGCAACAAGCCATTGCCGGCCTGAAAGGTTATCGCGCTGCTGTTGGTCAATACCGCGATGCGCAGGCAGCCAGTAAGGTAGCGCTGGAAAAAATGACGGCACTTGGCATAAAAATGCTGGCCGTCAACGATGAAATGATCGATGCACAGACCGTCAGCCGCGATGCCGAAAGCGCAAAGTCGGTCATGATGATTGCCGTCGCAACAGCCCTGGCACTGGTCTTTGGCATTCTGGCGGCCTGGGTCATCACTCGCCAGATCACCGTACCGCTGCAAAAGACACTCGACGTGGTAGAACGTGTTGCCTCCGGTGACCTGAGCCAGAATCTGGTCATTGATCGCAATGACGAACTGGGCAGGCTGCAAGGCAGTATCCAGCGCATGACCGTTTCCCTTCGCGAGCTGATTGGCGGTATCCGCGACGGCGTGACCCAGATCGCCAGCGCTGCCGAAGAATTGTCCGCTGTGACCGAACAGACCAGCGCCGGGGTCAACAGCCAGAAGGTCGAAACCGATCAGGTCGCCACAGCCATGCACGAAATGACGGCAACGGTGCAGGAAGTTGCGCGCAATGCCGAAGAAGCGTCGGAAGCGGCCGTTGCCGCCGACCAGCAGGCCCGCGAGGGTGAGCGCGTGGTGAAAGAAGCGATTTCCCAGATCGAGCGCCTGGCCTCCGCGGTCGGCAACTCCACCGAAGCCATGGGCGCGCTCAAGCTGGAAAGCGACAAGATTGGCAGCGTTCTGGACGTAATCAAGTCGGTGGCCGAGCAGACCAACCTGCTGGCCCTGAACGCGGCCATCGAAGCGGCACGGGCCGGTGAAGCCGGTCGCGGGTTTGCGGTAGTAGCGGACGAAGTACGCAGCCTCGCGCAGCGTACCCAGAAGTCCACCGAAGAAATCGAAGCACTGATCGCCAGCCTGCAGAACGGCACTCAGCAAGCCTCGAGCATCATGGACAGCAGCCGCGATCTGACCGCCAGCAGCGTGGACCTGACCCGCCGCGCCGGCACGTCGCTGGAAAACATTACCCAGACCGTGTCTGCAATCCAGTCGATGAACCAGCAGATTGCCGCAGCGGCAGAGCAGCAAAGCGCCACCGCCGAAGAGATCAACCGCAGCGTGCTCAACGTTCGCGACGTCTCCGAGCAGACCTCCGCAGCCAGCGAAGAAACCGCCGCTTCCAGCGTCGAACTGGCGCGCCTGGGCAATCACCTTCAGGTGCTGGTGGGCCGCTTCAAAATCTGACGCGAGCAGGAAGCGGTGCATGTCACCGCTTCCTTGTTCGACAGGTTACGCCCCTCAACGTGACCGGTTTCACCCGAAAGTCCTCCTCGGAAATCTCCTACGACCTCTTCAGGTCCAGCGATACCTCTCTCCTGCCGATGCGCTCATGACGCATGCCCTGCAACCTTCAGGGACTGCTTTTGCTCGCTGATCGCAGGAGAATCCCGATGTTTAGATGGATCAATCACTCGCTCGACAACATGAGCGTCAAACTCAAACTGTCCCTGGGCTTCGGCCTGGTTCTATTGCTGACTCTGGCTATCACGCTGACCGGCTGGCATGGCCTGGACACCATGATCGAGCGCTCCGAGTCGCTGTCCTCGATCGGCCAGCTCAGCAACCTGACCAAGGACCTGCGCGCCGAGCGCATTATTTTCCGCGAGGAAAATACTCAGGAAAACGCCAACCGGGTGGTAGAACGGCTCAATGAGCTTGAGGCTCAACTGGCGACGCTGCGCCGGGAAACCGATGATGCCAAAAGCATCGCGCTGCTTACCGAGCAGAGCCAGATCGTCAGCCGCATGGAAAAGGCCTTTGCCGACCTGGGGCTTGATCGCAAGGCACGCGACCAGTCGCGTATCGAGCTGGACCAGCAATCGGAACAGGCAGTGAAAGCCGTCGCACAGGTCGAAAGTGAAGTGCTCAAGGCCGTGAGCCAGGAGCAGGACAACAGCGAACGGCTGGATGAATTCACCAATATTTCCCAGCTCAAACAGCAGATCCAGATTGCCCGCTATCAGGTCCAGGCCTACACCTTTACCAACAAGGAAGCCGACGAATCGGCCGCTATCGCCGCCATCGACGAAGCACTCAAGGAAGTGCAGCAGATTGCCCAGGAGCAGGCCGACGAGAATATCCAGGGCCTCATACCCGCCAGCGAGACGTTACAGCGTTATCGCGAGCAACTGACCCGCTTCAAGGACATTCAGGTCAAGGTCGAGGTCCTTCAGGAAAACATGGAAGACCTGGGCGACAAGATGCTGGACCTAGTTGCCCGGCTGATCAGCCTGCAAAGCACCCAGCGCGATGTCGAGGCTGCTGGCTCGCGAACCCTGTTGACCAGTGTGGCCGGGCTGGCATTGCTCATCGGGCTATTGGCAGCCTGGGTCATGACGCAACAGATCACGCTTCCTTTGCAGCAGACGCTGGTCGCAGCCGGGCGCATTGCCAAAGGCAATCTGAGTAAGGATCTGGATATTCAGCGTCAGGATGAAATGGGCCAGCTTCAAGACAGCATGCAGACCATGACCTCAAGCCTGCGGCATCTGGTAAGCGGCATTGGCGATGGGGTCACCCAGATAGCCAGCGCTGCCGAACAGCTCTCGGCAGTAACGGAGCAGACCTGTGTCGGGGTCAACAGCCAGAAAGACGAAACCGATCAAGTCGCCACCGCCATGAATCAGATGACGGCAACGGTGCAGGAAATCGCCCGCAATGCACAAGAAGCCTCTCAGGCGGCGGTCACTGCCGATCAGCAGGCCCGTGACGGCGACAAGGTGGTCAGTCAGGCCATCAGCCAGATTGAGCAACTGGCCAGCGAAGTCGCCAACTCCACCCAGGCCATGAATCGGCTCAAGCTGGAAAGCGGCAAGATTGTCGGAGTGCTCGATGTGATCAAGTCCGTCTCCCAGCAGACCAACCTGCTGGCCCTCAATGCGGCCATCGAAGCGGCACGGGCCGGTGAAGCCGGGCGCGGGTTTGCTGTGGTTGCTGACGAGGTACGAGGCCTGGCGCAACGCACCCAGGAATCCACAGAGGAAATCGAGGAACTGATCGCAGCCTTGCAGAGCGGCACCCAGCAAGTCGCCACGACTCTGGACAACAGTCGCAGCCTGACCGACAGCAGCGTGGAACTGAGTCGTCGTGCGGGGTGTGCGCTGGAGCAGATAACCCGGACGGTGGCCACCATTCAGGACATGAACCAGCAGATCGCGACCGCCAGCGAGGAACAGAGCAACGTGGCCGAGCAGATAAACAGCAATGTGCTGAGGGTGCGGGATATTTCGGAACAGACCGCTGCTGCGAGCGATGAGACAGCCGCATCAAGTGTCGAACTGGCCCGGCTGGGCACTCACTTGAGGGAACTGGTGGGGAAGTTTCGGGTGAATTAAGAGCTTCACGAATAAATTCGCTCCTAGGGGGATTTTCAACACCCTAGGAGCGAATTCATTCGCGAAAAGACAGTGCAGCTTAAGCCAACACCGGCTCCGCATCCTGCTTGACCGGCTGAAGCGGCAGCAGAGGTGCATGTGGATCGGCTTCGATGGAAGCACGCCACGCAGCCAGCCACTCGGGGTGGCCTGCATTCCAGACCTGATCGTGCAGACGCCCCAGAGCGACAGGGTCGCTCAGCAGCATCAGACGCTCATGGTTGCTGAGCTTCTCGGGACCGACCTTGAGTGCATGCTCGACGCGCTCATGACGAACCGTCTCGACAGGCTGAGCCAGACGGTGACGGGAAGTCGCCAGCGCACACGCCAGGGCGTTCTGCTGAGGATCGACCACCGCACGGATGAAGCCTTCCTTCAGTGCATGCCAGCGGTTCTCGTGGGTGTACTGATCGGTGGAGATCAGTTCCTGAGGCGTGTCGTACTCTTCCGGGATCAGGAAGAAACTTTCGTCACGCGCCTTGAGACCCAGCTTGGTACGGCTGGAAATCACCGAGACCGGAATCGACAGCATCAGGGAAACCACGATCGGCGCAAGCCACCACAGGAAGCTCGGGTTCAGCCAGGCCACCAGCAAGGCCCAGCAGGCACCCAGCAAGGTTTGCGGACCATGGCGTTTGACCGCCTCGATCCATGGCGTGGAGTCGTCGTCGCGCTGCGGAGAGTTCCAGGTCGCGGCCCAGCCCAGGAAAGCAGCCAGTACGAAACGGGTGTGGAACAGCATGCGAACCGGAGCCAGCAGCACCGAGAACAGCATTTCCAGCAGCATCGAAACCGTAACCTTGAACTTGCCGCCAAATGCCTTGGCGCCCTTGGCCCAGATCAGAATGACGCTGAGCAGCTTGGGCAGGAACAACAGGACAATGGTGGTCGAGAACAGTGCGACGGCTTTTTCCGGGTGCCATTGTGGCCACAGCGGATACAGCTGACGCGGTTCAAGGAAGTAGGTCGGCTCCATCAGCGTGTTCACGGCCAGCAAGGCGGTGGACAACACCAGGAAGAAGAACCATAACGGCGCCGACAGATAGGACATCACGCCTGTCAGGAACACCGCACGGTGAACCGGGTGCATGCCCTTGACCAGGAACAGCCTGAAGTTCATCAGGTTGCCGTGGCACCAGCGGCGGTCACGCTTGAGTTCGTCCAGCAGGTTGGGCGGCAACTCTTCGTAACTGCCCGGCAGGTCGTAGGCAATCCACACGCCCCAGCCGGCACGGCGCATCAGCGCAGCTTCGACGAAGTCGTGGGAAAGAATCGCACCGGCAAACGCACCCTTGCCCGGCAACGGCGCCAGGGCGCAGTGCTCGATGAAGGGTTTCATGCGGATGATCGCGTTGTGGCCCCAGTAGTGGGATTCACCCAACTGCCAGAAGTGCAGACCGGCCGTGAACAGCGGGCCATAGACCCGGGTCGCGAACTGCTGCATGCGTGCATAAAGCGTGTCCATGCCCGAGGCACGTGGCGCAGTCTGGATGATACCGGCGTCCGGAGTAGCCTCCATCAGACGTACCAGACTGGTCAGGCATTCGCCGCTCATCACGCTGTCGGCGTCGAGCACGACCATGTAGCGGTAATCGCCACCCCAGCGACGGCAGAAGTCATCGAGGTTGCCGCTCTTGCGTTTGACGCGACGGCGACGACGACGATAGAAGATCTTGCCGAAACCACCGGTTTCGCGGCACACGTCCAGCCAGGCTTGCTGCTCGGCTACGGCGATGTCGGTGTCGTTGGTATCGCTGAGTACGAAGAAATCGAAGCGATCCAGATCGCCCGTTGCGGCAACCGACTCGAAGGTCGCACGCAGACCGGCAAATACCCGTGGCACGTCTTCGTTGCAGATCGGCATGACCAATGCGGTACGCGCACCGGCTTCGATCGGCTCGTTACCGGCGCTGGCACCGGAGATGCGGTATTTGTCACGACCGGTGAGCAGTTCGAGAAAGCCCATCAGTGCAGTCCAGAAACCGGCCGAAACCCAGCAGAACAAGATTCCGAACAGCAACAGGATACTGGTCTGCAAGGCATAAGGCAGAACCTGCCATGCGGTCTGCACGAAGGTCTGGCGAGTGATTTCGTCCAGCGAAACCAGCGACCAGCCCTGATACGGCAGAATGCCTTTCATGTACCAGCCAGCCACGATGGTCTGGCCAAGCATCAGCAACAGCAGAATGTAGCGACGAATCGAACCGACCGTACGCCAGCGCGCCTTGGGCAGATCACGGGGCAGATCGCTGTGATCGGGCTTGGGCGGGTTGGTCTTGCCGGTCAGACGACGCCAGCCACGCACCAGAATGTTGGTGCGCCATGGCTCCGGAACCACCTTGGTACGACGGATCGGTGGCGTGGCCTTCAGGCGGATACGGCCGCTGGCATCGACGTCGAGCAGTTCGGCATCCTGCAGTTCGTCAGCCGTGGACAGCGTCAGGCGACGGCCGACGGACGCCTGGGCGACCTCGGCCTTGTCGCTTACCGGCTGGGCGGAAAGACGTTCGTGCAATTCAGCGAACGACTTGCAGCTGGCAAGTTCTGCCCGCTGCTCGTCACTCATCGGCAGGTGCGCCAGGTACTCGTTCAGAGACTCTGGCACGGATAGAGAATTACTCATCGCTTGGCAACTGGTAGCTCCAGGTCTCGGTCATGACTTGCAGCGTCTTGGCCGGTTCCGGATGGGTGGGTGCGGCCTCGGCTTCAGGCTGCTTGATCTCTTTACCTTCAGCATCCTTGGCCACGTCGGCTTTCGCTACGTCAGGCTTGTCAGCTTTGGCTGCATCGGCCTTCGGTGCTTCAGCTTTCTTGGCGGGATCGGCCTTGGCTACGTCGGCCTTCGCGGCTTCAGGCTTGGCATCGCCAGCCTTGGTCGCATCGGCTTTGGCTACAGCAGCATCAGCCTTGGCAACTTCCTTGGCGGTTGCAGTTTTTGCAGCCTCTCTGGATGCTGACTTCTTGTCATCTTTGTCAGCGACAAGCACCGCAGGTTCCTTGCCAGGCTCGGCAGGAATTTCACGCAGCAGGTAGGCGCGCATCTCGGTCGGCTTGTTGCGGTCCTTGACCTTGACTCGCAGGGTCAGGCGATAGCCCTTGGTGACCGGGTTGTAGCGCAGGTTGTTCTCGACCAACTCGACGTTGTCATCAGTGGTGACCTGGCTGCGGATGGTCTTGTCTTCAGGCAAGGCGGCCAGAACCGGACCGACGAAGTCGACCAGGAATGCCAGGCTGCCGTCCGGCTGACGAACCAGGTTGGACTGCCTTACGTCACCGATGGAGCGCTGGGTCTGCTTGACCCAACCCAGATCAGGCGAATGGATGGCGTTTTCCTGCATGGTCCAGTGCAGACGGTAGTTGAACTCCATCGGCTCGCCTGGAGCAGCCAGGGTGTCGGGCTTCCAGAATGCAACGATGTTGTCGTTGGTTTCGTCGGCAGTCGGGATCTCGACCAGATCGACAGTACCTTTGCCCCAGTCGCCTTTAGGCTCGATCCAGGCGCTTGGGCGCTTGTCGTAGCGGTCGTCGAGGTCTTCGTACTGGCTGAAGTCACGACCACGCTGCAACAGACCGAAGCCACGCGGGTTCTCGACCGAGAAGCTGCTGACGGCCAGGTGTTTCGGGTTGTTCAGAGGACGCCATACCCACTCGCCATTGGCTGCCTGGATCGACAGACCGCTGGAGTCGTGCAGCTCACGACGATAGTTGGGTACACGCGAAGGCTGGTTGGCACCGAACAGGAACATACTGGTCAGTGGAGCCACGCCCAGTTTGGTGACGTTTTCACGCAGGTACATGCGCGACTTCACGTCCACCAGGGTGTTGGTACCAGGACGCAGGGTCAACTGGTAGGCACCGGTAGCACGCGGCGAATCGAGCAGTGCGAAGATCACCAGATGGTTGTCATCCGGGCCCGGCTTCTCGATCCAGAACTCTTTGAAACGAGGAAACTCTTCGCCAGACGGCAAGGCGGTGTCGATCGCCATGCCACGAGCGGACAGGCCGTAGACCTGACCCTTGCCAATCACGCGGAAGTAGCTGGCGCCCAGCATGGTCATGATCTCGTCCTGCTTGTCATCCTTATTGATCGGATACAGGACGCGGAAACCCGCATAGCCAAGCTTTTCAGTGGCTTTAGGGTCGATCTTGATGTCGCCGAAATCGAAACGCTCCGCGTCGTACTTGATCTCTTCGACGGTGGTGGCCGTGACTTCGTTGATCTTGACTGGCGTGTCGAAGTGCATGCCCTGGTGATAGAACGACAGCTTGAACGGCGTCTTGTCGGTCGCCCACTCAGCCTTGTCTTCACGGAAGCGGATCTTCTGGTAGTCCGCGAACTTCATTTCGCGCAACTCGGTAGGCAGATTGCTTTTTGGAGCCTCGAACTTCTGCCCGGCCATTTCTTTGGCCTTTGCCGCTACATCATCAAGGTTGAATGCCCACAGTTGGCCTGAACCCAGCAGGCAGACAAGAGCCGAGCTTGCCAAAAGCGCACTACGCAACCGTTTGACAGGTGTCTTTGGAGCATCACAGGGACTAACAATCACGAGCAACCCTCGCCGAAAACAGATGAAGAAACCAACGGCCAGCTATCAGATGCCGGGTTGGCGAGCATTGTTCCGACTCCGAATGGGCTTAATGATTCCCCAATCAATGTCAGAACCCGCTTCTGAATACGCAATGGACCAACTATCGTCGGTCCCCGTAGCGCGCGATTATCCAGTAGCACGCGTAACAACGCATCATGTATGACAAAGATTTTCTTGCACGCAGGGCTAATAAATCCGCGGCGGGCAGAGATTTCATCTTGTCAGGTATCAAACAAAAATGTCACAGGGCCATCATTCACGAGATGAACCTGCATGTCCGCACCAAATTGGCCCGCTGCAACGACCGGGTGCGCGATCCTGGCCTGTGACAATAAATAGTCGAACAACTGCGCACCCAAGGCCGGAGGCGCTGCTTTTGAAAAGCCCGCGCGCATGCCGCTCTTGGTATCCGCCGCCAGCGTGAACTGCGAAACCAGCAGCAGACCACCCCCGACATCACGCAATGACAGATTCATTTTGCCGTCGTCATCGCTGAACACCCGATAGTTGAGCAGCTTATGCAGCAACTTATCGGCACTGGCCTGTGTGTCTTGAGGCTCTACCCCCACAAGAACCAGAAGCCCCTGATCCACAGCACCGACAACTTCTCCAGCCACTTCCACACGCGCACTTCGCACGCGCTGTAACAAGCCTTTCATAAATAGGAAATCCCATCGCGCTGACTGTGTGGGAGCCAATTCATTCGCGAAAACAGCTTCGCGGATGAATCCGCTCCCACAAGGGGGTTACGCTTCTTCAGGTGGCAGATCAAGCAGGCGACGGGCGACCTGCGACGCCGCACGGACCAGCGCATCAGTGATACCGGGTTCGGAAGCGGCATGCCCGGCTTCGCGAATAACCTGCAACTCACTGTTTGGCCATGCCTGATGCAGTTCCCAGGCATTATCCAGCGGGCAGATTACATCGTAGCGGCCATGCACGATGATGCCAGGCAGATGCGCGATCCTGGGCATGTCGCGAATCAGCTGGTTCTCTTCCAGGAAGGCATTATTGATGAAGTAATGAGATTCGATGCGTGCAATGGACAAGGCGCGCTGAGGCTCGGCAAAACGGTCGACAACCTGCGGGTTCGGACGCAGGGTCGCGGTACGGCCTTCCCAGGTGGACCATGCCTTGGCGGCATGCATCTGGGCGATCTGGTCGGCACCGGTCAGGCGCTTGTGAAAGGCTGCCAGCAGGTTGTCGCGCTCATCCAGCGGGATCGGCGCCACGTAGTCCTGCCAGTAATCGGGGAACAGGCGGCTCGCGCCAGACTGATAGAACCATTCGATTTCCTGGGCACGGCACAGAAAAATACCGCGCAGGATCAGGGCATGCACGCGATCGGGATGGGTCTGGGCGTAAGCCAGCGACAGGGTCGAGCCCCAGGAGCCGCCAAACAGCACCCACTTTTCGATCCCCAGATGTTCGCGAATACGCTCCAGGTCTTCTACCAGATGCCAGGTGGTGTTGTTTTCAAGACTCGCGTGAGGGGTCGAACGGCCGCAGCCGCGCTGATCGAACGTGACGATGCGGTAGAGATTGGGATCGAAATAACGGCGACTTTGCGCATCGCATCCCGCACCCGGCCCGCCATGGATGAACACCACAGGCAACCCTTCGGGCGACCCGCTTTCATCGACATAGAGCACATGCGGCTGTTCCACAGCCAGATCGTGCCGGGCGTAGGGTTTGATCTGCGGGTACAAAGTCTGCATACATGCTCCATAAGTCCAGTTCAGAGGCGTCTATTATTCTGCCGTTGGGCATCATAAACCCGAAACGAGGAATGAGCATGCTGCACATTGCACATCCAGGTGGAACGATCAATGCAAGCGTTTTGCCAATTGCTCGGGTTCGCGAACCAGAGCATTGCAAGCGAGTCGAAACGCTAGCGACTTGCTCGGTTATTTAAATTTTTTCAGGAAATAACTGACGACACGCCTACAGTCAAAGAACCCACTTTCCACTCGTCTGACTACTTGAGGTCGTACCGATGTCTCAGGAACCACTTGTTCGTGACGCAGATGTGGCCGCTTTCCGCGCCGCTGTTCTTGCCAAACTCACCTATGCAGTGGGCAAGGACCCTGACCATGCGTTTGAGCATGACTGGTTTGAAGCTGTAGCTCTGGCTGCCCGTGACCACATGGTCGAGCACTGGATGGACCACACGCGACAGATTTATCGCAAGGTCCAGAAACGCGTCTATTACCTGTCCCTCGAATTTCTGATCGGGCGGCTTCTGTACGACAGCCTGAGCAACCTCGGCCTGCTGGAAATCGCCCGCGAAGCGATGACCGAGCTAGGCGTGGACATCGAGCGTATCCGCTTGCTGGAGCCGGACGCGGCACTGGGCAATGGTGGCCTGGGCCGTCTGGCGGCCTGCTTCATGGAAAGCATGTCGACGCTGGGCATTGCCGGTCACGGTTATGGCATTCGTTACGAGCACGGCCTGTTTCGTCAGGCGATAGTCGACGGCTGGCAACAGGAGCAGACAGAGCACTGGCTGGACTTCGGCAACCCGTGGGAGTTCGAGCGTCCCGAGGTAGTCTATTCAATCGGTTTCAGCGGCAGCGTCGATACGATGCTCAATGAAGCGGGCGAGCCGCGTCAGGTCTGGCGTCCAGCGGAAACCGTGCGCGCCATTGCCTATGACACGCCCGTGGTCGGCTGGCGCGGCAAAAGCGTCAACACCCTGCGCCTGTGGCGTGCCCGCGCACTGGATGATCTGCATCTGGAGCGTTTCAACGCCGGCGACCACTTCGGTGCGGTTGCCGAAGTCGTGCGGGCCGAAAGTATTTCCCGCGTCCTCTACCCCAATGATGCAACGGAGGCTGGCCAGGAACTGCGCCTGCGCCAGGAATACTTCTTTGTCTCGGCGTCCTTGCAGGACCTGCTGCGTCGCCACCTGAACATGCACGCGACCCTGATGGATCTGCCCGAGCACGCGGCCATCCAGATGAACGACACCCATCCTTCGATTGCCGTGGCCGAGCTGATGCGACAGCTGATCGACACCCACGGAATCGCCTGGGATGCGGCCTGGAAAATTACCGTGGGCACGCTGAGCTACACCAACCACACCTTGCTGCCCGAAGCGCTGGAAACCTGGTCGGTAGGCCTGATGGAACGCATGCTGCCTCGCCACATGCAGATCATCTACCTGATCAACGCCCAGCACATCGACACCCTGCGCGCCAAAGGTGTGCACGACTTCGACATCCTGCGAGCCGTCTCGCTGATCGAGGAAGACAATGGCCGCCGGGTACGTATGGGCAACCTGGCATTCCTGGGATCGCACAGCATCAACGGCGTTTCCGCGCTGCACACCCAGTTGATGCGCAAGACCGTGTTCGCCGAGCTGCACAAGATTTATCCAGAGCGGATCAATAACAAGACCAACGGCATCACCTTCCGCCGCTGGCTGTACCAGGCCAACCCGAAGCTGACCGAAATGCTGGTGGAAGCCCTGGGCGAAGACGTCCTGGACAGTGCCGAGACACGCCTGATCGAACTGGAACCGTTCGCGGAAAAAAGCTCCTTCCGCAAACAGATGGCCGACCAGCGCCTGCACAGTAAACGCGCACTGGCTGCCATCATTCATGAAAGACTCGGGATCGTGGTCAATCCTGCCGCGATGTTCGATGTGCAGGTCAAGCGTATCCACGAGTACAAGCGCCAGTTGCTGAACCTGTTCCACACCGTCGCGCTGTATCAGGCAATCCGCGCTGAACCCGGTACCGATTGGGTGCCAAGGGTGAAAATCTTCGCGGGCAAGGCCGCGGCCAGCTATCACTCGGCCAAGCTGATCATCAAGCTCGCCAACGACATCGCCCGCACCGTCAACAACGATCCGACCGTGCGCGGCCTGCTCAAAGTGGTGTTCATGCCCAACTACAACGTCAGCCTGGCCGAAAGCATCATTCCGGCAGCCGACCTTTCCGAGCAGATTTCCACTGCCGGCCTGGAGGCTTCCGGGACCAGCAACATGAAATTCGGCCTCAACGGCGCACTGACCATCGGCACGCTGGACGGCGCCAACGTGGAAATGAGCGAGCAGATCGGCCTTGAACATATGTTCATCTTCGGCATGACGTCGCAGGAGGTAGATGCCCGCAAGCAAGCTGGAGATTTCAGCGCTTACGCCGATGTGGCCGCATCCGGCCGCCTCAATGATGTGCTGCAGGCGATTCGCGGCGGCGTGTTCTCACCGGACGATCCGAACCGCTATGCGGGCCTGATCGATCAGTTGCTGGCCTATGACCGCTTCCTGGTCTGCGCCGACTTCGACTCGTACTGGGCCGCCCAGGCCAAGGTCGAGGAACGCTGGCACGACTCCAAGCAATGGTGGCGCTCGGCAGTTCTCAACACGGCGCGCATGGGCTGGTTCTCGTCAGACCGAACCATCCGCGAGTACGCCGGAGAAATCTGGAAAGCCCTGGAGTAACTCCGTAACCCCCGGTGGAGCCAATTATTCGCGAATGAATTGGCTCCACCGGGTTTTACACTTCTTCTTTCCTACCTCTGACTCACATCCTTTTGCTCCATAGGTGTTGGCATATTGCTACTGGTGGTGGGATATTTCACACATCACTGCCAAATTCTTTCGCCATACATCGGTGCGCAAGCAGACATCGGCTGCCTGCCCAACCCTGAGGAAAACGTTCGTGAGTCGTCCGCTCGTCATCAAAATCGCTGTGCTCGGCGCAGCCCTGTGCGCAGCGATGACTGTCAACGCCCTGGAAAAACCGGCGGACTTCACCAGCCAGACGCCTTTGACCCTCATCGGCCAAGGCCCGCTTTATCGCATCGAACTGCCTCTGGCACTGCAACTGAACGCCCGGCAGGCCAATCTGAATGATCTTCGTGTATTCAATGCCGATGGCCAGGCTCAAGCCCTTGCGCTTGTACGCAAACAGGAATCCCACGAAGAAAACCCTGCACCAAAAGCCGTGAAGTGGTTCCCGCTGTACACCACAGCCGAAGCGGGTGATGCCGTGCCGGTTATCCGCAGCAAACGCTCCAGCGACGGAGCCCTCATTGATGTACAGCCGCAGAGCGACATAGAAGCGGGTGAAGAGATACTGCGCGGCTGGCTACTGGACACCAGCACGATCAAGGCTCCCCTTGAACAACTGCTGATCGACTGGAGTGCCGAACGCGAAGGCTTCCAACACTTCAGCATCGAGGCCAGCGATGATCTCCAGCACTGGCAGGCCTGGGGCGAAGGACAAGTGGCGCGCCTGACGTTTTCCGATGAGATGGTCGAGCAGCGAGAGGTCGGTCTGCCCGGTCAGAACGCCCGCTACCTGCGCCTGCTGTGGCGCTCACCGCAAAACGCGCCCACCCTGATTTCAGCTCACGTAATGAGCGCCAGCCCCGACAGCCCGCCGACCACTCTGAGCTGGTCGCCAACGATCGTCGGTGTCGTAGGGCAACCCAATGAATATGTCTGGCAGTTGCCGGTCGACCTGCCGGTGGAGCGGGTGAAAATCGACATCAGCCAGGACAACAGCCTGGCACCCGGCACGCTCTATGGCCGACTTGATGGCAGTCAGGAATGGCAGATCATCAGCAGCGGCCTGCTGTATCGCCTGACCCAGAACAATGGCGAGATTGTGCAGGATCAGTTGCAGCTCTCAGGGCAGAGCGTGCGGCAATTGAAACTGGTCGTCGATGATCGCGGCGGCGGTCTGGGCGCACAGGCTCCAGGGCTGAGCGTTGCCGTGCCTGCGACTCAGGTAGTGTTCCGAGCCAGCGGCAACGGGCCGTTTACCCTCGCCATCGGACATGCTGCAGCACCGGCAGTCGAACTGCCGCTGACGGCACTGATACCCGACTTCGATCCGCAGAAACTGACGGCGCTGGGCAAGGCCAGGCCGGCCAAGGCGCCTGCTGCCAGCGCAGCGGTTGCTGCACCGCCAGCGGCTGAAAGCATGGACTACAAGCGCATGGGCCTGTGGGCCGTGCTGATACTGGGCACGCTATGCCTGAGCTGGATCGGTCTGAGTGCCCTGCGAGCCTCAAAACATTGACCCGTCACGGCTTCGACTTGTGGTTTTGCAGCTACGCTGAGCAAGCGTATGAACTCAATTCGCCATAAGCCAGTCTGATAGCAGTATTACGCAGCCACTCGCGCTAAACTGCGCGGGTTTTTTATCCCCCATTTTCGGAGCTATCCATGTCCCGCGTTACACTGAGTCGCTTTTTGATTGAGCAGACCCGCAGCAACAATACTCCTGCCGATCTGCGTTTCCTGATCGAAGTAGTGGCGCGAGCATGCAAGGAAATCAGCCATGCCGTTTCCAAGGGCGCACTGGGCGGCGTCCTCGGCAGCATGGGTACCGAGAACGTACAGGGCGAAGTGCAGAAAAAGCTCGACGTGATCTCCAACGAAATCCTGCTTGAAGCCAACGAATGGGGCGGCCACCTGGCTGGCATGGCGTCCGAAGAAATGGACAACGCCTACCAGATCCCGGGCAAATACCCGAAAGGCGCTTACCTGCTGGTATTCGATCCGCTGGACGGCTCCTCGAACATCGACATCAACGCCCCGGTCGGTACGATCTTCTCGGTTCTGCGCTGCCCTAGCGAATACCTGAGCCAGAACGAAGCCTTGAACGAAAAGGCCTTCCTGCAACCGGGCACCGAGCAGGTCGCAGCCGGTTATGCCATCTACGGCCCGCAGACCATGCTGGTCCTGACCCTGGGCGACGGCGTGAAAGGCTTCACCCTGGACCGTGAAATGGGCAGCTTCGTGCTGACCCACGAAGACCTCAAGATCCCGACGTCCACTCAGGAATTCGCGGTCAACATGTCCAACCAGCGTCACTGGGAAGCTCCGGTACAGCGCTACGTCGAAGAGTTGCTGGCTGGCGAAGAAGGCCCGCTGAAAAAGAACTACAACATGCGCTGGGTTGCCGCGATGGTTGCCGACGTGCATCGCATCCTGACCCGTGGCGGTCTGTTCATGTATCCACGCGACAGCCGCGAGCCTTCCAAGCCGGGCAAACTGCGCCTGATGTACGAAGCCAACCCGATGTCCTTCCTGGTCGAACAGGCAGGCGGCGCATCCACCGATGGCCATCAGCGCATCCTCGACATCCAGCCTGAAGGCCTGCACCAGCGTGTAGCCGTCTTCCTGGGTTCCAAAGAGGAAGTCGAGCGCGCCACGGCGTACCACAAGGAATAAGACCATGTCCGCTCCCTGGCTACCTCTGCTGCAATGGTGGTTCGGCTCTGCCGAATCCGCCAGCGAAGTGGTGAAGGCCAGGGAGAAATTGTGGTTCGGCAAGAGCCGGGCCACTGACACCGAAGCTCGTGAGCGCTTCGGTGAGCTGGTCGAACAGGCGCTGACTGGCGGCCTCAAGGAGTGGGCAGAAAACCCCAAGGGCTGGCTGGCACTGGTCCTGCTGCTCGATCAGTTGCCCCGCATGATCCATCGCGACACACCCAAGGCATTTGCCGGCGATGAACGCGCTCAGGCACTGGTGCAACACGGCCTGAAACTGGGTCGAGATCAGCATCTGGAACCCCTTGAACGCACCTTCATCTATCTGGTGCTGGAGCACAGCGAAAACCTGGACGTGCAGAACCAGGCCATCACCTGCTTTGGCAAACTGCTTCCCCTGCTGCCTGCCACCGACCGCGATTACTTCAATCAGAGCCTTGATTACGCTGAGCGTCATCAGAAAATCATTGCCCGCTTCGGTCGCTTCCCCCATCGCAACGACATTCTCGGCCGTGCCTCGACCGATGAAGAGATCGAGTTTCTGAAGACGCCCGGCTCAAGCTTTTAGGGGCTTCGCCAATCGATGCGCTCTGGCTCGCCGGAAATCATCCATCGTCCGCGCATCACCTGCCATCAGGGATTTACGGGTCAAGGGAACCAGATCCCGGTTTTATCTTCTAAGCTTTCGGCATTGCGCCAGCCAGGTTCATAGACCTGTTGCTGCGACGCAGCCTCCTTCCGTTCAGGAGCTTCATCCATGTCTTTGCGCTCTCTCGCGTTACTGTCGTTTTGCGTGCTGCTGACTGCCTGCAGCAAGATCACTCAAGAGAATTACTCCAAGCTTTCCGCTGGCATGCCCAAGGCGCAGGTCGAAAGCCTGCTGGGCAGCCCGACTGAATGTTCCGGCGCACTGGGGATGTCCAGTTGCACCTGGGGCGACCAGAAAACCTTTATCAGCGTGCAATATGCGGGCGACAAAGTGCTTATTTTCTCGGGCCAAGGTCTGAAATAACTCATGATCAAGCTACTTCTACGCTTCGGTATTCTCGTCATGGCCAGCTTCCTGGCCATCGGTTTCGCGCATTCTGCAGACAACCTCGAACCCAAGACCGTCGACAGTGTCGACCTGAACCGCTATCAGGGCACCTGGTATGAACTGGCGCGGCTGCCCATGTTTTTCCAGCGCAACTGCGCGCAGTCCGAAGCGCATTACACGCTCAAGCCTGACGGTAATATCGGCGTAACCAACCGCTGCCGGACAATCGAAGGCAAATGGCAGGAAGCAACCGGCACCGCCTCGCCACAAGTACCGGGCAAGACCGACAAGCTGTGGGTGGTTTTCGACAACTGGTTCTCACGACTGCTGCCGGGTCTGGCAAAAGGCGACTACTGGGTTCTGGCCATCGGTGACGACTACAAGACTGCCGTGGTCGGCAATCCTGATCGCAAATACCTGTGGCTGCTGTCCCGCACGCCAACCGTGTCGGAGCAGGTCAAGCAGGACATGATGAGCAAGGCACGCCAGCAGGGTTACGACACCAGCCGGCTGATCTGGCGTGAGGATAATTCAAAGATCGGGAAGTGATCTGTATTCATGGAGGGGCTGTGAGGCCCCTTTCGTGAATACATTCACTCCTAGCCCAGCAACTCCCGAAGCACCTGCGCAAACGCCCGGCTGCTTTCCTCTTCTGCCGCATGGTGCCCTTCGCGCACTACCCAGCGGCCCTTGACCAGCACATCGCGAACCTGCCGATCACCGCCCGCAAACAGCCAGCGGTTGAGGATTGCATCGCCGGAGGCGGTTTCCAGATACGGGTCCGAGCCATCCAGCACTATCCAGTCTGCGCGCTGCCCGACCTCAAGCTTGCCGATGCCCTGCCCCAACGCCTGCGCGCCGCCGCTCAATGCCGCATCGAACAGGGTTCGACCGACCATGGGCTGATCGCTGCGATACAACCGGTTGCGGCGCTGATCCCGAAGACGCTGGCCGTATTCCAGCCAGCGAAGTTCTTCGACCACACTCACCGACACATGGCTGTCCGAGCCAATCCCCCAACGACCGCCCTGAGCGATGTAGTCCACGGCCGGGAAAATACCGTCGCCGAGGTTGGCTTCCGTGGTCAGGCACAAACCGGCAACGCTGCCGCTTTGCGCCATGAGGGCGACTTCATCCGGCTCGGCATGGGTGGCATGCACCAGGCACCAGCGCTGATCCACGGCCACGTTTTCATACAGCCACTGCAACGGACGTCTCCCGCTCCAGCTCAGGCAATCATCGACTTCCTTCTGTTGCTCGGCGATGTGGATGTGTATCGGGCACTGCCGGTCACTGGCGGCCAGCACTTCGCTGATCTGCTGCGGAGTAACGGCGCGCAACGAGTGGAAACACAGACCCAGGTTCTGCGCCGCCTGACTGGCGATGACCGGTTTGAGGCGGGCCTGCAAATCCAGATAGCTGTCGGTGCTGTGGATAAACCGGCGCTGCCCTTCGTTTGGCGCTTGCCCGCCAAAGCCCGAATGGCTGTAGAGCACCGGCAGCAATGTCAGGCCAATGCCCGCCGATATGGCGGCCTGGCTGATCTGCAAGGCCAGCTCGGCAGGATCGGCATAAGGTTTGCCGTTGGTGTCCTGATGGACGTAGTGAAACTCCGCGACCGAGGTGAAACCGCCCTTGAGCATCTCGATATAGAGCTGACGGGCGATGACGCCCACCTGCGGCGCGCTGATCTTTCCGACCAGTCGATACATGAGGTCGCGCCAGGTCCAGAAGCTGTCGCTGGGGTTGCCTGCCACTTCCGCCAAACCCGCCATCGCACGCTGGAACGCATGGGAGTGCAGATTCGGCATGCCGGGCAGCAACGGGCCGCAGACAGACTCGGCGCCCTGCCGGTCAGCATTGGCCTGCACCGAACTCAATAAACCCTCGGCACTGACCTCCAGACGGACATTATCGGCCCAACCACCAGGTAGTAATGCGCGCTCGGCAAAGAAGGCTGGCATTGACTTCAAACCTCATCACTGTAATTTGTATATACATATACAGACGTTCTGGGGCCCGGTAAACCTTCGCACGCTTGCCGTACCGCAGGTTAATGGTTAGCTTGGGCGCTATTTCGTAGCTGAACCACCCAGACAAGGACCCGCACGTGCCGATTCCGCCCGCCTCTTCTCCCTTGGCAGCCCAGATGGGCGAAAGTCCGGCACCGCTCTATGCCCGCGTCAAACAGATGATTGCCCTGCAAATCCAGAACGGCACCTGGCCGCCGCATCATCGCGTGCCCTCGGAAAGCGAACTGGTGACCCAACTGGGTTTCAGCCGCATGACCATCAACCGGGCCTTGCGCGAGCTGACCGCCGAAGGCCTGCTGGTGCGCATGCAGGGCGTCGGTACTTTCGTCGCCGAACCCAAAAGCCAGTCGGCGCTGTTTGAAGTCCACAACATTGCTGACGAGATCGCCACGCGAGGCCACAGGCACACCTGCAAGGTCATCATTCTCAAGGAAGAATCCGCTGGCTCCGAGCGGGCGCTGGCACTGGACATGCGCGAAGGCCAGAAGGTGTTTCACTCGTTGATCGTGCACTTTGAAAACGATATCCCGGTGCAGATCGAGGACCGTTTCGTCAATGCGCTGGTGGCTCCTGACTACCTCAAGCAGGACTTCACCCAACAGACGCCTTACGCCTATCTGTCGCAAGTCGCTCCGCTCACCGAAGGCGAGCATGTGGTCGAAGCGATACTGGCCGATGCCGACGAGTGCCAGTTGCTGCAAATCGATGCAGGCGAGCCGTGCCTGCTGATTCGTCGCCGGACATGGTCAGGACGCCAACCGGTTACCGCCGCGCGCCTGATTCACCCCGGCTCCCGCCATCGCCTGGAAGGACGCTTCACCAAATGACCCAGACCAGAACCCTGCGCGCCATCGATTACCCTCGCATGCCCTGGAAAAACGGCGGCGGCAGCACCGAAGAAATTGCTCGCGATGGGGGGCAGGACCTGGACGGCTTCGGCTGGCGCCTGTCGATTGCAGACATCGAGACGTCTGGCGACTTTTCAGTGTTTGCCGGTTATCAGCGGATCATCTCCGTAATCCAGGGGGCTGGCATGACCCTGGATATCGACGGTGTAACCAGCCGCCCCTTGCTACCAACCGACCCGCTGGCCTTCAGTGGCGACAGCCAGGTCAGTTGCGCTCTGCTCGACGGCCCTATTCGTGATTTCAACCTGATCTATGCTCCACAGCGTTACAGTGCCCGCCTGCACTGGATCGATGTGCGTCAGCCACAGAGGGTGTTCAGCTCCGCCAGCACTTTTTTGCTGTTCAGCGTTGCCGAGCAGATCGGCGTCAGCGTGAATGACGGGCTCTGGGAAATCCTTGGCAGAAACGACTGCCTGCAAGTGGACAACCCAGGCGGCCTGCTGGAAATCGAGTTACAAGCACCCAGCGCCAGCCGCTGCTGCCTCATCGAGTTGAGCGCCTTGCGCGTTTGAACCGCCAAATCAAGATCCTGTTTCAAGGACGAGCATGACCCAATTCCCTCCAAAGGAAACACCTAGAGCCGTTGCCATTCTGGCCAGCTTCCTGTCATCGGAATCGGCAGGCGGCATTGTCCTGATGGGCGCGGCGCTGGCTGCACTGATCGTTGCCAACTCACCTCTGGCTCCCGGCTACTTCGCCATTCTGCATAGCGTCTGGCTCGGGCTTTCCGTCGAGCTATGGATCAACGACGGACTCATGGCGATCTTCTTTCTGATGGTCGGCCTGGAAATCAAACGCGAAGTGCTCGCGGGCGGGCTCGCCACGTGGGAACAACGCGCCCTGCCCGGTTTTGCAGCGGCAGGCGGCATGCTGGTCCCGGCGTTGATCTATATAGCGATCAACTGGGGCAACCCGCAGACCATCAGCGGCTGGGCGATCCCCGCGGCAACCGACATTGCTTTCGCACTCGGGGTTTTGTCATTACTGGGCAACCGGGTGCCTGTGTCCCTGAAAGTGTTCCTGGCGGCGCTGGCGATTCTCGACGATCTGGGGGCCGTGACCATCATCGCCTTCTTCTACAGCTCGGGCCTGAACCTGCCGATGCTGCTGGCGTCCTTCGTGACCCTGGCAGTGCTGGTTGCGATGAACCGCCTGAAGGTGCGGCGCTTGTTGCCGTACCTGATACTGGGCGCGCTGCTGTGGTTCTTCGTGCTGCAATCAGGCGTGCATGCCACGCTGGCGGGTGTGGCGCTGGCGCTGTGCATTCCCTTGGGCAAGCCAGAGGAAGAAGCGCGCTCGCCGCTGCTGTTTCTGGAAGAAAAACTGCATTACTGGGTCGCGTTCGCCATTGTGCCGGTGTTCGGATTCGCCAATGCGGGGGTTTCGCTTTCAGGTATTTCCGCCGAAAACCTGCTGGACCCTGTGCCGCTCGGGGTTGCGCTGGGGCTGTTCGTCGGCAAGCAGATCGGCGTTTTCCTGGCGGCAGCGCTGGCGATCCGGGCCGGGCTTGCGGTCTTGCCACAAGGCAGCAACTGGGTGCAGCTCTATGGCGTGGCGCTGCTGTGCGGCATCGGTTTCACCATGAGCCTGTTCATCGGCAACCTCGCTTTCCCCGGCGCAGTGCATCTGGTGGACGAGGTAAAAATCGGCGTTCTCATGGGGTCGGGGCTGGCAGCGATTGCAGGTGTGCTGCTGTTGCGCAGCCGTTTCAGTCGGCCCTGAAAAAATATTTTCAAATCACTGCATCCAGATTGTCTTCTCGCGGGTAGTACATACAGCAGCCACTTCGAGTTGCTGAGCGCGGTTAAACAATCTGGAGATTTTCTGCATGAACGCAAAACGTTTGCTCTGCCTTGCAGGTAGTACCCTGGCTCTCACTTGCCTGACTTCTGTTGCCATGGCTCAGACCTCCCTGCCCGAAAGCGTACGGGTCCCGGACGGTCACAAGATCACTCTGGAAACCACCGGCGTGGGCGAGATCACGTACGAGTGCCGCGCCAAAGCCAACTCCGCCAGCGAAACCGAATGGGTATTCGTCGGCCCCAAAGCTGTTCTCAATGATCGCAGCGGCAAACAGGTCGGCACCTACTACGGCCCACCGGCTACCTGGGAATCCAAAGACGGCTCCAAACTGACCGGCACTCAAGTGGCCGTTGCACCTTCCAGCGCGGGCAACCTGCCTTACCAACTGGTCAAGGCCAATCCGGCTGAAGGCAAAGGCGCCCTGACCGGTACGGCCTACATCCAGCGCGTGGCACTGAAAGGCGGCGTTGCACCGGCCACTGCCTGCTCGGCCAGCAACAAGGGCGCGAAGGAAGTGGTCAAGTACCAGGCCGACTACATCTTCTGGGCCAGCAAGTGATCGAAGCCATTCAATGGGGTGTCGCGCAGTCAGTAGGCTATGCTGCTGCGCGGGAGCCTTGTGATGTCAACGAGGCAGCAATCATCCATTGATGGCGGATCGACGTGTCTTCACACGAATCTCTTTTTGACTACGAAGCCACGCTGCAGGCCTGCGCTCGCGGTGAGCGCCAGGCATTGCAGCGTCTCTATCAACAGGAAAGCGCCCGGCTGCTCGGCGTCGTCGTGCGGCTCGTACGTGACAGCGCACTGGCGGAAGACATCGTGCATGATGCATTCCTCAAGATATGGACCCATGCGGCAAGCTTCGATCAGACACGAGGTTCGGCACGCGGCTGGATTTTCAGCGTGACCCGGCATCTGGCGCTCAATCGCCTGCGCAACAATGCCCGGGAAGAGCACCTGGAAGACAATGGCAGCGAAGACCACCACGAACCGGCCACGCTTGAAGGTTGGCAGGAAACCGGTGATGCCTTCGACTGGCGCGTCAATCCCGGACGAATCCAGTTCTGCCTGGAACAACTTGAACCGGTGCGGCGCAACTGTATTTTCCACGCTTATGTGGACGGCTACTCGCATCAGGAAATCGCGCAGAAAATCGGCGCCCCATTGGGTACGGTCAAAGCCTGGATCAAGCGCAGCCTGACGGCTTTGCGGGAGTGTATGGGATGACTCGGCCCACAGACGAAAACATCCATGAACTGGCTGGGGAATACGTGCTCGGCACCTTGTCTGCCCGGCAGAGAATCGATATCCAGCGCCGCCTGCCACACGAGCCCGCCTTGCAGGCCGCAGTCGACGCCTGGGAGCAACGCCTGCTGCCGCTGACGGCAATGGCCGAACCTGTGACGCCTGCGCCGGGACTCTGGAGCCGTATCGAACGCAGCATCACCGAGCTTTCCGCCAACAGAACCGAACCGCAACGTGCACGCTGGTGGGACAGCCTGTCGATCTGGCGCGGGCTGGCCGGTGCCGGGCTGGCCGCATCGCTGGTGCTGGGCACGATGCTTTTCATACAGCCATCGCAGGCACCGTCCTATCTGGTCGTACTCGTCGCCCCACAGGACAAGGCGCCTGGCTGGGTCGTCCAGGCCAGCAACTCGCAGGAAATCCAGCTCATTCCACTGGGCGAAACCCAAGTCCCTGCGGACAAGGCACTGGAGTTCTGGACCAAGGCCGACGACTGGCAAGGACCGGTGTCCCTCGGCCTGGTAAAACCGGGTCAGACCCTGCATATACCGCTCGATAAATTGCCACCGCTGCAACATAACCAGCTGTTTGAGCTGACACTGGAGAAGTCCACGGGCTCGCCTGTTGGTAAACCGACCGGGCCAATACAGTTTATCGGGCGGGCGGTGAAGGTGATTTAGCCCGCAATACCGACTTCACCCCTCAACCAATGCGCTCACGGTACTGACGCGGATTGAATCGCAACACAATGCCGACCATCACCACAATCACAGCCGTCAATGCCCACCATGCCGCCTCGAAACTTCCTGACTGGTCACGGATGACGCCAGCCAGCAGAGGAGACAGGCCAGCAATCAGGTAGCCGATGCCTTGCACAAAGGCGGTCAGGCTTCCGGCACGGGCCGGATTATCGATATGGTCCATGGAGATGATCAAACTCATCGGGAACAGACCGCCGATCCCCAGTCCCAGCAGACAAGGCCACAGCAGGGTCAAGTGTTCAAAGGAGAGGATGAGGCCGCTGAAACCGGCAATGATCAGCAGCAACAAGGCAACCAGCGCCCAACGTTTGTCCCGGGTCTGATTGACCATCGCGGGCACCGCCAGACCGGCCAGCACTTCCATCGCTGTCAAAAAGCCCAGCACCAGCCCGGCGTCCTGCTCGCTCCAGCCCCTTTCCACGTAATAAGGTGCCAGCCAGGCCAGCACACAGGTGTAGGAAGCCGTGCCAAGGCCGAAGAACACGGCCAACAACCAGGCGCGTGGCTTTGCGGAAAACGAGTCGGCCTTGCCTTTGGGCGCGGCTTCGACGACCGGAATCGCCGAGCGTTGAAACGTCCACAGGACCAGCGCCAGCAACGCGAGCACACCCCATATCGCCAACGAAACCTTCCAGCTACCGCTCTGCTTGAGCACGAAGGGCGAGAACGACGCCGCCAGTGCAGCACCGCCCATGATCGAGGTGACATACAGGCCCATGAACAGGGACACGTTGTCCTTGAAACGGGTCTTGATCAAGGCCGGCATCAACGCCTGAATCATTGCGATGCCCAGCCCGGAAAGGACCGCGCTCACGATCAGTTCCACCGCGCCATCAATGAACAGTCGGGACGCACTGGCGATACCGATCACCAGCAGCGACAACCCGATGGCCCGATGCTCGCCCAGGGATCGGGCCAGCCGCATCCCGAAAAACATCCCGAGTCCCATCGCCATCACCGGCAACATGGTCAACAGCGAAGCCAGGCTGAAACTGAGGGGAATATCACCCCGAATGGCCGACAGAAGCGGCCCGATGGCCGCCATGCCGGGCCGAAGATTCAACGCCACCAGCACGACACTGGCCATCAACCAGAAAGCGTGAGTGGTTGAAGTACGAATGTTTTCCATCACACGACCTTGCCATCCCTAAAGACACGATTAGGCCGCGCAGCCTGTGCATGGGACAAATTAAAATCTGGGGGGATGTATTGAGAAATTAGGTTGGTGGGTTGCAGGAATGTTAAGGAATGAGCTCTGCAGAACCATGAATAGCCCTGTAGAGCTCAAAAAACCAAATCGCAACACTAGTTATGACGAAACTTACAAAGCAGGCACCAAGAAGGATACCGGCCTTAATACACACACTATGCAATTAAAAATCGCCTGCAAAAATCTTTAAACAAACCATATAATCACCCAAGAAACCTTGAATACCTTACATAAACACCATGCTGATCAACAGGATTTTGATATTTACGAATCCCTGGATCGCTACTATATAGAAACACTGGGCTAGGTGGGTCGTTAGGGACATGGCGAACTAACCAAGGAGCACGACTTTCATCATTCCTAGACGATAAATATGCAGTCTCACGCCGCAACCCTAGGGCTTCCCTAACACACTCCTTTTGTGCACTCCTCACATTCTTGCAACTAACAGCCAAACAAATATCTTCATGTGACGGATAGAGAGCTATTCCAGCTTTAAAAACCCCCACATCAAGCTCATGATATGCAGCTGGCGGCACAGAGGAATGAGCCTGAGGTAAACAACGTAAACCTGACTGGCTTATAAACCAACTAAGGGTATAAGCCTCAACCGAAATCCACGCCTCCAAATCATCACTACCTGCACAACTCATTAAAAAATGAGAAAACTTCTTCCGATTGGCAGAAGCAGGACTAAGAGCAATCACAACCTCATGACTGAGCCCTTTACCATTTAACGGAGCAACATGTTTAATTGAGGTACCGGCCTGCCTAGAGTACGCCCTCAAAACCCTCCACAAGACCTGTAATTCAAACAACTTATCAATAGAAACCTTTGACCGCAATGAAATAGGTAAAGCGCTAGTTTTTGAAGCGATATTGAATAGCTTTTCTATTTTATCTATCAACCCCGAAGGAGTAGGAGGCTTTTTACTCTTCACTATTAAACTCTTCTTCTGACGGAATAAGCCCTTTAAAATATCCATATAACTCTTGCTGACGCACAGGAACTTTTTTCTTTAACTGGGCCTTTAATCGAAATGGCTTATCAAAGCCGACAATCACTGCATCCGAAATAGGTTGCTCAAGCAAAGATGATAACCCATCAAATATCTCTTGTGCAGTCGCTTTTGTAGCGGGGAATGCAAGAGAAAAAAGCATTGCCAATGCCTCCTCAAATATCCACTTAATATCCGAATCTTCAGACTTAGGTGACAATCGCTCGGCATCACCGTCAGGATCAACGTTATTATCTTCAGTACTGAGATCTGTTCTCCGCGCCAACTCATGAAACTCTGCTTCTTTAGGCCCACGATACGCCACTGCAAGCTCATGAATACGCTGGATAGCTTTTACCATTTCCTCCTTGGTCACCATCACCCTACTGCCCTCATCGAAATATTTTTAACATTGGAGTAATGCTCCAATGGATACCAGCCTGCTTGCATAGCAAGTCGACGCCAATAATAGCACTATGCCAACACCAAAACACCTAGCCATAAAGCAAACAGCCACAACGTCTTCAAATACTTTGACAGAAGCAAAAGCAATTAATATAGCCACTAAAAAATCATGCATGCACCTGATCAACCTACTGCGCATTTTCAGAACAAAGCTTTTACCCACAATTATTCCTTGACGAAGGATCATTGAGTATAACTACATATTTGCAAATTCCGTTTCGAGAAAACCTACAAGATACCAATCACCACCAAGATCCTCGCCTTTAACGTCTAAAAATTTTGCGCACAAACCTAAATAACACCCAATGGTAGTCACAGTTACTTATTATTTATCTTTATTTAATAACCTCAAAGAGATGACATTCTAGACAAGTGACATCCAACTCTACCCAAAGACTAACGGACAAGATCAATAAATTATAAACCGCGCAAAAAAACCGAAGCTCCCACTAGCCACCTCTATAGTCCTCCGGAGGGGGTAGCCCCAACCAAAAACTCAATTATCCTCTATCTGTATAGTTATCCCTTATCGAAGCCGACGGATGTTGTCGTTGATCTGATACTGGATGGTACTCAGGGTTTCTGAAGTGATTTGCTGGGGGAACCTGTTTTTGGCCATGGCCGTAAAGTCGCTGGCAACGTCACAGACTTTCTCAATGACGGAGCCTGTCTCACGAGATGAAAGCCCAACCTCTTGTCTTCCAAGAAGAACAAGGCTCTTTCGGCTAATATCCAGAGCTTCGCCCATCACGTCCATTTGGTGATAACCACCCGGTCCGTCGCAGAAGGTCACGTCATAGGCAGGAGCCAGCGTCCATTCGCCGGTTGACGACATGATGTACGCGAAGTTCTTGGGATGATCGTCTCGGTTGTTGAATACGACATTGAAAACAATCCTCTCATAAGCGATCACTTGCTCTCGTACATCGTTGGTACACATCAAGGTCGCACGCAGAAAATTGGCATAATCCAGAGATCCTGGGGTCTGGAAGTCGGCTCCGGTAAAGGCAGCCAGACTCTGCATGGGGATTCGCATACCGGCTTGTCGATCAAACCGTTTTGTAGCGAAGGCCGTCTGGCCATTGGGGAGTTTGAAGTACTGCGTTTGCGGTGTATCAATACCGCACTTGTGCAAACATTCGGAGTAAACCGCTTCGATTGCACAAACTTCGGGATGCTCCTGCCTGGCCGGGAACTTGATCAACCAAGCCTCCAGGTCAGGTGCAGCAGTAATGGTGAATATATCACTTGCGGGAGCACGATAGAGTAAGGCTTTTGGCCTAGCCCCTTGGGGAGAACCCCCCATTTGCAACAGCCTCTGCAAGAACTCTCCACCTTCACCATTGAGCACGTCCTGGACCTCGACAGCCAGTCGGGCAAGGGGAATATCTTCTTGCGATATAGATGCCTCTGGCACCATCGGCTCAAATGACATCGCGCCCATGGCATTGGCACCGATGTAAGTCAGGCGTTCCAGAGGACCAATACGTACAGGATTGAGACCACGGCGCTTGAACAGGCGATCCATCAACAGCATGCCCCAGCCGTCAGGCAGGGAATCATAGATAGGGCCGGGCAGCCCCAACTGGTGAGCGGGAAAGTCTGTACGCAGTTTGGGTCCACTTAAGGGAAGCTTGTAGGCCGACAGTTCAAGCCCTCTGTTCTTCGCCTCATCACTGAACTCAAATGCAATCAGCGGGCGTCCGTTAATAGCGGTCGATGAAACAAGTGTGCCCCAACGCCAATGTTCTCCCCAGCCATCGTAGTAGACGTCGACCTGCTTATGCATTGTTGGGTTTCCTCTTGGCACGGTGGCGACTGGCGCTGTTTTCATAGCGGAGAATGTCGTCAAGGCTTTCCAGCTTAGGCTGGAACAGCCCTTCCAGCTCGTTGATACGTCCAAGCACCATTGCTACACGGACCAGACTCTCGAATGCAACGTTTCGGCCTGCTTCCAGATTGGACACAGTGTTGACGCCAATGCCTGCGCGCGCAGCTACATCTGCTTGTGTCATCTGCTGCGCCAGTCGCTCTTTGCGCAACCGCTCGCAGAGCAATTTGACAAGCTCGTCGGGTCTTTTGAATTCTAAATCCATAATATTGTGTCTTAGATCGTATTTTTTGACTTAACCCACAATACTACAGATTTATAAAAACACCTTCGCGACTATCACCGCCAAGCCCCAGCACATGGCAAACCCACCACAGCGCTGTTACCCATCGCCCCAAAACCGTGCAAGGCACTCCGTCAGTAACAAGCCTTCCTTCCTGATAGCCAGCACACCTGCAACACCTGAAACCCAATGTTTACAGGTGCTTCCAACCTTCCATCGATCCACGCACCAGCCTCCATGCAAAGTTGGCCTATCAATTGCATATGCTTGTATGTACAAGTAGAGACAGGTTATAAATACCCCACGCTCTACCCGACAGAATTCGCCTGAGTGCCAGGCACCACTCGCCCGTCATCGGGCTGGTTTGGATTGATCGCTGAGGATTTTTTTGTGACCGACAATAATCAAGACCGCAAGCAAGACTGGACCCGCCATCGTGACGTCGAAGTGCGGGCTGCCCGTGGCACTCAACTGACAGCAAAGAGCTGGCTGACCGAAGCCCCGCTGCGCATGCTGATGAACAACCTTGATCCTGAAGTGGCCGAAAACCCGAAAGAGCTGGTGGTCTACGGCGGGATTGGGCGGGCGGCACGCAACTGGGAGTGCTACGACAAGATCGTCGAGAGCCTGACCCGGCTCAACGACGATGAAACCCTGCTGGTGCAATCCGGTAAACCGGTTGGCGTGTTCAAGACCCACAGCAATGCGCCGCGTGTACTGATCGCCAACTCGAACCTGGTGCCGCACTGGTCAAGCTGGGAGCATTTCAACGAGCTGGATGCCAAGGGTCTGGCAATGTATGGCCAGATGACGGCAGGCAGCTGGATCTACATCGGCAGCCAGGGCATCGTTCAGGGCACTTACGAAACCTTCGTCGAAGCCGGTCGCCAGCATTACGACGGCAGCCTCAAGGGCCGCTGGGTGCTGACCGCAGGCCTGGGTGGCATGGGTGGCGCACAGCCGCTGGCCGCAACACTGGCCGGAGCCTGTTCGCTGAACATCGAATGCCAGCAGAGCCGCATCGACTTCCGTCTCAAGACCCGTTACGTCGATGAGCAAGCCACCGACCTGGACGACGCTCTGGCGCGTCTCGCCCGCTACACCGCCGAAGGCAAGGCCATCTCCATAGCCCTGTGCGGCAATGCGGCTGAAATCCTGCCGGAAATGGTCCGCCGCGGCGTGCGCCCGGACATGGTCACCGACCAGACCAGCGCCCACGACCCTCTCAATGGCTACCTGCCCAAAGGCTGGAGCTGGGAAGACTACCGCGCCCGTGCGCTGACCGAGCCGGCTGCCGTCGTCAAAGCGGCCAAACAGTCCATGGCCGAACACGTCGAAGCCATGCTGGCCTTCCAGAAAGCCGGGATTCCAACCTTCGACTACGGCAACAACATCCGTCAGATGGCCAAGGAAGAAGGCGTCGCCAATGCCTTCGACTTCCCGGGATTCGTACCCGCCTACATCCGGCCATTGTTCTGCCGTGGCATCGGTCCTTTCCGCTGGGCGGCCCTGTCGGGCGATCCGCAGGACATCTACAAGACCGACGCCAAGGTCAAGGAACTGATCCCGGACGATGCACACCTGCATAACTGGCTGGACATGGCCCGCGAACGCATCAGCTTCCAGGGCTTGCCGGCACGTATCTGCTGGGTCGGCCTGGGTCAGCGCGCAAGGCTGGGTCTGGCCTTCAACGAAATGGTCCGCAGCGGCGAGTTGTCTGCGCCCGTGGTGATCGGTCGCGATCACCTGGACTCCGGCTCGGTCTCCAGCCCCAACCGCGAAACCGAGTCCATGCGTGATGGCTCCGACGCAGTCTCCGACTGGCCGCTGCTCAACGCCCTGCTCAATACCGCCAGCGGTGCGACCTGGGTTTCCCTGCACCATGGCGGCGGTGTCGGCATGGGCTTCTCGCAGCATTCGGGCATGGTGATTGTCTGCGACGGCACCGATGAAGCGGCCGAGCGCATTGCCCGCGTACTGCACAATGACCCGGCGACAGGCGTCATGCGTCACGCCGATGCCGGTTACGACATTGCCATCGAATGCGCCAAAGAGCAGGGCTTGAACCTGCCGATGATTGGGCGTTAAAGGCATTTGCCATGGGTGTGGCGGTTCAGCGCCGTCACATTGAAAAAAGTCAGGATAGACACTGATAACGCCCACAGGCCGGATGCCTACTTGAAGCTGCCGTCATCCTTTTCAGGTTTTGGAGCATCGACAATGAAAATGAAAAAAGCGCTGTTAACCACTCTGGTATCGGCTGGCCTGCTGGTCAGCGCCGGTGCAAGTCAAGCGGCCGGGTGGTGCGAGTCAGGCAAGCCGGTCAAGTTTGCCGGTCTGAACTGGGAAAGCGCGATGTTGCTGACCGACATTCTTCAAGTCGTCCTGAGCAAGGGCTACGGTTGCAGCGTGGATGCGTTGCCGGGCAATTCCATCGCCATGGAAAACGCCCTGAGCACCAATGACATTCAGGTCTTCGCCGAAGAGTGGGTAGGCCGTAGCGAAGTCTGGAACAAGGCCGCTGCGGCAGGAAAAGTCGTAGGCGTCGGCGCACCTGTGGTCGGAGCGGTCGAAGGCTGGTACGTGCCGCGCTACGTGATTGAAGGCGATGCCAAGCGCAAGCTGGAAGCCAAGGCTCCGAACCTGAAGTCCATCACAGATCTGGCTCAATACTCAGCCGTGTTCAAGGATCAGGAAGAGCCCGGTAAAGGCCGTTTCTACAACTGCCCGGCCGGCTGGACCTGCGAGCTTGAAAACAGCGAAATGCTCAAGACCTACGGCCTGGAAAGCAAGTACACCAACTTCCGCCCAGGCACCGGCCCGGCACTGGACGCGGCTATTCTGTCCAGCTACAAGCGCGGTGAGCCGATCCTGACGTATTACTGGTCACCCACGCCGTTGATGGGGCAAGTCGATCTGGTTCGTCTGGAAGAACCAGGCGTCAACAAGACCATCGACATCAAGGTCGGTGTCTCCAAGGCGTTCCACGAACAGGCACCTGAACTGATCGCCGTACTGGAGAAGGTCAATCTGCCCATCGACCTGCTGAACCAGAACCTGGGACGCATGGCCAAGGAGCGGATCGAATCACCGAAACTGGCGAAGATTTTCCTCAAGGAACACCCGGAAGTCTGGCACACGTGGGTCAGCGAAGACGCTGCGAAAAAGGTTGAGGCCTCTCTGTAAACCCCGGAGCAGATTATCTGCGCAGGCACAGGCGACATGGCTGTGCCTGACAACCTGATCGAGAGCACCTTATGTTTCCCGAAAGTTTTACCTTCTCCATTGCCAACTGGGTCAACGACGGGGTTGATTCGCTGGTCACCGAGTACGGCGATGTGTTCCGGCACATCTCCGATACCTTGCTGTGGGCCATCGTCAATCTGGAAAGCCTGCTGCGCATGGCACCCTGGTGGCTGGTGCTGATGATCGTCGGCGGCATTGCCTGGCATGCGACGCGAAAAATCGTCACCACCGCATTGATTGTCGGCCTGCTGTTCCTCGTCGGCGCTGTCGGGCTGTGGGACAAGCTGATGCAGACGTTGGCGCTGATGCTGGTCGCCACCTTCATCGCAGTGTTGATCGGCATTCCTCTGGGCATTCTTTCAGCGCGCAGCAACCGCCTGCGCTCCGTGCTGATGCCGCTGCTGGACATCATGCAAACCATGCCCAGTTTCGTTTACCTGATCCCGGTGCTGATGCTGTTCGGCCTGGGCAAGGTCCCGGCCATCTTCGCCACCGTGATTTACGCCGCGCCGCCGCTGATTCGCCTGA
Source organism: Pseudomonas cichorii (assembly GCF_018343775.1). Classification (NCBI taxonomy): domain Bacteria; kingdom Pseudomonadati; phylum Pseudomonadota; class Gammaproteobacteria; order Pseudomonadales; family Pseudomonadaceae; genus Pseudomonas; species Pseudomonas cichorii. Next base: position 5,650,576 of record NZ_CP074349.1, read on the forward strand.
CCGACCTGGGCATCCGTCAGGTCGATAGTGAAGTGATGGAAGCGATCAACGCCTTTGGTGCCAATCGCTGGCAGCAACTGTTCGGCGTGCAACTGCCACTGGCGATGCCGAGCATCATGGCCGGGATCAACCAGACCACCATGATGGCGCTGTCGATGGTCGTGATTGCTTCGATGATCGGCGCCCGTGGCCTGGGCGAAGACGTTCTGGTGGGCATCCAGACCCTCAATGTCGGGCGCGGCCTGGAAGCCGGTCTGGCCATTGTCATTCTGGCGGTTGTCATCGACCGCATCACCCAGGCCTATGGCCGCCCACGGCATGAGGCGAGCAAATAATGAGCCTGGAACCGAACAAAATCGTCGTCAAAAACGTGTTCAAGATCTTCGGCAGCCGCTCGAAAGAAGCCTTGGCGATGGTAAAGCAGAGCAAGAGCAAGGATCAGGTGCTGGCCCAGACCGGCTGCGTGGTGGGCGTCAACGACCTCTCGCTATCGATCGGCAGCGGCGAGATTTTCGTCATCATGGGCTTGTCGGGTTCGGGCAAATCGACGCTGGTGCGCCATTTCAATCGCCTGATCGACCCTACCAGCGGCGAGATTCTGGTGGATGGCGAAGATATCCTGCAGTACGACACGGAGGCCCTGCGCCAATTCCGTCGCCACAAGATCAGCATGGTGTTCCAGAGCTTCGGCCTGCTGCCCCACAAGAGTGTGCTGGACAACGTGGCGTACGGCCTGAAGGTGCGCGGCGAGAGCAAAGCCCTCTGCCAGGAGCGTGCGCAGCACTGGATTAGCACCGTGGGCCTCAAAGGCTACGAAAAGAAATACCCGCACCAGCTCTCTGGCGGCATGCGTCAGCGCGTTGGTCTGGCACGGGCACTGGCGGCCGACACCGACATCATCCTGATGGATGAAGCGTTCAGCGCCCTTGATCCGCTGATCCGCGCCGAGATGCAGGACCAGTTGCTGGAGCTGCAAGCGACGCTGAAGAAAACCATCGTGTTCATTACCCACGACCTGGACGAAGCCGTGCGCATCGGCAACCGGATCGCGATTCTCAAGGATGGCCGTCTGATTCAGGTCGGAACGCCAAAGGAAATCCTTCACTCGCCCGCCGACGATTACGTTGATCGCTTCGTGCAGCGGCGCGCAGTCACTGTTTAAGGATGGTGTCGATGCAACGAGCAGAACAGATCGTTTTCGGTGAGGCCACGACAGGTTGGCAGGACGTGGTGGCCGTGGCCCGTGATGGTGCGCACCTGATGCTGTCGGAACGGGCCTGGGCGCGTATCGACAATGCCCAGGCCATCGTTCAGCGCATCGTTGCCCGTGGCGAGCGGGCTTACGGTGTGAACACCGGACTCGGCGCACTGTGCAACGTCTCGCTGGAAGACGAACAACTCAGTCGCCTGTCGCGCAACACATTGCTCAGCCATGCCTGTGGCGTAGGCACACCGCTGCCCGACGAACAGACACGCGCAATCATCTGTGCCGCGATTCTCAACTACAGCCAGGGCAAGTCCGGCATCCATCGTCAGGTTGTGCAAGCGCTGCTGGCCTTGCTCAATCAAGGCATCACGCCGCAAGTGCCGTCGCAGGGGTCGGTGGGTTATCTGACCCACATGGCGCATGTCGGCATCGCGCTGCTGGGCGTGGGTCAGGTCAGTTATCGCGGGCACATCGTTCCAGCGCAGCAGGCATTGAGCGAAGCAGGTCTGCACCCCGTTGAACTGGGCGCCAAGGATGGGCTGTGCCTGGTCAACGGCACACCCTGCATGACCGGCCTGAGCTGTCTGGCCATTGCCGACGCCACGCGCCTGACGCAATGGGCCGACGTGATCGGTGCCATGACCTTTGAAGCGCTGCGCGGCCAGCTCGATGCCTTCGACGAAACCATCATCGCCCTCAAGCCCCATCCGGGTATGCAACAGGTCGGCAGAAACCTGCGCAGCCTGCTGGCGGGCAGCGAAGTGCTTGCCAGCAGCCAGGGCATTCGCACCCAGGACGCCCTGAGCATACGCTCTATCCCGCAGGTACACGGCGCAACACGGGACCAGTTGGCCCATGCGATAAGGCAGGTCGAAACCGAGCTGAATGCGGTCACCGATAACCCGTTGCTGCTGGGCACTCCTGACGATTACCGCGTGGTGTCGCAAGCCAACCCGCACGGTCAGTCAGTCGCCATGGCGGCGGATCTGTTGTGTGTGGCGGTGGCGGAGCTGGGTTCGATTGCCGAGCGGCGTCTGGATCGACTGATCAACCCGGCCGTCAGCGGTCTGCCGGCTTTTCTGGTCAGCCAGCCGGGTGTCAACTCGGGGATGATGATCGTCCAGTACGTGGCCGCCTCGCTGTGCGCAGAAAACCGCCAGATGGCACAACCGGCGGTGGTCGATAACTATGTCACCTCGGGCTTGCAGGAAGATCATCTGAGCCTGGGCACCAGCGCTGCCTTGAAGCTGCATAAGGTACTGGGCAACGCAACGCAGATTCTGGCCATCGAATACCTGCTGGCGGCCCAGGCGTTTGAGTTCCTCAAGGAACAGCATTTTGGGGCAGGCACCGACATTGCCTGGCGCGCACTGCGTGAGCAGATCCCCGCGTATGACCAAGACCGCTGGCTGGCCCCGGATATTGCCAGCAGCGTAGCCGTACTCAAGAACGAAGAAGTGCTGGAGAGGATTTTCCGGCACGGTCGTGAACAGACGACAACCCCATAACAACAGGGCTGCAAGGCGGCATGCTTCAAAAGAGCAACCGCCTGACATCAATCAAGGAGTAGCTGCATCGTGACCAAACCCTCTGCCAAGTCATTGAATCTGACCCCCGGCCAACTGACCCTGGCGCAACTGCGAGCGATCTATCAGCAACCGGTAACGCTGAAGCTCGATAGCAGCGCCGATCAGCAGATCGAAGACAGCGTTGCCTGTGTGGAACGCATCCTGGCCGAAAACCGCACGGCCTATGGCATCAACACCGGTTTCGGCCTGCTGGCTTCGACGCGCATCGCCAGCGAGGACCTGGAAAACCTGCAGCGTTCTCTGGTGCTGTCCCATGCCGCCGGTGTCGGGCAGCCGATCAGCGACGAATTGGTGCGTCTGGTCATGGTGCTCAAGGTCAACAGCCTGAGCCGTGGTTTCTCCGGCATCCGGCGCGTGGTGATCGATGCCCTGATCGCCCTGATCAATGCCGAGGTCTATCCACATATCCCGCTCAAGGGTTCGGTGGGTGCTTCCGGTGACCTCGCGCCGCTGGCCCATATGTCTCTGGTGCTGCTGGGCGAAGGCAAGGCTCGCTACAAAGGCGAATGGCTCGATGCCGTCGATGCGCTTGAAGTGGCAGGCCTGAAACCGCTGACTCTGGCTGCCAAGGAAGGTCTGGCATTGCTCAACGGAACGCAGGTTTCCACCGCGTTCGCACTGCGCGGCCTGTTCGAGGGTGAAGACTTGTTCGCCGCAGCCATGGCCTGCGGCGCGCTGACCGTAGAAGCGGTGCTGGGCTCGCGCTCGCCTTTCGACGCCCGCATCCATGCCGCTCGCGGCCAGCGTGGCCAGATCGATGCCGCTGCCTGCTATCGCGACCTGCTGGGTGAAAGCAGCGAAGTGTCCGAATCCCATCGCAACTGCGACAAGGTTCAGGATCCTTACTCCCTGCGCTGCCAGCCACAGGTCATGGGTGCCTGCCTGACCCAGTTGCGTCAGGCCGCCGAAGTGCTGGAGATCGAAGCCAACGCCGTCTCCGACAACCCGCTGGTGTTCGCAGCCGAAAACGATGTGATCTCCGGCGGCAACTTCCACGCGGAACCGGTTGCCATGGCCGCCGATAATCTGGCGCTGGCCATCGCGGAAATCGGTTCCCTGAGCGAACGCCGCATTTCGCTGATGATGGACAAGCACATGTCGCAGTTGCCGCCCTTCCTGGTGGCCAACGGTGGGGTCAACTCCGGCTTCATGATCGCCCAGGTCACGGCTGCTGCCCTGGCCAGTGAAAACAAGGCGTTGGCCCATCCGCACAGCGTCGATAGCCTGCCGACTTCAGCCAATCAGGAGGACCATGTTTCCATGGCTCCGGCAGCCGGCAAGCGGTTATGGGAAATGGCAGAAAACGTTCGCGGGATTCTTGCCGTAGAATGGCTGGCTGCATGCCAGGGACTGGACTTGCGCAACGGCCTCAAAACCTCTCCAAAACTGGAGCAGGCCCGCGCCGTACTGCGCAGCAAAGTACCGCCCTATGAGAAGGATCGTTTTTTTGCACCGGACATAGAAGCTGCCAGCCAGCTGTTGTCCTCAACTTGCCTGAACCCGTTGGTTCCTGCACGTCTGCTACCCAGTCTGTGATGTACCGCGAGCCTGGCAGGGCTCGCAATGGTAGTTCGCTGCGGGAAGCCGGAAGCAGGTGTTCTCGCAGCTATTTGCCATACCCAGTAATGAGATGGACGGAAATGACGTCAAAAGTTGGTTTGAAACGCGGGTTATCCGCCCGCCACATTCGCTTCATGGCTCTGGGCTCTGCCATCGGCACAGGGTTGTTCTATGGCTCTGCCGCCGCAATCCAGCAAGCGGGGCCTGCGGTTCTGCTGGCTTATCTGATCGGTGGTGCAGCGGTCTTCATGGTGATGCGCGCCCTTGGTGAGATGGCCGTGCACAACCCGACCTCCGGCTCGTTCAGCCATTACGCCAGCCGTTATCTCGGCCCTCTGGCGGGTTTCGTGCTGGGCTGGACCTACGCCTTCGAGATGATCATCGTCTGTCTGGCCGATGTCACCGCGTTCGGGATCTACATGGGCTTCTGGTTCCCGGAAGTGCCGCGCTGGATCTGGGTGCTGGGCATCGTGTTCCTGATCGGCGCGCTCAACCTGTGCAACGTCAAGGTGTTCGGTGAAACCGAGTTCTGGCTGTCGCTGCTCAAGGTCGGCGCCATCGTAGCGATGATCGTGGCCGGTTTCGGCATCATGCTGTTCGGCATCGGTTCATCCACTGGCGACAACGCCATCGGGATCAGCAACCTCTGGGCCCACGGCGGTTTCATGCCCAATGGCATCGGCGGCCTGATCGCCTCGCTGGCCGTGGTGATGTTCGCCTTTGGCGGCATCGAAATCATCGGTATCACGGCGGGCGAAGCCAAGAACCCGCAACGCACGCTGCCACAGGCCATCAATGCCGTGCCGCTGCGCATTCTGCTGTTCTACGTCCTGACCCTGTTCGTGCTGATGTCCATTTACCCATGGCCACAGATCGGCACTCAAGGCAGCCCGTTCGTGCAGATTTTCGACAATCTGGGCATCGCTTCAGCGGCGACCATTCTCAATATCGTGGTGATCTCGGCTGCCGTATCCGCCATCAACAGCGACATCTTCGGCGCAGGCCGCATGATGTATGGCATGGCGCTCGAAGGTCAGGCCCCGGCCGGTTTTGCCAGACTGTCGCGCCAGGGCGTGCCATGGATGACAGTCGTGGTCATGGGCGTGACGCTGCTGGCTGGCGTGCTGCTCAACTACCTGATCCCGAAGAACGTCTTCCTGCTGATCGCCTCCCTGGCCACCTTCGCCACGGTCTGGGTATGGCTGATGATCCTGCTGACCCAGGTTGCCATGCGCCGCTCCATGAGCCGCGAAGAAGTTGCACAACTGAAGTTCCCGGTCCCGTTCTGGCCTTATGGGCCGGCTGCCGCCATCGTCTTCATGCTGTTCATCTTCGGCGTGCTGGGCTACTTCCCGGATAACCGGGCTGCGCTGATCGTCGGCGCGATCTGGATTGTGCTGCTGGTCATCGCCTACTACCTCTGGATAAAACCCAGACACACCCAAAACACCCAATGACCCAAGGAGGCCCGGGATGACAACACTCTGGAAGAACTGTCACATCGCAACCATGGCGCAAGGCAACTACTCGATCATCGAGGATGCCGCCATCGTGACCTCTGGAGCATTCATCCACTGGATCGGGCCTCACAATCAGCTCTCGGAAACTGATTTTGGCAGCACCGTAGACCTGGGCGGCGCCTGGGTCACGCCGGGCCTTATCGATTGCCACACTCATACGGTATTCGGTGGCAATCGCAGCGGTGAATTCGAGCAGCGCCTGCAAGGCGTGAGCTATGCCGAGATCGCTGCTGCAGGCGGCGGCATAGCCAGCACGGTACGGGCGACACGCGCAGCCAGCGAGGACGAACTGTTCGCCAGTGCCGAGCGACGCTTGAAGCATCTGCTGCGCGACGGAGTGACCACTGTCGAGATGAAGTCCGGCTACGGCCTGGATCTGCCAAGCGAACGCAAGATTCTCAAGGTGATCCGTCGCCTGGGCAGCAGCCTGCCCGTCACCGTGCGCAGCACCTGTCTGGCCGCCCACGCCCTGCCGCCGGAATACACCAACCGCGCCGACGATTACATCCGGCATATCTGCGACGACATGCTTCCGGCACTGGCCGAGGAAGGTCTGGTGGATGCCGTGGATGCGTTCTGCGAGTACCTGGCGTTTTCGCCAGCGCAGGTCGAGCAGGTATTTATCACCGCAAAGCAACTGGGTTTGCCGGTAAAACTGCATGCCGAACAGCTTTCGTCACTGGGCGGTTCAAGCCTTGCGGCGCGTTATCAGGCCTTGTCGGCGGACCATCTGGAGTTCATGACCGAAGACGACGCCATTGCCATGGCCGCTGCCGGAACCGTCGCCGTGCTGCTGCCGGGCGCGTATTACTTCCTGCGCGAAACCCAACTGCCGCCGATGGATGCCCTGCGCAAGCATGGCGTGCCGATTGCCATCTCCACCGACATGAACCCCGGCACCTCGCCCGGCCTGTCACTGCGCCTGATGCTGAACATGGCCTGCACACTGTTCCGCATGACGCCTGAAGAAGCCCTGGCAGGCGTCACCCTCAATGCCGCGAAGGCACTGGGCCTGGATAAAACCCATGGCTCGCTGGAAATCGGCAAGGTAGCGGACTTCGTCGCCTGGAACATCGAACGCCCTGCCGATCTGGCCTACTGGCTGGGCGGCGACCTGGATAAACGCATCGTGCGCCACGGCGTCGAATCATCGATCTGAAGGAGAGCCCTGTGGATAACGTTCTGACATTCAAGCGTGGTCGCGTCCCGCTGCTGATCAGCATGCCTCATGCGGGCCTGAAGCTGACACCGGCAGTCAAAGCCGGCTTGGTGGACGAAGCCTTGAGCCTGCCCGACACCGACTGGCACATCCCACGCCTTTACGACTTTGCGGCCGAGCTTGGGGCCAGTACCCTGGCTGCCGAGTATTCGCGCTTCGTCATCGACCTCAATCGCCCGTCCGACGACAAACCGCTGTATGCCGGTGCGACGACCGGACTGTTTCCTTCGATCCTGTTCGACGGCGTGCCGCTGTTCAAGGAGGGCCAGGAGCCCGACGCGGCCGAGCGCGCCAGCTACCTGCAACAGATCTGGGTGCCTTACCACCAGACGCTGGAGCAAGAGCTGCAACGCCTGCGCGATGAGTTCGGTTATGCGCTGCTGTTCGATGCCCACTCCATTCGCGGCCACGTCCCGCATCTGTTCGACGGGCGCCTGCCGGACTTCAACCTCGGCACCTTCAACGGTGCCAGTTGTGATCCGCAACTGGCAGGCAGGCTGGAAAATGTGTGCGCAGCCGCCAAGGACTACAGCCATGTGCTCAACGGTCGCTTCAAGGGCGGCCATATCACCCGCCATTACGGCGACCCTGCCAATAACATCCACGCCGTACAACTGGAACTGGCGCAGAGCACCTACATGGAAGAGTTCGCCCCTTTCCATTACCGCCCTGACCTTGCGGCACCGACCCGAGAGGTATTGAAAGGATTGCTGGAGACGTTTATTGCCTGGGGGCAGGAGAGGTTTGGTTGATCCCGCTGAATGAATTCGCTCCCATAGCGGAGCGAATTCATTCGCGAAAAGCTCAAAAGCAGCTCACTTCTTGAGCAACCTCAACCCGTTGAACACCACCAGCAAGCTCACACCCATATCGGCAAACACCGCCATCCACATGGTCGCCAACCCGGCAAAGGTAATGCCCAGAAAGAACACCTTGGTGATAATCGCCAACGCGATGTTCTGCTTGAGTATCGCCGAGGTGTCGCGTGACAACCGGATAAAGGCCGGGATCTTGCGAAGGTCGTCGTCCATCAGGGCGACATCGGCAGTCTCAATGGCAGTGTCAGTGCCCGCCGCAGCCATGGCGAAACCGATCTCCGAACGGGCCAGCGCAGGGGCATCGTTGATACCGTCGCCCACCATGCCGACGCGATGATTGCGTGCATACAAGTCTTCGATGGCCTGCAACTTATCCACAGGCAGCAGATTGCCCTGAGCCTGATCGATCCCCACCTGCTCAGCGATGGCCTTGGCGGTGTGCGGGTTGTCACCGGTCAGCATCAGGGTCTTGATGCCAAGCTCGTGCAACTGGGCGATAGCCTCGCGGCTGCTGTCCTTGACCGTATCGGCCACCGCGAACAGCGCCAGCGGGCCTGAGGTATCCAGCAGCAGAACCACGGTCTTGCCCTGTATTTCCAGTGCATCGAGCCTGGCTTCAAGCTCCGGCGAGCACAGCCCCAGTTCTTCGACCAGACGGTGGTTGCCCAAGTGGTAGAGCTGGCCATTGATCTCGCCTTTCACGCCCCGCCCCGGCAATGCCTCGAAAGCGCTGACCTCATGCAAACCCTGCCCTTGCCCCGACGCCTTCGCGATGGCCTGGGAAACCGGGTGATCGGAGCGACCAGCCAGGCTGGCAGCAATGGCTGGCGCACTGTCGGAGACAGTCACATCCAGCGGTAGATAGTCAGTCTGCACCGGCTTGCCATGGGTGATGGTGCCGGTCTTGTCCAGAGCCAGGTAATCGAGCTTGCGGCCCATTTCCAGATAGACGCCACCCTTGATCAGAATCCCCTTGCGCGCCGCAGCGGCCAGACCGCTGACGATGGTCACCGGCGTGGAAATCACCAGGGCACACGGGCAGGCCACGACCAGCAATACCAGCGCCCGATAGATCCAGTCGAACCAGGCACCGCCGAAGAACAGCGGCGCAATCAGGGCTACGGCCAGTGCCGTCAGGAACACCACCGGGGTATAGATTCGCGAAAAACTATCGACAAAACTCTGGGTCGGTGCCCGCGCGCCCTGAGCCGCTTCCACCGCATGAATGATCCGCGCCAGCGTGGAATGGCTCGCGGCAGCCGTCACCCGGTATTCAAGCGAGCCGGACTGATTGATGGTGCCGGCAAAGACCTTGTCGCCCACGGTTTTTTCCACAGGCAGGCTTTCGCCGGTAATCGGTGCCTGATCGATGGTCGAGTTACCCGAAACCACCTCGCCATCCAGACCGATCCGCTCACCCGGTCGAACCCGCACGATAGCACCCATTTCGACGCTCTTGACCTCGGTTTCAACCCAGTTTCCATCACTCTGCCTGACGGTCGCCACATCGGGCGTCAACTGCATCAGGCTGCTGATCGCGTTACGGGCACGGTCCAGCGACTTGGCTTCGATCAGTTCGGCCACGGTGAACAGAAACATCACCATTGCCGCTTCAGGCCATTGGCCGATCAGGACCGCGCCAGTCACCGCGATGCTCATCAAGGCGTTGATATTGAGGTTGAAGTTCTTCAGCGCGATCCAGCCCTTTTTATAGGTGGTCAGGCCGCAACTGAGGATCGAAACAATGGCCAGCAACGCCACGACCCAGGTCGGGCCAAGCTCAGCGAAATGGACGATTTCCGCACCCAGCGCCATCACACCGGACAGCGCCAGAGGCCACCAGTGCTTTTTCGGCGCAGGTGTCGCCGGGGCATCCTGGCTAGTGCCTTCCTCGATGGGCTCGGCCTGCATGCCCAGCGAACCGATGGCTTCACGAATCGGCTCGGTCGTCGGCAGGTCATGCCACACACCAAGGATGCGATTGATCAGGTTGAACTCCAGCTTCTGCACACCCGGCAACTTGCCCAGTTTGTTCTGGATCAGCGTCTGCTCGGTCGGACAATCCATCTGCTCGATGCGAAAACTGCTCAGACGCCCACCGGCTGCCGGTGCCTCGTCAAAAGTGACAGTGGCAGGCGCAGCTGCGCTGGAACAGCACGAATGGGCGTGCTTGTGATCATCCTTGTTGTCGTCATGCGGTGGAGAAATCTTTGTAATCTGGCCCATGGTCGGCTCCCGGGATCTACTTGTTGCCAAGTGAACACCCTGTAGCCACTATAGGGTCAAGCGCTCAAACGAGATGAATCCTATGAAAATCGGCGAACTGGCAAAGTTGACGGATGCTCAGGTCGAAACCATTCGTTATTACGAGCGTGAAGGCCTGCTGCCTGCTCCGGCCCGCAGCGACGGCAATTACCGCTTGTACACCCAGGCGCATGTGGAACGGCTGTCGTTCATCCGCAACTGCCGAAGCCTGGACATGACCCTGGAAGAAATCCGCAGCCTGCTCAACCTGCGCGACAGCCCGCAGGACCAGTGCGAAAGCGTCAATGCGTTGATCGACGAACACATCGAACACGTCAACGCCCGCATCGCCAGCCTGCAAGTCCTTCAGGAACAGCTATTGGACCTGCGTCGCCGTTGTGGCGACGGGGAGTCGGACCATTGCGGGATTCTGGAACGGCTGGAAGTGACAGGCGCGGTCGCGCCGGTAGAAGGCGAACCTTCCCATGTGGGCAAGAGTCATGGGCACTGAAGCTGCAAGCTATAAGCCTCAAGCAGCCTGTAGCTTAAGGCTTGCCGCTTTCCCCTATACCGCCATCGGCGCTGTCATCGCCGGATGGTGCTCATAACCTTCCAGGGAGAAGTCGGAAGGTTCGATCAGTTCCAGCCATTCCGGCTGGTAGATACCAGTCTTGGCGAACTCGGGCACACGGTCCGAGATTACCAGCTTCGGCATCGGGAACGGCTCACGGGTGAGCTGCTCGTTGAGCATGTCCAGATGATTTTCGTAGACGTGGGCATCACCGATGAAATAGGTGAACCAGCGCGGCGTGTAGCCGGTCAGGCGACCGATCAGGCTCAGGAGTGCAGCGCCTTCGGTGAGGTTGAACGGCGTCCCGAGGCCCAGATCGTTTGAGCGAATGTACAGCGTCAGGGAGATTTCCCGGGTCTGCTGGTTCGGGTGCAACTGGTAAAGCAGGTGACAAGGTGGCAAGGCCATCTCATCAAGCTGCGCGCAGTTCCAGCCGTGGAACAGGATACGACGGCTGCCCGGGTCCTTGATGATGGTGTCGACGCACTGGCGAATCTGGTCGATGGCCTTGTACAGCACCACAAAGCTTTCGCCGTCTTCTTCGGACTCGGCAATCTGCTTGTAGCCCTGGCTGACCGCCAGCTCGATCGCTGCGGCATTGCCGGTTGCGATGCGCTTGTAGGCAGGCCATTTGCGCCACTGCACGCCGTAGATCTCGCCCAGGTCATCCTCGCCCTTGCGGAACGGGTTGTTCAGCCACTGAGCGTTCTCGTTGGCGTTCTGATCCCAGACCTTGCAGCCCAGTTCACGGAACTCGGCCGCGCTGTTGGCGCCCCGCAGGAAACCGACCATTTCACCGATAGCCGACTTGAAAGCCATGCGCCGGGTCGTGATGGCCGGGAAACCTTCCTGAAGGTCATAACGCAGCATCGCGCCGGGGAAACTGATGGTATTCACCCCGGTGCGGTTGGACTGCAAGGTCCCGTGCTTGATCACATGGGCGACGAGTTCAAGATATTGCTTCATAAATTACCTGCATCCTTGAATCCGCCGGGCAAACTCGCCCGGCGCTTCAGTGTTATACCGTTGCTTTGACAGCAGGTTCGCGCTTGTAGGCCAGCCAGATCATGGCCAGACCCGCAATGATCATCGGCAGGCTCAGGATCTGACCCATGGTGACCCAGCCCCACGCCAGATAGCCCAGTTGCGCGTCGGGTACGCGGACGAACTCGACGATGAAGCGGAAGATCCCGTAAAACAGGGCGAACATGCCGGAAACGGCCATGGTCGGGCGCGGTTTGCGTGCATAAAGGTTGAGAATGATGAACAGCGCCACGCCTTCCAGGGCGAACTGATACAGCTGCGACGGATGACGCGCCAGTTGCGCAGGGTCGCTGAAAGGCGGGAAGACCATGGCCCATGGCACATCGCTTGGCTTGCCCCACAGCTCGGCATTGATGAAGTTACCGATACGCCCGGCGCCCAGACCAATCGGCACCAGCGGAGCAACGAAGTCCATCAACTGGAAGAAGGTCTTGCCATTGCGTCTGCCGAACCACCAGGCCGCCAGCATTACGCCGACAAACCCACCGTGGAAGGCCATGCCGCCTTTCCATACCTCGAAGATCAGCAGCGGGTTGGCGAGGTAGGCCGACAGGTCGTAGAACAGCACATAACCCAGACGCCCGCCGACAATGACACCCATGGCCAGCCAGAAAATCAGGTCCGAGAGTTTTTCCTTGGTCCAGGTCGGGTCGAAAGCGTTCAGGCGACGCGACGCAAGCAGCCATGCGCCACCTATGCCGACCAGATACATCAGTCCGTACCAGTGAATCTGCAGCGGGCCGAGTGATACGGCTACCGGGTCAATCTGCGGGTAAGGCAGCATTGCAACTCCTCAATGGGAACGCTCTTGCGAGCGACCAAATACAAAAGCGGTTAAATCAGGGAACAGACGCCCATGCACGAAGCCAGACTATGCGGCGATAACAGGGCCTCGGCCAGCCCGCGATCATGAAAACTTATTGCACCTGTCGGCGCCGGCGGTCTTGGGCTACCCCGTAGAAATCAGTCGGGCATGTTACCGGAGCCCGGCAGGATGCTCTAGGCATGGGCGATGGATGAATCATGAATTCGCAGGAGCGGATTTATCCGCGAGACGTCATTGAAGGTTATACATTTACGGGCCTATCGCGAATAAATTCGCTCCCACGGGTAGTGCGGCCTCAATGTCCCTTGACCGACCCCGGATTGATCATCCGGGACAGGCCCAGATTGCGCAGTGCCAGTTGCAGGGAGCTGCTGATCACTTGCGGGTTGTCGTTGGTCATCAACTGGGCCAGCAGTTCCTTGGCCTTGCTCAGGTTGATCTGGCGCAGCATCCATTTCACTTTCGGCAAGTTGGTGGCGTTCATCGACAGGCTGTCAAAGCCCATCGCCATCAACAGCACAGCCGCTGCAGGATCGCCCGCCATCTCTCCGCAGATACTCACCGGCTTGCCTTCGGCATGGGCATCGCGCACGACGCTTTGCAGCGCTTGCAGCACAGCCGGGTGCAGGTAGTCGTAGAGGTCGGCGACACGCGGGTTGTTGCGGTCAACCGCCAGCAGGTATTGGGTCAGGTCGTTGGAGCCCACGGACAGGAAGTCCACCTGACGAGCCAGGTCGCGGGTCTGATAGACCGCAGCCGGAATTTCGATCATGACGCCCACAGGCGGCATCGGCACATCGGTGCCTTCGTCGCGGACTTCGCCCCATGCCCGGTGAATAAGGTGCAAGGCCTCTTCCACTTCATGGGTGCTGGAAATCATCGGCAACAGAATGCGCAGGTTGTTCAGGCCTTCGCTGGCCTTGAGCATGGCGCGGGTCTGGACCAGGAAAATTTCCGGGTGGTCGAGGGTGACACGAATGCCACGCCAGCCCAGGAACGGGTTTTCTTCCTTGATCGGGAAGTAGGACAGCGCCTTGTCGCCGCCGATGTCCAGGCTGCGCATGGTAACCGGCAGCGGATGGAAGGCCGCCAGTTGTTCACGGTAGATGGCCAGCTGTTCCTTTTCGCTCGGGAAACGCTGGTTGATCATGAACGGCACTTCGGTGCGATACAGACCGACACCTTCGGCGCCACGCTGCTGGGCACGGGCGACGTCGGCCAGCAGGCCGGTGTTGACCCACAGCGGCATGCGATGGCCATCCAGCGTCACACAAGGCAGCTCGCGCAGGGCATCGAGCCCCTGGGACAGTTGGCGCTCCTCCTCCACCACCTTGGTGAACTGCTGGCGCATGATGTCGCTGGGGTTGGTGAAGACTTCACCGTGGTAGCCATCGACGATCAGGTCGATGCCATCCACCTTGGAATAAGGGAAGTCCACAAGGCCCATGACCGTGGGAATGCCCATGGCCCGCGCCAGAATCGCCACGTGGGAGTTACCCGAACCCTGTACCGACACCAGACCGACCAGCTTGCCTTCCGGCACTTCGCCGAGCATGGCCGGGGACAGCTCTTCACTGACCAGAATGGTGTTATCGGGGTAGACCAGCGCCTGTTGCCGGGCTTCCTGCAGGTAACCCAGCAAACGGCGGCCCAGGTCCTTGACGTCCGATGCACGCTCGCGCAGATAGGCGTCGTCCATCAGCTCGAAACGGTTGACGTGCTCGTTCACCACCGAACGCAAGGCACCCTGCGCCCATTGGCCGGTCTTGATGATGTTGGTCACTTCGCTACCCAGCGAAGCGTCATCGAGCATCATCAGGTAAACATCGAACAGCGCCAGCTCTTCAGGACGCAACTGAGTCGCCAGCTTGGCCGACAGGGTCCGCATGTCATTGCGCACGCCTTCCAGCGCATTCTGGAACAGGGCCAGTTCGGCATCGATATCGGTGACGACTTTATCCGGGACCACTTCCAGGTCGGCGGGAGGCAGCATGACCACCGCCACACCCACTGCCGCACCGGGCGAGCCAGCCACGCCGACAAACTTGGCCTCCTGAATACCCTTGCCTTGGCGACCCAGACCGCGGATCGAGCCAGTGGCTTCGGCATGGGCGATTACGCCTGCCAGTTGAGCACTCATGGTGACGAGGAAGGCTTCTTCCCCTTCGTCGAACTGACGCCGCTCCTTTTGCTGGATCACCAACACGCCCACCACACGACGGTGGTGGATGATCGGCGTGCCAAGGAAAGAGGCATAACGCTCTTCACCGGTTTCGGCAAAGTAGCGGTAACGGGGGTGGTCGGCGGCGTTTTCGAGGTTCAGCGGCTCTTCGCGAGTACCGACAAGCCCCACAAGGCCCTCGTTCGGCGCCATGCTCACCTTGCCGATGGAGCGCTTGTTCAGACCCTCGGAAGCCATCAGCACGAAACGGTTGGTTTCGGGGTCAAGCAGATAGACCGAGCAGACCTGGCTGCCCATGGCCTCCTTGACGCGTAACACAATAATGCCCAACGCCGCCTTGAGATCCTTGGCGGAGTTTACTTCCTGGACGATCTTGCGCAGCGTATTGAGCATGGCTCGGGGTCGAACTCCGTGTCAGTCGCGCGATAAAAGGCGCGGGGCAAGCTCTTTGAGTGCGCGTCGATACACCTCGCGCTTGAATGTCACCACTTGGCCTAACGGGTACCAATAGCTGACCCAACGCCAGCCATCGAACTCCGGTTTACCGGTCAAATCCATCCGCACCCGCTGCTCGTTGGAGATCAGGCGCAGGAGAAACCACTTCTGTTTCTGGCCGATACATAGCGGTTGGCTATGAGTACGGACCAGTCGCTGCGGCAGACGATAACGCAACCAACCGCGGGTACAGGCCAGAATCTGCACATCCTGTCGTTCCAGCCCGACTTCTTCATTCAATTCGCGATACAGCGCGTCTTCCGGCGTCTCCTGAGGGTTTATTCCACCCTGTGGAAACTGCCAGGCATCTTGGTTAATACGCCGAGCCCATAGGACCTGACCAGCATCGTTTGTCAGAATAATCCCGACATTAGGACGGAAACCATCGGGGTCGATCACGGCAACAACCTCGCAAACGCATGTCGCCGCATTGTTCCACAAAGGCGCTCAAAGCAGCAACGAGCCTAAGCACCTTATGTGAAGTCTTGTGAAAACCTCGTATTCTTGTGCTCTTTTTTCAGTTATTTCAGCGAGTAACCACATGCGCCTGGCTTTATTCGACCTCGACAACACACTTCTGGGCGGTGACAGCGATCACGCTTGGGGCGATTACCTGTGCGAACGCGGCATCCTCGATGCCGCTACGTACAAGACGCGCAACGACGCATTCTATGAAGACTACCTGGCCGGCACGCTCAACCTGACCGACTACCTGAATTTCACCCTCGAAATCCTGGGCCGGACCGAAATGGCTCAGCTCGATGAATGGCACCGGGATTTCATGCGCGACTGCATCGAACCCATCGTACTGCCCAAAGCGCTGGAACTGATCGCCAAACACCGTGACGCAGGCGACAAACTGGTGGTCATAACCGCCACCAACCGCTTCGTGACCGCTCCGATCGTCGCCCGCCTGGGGATCGACACCCTGCTGGCGACCGAATGCGAGCTGGTCGACGGGCGCTATACCGGGCGCACGACAGGTATACCCTGCTTCCGTGAAGGCAAGGTGACCCGCCTCAATCATTGGCTTGAAGAGCATGCATTCAGTCTGGAAGGCAGCTATTTCTACAGCGATTCCATGAACGACCTGCCACTGCTGGAGCAAGTCGCCCATCCAGTGGCCGTGGACCCGGACCCGAAACTGCGTGCAGAAGCAGAAAAACGCGGCTGGCAGGTGATTTCACTGCGCTGATGGCTACAGCGGTCAGGCCGGTTTGAAGAACATCAGACCGGCCATCGCCATGAAACAAGCGGTAGACATGATTGCCAGAGCCAGTGTGAACCGCAGATTGCCAGCTTTCCCGGCCAGCCGACTCACCAGCCAGACCCAACCGAAAAGCCCCACGACATAAAGCACACTACTGGCCAACACCCACGTCTGGCCCAATGACCAGCCCAGCAGATGAACCAGCCACCATCCGCTGAAAGGCAGGATTGCCAGGCAGACGGCCATCAGCAGCCAGACAAACAAGGCCGGGCGCTGCATAAGGCGGCCATGAGCCTCTTTCTTGATAACCCAGAAAGCCAGACCCAAGGCGCTGAGCAGCCATAGCGTGATGGCGGCTATATGCAGGGTTTTCAGCGCTGTGATGTATTCCATTGCGGACATCCCTTGCAGGCGAAGCTGTATGGAGCGTAGCAAATCAAGGTAGGAACGAATCGGGCGGCGCCGCGAATGAATTCGCCCCTACCGTTCGTTTACCCCAGAAACAGCTTGTACGCCGGATTCTGGCTCTCGTCCCAATACGGATAGCCAATCTCGTCCAGCGCTGCGCCCACCAGATGCCGCTCTTCTTCCGGCACCACCAGCCCGGCCACCACCCGGCCATCGGCGGCGCCGTGGTTGCGGTAGTGGAACATCGAGATGGTCCAGCGCCCGCCCAGCTTGTTAAGGAAGTTGAACAGCGCACCCGGCCGTTCCGGAAACTCGAAACGCAGCACCACTTCATCGCTGACCCGCTCGGCATGCCCGCCGACCATATGGCGGATATGCAGCTTGGCCAGTTCGTTGTCGGTCAGGTCCAGCACCGGGAACCCTTGCTCCGTCAGGCTTGAAATCAAGGCGCTGCGCGGGTCGTTGTCCGGGTGGGTCTGCACGCCGACGAAGATATGAGCCTCGCGGTCGGTGTGGTAGCGGTAGTTGAATTCGGTGATCTGGCGCTTGCCGATGGCCTGGCAGAACGCCTTGAAGCTGCCGGGCTGCTCGGGGATGGTCACGGCAATGATGGCTTCGCGACCTTCACCCAGCTCGGCACGCTCAGCCACATGGCGCAGGCGGTCAAAGTTGACGTTGGCGCCGGAGTCGATGGCCACCAGGGTCTGGCCGCTGATGCCACGTTGCTCTACATACTTCTTGATCCCCGCCACGCCCAGCGCACCGGCCGGTTCGGTGATAGAGCGGGTGTCGTCGTAGATGTCCTTGATGGCTGCGCAGATTTCGTCGGTGCTGACGGTGATGACTTCATCGACGTAGTGACGGCAGACTTCAAAGGTGTGATGGCCGATCTGCGCCACTGCCACGCCATCGGCAAACAGCCCGACCTGATTCAACACTACCCGCTCACCCGCCGCCATGGCGGCTTGCAGGCAGTTGGAGTCGTCGGGTTCGACACCGATGACCTTGATGTCCGGACGCAGGTATTTGACGTAGGCCGCGATACCCGCAATCAGGCCGCCACCGCCCACCGGGACGAAAATGGCATCCAGTTGGCCCGGTTGCTGGCGCAGGATTTCCATGGCCACCGTGCCTTGTCCGGCAATGGTGTCAGGGTCATCGTAAGGATGGATGTAAACAAAACCTTGCTCGTCCACCAGCTTGAGGGAGTAAGCCAGGGCTTCTGGAAAGGAGTCGCCATGCAGCACCACCTGAGCGCCACGGGAGCGCACACCCTCGACCTTGATCTCGGGCGTGGTCTTGGGCATGACGATGGTCGCCTTGATGCCCAAGACTTTCGCCGCCAACGCCAGGCCTTGCGCATGGTTGCCTGCCGAAGCCGTCACCACGCCACGCGCCAGTTCTTCAGGGCTCAGTTGCGCCAGCTTGTTGTAGGCCCCGCGAATCTTGAAGGAGAACACCGGTTGCAGGTCTTCGCGCTTGAGCAATATCTGGTTTGCCAGACGCTCGGAAAGCTGGCGGGCGCCCTGCAGCGGGGTTTCGACAGCGACGTCATAGACGCGGGAAGTGAGGATTTTCTTGACGTACTGTTCGAGCATCGGGGCGATATCACTGGCGAAGGGAGCAAGGCCGAGAAGTCTACTCTGCACTCCGATGAACGACCATACGAATGACGGGGCTTTGCGGCGCAGTCATCGCTATAATGCGGCCCCTTTTTGCACCTTTGGCACCGTGGAGCCCGCATGACTCAGGATCAACTCAAACAGGCCGTGGCTCAAGCCGCTGTCGATTTCATTCTTCCCAAGATCGACGACAAGAGCATCATCGGTGTGGGCACCGGCTCCACGGCCAACTGCTTCATCGATGCGCTGGCCAGGCACAAGGCCTCCTTCGATGGCGCGGTAGCCAGCTCCGAAGCCACGGCAGCCCGCCTCAAGAGCCATGGTATTCCGGTCTATGAACTCAATACGGTCAGCGATCTGGAGTTCTACATCGACGGCGCCGATGAAAGCGACGAGCACCTGAACCTGATCAAGGGCGGCGGCGCTGCGCTGACTCGCGAGAAGATCGTGGCCGCCGTGGCCAAGACCTTCATCTGCATCGCCGATGGCAGCAAGCTGGTGCCGGTGCTGGGCGCATTCCCGCTGCCGGTCGAAGTCATCCCGATGGCGCGCAGCCATGTTGCACGCCAACTGGTCAAGCTGGGCGGCGACCCGGTCTATCGTGAAGGCGTATTGACCGACAACGGCAATATCATTCTCGACGTACACAACATGAGCATCACCAACCCGGTGGAGCTGGAAACGCAGATCAACGCCATCGTGGGCGTGGTCACCAACGGCCTGTTCGCGGCTCGCGGTGCAGACCTGCTGTTGCTGGGTACCACCGAAGGCGTGAAAACCCTGACCCGCTAAGCCGCGGTCAGTGTGGCCAGAGCTCCCGTCGCGGGACTCTGGCCTGAACCAGTCTTATGGCTTGCGAAACTTGTAGAACAGGTTCGGCTCGCTCACCACGTAGAGCGTCCCCTCTTCATCCAGGGTAAAACCCTCGGCCTGCGGCACATCCTTGCTCAAACCCAGCTTGCCCTTTTTCAAGGAAGCGCTGGCAATCGGGCGACCTTCGTCATTGAGTTCCAGAATCTTTTTCGACTCATCGGACATGAGCAGCAAGTGGCCCGTCGGGGCATCGAAGTACAGGCTGGACATGTCGCGCACAAACAGGCCTGCATCGCGTTTTCTGTCGAAAATGACGCCAAGGCTGTTACTGCTCTGGGGGAAACCGCGTATTTCGACGATCTGCACCGGCTCGCTTTCCTTGGCGATAAACAGCCGCTGGCCCTTGATATCGTAGGCCAGGCCTTCAAAGCCCTTGTTGCGCCCCACGTCGATGCTCAATGTCAGTTGCACGGCATCGGCGGCATCGAGGGTCTGGGTGTTGTCGTCGACATGAACCTTGAGCAAACGCTGCTGACGCTCGTCGCTGATCACGTAAACGCCAGGGCTGATGTACTCGATGGCTTCCGAATCGCCGAAACCGTTCAAGGGAATACGTCGCAGGATACGACCATCGAGGCTCAGCTCGACCATTTCGTTCTTCTGGTTGGTCACCGTGAACAGGCTTTTGCGATCCGGGTCGTAACTCAGGGCCGAGACATCATCCTCAAGCCCTTCGATCACCTGCCCTTCGATCTCGACCTTATAGCGATCAAGGCCGACAGTCTGTTGCGAATCCGATTGCCAGAGCATCTGCCAGGCAAACGAAGCGCGCTTCACGAAGCGATACTCCCGATCCGCAAAAAACAGCAATGCAGCCAGCGCAATCATCAACGAAAACAACAGGGCAGATCGGATAGGGAGACGCATCAAGGCAACTCAAATATTAATCGGGCAGCATGAATATCACGGGAATCTGAATTCATGCTTAATAGCGCAATGCCATTTCACGCTTCACTATTTGCGAAACGAATAAAACAGGTTCGGCTCGCTGACCATATACAACGTCCCCTCCTCGTCCAGCGCCACACCTTCTGCCCTCGGAATAGTGTCTTTCAAGCCGTTCATGCCACCCAGCAGGGTCATGAAGCTGACTTGCTGTCCGTTTTCGTCAATTTCCAGCAACAGGTGTGAGTCGGCAGAAAGCACCAGCGTATGCCCGGTGCGAGGGTCGATACTCAATGAAGAAAGGTTGCGCACGTCCAGCGAGATACTGGTGACTTTTTGCTTCTCGCCCTTCAAGACGTCACTGCCATCACTCTTCCATGTAAACAAGGCAGGTGGACGCTCTTCACCCAGCAATATCTGCTGACGGACCGGGTCCCAGGCCACGCCTTCAAAACCCTTGTTCTGGTTCTTTGAAGGACCCAGGTCGTATTTCGGGAAATCGGCCATGTTCAGCGTCGTGGTCTCGGCGGTCACCTTGACGATGCTCAGTACATGCTGGCGTTCGTCGGTAATTCCGATCAGGCCGTCATTCAGGACGGCAATACCCTCGGGGTTGCTCCAGCCCACCAGAGGGATCTTGCGCACTACATCGCCCTTGAGGGTCAGCTCTACCAGGAACGGATGCTTGCCCATGACCGAGAACAATGTCTTGGTCACCGGGTTGTAAGACAGATCGGAGGCTTCGTCCTTCTCCATGCCAGGCAATGGCTTGGCATCGATCTCTACCTTGTAGTCCGGGAGCCAGATGCTGGCGCTGCGGGACGCCTTGCTCTGGAAGCCTTCTTTGACCCATAGCAATGCACGATCATCCCAGTGCATCACAAACGCCAGGGCATATCCCATGACCAGAACCAGTAGCAACCATGCATACCAACGCATGCCCAACAGACGGAAACGGCTATTTTGAGACGCGGGAAGCCTGGCCATTCATGAATTCCTGAGCTGATATAACGCAACCATAACCTAAAGCCCTCGGATGAGAGGCAGCCGGATTATCCAGATCAAGTGTGAAAAAAACGCCAATTGATGCTGCCAAGTCGGTTCAGTGTCTGTGGGGGGTAGCTTGCTGGCGACAGGGCCACAAGACAGAGCCAAAAAAAAAGCCCGAGAGGTCATCTCAGGCGCTTTTCAAAAGCAGCAACCGGGCGTTTAACGAACGACGCTCTCAAAGCGGTTCTGGCCGGTCAACTCAAGCACGATTTCGTCACCGGCCTCGAACGGCCCGACGCCTGCCGGGGTGCCAGTCATGATGATGTCACCGGCCTGCAACGAGAAGTTGGCGGCCATGTGCTGGATCATCGGCACGATCGGGTTAAGCATCAGGCTGCTGTTGCCGTCCTGCACGACCTTGCCGTTGATGGTCAGGCGAATGCCGATATCGGTCAGGTCCGGATAGGTTTCAGCGGGCACGAAAGGTGCGATGACCGCAGCGCCGTCGAAGCACTTGGCCAGCTCCCATGGCAGACCTTTCTCGCGCAGACGCGACTGCACGTCACGCAAGGTCAGGTCCAGGCCCGGAGCGAAGCCGCTGATGGCGTCGAGCACTTCTTCACGGGAGGGGTTCTTGCTCAGCGGCTTGCCGATCAGTACGACGATTTCGGCTTCGTAATGCACAGAACCACGGTCTGCCGGAATGCTGAAGCCGCCTTCCAGAGCGACCACGGAACTGCCGGGTTTCATGAACAGCAACGGCTCGGTCGGGACCGGGTTGCCCAGTTCCTTGGCGTGCTCTGCATAGTTACGACCGATACAGACCACCTTGCCCAGCGGGAAGTGGATGTTCGTTCCATCGACATATTTGTGCTGGTAGCTCATGACGTCTCCTGGGTCTGATAATTCTGGCTTCGTTGAATAAGGTATGTCGGCTGATCAAACAGCAAATATCTTGCCCGGGTTCATGATGCCGTTAGGGTCGAAGACCGCTTTCAGCGCTTTCATGTATTCGATTTCGGCAGGTGAGCGACTGTACGTCAGATAGTCGCGTTTGGTCATCCCCACACCGTGCTCGGCAGAAATCGAGCCGTTGTATTTCTCCACCGTCTCGAACACCCATTTGTTGACCTTGGCGCAGGTCCGGAAGAACGCTTCCTTGTCCAGATTCTCGGGCTTGAGGATGTTCAGGTGCAGGTTGCCATCGCCGATATGGCCGTACCAGAGCACTTCGAAGTCAGGATAGTGCTCGGCAACGATGGCATCGATCTCGCCCAGAAAGGCCGGAACCTTTGAAACCGTGACCGAAATATCGTTCTTGTAGGGCGTGAAGTGGGAGATGGTTTCGGAAATGTATTCGCGCAGCTTCCACAGGTTCTGCAACTGCTGCTCGCTCTGGCTCATCACGCCATCGAGCACCCAGCCCTGCTCGACACAATGCTCGAAGAGCGCCAGGGCATCATTGGCCACCTCTTCGGTGGTCGCCTCGAATTCCAGCAGTACATAAAACGGGCACGGCGTGTCGAATGGCGAAGGCACGTCGCCACGGGCCATGACCCGGGCAAACGACTTGTCGGAGAAGAACTCGAATGCCGTCAGGTCCAGCTTGCCGTGAAAAGCGTGCAGCACAGGCATGATCGAATTGAAGTCGGTGGTGCCCAGCACCATGGCGGTAAGGTTGCGGGGCGCACGATCAAGGCGCATGGTGGCCTCGACTACAAAGCCCAGCGTGCCTTCAGCGCCGATGAACAGCTGGCGCATGTCGTAGCCGGTGGCGTTCTTGATCAGGTCCTTGTTCAGTTCCAGCAGGTCGCCTTTACCGGTGACGACCTTGAGGCCCGCGACCCAGTTGCGGGTCATTCCATAGCGAATGACCTTGATTCCGCCGGCATTGGTGCCGATATTGCCGCCAATCTGGCTTGAACCCGAGGAAGCGAAGTCCACTGGATAATAGAGGCCGCTCTCTTGCGCCGCGGCCTGCAACTGCCGGGTAATCACACCGGGCTGACAGACGGCTGTGCGCTCGGTGAGGTTGAGTTCCAGAATCCGGTTCATGTAGTCGAACGAAACCACCACTTCGCCATTGGCAGCCACAGCGGCGGCAGAAAGCCCTGTCCGCCCGCCCGAAGGCACCAGCGCCACCAGACGCTCGTTGGCCCAGCGCACGATGGCCTGGACCTGCTCGATGGTCTTGGGAAACACGACAGCCGTGGGGGCGGGGGTGAATTGCTTGGTCCAGTCCTTGCCGTAAGCCTCAAGCGAACCGGCGTCGGTCAGTACCTTGCCTGGTTCGACCAGGGTCTTGAGCTCATCAATCAAAGCGGGATTGGTCATGGACGCAACTCTCGAACAATTCATGGGCATCCTGAGAACGGTTCACGTTCGGGAATGGGGTTTCGCGGGGTGCTTATGCTAGCATACGCCCCCCGCGAATCGTGCCCATGGCCGATCCGGCCCCCTCCTGCCATTTTTCTCCGGGACACAGGTTTACGCAGATGAGCAAGACTTCCCTCGACAAGAGCAAGATCAAGTTCCTTCTTCTCGAAGGCGTCCACCAATCCGCCGTTGACGTCCTGAAGGCCGCCGGCTACACCAGCATCGAGTACCACACCAAGTCTCTGCCGGAAGCCGAGCTGAAGGAAAAGATTGCCGACGCCCATTTCATCGGTATCCGCTCACGCACCCAACTGACTGAAGAGCTGTTCGATTGCGCCAAGAAACTGGTTGCGGTCGGCTGCTTCTGCATCGGCACCAACCAGGTCGACCTGGACGCAGCACGTGAGCGCGGCATTGCAGTGTTCAACGCCCCGTACTCCAACACCCGCTCCGTCGCCGAGCTGGTTCTGGCCGAGGCCATCCTGCTGCTGCGCGGCATCCCGGAGAAGAACGCTTCCTGCCACCGTGGCGGCTGGATCAAGAGCGCGGCCAACTCCTTCGAGATCCGCGGCAAGAAACTGGGCATCATCGGCTACGGCTCGATCGGTACTCAGCTGTCGGTTCTGGCTGAAGGCCTGGGCATGCAGGTCTACTTCTACGACACCCTGACCAAGCTGCCGCTGGGCAACGCCACTCAGGTTGCCAGCCTGACCGAGCTGCTGGGCATGTCCGACATCGTGACCCTGCACGTTCCGGAAACCGCTGAAACCCAGTGGATGATCGGCGAGAAAGAAATCCGTGCCATGAAAAAGGGCAGCATCCTGATCAACGCCGCTCGCGGTACTGTGGTCGAGCTGGATGCCCTGGCAGACGCGATCAAGGACAAGCACCTGATCGGCGCGGCCATCGACGTGTTCCCGGTGGAGCCTCGCTCCAACGACGACATCTTTGAAAGCCCGCTGCGCGGCCTGGACAACGTGATCCTGACCCCGCACATCGGTGGTTCCACTGCCGAAGCCCAGGCCAACATCGGTCTGGAAGTTGCGGAAAAGCTGGTCAAGTACAGCGACAACGGTACGTCGGTTTCCTCCGTCAACTTCCCGGAAGTGGCCTTGCCTGCTCACCCTGGCAAGCACCGCCTGTTGCACATCCACGAAAACATTCCGGGCGTGCTGAGCGAAATCAACAAGGTGTTCGCGGAAAACGGCATCAACATTTCCGGCCAGTTCCTGCAGACCAACGAGAAAGTCGGCTACGTGGTAATCGACGTAGACGCCGATTACTCGGACCTGGCGCAAGAGAAGCTGCAACAGGTCAAAGGCACCATCCGTAGCCGCGTTCTGTTCTGATAGCAGCCTGACCCGGTAGGGGCGAATTCATTCGCGAAGCCATTTCGCGGATAAATCCGCTCCTACTTCACATTGATCGTGATCTTCTTCGACTCGACCGTCGGGTTCAGCGGGATATGCGATTTGTCGCCCACCAGCAACTGGAGGGTGTGGCTGCCCGGTGGCAGGCTCAGCACGGTTTCGGTCTGCCCCTTGCCGAAATGGCGAATATTGTCAGTGGTCGGTAGCGGAACATTCGCTGCGGGCTCATCCTTCACATCGATCAGCAAATGATGATGGCCGGTTTCAGGGATATCGACCCCTGCCGGTGCAACACCCATTCCCTTGAGACCAAACTGCACCTTGAACGGCGACGTCACGGTTTCTCCGTCCTTGGGCGAGATGATGTACGCCTCTGCGCCCTCGGGCGAAGCGGTACGCGGGATATCGGCCGCATGAATCAGGGTCGACGTTGCCAGCAACAGACCAGCGAGGGCAGTTCTGGAAAATAGGGATGTCATGATCGCTCCGCACGTTTGTGAGACTACCTATCGGACCTGAACCCATGGCCTTCGGTTCAGCACAGTCCTTTACGATAGACCTCTACCCCGGAGAACGGGGTTCATGACACAGATTTCATGAAGCGGGCAGGCTCACAGGAACGGTTCGTTGCCCCGACGCCGGAACCAGCCGGTCAGGGAAAGCCGGTCGCGGGTGGCAGGCAGCACTTCATGGGGTATATCGCCGGACAGGAACACCACCAGACAACCGCCTGTAGGCTGGACGTCGTAGGTCACGTCCCCTTTCAGGTACATGCGCAACTGCCCGCCATGCTCGGGCAGCCAGGCCTGATTCAGATAAAGCACCGCCGACACCATGCGTTTGTCGTCATCGCGAAAGCGGTCCACATGCTTGAGGTAAAACGCCCCTGGCGGGTAAAGGGCGAAGTGGCTTTCATAATCTTCCAGCCCCAGGAACAGGCCGCGATTGAGGGCCAGGCGCAAGCTGTCCATCAACACCAGATAACGGTCGCTGCACTCGGCCTGCCCGGCTTCAAGCCACTGGATATGATCGCCGCGAATACCTTCGCGTACTTCCTGCGCAAGCCCGCGCCCCACACCGGCAGGCTCGAGTTCACCCTCGGCGGCACGTCGATGGCACTCTTGTGCCAGTTCGCGGGTCAGACCTTCGGGCAGGAATATATTCTGCTGCGACCAACCATTGGCGGCCAGGTCGTCGACGATTCGAAGCAGGAGGGGGTGATCGGGAGATATGCGCATGGCGTGCATAGTATCCATAAGCCCCCGAATTCGACAGAGGTGTGTATACAGCACGGTCATGTGCGGGTGTTTTCATGCAGCAAGGGCAGTCATAACTCGACAAATCCCCGTCAACACCCCGAGAATAGCGACCTGCCGACAGGAGTCCCGAATGCGTCGTTTGTTTGTTTTGCTGTTGATGTTCTGCGCCTTGCCTGTCTGGGCAGACGGTTACGATCAGTTATACAAGGCCGCCGGCTGGACAGAGCAGCGTGCGCATTTCAACGATGCACTCAAGGCTGCCCAGCAACGCTACCGCGACAACCTGCCGCCAGCGGTCTTTCAGGCATTGGTCAATAACAGCAACCAGCGTTTTGCACCGCAGGCCATGGACCAGCGCGCAGAAAAGCGCCTGCGTGAAAGCCTCAAGGATCCGGCGCCTGCGCTGAAATTCTTCCAGTCCCCGCTGGGCCGCAAGATCGTCAAGGCAGAACTGACGGCAACCCGCTCCGACCAGTTGGCCAAGCACGCCCAGGGACTGCCGCAGATGGAAGCCGACGCCACCCGCCAGTTGCTGATCGGCCATCTGGCGCAGGCACTGCCCGCCAAGCAGGCCGGAGCAGAAGTCAGCCTCGCCATTGCCGGTGTTGCAGCCGACAGCCTGAGCCAGATGATTCCCGGCCTTCTGGGCGGCGGTCAGGCTCAAGGCATGCTCGAAGGACAGCGCGAACGCCTGATGGCGCAGATCAGCGCGGACCTGAACAACACGCTGCTGTACGTCTACCGCGACCTGTCAGACCCTGAGCTGGAAGAGTTCTCAAGCTTCGCCGAGTCACCGGAAGGCAAGGCTTACTATCAGGCAGCACTTGCCGCGATCCGTGCCGGACTTGCCGTCGGCCAAAGCACCTCCAGCCTGTCCCAGGGCCTGTAACAAAACGCCTCACTCGAGGCGGATCAGTTCATGTGCCCTTTCAGAAACTCGAAATACTGCGTCCGGAACTCCGGCACCTCGTTGGCCAAGTGATGCCGCGCCTTGCCAAGCATGAGGATTTGCGGCTCGCTGAACTTGCTCCTGAGTACGGTCAGGTTGTGGTCCCAGTCAACGGTCATGTCCGCATCGCCCTGAATGATCAGCGGGCTGCGGGTACTGCGCGGCGCACGTTCAATCTGCACGATCCAGCGCGATAAAGCGCCTACCCAGGCGGTCGGCAAGCGGCGCGGCTGCAAGGGATCGGCCAGCAGAAACGGCAGGAAAGCCGGGGCGTTGGTGTTTTCGGAAAACCGCCGGGCAATGCCGTCCACAAACGGCTTGAGCATGTAATAACTGAGTTTGGACCAGCCCCAGGCTCGTGGCCGAACCAGTGGTGACAAGAGAATGGCCTTGCCCTGCACCGGGCTGTCGTTGCCCTGATGAAGCAGATGATCGATCACGATTGCGCCACCGGTGCTTTGCCCGCACAGATGCCAGGGATGCGGCAGGTTCAGGGCCTCGGCTTCCAGCAACAGACGTTGCAGCACGACCTGATACTCGGAAAAGTCATTGATGCTCGCCCGGCTGCCGCTGGACAGCCCATGCCCGGGCAGGTCGCAGGAAATCACTGCAAACCCTTGGGCCAGCGCCCACTCGATCACGTAGCGATACAGACCCATGTGGTCATAGAACCCGTGGAACAGAAACAGGGTTCCCACAGGATGCTCCGGCAGCCAGACCTGCCCGACAATCTCGTAGCCCCCCACATCCAGACGCCCGAGCCAGCTGCGGATGACATGCTCGCCACCAAGCCCGCCCAGGCCATAGAAACGCTGATAGATCTGTCCATCCAGAGAGAGCGATTCGATCTCGCGCAGCGGTGACAGCGTGGCGCGTAATTGATCAGGGTCAAACGTTGCAGACATAAGGCTTCCAGATTCCGACAGGACCTTGAAAAGACAGTGTAGCGATATTCATCTGTCTGTTCGGGCGTGGCAAGCTACGCCACCTTAAATAGAAACGTCTGTCATGAAATCCCCACACCGTCGCAACCTGTTTGCCTGCCTGTTCGTCCTGACATGTGCGGCGGGATTGTGGATGGCACATGACTGGTTTCAACATCGCTACCTGCGCCCTTTCAGTGATCAGACTGCCCTGTTCACGGGCGATAACCTGAGCCTTCCCCCCGAACTGGCTGGCAAGGGACGTATTCGTCTGGTGCATTTCATGGACCCGTCCTGCCCGTGCAATGTCGGCAACCAGCAGCATCTGTCTGAGTTGATCGAGCACTTCGGTGGCGACAAAGGCGTGGACTTCTATGTCGTGCCGAAACCCGGTACGCCCGAACCGTCGTCACAAACAGCCGATACGCTCAAAACACTGAGCACGCTTGCGGGTGCCGACAAAATCACCGCCAGCCCGGCCGTCGCCATCTGGGATCGCGACGGCAAGCTTGCGTACTTCGGGCCTTACAGCGAAGGCCTGACCTGCAACGCCGGCAACAGTTTTATCGAACCGGTCCTGCATGCTCTGCTCGACGGGCGCAGCGTGAACACCACAAATACCATGGCGGTGGGTTGTTACTGCGCCTGGCAATAAATATTCAGGGCGCTCATCCGTTCCTGTAGAGACCGTTTTGCCCTGTTGCGGCTTGTTCGCGAATGAATTCGCTCCCTCAAATGGCTCTGTAGGAGCGAATTCATTCGCGAACAGACCGCACTCCTGTAGCCTTGCATCCCCCCTGCCCGAGCCTTTCATAGGAAGTTCAATGAAACGCATCCTTGCCATTCTCGCCATACTCATCGCCCTGCTTGCCGCAGGCGCTGGCTGGTATATCCATAGCAAACAGCCGGTGCGAGACGGCGAGATCGCCATGACGCACCTGAAGGCACCGGTCAGCGTGCGCTACGACGAGCGTGGCGTGCCTCATATCCGGGCAGAAAACGAAGCGGACCTGTACCGCGCACTCGGTTACGTACATGCCCAGGACCGCCTGTTCCAGATGGAAATGCTGCGCCGTCTGGCACGCGGTGAACTGGCCGAAATCCTCGGGCCTAACCTGATCGGGACCGACAAACTGTTCCGCAGCCTGCGCATCCGCGAACACGCCGATGCCTATGTCGCTCGCCAGAACCCGGACACCCCGACCTGGAAGGCGCTGCAAGCCTACCTGGATGGCATCAATCAGTATCAGGACACCCACGCAAAGCCGATGGAGTTCGATGCGCTGGGTATACCCAAGCGCCCTTTCACGGCTGAGGACACCCTGAGCATTGGCGGCTATCTGGCCTACAGCTTTGCCGCAGCCTTTCGCACCGAACCGTTGCTGACCTATGTGCGCGACCAGCTTGGCCCGCAGTACCTGAAAGTGTTCGATCTGGACTGGCACCCTCAAGGCATGCTCGACCAGAAACCCGCCCTGGCCAGCGCAGACTGGAAAGACCTCAATACCCTGGCGCAACTGAGCCACGAAGCCGTTGCGGCAGCAGGTCTGCCGCAGTTTGAAGGCAGTAATGCATGGGCCGTGTCCGGCAGCCGTACTCAAAGTGGCAAGCCTTTGCTGGCAGGCGACCCGCACATCAGCTTTTCCGTGCCATCCGTATGGTACGAAGCACAGCTCTCAGCGCCGGGCTTCGAGCTGTACGGCCATTATCAGGCCCTCAACCCGTTTGCTTTCCTGGGTCACAACATGGATTTCGGCTGGAGCCTGACCATGTTCCAGAACGACGATGTGGACCTGATCGCCGAGAAGACCAACCCCGAGAACCCGAACCAGGTCTGGTATCAGGGCAAATGGGTGGACATGACCAGTACCGAACAACAGATCAAGGTCAAGGGCCAGCCTGATGTGACCCTGACACTACGCCAGTCGCCACACGGTCCGATCGTCAACGATGTGGTGGGCAAGAACGGGGGCAAGGCTCCGATTGCCATGTGGTGGTCGTTCCTGGTGTCGGAAAACCCAGTGCTCGATGGTTTCTACGAAGCCAACCGCGCCAACACCCTGGAAAAGATGCGCAATGCCGCCGAGAAGATCCAGTCGCCGGGCCTGAATATCGTCTGGGCCAACCATCAGGGCGATATCGGCTGGTGGGCTGCCGCGCAATTGCCGATCCGGCCTGAGGGGGTCAACCCCGCTTACATTCTGGATGGCAGCACGGCGCAGGCAGACAAGCTGGGTTTCTATCCGTTCAGCGCCAACCCGCAGGAAGAAAACCCGGCTCGCGGCTATATCATCTCGGCCAACTTCCAGCCGCTGTCCCCGACCGGCATGCAGATTCCGGGCTACTACAACCCGGCAGACCGCGGACAGTACCTGAACAGGCAACTAAGCGACCCGGCAATCAAGTGGGATCTGGAGAACAGCAAGACGCTGCAACTGGGCACCCGCACCGACT
Organism: Pseudomonas cichorii; assembly: GCF_018343775.1. NCBI lineage: Bacteria > Pseudomonadati > Pseudomonadota > Gammaproteobacteria > Pseudomonadales > Pseudomonadaceae > Pseudomonas > Pseudomonas cichorii. The sequence continues at coordinate 5,681,170 of NZ_CP074349.1, forward strand.
ACGCCCAAAGCATCCTGACGCCGCTGATTCCGGTATTGCGCAGCGTGATCACCGACCCGGATGAACTAGCGCTGGTGGAGCGTCTGGCGCAGTGGAAAGGTGACTATCCGCTGGATTCGGTAGGCGCGACTCTGTTCAGTCAGTTCCTGTTCGACCTGACGGAAGAAACCTTCCATGACGAACTGGGTGACGGTTTCTTTGAAACCCTGACCACCTCCCGCGTACTGGACGCTGCCCTGCCCCGTCTGGCGGCCGATGCGGATTCACCCTGGTGGAACAACCGCAACTCGCCCCATACCGAAAGCCGCGCCAACACCGTCAAGGTCGCCTGGCGTGCCAGTGTTTCCCATCTGAAATCCATGTACGGCAACAACCCGGATGGCTGGACGTGGGGCAAGGTGCACACCCTGACTCATGGCCACCCGCTGGGTTCGCAGAAGCCGTTGAACCACATCTTCAATGTCGGCCCTTTCGCCGCACCGGGCAGTCATGAGGTGCCCAACAACCTGTCCTCACGCCTGCGCACGGCGCCGTGGCCGGTCAGCTATGGCCCATCGACCCGTCGCCTGATCGACTTCGCCAACCCGGCACACAGCCTGGGCATCAACCCGGTCGGGCAAAGCGGCGTGCCGTTCGACCGGCATTATTCGGATCAGGCCAAGGCGTTCATCAATGGCGAGTATGTGCCGCAACGCTTCAGCGAGAAGGATGTGGACGAGCATACGGAAGGATTGCTGAAGCTGGTGCCAGGGAAATAACCGCCCTGTTACCCGTTCAAGCCCCCTCTCACAATTCACAGTGGATTGTGGGAAGGGCTTGAACGCGACTCATCAGGCAGTACGCGGCTTGTAGGTATCGGCTGCGCTTTCTTCGATGGCTTGCTGGATGGCGCGCTTGCGGCGCTCTTCGGCACGGCGGGTGAAGTACCAGACCAGGAAGGTCACCAGCGAAACCGCCAGCAGGATCAGGCTGGCCACTGCGTTGATTTCCGGCTTCACGCCCAGACGAACAGCAGAAAACACTTCCATCGGCAAGGTCGTGGAGCCCGGCCCGGACACGAAGCTGGCCAGTACCAGATCGTCCAGCGACAGGGCAAAGGACATCATGCCGCCCGCTGCCAGCGATGGCGCGATCATCGGGATGGTGATGAGGAAAAACACCTTCCACGGCCGGGCGCCCAGGTCCATGGCCGCTTCTTCGATCGACAAGTCCAGCTCACGCAGACGTGACGACACGACCACCGCGACATAGGCCGCGCAGAAAGTGGTGTGTGCGATCCAGATGGTGACGATGCCACGCTCCTGAGGCCAGCCGATCAACTGCGCCATGGCCACGAAGAGCAGCAACAGCGACAGACCGGTGATCACTTCCGGCATCACCAGCGGCGCCGTGACCAGCCCGCCGAAAAAGGTACGGCCCTTGAAACGCGAGATGCGGGTCAGGACGAAAGCCGCCATGGTGCCCAGGGCAACCGCAGCAATCGCCGTGTAGAAAGCGATCTCCAGCGAGCGCCATACCGACCCCATCAGTTGGGTGTTATCCAGCAGGCCTACATACCACTTGACCGACCAGCCACCCCAGACGGTTACCAGCTTGGAGTCGTTGAACGAGTAAATGACCAGAATGACCATCGGCGCATAAATGAACAGCAGGCCCAGGACCAATATCAGGTTCGAGAAACGGAAGCGGTTCATACCTTGCCCTCCAGTTCTTTGGCCTGGCTGCGGTTGAACAGAATGATAGGCACGATCAATACCAGCAGCATGATGACCGCCAATGCCGAGGCAACCGGCCAGTCACGGTTGTTGAAGAATTCTTGCCACAGGACCCGACCGATCATCAGGGTTTCCGGGCCCCCCAGCAGCTCGGGGATCACGAACTCGCCCACCACCGGGATAAACACCAGCATGCAGCCGGCAATCACACCGTTCTTGGAGAGCGGCACGGTGATTTTCCAGAAGCTGTTGAAGGTGCTCGAACCAAGGTCCGATGCGGCTTCCAGCAGGCTCTGGTCGTGTTTCACCAGGTTGGCGTACAGCGGCAGGATCATGAACGGCAGATAGGAATAGACCACGCCGATGTAGACCGCCAGGTTGGTATTGAGGATCTGCAGCGGCTCGTCGATGAGGCCCAGCCACATCAGGAACGCATTGAGCAGCCCGTTGTTGCTGAGAATGCCCATCCAGGCGTAGACGCGGATCAGGATCGCCGTCCAGGTCGGCATCATGATCAGCAGCAACAGCACGGTCTGCATGTCCTTGCGGGCGTTGGCGATGGCATAGGCCATTGGATAGCCGATCAGCAGACACAGCAAGGTGCTGAAGAATGCCATCTTCAGCGAGCCCAGATAGGCCGAGATGTACAGATCGTCACCGGTCAGCAGCGTGTAGTTGGCCAGATTCAGGACCAGTTGCAGCTTGTCTTCGGCGTAGGTGAAGATTTCGGTATAAGGCGGGATCGCCACATCCGCCTCGGCGAAGCTGATCTTGAGAACGATCAGGAACGGCAAGGCGAAAAACATGAACAGCCAGAGAAACGGCGCGCCAATGACCAGTTGCCGGCCATTGGGCGTGATTCGCTGGAGTGCGCGTTTGATCTTGCGGATTTTCATGAGCGCAGTACCACGCCGCTGTCGTCTTCCCACCACACGTAGACTTCATCGTCCCAGGTCGGTCGTGCGCCCTGGCGCTCGGCGTTGGCGACGAAGGACTGCACCAGCTTGCCGCCGGGCAACTGGACGTAAAACACCGAGTGGCCGCCCAGATAGGCAATGTCATGCACCTTGCCACGGGACCAGTTGTGCTCGAAGGTCGGCTGCTCGGTGGTGATCAGGAGCTTTTCCGGGCGCAGCGCATACGTGATGCGCTTGTCTTCCACCGACGTGCTCACGCCGTGACCGACATAGATATGGCGCTCAAGGTCAGGGCTCTGGATCAGCGCATAGCCTTCCATGTCCTCGATCACCTCGCCCTCGAACAGGTTGACGCTGCCGATGAACTCGCAGACCAGTCGGCTGGTAGGCGTTTCATAGATATCGATAGGGCTGCCGATCTGGGCGATCCAACCCAGGTGCATGATCGCGATGCGGGCGGCCATGGTCATGGCCTCTTCCTGATCGTGGGTCACCATCACGCAGGTCACACCCACGCGCTCGATGATTTCCACCAGCTCCAGTTGCATCTGCGAGCGCAGTTTCTTGTCCAGCGCGCCCATGGGCTCGTCGAGCAGCAGAAGCTTGGGTTTCTTGGCCAGGGAGCGGGCCAGGGCAACGCGCTGACGCTGACCACCGGACAACTGATGCGGCTTGCGCTTGGCATACTGGGTCATGTGCACCAGCTTGAGCATCTCGGCCACACGGGCGTCGATTTCGTCCTTGGGCAGCTTGTCCTGCTTGAGACCGAAGGCGATGTTATCGGCCACGGTCATGTGCGGAAACAGCGCATAGGACTGGAACATCATGTTGATCGGGCGTTCGTAGGGCGGCATGTCGGTGATGTCAACGCCGTCCAGAAAGATGCGACCCTCGGTCGGGCGCTCGAAGCCGGCAAGCATGCGCAGCAATGTGGACTTGCCGGACCCGGAACCGCCGAGCAGGGCGAAGATTTCGCCCTTGTTGATCTGCAGGGACACATCGTCCACGGCAACCGTCTCGTCGAATTTTTTCGTGACCCGATCGATCCTGACCAGAACCTCTTTGGGTTGCTGACCGCCTTCGATGGCTTTTTTGTAGGCGCCGGAGGCAACTGGCATGGGTGAAACTCCCCAACAATAGGCAGCCCGACCCATTCGGCCGGGCGCTGGATTTTTTATTTCCCCGACTTGACCTTGGTCCAGCTGCGGGTCATCAGACGTTGCACCTTGGGCGGCAACTCACTATTCACGAACAATCTGTCCAGTACTTCCTGAGGCGGGTAGACCGCTTCATCGGTGCGAATGTCCTGATCCATGAGATCACCGGACGCCGGGGTGGGATTGGCATAACCGACTTCATCACTGACTTTGGCGATCACCGCAGGATCAAGCAGATAGTTGATGAAGGCGCTGGCTTGCTTGACGTTTTTGGAGTCAGCCGGGATAGCCAGCATGTCGAACCAGAGGTTGCCGCCTTCCTTGGGAATGGAATAGGCAATCTTCACGCCCTTGCCCGCTTCTTCTGCGCGGTCGCGGGCCTGGAACACATCGCCCGAAAAGCCGGCTGCAACGCAGATGTCGCCGTTGGCCAGATCGGTAATGTATTTGGATGAATGGAAGTAGGTGACATAAGGACGTACCGCCAACAGCCTGGCTTCAGCCTTCTTGTAGTCGGCTTCCTTGGTGCTGTTGGGGTCCAGGCCCAGATAATTGAGCATGGCCGGAATCATTTCATCCGCCGAATCGAGGAACGCCACGCCACAACTGGAGAGCTTCTTGATGTTCTCGGGCTCGAACAGCACGGACCAGGAGTCGATCCGGTCGACACCCAGAACCGCCTTTACCTTCTCGACGTTATAACCGATGCCGTTGGTGCCCCACAGGTAAGGCACGGCGTACTGGTTGCCCGGATCGTTTTTCTCCAGACGCTTGAGCAGCGCCGGGTCTAGGTTCTTGTAGTTGGGCAGCAGCGACTTGTCGAGCTTCTGGAACGCTCCGGCCTTGATCTGCTTACCCAGGAAATGGTTGGACGGCACGACCACGTCGTAACCGGTACGCCCGGCCAGCAGCTTGGCTTCCAGGGTCTCGTTGGAATCGAATACGTCGTACATCGGCTTGATGCCGGTGGTGGTTTCAAAATCCGCCAGGGTGGTCTTGCCGATGTAATCGGACCAGTTGTAGATGTGTACGGTGGACTCGGCCTGAACACTGGCAACAGTGGTCAGCGCTGCAACGGCGAGCATCGATCTGGCCAATAAAGAAATAGACACTTGAACAATCCTTTCAGTATGGGGGTCTGGTGCCCGTGTCGGTGAGCTGAAAAACGGGTCGGCAACTTACCGTTGATGGCTGCGAATCGCAAAGAACTTTATATGACACACCCTTGCAGGAGCGGATTCATCCGCGAAAGCTCTTGTTCAGACGCCGCAATTGCATTGAATGAAAAGAGCTTCGCGAATGAATTCGCTCCTACCGGAAGGCGGTTATTTGCCCGATTTGATCTTGGTCCAGCTGCGGGTCATGATCCGCTGGGTCGCAGCAGGCAAGTCAGCGATGGCATACAGCTTGGCCTGTACATCGGCTGGCGGATAAACGCCCGGGTCGCTGGTGATTTCCTTGTTGACCAAAGGAGTCGCCGCCGCGTTACCGTTCGGGAAGCGCACTTCGTCGGTGATCTCGGCCATGATTTCCGGCTTCATCAGGAAGGTCATGAACTTGTAGGCACCGTCGACGTTCTCGGCATCCTTGGGAATGGCGACCATGTCAAAGAAGCTGCCAGCACCTTCTTTCGGAATGTTGTAGCTGACCTTGACCTTGCCACCCGCCTCTTCGGCGCGCGCCTTGGCCTGGTAGATATCACCCGAGTAGCCCACGGCTACGCAGATGTTGCCGTTGGCCAGGTCGGAGATGTACTTGGACGAGTGGAAGTAGGCAATCGAAGGACGAATCTTCAGGAACAGTGCCTCGGCTTCGGCGAGTTGCTTCTTGTCCTGGGAGTCGGTCGGGTAGCCCAGGTAATGCAGAGCGATCGGCAACATTTCGGTTGGCGAATCGAGGAAGCTGATACCGCAGGACTTCAGCTTGGCTGCGTTTTCAGGCTTGAACAGCAGATCCCAGGAATTGACCGGCGCATCGGCACCCAGAGCGGCCTTGACCTTCTCGGGGTTGAAGCCGATACCGATCGAGCCCCACATGTACGGGAAAGCGTGCTTGTTGCCCGGGTCGCTGACCGAAACGGCCTTGAGCAGGTCCTTGTTCAGGTTGCCATAATTGGGCAGCTTGGACTTGTCCAGTTCCTGATAGACGCCAGCCTTGATCTGCTTGGCCAGGAAATTGTTGGACGGCACAACGATGTCATAACCGGACTTGCCCGCCAGCAGCTTGGCTTCCAGTGTTTCGTTGCTGTCGAAAACGTCGTAGACAACCTTGATGCCAGACTCTTTCTCGAACTTGGCAACGGTATCCGGTGCGATGTAATCGGACCAGTTATAGACGTGCAGCACTTTGTCATCGGCCTGTGCAGTTGCGGCCACCACGCCCATGAGGGACAAGGCGAGAAGGGTCTTGCCAAATTTTTTCATGCGTACAGCTCCAATGTTTTATCACTGACCGTTAGATTAGCGGCTTCTAGCCATTAGTCTGGCAAGTTCCGGTTCGAGCTTTCAAGCCGACTTTCACCACATACGCATCCATGCTGCAGGAGATTCCTGTCAAACAAGCCCCACTACGAATTGACCGTGGGAGCGAATTCATTCGCGAAAGGCCGGTACATCCGAAAAACATGCGTCGCCGTCAACGACGTCTCGCGGATAAATCCGCCTCTACAGTGCGGCCAGCGTCAGATCCAGGCACTTTCGCGCCTTCTCGATCAACTCATCGATTTGCGCAAGACTGATGACCAGCGGTGGCGCAATGATCATGGTATCGCCCACGGCCCGCATGATCAGGCCATTGTCGAAACAAAAGGTTCTGCAAATCATGCCAACGCCCTTGTCGGCATAACGCTCACGAGTGGTCTTGTCTTTCACCAGCTCGATTGCACCCAGCAGACCAACACCCCGAACCTCTCCTACCAGGGGATGATCGTTCAACTCGCGCAGTCGCTTTTGCAAGTATGGTGCCGTTTCCGCTTTAACCCTTTCGACGATTTTCTCTTCGCGCAGGATACGGATGTTTTCCAGCGCAACAGCCGCCGCCACAGGATGCCCGGAATAGGTAAAACCATGGTTGAAGTCGCCGCCTTCATTAAGCACTGCGACGATTTCATCGCGTACGACGAGGCCGCCCATCGGCACATACCCCGAGGTCAGGCCCTTGGCGATGGTCATCATGTCCGGCTTGAGGCCGTAGAAATCGCTACCGAACCACTCACCTGTACGACCGAAGCCACAAATCACCTCATCGGCCACGAACAGGATGTCGTACCTGGCCAGGATTTCCTTGATCTTCGGCCAGTAGCTATCCGGCGCGACGATCACACCGCCCGCGCCCTGAATCGGCTCGGCAATGAACGCCCCGACATTTTCCACGCCCAGCTCGAGAATCTTCTTCTCCAGTTGCTCGGCAGCCCAGATACCGAACTCGTCAGGCGTCATGTCGCCGCCTTCACCAAACCAGTACGGCTGGGGAATATGCACCACACCCGGGATCGGCAGATCGCCCTGCTCGTGCATGTAGGTCATGCCGCCCAGGCTGGCACCGGCAACGGTCGAGCCGTGATAGCCATTGACCCGGCTGATGATGGTTTTTTTATTGGGCTGGCCTTTGATTGCCCAGTAATGGCGGACCATGCGCAGCATAGTGTCGTTGCCTTCGGAGCCTGAGCCGGTAAAGAACACATGACTCATGCCCGCAGGCGTGATTTCGGAAAGGGCCCTGGCCAGCTCCAGCGCCGGAGGATGGGCCGTCTGGAAGAACAGGTTGTAATAAGGCAGCTCGCGCATCTGTTTGCTGGCAGCTTCCACCAGCTCTTCACGTCCATAGCCGATGGCGACACACCACAGGCCGGACATGCCGTCCAGAATCCTGTTGCCTTCGCTGTCCCACAGATAAACGCCTTCGGCGCGCGTGATGATGCGCGGGCCTTTATCTTTCAACTGTCTGTAGTCGCTGAATGGTGCCAGATGGTGCTCGCTGCTCAAGGCTTGCCATTCCAGGGTTTGAGGGTTCTTGGCACTCATGCAGCGTTCCTATGTCCGGGTTCGATGACAAGACGCCACAGCAGGTTCTGCGGCGTCTGCAGGGCTTAAACAGCGAAGAGCAGAAACTCCCGCTCCCACGAACTGATCACGCGCTTGAAGTTCTCGTGCTCGGCACGCTTGACCGCCACGTAGCCGACGATGAACTTCTTGCCCAGGTACTTTTCGATGATCTTGCTGTTTTCCATCCGCTCCAGCGCATCCTCGATGGTCAGCGGCAGACGAAGGTTGCGTCGCTCGTAACCGCGCCCGACCACCGGCGCACTCGGGTTCAGCCCTTCAACCATGCCGATGAAGCCGCACAACAGGCTCGCAGCAATCGCCAGATAAGGGTTGGCATCGGCGCCCGGCAGACGGTTTTCCACGCGACGGTTCTGCGGCACGGCATCCGGCACACGCAAGCCCACCGTGCGGTTCTCTTCACCCCATTCGACGTTTACGGGGGCCGAGGTGTCCGGCAGGAAGCGGCGGAACGAGTTGACGTTGGGTGCAAACAGCGGCAACAGCTCGGGGATAAGCTTCTGCAAACCACCGACGTGGTTCAGGAACAACTGGCTCATGGTCCCGTCGTCGTTGGAGAAGATGTTCTTGCCGGTCTTGATGTCGATGATGCTCTGGTGCAAGTGCATCGCACTGCCTGGCTCGCCGGTCATGGGCTTGGCCATGAAGGTGGCGGCCACGTCATGCTTGAGCGCGGCTTCGCGCATGGTGCGCTTGAACACCAGGATCTGGTCGGCCAGGGACAAGGCATCGCCATGACGGAAGTTGATTTCCATCTGCGCCGTACCGTCTTCGTGGATCAGGGTGTCCAGATCCAGGTTCTGCAGCTCGCACCAGTCGTAGACATCTTCAAACAGGGGATCGAATTCGTTGGCGGCTTCGATGGAGAACGACTGACGCCCGGTTTCAGGACGCCCGGAGCGACCGACAGGCGGCTGCAATGGATAATCCGGGTCATCGCTGCGCTTGGTCAGGTAGAACTCCATCTCCGGCGCAACAATCGGTTGCCAGCCCTGATCGGCATAGAGCTTGAGGACTTTTTTCAGGACATTGCGCGGCGACAGCTCGATAGGGTTGCCCTGCTTGTCGTAGGTGTCATGAATGACCTGCGCAGTGGGCTCGATGGCCCAGGGCACCAGATACACCGCGTTCTGGTCGGGGCGGCAGATCATGTCGATGTCTGCCGGGTCCAGCAGTTCGTAGTAGATGTCGTCTTCTACATAGTCGCCGGTCACCGTCTGCAGCAGCACGCTTTCAGGCAGACGCATGCCTTTTTCGGCAATGAACTTGTTGGTCGGCGAGATCTTGCCGCGGGTGATCCCGGTGAGGTCGGACATCATGCATTCGACTTCGGTGATCTTGTGTTCTTTCAACCAATCGGTGAGCTGGTCGAGGTTGGTACTCATAAATACCTCAGGGGTTGTCGTGTCCTGATCGCGATCAGGCGTTTTTCCGACGCATCGGCGTCACGTTGTACAACTCGTTTCGGCAGGCAAGAATAAGCGGTAAGGTGGCATCTGCCTGTTTGCAGGCATGAGCAGCATCTGTAACGCCGGTCATGCCGCTATAGTGATACTGTTCAATATGAAAAGTTGCTGTAGCGCAGAGCCGATGTCCAGTATGGCTGGAACTCATGGCACTGCTGTCGGGTCGCACACAGAGTCTTGCAGGATTCGACGGCAGGCTGTTGAAGACATTGATAGAGCGGGCATGATGACCGCTCTGTCCTGCACCGGGAATGGAGTCGATCAAGGGAAGGCAAGGCATTGAAACCCCGGTTTTATTGCTCTGTGGGCTGCAATCGAGCTTAGCCTTGTTCATTTTTTTATACAACGCCCCGATAAAAATAGAATACGAGTCCTCCCGATCCAGGCTCAGCGCTGCTCGAAACAAGGAATACGCGCCCCAAATAGCGGCAAAAAAGGCTGTATGGCGCAGTTTTAGGGCAACAAATGGCTCTATTGACTTCATCATGGCTTTCGGATTGACTGAAACCCGTAATGCTCGATGATTGATATTTTTAACAACAAAGGTGTTGCATCATGTCGGTACCCCCGCGTGCCGTTCAGCTCAACGAAGCGAACGCGTTCCTTAAGGAACATCCTGAGGTTCTGTACGTTGACCTTCTGATTGCAGATATGAATGGTGTGGTGCGTGGCAAACGCATAGAACGCACCAGCCTCCACAAGGTTTACGAGAAGGGCATCAACCTGCCTGCCTCTCTATTTGCCCTGGATATCAATGGCTCCACGGTGGAAAGCACCGGCCTGGGTCTGGATATCGGCGATGCCGACCGGATCTGTTATCCAATCCCCGATACCCTGTGCAACGAGCCCTGGCAGAAGCGCCCTACGGCACAACTGCTGATGACCATGCACGAACTCGAAGGCGAGCCCTTCTTCGCCGACCCGCGTGAAGTGCTGCGTCAGGTAGTGAGCAAGTTCGATGACATGGGCCTGACCATCTGCGCGGCATTCGAGCTGGAGTTCTACCTGATCGACCAGGAGAACGTGAACGGTCGCCCACAACCGCCACGCTCGCCGATCTCGGGCAAGCGCCCGCACTCGACACAGGTCTACCTGATCGACGATCTCGACGAATATGTCGACTGCCTCCAGGACATTCTGGAAGGTGCGAAAGAGCAAGGCATCCCGGCCGACGCCATCGTCAAGGAAAGCGCCCCGGCCCAGTTCGAGGTGAACCTGCACCACGTGGCCGATCCGATCAGGGCCTGCGATTACGCAGTTCTGCTCAAGCGTCTGATCAAGAACATCGCCTACGACCACGAAATGGACACGACCTTCATGGCCAAGCCCTATCCGGGTCAGGCAGGTAATGGTCTGCATGTCCACATCTCGATCCTGGATCGCGATGGCAAGAACATCTTCACCAGCGAGGATCCCGAGCAGAACGCCGCATTACGTCATGCGATCGGCGGTGTGCTCGAGACCCTGCCGGCCCAGATGGCGTTCCTTTGCCCGAACGTCAACTCGTACCGCCGGTTCGGTGCCCAGTTCTACGTGCCCAACTCTCCGACCTGGGGCCTGGACAACCGCACCGTTGCGTTGCGCGTGCCAACCGGTTCGGCCGATGCCGTGCGTATCGAACACCGTGTTGCCGGTGCCGATGCCAACCCGTATCTGGTGATGGCTTCGGTGCTGGCAGGCGTGCATCACGGCCTGACCAACAAGGTCGAGCCGGGCGCTCCGGTGGAAGGCAACTCCTACGAGCAGCACGAGCAAAGCCTGCCGAACAACCTGCGAGACGCACTGCGCGAGCTGGACGACAGCGAAGTCATGGCCAAGTACATCGATCCGAAATACATCGATATATTCGTGGCCTGCAAAGAGAGCGAGCTGGAGGAGTTCGAGCACTCCATCTCCGATCTTGAGTACAACTGGTACCTGCATACGGTCTGATCCAGACCGCTGCACAAAGCGCCGCAAGCCTTAGGGTCATGCGGCGTTTTTGTTTTTCTTCGCGAATAAATTCGCTCCAACAGGGGTTTTCACTGTTGGAGCGAATTTATTCGCGAAGACCTTAAAAGAGACGCCACTGTACAATGCCGCAGCCCCGCCGCCCCCGAGAGCACCCCATGACCCGCACCGTCGCCCTTCGCAAACCCCGAGCACGCAGCCAGGCACGAATCGATTCGATTCTCGATGCTGCACGCACCTTGCTCGCTACCGAAGGAGTGGCCAGCCTGTCGATCTACAGCGTGGCCGAGCGCGCGGAGATACCGCCCTCTTCTGTCTACCACTTCTTTGCCAGCGTCCCGGCATTGCTTGAGGCCCTGACCGCCGATATCCATGCAGCCTTCCGGGCATCGTTGCAGGCGCCTATCGATCATGACCAGCTCAAGGACTGGCGCGATCTGTCACGCCAGGTGGAATTGCGCATGCTCAACATCTATAACGCCGATGCCGCCGCACGCCAGTTGATCCTTGCCCAGCATGGCCTGACCGAAATCAATCAGGCCGACCGCCAGCACGACATCGAACTGGGTCACCTGATGCTTGAAGTGTTCAACCGCCATTTCCCGATACCGGCACTGCCGGACGATGTGGATGTATTCGCCCTGGCGATGGAACTGGGCGACCGTGTCTACGCCCGCTCGATACAACTGCACGACCAGATCACGCCACGCATGGCCGAAGAAGGCATGCGGGTGTTCGACACCTATCTGGGGCTGTACCTGCCGCCATTCCTGCCAAAAAGGCCTCAGCCTCTTTGATCAGGACGTAAAAACCCCGGAGGGTCTGCACCGTCCGGGGTTGGGTGTCACTGAAGATCACAGCTTGGCGATCGACACCTCGGTGGACTTCACGAATGCAATCACTTCGCTGCCCACGGCCAGTTCCAGCTCTTTTACCGAGCGGGTGGTGATGACCGACGTCACGATACCGGAAGCGGTCTGCACGTCGATTTCGGACAGCACGTCACCCTGGACAATTTCCTTGATGGTGCCTTTGAACTGGTTGCGCACGTTAATCGCTTTGATAGTCATGGTATGCCTTCCTTTTGTGGGATCGGGGTTAATTGGCCCAACGCAATTGCGTGGGCAATGGTGAAGAGGGTTCGGGTTCAGGCGGCGCCCCGGGCAGGGACAGCACGCGGTTGAGCACTTCGGTTTCCAGCGCAGCCAGACGATGGGAGCCACGCGCCCGAGGACGCGGCAGGTCGACCACAAGGTCGAGCCCGATGCTGCCTTCTTCGATCAGGATCACCCGATCGGCAATGGCCACGGCCTCACTGACATCGTGGGTCACCAGCAGGACCGTGAAACCATGCTTGCGCCACAGGTTTTCGATCAGTTGCTGCATTTCAATACGGGTCAAGGCATCCAGCGCGCCCAGCGGCTCATCGAGCAATAGCAGGCGCGGTTTGTGGATCAGCGCCCGCGCCAGGGCAACACGCTGCTTCTGGCCGCCAGACAAAGCCGCCGGCCATTCATTGGCACGCTCGGCCAGACCGACCGCTTCCAGCGCCTCAAGCGCCTGGGGACGCCAGTCACCGCTCAGGCCAAGGCCCACGTTGTCGATGATCTTCTTCCAGGGCAGCAGACGCGCTTCCTGGAACATCAGGCGAGTGTCTTCCCGAGCGTCGGCCAGGGAGGCGGAACCAGCCAGCAACTGACCCTCGGTAGGCTTGTCCAGACCGGCCAGCAGGCGCAACAGAGTGCTCTTGCCGCAACCACTGCGACCTACCACGGCCACGAACTGACCGGCCGGAATGTGCAGATCGATGTCCTTGAGTACGACACGGGAACCGAAGGCTTTCTTCAGGTCCTGAATCGCCAGCGGAATACCACGCAGCAAATGCGGAGGTTGTTGTTTCAGACTCGTCATGCTGCACCGCCTTTGCTGACCTGATAGGCCGGATGCCAGCGCAGGCATACACGCTCCAGAGCTCGCGCCGCCAGATCGGCCAGCTTGCCAAGCACGGCATACAGCACGATGGCCAGAACCACGACGTCGGTTTGCAGGAATTCACGGGCGTTCATGGCCAGATAGCCGATGCCGGAGCTGGCCGAGATGGTTTCGGCCACGATCAGGGTCAACCACATGAAGCCAAGGGCAAAGCGCACACCCACAAGGATCGAAGGCATGGCGCCCGGCAGAATCACATGACGGAACAGGCTGAAGCCTGACAGACCGTAGCTGCGGGACATTTCCACCAGCGCAGGGTCGATGTTACGAATACCGTGATAGGTGTTCAGGTAGATCGGGAACAAGGTGCCCAGCGCGACCAGGAATACCTTCGCGGTCTCATCGATGCCGAACCACAGGATGACCAATGGAATCAGCGCCAGGTGCGGCACGTTACGAATCATCTGCACCGAACTGTCCAGCAAGCGCTCACCCCATTTGGTGAGGCCGGTGATGAAACCCAGAATCAGCCCGATACCGCCGCCAATGGCGAAACCGATACCGGCACGCCAGCCGCTGATTGCCAGGTGGGTCCAGATTTCACCGCTGGCAATCAGATTGACGCCAGCCTCTATCACCGCGCTTGGCGCAGGCAGAATGCGGGTGGACAGCCAGCCGGCGCTGACTGACAGTTGCCAGGCCGCCAGCAGCAAGACTGGAAGTGCCCAGGGCGCCAGTCTGTGAAGGGTTCGTTGCGAAGCACTAAGGCTCATGGAGTTGTCTCCTCGAAAGGCCTGCCAATCACTGTGCTTTCGCTACAGCAGCGGGAGGTGTCCAGATCACGTCGGCAATGCGCAGTGGCTTGGGAATCAGTTTGAGCTGATAGAAGGTGTCAGCGATTTTCTGCTGCGCATCGACCACCTGAGGCGTGATGAACAGCGCCCCGTAGCCCTGGCGTTTCACCGAAGTCAGAGTGATGTCAGCCGGCAGGCCCAACAACGGCGCAACCTGTTTGGTCACTTCCTCAGGGTGAGCCTGAGACCACTCGCCCACAGCTCGAACTTCTTCGACAAGGGCCTGGATCACTTTCGGGTTCTTTTGCGCGTAAGGCTTGGTGGCCAGATAGAACTGATGGTTATCAGCGATACCGGTACCGTTCCTCAGCGTACGTGCCTGCAATTGCTGTTCGGCTGCGGCCTGGTAAGGGTCCCAGATGACCCAGGCATCGACACTGCCACGCTCGAAAGCGGCACGCGCATCGGCAGGCGGCAGGAATACGGTCTGGATATCGGTGTATTTCAGGCCAGCGTCTTCCAGCGCACGCACCAGCAGGTAGTGAACGTTGGAACCCTTGTTAAGGGCGACTTTCTTGCCTTTGAGGTCTTTGACCGAAGTGATCGGTGAATCCTTGGGCACCAGAATCGCCTCGCTGGTAGGCGCTGGCGGCTCATAGGCAACGTAAAGCAGGTCCGCGCCGGCAGCCTGCGCGAAAACCGGAGGCGTCTCGCCGGTGACGCCGAAATCGATGGAGCCTACGTTCAGACCTTCCAGTAACTGCGGGCCGCCCGGAAATTCGGTCCACTGCACTTTCACGCCTTGCTCGGCCAGACGCTTCTCAAGGGAGCCTTTGGCCTTGAGCACCACCAGGGTGCCGTATTTCTGATAACCGATACGAAGGTCTTCAGCCTGGGCCTGGGTAATGGCCCCCAAAGCGACTGCTGCGGCAAACAGAGCGGCCAGGCCTCGACGCAAGATGAGAGTGCGCATGGGGCGCTCCTTTGCTGGGTATTGAATGTTCATGAGGCGAAAACCGCCGTAATGGAGTGACATTAACAGTAGTTTTTTATATCCATAAATCTCATTTATTCATTTGGTTATTCCCAAAACGAATATGAGGTACTTCACTCGCCAATTTCTTTACCACTCCCAATCTTTTTCCATGAACTCGGCAGTGGGCGGCAGGACGGAATGCAGGAATTGCAGGTATTGCTCGAACAGGTCCTTGTTGGGGAGATGGGCGACAAATCCTGTAGTGATGTCGGTGCAATGAATAACGATGATGGAGCGCTTTCGATCAATCGTGACGAAGTTGTGGGTATCCCATGGACGAGTTTCCCGATGATGGATTTTATTCTCCCAATTCAGCAAAGAGCGTGCGGCCCCGATTGAAATGGCGGCGGGGCCGATGAGAAAGAGCAGAGAACCCGTGACAAGGGCTACGCCGAGAAATAGCAGGATGGTGAAAATGGCGATGCCTTTGAAGAGCGGGCCTGCGAAGCTTGGGTAGTAGTCGTAATATTCAAGCAATGCTTTTTGTGAGGTGACACTGTAGTTGAATATGGTTTTTTGTCTGAAGATGAGTATATAAAAAAACACATTACAGTATAGAAATATAGCGCCGGCCATTAGTTCGGGCACATGAATCTGACTTTTCCACCACGTCAAAAAAGTAAGTAAAAGTCCCCATGCCGTACCAGCGCAAAAAATAAGCACCTGGCCTTCCATTATGTCTTTTGGAGTGCCGTTTATAGTCTTTATGGACCAGTCAAATATTTTTTCGCAGTCTTTCAACTCATCAAAATGATAAGCAGCATTTTGTTTTTCGGTATCATTCAGAGACTCGTCACTGAGCGAAGCTTTTTTCTTGTTGCACATATCGCCTACTTATTCCGGGGTTGCAAGTGCCAGGGATTGGGTGCGGTGCTCAGCACTTATCAAAAGATGGGTTGTGGTTAATCCATCGGCTGTGCCATTACTCTGCTTGTCGAGTTCTATCTGATAAATGTTGGGGGTGCCGATATTGCGGATAATCACCTTGCGGTGTGGCAAGGAAATCTGCCCCACCATGACACCAACAATATCGTGACTGACAAAACACACTATTCAAAAGCTTGTTGCATCAGGCACCGCGTTTTTCACCACTCCCAGTCTTTCTCCATGAACTTGGCCGTGGGTGACAGGACCGAGTGCAGGAATTGCAGGTATTGCTCGAACAGGTCTTTGTTGGGGAAGCGGGCTTCAAACCCCACCGTGATGTCCGTTCGATGGGTGATTATCATGGAGCGTTTGCGATCCACCGTGACAAAGTTATGCTCGTTCCAGGGCAGACTTTCTTCATGGTGGATTTTATTCTCCCAATTCAGCAAAGAGCGTGCGGCCCCCAGTGAAATGGCGGCTGGACCAATCAGAAATAGCAGGGAGCCTGTGACGAGGGCCACGCCGAGAAATAGCAGAATGGTGAAGATGGCGATGCCTTTGAAGAGAGGGCCTGCGAAGCTTGGGTAGTGACGAAAGTGCTCGACAGACCCAACCCGGTATGTAATGCGGTAATTAAATATGGTCTTCTGTCTTATTACAAGCACAATCAAGTAGACAAAATACGCTACTGTTGCGCAAGCAAACCCTATAAACAACCCTACACTCTCAGTCAGAGCATCCCACATCAACCATATAAAATAAAGAAAAAGCGAAAGAACCCCAGCTATAACAGAAACCTGAAACCTCATAAACTCCTTCGGAGGGCAATCAATTGTTTTTATACTCCACGCCATTACAGCCGTATCGCTGCTGAAAAGTGTGTTCTGCGCTGTGCGGCAGGCGGCTATGTTATTCATAATATTCTTATTCCGGAAGAGCAAGGGCCAGTGCATTGGCACGGCTTTTTTTACTGACTTCGAGCTGTGTGAGGGTTGAGCCATCTACAACCATACTGCCCTCTTGGCTTAGTTCTATCTGGTAAAGATAGCTTTGAGCTTTTTGCTCTGAAGCACTCACCTCATTCGGATACCAGATTTTCAGCTCGATGTAGGTGGCTTCTTCCCTGAGCGGAACCCAGGTCTGCCAGATGACGTCCTCGCCTGCAGGAAAAATCGGGAAATACAGATCCGGTGATTTATAAGGAGGTCGTTCACTTCCTAGCCTGCCAAACTCCTTGAGAGGAGCAAATTTTCCGCGTTTTTCAAATGCGTCTGCGATGGGAGTATCTGCTTCCACTGTGGGCAGAACGCCGAAGGGCCGTGTACTGCTGATCACGTTCAGCTGAACACATTGCCCGCGTAATACCTCAGGCAGACGTATTTGTATCCAGGCACCATTCTGTATAGGTATATCTACATACCCGACTTTACCTATGTACTTCTGTCGGTACTCAACCGTGCTTTTAATTAAAATTTGCGGGCTCAGCTGGATTTCCAATAGAGCGCGCTTTTCTTCGAGCTTTCCTTCCTGGGTATCCGTATGCCGATGTTCAGGCGAGCGCGACCAGCAGCTTTTTCGCAACCACCAACCGACACTGTCCTGTTTGAAATAGTTCAAGACCATGCTGGCGATTAAATAAACGAATCCAGCTATTAAAATACCAATAGTTACCCATGTACTCATTACAAAAAATACGGCAGCTCTAGATAAGGTTAGCCCTGCTATCAACTGAGTTACACCCCCAGCACCCATTGCAAGAACAGCAAAACCCTTTACAACTAGAGCCGTTTTTTCCTCTGAGGTTCTAGCATTTTTGTGATCGTCCCAAATATCCCAAATCTCCAACATCGCCGCCGCCACCGCAAACGCCCCCAAAGCCACCACCGTGCTCCTGAACCCGCGAATCGCATCCCCCCAAGCGTTGTTTCCCTGCGCTTTCCAGTAGGCGGAAGAGCGATCCAGAATGCCGATGCTTTTGCCGTCGATCAGCACCGGCGTCGCATTCTTGATCACCGCCCACGGCGCTTCGACAAAAACAGCCATCAACAAATTGAAGCTGTAACCCAGGCTGTAACCGACCTTGACGATATCCTTGCCGCTGAAGTCGCCATCGCGGGTCAGGTCTTCATAGAGGAATGCGGTGTTGATGAAGTTGAGCAGGATGACGCCCCAGGTGATCCCGGCTCCGAAACCACCTAAACGCTCGCTCCAGGCTTTGGCGCGGGTGTGCCAGTCCTTGGCGACGTCCAGGCCGGACTTGAAGAAGGCACGGATTTCGTCCTGCAGCAGTTGGGCGTACTGGTTGTTCTGAAAGTCCAGCAGGCTCGGGATTTTCAGTTCGTGCAGGCGCAACGCTTCCAGTTGTGATTGCAGCAGGCGCGCCAGGTTTCGGCGTTCGCGGGGATGGTGCGGGTAGAGCCAGTTAAAGCGGGTGTCGTCGATCTGTTTGGTGAGCAGCCACCATTCCCGTTTCCACTGCTTGAGTCGGGAGGCGATTTGTTCGTTGATGCGGATCATTTCCGGCGTATTGGCCAGAATCTGGCCGATCATGAAGTTGCGGATCAAGGCTCCGAGGTTCTGGCCCTTGCCCAGCGCCAGACGGCTGTCGACCGGCACCCAGGCCAGCAGCATGTTTTCGGCAATCGTTTTACCTGCCCCGCTCGCCAGTTCGCGCAGGGCCTTGAAGGTGTCCTGCACCGGCTGTTTCAGCTTTTTCATCCAGGCCGCGTCGGCGAAACCCTGATGGTTGAGCGC
Source organism: Pseudomonas cichorii (assembly GCF_018343775.1). Taxonomy (NCBI): domain Bacteria; kingdom Pseudomonadati; phylum Pseudomonadota; class Gammaproteobacteria; order Pseudomonadales; family Pseudomonadaceae; genus Pseudomonas; species Pseudomonas cichorii. Next base: position 5,699,819 of record NZ_CP074349.1, read on the forward strand.
GGCGTTGAGTTCGCCAGCGCGGGTGGCCAGGTTGGTGAAGTCACCAATGCCGTTGAGCAGGGCGTTGGCTTCCTGATCCAGAGCTTCCTTGAGGCCTGGAGAAAAGCCGTAACGCATCGTCCCGAACAGCGTACTGCCCCGGGCTTCCTGCTTGGCCAACCAGACGCTGGCCTGTTGATCCTGGCCATAGACCATCAGCAAGTCGGTCATGACGGTTTGCAGGTACAGCAGGGTTTTCGGGTTGGCTGTGTCGATGAACAGCCTGAGCGGGTCGCTGCCAAGGTGCTCGGCCCATGTCTGGAAATCCGCCTGGGTGTCGCGGACCTGTTGCAGCAGGGCTTCGCTGATGGGCAGGTTGTCTTGCAGATAGGTACGTGCGCCCTTGAGGTCGACTTCACGGCGCCATTTCTCGCGATCCTTCCAGGCCTGCCGGTCGTCTTCGGACGGGTATCGGCCATAACGGGTATGCAGCATCTGGCGCATTTCTGCGCTCTTGAACATGTCCATCGTGCCCAGCGAGCCACCCGGAGGATTGCCGTGCATGGTCAGCATCTCCTCCAGGTCCATCTGGTCGAAATACTCCTCCATCTCATGCAGGTAGCGCTGGGTGCTGGCGCTGTCCTCGCGTACCCACGAGGGCAGGTGTTTGAGCTCGCCATTGGCCCCGCAAAGCGCGGTTACGGTCTGAGCCATTTGCAGCTTATGTTCGTGTTCCTGTTGCCAGTTCTGATACGCGGCCTGATCACCCGCCAGTTGCATGCCCAGGTCGTTGAACACGCCCAGCGGATCGTCGAGGGCGACCAGCAGCGAGCTGCATCTGTCCGGGACATTGCCCAGCCAGTACACATCGGCCCCAAGCGGGGTAAAGAGCGATTTCGCCGCCTGATCAGGCTGTGGCTCGGGCTCGGCAGTCGGAATGGACGAGTCAGCGAAGCGTTTGTCCTCGACCACGTAATTCTTGTCGATATCGGCGACGGCCGTGGCGAGCGTCATCAGTGGCAACGTACCCGGCTCGTTCAGGGTGGCGCAGAAGTTGGCCAGGTCCAGAGGCTTCATCCACAGGGCGCGGCTGTCGGCGTGTGAGCGCATGTGTTCGCAGATTCGCCAGGTCCATTGCACCGGGGAAAAAGCCAGATGCAGGCGGTTCCTGCGGGGGTAAAGCAGGTAAGGGTTGCCCTCTCCATCGCCGCTGCGAACGTCACGCCCCAGATGGGCCTCCGTCCAGACGATGCGCGTCAGGCAGGCATCGGACGCCGAAACGCTGTACTCATGAAACGTCCCTGCCGTTTCGTCGAACACATAGACGTACCCGTCGTAGAGCTGGCGCAAGGTGTAGCTGCGGGTCTTGAGTCGTGGCAGTGGGCTCCACTGGCCACGGGCGGGCAAGGGCTTGAGCTGTGCGGGTTCGACATCGTAGCGCGAACGGTCCAGGGCATAGCGCACCGGGACAATGGCGATATCCGCCGTCTTGAGCGAACAGGCACAGGTGGCAGAAGACGGAAACTTGTCGAAGCGTGCCCCACGCCGTTCTTGCAGGGTGCCGTGTTTCTTAGTCATGGGGCGCACCGTTGCGTGCGTCTTCAGCGGATACCTGAAAGTGAAGAGTGATGAAGCGGCTGGCCTGGTAAACGAGCATGAACATCCCTTGTTCCCTGATGGTTGCCGAGCGACTTCGCTCGGACGTGGGAACGGTCTGTATCAAGAGTCATGCCTGTTAATTTTTCTATATAACAATCAATAGCTTAAATTTAAACCTCCTAAAAACTGGTTATTTTTCATACAAAAATCCCGAAAAAGTGCGCAAGCCCATGCGCACCTGCGCAATATCTTGCGCAGGTGGTCGAAAAGCCCTGTTCATAAGGCTTGGAGGGGATTTCAGGGGTGTTTTATCAAGGATGGGGGGCGCAAAAATTTGCGCACATAAAAAAGGGCCGATAAATCGGCCCGAATAACCCCACTCGATGAAGCTGTAAATCAACGGTTCGGCTGTGGCGTCAGACGCAGATAAGGCGTGACAGCCTTGTAGCCTTTAGGGAAACGCTCCTTGATCTCGGCTTCGTCCTTGATGGATGGCACGATCACGACATCATCGCCATCCACCCAGTTGGCTGGCGTGGCGACCTTGTAGTTGTCGGTCAACTGCAGAGAGTCGATGACCCGCAGGATCTCGTTGAAATTGCGCCCGGTGCTGGCGGGATAGGTGATGGTCAGTCGCACTTTCTTGTTCGGGTCGATCACGAACAGAGAACGCACGGTCAGCGTGTCGCTGGCATTGGGGTGGATCAGGTCGTACAGATCGGAAACCTTGCGATCGGCATCGGCCAGGATCGGAAAATTGACCAGCGTGTTTTGCGTGGTGTTGATGTCGTCGATCCATTTGATATGGGAATCGACCGGGTCCACCGACAAGGCAATCGCCTTGACACCGCGCTTGGCAAACTCGTCTTTCAATTTGGCAGTGAAACCCAACTCGGTGGTGCAGACCGGCGTGAAATCGGCCGGGTGAGAGAACAACACGCCCCAGCTATTGCCCAGCCATTCATGGAAACGGATACGGCCTTCACTGGAATCCTGTTCAAAGTCAGGGGCGATATCGCCAAGTCGCAGTGTCATGGTGTTGCTCCTTGTTCGGTCGGGTGTTCATTGAGTTATGGCCCTACTGTGCACCGCCTGCTAAAAAATTAAAAAGAATGGATATCGATTTGGTTAGACCTGAAAGGAATATTAAATTTCGGGCAAAAAGAACCCCGCCGAAGCGGGGTTCCTTTTCAACAGACCAAGCTTATTTGAAAGCGTAGGTGTAGTTGAAGATCAGACGAGTCTGGTCGGCATCACTTGCACCGTTCAGGCCTTCATCCGCACGGTAGGTACCGTGGCGCACGGTAGTACCGAAGCCTTTCAACGGACCGCTCTGGATCACGTAGTCGATACGCATGTCGCGTTCCCACTCCGAGTACTCATGGCCAAAGGAAGAGGTATTGCGAGCACCTTTGACGTCCTCACCACGAAGGTAGGCAACAGCAGCTTTCAGACCAGGAATACCCACTTTGGCGAAGTCATACGAGTATTGACCGAAAGTGGTGTTCTCACCGGCACGGTTGAACTGGTTAATCATCGAGTCAGTGAACAGGTAGAAGCTGGAGCCACCGTTACCTTCTGGACGACCACGACCATCCACAACGTTGCCTTGGTTCAGGTTGACAAAACCACCGTCGTCACCGACTTGTTGGTGACCGACCAGGAACGCATGACCACCCAAGGTGTAGGTGAACATTGCAGACCAGGTCTTGTTGTCGACTTCGCCAACGTTCTTGGCATAACCGTTGTTGTTGTTGAAGGCATAACCCGCTACGTTCTTGCTGTTATTGCCATCAGCGCTGCTGTTGAAATAACGCAGGTCAGTCTTGAAGGACTGGTCAGGAGCGATTTGGTAAACATGTACCAGACCCAGGAAATGCTGCTTGTAGAAGTTTTCCAGGTTAGCGAAGTAGTACTGCAGGGTCAGGTCTTTGGTGGCTTTCCAGTCGCCACCGGCGAAACGGAACTCGTTGCTGTCACGAGTAGCGCCAAATACTGACAAACCGGTGGAGTTGCTGGAAGCACGACCAGCGGAACCGGTCAGTTGACCGCCAGTCAAGGTGAAGTTGTCCAGATCCTTGGAAGTAACGATACCGCCTTCAAAGGTCTGAGGCAGCAAACGACCGTCGTTGGAAACCAGGATTGGCAGGTTTGGTGCCAGAGCATTACCGACTTTCAGTTCGGTTTTCGAGAAGCGGACCTTGGCGTTGGCACCACCGCGACTCCAGGAACTGACCGAATCACCGTCAGTATCCATGGGGAAGAAGCTGTTCTGGGTAGTAGCGGTCTTGTTCTGGATACCGCCACCCAGATGCACACCCACCAGAGCCTGAACGTCCAGACCGAAACCAACGGTGCCTTCGGTGTAACCCGAGATGAAATCGAACTTCAGACCGGTAGCGGTTTCACGCTGGTCAGTAACGTTACGGCCTTCACGCAGGTCGTTGTTGAAGTACATGGTACGAGAACTAACGGACGCCTTGCTGTCTTCAATGAAACCTGCTGCGCCGGCCTGCTGAGCCAATACACCAAAGGTTACGGCCAGGGCCAGTGTGGACTTCTTCATTGCTACGCTCCTCGTGAATCTAATTTTTTTAATCCATGGTGCCGAGCAAGGCTCTGACCCATGTATTCGCGTTAAGCGACAGGCCCGACCAGAGGTCAATGGTGACTGTGCGCCTCGAGACTCAAATGACTAGACCGCGTTGTCACTGGTGCAAGGTAGTGAAAATCCGATAAATCCAAAAGCAATTATTCGTAACGCTTTTAGACTGATTTGATATATGTCACAACGCATTTCAACCAGGACGCACAGGAGTGTATCCATCAAATAAGCTAATTCCCAAAAAATATTTTTCGACCATTCGTCAGATCGTTTAGTTTTCAGCTACCGGACAACCGGATCTCGACTCTCCAGTCACGAAATCCCAACCGGAAAACCCGCACAATGAAGATAAAATCCCTTACAAAACGGTTACTTGCGAATCAACTAGCAGTAATTATGACAATTGCCACCACCTTGACACTTTCTGTGCCAGCACACGCAAAAGAAACTTTGCGAATCGGCTTTCAGAAGTCCTCAACGCTCATTTCGGTGCTCAAAAGCCAGGGTACGCTGGAGCGTGAACTGAACAAAAAGGGCATTTCGGTGTCATGGCATGAGTTTCCCAGTGGCTTGCCTTTGCTCGAATCACTGAACGTGGGGAATGTCGACTTGAGCGCCGATGTCGCCGATACGGTCCCGGTCTTTGCTCAGGCGGCGGGAGCGCGGCTGACGTATTTCGCTCAGGAAGCCTCTTCTCCATCAGCCCAGGCGATTGTCGTGCGCAGCGATTCGACGTTCAAAACCCTGGCCGATCTCAAGGGCAAGAAAATCGCGGTCACCAAAGCCGCTGGCAGCCATTACCTGTTGATTGCCGCCTTGAACAAGGCCGGCCTGAAGTTCACCGATATTGATCCCGCCTACCTCACACCAGCCGATGGCCGCGCCGCCTTCGAGAACGGCAAGGTGGACGCCTGGGTCACCTGGGAACCCTTCCTCAGCAGCGTACAGCGCCAGTTGCCTACCCGCACCCTGGCCGACGGCACTGACCTGGCCAGCTACAAACGCTATTACCTGACCACCACGCCCTATGCCAATAGCAACCCGGAAGTCCTGAAGGTGGTGTTCGCCGAACTCAAGAAAACCGGCGAATGGGTCAAAGCCCACCCGAACGAAGCCGCAAGGATTCTGAGCCCGCTGTGGGGCAGCCTGGATATCGCGACCGTAGAAGCAGCCAATAAGCGGCGCAGCTATGAGGTGCAAGCGGTACAAGCCGACCAACTCGATGAGCAACAGAGCATTGCCGATGCATTCCTGGCAGCGGGGCTGCTGCCCAAGGCCGTGGACGCCAAGGATGTGCAGGTGTGGAAGCCTTGAAGCCGTAATGCGCAATCTGTGTAAAAGATCGCCGCCTGCGTAGGAGCGAATTTATTCGCGATGCATTTCGCGAATGAATTCGCTCCTACGACTCGGGAACAGTCTCGTTTTCGGCTCATAAGCTAATTCAAAAAAGTTATTTATTTCTAAATTCTTAGATCATTTACGCTCCGCAATCAGCCAGTACCCGGCCCGCCTGATTCGGAGCTTCACCATGAAACTGCACTTCTCCCTGCGCCTTTTGGCGGCCTTGTCTCTGACAGGCGCGTCTTTCCTCACCCAGGCTGCCGACTTCACTGTGGCTTACCAGACCACCGTCGATCCCGCCAAGGTCGCTCAGGCAGATAACGCCTATGAGAAAGCCACCAACTCGAAGATCGAATGGCGCAAGTTCGAGAACGGTGCAGACGTCATCACCGCCATCGCGTCGGGCGATGTACAGATCGGCTATCTCGGTTCAAGCCCCCTGACCGCCGCAGCCACTCGCAAACTGCCGGTTGAAACCTTCCTGATCGCCACCCAGATCGGCGCGGCGGAAGCGCTGGTGGCCCGCAATGGCTCGGGCATCAATACGCCACAAGACCTGATCGGCAAGAAAGTCGCCGTGCCGTTCGTTTCCACAGGCCACTACAGCCTGCTGGCAGCGCTCAAGCACTGGAACATCGACCCGGCCAAGGTCACCATCCTGAACCTGGCGCCACCCGCCATTGCCGCTGCCTGGAAACGTGGGGATATCGACGCGACTTACGTCTGGGACCCGGCACTGGGCGTTGCCAAGGAAACCGGCAAGGTACTGATCACCTCCGGCGAACTGGCCAAGGTCGGTGCGCCGACCTTTGACGCCTGGATCGTGCGCAAGGACTTCGCGGCCAAGAACCCGCAACTGGTCAGCGCCTTCGCCAAGGTGACCCTCGATGCCTACGCCAGCTACCGTCAGGACCCGAATGCCTGGATCGCCAATACCGGCAATATCGAAAAACTGAGCAAGCTGTCCGGTGCGAAGACGGCCGATATTCCGGCGCTACTGGAAGGTAACGTCTATCCATTGGCCGCCGACCAGAAAGCCCTGTTGAGCGCACCAACCATCGAGGCCATCACCAAGACCGCTGCCTTCCTGAAGGAACAGGGCAAGGTCGATGCGGTACTGCCTGATTACTCGGCCTACACCAGCGCCAAGTTCATTCCCCAATAACCCACCTGATCGAGAATGAGGCAACAGCCATGGCTCTATTGCAACTGAAGCGTATAAGCGCACAGTACCCCGGCGCGGCAGAGCCTGTGCTGGCGGATATCAACCTGAGACTGGGGCCGCAGCAACTGCTGGTCGCCCTTGGCCCTTCCGGCAGTGGCAAAACCTCATTGCTCAATCTGATTGCGGGCTTCGTCCAGCCAAGCGCCGGGCGTATCACCCTCGACGGCATTGCTGTTGAAGGCCCGAGTGCAGAGCGTGGCGTGGTGTTTCAGGACGATGCGCTGCTGCCTTGGCAGGATGTGCTGGCCAATGTGGCCTTCGGCCTGGAACTGGCAGGCGTTTCTCGGGCAGAACGCGAAGCGAAAGCCCGGGAAATGCTGGCGCTGGTAGACCTGGCCGGTTTCGAGCAGCGCCGAATCTGGCAACTGTCGGGCGGACAGAAACAGCGTGTCGGCCTGGCCCGAGCGCTGGCGGCCAACCCTCGGGTGCTGCTGATGGACGAACCCTTCGGCGCCCTCGATGCCTTCACCCGCGAACAGATGCAGGAACTGTTGCTGCAAGTCTGGAGACGCACCGCCAAACCGGTGTTCCTGATTACCCACGACATCGAAGAAGCCGTCTTCCTGGCAACCGACCTGATCCTGCTGGCCCCCAATCCCGGCCATATTGCCGAACGCCTGCAACTGGACTTCGGGCAACGCTACAGCGCCGGTGAGTCGGCACGGGCGATCAAGTCCGATCCACGCTTTATCGAAACCCGCGAACACGTACTGGCCAGCGTCTTTTCCCAGCGCAACCTCACACGGGAGCAGCGCGCATGAGCAGCTATGAATTACAGACCCAGGCCAAGACAGCCAAAGGGAAAACTGCCCGTGCTCCGCTGCAATTGAAGCTGAGCACCCGCACCATCAGTGTCCTGACGCTGTCGGTCCTGTTGGGCCTGTGGTGGGTGGTGACCGCTGCGCAGTGGATCGAACCGCTGTTTCTGCCACCGCCCTCAGACGTTCTGCAGAAAGGCTGGCTGCTGCTGACCACCGGCTATATGGACTCAAACCTCTGGCAGCACCTGGGCGCCAGCCTGCAACGTATCGGCCTGGCATTGGGGGCCGCGATCCTCAGCGCCATTCCGGTGGGTATCGCCATTGGCCATAACCGTATCGCCCGAGGCATTTTCGACCCGCTGATCGAGTTCTATCGGCCCATTCCGCCGCTGGCTTATCTGCCCTTGATCGTGATCTGGTGCGGCATCGGCGAATTCTCCAAGGTGCTGTTGATCTATCTGGCGATTTTCGCGCCCATCGCCATTGCCACGGCAACCGGCGTACGCACCGTGGACCCGACCAGGCTGCGGGCCGCGCAATCCCTGGGCGCCACCCGCTGGCAACTGATCCGCCATGTGATCCTGCCCAGCGCCTTGCCGGACATTCTGACCGGCATACGAATCGGGCTCGGTGTGGGATGGTCGACACTGGTGGCGGCCGAACTTATTGCAGCCACCAGCGGGCTTGGCTTCATGGTGCAGTCGGCCGCGCAGTTTCTGGTGACGGATATTGTGATCCTGGGGATTCTGGTGATTGCCGTGATCGCGTTTGCGATGGAACTGGGCCTGCGGGCGCTGCAACGCAAGCTGGTGCCCTGGCATGGCCAGAATCACTGAAGAACGCCGCAATTAGCGCACAAACCTCATACAAGGCACCATTTTGGTGCCTTATTGAAACCGGAATATTGCCGAGAAAAAACCCTCGCCTGAATCGAAAAGCGTTCTGCACGTCCTCAAAAGCCCTTTCGCACAAGGGTTTGAGGCAGAAAACAAGGACAGTACAAAAGAATTCTCAAAACTGGCACGCGCCCTGCATTAGGTTATACATCACCAGTTTTGGGGACCTTGGTACAGGCAGGCCGGGGATTCCCCTCTTTTATTCCTCCCGGAGACTGACCTCAAGTCTCCAGCGCCCGTCCACTTCTGCAGCGCGCCAGTCGCCATGCAGAGGACGGGCCGCCAGCAGCGTCAGTACCAACTCCTTCCCGTTTCGCTCCAGCTTCCAGCGCGCAACCTTGTTGTCGATGCGCAACTGACCATTCCATGGCCGTCCCCAGGACTCGAAACGCAGGACAACCGTCCCGTCGACATGATCGCCCTGAACCTGCGGCTGTTCGTTGAACCAGAGCGCCAGACCTGTGGGCAACTCCTCGATCTGCTCCAGTTCCAGAGGCGCGGGTTGCTGCAGACGACCGATGATCATCCCGATGGTAAAGCCGACAATTGCCATCGAACCAAGAACTCTTGGCCAGAGCTTCGGCCTGGGGTCCTCTTCGGGGGTAGAATGCATCCCGTCCTTTCGTTCGGAGCCGTGCATGTTTCACGTCATCCTTTTTCAACCAGAAATTCCGCCGAATACCGGCAATGTGATCAGGCTATGCGCCAACAGTGGCTGCACCCTGCATTTGATCGAGCCCCTGGGCTTTGAGCTGGACGACAAGCGCCTGCGCAGGGCCGGGCTCGATTATCACGAGTATGCCACGCTGCAAACCCATGCCGACCTGCCCACGTGCCTGGAACAGATCGGCAACCCGCGGCTGTTCGCCTTTACGACCAAAGGCTCTCGCCCGTTCCACGACGTCAGCTTCGAGAAGGGTGATGCCTTTCTGTTCGGCCCGGAAAGCCGAGGCCTGCCAGCCGATATTCTCGACTCGCTGAGCACCGAGCAAAGATTGCGCCTCCCCATGCGCGAAGGCTGCCGCAGCCTGAACCTGTCCAACACCGTTGCCGTCGCCGTTTATGAGGCCTGGCGCCAGCACGGATTTGCCTGAGAACTCTTACCGGCAGGTAGCGAATTCACTCGCGAGACGTCATTGAGGCCGATACATTTTCTTCGGATGTACAGGCCTCTCGCGAATGAATTCGCTCCTGCAGCAGCACTCCATCTCAGGTCAGACAGCATCCCTTGGCAGCATCAAGCCCAGCGGCAAGCGCACTCTTGCTTCCAGCCCGCCACCTGAACGGTTTCTCAACTCGACATTGCCGCCATGCATGGCGGCAATCCGCTTGACGATGGCCAGCCCGAGGCCCGTGCCTTTGCCGCTACGGGCGCGGTCGCCACGGATGAACGGGTTGAAAATGATGTCCAGCTCGGAAGGGTCGATACCGGCTCCACGGTCCAGCACACTCAGCACGACATAAGGAGCGTTGGTATCGCCGGATACATAGGCCGCGACCTCGATACCGTTTCCAGCGTGGTGCATGGCATTGCCGATAAGGTTGGTCAGCAGGCGTTTCATGGATACCCGGCGCAGCGGGAAAGGCGGAATCGGCTCAAGACACAGACGGATATGTTCATCCGGATGATTGAACGGCGCGACCACTTCAAGCACCAGATCACTGAGGTCGACCTCTTCGATTTCTTCGTCGCGACCATCGCGGATAAAGGCCAGGAACTGGTCGAGAATGGCGTCCATGTCCTCGATGTCCCGCACCATGCCTTCGGTGAACTCGTTCTCGTCGCTCATCAGTTCCAGTGACAGACGCAACCGGGTCAACGGGGTGCGCAGGTCATGGGAAACCCCCGCCAGCATAAGCTCACGCTCCTGTCCGGCCTGTTCGACGTCTTCGGCCATCTGGTTGAAGGCGCGATAAACCTCGGTCATTTCACTGGGCGTATCGCTGACCGGCAACCGCACACTGCGGCCCTGCCCCAACTGGCGGGCGGCGAAAACCAGACGCTTGAGCGGCTGGTTGAGCTGCCGCACGAAAATCCAGGCTGATGCGGTGGACAACAGGCCAATGGCCAGGAACCAGCCCAGCACGTTCCAGATCTTCTGGCCACGAAGCGGATGCGGATAAAGCGGCACTTTCAGCCAGCCATCCCCGAGGCTCGGCGCCCGAACCCAGAGAGCAGGAGGTGCATGAACCCGCAAACGCACTTCGGTATCGGCCCCAAGCTCTGCCTGCATCTGGCGCTGATAGATTTCGCTATAAGGCCAATGCTGCTCGCCTTCAGGTACGCCGCCACCAACCACACGAATCAGGCCGGCAGCTTCGGCAATCGCTTCACGGTCGTTTTCATTCGCGGCCCAATAGGCGCGCAAGGTCAAGGCGACGCCATGGCTGTACTGCCTGTCGACCAGTACGTCTTCGTTCATGAGCAGATAGACGAGCGTCAGCGCCTTGGAAAACAGCACGACAATGAGCACCAGCCAGAGGGTGCGGGAGAAAAAGCTTTGCGGAAACCAGAGCGGAGTCTTCATAACTGCAGCTATACACTTTGCAGGGCGAGCCAGGCTCGCAAATTTGCCGATCGTGTTCCAGTCCATGGTACGAACGCGAAAACCAAAACGTCGATAACCCGTTCAGGCTATCGACGCAAGTGGCAAGGACTTCGGTGCTCTGCGCTGGTCAGTGACCTGTCAGCGGTTCCCGGCTCCATCCGGAACGAACACATAACCCACGCCCCAGACTGTCTGGATATAACGCGGCTTGGACGGATCGGGCTCGATCAGGCGACGCAGACGGGAAATCTGCACGTCGATGGAGCGCTCCAGAGCATCCCACTCGCGGCCACGGGCCAGGTTCATCAGCTTGTCGCGGGTCAGCGGCTCGCGAGCATGCATGACCAGCGCCTTGAGAACCGCAAACTCACCGGTAGTGAGCATGTGTACTTCATCGCCACGCTTGAGTTCGCGGGTCGCCAGGGACAATACGTAGTCACCGAAGCTGACCGACTCGTCTTCGCTGCCGGGCGCACCGGGCACCGGCGCGGCCTGACGACGCAGGACGGCCTTGACGCGGGCCATCAGTTCGTCCGGGTTGAAAGGCTTGGCCAGATAATCGTCTGCGCCCAGCTCCAGCCCCTTGATACGGCTCTGCTCATCGCCCTTGGCAGTGAGCATGATGATCGGCACCTGATTGTTGGCTGCACGCAAACGGCGGCAAGCAGACAGGCCGTCTTCTCCGGGCAACATCAAGTCCAGAACCACAAGGTTGAAAACCTCGCGGGACAGTAAACGGTCCATTTGTTCGACGTTCGCCACCGCACGGGCACGATAGCCCTTACTGGTGAAAAAGCGCTCTAACAGGCTGCTCAACCCCGGATCGTCATCGACGATCAGGATTTTTTCGCCTTCAGCATTTTGTGCAGTGCTGCTCATCGGATGCTCCTTTGATCTCGGGGCGCATTATGGCGTAGCTGCGGTGATGCGCACCGTGTGCATTGTTAGCAGATTTTACTGGAGCCTACATAAATGAGTGCTTCTACATGAGCAAAACCGCTCGCATTATCCGGCCAATCCCATAATTGGACCTGGGCGGGTATACTGCGCGGCCCTCAAAGTCGGGCAGTGCCCGACTATGGCGGTTCGCCGGTATTGTGACAAGACTGGCGAGCGACGGGCAGGCAAGACAGTTTTTTGTACAGAATCCAGTTTTTTGCTCACAACTCCAGGTGGTCTTATGGACAGCATCAACAGCCGCATCGCCGAAGAACTGGGCGTGCGCCCTCAACAGGTCGCAGCGGCCGTAGCACTATTGGATGAAGGCTCGACCGTGCCTTTCATTTCACGCTACCGCAAGGAAGTGACCGGTAGCCTTGATGACACGCAACTGCGCCATCTGGAAGAGCGCCTGCGTTACCTGCGCGAGCTCAACGAGCGTCGCGTCAGCATCCTGGCCAGCATCGAAGAGCAAGGCAAGCTGACCCCGGAACTGGCCCGCGACATCAACCTTGCCGACACCAAGACCCGCCTCGAAGACTTGTACCTGCCCTATAAGCAGAAGCGCCGCACCAAAGGCCAGATCGCACTTGAAGCGGGCCTGGGCGAGCTGGCGGACGGTCTGTTCAACGATCCGTCCCTGACTCCGGAAACCGAAGCCGCACGCTTTGTCGACGCCGAAAAAGGCGTGGCCGACGTGAAGGCTGCGCTGGAAGGCGCCAAGTACATCCTCATGGAGCGCTTCGCCGAAGACGCCACCCTGCTGGACAAACTGCGCAGCTTCCTGATGCAGGAAGCCGTGATCAGCGCCCGCGTAGTGCCTGGCAAGGAAGAGGAAGGCGCCAAGTTCCGCGACTACTTCGAGCACGACGAACCGCTCAAGAGCATGCCGTCGCACCGCGCCCTGGCGATTTTCCGTGGCCGTAACGAAGGCTTCCTCAGCTCGGCGCTGAAAGTCGGCGAAGAACTGCCGGGCACCCTGCACCCGTGCGAGCTGATGATCGGCGAGCGCTTCGGCCTGCAGAACCAGAACCGCCCGGCCGACAAGTGGCTGGCCGAAGTCGTGCGCTGGACCTGGAAGGTCAAGCTCTACAGCCATCTGGAAACCGACCTGCTGGGCGAACTGCGCGACAAGGCGGAAACCGAAGCGATCAACGTATTCGCCCACAACCTGCACGATCTGCTGCTGGCTGCTCCGGCCGGCCCGCGTGCCACGCTGGGCCTTGACCCGGGCCTGCGCACCGGCTGCAAGGTTGCGGTGGTCGATGCCACGGGCAAGCTGCTCGACTACGCCACCGTTTACCCTCACGTGCCTAAAAACCAGTGGGATCAGACCATCGCCGTACTGGCCGCACTCTGCGCCAAGCACTCGGTAGACCTGATCGCCATCGGCAACGGCACCGCCAGCCGCGAAACCGACAAGCTGGCCGCTGAACTGATCAAAAAATATCCAGCACTGAAAATGACCAAGGTCATGGTGTCCGAGGCCGGCGCTTCGGTGTACTCGGCTTCCGAGCTGGCCGCCAAGGAGTTCCCGGACCTGGACGTGTCGATCCGTGGTGCCGTCTCCATTGCCCGTCGCCTGCAGGACCCGCTGGCCGAACTGGTGAAGATCGATCCGAAGTCCATCGGCGTCGGCCAGTACCAGCACGACGTCTCGCAACTGAAACTGGCCCGTGGCCTGGATGCAGTGGTCGAAGACTGCGTGAACGCCGTCGGCGTCGACGTGAACACGGCTTCGGTGGCCTTGCTGGCGCGTATTTCCGGCCTGAACACCACGCTGGCGCAGAACATCGTTGCCCACCGCGATGCGAACGGTGCTTTCAAGACCCGTGCCGCGCTGAAAAAAGTCAGCCGTCTGGGTGAAAAGACCTACGAACAGGCTGCCGGCTTCCTGCGCGTCATGAATGGCGAAAACCCGCTGGATTCGTCTGCCGTTCACCCGGAAGCCTACCCGCTGGTACAACGCATTGCGGCTGAAACCGACCGTGACATTCGTTCGCTGATCGGCGATGCCAGCTTCCTCAAGCGTCTGGACCCGAAGAAGTTCACCGACGAAACCTTCGGTCTGCCAACGGTCACCGACATTCTGCAAGAGCTGGAAAAGCCGGGCCGCGACCCGCGTCCGGAGTTCAAGACCGCCGAGTTCCAGGATGGCGTCGAGGACCTCAAGGACCTGCAACTGGGCATGATCCTCGAAGGCGTGGTCACCAACGTCACCAACTTCGGTGCCTTCGTCGATATCGGCGTGCATCAGGACGGTCTGGTGCATATCTCGGCGCTGTCCGAGAAGTTCATCAAGGACCCGCGTGAAGCGGTGAAGGCTGGCGACGTGGTGAAGGTCAAGGTCATGGAAGTCGACATCCCGCGCAAGCGCGTAGGCCTGTCGATGCGCATGAGCGACACTCCTGGCGAGAAGATCGACGGTGCCCGTGGCCCGCGTCCGGGTTCCGCCCCGCGCCAGCAAGGCAGCGCACCACGCAAGGAAACCACCACCGCGGCTCCGGCCAATAACGCCATGGCTTCGCTGTTCGCCAATGCCAAACAGTTGAAGAAGCGTTGATGGATATTCCAGAAGACCTGACCCACAGCGCCTACTTCAAGATGCTCGGCTGCGAGCTGCGGCGTCTTGATGAAGGCGTTGCCGAAGTCGCGCTGCCTCTGGAGGCGCATCTGCGCAACCGTGGCAACGTGATGCACGGCGGGGCGATCTTCAGTCTGGTGGATATCAGCATGGGGCTGGCCTGTTCCAGTTCCCATGGCTTCGACCAGCGCAGCGTCACCATCGAATGCAAGATCAACTATGTACGCGGCGTGTCCGAAGGCGAGGTTTTATGCACCGCCAAGGTACTTCACGCCGGACGCCGCACACTGGTCGTCGAAGCCGAAGTGGTCCAGGACGATAAACTGGTCGCCAAGGCGCAAGGCACCTTCGCTGTCATCTAAAATTTACGAAAGTGTGATGGAAGCAATCACTTGCTAGCTCTATAGAACCGATTTGGGGTAATTTCGGCACCATTAGCGTGGTGTCGGACCCATTTTGGTCCTACGACAAAGAGCCGTGATCGTGAGCAGGCGTTAAAGACCCGACCAGGCGACAACGCCAGTTCCTTTCTTCACCCTTGTAGACCGTTCTGTCCACCCCCATATTGGGGCGACCGATGCGTGAAGGAATCCACCTTGAGCGAATTTCTCAACCGCCGCCTGGCTCTTCTTGGCGAGCGTAACAACCTCTCTCTGCTGGAGCAGTGCCTGCACGGTATCGAGCGAGAATGCCTGCGCGTTACCGACCAGGCACGTCTGGCACAGACGCCTCACCCGCAATCCCTGGGTGCAGCACTGACCAATGGACTGATCACCACCGATTATTCCGAATCGCTGCTGGAGTTCATCACGCCGGCCCTGACGGACCCCGCACAGACCCTCGACAGCCTCGACCGGATTCATCGCTTCGCCTACAGCAAGCTGAACGACGAATACCTCTGGAGCCCTTCGATGCCGTGCCCGCTGCCGGCCGAAGAAGATATTCCGATTGCCTATTACGGCACCTCGAACATCGGCAAGCTCAAGTACGTGTACCGCAAGGGTCTGGCGCTGCGTTATGGCAAGACCATGCAGTGCATTGCCGGGATTCATTACAACTTCTCGCTGCCGGAAGACGTCTGGTCGCTGCTCAAGCAGACCGAAGACTTCGACGGCGACGCCCGGGATTACCAGTCGCATTCCTACATTGCGCTGATCCGGAACTTCCGTCGCTACAGCTGGCTGCTAATGTACCTGTTCGGCGCTTCGCCGGCACTGGACGCCGGTTTCCTGCGGGGCCGCGCTCACCAGCTGGAGCATTTCGACGCCGATACGCTGTATCTGCCTTATGCCACCAGCCTGCGCATGAGCGACCTGGGTTATCAGAGCAAGGCACAAGCCGACCTGACGCCGTGTTACAACGATCTGGTGAGCTACACCGACAGCCTGCGCAAAGCGGTGGCAACGCCTTACGCGCCGTATGTGGAAACCGGCACCCACGACAGCAATGGCGAGTGGATACAGCTCAACACCAACGTGTTGCAGATCGAAAACGAGTACTACTCCAACATTCGTCCAAAGCGCGTGACCTATTCGGGCGAACGCCCCATCCAGGCGCTGGTGGCTCGTGGTGTGCAGTACGTTGAAGTGCGTTGCCTGGACATCAACCCGTTCCTGCCAACCGGCATCAATCTGGAACAGGCTCGCTTCATCGACGCCTTCATCCTGTTCTGCGCCCTTGAAGAAAGCCCACAGTTGGCAAGCCACGAATGCTCCGACGCAGGCTCCAACTTCCTGTCGGTGGTCAAGGAAGGCCGCCGTCCAGGCCTGACATTGCAGCGCAATCATTCGACTATCGAACTGAAAGCCTGGGCCACCGAACTTCTGGAGAAGATCACGCCCTTGGCACAGTTGCTGGACAAGGCCCAGAGCAGCGACGAGCACATCAAATCGATTGCAGCCCAACAGGCCAAGGTCGATGACTCGTCACTGACGCCGTCGGCACAAGTGCTGGCCAGCATGCGGGCAAATGAAGAAGGCTTCACCGCCTTCTCGTTCCGCCAGAGCCAGAAACATGCCGAATACTTCCGCAGCCACCCGCTGGGCGCAGAAGATCAGGCACAGTTCGAAGCCCTGGCCAAAACCTCCATTGCGGAACAGGCAGAACTGGAAGAAACCGAAGAAGTCGTGGATTTCGACATCTTCGTGGGTGCGTATCAGGCGAGCATTCTGTCGATCAGCAACTGATCAGTAGGAATCGGGCGGCGCTCCGCTCATTCGCGAAAACGGTATTTCAAACGATGTTTATCTGTCGGTTGTGATAATGCTTTCGCGGATGAATCCGCTCCCACTTTGCGTGTGTGCCTGTTTTCAATCATGCCAATGCCAGGCAGGTGCATCCAAAGGCCTCTGGCCTTGTACTTCTGTCTGGCCAAGGGTCTTTTGCAGGACGATTTTCTGGCAGTCTTCATGGCGGCTCAGCTCCCTGATCAGGATGCTTGAGTGGGACACCACCCAGACCTGACAGCGCTGTGAAACCCGGATGATCAGCCGCGCCAGTGCCGGCAACAGGTCGACATGCAGGCTGGTTTCCGGTTCGTTCAAGACCATCATCGACGGTGGTCGCGGCGTCAGCAGTGCGGCCATGAGCAGCAGATAACGCAGTGTTCCGTCCGAAAGCTCGGCCGCCGTCAGGGGGCGAAGCAGCCCGTGCTGATGAAAGAGCAGGCTGAACAACCCTCCGGGCGTTGCATCGATTTCCAGCCGGGTGCCGGGAAACGCATCCTCAAGCGCCTGATGCAGATCCTCCACTTCGCCCACTTCAATGATGGTCTGCAAAGCCGCCGCCAGGTTGCGCCCGTCGTGGTTCAGCACCGGCGTGCGAGTGCCCAGTTGCGGCTGGCGAACCGGCGCGTCCCGGTCGATGCGGAAATGGTCGTAGAAACGCCAGCCCGTTATGAGCCCACGTATTTCGGCGATTTCGGCAAAGTTTCTCGGGCTGCCCAGTTGCGCGAACAGGCTGTCGAAGGGTTGCCCATGTTGCTGCAGGATTTCCCAGTCACGGCCCTGACGCGCCCGGATCATCGGCCCCTTGCGATCTACCAGCAAGGAAGCCGGTCGGTATAAAGGCCCGGCCCAGATGCATTCCCGCTTGATCTCCGGGTCCAGCATGAACGCGGTCGGGTAAGGAAGTGGCTCAGGCAATCCCAGGGAAATGGCGAAACCGAAGTCCTCGGTGGCAAACCCCAGGCGCAGCCGTTTCGACTCTCGTCGCACGGACGCCTCCAGCGGCACTTCACCCCGTTTCATGCGCGAGCTTATGACTTCAGGACCGGCCCACCAGGTCGAATCGAGTCCGCCCTCATGGGCCAGGGCTTCCACCACGCCGCCCTGGGCCGTCTCCGCCAAGAGCCGCAAAGCCTTGTAGAGATTGGACTTGCCGCTCCCATTATCGCCCGTCACAAGATTGAGCCGCCCCAAAGGCACAACCAGGCTATTGATCGAGCGGTAATTGGCAACGGCCAGAATTTTCAACATGGGAGTAACGGCGCTCCTGAATCCATGGAGCCGCACTATCGCCCACCGATCAGAAGCACTGCAACCGATGTTCTGAGCTATAGGGGTACTTTGTGAGAGGCGGCTTGCTGGCGATCAGGCCTACAGCCCACCCACATGAAACGCCTTCACTTCCAGATACTCGTCCAGCCCGTAGCTCGAACCTTCGCGGCCCAGGCCTGACTGTTTGATCCCGCCGAAGGGTGCGACTTCCATGGAGATGATCCCGGTATTGAGCCCCACCATACCGAACTCCAGCGCTTCACCGAAACGCCATGAGCGGCGCAGGTCCTGGGTGAAGTAATAAGCGCCCAGCCCGTAAGGCGTTGCGTTGGCCAGGGCCAGAGCTTCGGCTTCGTCACTGAAGCGCATCAGCGGGGCAACCGGGCCGAAGGTTTCTTCGTTGGCAAGCAGCATCCCGGCATGGGTATCACCCAGCACGGTCGGTTGCACGAACGGGTTATCGCCATCCGGAAGACCGCCGTACAGCAGCTTCGCGCCCTGGCTCAAGGCGTCGTCGATGTGTCGGGCGACCTTGTTCACTGCCGCCGTATTGATCAGCGGACCAATGGTGACGCCCTCCTCCAGACCGTTGCCGACCTTGAGTCTGGCGACCTCTTCTACAAGCCGCTGAGCAAAACGATCATAGATGCCGTTTTGCACCAGAATGCGGTTGGCACAGACACAGGTCTGCCCGGCGTTGCGGAATTTGCTGAGCATGATGCCGGCCACGGCCTGTTCCAGGTCGGCATCGTCGAACACGATAAACGGTGCATTACCGCCCAGTTCCAGGCTCAGGCGCTTGATGTGCTCGGCGCTCTGGCGCATCAGCAGACGGCCAACAGCCGTCGAACCGGTAAAGGAAATCTTGCGCACCACCGGGTTGCCGGTCAGCTCTTCACCAATATCGGTAGGCAGGCCGGTAATGACGTTGAACACGCCCGCCGGAATACCTGCGCGCTCGGCCAGCACCGCCAGCGCCAAGGCCGACAGTGGTGTCAGGTCAGACGGTTTGACGATAATCGGGCAACCCGCCGCCAACGCCGGGGCGCATTTGCGGGTGATCATCGCGTTGGGGAAATTCCAGGGTGTGATCGCAGCGCAGACGCCAACGGGTTGCTTGAGGGTCATCAAACGGCGGTCGGCACTGGGCGTCGGGATGGTTTCACCATAAGAGCGGCGCGCCTCTTCGGCGAACCATTTGACGAAGCTGGCCCCGTAACGGATTTCACCACGGGACTCATTGAGCGGCTTGCCCTGCTCAAGGGTCATGATCAGCGCCAGATCTTCAAGATTGTCGAGCATGGCCTGACACCAGCGCTCCAGTAGCAACGCACGCTCGGCGGCGGGACGTGCGCGCCAGGCGGGCCAGGCACGCTCGGCAGCTTCGATGGCACGGCGAGTCTCAGCGCCCGACAGGGCCGGAACCTGCGCCAGACTTTCCCCCGTCGCCGGGTCAGTCACCGTCAGGGTTGCGCCGTCATCGGCGATAATCCACTGCCCATCGACGTAAGCGCGTTCTACCAGCAGGCTGGGGTCTTTCAACTGATTCTTGAGCATGATCGAGTCCTGTTCCGGGATGACTGCCAGTCTAAGCAGCCGCCACAGTCCAGGATGCTGAAAGCGGCGAACCAGCAGCGTCGGATGCTGAAATTCGCCGCCCCACGGCAGCCTCTACTGCCGCAACGAACCCAGCAGGCTCTGCAGGAAGCGCTCGCCTGCGGTCATCTGGCTGACCTCGATAAACTCGTCGGGCTTGTGCGCCTGCTCGATGGAGCCCGGCCCACACACCACCACTGGCACATTGAGACGCCCGGCGAACAGGCCGCCTTCGGTGCCATAGGAAACCTTGATGTGCTGCGTCCCAGGCTCGGCGAAGGCATGCAACAGGCGAACGGCCTCGACGCTGGGGTGTGTTTCCAGCGCAGGGTACTCGTTCATGATTTCAATTTCGATGTCCGCCACGCCAGACAGTTGCCGGGCCTCGCGCACGAGCACTTCGGCACGTTCACGCAATTGCGCAAGCAGCAGATCGGGATCATCCCCCGGCAGATTGCGGTACTCGAACTCCAGGGTGCAGAGGTTCGGCACGATATTCAGCGCCTTGCCACCGTCGATACGACCGATATGCACGGTGCTGTAAGGAATGTCGTAGCCTTCGTCCCGCGCGCCCTGCTGCTCGACCAGTGCCTGGCTCTTGCGCAGCTCGGCAATGAAATCGCTGGCCAGATGAATCGCGTTGACCGCACGAGGCGCCAGGGAGGAATGCGCTTCCTGGCCACGGCAGTAGGTGCGGTAGGAGCTTTTGCCCTTATGGCCGATGGCGAACTGCATCAGGGTCGGCTCACCGACCACGCACAGAAAGGGTCGTAACGGTGCCAGATGCAGCACGTCCAGCAAACGCCGCACGCCGACGCAGCCAATCTCTTCATCGTGGGACAACGCCAGTTGCAGCGGCCGACTGAGGGTCATGTCCGCCGCATCGAGCATGGCGTCGATGGCCAGGGCAATGAAGCCCTTCATGTCGCAGGTGCCACGGCCATAAATGCGCCCGTCGCGTAGCGTCGCTTCAAACGGCGGAACGGTCCAGGCCTGACCGGCAGCGGGCACCACGTCGGTATGACCGGACAGCAAAACACCCGGTTGTTGCCGTGGACCGGTGCTGGCAAACAGGTTGGCCTTCTTGCCGGTTTCGTCCTTGACGATCAGCGACTCGATGCCCTTGGTCGCCAGCAGGTCGCGAACGTATTCGATCAGCGCCATGTTCGACTCTGACGACACCGTATCGAAGGCAATCAGGCGCTTGAGAATTTCCAGTGCACGGGGCGTCATGAGGCTTTACTCGCTTGCTCGTTGGCCATGGCGAAACGACGGATGTCGAAAGGGCTGATGGACGTGGTGGTGCTACCGGTGCTGATCAGCTCGGCCATCACATCCCCAACGCCCGGGCCAAGCTGGAAGCCGTGCCCGCAGAAGCCGAAGGCATAAAACAGGCCGTCCACCGCGCCGCTACGCCCCATGACCGGCAACGAATCCGGCGTATAGCCTTCGATGCCGCTCCACACCCGGATGATGTTCAGGTTACCCACACCGGGCAGCAACCGGCGCATCTGCTGCACCTGATTGATGATGCTGCGCGGCTCGACATAGGCGCGCCGGTTGATCATGTCCGGTTTGCTGCGAAAGCCACCGCCAATGATGATGTTGCCCCGCGGGATCTGCCGGAAATAGATCACTTCGTGGGCAATCTTGGTATAGACGCCGATCACTGTCGGCAGCGCGTAAGGCACAGGTTCGGTCACCGCCATTTGCGGCCCGTGGGTATCCAGCGGAACCGGCTCGCCGAACTGCTCGGACAGTTTCTGGCCCCAGGCGCCTGCAGTGATCAGCAGGTTATCGGCAGTGAAGATCCGGCCATCGGTGGTGGTGACTTCAAATTCGCCACCGACCTTTTGCACGTGGGCGACCTCGGTGCGCTCCTCGATCCGCGCGCCGGCCCGAATAGCGGCACGGGCAAAGGCCGGTGCGGCCAGACGCGGGTTGGCATGCCCATCGTGAGGCGCGTAGGAGCCGCCTTTCACGTCAGGCCCCAGAAACGGGAAACGCTCATGCAGCGCCTTGCCGCTGTAGACCTGCAGATCCAGTTGCCGGGCTTCGGGCGCGGCGGCATAGGCTTCCAGTTCCGGGATTTCATCTTCGCGGTAGCAGACCCGCATGTGCCCTGAAGGAATGAACTCCAGATCGTCGTCAATCAGTTCCGGCAAGCGCTTCCACAAACCCCACGAGCGGTTAGCCAGCTCCAGTTGACCGAGAAAACGGCCCTGACGACGGACGTTGCCAAAGTTAACGCCGCTGGCGTACTGGCCGATCATGTCGCGCTCCAGCAAGGTCACCGACTGGCCACGCTGGCGCAGGAAGAAGGCCGAAGACGACCCCATGATCCCGCCACCAATGATCAGCACATCGACTTTCGGCTGCTTCATGACACCACCTCATCTGTGAGCATGGACAAGGGTTTGACCGGCGCCTGCCCGCGCTGCCGCCCGACCTGTTCGACTGGCACGCCCGCAGCGGCGGCAATCACTTCAGCGCCCGCCTGTGAGCAATAACGTCCCTGACAGCGCCCCATGCCGACCCGGCTGAAAGCCTTGGCGCGGTTGACCTCGCAGGCGCCTTTCTGACGCATGACGCCCCGCAGTTCGCCCGCGCTGATCATTTCGCAGCGGCAGACAATCGCATCGTCAGGCAAGGCCGCGGCCTGGGCAGCGGGCCATGGAAAGGCTTCGGTCAACCCGACACGGAAACGATCCATGACCTCAAGGTCCTTGCGCACCTGGGCCTGACGCCCCGGATCCACCGGTATATCCAGATCCTGCAACACGGCCAGGGCCGCCAGACGTCCAGCCTGCTCGGCAGCGTCGGCACCGCGAATCTTCGCCCCATCGCCAGCGGCGTAGACGCCTTTGACCGAGGTCCGGCCTTCTTCATCGACAGCCAGCAGCCATTGGCCGGAATCCTTATCGAAACGCAACTGGCAACCTGCAAGGTCGGCCAGTTGGGTTTCGGGACGCAGGTGATACCCAAGGGCCAGGGCATCGCAGTCGACCGTCAGGGACGAACCATTGGCCAGACGAACCCGCACGCCGCTGACGCCTTGCTGTTCATCACCCAGAATCTGTTCAGGCTGAACGCCCATGTGTACCGGCACCTTGGCGCTATAAAGCTGAGCCAGCAGTTTCATGCCGTTGAGCAGCAACCCCGGACGCGCCAGCAGTTTGGGCAGTGCGCCGATTCGCTTGCTGAAGGGCGATGTATCGAGCACTGCCGCCACGTCGGCACCTGCCTTCACGTACTGGCTGGCAACCAGATACAGCAACGGGCCGCTGCCCATGAACACGACCTGGCTGCCAATGGATACCGACTGCGCCTTGAGGGCAATCTGCGCGCCGCCCAGGCTGTAAGTCCCCGCCAGTTGCCAGCCCTTGATGGGCATCAACCGGTCAGTGGCGCCGGTACACAGAATCAGCGCATCGAAATCCTGCACGGTATGCAGCCCCTGGCTGACACAGCACAACTGGCCTGGGGTCAGGTTCCAGGCCAAAGTGTCGGGCCGATAGTCGATCTGCGCGCGCAGGCGGTCGAAGCTTTCATGCAGCGCACGAGCCTTGGGCGCTTCAGTGCCATACAGCGCCGAATAGTCACGCTTGAAACCTTCGGGCTGACGTCGGTAGATCTGTCCGCCGTCACGGCGGTTTTCATCGATCAGAATCGGCTTGAGGCCCGCCGCCAGCAGCGTCTCGGCACAACGGGTGCCCGCAGGCCCGGCACCGATGATGACGACCCTGGCAGCCTTGGGGTCTGCAACGCCTAACCGTGAAGTGGCCATGTCGCCTCCGGCTGTGTAGTGACGATATCAAGCCCCTCGCGGACTTCATTGGAGCAGGCGCGCAGACGCTCGCCGCTGCGGGTCCATACCCAGCAATCCTGGCAAGCGCCCATCAGGCAGAAACCGGCACGACGCCCCGGATCGAATTCGGACTGACGCAAGGCTGCGCCCTGGGTCAGCAAGGCGACCATCAGGGTGTCGCCTTGCAAGGCTTCGACGGAAAGACCGTCGACTTTGAGGCTGACAGAGGGCCGATCACGCTCGCCCAACCTTACGAAACGCCCTTTCATGCATAGGCTCCCACGGTCACGTTATTCAGGTTCTCTTGTGCGCCCTGCAGTTCGGCGCTTTCACGATGACAAAGAATTTCGCTGCCCCCACCAATCTGGCGGCGACCCGGCGTGGTCTTGTTGCACAAGCCCTCGATACGGACCGGGCAGCGATTGAGAAAGGTACACAGCTCGGTATCACGGGCAGGGGCGCTGGTCGGCGGCAGCTTGCCGCAATTGGAAGAACAACCTTCCAGCCAGCCCTGACGCAGCTCCGGTACCGAACTCACCAGCAAGTCCGTGTAAGGATGGAAAGGCGCCTTGCTGAAGGATTCGCAACTGCCCTCCTCGACCTTGTGGCCGCTGTACATCACCACAATGTCGTCGCACAGGGCGCGCACGGTGGAGATGTCATGGCTGATGAACAAGTAGGAAACCCCCAACTCGCGCCGCAAGTCGCCCAAGAGTTCAAGAATCGCTGCGCCGACCACGGTATCCAGCGCCGAGGTCACTTCATCGCAGAGGATCAGGTCCGGCTTGGCCGCCAGAGCGCGGGCCAGGTTGATACGCTGTTTCTGGCCACCGGACAGTTCGTTGGGACGGCGCTCGGCCAGCTCACGGGGCAGACGCACCAGATCCATCAGCTCATCGATACGCTGGCGCAAGGCCTGACCCTTGAGGCCGAAGTACATTTTCAAAGGCCGGGCCAGGATGGTGCTGACGCTGTGCATCGGGTTGAGTGCCGTATCGGCATTCTGGAACACCATCTGGATACGGCGGAACTGGTCTGGCGTACGCCCGGCAAGGGTGCCGGACAATTCGGCGCCATCGAACACCAGGCTGCCCCGTGCCGGGTCCAGCAAACCGGCGACCACACGCGCCAGGGTCGACTTGCCCGAACCGGACTCACCGATCACGCCGATGGCCTGGCCACGGCGAATGGTCAGGTCGATGTCTTCGAGCACGCGAATCATCGGCATGCCTTGCAGGTTCTTCTTGCCGTAGCCGGCGGTCATGCCCTTGATGGTCAGCAGCACGCTGTCCTTGGCCACCTCACTGGCCGGGCTCAGGGTTGCGTCGGGGCGGGCTGCCGCCAGCAAACTGCGGGTATACGCTTCTTCCGGGCCTTTGAGCAGCGCAGTGGTGCTGCTTTTCTCGATGATCTGCCCGCCGTTGAGCACCACGATCTGATCAGCCATCTGCGCCACGACCGCCAGGTCATGGGAGACATACACCGCCGTCGCGCCCCGCTCGCGCACCACGCGCTTGAACGCGCGAAGCACGTCGATCTGAGTGGTCACATCCAGCGCCGTAGTGGGCTCGTCGAGGATCACCAGCAAAGGGTCGCTGATCAGCGCCATGGCCGCCATGACCCGCTGCAACTGACCACCCGACACCTGATGCGGATAACGCTGGCCGATCTGCTCAGGGTTGGGCAGTGCCAGATCGCGGAACAACTCGACGGCCTTGGCTTCCAGCACCGCCCGGTTGCCCAGCCCATGAATCAGCGCACCTTCGATCACCTGATCGATCAGCCGCTTGGCCGGATTGAAAGCGGCAGCAGCACTTTGCGCGATGTAGGACACCCGATTCCCACGCAAACCCTGCAATTGGCTTTCCGGCAGGCTGAGCATGTCGTGTTCGCCAATCTGCACCACACCGCTGGCCAAGCGGCAGCCGCGTCGCGCATAGCCCAACAGCGCCAGGGCGATGGTGGTCTTGCCGGAACCGGACTCACCGATCAGCGCCAGCACTTCACCTTTTTCCAGCGCGAAACTCACGCCTTTGACGATCTCGGTTTCGCCACGGTCGCCGCTGGCAACCACTCGCAGGTCTTGCACCCTTATCAATTCACTCATCTCATCGACCTCCCGAGCGGCGACTGCGGCTTGATGACAGCCGGTCGATGAAGAGATTGACCCCGATGGTCAGCGTGCCGATGGCCAGTGCCGGAATCACGATGGCAGGAGCGCCCTGATTGAGCCCGCCGATGTTCTCGCGCACCAGCGACCCCAGGTCCGCATCCGGCGGCTGTACGCCCAGCCCCAGAAAGCTCATGCCACTGAGCAGCAGCACGATGAAACCGAAGCGCAGGCCCAGGTCGGTCATCACCGGGTTGAGCATGTTGGGCAGGATTTCGTGGCAGGCGATGTAGAGGCGGCTTTCTCCACGGGTGCGAGCCACTTGCACGTACTCCAGCGCCTCGATATTCACTGCCAGACTGCGCGCAATGCGAAAGGCGCCGGGCATGAAACTCAGTACCGCTGTGCAGATCAGCAGGGTGATGGACGAACCGAAGGCCGACACCATGATCAGCGCAAGCATCTTGCTGGGGATCGAGATAAAGGCGTCCATGAGACGGCTGATGACTTCGTCCAGCCATTTGGGCGCGACCACTGAAATCAGCGCAAAGAAGGTGCCGATACCGCTGGCAAGTATCGCGGCAACCAAAGCCAGACCGATGGTGAAACGCGCGCCGACCAGCACCCGGCTGAGCATGTCACGGCCCAGATAATCGGTGCCGAACAGGTGCGTGGCGCTGATGGCATCGAACACGTTGTCGGAAACCACTTCGCCCACCGAATACGGCGCCAGCCATGGGCCGAACAACGCGACCAGCAGCCACAGGAAACACATCGCCGCGCCGATCAGGCCCAGCCAGGAAGGCCCGTGGGATATCTTGCCCAGCGCCAGGTCCGGCGCGGCTGGCGTCGACTTCACAATGACATCTCTCATTGGGTTCTCAGCCTCGGATTGGAAAGGATTGCACACAGGTCGGCCAGCAACACCAACCCCAGATAAGCCGAGCAGAACAGCATGGTGCAGGCTTGCACCAGCGCCATGTCCCGGTTGGTCACGGCATCGACCATGAGGCTGGCGATGCCGGGATAGTTAAAGATGGTTTCGACAATCACCACGCCACCCAGCAGGTAGGACAGGCTCAATGCAACGGCATTGGCAATCGGCCCGATGGCGTTGGGCAAGGCATGTTGCAGCACGATCCGCGTCGGGCTCACACCCTTGAGCCGGGCCATCTCGACGTACGGGCTGTCGAGCTGGTCAATGACGGCAGCGCGGGTCATGCGCGCCATCTGGGCGACGATGACGCAGCACAGGGTCATCACCGGCAAGGCATACGTGCGGATGAACTGCAGCGGCGAGCTGACATCGCTGGCATAGGACAACGCCGACAACCAGCCCAGGTTCACGGCAAAGATCAGTACCGCCAGAGTCGCCACCAGAAACTCGGGCACCGCCACCAGCGCCAGGGTGATGAAACTCAGGGCGCTGTCCAGGCGACCGCCACGGCCCATGGCCGAGCCGATGCCCAGCGCCAGGGCAACCGGCACCGACACCAGCGCGGTGGTAGCCGCCAGCATCAGGGTGTTGGGGAAACGCCCGGCGATCAGGTCGGTCACCGGCATGGCGTTGGACACCGACTCACCCATGTTGCCGCCCAGCAGGTTCATCAGCCATTGCAGGTAACGCACCACACCCGGCTGATCCAGACCCAGCTTGATGCGCAGGGCCGCAACCTGTTCAGGGGTCGCGAACTGCCCGAGGGCGGCTTGCGCCGCATCGCCGGGCAACACTGCCGTGATGGCGAACACCACCACGGAAACAATCAACAAGGTCACGATCGCAGCGCCCAGGCGCTGGACGATCAGCCAGAATGTGTTGCTATTCATCTGCCTGCTCCCGCATCAGTCCACAGCCGTTGTTACGCGTCCAGCCACACCTGCTCGCTGAACATGTAACCCATGAAGCCACCCAGCGGGTTGCTGGAGTAACCCTGGATACGCTTGTCCACGCCGTCGATATTGCTGATGAACACCGGGATGCCGATGCCACAGTGCTGGCTGACCAGCGCCTGCATGTCGCCATACATCTTGCCGCGCTTCTCGTCGTCGGTTTCGCCACGGGCCAGCATCAGCAACTGATCGAACTGGTCGTTCTTCCAGGCCGACTCGTTCCACGGCGCGGATGACTGGAAAAACTGCGAGAAGATCACGTCGGCATTCGGGCGCGGGTTGATGTTGCCGAAGCTCAGCGGGTGTTTCATCCAGTGGTTGGACCAGTAGCCATCGCTGGGCAGACGGTTGACGTTGAGAGTCAGCCCGGCCTGTCTGGCCGACTGTTGCAGCAGTACGGCGATATCCACCGAACCGGTTGCAGCCGGCGATGCCGCCACTGGCATGGTGATCTTTTCCAGCCCGGCTTTCTTGAGCAGGAATTTGGCTTTTTCCGGGTCGTACTGACGCTGCGGCAGGTCGGCATTGAAGTAACGCGAACCGGGCGCAATCGGATGATCGTTACCCACCCGTGCGTAACCACGGAAGACCGCCGACTTGACCTGTTCGCGGTCCAGCAGGTACTTCATGGCCTCGGTGAATTCGGGGCTCTTGCCGGGCATCTGGTCCTGGCGAATGATCAGATCGGTGTAGTTGCCCGACGGCGCATCCACGACACGGTGACCGGCACTGGCGGCAATGCGGGTGGTGGAGCGCGGGTTGACCTCGTTGATCATGTGTACGTCGCCGGACAGCAGGGCGTTGACCCGCGATGGCTCGTCGCCGATGGCAATGAACTCGATCTCGTCCAGATACGGCAGGCCGGGTTTCCAGTAGTTCGGGTTGCGGGCGCTGACGGAACGCACGCCCGGCGTGAACTCCTTGACCGTGAACGGGCCGGTGCCGATGCCCTTGCTGAAATCGGTAGTGCCTTCGGGCACGATCAACAGATGCGACACCGCCAGGATCGACGGCAGCTCGGCGTTGGGTGAACTCAGGGTGATCTGGACTTCCAGCGGGCCGGTCGCCTTGATCTCGGAAAACTGCGCCATCAGCGGCATGACTTTCGAGCCAGTCACAGGGTCCTTGTGGCGCGACAGGGAGAACACCACATCGGCGGCGCTCAGCGGCTTGCCGTTGTGGAAGGTGACGTCCTTGCGCAAGGTGATGGTCCACACCGTTGCGTTGCTGTTTTCGATCTTTTCAGCCAGCTCCGGATGCGGTACCAGATGGCTGTCGAAACGGGTCAGGCCGTTGTAGAACATGAAGTGGCGAACATAGTCGGTGGACAGCGCACCCTTGGCCGGGTCGAGGGTATCGGCCGTGGAGCTGGACATGCCTGCCACACGAATGCGTCCGCCCGGCTTGCCTTTCACGGGTGCCGCGTCGTCATCGGCAAACACTTTCCCCGCCGCACCGAACAGGCTGCTGGAACCTGCCGCCATGACACCGGCGACGCCCAGCATGCGCAATGCATCGCGGCGCGACAGACCGCGATTGAGCCCCTCGAAAACCCGCAGGCTGTCCTGGCCGGAAATCAACGGGGAATCATTTTTCTTGTCAGCCATATCAGTTCTACCTGTCGAAAAAGGGAATGTCCGAGTTGCTCACGGTTGACCGGAGCGTCCTTTAAGCACACGCGACGACGGTGAAACAAAAACTCAGTAGCGACTGTCCTGATAGCGGTAATACGCTCCCACCAGCGGCAGGAACCACGGTTTGCCAAAGTGGCCGGGAATCGCTGGCCAGCTCAGGTCGCGCCAGGGGTTGGCCTGTGCCTTGCCTTCCATGACTTGGGCCATGACCTGGCCCATGTGCACCGACATCTGCACGCCATGGCCGCTGTAGCCCATCGAGTAGAAAACCCCGTCATGCTCGCCTGCACGGGGCAGACGGTCGGAGGTCATGTCCACCAGCCCGCCCCAGCAGTAATCGATCTTCACGTGGGCCAGTTGCGGGAACATCTGCACCATGGCCGCCTGCAGCACCTTGCCGCTCTTGGCATCAGAGCTGCTGTTGGACATGGCAAAGCGCGCACGACCGCCAAACAGCAAACGGTTATCAGGCGTAAGACGGAAATAGTTGCCGATCAAACGGCTGGTGACATAGGCACGCTGGTTGGGGAACAGACGATTGATCAGTTCCTGAGGCAGCACTTCGGTGGCGATCACGAAACTGCCCACCGGAACGATCCGGCGCCGATACCAGCCCAGCCCGCCGTGCTGGCAAGCGCCGGTGGCCAGCAACACTTGCCCGGCCTGGATCGAACCCTTGGAGGTGTTGACCACAAAGCCGTTGCCGCTGGCTTTCCAGTCCTTGACCAGAGCGTCCTGATAGACGCGAGCGCCATGGCGCACCGCCGCATCGGCCAGGCCCAGACCAAAACGCCCCACATGAATCTGCACGCCGTTGCGCTGCAACAGGCCGCCGTGAAACTCGTCAGAATCGATCTCGGCGCGCACATCCTGAGCCGAGAGCAACTCGACATCGGCATCCACTTCACGCCGGATCAGCTCGCAGGTGCGGGCAAGCCCTTCGTAATGACCGGGCTTGGCGGCCAGCTTGAGCTTGCCGTTGCGCTTGATGTCACAGGCGATGCTCTCCTGCTCGATCACATCGACAACGCTCTGCACCGCGCTTTCATACGCCTTGTAATACTCGCGGGCCTGCCCGGCACCCAGGCTCTGACTCAACGAGGCATAGTCCTGGGCAACGCCGGTATTGCATTGCCCGCCATTGCGGCCGGACGCTTCGCCGATCACCCGGCCCGCCTCCAGAACCACAACACTGGCGCCTTTCAAGGCCAAGGCACGAGCTGCCGCAAGTCCGGTAAAACCGCCCCCGACAATCACCACATCTGCCTGCCCTTCCACAGTACCTTCGCAGGCACCGGTAAAGGCCGGAGCAGTATCGAGCCAGTAGGACTCACTGTGCATCTCGTTCTCCTTGTCGCTTGATGGAAAGCACCTTGAACATGCCGCTTTTACAGACCGACCAGCCCGGCCAGACCGCCGATGTCGGGGATCTGGTGATACTCATAGAAACTGTTGGCTGGCTGTTCGTGTCCTCGGGCCACAAATGCCTTGTTCCTGATCTTCATGTCATGGGCTGAAAACAGGTCGTAACGGAAACTCGAAGACACATGCAAAATGTCTTCCGGGCCACAGCCGAGGTTGTCGAGCATGAACTCGAACGCTGCCAGACGCGGCTTGTAGACCTGAGCCTGTTCGGCAGTGAACACCTTGTAGAAAGGCGCGCCGAGCTTGTCGACGTTGGACATGATCTGGCTGTCGCTGGCGTTGGAGAAAATCACCAGCGGGATCTTGTCGGCAATTTTCGACAGGCCGGCCGGCACATCGGCATGCGGGCCCCAGGTGGGAACGGCGTCGTAATAAAGCTGGCCTTCGCCACGGTATTCAACGTTCCAGCGCTTGCAGGTACGTGCCAGAGCAACCTTCAGGATTTCGTCATACGGCATCCACTCACCCATGACCTGATCCAGGCGATAGGCCGAAAAGTCTTTCACGAACTGATCCATCTGCTCGACAGGTACACGGTCGGCGAACAGCTCGCGGGTCATGGTGCCCATGTGGAAGTTGGTCAAGGTGCCGTAGCAGTCGAACGTAATGAATTTTGGTCGAAGAAAGCTCATTTTGTGCGGTCCTGAAGTTCGTTGAGGTCATGGCAAGACGCGCAATCAACCCGGTCGAAACGATCGTTGATGCACGCTGAAGCACACCCTCATTACAACACCGTGAAATCAGCATATGGCGTTAAAAGTGCTGGCTGCTTGATAGAAAGCACCGTTTTAAGGTGCGCGCTCAGCAGACTTTGCGGGGCGCTCCAGCCTTGGGCAAACCCCGGTTTCAGGCGCTTTTATGACCCTTTTCGGGGCGCTGTCGCTCAAACACGGGGGTTTGCGCCGCAGAAACTGCGTTTGGGGTTCTTCGCGAATGAATTCGCTCCCACTGGGCCCGCGTCTGCCCTTGTGGGAGCGAATTCATTCGCGAAAAAAAACGGGCGCTTCCTACTAGAGGAAGCGCCCGCCTGACAGACCTTGAAAAGATCAGCCGATATCGATCAGCACACTCTTGAAACGCAGGTTGGCCTCGAACGCCTCCTTGCCCAGATCCTTGCCGATCCCGGAACGCTTGTAGCCTCCGGTGGGCAGAATGTAATCGTTGCTGCGGCCATAACGGTTCACCCACACCGTCCCGGCTTCCAGGCGCCGGATCAGGCGCAGGGCACGGTTCAGGTCCGCCGTATGCAGCCCGGCTGCCAGCCCATAGGTGTCGTGCTCGGCCAGACTCAAGGCCTGCTCTTCGTCATCGAAAGCCTGAATGGTCAGCACCGGCCCGAAGACTTCTTCACAAACGGCCGGGTTCCGGTTGTCCAGCCCTGTCAGCAGAGTGGGCTGGTAATAGGCGCCGCCCAGGCCTTCGAACAATCCGCCACCGGTCAACACCTCGGCACCCGCCTCGCGGGAGCGTTGCACGATGTTGTCGATGCGCATGGCCTGCTGGCGAGAAATGATCGGTGTCAGCGTGCTGTCTGGCGACCAGGTCGGGCCGGGGCGCAGCTCCTTGAAGTACGCCTGCAGATGCTCGACGAAAGGCGCCATGATCGAGCGCTCGATAATAAGTCGCGAACCCGACACACAGACCTGCCCGGCGTTGCCGGTAATGGCCAGTGCAACGGTGCGGGCTGTCTTGGCGATATCCGGAATATCGGCAAACACCAGTTGCGGGCTTTTGCCGCCCAGCTCCAGCGTTACCGGCTTGGGGCCGACCAGCGCGCAGGTGGACATGATGCTCGACCCGGTCGCCGTCGATCCGGTGAAGGTCACTTTCGAGACAAGCGGATGCCGGCACAGGCCATCGCCGGTGGTGCGGCCATCACCCTGCACCACGTTGAAGATGCCCGCAGGAATCCCGGCCTTCACCGCCAGCTCGGCATAACGCAAAGCCGAAAACGGTGTCAGTTCCGAAGGCTTGAGCACCACGGCATTACCTGCCGCCAGCGCGGGCGCGACCTTCCATGAAGCCATGCTCAACGGGAAATTCCACGGCGCGATGGCTGCGATCACACCGTAAGGCTCGGCGATCTGCATGCCCAGTCGATCCGTCTGGGTGGCTGCAACTTCC
This sequence comes from Pseudomonas cichorii, assembly GCF_018343775.1. Lineage (NCBI taxonomy): Bacteria > Pseudomonadati > Pseudomonadota > Gammaproteobacteria > Pseudomonadales > Pseudomonadaceae > Pseudomonas > Pseudomonas cichorii. The sequence continues at coordinate 5,732,381 of NZ_CP074349.1, forward strand.
CCGCCGTGCTTGTCCGCCAGCTCGGCGAAGAAACGAATGCCTTCGGCCACATAAGGAATGTCCCAGGCCAACACATCCTTGTGCGGACGTGTAGAACCCACCGCTTCCAGAGGCCCCAACACCGCGCCATCGGCTTCGATCAGGTCGGCCCAGCGACGCATGACCCGGGCACGTTCGCGAGGCGGACGACTGGCCCAGTCGCTGCGCTTGAACGCCTGCCAGGCATTGCTCACGGCTTCGTCCACCAGCGCGGCATCGGCAATCGGCAGCTCTGCATAGACCTGACCATCGGAGGGACGGGACACCGCCATACCCGATTGCGCATCGCGGTATTGGCCGGCAATGAAATGAGCGCTGCGCACAGCAATAACACGAGGATCGAAGCTATCCATGAAGGACTCCAGCCAATGACAAGCGAGGTGTCCATGCTAGAAAAAAACCGCAAGCATTTGCTGCCGACCTTTTACCCCGTTTAAGAAGTAACTGCGGTCTGGAGCGCTCGCGATTATTGAATCTGCCGAATGCTTGCAACCCTCTTGTCACCCTTGCCCACAGGTGGGATACAGCAAGCCTGCCGCAGACTTTTATAGCTTTTCACGGAGATACCTCATGCTCGCTCAACAACGCATCGACTATGAATATCGCCCCATGACCGCCGACGATGTCGGTCATGCCCACACCCTGTCCCTTGACCTGAAGTGGCCGCACCGGCTGGAAGACTGGGCCATGCTGCAACGTGTCGCCCAGGGCTTTGTGGCGATCCATAACGGCAGGCTGATCGGCAGCGCCTTTGCCTGCCATCAGGGCGACTTTTCAACCATCGGGCTGGTGATTGTCAGCGACGACTATCAAGGCAAAGGCATCGGCCGCAAGCTGATGGAAATGGCCGTGGGCAGCGTCGCGCCACGTACCGCCGTCCTTAATGCCACGCTGGCAGGCGCGCCGCTGTACGCCAAGATGGGCTTCGTCGCTTTTGGCGAGATCGAGCAGCGTCAGGGCCAGGCGCAAGTGCCGTCCGCTACAGCATTGAAAGCAGGCGAACACTGCCGCCCATTGACCGATACAGACCACCCGCGCGTGCTGGAACTGGCCAATGCCGGCAGCGGGCTGGATCGCACCGTCACCCTGGGCGATGTGCTCAACAATGTCGAACATGCCGTGGGTATCGAGCGTGACGGCCAGCTCAAGGCTTTCGCCATCATGCGACCTTTTGGTCGTGGCCTGTGCATCGGCCCGCTGGTTGCCGAAGACGTCGAGCAGGCCAAACACATGATCGAGCAACTGCTTGCCAAGGTGCCTTATGCCTTTGTACGCATCGATATCCCGGTGGACAGCGGCCTGCCGCAATGGCTGGAAGAAGCCGGCCTCAAGCGCGTGGACAGCGTGACCTGCATGAGCATGGGTCCCGTACCGCAGCCGTCCCGAGGCGTTCGTCAATTTGCCCTTATCACTCAGGCCATCGGCTAGATTTCTGGAGATTCAGCGCACATGTCACACCCAACCGCCTTGTTGCTGGCCCATGCCGATAACACCCCTGTCGACACCGAATTCACCTCCGGCCCGTTGAGCCCAAACGACCCGTTCGCCATCCAGCGCCGCATCGCCTTCATCGATGACCAGGGCATTGCTGCCGGCCTGGTAAACCTCGGCGAATCGTTAAGCGTGGAGCATTACCCCTACACCGAAATGCTGGTGGTACACCGTGGCGCAATCACTTTGCGCTCGGGGCAAACCAGCATCACCGTCAGCCCTGGAGAAAGCGCCGTGATCGGGCGCGGTACCGACCTGCACATTGAGGCACAACCACACAGCATCTGGGCCTTTTGCGCCGCAACCCAGGCGAGCGGCCCGGACAAGCCCGGCATCACCCTGATCGAGCGGTACGCCCCGCTCACGCCGTCATCGCCACCGGAAGCCGGCATCCTGATCGGCACAGCCCCGCAATGTCGCAGCAACAACATCTTTGAAGATACCGCCAGTACCTTGCGCATCGGCGTCTGGGACTCGACCCCTTACGAACGCTTCGCACGCCCGCACAAGATCCACGAACTGATGCACCTGATCGAAGGCAGCGTGGACCTGCAACTGGACAACGGCCCGACCCTGAGCGTAAAGCCGGGCGATACCGTATTCGTCGCCCAGGGCGCGCCGTGCAAATGGACGAGTACTGTGTATGTACGCAAGTTTTATGCAGTGACCTGACATTGAAAACAGGCGCTCTTCACTTTCTTGAAGGGCGCTGCAACACTTCTGAAACAAAAAGACTTATTACTTTATTTCTTCAGAAAATTATTTTATCGGCTACCGCTTTTGTATTGTCCATGATACAAACCCTGCCGTGGATAGAGTGATGCTGAGTATTCATATCAGTATCGGCACAGGGAAATGTGCATGTTTTATTGCCCGCTGGTTACCCCGCACTCTTCTCGCCTCTGCATCCATACTTGTAACACCATGAAAACCCGGCATGACGGCGGGCCATCGCTTTATTTTCATACGCACCTACAACAAGAAGTTGACACTTTTACTCAAGGAGCTTTACTGCTATGAAACTTTCAAAACTGCTGTTGTCCTCTCTTGCACTGGCCACAATGGCTGTCGCTGCAACCGCACAGGCGGGTCCACCGGTTACTGTGACATTCAAGAACCTGGGAACCGAGCCTGCTGAATACAAGATCGTCACCACCAATGAAAGATCGACTCAGTTGAATGCAAAAGACTCGATCCGCCCAGTGGTCCAGGCTGGCGACTCCAATACCTATGTTGTGCAAACCGCTTTGCCCGACTCAGGCTATGCCAGCGTTCGCTACACCATGGGAACAAAGGTCTGTGTATTTTCAACGACCTTCATCAACGCCATTTCAACGGGCGGCGTGAAAGTCCCACGATGGACCCGCACAGCAACGCCTAGCGGCGGTGCCGTCTGCACAGCCACCTCAGGTGTCACCAACCTGTCCACCTACGCCTGGTCTGCCGAATTCACCATGAAATAAGGCTGTACACGTGTGCATCAGTGCCTGATGCACACGCGCCGGCGATAAAAACTAAAGCTTGCGCCTCCCAGGCCGACACAATGACGATAGAACCACGGATAGGGCCCACGCTGCGAGGAAGCACATATGATCGATACCAACTCCATCTCGGCTTTTCTTGCCAGCAACACGATCAAGACCGTCGCCAAAACGGCTTCCGTGTCCCCTGTCACTGTCAACCCGAAAGAGCTGTCTTCAACCACGGCAAACACGGATACAGCAACACTCTCAACACTGGCCAAACAGCTGAATGACAGTGCCGCTCGCGCAGAGTCTCGCGACTCGACACTGAGCAGCAAAGAGCTGGGAAAACTGGCCACCAGCATCATTTATAAAATTGCGGGCACCGAATACTACGAGAATCGGGAAATTCACGATGCCGAAGTTCCGGACACCGATGATCCCGAACTCCTGGAAAGAGCCAAACAGGCGACACAATTCAAAAACGGTACAGGCGCAAACCCTTTTGCCAGTTTGTCCCAGGATCAGTTGCGGTTAATCATCTACGATGAAAGCGGTGATTACACCATCAACGAACGAAATGCAGCCTTCTCCGAAAACTATGACCGCGAGGAACTATGGAGCCAGGCCATTGCAAAAAAATACGTAGATGAATACAACGAAACCGGCAAGAGCACCCACACGCTGATCGAAATGCTCGCGCATTACAACGACCTGCCGCCGATAGAAAAAGCACAATATCCAAGTAACTATGCGGCCAATCTGACATCGGGCGACAGTTCGGCTCTGGCTATTTTCAATAGCGGGAAGAACAGTGCAGCCAGCGCATCGGACACTAAAGCAGTCTAAGCAGGCAATCATGCATACAGGCACATTGCCTGTACCGGTTTCATGTAATGAACGTTAGCTAACACTGGCAAACGGCATCCATCCCGTTTACGCTCTCGACTCAGCGCACGGGACGCGCAACTCAGTGAATGGATGCCATGCAAGACAAACGCAACTCATACGAGCACTTCAGTGCCGATGAGGAAGACGCGACGCATTACGTGCGACGCCACCCATCGAACTTTTCGACGTTCTACCGCAACCTGTTGGCCTTGCTCATATTCATGGCCCTGAGCAGCTATGGCGTACTGTATTACAGCGGTGTCTTGCGGCTGATCGCGAACAATTCCGCCTCGCCCCCGATTCACAAGGTCACGCAGACTACTGCCTCTACCGCGCCCGCTCAAACCTCACAACGCCCTCAACCGCTGGCCGATTGCATAGGCCCGGACAATGTCATCGACGAAGCCGTTGCAACCTGCCGCTTTGGCCAATTCCCCCGGGCGACCCAAAACCATGAGGCCCAGGGCATGGTGTCCGACAGGTTCATGGCGCAATACATGGCCGACCAGCAAGCGCCACAAGCCGGACGCGCCAGCGTGGAAAGCGTCGAATGGGCGACTGTGAACCAATGGGATAAAAAGCGCACCTACCGGGCGGTCTGGAGCATCACCGACAACCGCATTGAAGGCAGCAGCGTCTGCACCAACTGGCCCAGAGGCTCGATCGAATACCGCGAATGCCGAAAAGGCGCGAAGGTGTATTTCAGAGAGCAATGCAAAAGCTGGAGCCGGCAATGGGACCGAAGCCATGCCGGCTCAAGCAAGGCTGCGCAGCAACGTTATTGCAGCGCAGGTGAAGGGTTCAATCCGTTGGGGTGAGCCCTGTTATTGCGGCGTGTCAGGCTTTCAGCTTTCGTGAAAGGAAATCGCGAATGTACCCGGCAACCTCCGGAGCGTGGGTTTCCAGAGCGAAGTGTCCTGCGTCCAGAAGATGAACTTCGGCAGTCGGAATATCCTTACGATACGCCTCGGCTCCTGGCGGGATAAAGGCCGGATCATGCTTGCCCCAGACAGCCAGCAATGGCGGCTGGTGTTTGCGCAAATACTGCTGAAATGCCGGATAGGCTGCCACGTTGCTACGATAGTCGAGTATCAGATCGAGCTGAATCTCTTCCGCGCCCGGCCGCGCCATGTAAAGGATGTCCAGGTTATAGCCGTCCGGTGACAGTTTTCTCGGATCGGAGCCCGTTCCATATTGCCAGTCACGGATCGTTTCCGGCGATAACGAAGCACGGCATGCCTCACGATTGGCCGCCGTCGGTTCGCGCCAATAGGATTGCCAAGCCCCCCATTGATCGCTGAAGCCTTCCATGTAGGCATTTCCGTTCTGACTGATGATGGCCGTGACTTTTTCAGGATTGGCGACGGCAAGACGCAGGCCTGTGGGCGCGCCGTAATCGAAAATGTAGAGGCTGTATTTCTTCAGATCCAGAGCCTGGGTAAAGCCTTCGATTACCTTGTAGAGGTTTTCAAAGGTGTAATCAAACTGACCGCGCGGTGGTGCTTTGGTGTTACCGAAACCTGGCAGGTCTGGCGCGATCACGCGGTACTGACTTGCCAGCAACGGCATCAGGTTACGGAACATGTGGCTGGATGTCGGGAAGCCGTGCAACAGCAACAACACCGGCGCATCCTTGGGGCCGGCTTCGCGATAGAACACCTCGACCTCGCCAACCTTTTGTGTTTTGAACGTAATACGGAAGGCATCATCAACGGGCAAAGCGCTTTTTCTGGAAGCAGAACCTTGAGCGGTAGCTCCGGCAGCACCTGCCGCCGAAACGACAAGCGCCGAAGCAGCCCCCACTGCCGATGCCATGAGGATTTTGCGCCGGCTGACATCCAGCGTGTCACTGCCCGTCCGGGAGTTGGAATGGTTCATGGTTAAACCTCAACAGAATGGAATTGAGGTCCATACTAGGCATTGCGTAATTCGCAGAGAATGACCACGTACGTCAATTCACTGTTGCAGAGACTGCAATACCGACAGGAAAACTATGGACCGAATTCAGGAAATGACCCTTTTCTCCGCTGTGGCGGAGCAATCCAGCTTCGCCAGCGTGGCTCGCCATTTCGGTCTTTCTACCGCCACGGTGACTCGTGCAATCGCTCAACTGGAAAGCCGCCTGGGAGTTCTGCTGGTCGTGCGCACAACCCGCAGCCTGCGCCTTACGGAAGCAGGACAACGCTTTGCCACAGACTGCCGTCGGTTGCTTGCAGACCTCGATGAAGCGCAAAGCGCAGCGGCAGGTGTCCACACGACTCCCAGCGGTCTGCTGACGGTCACGGCACCGCAGATGTTTGGCGCGTTGCACGTCACGCCGGTGCTGACTCGCTTCCTTGACCAGCACCCCACCGTAGACATCCGCGCCATCCTGGTGGATCGAGTCGTCCACATGCTGGATGAAGGCGTCGACGTGGCCATACGAATCGGTGCCCTGCCCGATTCGTCACTGACCGCTATCCCCGTAGGCAGCGTGCGGCGCATGGTCTGTGCATCCACAGCCTATCTGTCGGCACATGGCACACCGCAACACCCGGACGATCTGCGGCGACATTCGACCATTTCAACATCCGCTTCCGAACGCCCACCCAAATGGGCTTTCCGGGTCGATGGGCGCGACCACTCAGTAGACGTCGGCTCAAGGCTGCACCTGACGTCCTTCAACGCAGCCATCAGCGCAATGATGCAGAACTGGGGGCTGACTCAGGTGCCGTCGTACCAGATACGCGAGTGTCTGCAGGATGGGAGCATCGAATGCGTGCTGGAAGCGTTTGAAATCGCCCCGGAACCCGTACACGTGGTCTATCTGGAAGGCCGTCGCGGCTCATCCAAAGTACGCGCCTTCGTAGACTTCTGCGTCGAGGCTCTGAGGCAGGATCTGGGGTTTGAGCGCTGAAGGGGTTCGCGACTGAAGTCGCTCCTACGAATTTTCGGCGGTTCGGTAGGAGCGAATTCATTCGCGAACGCATCAGACCCCAACCTCAATCTTTTCCAGAGATCGCTCGACCAGCGCATTGGCCATCTCCACCAGATAGATCACCGAAAACGCCAGATCACGCTTCTGGCCGCTGAGCTGGTCACCGGTTTCATAGGCGGCGGCTGAGGCACTGCGCAAGAGGTCGGAAACCCGCAGGAGGGTTTCTTCGAGTTTGATGGGTGGATCGGGGGTTACTTTTAACATGGACTTCTCCCTGCGATGAACGGGAGCCAGCTTTTGTCGTTCTCACACGACAAAGGGTGGCAGCTGTGTACAGGGTGAGAAACCGGTGCAGGGTAACCCGGCCAGACCGAAGTCTGCCCGTACACAGCCGCCATAGAGCACGCCGAAAGACGACGAACAATTGACTGCTCATTACCCAAACAAACGGGTTCTCACACCCGGTCGCTGATTTTGCAGCGACGGGACGCAGCCTAGTTCCCGGATCTGGCAGGCACAAGCGGGTTGGATTGTCAGGGAAGTTTCACGCAGAAGATACGGATGGGTCTTTCGGAATCGTCACATTTTTTGAGCCAACCCACCGTGGGAGGGAGCGTGCTCGCGACGAGGCCGGTGAATTCAGCACACATTTCAGCACCCGAAAGATGGCTTCGCGGCTGAAGCCACGCCTACCGGTTTACGGTGATTCTGTGAATACTTTCATTGCCCAGTCGCGAGCACGCTCCCTCCCACGGACACTCGCTTCACCCAAATAAAAAACCGCCCCGAAGGGCGGTTCTCTGTGCAGCTAAACCGAATTACAACTTCGGACCGGCAGCCTTGATGGCGTCGCTCACGTCGAACTTCTTGAAGTTCTCGATGAACAGACCAGCCAGGCCTTTGGCGGCTTCGTCGTAAGCCGCTTTGTCAGCCCAGGTGTTGCGTGGGTTCAGCAGGCCGGTTTCAACGCCCGGTACCGACTTCGGTACGTCGAGGTTGATGGTGTCCAGGTGTTCGGTTTCTGCGCCGATCAGCGCGCCGCTCTGGATGGCTGCAATCACACCACGGGTGGTCGGGATGTTGAAGCGTTTGCCGACGCCGTAGCCGCCGCCGGTCCAGCCGGTGTTGACCAGGTAGACCTTGGAGCCGAAGCCGCGGATGCGCTTGATCAGCAGCTCGGCGTATTCGCCAGCCGGACGCGGGAAGAACGGTGCGCCGAAGCAGGTGGAGAAGGTGGACTTGATGCCAGCGCCCGAACCCATTTCGGTGGAGCCAACCAGTGCGGTGTAACCCGACAGGAAGTGGTAGGCAGCCTGTTCTTCGCTGAGGATCGACACAGGCGGCAGTACGCCGGTCAGGTCGCAGGTCAGGAAGATCACAGCGTTTGGCTCGCCGCCCAGGTTCAGCGGTGCGCGTTTTTCGATCAGTTCACGCGGGTAGGCCGCGCGGCTGTTCTGGGTCAGGCTGTCGTCGGCGTAGTCGGCTTTCTTGGTGACCGGGTCCAGAACGACGTTTTCCAGTACGGCGCCGTGCTGGATGGCTTTCCAGATCACAGGCTCGTTCTTCTCGGACAGGTCGATGCACTTGGCATAGCAACCGCCTTCGATGTTGAACACAACGCCCACGCCCCAGCCGTGTTCGTCGTCGCCGATCAGGTAGCGGCTTTCGTCAGCGGACAGGGTGGTCTTGCCAGTGCCGGACAGGCCGAAGAACAGGGTCACGTCGCCCTCTTCGCCCATGTTGGCCGCACAGTGCATCGGCAGAACGTCGACTGCTGGCAGCAGGAAGTTCTGTACCGAGAACAGGGCTTTCTTCATTTCGCCGGCGTAGCGCATGCCAGCGATCAGCACTTTCTTGGCGGCGAAGTTGATGATGACGGTGCCATCGGAGTTGGTGCCGTCGCGCTCTGGTTCGCAGACGAACCATGGAGCGTTCTGGATCTGCCACTCGTCCTTCTCGGCCGGGTTGTACTGCTCAGGGTTAATGAACAGGCAACGGCCAAACAGGTTGTGCCATGCAGTCTCGGTGGTCATCTTGACTGGCAGGTAGTGCGCAGGATCGGAACCTACATGAACGTGGGAAACGAAACGCTCGCGCTCGCTCAGGTAGGCCGCAACGCGGTCCCACAGAGCATCGAATTTGTCAGCCGGGAACTTGCGGTTGATCGTGCCCCAGGCGATTGCGTCCTGAGTGCTCGGCTCTTCAACGATGAAACGATCGGCTGGCGAGCGGCCAGTGCGATGGCCTGTTTGCACAACCAGTGCGCCGGTGTCGGAAAGCTCGCCTTCACCACGGGCAAGGGCTTCCTTGACCAGTTCGTCGATGCTCAGATCGGTGTACACAGCGTTGTTTGCTTGCGTCATCAGGGTCCCCGTCGGCCAGTGGCCGAGTGCTTCAAACGGTTTTGTAGTAAAAAAACAACCACTACTACAGCGGAAAAGTGGGCGGGATTATGCCAGAAAAGCCCAAAAATGGTAGGACCCTCCTGTCAGAACCGCATTACAACCGCCCACACGATGTTCTGAGACAGTTTCTCTCGCGATTAGTGGCGCGTGTCAGATGGAGAATCGACACCACCGCCAGCAAACAGCTGGGCGACGTCAGCGGCATCGAACAAATAGCGCTCATTACAGAACTGGCAGTCGATCTCGATCGCGCCTGCATGCTCCTGAACCAGTTGCTGCGCATCCTCCAGACCCAGGCTGACCAGCGCATTGGCGGAACGCTCGCGCGAGCAACTGCACCGGAAGCAGATCGGCTGGATATCGAACAGGCGAACCGGGTCTTCGTGGTACAGGCGATGCAGGATGGTCTGGTTGTCCAGGCCCAGCAATTCCTCGGCCGACAGGGTGCTGGCCAGGGTGATGACATGTTCCCAACTGGCGTCGCGCTCTTCGGGGTCGGTGATCTGTGCCACGGGAAGCTGTTGCAACAATAGACCACGGGCGCGATGTCCGTCGGCCTTGAGCCAGAAGCGGGTGCCAAGCTGCTCGGACATCACGAAGTAGCTGGAGAGGCTTTCCGACAGGTCGACGCCGTCCAGAGCCACGATGCCCTGATAACGCTTGCCCTTCTTCGGGTCCACGGTCAGGGTCAGCGAACCTTCAGGCATCAGGTCTTGCAGGCCGGCGCCCGGAACGATCAGGGATTCGTCATAACGGGCAATGCCGCGCAATTCCCGCTCGCTGGAGCACTCGACCATCAGCAGCGGCACAGCGCCGCTGGAGCGCGCCTGCAGAATCAGCAGGCCGTCGAATTTCAGTGTACCTACCAGCAAGGCAGCAGCGGCCATCAGCTCGCCGAGCAGTTGCGCGACCGGCTCCGGGTAGGGGTGCTTGGCAAGCACTTCGGCGTAACTGCGCTCCAGCGCGACCAGCTCTCCACGAACGTCGCTTTCGTCAAAGATGAAGCGCTGGGTGAAGTCGATGTCCGGTAAATCATGCATAAGAAGAAGGTATCTGAAGGAATGACAATTGATGGCAGTGTCAGGCATCCATGGATGCACTCTGCCATACCGTTGCAGGACATTTTATGGGCTACGGAGCGCTCTTCCAAGCCGGATGGCGATTCGTGCTGATTACTGGCGCACAGTTTCAGTCGCCGTGATTGCTGCCGTGAAACTCGAAAAGCTGGCGACGCTGCTTCTTGGTCGGTCGCCCGTCGGTGGTCACGCTCAGGTTGCCCGCCTTGCGTTGTGCGGCTGCGTGTTCACGTTTTGCGATGCTGTCGGGTGTTTCGCGATACAGGGTTTGTGCCTCGGGCGCGCCACGTCGCACGATGGACAACGCTTCAACCACGACCGTGCGCTCATCGAAACCGGTGCGCACCAGAATCTCGTCACCGATATGAGGCTCCTTGCCTGGCTTGCAACGCTCGCCACGACAATGCACCTTGCCGCTTTCTATAGCCGCCTTGGCCAATGCACGGGTCTTGAAGAAACGCGCCGCCCATAGCCATTTGTCCAGACGAACCTTGTCATCGTCTTCTTCAGTCTTTTTCGCCATGTGAATTCCTCACTCGTGAAACAGTCAGAACTATCGGATTCATTATAGAAAGTGACTGCATGCAGTCGCCGGTCTACGTACACTCCCTGCGCCCTGTCGAACATGAAGCAATCAATCCTTGCGTGTCAAAGCCGGTCAGTGCGAATTTGTTCCCAACCTCAGCATGGAAGAGCGACATGACAGAGTTCCCGACCTCATTGACCGCCCCCAGAAAGGGCTGTGAAGGCTGCACCGGCAGCCCGGAACTGGACTTCTCGTTCGAGTTTGCCTACCAGCCGATCGTGGACCTGCGCGACCAGTCGATATTTGCGCATGAAGCACTGGTCAGAGGCCCCAATGGCGAGGGTGCCTATTCGGTTCTCGACAAGGTCACGGACACCAACCGCTACCGCTTCGACCAGGGCTGTCGCACCAAGGCCATCGCAGGCGCGGCACAACTGGGAATGACCGAGCGTTTATCGATCAACTTCCTGCCCAATGCCGTGTACCGTCCCGAGCTGTGCATCCGCACCACCCTGGAAGCCGCTCGCCAGCACAACTTCCCGCTTGAGAACCTCATATTCGAAACGCTGGAAACCGAGCATGTAAATAACGATGGCCATTTGAGTAATATTTTGCGCGAATATCGCGAATTCGGTTTCATGACCGCCATCGACGATTTCGGCGCCGGCCATGCCGGGCTGACGCTTCTGGCGAACTTCCAGCCCGATCTGATAAAACTCGACATGGATTTGATTCGCAACATCCACCGTGATCGGGCACGTCAGGCTATCGTTCGTGGTGTTGTCACAATGTGTGCGGAGTTGGGCGTTACAGTGATCGCCGAAGGCATCGAACACGCCGAAGAACGGGACTTTCTCGCTGACTGCGGAATTTTCCTGATGCAAGGCTACTGGTTCGCCAGGCCTGCGTTCAAAGCACTGGCCCAGGTTGATCCTGGTGTCTGGAAGACGTCTTGAATCATATGGAATCGCGTTGAAGACATTCGATCATCTGACAGTTGTCGGCCTGCGTGAGTGGGTGGCGCTACCCGATCTGGGGGTAGCGGGCCTGCGGGCAAAAATCGATACCGGCGCAAGCACTTCAAGCCTGCACGCCACCGAGATCGAACCGTTTGAACGCGACGGCCAGAAATGGGTTCGTTTCAATGCCCATCTGGGCACCGTGGTGCAGTTGCGTCATCGCCGATGCGAGGCCCAACTGGTCGCCATGAAAACGATCAAAAGCTCCAATGGCCAGGCGCAGGTTCGCTATGTGATCCGCACCACGCTGGCCCTGGGTGATCGCGTCTGGCCGGTGGAATTCACCCTGGCCTGCCGCAAGTCGATGCGCTATCGGCTGCTATTGGGTTCAAACGCCTTGATCGACGGCCAGCTGGTGGTCAATCCGGGCATTACTTACGTTCAAGAAAAGCCGGTGTTCCCGGCCTCTACTTCCTCAGGTGCTGCATGAAGATCGCTGTGCTTTCGCGTAATCCGCGTCTGTATTCCACCCGTCGTCTGGTCGAAGCTGGTATCGAGCGTGGCCACGAGATGGTGGTGATCGACACCCTGCGCGCCTATATGAACATCGCCAGCCACAAGCCGCAGATCCACTATCGCGGCAAGCCGCTGGAAGGCTTCGATGCGGTCATCCCGCGCATCGGCGCTTCGGTAACGTTCTATGGCTGTGCGGTGTTGCGCCAGTTCGAAATGATGGGCGTGTTCCCGCTCAATGAGTCGGTGGCCATTGCCCGTTCCCGGGACAAGCTGCGCTCGCTGCAATTGCTGTCGCGCCGTGGCATCGGCCTGCCGGTCACCGGTTTTGCCCACTCACCGGATGATATTCCCGACCTGATCCAGATGGTCAACGGCGCACCACTGGTCATCAAGGTGCTCGAAGGCACTCAAGGCATAGGCGTCGTGCTGTGTGAAACAGCGACCGCCGCCGAGTCGGTGATCGAGGCATTCATGGGCCTCAAGCAGGACATCATGGTTCAGGAGTACATAAAGGAAGCGGGCGGCGCGGATATCCGCTGCTTCGTGGTCGGCGACAAGGTCATAGCGTCGATGAAGCGTCAAGCCAAGCCGGGCGAGTTCCGCTCCAACCTGCACCGTGGCGGCAGCGCCAGCCTGATCAAGATCACCCCGCAGGAACGCATGACCGCCCTTCGCGCCGCCAAGGTCATGGGCCTGAGTGTCGCGGGCGTGGATATCCTGCGCTCCAACCATGGTCCGCTGGTCATGGAAGTGAACTCGTCGCCGGGGCTGGAAGGTATCGAAGTGACGACCAGCAAGGACGTGGCCGGCATGATCATCGAGTATCTGGAGAAGAACAGCGGGCCACATATGACGCGGACCAAAGGCAAAGGCTGAGCTTGCTCGCGACAAGACCACATACAAAAAAGCGCCTCGGAAGGCGCTTTTTTTATTTACTGCACGGTTGGCGTTTCGCCGGCTTCCTGCATGCGTTGCAGCTCTTGAGCGTACAGCGCGTCGAAGTTGACCGGGGACAGCATCAGCGCAGGGAACGAGCCACGAACAACCAGGTTGTCGATCGCTTCACGAGCGTAAGGGAACAGCAGGTTCGGGCAGAACGCGCCCAGGGTGTGGCTCAGGGAAGCGTCGTCCAGGCCCTTGATCAGGAAGATACCGGCTTGCTGGACTTCAACGATGAAGGCAACTTCATCACCGTTATTCACCGTCACAGACAGGGTCAGCACCACTTCGTAGAAGTCGCCTTCCAGCGGCTTCTGACGGGTGTTGAGGTCCAGGCTGACGCTTGGAGTCCACTCCTGACGGAAGATTGCCGGGCTTTTCGGTGCTTCGAACGACAGGTCGCGAACATAAATACGCTGCAAGGAAAACTGAGGGGAGTTTTCTTCGTTGGTAACGCCGTTGGTCGATTGCTCGGTCATGTCGAATCCTTATGAAAAATAGGGTGTGAAGTTGAACTCAGTTTTCAAGCCACTGATCGAGCTTACCTGCGCGCTCAAGGGCAAAGAGGTCGTCGCAGCCGCCGACATGCCTGGAACCGATCCAGATCTGCGGTACAGAGGTGCGACCAGCCTTCGCAACCATTTCGGCGCGAACCTGCGGTTTGCCATCGACTCTTATCTCGTTGAAGGCAACTCGCTTGCTTTGCAGCAACTGCTTGGCGCGTGTGCAATAGGGGCAATAGTCGCTGGAGTAGACGATGACTTCAGGCATTTCATTTCACCAAAGGCAAGTTATCGGCGCGCCAGCTGGAAATACCGCCAGACAATTTGGCTGCCTTGAAACCCGACTTCAGAAGCTCGCGGGCTGTGCTGCCTGCATGCTGCCCGAATGCATCGACTATGATCAACGTCTTGTCCTTGTGTTTTTGCAGTTCAGACGTGCGGGTGAGCACTTTGTCCTGCGGAAAATTCAGGGAGCCGACGATATGGCCAGTCGCGAAATCCTTGGTGGAGCGCACGTCGATAACCACGCCCTGGTCGCTGTTGACCAGAGCTGTCAGCTCGCGTGTGCTCAGGCTGCGACCGCCCTTGCTCAATTCATAGGCAATCAGCAGGGCCAGCAGAATGAAGAAAGCACCGGTGATCAGGTAGTGGTTAGTGGCGAATTCAAGCAGATGAGCAACCATCAGTAGGTTCCAGGGCGTTAAAATGTCGGCCAGTATACACAGCACCCAAGGTGCGCCAAAGTCCGTGCGGCAGTGACGTGGTTTGAACTTGCCCCTAAAATGCGGATCTTTTTTGTACTTTCTTTAACCAGCCTCGAGTGGGTTCTATGACTGCCACCCCAAAACCTCTGGTCCTTATCATCCTGGATGGCTTCGGACACAGCGAAAACCCTGAAGGCAACGCCATTCTGGCCGCCAAGATGCCAGTCATGGATCGTCTCTACAAAACCATGCCCCACGGCCTGATTTCAGGTTCGGGCATGGATGTGGGCCTGCCGGACGGGCAGATGGGCAACTCCGAAGTCGGCCATATGAACCTGGGTGCCGGGCGTGTGGTTTATCAGGACTTCACTCGGGTGACCAAGGCCATTCGCGACGGCGAGTTCTTCGAGAACCCGACCATCTGCAAGGCCGTGGACAAGGCCGTTGAAGCCGGCAAGGCCGTTCATATCCTGGGCCTGCTGTCCGATGGCGGCGTTCACAGCCACCAGGATCATCTGGTCGCCATGGCCGAACTGGCAGTAAAACGTGGCGCCGACAAGATCTACCTGCATGCTTTCCTCGATGGCCGCGATACGCCGCCGCGCAGCGCCAAAGGCTCCCTCGAGCTTATGGACGAAGCCTTCGCACGCCTGGGCAAGGGCCGTACGGCGACCATCATTGGTCGTTACTTCGCCATGGACCGCGACAATCGCTGGGACCGCGTATCCACCGCCTACAACCTGATTGTCGACAGCACGGCAGAATTCCAGGCTGAAACCGGCGTTGCCGGGCTGGAAGCGGCCTACGCCCGTGACGAGAACGACGAATTCGTCAAAGCCACCCGCATCGGCGAGCCGGTCAAGGTCGAAGACGGCGATGCCGTGGTCTTCATGAACTTCCGCGCCGACCGTGCCCGTGAGCTGACCCGGGTTTTCGTCGAAGACGATTTCAAGGACTTCGAGCGCGCCCGTCAGCCGAAGGTCAACTACGTGATGCTGACCCAATACGCTGCCAGCATCCCTGCACCATCGGCATTTGCTGCCGGTAGCCTGAAGAACGTGCTGGGCCAGTATCTGGCCGACAACGGCAAGACCCAGCTGCGCATCGCCGAGACCGAAAAATACGCCCACGTGACGTTCTTCTTCTCCGGTGGCCGCGAAGAACCGTTCCCGGGCGAAGAGCGCATTCTGATCCCGTCGCCAAAGGTCGCCACCTACGACCTGCAGCCGGAAATGAGCGCTCCGGAAGTGACCGACAAGATTGTCGACGCCATTGAAAACCAGCGTTATGACGTGATCGTCGTCAACTATGCCAACGGCGACATGGTGGGTCATAGCGGCGTGATGGAAGCGGCGATCAAGGCCGTGGAATGCCTGGACCTGTGCGTCGGCCGCATCACCGAGGCCCTGGAAAAGGTAGGCGGCGAAGCGCTGATTACCGCCGACCACGGCAACGTCGAACAGATGACCGATGACTCCACAGGCCAGGCGCACACCGCGCACACCTCGGAGCCGGTGCCTTTCATCTATTTCGGCAAGCGTCCGTTGAAAGTCCGCGAAGACGGGGTTCTGGCCGATGTCGCGCCGACCCTGCTGCAACTGATGGATCTGGAAAAGCCGCAAGAGATGACCGGCCATTCGATTCTGGTTGCGGAGTAAGCGGCTCTGAACCGGCATTTCGACATCAGGAAATGCCGGTTTTTTGTGTATCAGGCCCCAAAGCAGTGGCTGCGGGGCGTTTTTTTTGTGCCGTATGGCGGGCATACTAGGCCTGTCATTTTTTCTCACAATTCCTCGGTATCGCCCACCCTCATGCTCCGCGCCTTGATTGCCCTTGTCCTGCTTTGCCTGCTCAATCCGGCGTTCGCCGATGACGAGCGTGCGCAAACCCAAAAACAGATCGACGCTGCGCGCCAGGATGTTGCCGAGCTGCAGAAAGTCCTGAACAAACTCCAGGAAGAGAAAGCGGGCGTCCAGAAGGACCTTCGCGCCACTGAAACCGAAATGGGTAAGCTGGAAAAGCAGGTCGAGGTCCTGCAAAAGGAACTAAAAAAGACCGAAACCGAGCTCCAGCGGCTCGACAGTGAGAAAAAAAAACTCAACACCGCTCGCGCTGAGCAGCAACGCCTGATTGCCATCCAGGCCCGTGCCGCCTATCAGAGTGGCCGTCAGGAATACCTGAAACTGCTGCTCAACCAGCAGAACCCCGAAAAATTCGCCCGTACCCTCACCTATTACGACTACATCAGCCAGGCCCGGCTGACCCAGTTGAATAATTTCAATGAAACCCTGCGCCAGCTGGCCAGTGTCGAGAAAGACATCGATCTGCAGCAGGCGCAATTGCTGGTCCAGAAAAGCAACCTGGACAGCCAGAGCGAAGAACTGGCCAAAGTCCGCCAGGAACGCCAGCAGGCACTCTCCAAGATCAATCAGGATTACAAGGCCCGGGACCAGAAGCTCCAGGCGCGCCAGCAGGATCAGGCCGATCTGGCCAAGGTGCTGAAGACCATCGAGGAAACCCTCGCCCGTCAGGCTCGCGAAGCCGAGGAAGCGCGTCAGAAAGCACTGGTTGCCGCCCGCGAAGCCGAAGAGCAGCGCCAGCGTGCCGCCAGCAGCAGCCGAAATAATGATGAACCCGCGCCAAAGCGACCAGTCAAAGCCCCCGGCGCCATGGTTTCCAGTGCCGGCGCGTCGTATGGCGGCGCTTTTGCCGAAGCCAGGGGTAAACTTCCCTGGCCTGTCGATGGTCGATTGCTTGCCCGCTTTGGTGAAGCCCGTGGAGATGACGAGCGGACCAAGTGGGATGGTGTGATGATCAGCGCTGCTGCCGGAAGCCAGGTCCATGCCGTGCATGGCGGGCGTGTGGTTTTCGCTGACTGGTTGCGCGGCGCCGGTCTTCTGGTCATTCTCGACCATGGCAACGGATATCTGAGCCTGTATGGTCATAACCAGAGCCTGCTCAAGTCGGCAGGCGACATCGTGAAGGCCGGTGAGGCAATATCCACCGTAGGCAATAGCGGCGGTCAAGACACATCAGCGTTGTATTTTGCTATTCGTCAGCAGGGTCGCCCCAGCGATCCAGCCCAATGGTGCCGCACTCAAGGATAAGTCGGCCCCAATATCTGTAGGAGTTCGTTAGACATGCTGCATTTGTCCCGCCTCACCTCGCTGACCCTGGCTATTGCCATTGTGATTGGCTCGCCTCTGGCACTGGCTGCCGAAAAAGCCACGCCAGCACCAGCGCCAGCAGCTGTCGCGCCCGCCAACGCCAAGGCACCGCTGCCGCTCGATGAGCTGCGCACCTTTGCCGAAGTCATGGATCGGGTCAAGGCCGCTTATGTCGAGCCGGTGGACGACAAGACCCTGCTGGAAAACGCCATCAAGGGCATGCTCAGCAACCTTGATCCGCACTCGGCCTATCTGGGCCCGGAAGACTTCCAGGAGTTGCAGGAAAGCACCAGCGGCGAGTTTGGCGGCCTGGGCATCGAGGTCGGCATCGAAGACGGTTTCGTCAAGGTGGTTTCCCCGATCGACGACACCCCGGCGTCCAAGGCCGGCATCGAGGCTGGCGACCTGATCGTCAAGATCAACGGCGCACCGACTCAAGGTCAGACCATGCAGGAAGCGGTCGACAAGATGCGGGGCAAGATCGGTGAAAAGATCACCCTCACGCTGGTTCGCGATGGCGGCACGCCATTTGACGTGACGCTGGCTCGCGCCACCATTCAGGTCAAGAGCGTCAAGGCGCAGATGCTGGAGAACGGCTACGGCTATATCCGCATCACCCAGTTCCAGGTCAAGACGGGCGACGAAGTCGGCAAGGCACTGGCCAAGCTGCGCAAGGACAACGGCAAGAAAATGAGCGGTCTGATTCTGGACCTGCGCAACAACCCGGGCGGCGTACTGCAGTCGGCGGTAGCCGTGGCGGATCACTTCCTGACCAAGGGCCTGATCGTCTACACCAAGGGCCGCATCGCCAACTCCGAGTTGCGCTTCTCCGCCGACCCGGCAGATGCCAGCGAAGGCGCGCCTCTGGTGGTGCTGATCAACGGCGGCAGCGCCTCCGCCTCGGAAATCGTCGCCGGTGCCCTGCAAGACCAGAAGCGCGGCATCCTGATGGGCACGGACAGTTTCGGCAAAGGCTCGGTGCAAACCGTATTGCCGCTGAACAACGACCGCGCCCTGAAGATCACCACGGCGCTGTACTACACGCCTAACGGTCGCTCCATTCAGGCTCAGGGCATCAACCCGGACATCGTTGTGCGACGCGCCAAGGTCACCAACGAAGCGGACGGCGAGAACTACAAGGAAGCCGACCTTTCCGGCCACCTGGGCAATGGTAACGGCGGTGCCGACAAGCCGACCGTCAAGGGCGGCGCAGCGGCCAAGGCGCGTCCGCAGGATGAAGACTACCAGCTCAATCAGGCGCTGAGCCTGCTCAAAGGCTTGAGTATCACCCGCGGCAACTAAGGCATGCGTTTTCTCTCATGCCTGCTGCTGGCCTTCTCGCTGACCGGTGCTGCCCATGCGGCACCCGACGGCGAGAAGGCTGACAAGCCGCCCGCCATCTATCTGAGCCTGATCATCGACGATCTGGGCCAGAACCCCGCTCGTGACAGCCGCACTCTCGCCCTTCCCGGCCCCGTGACGCTGGCGATCATGCCCGACACGCCTCATGCCACCGATTTCGCCCGGCAAGCCCACGCTGCCGGCAAGACGGTCATGCTGCACATGCCGATGGACCCGGCGACCGGCCCGTATGCCTGGCATCCCGGCCTGCCCTTGCCCGAGCTTGAAAGCCGTCTGAACGCCGCGCTGCTCAAGGTGCCTTATGCCGCAGGCATCAATAATCACATGGGCAGCCGCATGACCAGCGAGCCAGTGGCCATGGCCTGGCTCATGGAGGAATTGCAGCGCCGGCATATGTTCTTCGTCGACAGCCGCACCAGCGCCAAGACCGTGGCAGCCGCCGCAGCCCAGCGTATCGGGCTGGCAAGCGTGTCTCGCGATGTGTTTCTGGACGATGAGCGCACCGCCGAGGCCATCACCCGGCAATTGCAGATCGCGATCAAACTCGCCCATAAACAAGGATCGGTGGTCATCATCGGTCACCCTTACCCCGTGACCCTCGATGTGCTGGAACGCGAGCTGCCCAAGCTCAAGGCACAGGGCGTTGAATGGATCGAGCTGCGCCACATGATCAGCGAGAGAGGCAACAAGGCCATGGCCGGGCATGGGAAGGAAGGGATCTACCGCTGATTACCGACCTGAACGGCTTGAATCTTCCACACGCGCTGTAGGCTCCGCCTGCTTTAAATGTCCCCTGCCATTGCTGCCTTGATAACAGCATCAGCCCCCGCTTAAAGGGACTGATCGTCATAGCTGTTATCAAGGAAGAATCATGAATCTTCGCGTTTTTGCTGGCGCCTGCTGCATCGCCAGCCTTATGCAATTGCCCACCGCCATGGCCCAGGATCTGGGCGAAGGCCTGATTTCTCTTGCCCCGTCAAAAGTGCTGCTCGAAGCAGATGGCCAGAGCACTCACTGGAACGGAATCGGCCGCATAAAGAGCACAAAAGGCTCGCATTGCACCGCCACCCTGATCGATACACGCAGCCCCGGCAGCCCGGACGACGCGCCTGCCTACCTGCTTACCAACGGCCACTGCATCTCTCGACGCAACGGGCTGATCATCACCGACAGTGAAATCGAGGGGACCGTCCAGTTCAACTTTTTCACTGACAGCCTCGCCTACAGCTATCCATTGAAACGCGTTAACTGGAGCAGCATGCAAGGCGTGGACCTGGCGATTGTCGAGTTGCAACCGACGCTGGCATCGCTGATCGCTGACGGCATCCAGCCACTGCGACTCACCAACCAGATGCCGGAAAACGGCCGCGATATCCTGTCCATTGGTGCCCCGCTTTATATCGGCACAGGTCATCTGCGCATGGCGGCCTGCGTTCATCAGTCTTCAGGAGAAATCCTGCAGCAACCCTGGGTCTGGCGTCACACGGTCAGCAACCAGTGCAAGGACATCGCCAAGGGCTCATCCGGCAGCCCATTGCTGACCCGTGATACCGGTGAGGTGTTCGCAGTCTTGAATCTCACCAACCAGCCATCACCCGAAAGCTCTGCGGTAAAGGGTGAAGTGACGTTACCACCCGGTTTCCCGCCCCAGGCTGCCAACAGCAACTTTGGCAGCCCGGTCACCAGCCTGAACGAATGCTTCATTGATGGCGTGCTCACTACCGATCCCCAGCAGTGCAGGCTCTTTCCTGTGCATTCGATCCTGTTTGAGAAACCACCCAGACAATTTGCCAAGGTCAGGCTGGATGCTCTGGGCAATGAGGTTTATCCCTCGTGGGATCTGCAGTTCAGGGTGGATAAACCTTTCTATCGCTACAAGAAGGTCGGCTCGCCCCTGGAATGTGAGAATCCAGTGGGTTACAGCGCCACAATAACGTCCCGGGATGCCCGTATCGATGACCCGATAGACGCACGGCTCGGCATCAACTGGCTATGCATCATCGGCGTCTCGTCAGCCGATGAGCGGCCCAGCCACGGGATGATGCGCAACGCCCTGACACTGGCTGTGGAGTTGCTTGCAGCAGGCCCCACAAGCGACCCGCAAGTGCATATCAAAAAAAATCGCTTCGGCTCTTATGAGGTCAACTGGTTAAGTGACCCCGGACGGATTGATTACTACACCGCGAAGATCGGCCCGGCGGCGACAACGGACTGCACAGACCCGCAAGGCTTCAGAAGGCGACTGGGCAGCAATCTGGTGCTGCGCAAGAAATCACTGCCCATGAAAATCTGCACCTGCGCCCACGATGCCAACGGCCAGCGCTCCAGTGTGCGCGAGGACATTGTGTCCGTGAGCGAGTGAGGCGTTATTGATAACGCGCCTGAACCTTGTCCACCCAGCCTTCGGCGCGCATGTCATCCAGCTGCTTTTGCAGGCGGGCGACAACGTCGTCGGGTGTTTCCTTGTTCAGCGCCAGGAACAGCTCGGCCGTATGGAAGCGCAAGACTGTTTTAAAACCCGTGATGCCTTCCTGCTTGGCCAGATAACGGCCAACAGGATCGGCAGTGGCCCACAGGTCGATCTGGCCAGTGGCGAGTTTTCTGGCGTTGTCCTGATCCCGCAACATCAACACCGGGTTGAAGCTCTTGAGAATCAGGCTCTGGGCAACCGCATCACCTTTATAGGCGCCGACTTGATAAGCCTTGGCTTGCTCCAGGTCAGTCAGGGTGATGGTGCTGTCCTCACGGGCCAGCATGACCCAGTCAACCGGGCCGATGGGGCCGACCCATTTGAAGAGTTTTTCCCGCTCGGGCGTACGCACGGTGGAGAACACACCATAGCCGCGTTTTTCCAGCGCCAGTTTGTAGATGCGCTCCCAGGGAAAACGCAAGGTCAGGTTGTAGCTGATACCGGCCCGCTTGAACATCTCGCGCACGATCTCGACAGCGATGCCATCAAGGTTGTTTTCCTGAGCGAAGTTCTTGCCGTCCACCGCCATGTTGTAAGGCGGATAGTTTTCGGTCAGCAACACGATCGAAGGCGTCGACGCATCACTGCCCCGAGCGCTGAAACTGAGAAGAGCGCTGGCGCCCAGTAGTGCAAGAAAAAGACGTTTGAACATATTTCGGCACTCGAGCATGACAACCCCGTGCAGAGTGCCGCTATACCATGACAGTGTCTAGCAGTGTCGCTGCAACCAGAAAACTCATGACAGGGCGAGCAAGGGCTGCCCGCCTGCCAATCAACGAACGACGATACCGCGCTGAGCCATGTAGGCCTTGGCTTCGGGCACGGTGTATTCGCCAAAGTGGAAGATGCTTGCCGCCAGAACAGCGCTCGCATGCCCCTCAATGACACCCGCTGCCAGATGCTCCAGGTTGCCGACGCCACCGGAGGCAATCACCGGAATCCCCAGCGCATCGCTGATGGCCCGAGTAACGCCCAGGTCGAAACCGTTTTTCATGCCGTCCTGATCCATGCTGGTCAGGAGGATTTCACCGGCACCCAGGTCTTCCATCTTTTTCGCCCACTGCACGGCGTCCAGACCGGTCGGCTTGCGACCGCCGTGGGTGAAGATTTCCCAGCGCGGGGTTTCGCCTGGCAGGGAAACCTTCTTGGCATCGATAGCGACCACGATGCACTGCGAGCCGAAACGGGAGGCCGCTTCGCCAACGAATTCAGGGTTGAACACCGCCGCCGTGTTGATCGATACCTTGTCGGCACCGGCGTTCAACAGGTTGCGGATGTCCTGGACGGTACGCACACCGCCACCGACGGTCAGCGGAATGAACACCTGACTGGCCATACGCTCGACGGTATGGAGCGTGGTATCACGGCCATCAACGCTGGCGGTGATGTCCAGAAAGGTGATTTCGTCCGCGCCCTGCTCGTTGTAGCGACGAGCAATTTCCACCGGATCGCCCGCATCGCGGATGTTCTCGAACTTGACGCCCTTGACCACTCGACCGTTGTCGACGTCCAGGCAAGGGATGATGCGTTTGGCCAGGGCCATGGGGTTATCTCCGATAACAGCAGTTGCAAGCGGCAAGTTTCAAGCCGCAAGACAAAGCAGATCTGCTTCAGCTTGCGGCTTGCAGCTTATGGCTTGAGGCTCTCCAGATCACAGAGCGCCTGCGCCTCAGCCACGTCCAGCGTCCCTTCGTAGATTGCACGACCGGTGATTGCGCCGATGATGCCCGGTGCCTTGGCGTCCAGCAGGGCCTTGATGTCACCCAGGTTATGGATGCCACCGGAAGCGATGACCGGAATACGGGTCGCAGCAGCCAGCGCGGCGGTGAACGGGATGTTGCAGCCCTGCATCATGCCGTCTTTGGCGATGTCGGTATAAACGATTGCAGACACGCCATCAGCTTCAAAACGCTTGGCCAGGTCGATGACCTGCACGGTGCTGACTTCAGCCCAGCCGTCGGTGGCGACGAAACCATCCTTGGCGTCCAGGCCGACAATCACTTTGCCAGGGAATGCGCGGCAGGCTTCAGCCACGAACTCTGGCTCCTTGACGGCCTTGGTGCCGATGATGACGTAGCTCACGCCCGCCTTGACGTAGTGCTCGATGGTTTCCAGCGAGCGAATGCCGCCGCCGATCTGGATGGGCAGTTGTGGATAACGCTTGGCAATGGCCGTGACGACGTCGCCATTGACCGGCTGGCCTTCAAACGCACCGTTCAGGTCGACCAGATGCAGACGACGGCAGCCACCATCGACCCACTTGGCAGCCATGCTCACCGGATCATCGGAAAACACCGTGGAATCTTCCATACGGCCCTGGCGCAGACGTACACAGGCACCGTCTTTAAGGTCGATCGCGGGAATAATCAGCATACTTTTTCCTTCGTCAAAAGAGCGGCAAGCTTCAAGCGTGCGTGTCTATCAAATTCAGTTCTTGCAGCTTGAAGCCTGAAGCTTTCAGCTGCTCTTTTCGAGCGACCACAGATCGCTTTCGATGCTCTCGAAGCGCTCCTTGAGGAGCTGCTGAGCATCGAAAACCGCTCGGTTGTAATAGTGCGGGGCAATCTCGCTGGTAAAGAACTCAAGCACCTCGGCCACTTCAAACGACCCCAGGTCCATTTCAAAGCGCTGCGCGAACAACCGCTTGAGCTTGTCGATGGCTTGCTGCTCCTGTTCAGGAGTGAGGGTGAGAATCGGGGCCTTGGTTCTGGCTTTACTCATGGCGATTACCAGCGACCGTCCCAGGCCACGAAGTTCTGCAGCAATTGCAGGCCATGGGTATGGCTCTTCTCGGGGTGGAACTGCACGGCAAAGCGCGAGCCGTCAGCCAGGGCAGCGGCGAAATCAACGCCGTAATGCCCGCTGCCCACCACCTGACGCTGGTTGGCCGCCTGGATATAGAAGCTGTGGACAAAGTAGAAGCGCGCCCGGTCCGGAATGTCGTGCCACAGCGGGTGATCCACCGACTGTGTCACTTCGTTCCAGCCCATGTGCGGCACTTTCAAGTGCTCGCCCTGCTCTTGCAAGTCCTTGCCGAAGAACTTCACCTGGCCCGGAAACAGGCCGATGCAGTCCACGCCGCCGTTTTCTTCGCTGCGATCGAGCAAAGCCTGCATGCCGACGCAGATCCCCAGGAAAGGACGATCCTTGCTCACTTCACGAACCAGTGCATCGAACTCCAGGCGGCGAATTTCAGCCATGCAGTCGCGAATCGCGCCCACACCCGGAAACACGATGCGGTCGGCTTCGCGAATCACTTTGGCATCGCTGGTGATCAGCACACGGCCGGCGCCCACATGCTCGAGCGCCTTGGCGACCGAGTGCAGGTTGCCCATGCCGTAATCGATGACAGCAACCGTCTGCATCAGAGCACACCCTTGGTCGAAGGCATTTGCCCGGCCATGCGCTCATCCAGCTCGACCGCCATGCGCAGGGCGCGACCGAATGCCTTGAAGACGGTTTCGATCTGGTGGTGAGTGTTGGTGCCGCGCAGGTTGTCGATGTGCAGGGTCACGTTGGCGTGGTTGACGAAGCCCTGGAAGAATTCCTGGAACAGGTCAACGTCGAAGCCACCGACCACGGCACGGGTATAAGGCACATGCATCTGCAGGCCCGGACGACCGGAAAAGTCGATGACCACGCGGGACAAGGCTTCATCGAGCGGCACATAGGAATGGCCATAACGACGGATACCTTTTTTATCCCCGATAGCCTGGCTGAATGCCTGGCCCAGGGTGATACCGACGTCTTCCACGGTATGGTGGTCGTCGATTTCCAGGTCGCCTTTGCACTCGATATCAAGGTCGATCAACCCGTGCCGGGCGATCTGGTCGAGCATGTGCTCAAGGAAAGGGACTCCGATATCGAATCGGGCCTTTCCGGTGCCATCCAGGTTGATCGAGGCTTTGATCTGGGTTTCCAGGGTATTGCGCTCGACGGATGCCTTACGTTCGGCCATCACCAGCTCCGCAAAATCATTGGGCGAAAAAGATGATCATTATAGGCCCAGATGCGGTCGGCATGAAGTAAACAGACGAGGGGAAGGCAAGATGATGGCGGTTTGTCGGAGTTGAGGGGGCAAAATCGACGATTTCACGCCCCTCAAGCCTGCCGACACACGCTTGCGGAAGGTTTTACGCAGGTTTTCCGGCAAACAGGCTGCCCAGCGCATCGCAGAATTTGCCGATATTGGCCTCGTTCAGCCCGGCCATGCACACCCGGCCACTGCGAATCAGGTACACACCATATTTTTCACGCAGCTCATCGACCTGCTCAGGGCTCAGGCCGGTGTAACTGAACATGCCGCTCTGGCGAAGGATGAAGCTGAAATCACGACTCGGGACTTTCTGCTCCAGTGCGGTCACCAGCTTCTGACGCATGTCGATGATGCGCAGGCGCATGTCTTCGACTTCACTCAGCCACTCGTCGCGCAGTTGCGGGGTGTTGAGCACACGAGCAACCACCTGCGCGCCATGGGCAGGCGGGCTGGAGTAGTTGCGACGCACAGTAGCCTTGAGTTGCCCCAGCACGTTGGTGGCTGAAGCCACGTCATCGCAGACGATGGACAGGCCGCCGACCCGCTCGCCATACAGCGAGAAGATTTTCGAGAACGAGTTGCTGATTACTGTGGTGATGCCAGCGCTGGCCATCGCCCTGATCGCATAGGCATCTTCATTCATGCCCTTGCCGAAACCCTGATAGGCGGTATCGAGGAACGGAATGAGCTGACAGCTCTTGATAAGCTCGATCAGACGGTCCCACTGCTCCACCGACAGATCGGCGCCTGTGGGGTTATGGCAGCAAGGGTGCAGCAACACGATGCTGCGCGCCGGCAAGGTCTGCAGCTTGTCCAGCATGGCTTCAAAATCAACGCCACCGGTGCTCGAATCGAAGTACGGGTACGTGTGGACCTTGAAACCCGCACCGCCGAACAGCGCGTGGTGGTTTTCCCACGTCGGGTCGCTGACCCAGACCTGAGACTCGGGGAACGCATATTTCAGGAAGTCCGCACCGACTTTCAACGCCCCGGAGCCGCCGACGGTCTGGATGGTCGCCACACGGCCTTCAAGCAACGCAGGATGATCGGCACCGAACAGCAGATTCTGCACAGCCTCGCGATAAGGAGCCAGGCCTTCCATCGGCAGGTAGAGAGAAGCGGCCTGCTGCTCGCTTTCGGCCACTTGCTGCAGAGCACGGACTGCCGCAGCCAGAGGCGGGATGCGCCCTTCGGCGTCATAGTACAGACCGATACTGAGGTTGACCTTGTCCGCACGCGGGTCCTTCTGGAAGGTTTCCATCAGCGACAGGATCGGATCTCCGGCGTAGGACTCTACGTGGGCTAGCATGCGCAACAACTCCTCTTGTTTAGTGAATCAGGCCGAATAGCGATCGGATCGGTGGTTTTGCGCAATGATGAAATTCAGCAGCACGGCACCGACTATGGAAGCTACCAGAGTCGGCAGGCTGATGAACGTCAGGGAAGCGACAAGCACGCAAATATCCACACCCATCTGCAGCCAGCCTGCCTTGAAACCATATTTATCCTGAAGATACAGCGCAAGAATATTCACGCCACCCAGGCTGGCCCGGTGCCTGAACAGGATCAGAAAACCCACCCCCAGAATCAGGTTACCCAGCACCGAGGCATAAAAGGGCTGCAACTGATCGATATGGATGAACAGGGCATGCTGATCGGAAAAGAAGGATACCAGCCCCACGGCACAAAAGGTCTTGAGCGTGAACAGCCAGCCCATCCGGCGAAAGGACAGGTAATAGAACGGCAGGTTGAGGGTGAAGAACGCAACGCCGAAAGGCACGGCAAAGGTGTAGTGGAAAAACAGGGCAATACCCGCCGTACCGCCCGTCATGACGCCCGCCTGGCGCAGCATCAGCACGCTGAAGGAAATCAGGACAGTGGCGATGACCAGGGCAAATACGTCTTCCTGGGCCGAGTGGCGGGTATCAAGACTGTTGGGCACGGCGGTATGGGTTGTCATCAGGGCGCTCAGGCAGGATCGATGCAGGTGAATGACAGCGCTCTTGACCCAGCAACGCCATTGCAACTCACGATATGAGCACAAATCCTACACAATACGACCGATGTTAGCCAACAAATACAACTTTGCGCACACTAACGACTATAAAAACAACATACATGCATCATTTACGCACACCAATAACACTTGTGTGCCATAACAGTGCAGCGTTTTATACTGTCACCACACTGTTTTCCTTCAGGCGCTCCAGAACAACTGCCGTCTTTATATGCGCAACGCTGTCGCTTGCAGTAATACACTCCATCAACTTGTTGAGACTATCGAGGTCGGCAACAGCAACCTTGAGCGTATAATCCGCGTCCCCTGTCGTCTTGTAAGCGTCGATGATCGAACTGAGGTCGGCAACCAGTGCCTGGAATATCTCCCGATATTGCGTGTTGTGACTGACCAGACGGACTTCGATCATTGCCAGAACCTCGCGGCTCAGGGCTTGCGGAGCGATGCGGGCGTGGTAGCCCAGGATCAGATGGTCCTGCTCCAGACTGATTCTGCGACGCGAGCATTGCGATGCCGAAAGCCCGACCAGATCGCTCAGCTCCTGATTGGTCAGGCGGCCATTGGCCTGAAGCAGGGTCAGGATCTTCAAGTCGAAGTCGTCGATTTCATTCATTTTCATTGAGGGCAATCGCTCGTACCAGAGAGTTCAGGCCGGGAAGCCTATCAGTTTCAAAGCATCAACAGCGACCGCCCGAAGTGCATCACCGGACCACAAGAGAGATGGCACCTGTCTTGCAATCGAGGCCAATAGTAAAGCCAATGATGGCCATACCAGCCGATCCGTTATTAATACTTGCAGGGATTTTCAATGACCCAATCAACGCCGCCCGATCAACTGCATCGGGGTTTGAAGAATCGGCATATCCAACTGATCGCGCTGGGTGGCGCCATCGGTACGGGGTTGTTTCTAGGAATTGCCCACACCGTCAGCATGGCTGGCCCTTCGGTGATTCTGGGTTATGCGATTGCAGGCCTGATCGCGTTTTTCATCATGCGCCAGTTGGGCGAGATGGTGGTCGAGGAGCCGGTGGCCGGAACCTTCAGCCACTTCGCCAATAAATACTGGGGCAACTTTGCAGGCTTCATGTCCGGCTGGAACTACTGGGTCCTGTATGTGCTGGTAGGCATGGCCGAGCTCACGGCGGTCGGGTTGTACGTTCAATACTGGTGGCCGGACGTCCCTACCTGGGTTTCGGCAGCCGCGTTCTTCGTGATCATCAACCTGATCAACCTCAGCAGCGTAAAGCTCTACGGTGAAATGGAGTTCTGGTTCTCCATCATCAAAGTGCTGGCCATCGTCGGCATGATTGTTTTCGGCGCCTATCTGCTGGCCAGCGGCAATGGCGGCCCGGACGCTGCCGTAGCCAACCTGTGGCAATACGGCGGCTTCTTCCCCAACGGCGTCAGCGGGCTGGTAATGGCCATGGCCTTCATCATGTTCTCGTTCGGCGGTCTGGAGCTGATCGGCATCACCGCAGCCGAAGCACAGGACCCTCAGCGCAGTATCCCGCGCGCGACCAATCAGGTGATCTACCGCATCCTGCTGTTCTACGTGGGCGCACTGGTGGTTCTGCTGTGTCTGTATCCCTGGCAGAAAGTGGTGACCGGCGGCAGTCCTTTCGTGATGATCTTCCATGAGATGGACAGCGATGTGGTCGCGACCGTGCTGAACGTCGTGGTCCTGACAGCTGCGCTGTCGGTCTATAACAGTTGCGTCTACAGCAACAGCCGGATGATGTTCGGCCTGGCCAAACAGGGTAATGCACCCAAGGCAATGCTCAAGATCAACGCCCGTGGCGTACCGGTCAATGCCCTGGCGATTTCGGCGCTGTCCACAGGCACCTGCGTACTGATCAACTACCTGATACCGGAGCAGGCCTTCAAATTGCTGATGGCACTGGTGGTGGCAGCTCTGGTACTCAACTGGGTCATCATTACCATTACCCACCTGAAATTCCGCAACGCCAAACGCCAGGCCAACGAAACAACGCTGTTCAAGAGCTGGGGCTATCCGGCCACCAACTACATCTGCCTGGCTTTCCTGTTCGGTATTCTGGCAATCATGCTGTTCACACCGGGTATCAGTATCTCGGTGTACATGCTGCCAATCTGGCTGATCGCACTGGGCGCGGCCTACGCCATCAAGACCCGCAGTAAACCTGTCGCCTTCACGAATAAATCGACCACCCCATGACATGAGGTAGAAGCGAATTAATTCGCGAGAAGCCAGCACATCCAACACAGATAAGTCGTTTGAAATGCCGCCTCGCGAATGAATTCGCTCCTGCCGCAGGGGCAACGGGCCATAAAAAAAGCGCTTGCACGTCCTGTGCAAGCGCTTTCTTTTTACCCGACTGTTTTAGTTGAACAGTACGGCCGTCTTTTGCAGGGTGACCCACACGCCCCACGCCAGAGGAACACCAACAGCCAGCCAGGCCAGAACAACCAGCGGCTTGCTGCCTTCAGACGCTTTCCACTCCAGAGAAGTGGTGGCAACAGCGTTCTTGTCGAGGCCGATGGCTTGTTCAGCAGCCAGTTCGGCGTCAGTCATGAAGTACTTGTCGGCAACCGGACGAATCAGCAGGTTGCAGATGAAACCCAGTACCAGCATGCCGGCCAGGATGTACAACGTGATGTCGTAGGCTGCAGCACGAGCAACGCCGTGGCTGAGCTGATATTCACGCAGGTAGTTGACCAGAACCGGACCCAGTACACCGGCAGCAGCCCAGGCGGTCAGCAGACGACCGTGGATTGCACCGACCATTTGCGTACCGAACAGGTCAGCAAGATAGGCAGGAACGGTCGCGAAACCACCGCCGTACATCGACAGCACGATACAGAAGGCACCCACGAACAGCGCGATGCTGCCCAGATGGCTCAGGGTCGGAACCGATGCATACAGCACGAAGCCCAGGGCAAAGAACACGAAGTAGGTTGCCTTGCGGCCGATGTAGTCGGAGCACGAAGCCCAGAAGAAACGACCACCGATGTTGAACAGGCTCAACAGACCGGTGAAGCCTGCCGCGATGGCAGCGATGGCTTTCAACTGATCGGCATTCAACTGGCTGAAGGTCAGGTCATTGCCCAGCAGTTTACCGGCGAACACTTCCTGCAGCAGTGGCGAGGCCATGCCCAGGATACCGATACCGGCCGAAACGTTCAGACACAGCACCAGCCATACCAGGCGGAATTGCGGCGTTTTCCAGGCCACGCTCACGTGTACGTGACGACTGGTGATCATCGCGTTGCTGGCCTTCTTGGCAGGAGCAGTCCAGCCTTCAGGTTTCCAGCCGGTCGGTGGAACGCGGTAGCCCAGGGCACCGCCGATCATGAAGACGAAGTAAATCACCGCCATCACCGCGAAGCTCTGCCATACGCCAACGCTTTCAGCAGAAGCGAAGTAGCCCATCAGCGCAGTGGCCAGAGGAGCACCTACCATCGCACCGCCGCCGAAACCCATGATCGCCATGCCGGTCGCCATGCCGCGCTTGTCCGGGAACCACTTGATCAGGGTTGAAACGGGGGAAATATAACCCAGACCCAGACCGATACCACCGATCACACCGGAACCGAGCCACATCAGCCAGATCTGGTGAGTGTAGATGCCGAGTGCGGAAATCAGCAGACCGCCACACCAGCACAGAGCCGAAACCACACCGGCCTTGCGTGGGCCTGCGTGTTCGAGCCAGCCACCCCAGATGGCAGCCGAGCAGCCCAGGAAGATGAAGAACAGTGTGTAGATCCAGCCCAACATGGAGATCTGCCAGTCACAGGTCGACGAGAAGATCTGTGCAATGAAGCCCATGTCAGGTGTGCAGGCAACAGGTGTCGAAATACCGATAGCCTTGGAAAGCGGCAACCAGAATACCGAGAAGCCGTAAGCCATACCGATACAAAGGTGAATTGCCAAAGCAGCGGGCGGAACCAGCCAACGGTTGAAACCGGGCTTGGCGATGATGCGTTCCTTGGACAAGAACGCAGGTTGAGCGGTGGCGCCGCCCAAAGCTGTGCTTGTGCTCATTGTGATTACCCCCAGATGTGTAATGCTCGCAGGATTAATGCGCTGGTCCGCTCACAGTCTCCATGCCTGACGGCCATGACTGTTTTTTTATCGGGCGGTATCCAGAGGCGTGGCAAAAGGCCGCACCTTACCAGCGATGGCGAGAGACTAACACTTACCAAGGGCCGTAAGTATCTTGTTACATCAATTAATTACTTACCCAATCCACGCCATCTATGAAGTAATAGACACAATCAATTGCAGACAGAGGAAATACAATGCCGGTCTTAGTTGGGATTATTAATTCCCCCACTTATCAGGATCAGGAAGATCTGCAAAAGATATATCGCGACGCACCGCAATGGCTGTTTGCCCCCTTCAGCGATGCGGCGCAATTGATTGAAATGAGCCTGAGTGACGGAACACTTCTGGCGGGACGCTTCAATGACCGGCTGCTGGGCGCTGCACGCCTGGAGCAGACCGGTGATATCTGGCGGCTGTCACATCTTTGCGTGCGCGCTCTCACCCGTCGGCGCGGTGTTGCCGAGCGGCTGGTGACCCAGGCACAGAAATCGGCCCGCGATGCAGGTTGCGAACTACGCTTGCAGACAACCGCCGAGCTTCCTGAAGTCCTGGCCCTTGCGGCCAAGCTTGACGTGCCGCTGGAAATCGCAAGCATTTGACCCCGCGCAGCAGCCCAAGGCATCCAAAGCCCCCGACACTCGTTAGAGCGGTATACTCGTGGGCTATTTTTTGAACGATCGATAACAAGGACTCGCCCATGAAAGCGTTCGGCAAAATCCTGGGACTGTTTATTCTCGGGTTGTTGCTGATCATCGTGGCTCTCGGCTTCGCCTTGACCCATCTGTTTGATCCCAACGACTACAAAGACGAGATTCGCCAACTGGCACGCGAAAAGGCAAACGTCGAGCTTACGCTCAACGGCGACATCGGCTGGAGCCTGTTTCCCTGGCTGGGCCTTGAGTTGCATGACGCCAGCGTCGCCAACCTGAGCGCGCCCACGGCGCCATTTGCCGACCTGCAGATGCTCGGGTTATCGGTTCGTGTACTGCCGCTGTTGCGTCGTGAAGTCCAGATGAGCGATGTGCGGGTAGAAGGCCTGAACCTGCGCCTCAACCGCGATGAAAACGGCCATGGCAACTGGGAAGACATCGGCAAGCCCGCCACCGCTGCCGCGCCGACACCCGAGCAGCCTTCGGGCACAACGCCTGTACCGCCTGCGGACAAACCCTCGCGCCCCGTCAAGCTGGATATCGACAGCCTGACGGTCAATAACGCCCGGGTCGAATACAGCGATGCCCGCAAAGGCCGGACCCTCACTGCCGAAAGCATTCAATTGAGCACCGGCGCCATCCGGGAAGCCTCGGACATCCCGGTCAAACTTACTGCGTTCCTCAGCACCAACCAGCCGGTTGTGCGCATCAGGACCGAACTGGTAGGCGACGTGCGTCTGGATCGCGCCCTCAAACGCTATCAATTTGAAGATATGCGCCTGTCGGGCGAAGCGGCTGGCGAACCCTTGCAGGGCAAGACCGTGACCTTCGCCGCTCAGGGCCAGTTGCTGGTCGACCTCGCCGCCAACATCGCGGAATGGAACAGCCTCAAGATTTCCGCCAACCAGTTGCGCGCCCTTGGCGAGCTGCGTGCCCGCGACCTGGACAAGACTCCGCAGATCAGCGGCGGCCTTTCCATCGCCCAGCTCGATGTGCGCACTTTCTTCGACAATATCGGCCACCCGCTGCCAGCCATGGCCGACGGCGCGCTGAGCAAAGTCGAAATGGTCACCCGCCTGAACGGCACGCCGAACAGCCTGGCGCTCGAAGAACTGAACCTCAAGGTTGATGAAAGCACTTTCACGGGCCGCGTCGCCATTGACGACTTCGCCAAGCAGGCACTGCGTCTGCAACTCAAGGCCGACACCTTCAATGCCGATCGCTATCTCCCAGCAGAGAGCGAAGAAAGCAAAGGCGCCAAGGCGGCGCGTCAGTCAGAAGTACAAAGCGGTGAAGCCGCTGCACTCGCGGGCAACACGCCGCTGCCGGACCAGCCTACCAAGGCGGCCTGGAGCACAGCCAAGCTGCTGCCTCTCGAGCGGCTGCGCACCCTCGACGTCCAGGCCGACCTGAACTTCGGCAAACTGACCCTCGACAAACTGCCCATCGACAATGCCGTGCTCACCACCCAGGCACAGAACGGCGTCATCAGCGTCGAAAGCCTGCGCGGCGACCTCTACAACGGCAACTTCGACATCAAGGGCAACCTCGACGCCCGCCAGGACATTCCTCTGGCCAGCGTGCAGGCCAAGGTCAACCGGGTTCCGGTCGAGCGTCTCCTGCAAAGCCAGGGGCAGACACCACCGGTCAAAGGCCTGCTGAACCTCAACAGCGACCTGACCGCCAAGGGCAACAGCGAAAAAGCCCTCGTCGACAGCCTCAACGGCACGGCCAGTTTTGTGCTCAACAATGGCCTGCTGGTCAACGCCAACCTTGAACAGCAACTGTGCCAGGGCATCTCGACCCTCAACCGTAAGACGCTCAGTGGCGAGCCTCGCGGCAAGGACACGCCCTTCCAGCAGCTCAACGGCAACCTGACCATCCGCAATGGCGTGGCCAGCAACCCTGACCTCAAGGCTCGCATCCCGGGCCTGACCGTCAACGGTAACGGCGATGTCGACCTGCGCGTGCTGGGCATGAACTATCGCCTGGGCATCATCATCGAAGGCGACAAGAGCGACATGCCGGACCCGGCCTGCGAGGTCAACCCGCGTTATGTGGGCATCGAGTGGCCAGTCCAGTGCCGAGGCCCGCTTGAACTGGGTGCCAAGGCGTGCCGTATGGACAAGGAAGGCATCGGCCAGATCGCGGCGAAGCTCGCTGGCGACCGGATCAGCGAGAAGCTCGAAGAAAAGCTGGATGAGAAGCTCGGTGACAAGGTCAATCCGGAACTCAAGGACGCCCTCAAGAACCTGTTCAAACGATGAGAGCCGATTCTGCAATGCAACCCGAGCAATTCTCCCAAGCAGTACTGAACTGGTACGACCGTCATGGCAGACACGATCTGCCATGGCAACAAGGCATTACCCCGTACCGGGTGTGGGTGTCGGAAATCATGCTGCAACAGACCCAGGTCAGCACGGTACTGAACTACTTCGACCGCTTCATGGAGGCGTTGCCCACCGTGCAGGCCCTGGCTGAAGCGCCGGAAGACGAAGTGCTGCATCTGTGGACCGGGCTGGGTTACTACACCCGCGCCCGCAACCTGCAGAAGACGGCAAAGATAGTGGTTGCCGATCACGGCGGTGAGTTTCCTCGTGACGTGGAACAACTCACCCTGCTGCCCGGCATCGGTCTGTCGACGGCGGGCGCCATTGCCAGCCTGAGCATGGGCATTCGAGCGCCAATTCTCGACGGCAACGTCAAGCGCGTCCTTGCCCGCTACACCGCGCAGGAAGGCTACCCGGGCGAGCCCAAGGTCGCCAGGCAGCTTTGGGCCACCGCCGAGCGCTTCACGCCCCACAGCCGTGTGAACAACTACACCCAGGCGATGATGGATCTGGGCGCCACGCTCTGCACCCGCAGCAAACCCAGTTGCCTGCTGTGCCCGCTGGAGCGTGGCTGCGAAGCGCACCTGCTGGGCCTGGAAACCCGCTACCCGATTCCAAAGCCCCGCAAGACCGTCCCGCAGAAGCGCACCCTCATGCCGATGCTCGCCAACCGCGACGGCGCGATCCTGCTTTATCGTCGCCCTTCCAGCGGTCTGTGGGGCGGTCTGTGGAGCCTGCCGGAGCTGGATGACTTCAACGACCTCAAAGACCTGGCGCTGCAACACTCACTGGAGCTGGGCCAGCATCACGAACTGCCGGGACTGGTCCACACCTTCAGCCATTTCCAGCTGAGCATCGAACCCTGGCTGGTTCAGGTCCAGGAGTCAGCCCATCACGTGGCCGAAGCCGACTGGCTCTGGTATAACCTCGCCACCCCGCCGCGCCTGGGCCTCGCCGCCCCGGTGAAAAAGCTGCTCAAACGCGCGGCCGACGTATTGAATGCAGGAGAGTCGTCATGACCCGCACCGTAATGTGCCGCAAATACAAAGAAGAACTGCCTGGCCTGGAACGCGCTCCGTATCCGGGTGCCAAGGGCGAAGACATTTTCAACAACGTCTCGCAGAAAGCCTGGGCAGACTGGCAGAAACACCAGACCCTGCTCATCAACGAACGTCGCCTGAACATGATGAACGCCGAAGACCGGAAATTCCTCCAGACCGAGATGGACAAGTTCCTTTCCGGCGAGGAATACGCCAAGGCCGAAGGCTACGTTCCCCCCGAGAAATAAAGCGTTTCCAGCAATGAAGGTCGTAAGCGTCGGTAATAATTCAAATTTTTTTCAACATGACGCTTGACGACCTCCTGAAAAACACGTCTAATGCGCCCCGTTGCCCAGATAGCTCAGTCGGTAGAGCAGGGGATTGAAAATCCCCGTGTCGGCGGTTCGATTCCGTCTCTGGGCACCAAAACATCTAAACCCCTGAAGCTTCAAGGCTTCAGGGGTTTTTTGTTTGCGCCAGATATACCAAGCCTGCCTAACTGGTACACAAAGGCGGTACACATGGCATCTCACAGCCGTATCATAATCGGATCAACAGCCCCCGGTTTCGTGCGCTCATGGCTCAACGCTTCAAGCATTATCAAATGGTATCTTCTACCTCCATCGTCGTGTACCTGAAGACCTACGCCCCGCCTTGGGACGAGAATACAAACGTTCATTGCAAACCCGAGACGCCAACGAGGCGAAGGGAAGCATGCGGCTGAGTGGATTAAATCCGAGGAAGCGTTTGCCCTAGCACGTGCTCAACTCTCTGGTGCTGAGATACTCAGCGCGAAGGATGTGCAGCAGTTGGCTGCTCTATGGTTTCACCGTGAACTTGACGAGCTGGAACAGTCCGGCAAATTCCGAAAGGTACTAGTACCCGGTGACGCTGTAGAGCTGGAGACACCGCTCAGCCTTAAGCAACATCAGGAATGATTGAGCATCCGTGAAGCGCTGGAGGAGGGCTACAAGACTGACTGGCGAGCCGTGATCCAGCCTCACATGCTTCGCGCCTTAAAAGCAGAGAACATCCCGGCACCTGCCAAGGATTCACCTGCCTTAGACTCGCTCACTGGCGCATTCAAAAAGCACTTACTCAAGCTGTCGGACATCGCCAAGAGACGAGGGAGACTGGAGCGCTACGGCAGACGTGCTCAGCAAGTGGAGTACATTTTCGCAGCCTGCGTAGCTTGGCAAATCGGCGCATTTTTGTCTAAGGACTCCTCAAGTCGCATTTCAGCTACAAGATCCCGAGCAACTTCCTCATCGATTGATGCTGCCATTAGCTTGCCGTACTCCTCACCCTTCCGCTCGTGCTGCTCAGAGAGGCGAGCAGCCTTCTCCTTTCGATTATAAAAGCAAAGAGCTGCTAGGCAGCAGGGGTGATACTCAGCAGGTTCTTGACGATCTACTTGCGCTGACTTTCAAAGCAATGGCAATCTGCCTACCGTATTGGTTTCCAAGCACGCGAACCAAGGGACCGCCGATGACAGCTCCATACCGCACTCCATATCGGTAGCGGCGCTGTCAACTTTGACCGGTTTTATCAATGGAGTTTTAAATGACCGCCAAAATCCGCGTAAATTTGAAGGACGGACTTCTAGAAGCCGAAGGTTCAGAAGCTTTTATTGAGAAATTATACTCCGACTTCAAAGAACTAATAAGCTTCCATCAGCAGCCCATAGCTGCGAACAGAATGGAATTGCTGACTTCCGAAACCTCAACAACCGCAGTATCTGCAGTCGCCGCCGATGTAGCAGCACTCAAGGCACCAACAAAAACTGAAACTCAAAAGCCGAAGGCCAAGGCTAAAAAAAGCAACTCGA
This sequence comes from Pseudomonas cichorii, assembly GCF_018343775.1. Lineage (NCBI taxonomy): Bacteria > Pseudomonadati > Pseudomonadota > Gammaproteobacteria > Pseudomonadales > Pseudomonadaceae > Pseudomonas > Pseudomonas cichorii. The sequence continues at coordinate 5,769,794 of NZ_CP074349.1, forward strand.
CTGAGCCAACACTTCTAAAAGACTTAAATCTGGCGGGCAACGAAAGCTACCAAGGCCTGCGAGAGTTCTACTCCAAATACTCAACAAAAACAAATATGGAAAGAAACTTAGTCTTCACATACTACTTAACTAAAATCATGTCAATTGGCGGAGTCAGCGCTAGTCACATATTCAGCTGCTATCGGCACATCGCAGGAATCAAGATCCCTGGGAACTTAAAACAAAGCCTGTATGATACTAGCGCAAAAGGCTGGCTATCAATCGCATCCATAGAAGACGATATTAGTGTTTCTATTCTAGGCATAAATCATATTGAACATGACCTTCCGAAATCTGGGGATAGCCTGGCATGAAGGAAAGCCTCGACTCTTTTCTACTGTTAGTTCCGCAGCATGAGTCGTGCTCTCCTGCGGACATGATTGATTACTTTGTATATTTTTTAACCGTAATAACTGGACAGGAAACTGTCAAACCTTCTGAGGTAGACGCCTGCTTCACATCATCCAGACTACAAAAATATTCGAATATATCAGCATACCTCAGTAGAAACTCAAAAAAATCAAAGGGCAAAAAATCGAAATTCATTAAACTCAAGGAGGGCTACCAACTTGAGCGAAGTCGACAAGTCGAACTTCAACACGACCTCCATAGCGGGCCTGCAAAGCTTGAAACCAGTTTTCTGCTACGATCATTACTTGAAAGAATGACTAGCAAAAGCCAGCAACTATTTCTACAAGAGGCCATTGAGTGCTATGAAATAGGCGCAAGGAGGGCGGCCGTAGTATTGGTTTGGATTCTGGTTATTCACCACCTTTATGATCATATCACCAAAAACAGCCTAACTGAATTCAACACTGCGCTATCCAAAAACACAGATAAAAGAATAAAAATCACATCAATTGAAAAGCATGATGACTTCAGTGAAATTCCCGAGGGGAAATTCATAGAGCTCGCTCGCTCCGCAGGCATTATTTCAAATGACGTTCGCAAAATCCTAGATAACAAATTAGGCACGAGAAATACTTATGCACATCCTTCAGGCGTTTCCATTTCGGAAGTAAAGGTAAATGACTTTATCATTGATCTTGTAGAAAATGTAATACTCAAATACTCCAGTTGAGTATCGATCACAAACTGGCGGGCACTTGGAATACTCCGCTCTGCTCCTGCCTGCTTTCAACATAACGGCTCCGGCGACCCCGTTCAAACGGACCAAAAATGCTAAAGCGGCAGTCAGTTGAGGTAGGTACACGGACCAGGTACACAAGCTACCTTCAAAGCACGCTAACAGACCTGTATTTACAGGGCTTGGCCATTGATGCAACAAGTCGGCGGTTCGATTCCGTCTCTGGCACCATTAATTAGATTCAGGCGGTGTCAAAGTCATCTGAAAAACAGAAACCCGCCTAGTGCGTTTCTTTGCTTTCTACAATTCCCAACTGTTGCCTTGCAAACGCCCCTTGAATGACCAACACCAGCCGTTTCAAGGTCAGGCTTTAGCGAAACAGCGACATGCGGTCTAGGCAAGCATCGATTACTTTACGCACAAGCTGCATTGAGTTGAAATGCAATCTGCCCGCTCCCCCTATATGCTGTTCATAGCGCCGAAAATGAATGTTGGCGCACTCAATATATTAAAAGGAGCGTGCTTCATGCATATGGGCTTTCGATTTTTCGCTGTGTTTGCCTACGTGGTAATTGCTGGTTGTACAGGAGGAAAAGCAGTCCCGAGAGACACGGCTGTCGTCACGGTATCCGCCTATGGCCCTGATCTATTCGGTAAGCACTCCCACGGTGTAGGGGGGCGTTTGGATGTCCTAGAGTCTTCGGAAGGGGTAACGGAACTCAGCTATCCCCCTATGGATTTGCGCTCCTGTAACGAATCCAATACTGCCTGCTCCTTGGGTATCGGGGTGGTTAACGGGAGCGCCCAAATCATTTCGTCGAATGCAACCGGAGCGACACTGGCAATCAACCTGAACTATCAGGTGGGGCGGAGTTACTCGCTCAACGTAAATGGCCACACATTCAAGCAAGAGATACCACCTGATGTGCAAACATTGCATGCCAACCAGACGATCTCGAAGAGAATCGAGGTGGCCTATGGGGAAGTCGTGCATCTGCCTCTTCCACACGGAGTAGATGTCGCGGTGTGTGCCCAGAAGCATTATGCGGGAGAAATCATGCCAGATCGAAGCGTATGCCAAGGGTATTGATAACATAGCGAAGGGTTCAGGGAGACATCACCCATCGGTGTCAGTCGCTCCGCATGGGTGAAAACCATAACAGTACAAAGTCAAATACGCACGGCGGGAATGCATTCTGATGCGTACAACAGCAAGTTCGCGCCAAGGTTCGCAACCTCCAAGGCGCTAATCAGACCGTCCGCCTGCTATCGAAGCCATAGTGCCAGACGCTAGTTTCCAGGGTTTTGCATCACATCGGGTACTATCCAAGCCTGCAGTCACTGCAATCACTCGACAGTCATGTCAAATCAGTCAATGGGGATAGAATGAGTACTGAGAAATGTGCATTGGTTCACTTAACGCTCTTCAAACACAGTACGGAATCATTTTTAGCCGCTCTTGATGAGGCGGATATTCCTCATGGCCCCATCCGTATGTTCTCAAGCGCTCCTCAAAACTCAGGGCTTGTCGAAGCAATTTCAGCTTTATCTGAAGCGATGCCTTGGAATGCAATCGCGAAGGTAATAATTGCATGGATTGAGGCAAGAAAAAGCCGAGAAGTCATCATCTATACGGAGGCTGGTGAGTCTTTCCACGCAAAGGGTTACTCGGCATCAGATGTTCAAAAGTTACTCCAGATTTCCACGAACGTTGCCATTATTGATACCAAGCCTGTTGATGAGTAATGACGACTTGCCTTGCCTGTACCTTTAGGCGTCCTCTATGGAATGTGAGACAGGTGGTGTCAAAGCCATCTGAAAACAGAAACCCGCCTAGTGCGGGTTTTTTGTTGTCCGGAACTTTTCATTGCCCGAAATCATGCCTGACAGACGCGCCGGAATGAAAAGCGTAGGACACCGCCCTTTCGTAGCGCCCCCAAATCCCCTTCTTGGCTCAGAGCTGTCTTTATTCGCCAGCAAGGCAATCAAGCCAGTTTCCTTGCACACCTACAGACCTATAGTCACGCCCTTCGAGAAAAAGCTTTCCAATCGTGTGATTGGAGTTTCAATTGACTCAAAGGGGTTGCGCTCTAGCCAAGCACAACCTATAAATATTATAGGTCGCCATGAAAACCGAGCCTCTATGGGCTAAGCAACAACTGGAGGACCTGGTGCATGCCTTGGCACAGGAATCTTCCAGAGTGGTATTTACCAACCATTGCCTTGAACGCATGGTAGAGAGAGGCATTTCCACCATAGAGGTCATACGCTGCCTCAGACGCGGGGTCATAGTGCGGGGACCGACTTACAGTCACGCCCACATGAATATCGAGTTCAGGATGAGCGAACCTCCTCCACGGGATGTTGTATGCGTCGTAGTCGCCATCAAACCTGAGCCAGAGCCAAGCCAGCTTTTCACCATCACGGTCTGGGAGATATGAAAATGTACGAATACACAGGTAGCGGCCTGAATGGCATCTTCCTGAAAAATGGATACCGAATCGTGGAAACGGCCCATGGAAAAGGCGTATCGATAGAGAATATCGAAGGGCTGCACAGGGCAATTGCTGCTGATATTGTTCAGCAAGACTCGCCAATGACAGGCCATCAGTTCCGCTTCCTGCGCAAGGAACAGGATCTGGTGCAAGCGGAATTGGCAGAGATTTTACGAGTAGATATCCAGACCATAGCCAATTGGGAAAAACGCGGTCCCGAAGGGGTTCCCGGCCCGGCAGACATTGCCATGCGCGGTTTGTACTCAGCCTACTGCCATATTCAATATGGCCCTTATCAAGCCCTGCGCTCAAACATACCAACCGAAACCGCCACCTTCACTCTTGATGGAGAAAACTGGGTAGAAGCGATTGCCGCATGATCATCGACGTGAAAATGGGTATAGCTGATCTAATCCCCCATGAAGTGGTCCGTCGCATTGTCGATGGTGCCTCCGCTATCCGCGCCTGGCGTGAGCACCTGAACCTGACTCAAGAAGAAGTCGCCAAGCGCATGAATATCAGCCAACCAGCCTACGCCCAGCAGGAAGCCGTCGCCAAACCACGCAAGGCTACACGCGAGAAAATTGCAGCCGCGTTTGGAATCAGAGCCGATCAGTTGGAGCTGTAGGCTATCGGACAAGCCGGGCCTTGTGCTTGAGCACGCCAACCGAAACCGCCACCTTCACCCACTCTGAGCTCTCAGCACCGTCCCCCCTCAATAATTTCCTGCCCCCACGAATAAGCCTTTGCTATATTCGAGCAGCATCAAAGAGCCACCTCGCAATCTCGCCAAGAGGCTCCGTTGCTTGCCCGAGCGTTCTGGAACGTCGGGGAGCCACAGGGATTTATCAACAGAAGGATCTGTCATGAAGTTCACTACCCTCCTCCTCGCGGCCATTCTTGCCGCCACCTCCTTTTCTGCAATCGCTCACGGCGGCCGGACTGACAAGCAAGGCTGTCACAACGACAAGAAGGCCGGCACCCGGCATTGTCATTGACTGCGGGCCTCGCGCCCTCTCGGAGACAAACATGGCCTTGAACAAACCCAACCAGGACTTGCGTCGCGACTTGCAAGGAGTGGCCTCTGACCTTAAGTGGTCGGCAGTCGAGCTGATGCGCATCGCGGAACGGCTGAGTACTTCCGGGAATGAGCCGGATGCTCAGGCGGTGCTTCGCATATGCACCGTGATGCAGGCCGGGGAAGAAAAGCTGCAGGGCGTAACGAATGAAGTGTCACTGGGCAGGCTCGTACGGGCCCGCTCCTGACTGCATACGGATGAGGATTAGGCACGGAGCAATTCGCAATGAGCCTGGACGCCATCACCGCAATACTTGAAGTCATCGGCGACGTGATAGAGTTCGGATCACTCAAGAAAGATAGAAACTGGCCACTATGGCGCCGATGCCTGTGGTACTTGCTGCGGATAACCAGAAATCTTCTTCTGGCACTCCTGATCTGCCTTCTGGTGACCTTGATTCTCGACTGGCTCACGCAATAAGAGCCGCATCCGAAAATTAATTTCATATTGATGGAACCGGATTCGCTCAGTAGCCACTCACCTCTAAATCCTGTCGCTTACGGACCTGGCCATGAGTAGCCTGTTCTACAAGACGTTACTCATCGATCTTTCAAAAACACCTTGAAATGCGCCCCTTGGCGTTTGACGCCCAAGGGATTTGCAACCTGATCATCGATGAAACCTTTGCACTGAAACTGGCCTGCAACGACATCCATGAACGGTTGTTGGTGATCGGCTTGCTTGAACTGCCAAAAGAACCACCACTGCAACGCCTGCTGAGTGGCGCTCTCAACCCGATGCTAACTGCGGGCCCAGGACTGGGCTGGGATGAGCGCAGCGGCCTGTATTTCGGCTATCAAAGTATCCCGCGAGAGAAAGTCAGCGTACCCGCTCTGATGCGTGAAATCGCGGCACTGGTTGAGTGGATCAAGGTCTGGCGCGATATGCGCCCATGAATATCTCGTCAACGCCCTATCGCTCGCGCCAACAATCATCTGCTCGATACGGAGCACACCTGTGACCAACATCCAAACACGCTTTTCGAGTGTCGAAGCCCTGAAAAGCTCGGACGTCGATATCCACGCACTCAAGTCTCAGGGCCGAATCGAAGTCAACGGCAAGCATTACGACATTCGAGCAGCGGCGGACGGAAAAATCTCCGTATCAAGGCATGACAAGCAGGCTGTTTTCGACAAGTTCTTCAACGGCACGGCTCACCTGCTGGGCGGCCAGAGCCCGCGCTCGCAGATCACACAGGCGCTGAACGAAAAAGCAGCATCCGCATCCTCATCTGCGCCCGCGACACCTCGCCTGGAGAGAATGCTGGGTAAGCGTTTCGATGCTCAGCAGGCACGGGTTGAACAGGGCCAGAGCAGTTCAGCGACGAATGCCGTAAGACCAGAGAACGGTACGCCTCAAGGCAAGGAAACTTTTGCCAGCCTTTATGAGTGGGCAAAGAAGGCGAAAAAAATTAAAGAACCCACAAAAGAGAAAATCTATGACGTGTTCAAGGATAATCGCCCCAAAGTCACACCCATGGCTCGAACAGAGCAGGATGCCTATCTGCGGAGGCTGAGCAGGATCGACGCGCATGCGGGCATCAATGTTTGGCCCCAGAGCATGGACGCCGCCAGTCCTGAACATCGGCGTCTCGATATTTACATGAAGCACCACCCCAACATACGCAAAGAGTTCTACAGAATATCCCCAGACCCCGTGCGTGAAAAATCGGAAAATATGGGCCGCCTGACCATTGGCGTCCACCCCCAGTATGCCGAACAACTCATAAAGACCATGGCTGCAATGGTCCAAAAGGAAGACTCGATTCACAGTGGAAAAGTTGATGGCCCGCAAAGCTACGGAAGCAGAACCGACTCAGCCATCCTCTATGTGAAAGGCGATTATCAGAAGGCTCAGGAACTGGGGCAGAAGCTGAAAATCATGAGCGGGCTCCCAGCAGAAGCCTTCATCAGCCACACACCGCCAAGCATGCACACGATAGATCAGGGGCTTTCTTACGCAGAAACGGTCAAGGGACAATCCTCAAGCCATGGCGACTCACGAGCGGCAATCATTCTGGATGCCTTGAAACGTAAAGGTGGCTCGCTGGAAACAAAGCTGAAAGCAGCACTGGCCGACAATGGCTACAACCCTGAAAATCCGGCATTCAGACGCACTCAATGAGCGCAATCCTGTCCGTGTTGAAAGTATCCGGAAAGAGTAATCACTGCCGCTGAAACACCCAAAAAAAGGCCGCTTTTTTTGACGTCAAAAAGCACTCTACCCACTGATCGGAATCCTCCTCTGCCAGGTTAATGCCCCTCGCCTTCAGGTCGATATCGTCGTGAGAGTCAGTAGGTCAAACAGCACTGGGGCAGGTTATGTTCGGGACAAAAATCAAAGCTGAACTGGCAGCCATGAAGGCCGAAGTTGATGGACTCAAAGGATTGATGGGCGCGCTTGAGCGTTCGATGGACGTGGCAGAGTTCGATCTGGATGGAAAGCTCATCCGGGCCAACGATAACTTCCTGACCGCCATGGGATATCGAGCCGAAGAGCTGGCCGGCAAGAACCACCGCGAGTTCTGCTCACCCGCACTCTGACGCAGCAGCCAGTACAGCGAACTATGGGCTTCGCTGCGCGCCGGCCGCTTCGTCTCGGGCACATTCCAGCGCGTGGACAAGAACGGGCATAACGTCTGGCTCGAAGCCAGTTACAACCCGGTGCTCGACACACAAGGCAAGCCCTTCAAAGTGGTGAAGTACGCACTGGACGTCACCCGCAAGGTCATGCAGGAAAGCGAGTCTCGCGGCAAGCTTGCCGCTGTCGACAGAGCCATGGCCGTGTGCGAGTTCGACCTCAACGGCAATGTGCTGGCTGCCAACGAGAACTTCCTGCATGTCATGGGTTATGGCCTGAATGAAATCAAAGGCAAGCACCACCGCGGCTTTTGCGAGCCAAGCCTGATCAACAGCTCGGAGTACGGGGACTTCTGGCGCAGGCTGAACCAGGGTGAGTTCTTCAGCGGGCAGTTCAAGCGCATCGGCAAGCACGGCAGGGTGGTCTGGCTGGAGGCAACTTACAACCCGGTCTACGACGCAGAAGGCAAGCTCTTCAAGATCGTGAAGTTCGCCAGCGATATCACCGAGCATGTGGAAAAACAGCAGGCCGACTCGCTCGGTGCTTCGCGGGCTTACCACATCTCGACTGAAACCGAAAAAGTAGCCGAGCAAGGCACGCTGGTCATTCAGGAAACCGCCAGAGAGATGCGCCAGATCGCGGACAGCATTGGCGCTTCTGCAAAACTGGTGGGGCAACTGGGATCTCGCTCCGAGCAGATCACCGCCATCGTCAACACCATTCGCGGCATCGCGGACCAGACCAACCTGCTGGCCCTCAACGCGGCAATCGAAGCCGCTCGCGCAGGCGATCAGGGTCGGGGTTTTGCGGTGGTCGCGGATGAGGTGCGCCAGCTGGCGGGGCGCACCAGTGGCTCAACGACGGAAATCGCGGACATGATCGGCAAGATCCTGAGTGAAACCCGCGAAGCGGTCGCCAGCATGAGCACCACTCAGGAAGGTGCGATTCGGGGTGTGACGCTGGCCGATCAGGCGGGTCAGGTCATCATCCAGATTCGTGATGGCGCGAGCGAGGCCGTAGAGGCGGTCAGCATGTTTGCCACGCGATTCGACGAAGCCAATAAAGCATAAGCTGCGCTCAGCGCCCCGACTGCACCTTGAAACCCGCCTCGTGCGGGTTTTCATTGCCCGGCAAGCCGCCACACCTCTTGGTTATTGAGGCCGTCTGGGTTTCAATGATCGCCATTGCCCTTATCGCCTGCCAAAGGACCCGTTCATGGCTTCGCCAGACAAACAGCAAAAACGTGCCAAGCGCGCGAAGATCAAAGCCAAGCAGAACCGCTCGGGCAAGCCGGCACAAAATGTCGTTCATCCTGTATTCGCTTCCGCTCTTGTGAATCAACCGTTCGATGATGTGCAGCTCGACCTGAGCACCTTTGATTTCCAGGACATCGTCGAAAACGGTTTCGATCCGGCCGATTACGAAGACCTGTTTGAAGCCATGAAGGCCGCCGAAGCCATCAGCCAGCTGGCGCTGTGCGTGGTCTTCCTGCAATACCCGGTTCTGGCATTGGTCATCAGCGAAGAAGACGAAGAGCAAGCCACCGACTTCATGATGGGACTGCTCATCACCTACCGCGCCCTGTTCCACGATGAAGACGAAGACACTGCTGTCGAATGGATCGGTAGCCCGGCATTCCAGGCCGATTACAACAAGGCATCCGAGTTGCTGGTCAAGCGGGATTCAAAAGGACAGCGTTGACGTACACAAAAACGTCATGTCCACCTCAATAACGACAAGAGTGCTCTAAACCGCAGGTTTCATCTAAAGCAGACTTCAGCTTCTACCCGAAAATCCGATATAGCTGCGTACGCGCCTGCTCAAGGCGCCCCCTCAGCACAGCACATCGGATGAACTCGGAGCGGGTATGTATTTGAGAAACATGAAGATAGCCAAACGCACCCTGACCTGCTTCACGTTCATGGTTGCCATGGTGATAGGGCTCGGCATTTTCAACATCCAGCAAATGGGCAATATTCGCTCGGAAGGCCTGGAAATCGAAAATGACTCAATGCCTGGCATTGCATTGGGCGATGACATCACCCTCGCATTCGCCAACACCCGCATCGCCATCCTCAGAATGATCTCAAGAAGCCCTGCCGAGATAGAACAGGCGTATACCGAGTTGCTGAAGGAAGAGGAGAAGTTCTACAACGCGGTCAAAGCCTACAAACCGCTGATCAACACGGATACCGAGCAAACGCTGATCACCAGTATCGAGACCACCTACAAGGCCTATGCCGATGGTGCAGAGCGGGCGTACAAACTGATCAGGGACAACCAGCAAGATGCGGCTCGTCAGGTCATCAGGGTGGAAATGCCAAAAAGTGCAGAAGGCATGGCTGCTGCGCTCTCCAGGCTGGAAAAAGTAAACGACGAAGCCGAAGCCGAATCCAGCGCAAGTGCGACAGCGGCGTACGAAAAAGCCAAGACCATTTCTGTTGCAGTCATGGTGCTGGCAGTACTGGCAACACTCGCTCTGGCATGGCGCCTGACTCAAAGCCTTGCCAACCCCATCAATCAGGCCCTCAAAGCCTCGGAAGTTTTTGCGTCGGGAGATCTGCGTCCGCTCGATGTGGACAGTCGCGGCGTAGACGAAGTCGCCTTGCTGCTGCAATCAATGGAGCGCATGCGCAAAAACCTGCAAGCCACCCTGAATCAGGTCGACGATGCAGCACAGCAGCTATCGTCCGCCACCAGCCAGATGAACAGTCTGATGGCCAGCAGCAACGCCGATCTGGTCACCCAGAACAGTGAAATCGAAATGGCAGCCACTGCCGTGACCGAAATGAGTCAGGCGGTTGACGAGGTTGCGCGCAGCGCAGTGTCGACATCGGAAGAATCGAAGTCATCGTCACGCTCGGCACTGCAAGGACAGGAAGAGCTCAAGCAGACCGTCAACTCCATCACTGAACTGACCCGCAATGTCAGCAGCGCATCGGAACAGGCGCAGCAACTGGCAAGTCGCACACTGGAAATCAGCAAGGTTCTGGAAGTGATTCGCTCGGTATCCGAACAGACCAACCTGCTGGCCCTCAACGCCGCAATCGAAGCGGCTCGCGCCGGCGATGCCGGCCGTGGTTTTGCGGTGGTCGCCGACGAGGTTCGGGCACTCGCGCATCGGACCAATGAGTCGACTCAGGAAATTGAATCCATGATCGGCCATATCCAGCAAGGCACCAAAAATACGGTGTCGGCGCTGGAAATCAGTACCGAACAGGCCCAACGCACCAAAGGCCAGGCTGAATCCGCCAACGCGGCACTGGAGATCATTGCCCATTCGGTAGGAGTGATCGACGATCGCAACACCGTAATCGCCAGCGCCTCCGAAGAGCAGGCCCAAGTCGCACGCGAAGTGGACCGCAACCTGGTACGCATCCGCGACCTTTCCACACAATCAGCCGTAAGAGCGGATCAAACCAGCAGCGCAAGCCATGTCCTGGCGACACTGGCTACAGAGCTGAATACGACCCTGCGCCAGTTCAAGTTGTGATGTCTCGCGGATGAATTCGCTCCTGCGCGGCCGTGCAGGAGCGAATTCATTCGCGATCAGCGGCTCAACTCAAAGCCGCAGCTCCAACCCGTGAAGCCTTGCGGCGGCGGGAAACCAGCAGACCGGCAGCGATAACGCTCAGGCTGAGCACACCGGTAGCGATGATTTCTACACGATGGTCTTCCTGGAACAGCATCACCGTCAGTACGGCAACGATGAAGAAAATCGCAGCCCAGGTCAGCCACGGGAACAGCCACATCTTGAAGTCGATGGCCTCACCTTTGGCGATACGTTTCTGACGCATGCGCAACTGGGAAACGGCGATCACCAGATACACCAGCAAGGCGATTGCGCCGGAGCTGGCGAGCAGGAATTCAAACACGGCGGCCGGAGCGACGTAGTTGGCAAACACGGTCAGGAAAGCTGCGGCGGTCGACATCATCACCGCCCAGTGAGGCGTGCCGCTCTTGCTGATGCGTGTGGAAACTGCAGGTGCATCGCCACGCTTGCCCAGGGAAAAGAGCATGCGCGAAGCGGTGTAGAGCGCGGAATTCAGGCAACTGGTCACTGCGACCAGCACCACCAGATCCACGATCAGTTTGGCGTTGGGAATCCCCATCACATCCAGCACCGTCTGATAGGAGCCCACTTCAGCCAGACGACTGTCGTTCCATGGCACCAGCGACACGACGATAAAGATCGAAACCAGATAGAACAGGAAGATCCGCCAGATCACCGAGTTGGTGGCCTTGGTGATCTGCTTGCCCGGGTTCTTCGATTCGGCAGCCGCGATGGTCACGATCTCGGTCCCCATGAAGGAAAACATGGTGGTCAGCATTGCCGCCAGGACCGCGCCCAGACCGTTAGGCATGAAGCCCTGGGTATCGAACAAGTGGCTGACGCCGCTGACATTGCTGGTCGGCAGCAACCCGAAGATCGCCACGACACCCAGCACCACGAACGCAATGATCGCAACGACCTTGATCAGCGCGAACCAGAATTCGAACTCGCCGTAGTTCTTGACGCTGAACAGGTTGGTGGCCGTCAGCAGCAGCGTAATCACCAGCGTGAACACCCAGATGGCCACGTCGGGAAACCAGGCATGCAGAATGGTCGCAGCGGCGTTGGCTTCCAGCGGGATCACCAGCACCCAGAACCACCAGTACAACCAGCCGATGGTGAAACCGGCCCAGTGCCCGATGGCTCGGTCGGCATATGTGGAAAACGAACCGGTATCAGGCGAGGCCACAGCCATTTCGGCCAGCATGCGCATCACCAGTACAACCAGCGTACCGGCTGCGGCATACGAAAGCAGCACGGCTGGGCCGGCTGCCGCAATCGCATGACCTGAACCTACGAACAAGCCTGCACCGATCACACCGGCAATCGACAGCATCGTGATGTGCCGAGGTTTCAGCCCCTGTTCAAGCTCGGAAGAGTTAGCGGTACTGCTCATGAAAACCACCTTTTGCAAGACGAGCGATACACACCGAAACCCCTCGTAAAAAGAAAGCAACGGTGCCGTTCTTTATTATTTACGCAAAAAGTGCGCCAAAATATTTCAAAAACGACGTCGCACTTGGAACACAAGGCTTACAGCCCCGCAAGCACGGAAGTGAAAGAAAGAATTCTTTCTGTGGCCTGCAGGTTTTGTTACCGAACACCTCACGACTTACACACATTAATGCACCGAAAACACACACCCTGAATCGGTTAAGCTCGCATATGGTGCAAGGCAGCGCAAAAGCCCCTTCCAACACCCGGCCAAAGCTGGCAACATCGCGCCTTTTTCGCGCATTCCGGCTGGCAAACAGGCATCAAACAGACGCATCGCTTGCCTTGCGGCGACAGTCTGCTGCGATGATGCGACACCTATCGCATAACCCTGCCCGCCAGACCTGACGCTGTTGGTTGTCCTTCAAACCCTGTGCTAGCTTGGCGCTCGCCCCGGTCGAAGGGCGCACAAAATATATGAGGTCCCCACATGGCCGAGGCCACGCCCGCCCTGGAAATCCGCAATCTGCACAAGCGCTACGGAAAGCTGGACGTGCTCAAAGGCATCTCGCTGACCGCTCGTGACGGTGATGTGATCTCGATCCTGGGTTCATCCGGTTCAGGCAAGTCCACGCTGCTTCGCTGCATCAACCTGCTGGAGAACCCTCATCAGGGTCAGATCCTGATGGCGGGTGAAGAACTGAAGCTCAAGGCCGCCAAGAATGGCGAGCTGGTCGCCGCCGATAACAGACAGATCAATCGCATGCGCAGCGAGATCGGTTTTGTGTTCCAGAACTTCAATCTGTGGCCGCACATGAGCGTGCTCGACAACATCATCGAAGCTCCGCGCCGGGTGCTGGGCCAGAGCAAGGCCGAAGCCATCGAAGTCGCTGAAGCGCTGCTGGCCAAAGTTGGCATCGCTGACAAACGCCACGCCTACCCTGCACAGCTTTCCGGTGGCCAGCAGCAACGCGCCGCCATCGCACGCACGCTGGCCATGCAGCCTAAAGTGATTCTGTTCGATGAGCCGACCTCCGCGCTGGACCCGGAAATGGTCCAGGAAGTGCTCAACGTCATCCGCGCACTGGCCGAAGAAGGCCGGACTATGCTGCTGGTGACCCACGAAATGAGTTTTGCGCGACAAGTTTCCAGTGAAGTCGTCTTTTTGCATCAGGGACAGGTCGAAGAACAGGGCACACCACAGCAAGTATTCGAGAACCCGCTGTCGGTAAGGTGTAAACAATTCATGTCGAGCAATCTCTAACGGAGCAACCCCCCATGCAGATGTACAAGAAGTTCCTGCTGGCAGCCGCTGCCACTGTGGCACTCAGCAGCAGTGCTTTTGCTGAAACCCTGAAAATGGGCATCGAAGCCGCTTACCCGCCGTTCAACAACAAGGACGCCAGCGGGCAGGTCGTCGGTTTCGACTACGAAATCGGCCAGGCCCTGTGCGCCAAGATGAAAGTCGAGTGCTCGGTCGTCACTTCCGACTGGGACGGCATCATTCCGGCACTCAACTCCAGAAAGTTCGACTTCCTGATCTCGTCATTGTCGATTACAGACGAGCGCAAGCAGGCTGTGGATTTCACCAATCCGTATTATTCCAACAAGCTGCAGTTCATCGCGCCGAAAGATTCGCAGATCAACACCGAAACCGTCGAAGCCGCCAAGGCGTCGCTCAGCGGCAAGATCATCGGCGCCCAGCGCGCCACACTGTCCGGCACCTGGCTTGAAGACAAGCTGGGCGACAGCGTGACCATCAAGCTCTACGACACTCAGGAAAACGCCTACCTCGACCTGGCTTCCGGTCGTGTCGACGCCATGCTGGCCGACAAATACGTCAGCTACGAGTGGCTGAAAAGCGACGCTGGCAAGAACTTCGAGTTCAAAGGTGATCCCGTCGAGCAGAACGACAAGATCGGCATTGCAGTGCGCAAGGGCGACCCGCTGCGCGAAAGACTCAATGACGCTCTGAAAGAAATCATCGCTGACGGCACCTACAAGAAGATCAACGACAAGTACTTCCCGTTCAGCATTCTCTGATCTGCCTGACGTGGCCGTTGCGTCTTTCCTGAAGGCGTGACGGCCCGTCCCTAGCAAAGCCTGCCCATGAATATTGACCTCCAAGGATTCGGCCCGGCCCTTGCGGCTGGTGCGCTGATGACTGTTCAGCTTGCCCTCTCGGCCCTGTGTCTGGGGCTGATACTGGGGCTGCTCGGCGCCCTGGCCAAAACCTCGCCTTACAAGCCGCTGCAATGGCTGGGCGGTACTTACTCGACGCTGGTGCGCGGTATTCCTGAATTGCTCTGGGTGTTGCTGATTTACTTCGGCACCGTCAACGGCATGCGCGCCCTGGGCGAAATGCTCGGCATTCCAGACCTTGAGCTCAACGCCTTTGCTGCGGGTGTCATTGCCCTGGGCCTGTGCTTTGGCGCCTATGCGACCGAAGTCTTTCGCGGCGCTATCCTGGCCATTCCCAAAGGCCACCGCGAAGCCGGCCTGGCGCTGGGCATGTCGCGTTCGCGCATCCTCTTCAAACTCATCCTGCCGCAGATGTGGCGCATCGCGCTGCCGGGCCTGGGCAACCTGTTCATGATTCTGATGAAAGACACCGCACTGGTTTCAGTGATCGGCCTGGAAGAAATCATGCGGCACTCGCAGATTGCCGTCAGCGTCACCAAGGACGCTTTCGTGTTCTATCTGGTCGCCGCCTTCATGTACCTGGCCCTGACCATTCTGGCCATGATCGGCATGCACTTTCTGGAAAAACGTGCCGCTCGCGGCTTCGTGAGGAGCGCGTCATGAACTGGGAAGTCATCATCAAGTGGCTGCCGAAACTGGCGCAGGGCGCAACCCTGACCCTGGAACTGGTGGCGATTGCGGTTACCGCCGGTCTGATCATCGCCATCCCGCTGGGTATCGCCCGCTCGTCGAAACATCTGTACGTGCGTGCGCTGCCTTATGCCTACATCTTCTTCTTTCGCGGCACACCGTTGCTGGTGCAACTGTTTCTGGTCTATTACGGGCTGGCGCAATTCGAGGCCGTGCGCAAAGGGCCACTGTGGCCGTACCTGCGCGACCCGTTCTGGTGTGCCGTCATCACCATGACCCTGCATACCGCTGCCTACATTGCCGAGATTCTGCGCGGCGCCATCCAGGCCGTTCCGGTAGGAGAGGTAGAGGCTGCACGGGCGCTGGGCATGTCCAAGTGGAAAGCGCTGTTCTACATCATCCTGCCTCGCGCAGCCCGCATCGGCCTGCCCGCCTACAGCAACGAAGTGATTCTGATGCTCAAGGCCAGTGCCCTGGCGAGCACCGTCACTCTGCTGGAACTGACCGGCATGGCACGAACCATCATTGCCCGTACTTACCTGCCGGTGGAGATTTTCTTCGCGGCGGGCATGTTCTATCTGATCATGGCCTATGTGCTGGTCCAGGGGTTCAGATTGCTGGAACGGATATTGCGCGTAGACGCCAGCCAAGGGCGCTGATATGAAGGGGGCTGGCTTTTACAGAGTCAGCCCTCACACCCGGTCACCATCATGCCTTCTGACACTTGCTTGCAGGATGAACACATTCGCAGCCGCTTTCGGGCGCTGGACAGTTTTCTGTTCGCGCATCAGGCGCTGTGGCGACCCAAGCCTTTCACGCACCTGCACATGCCGTGGGAGCAACGTTATCCGACACTGGCCCAGTGGCTGCGACTGCGCACGCTGGATGAGGCCGAAGCCGCACACAACCACCCCGAACGCCTCGACGCGCCCTACCCCTTTGCGCAACTGGCGGATGAAGCCTATGAGCTGGGGCATCTCGGCGAGCTGCCTGCCTATCCGCTCGAACCTGTGGAACCACGCCAGAGCGTCGATGTACCGGGCCGTAAATGGCAACAGATCGAGGCCTTTGCCAGCCACCTGCAAGCCCGACAAAGCAAGACGCACTGGCTCGACTGGTGTTCGGGCAAAGGACATCTGGGCCGTCGCCTGACACACAGTGGACAGAAACTGACCTGCCTTGAACGGGACCCGGCCCTGATCGAAGCCGGTCGCAAACTCAGCGCCCGGCAACACATCGATGCCGAGCATCTACAGCAGGATGTCATGGCCGATGACACCTGGCGCCACCTCAAGCCCGAACACACGCCCGTCGCCCTGCACGCCTGCGGCGATCTGCATGTGCAATTGATGCAGGTCGCCAGCCAGACAGGCTGCATACAAATGGCCATTGCCCCGTGCTGTTACAACCGCACACGGTTCGACGAGTATCAGGCGCTCTCCAGCGAAGGCCGCAGCTCCGCTTTGAAGCTGTCTCGGGACGAACTGGGCCTGCCACTGAGCGAAACCGTCACCGCGGGCGCTCGGGTCCGCCGTCAACGCGACACCTCAATGGCTCGCCGCCTTGGGTTTGACCTGCTGCAACGCCAGTTGCGGGGCGTCGATGAATATTTGCCCACTCCCTCGCTGCCCGTGAGCTGGCTGGATAAACCCTACAGCGACTACTGCCGCGAGCTGGCAGAGATGAAAAACCTACCAGCACCCGGCAAGCAGAACTGGGCCGAACTGGAGGCCGCTGGCTGGCAAAGACTGGCTGAAGTTCGAAACCTGGAACTGGTGCGCAACCTGTTCCGTCGACCTCTGGAGTTATGGCTGGTGCTGGATCGAGCCATGTATGTGCAGGAACATGGCTACAACGTCAGCGTCGGCACCTTCTGCGACAGCCAGCTCACCCCTCGCAACCTGCTGGTACTGGCACAAAAACAATGACCCCAATCAACGGAACACCCTGTGGATAACTCTGTTGATGAAAATTCAGACAGATGTTTTAAAACCTTAGTGCGCCAGTTACTGAAGCGCCTTGTTTTTTCCTGACACCCCGGTCAGAAGCCGCGAAAAACGGCACTTCGCGGCAAAACGCGAACATCCGCACGGATCGGCGGAAAAATCGTTTTCATTCTGAACGGGTTGTGCATAAAGGCTCTGGGACAAGGTGTTTTTGAAGACAGTGTGGGAAGCCACTGTACGCAGGTTAGTCGACCGGTGAGCCAAGAACCGGCGCACCCGAAGGTGCCCTGCGCACAGCCGCCATTAAGGAATGGGCTGCGAGAATTTATCTGCGTGCCAGTTCATGTTTGACGCATTGTTCATAGTAGGTTTGCTTGATGGCGGCGGGTTTGAGACGAGACGAACTTTTATAGGTCTGTTCCGTGATGCCCATGGCGGTCATGCGCATCCAGGGTTGAGGGAACTTGCGAGCCTGCAGTTTGTTGCGCGCGCCATAGAGAGAAATCCCGGCAAGCTTCGACTCCTGAGCCCCCGCCGCAATGCCCGAACCCCATGTGCATATCGAGCGAGTGCTCTTGGTCAACTCCTTGGCCTGAACCCCGACCGAAACGCCGGCCAGGACAAACACCGCAACGGTCAATGCAAAACTCCGCATAGCGCCAGCACCCAAGCTTCTGAAAGGAAGGCGAGTTTGCCAACGAAACAGAAATCAAAGGGCCAGCTATGTGCTTCTTTTCAGGGGTGTTTTTTGAATGTGGCGCTGGTTCGCGAACGAATTCACTTACGGTGTGTGAGAGCGAATTCATTCGCGAAGGCTTCAAAACCTCGGCTTGACGGTCTTCCAGTCCGGCTTGTAACGCTGCATCTGTTTCACATCATCGCGCTGACGGATGCCGCAGCTCAGGTATTGGTCGTGTAGTTTGCCCAACTGGTCGTAATCCAGCTCCAGCCCAAGGCCTGGAGCGCGGGTGATTTTTACGCAGCCGTCGACGATGGGTAACTTGCCGCCTTTTATCACTTCTTCATCCGGCTCCTGCCAGGGGTAATGGGTGTCGCAGGCGTAATCCAGATTGGGGACCGAAGCAGCGACATGGGCCATGGCCATCAGGCTGATGCCCAAGTGCGAGTTGGAATGCATGGACACGCCAAGACCAAAGGTCTGGCACATTTTCGACAGGGCCTGGGTATCGCGTAGTCCGCCCCAGTAATGATGATCGGCAAGAACGATCTGCACGCTGTTCAGCGCAACGCTACGGCGGAACTCATCGAAATCGGTCACGACCATGTTGGTGGCCAGCGGTAAGCCAGTGCGCTTGTGCAATTCGGACATGCCTTCGAGCGTCGGCGTCGGGTCTTCGTAATATTGCAGGTCATCACCCAGCAATTCAGCCATGCGGATGGAAGTTTCCAGCGACCAGTTGGCATTGGGGTCAATACGCAGCGGGTAACCGGGGAATGCCCTCTTCAGGGCCTTGATACAGGCGACTTCATGCTCAGGCTGCAACGCACCGGCCTTGAGCTTGATGCTCTTGAAGCCATAAGCCTCGATCATGCGTCGGGCCTGAGCCACGATCTGCTCTTCGTTCAGGGCTTCGCCCCAATTGTCCGGCTTGTAAGGCGAGTCGATATGCTGCGCGTACTTGAAGAACAGATAGGCGCTGAACGGCACCTCATCACGAATCGCGCCGCCCAGAAGATCCACCAGCGGCACGTTCAGGTAATGGGCCTGAAGGTCCAGAAACGCGACTTCAAAAGCCGAGTAAGCGTTGCTGACTGCCTTGCTGGCATGAGAGCCGGGCGCCAGTTCCGCACCAGCCAGGCTGTCGGTCTTGTTGGTTGCCACAGTAGCTTGCACGATAGCCCGCAACTGGTTGAGGTTGAACGGATCAAGGCCGATCAACTGGTCTTTCACACGCTCCTGAATCGCCAGCGCCGGAGCGTCACCGTAGCTCTCGCCCAAACCTATATAGCCGTTGTCGCTCTCGATCTCGATGATCGAGCGCAGCGCGAAGGGTTCGTGAATGCCACTGGCATTGAGCAGCGGCGGATCGCGAAAGGCGATGGGGGTCACGGTCACTCTTTTGATTTTCAAGGTAATGCTCCCGATCAGATATCAATGTGTTGCAGCGCGACCAGGCACCGCCGCTTCGGCAGACTTGCCCTGTCGGTTGGCGGGCGTTGTACGGGCAAAGAAGATCACCACGGCGGCCAGCAGCGAGGTTGCCGCCAGCCCATACAGGCCGCCTTCGATGGAGCCTGTGGTCTGCTCCAGAATCCCGAAGGTCGTAGGCGCGACGAAGCCGCCCAGGTTGCCGATGGAGTTGATCAGCGCGATCACCGCCGCAGCGATGCGGGCGTCCAGATAGCTTTGCGGGATCGGCCAGAACAGCGCCGATGCAGCCTTGAAGCCGATGGCGGCAAAACAGATGGCCACGAAGGCAAAAACAGGCCCGCCGGTTGTCGACATGAACATGCCGAACGAAGCGATAACCAGCGTCAGCGCAACCCAGGCCTGCTGGAATTTCCACTTGCTGGCCATGGCGGCAAAGCCATACATCGCCACGATGGAAATGATCCAGGGCACCGAGTTGAACAGGCCAACCTGAAAATCGCCCAGATTGCCCATTTTCTTGATCATGCTGGGCAACCAGAAGGTCGCGCCGTAGATGGTCAGGGCGATGGAGAAGTAGATGAAGCAGAACAGCGCGATCTGCCGGTCGGCCAGCAGCTTGAACATCGAAGGCCTGGCGACCTGCACAGCCTCACGATCACGCTGCTCCTGGGCAATGGCCGCAATCAGTACACTTTTTTCTTCCTCACTCAGCCATTTCGCTTCGCTCGGATGGGACTGCAACCAGAACCAGACGAACCCGCAGAGCAGCACGGAGGCAAAGCCTTCGATCAGAAACATCCACTGCCAGCCATGCAGGCCGAGCCCCGAGATATGCAATAGCGCACCGGAAACCGGCCCGGAGATCACCGAAGCGATGGCTGAACCGCTGAGGAAAACCGCCATGGTCTTGCCGCGTTCGGAAGACGGCAGCCATTGGGTGAAGTAGTAAATGATGCCGGGGAAAAAGCCGGCTTCGGCCGCGCCAAGGATGAAGCGCAACACATAGAAACTGGTTTCCCCGCGCACGAACGCCATGGCCATGGCTGCGGCGCCCCATGTGAACATGATGCGCGTCAGCCAGACGCGGGCGCCGTAGCGCTGCAGCAACATATTGGACGGGACCTCGAACAGCGCGTAGCCGACGAAAAACAACCCGGCACCCAACCCGTAGGCTGCGGCACCAATGCCCAGATCGGTTTCCAGGTGGCTGCGCACGAAGCCGATGTTCACGCGGTCGATGTAGTTGACGATGAACATCACCACAAACAGCGGCAGCACATGGCGCTTCACTTTGGCCGCTGCCCGGGCAAGCACGGCAGGGTCGGAGGGGCTCTGGAGGTTCTTCAAGATGCGACTCCCGTTCTTTGTTTTTGTAGGGACGAGTCGATCATGGACGCGGGGATTGTTACCGTCTAATCTAACTTGGCATTCGATTGATACCCGGATTAGATCAATGTTCGAGCTTAGCCAACTACGCTGCTTCACCACCGTCGCGACCGAACTCAACTTCCGTCGCGCCGCAGAACGGCTGAACATGACGCAACCGCCACTCAGCCGTCAGATCCAGTTGCTGGAGCATCATCTGGGTGTCGATCTGTTTACCCGCAACACTCGCAACGTGGCCCTGACCGCAGCGGGCCGTGCCTTCTTTGTCGAAGCCCAGAACCTGCTGGAGCGTGCCCAGCAGGCCGCCGTCACGGCCAGACGCTTCGCCGAGGGTGATATCGGCTCGGTCAATATCAGCTTCGTCGGCAGTGCGGTGTATGAGTTTCTGCCCAAGGTCATCGCTGAAGCACGGCTCAAGCAGCCACATGTCAGGATCAACCTCTCGGAAATGAACACCTACCAGCAGCACGAAGCTCTTCGCGGGCGCCGCATCGACCTGGGCATCGTGCGCACCCCGCTGCTGGAGCCCGGTTACGCCACTGAATGCCTGGTGCGCGAGCCCTTCGTGCTGGCTGTACCCAGCAGCCATCGTCTGGCAAGCAGCGAAACTGTGTCGGTCCAGGACCTCGATGCGCAACCGTTCCTGATGTACTCCCACTCGGCCTACCCGCCATTCAACGAGCTGCTGACCGGCATGCTCCGCTCGGCCCGGGTTGCCCCGGAGTATGTGCAATGGCTGGGTTCGTCGCTGACCATTCTGGCGCTGGTCAATGCAGGCATGGGGCTGGCTCTGGTCCCGCGTTGCGCAACCAGCGTGGTCTTCAAGAACGTGGTGTTCAGAGAGATCGATCTGGGGGAAGGCGTGCAGAGCGAACTGCACCTGATCTGGACCGAAAACAACGACAATCCGGCGTTTGCAATGCTGCTGGAGGGAATCCGAAATGCCGTGCGCGAAGGATGGGGTGCCAGCAACCATTAGGGTTTACGTATCGGGCGGAGGATTATAGGATAACCCCCGCTACTTTTCCTGCTAGTTGCCTAAGGATATTACCCTCGTTACATGGCTATTGATTCTAGATAGCTATGATCTGTCTGCGTGGGCGCCCTACAGGAAACATAAAGAAACAATTAAATGCGAGACCGCTTTTTGCGCCTGCGTCCAAGCGAATAATGAGTACATGACGATGAGCAATTCTGATTCTGTATCTGATAAAACACCTACCTTCAGCATTGCCATAGTCAATTACAAGACCCTCGAAATTACCAAGATTTGTCTGGATCTATTGCAACAGCATCTGGGCAATACCCCGCACCAGGTCTGGGTGGTGGACAACGATTCCGCCGATGACAGCACCGAATACCTGCGTACCCTGGACTGGATCAACCTGATCGAGCGCAAGAGCCCTGGACCGGAGTGCGGCCATATCGCCCACGGCAAGGCCCTCGACATGATCCTGGAGCGGGCCGAAACCGATTACCTGTTCCTGCTGCACACCGACACATTCATCTTCGACAAGAATGTGTTTTCCATGATGCTGAAAAAGTGCATCAAGAACCCGAAAGTTGCAGCCGTCGGCTGCGTAGAGCAACTAAACCGCGGCACCGCCAGAACCGTCTGGCGCTTCAGCTCCCGACTGTTCAAACACCATTTCCGTCGACTGAAACTCGCCCTGGGCCTGCGCTCCAAACAGCCGAAGGCCTACCGCGAAACGCACCTGAAAAGCTTCTGCACCCTGTGGAACACCAAGCTGATGAAGCAGCACGAGCTGCACTTCCAGATGGATGATCGGGTGCCGGGTTATACCCTGCAGGACACCATGGTCGAGCTTGGCTATGACATCGAGTTTCTGTCACCACGCAAGATATTCAGCTACCTGGACCACATCCAGGCGGGTACTGTTTCGGCAGCCGGTGGTTATGACACGACGCATCGCCGGGTCAAGATGTACAACGAGATCCTGCAGCGCATCAACAAGAACAACGCTCGCAGGCAAGATGCGCCGACAATGAACACCTGATGAATTTCCGACTATTGGAGCGGCAATGACTGCGACTCACCACACACTGCCCATTACCCTGGCTCCAGAGCTTGATTTCGACCTGGCAGCCGCTGGCGAGCTGGGTCAGTCGCTGACCGATAGCTACACCCAGGCCGCACCGTTCGCGCATATCGTAATCGACGACTTTTTACCGCCGGACCTGATCGCCAGCATCTGCGAACACTTCCCCGCCGAGCCGACCGACAACGAAATGCTCTACGAGCGCGGCTACAAAGGGCAGCACAAAAGACAGATCAGCCCCAATGAATGCGACCCTCACCTGAAGAAGATCTTCAGCGCCTTCAACTCGGCCCCCATGCTGCACTTTCTTGAAAAGCTCACCGGCATCGAAGGCCTGATACCTGACCCGTACTTCTCCGGCGGCGGCCTGCATGAAACCAAAAAGGGCGGCTTCCTGGGCGTGCACTCGGACTTCCGGCTGAACAAGAAACTCAATATCGACCGCCGCATCAACGCCATCATTTACCTCAACCCGGACTGGAAAGAGGAATACGGCGGCAACCTGGAACTCTGGGATGTGGACATGCGCACATGCCTGAAAAAAGTCCTGCCCATCTACAACCGCTGCGTGATCTTCAACACCGACGCCGACAGTAACCACGGCCACCCGGAACCGCTGACGACGCCTGAGCACATCACTCGCCGCTCGGTTGCGCTTTACTACTACACCGCATCAAAGGGGCCAGTCGACCCCAACCAAAGAAACAAGACCCACTACAAGCCAAGGCCCAAAGACCTCATAAACCCCAGGTACTACCTGAACAAGCTCATCAGAAAGAAAAACTGAGAAAGCGTCAAAACTGATCGTTTTTCAGGTTGGAGAACTGCGAGTTGCGGTTCTGTAGCTTGCGCAATGTCAGCTTGTAGACACTGGATTTGACCTGACTGCCCATGGGCGTTTCTTCGAGCAGAATCCGGTTGGAGGCGAACGCACAGCCGGTATTGAGCATCTTGTACTTGAGCAGGTACAGGCCGGCATCCATCTTGGAAAAAGCGAACACCGCTCCGGCCGGAATGAACGCATGCCGAAAGGCATTGCGGCCAACTGCATCGGTGACCTTGGCGTAAACCGCTGACTCACCGCCCGTATTGTCGATGATGATCTGCGACCAGCCGTTGTCCTTGCGCAGCGGCATGTCCTTCAAATAGCCCGCCTTCTGCGGCCATGGAGCGCCCATGGGGTCGAGATCCGGAATCACGCACTCGGGCTGGGCCGGGTCCACCAGCTTGATCGGATTCCCTATTGGCGCCTCTGCGGGTGCATGTACGGGCGCAGGCTTGACCCAGGTATGAGCAACCGGCAAGGACTCGGTCGGCACATAGGCCTTGCCTGCATTCGGGTCATAACCCATCCAGACACCGGCCCCGCAAAAGATCATGAACACCAGCGCCCAGCGCAACACACTGCGCCGACGCTTGCGACGCGACGCTCTTGAGGATGGCCCGGGAGACTGCGGAGCAGCATTCGCCTGCGCCGCACGAGGTTGCGCAGGCCGCGTGGCAGGCGCAGCCGCCGCATAAGCACTGGCGGCGCGCGCACCGGCCGTTTGCAACTGCCGGCTGCGCAGATAGGCCTCTTGGGCTCTTTGCTCCTCATACGCGAGCTGCGCATCGTAGGCCGCACGCTTCTGAGCATCTGCGAGCACATCATGAGAGGCATTGAGAATGCCCATCCGGTCTGAAGCGTCTGGCGCCGGATTCCTGTCCGGGTGCAACTGCTGCGCCAGCCTGCGATAGGCTTGCTTGATCTGCTCAGGCGTGGCATCGCGAGCGACCTTGAGCTGCTCGTAATGAGTAAGAGTTCTCTGCATATGTCTTGCAATCCATGGCGACATGCCATTTAACAAGCTCTATATCGGCAAGATTTGCTCTTACATCAGTCCACATGACCCGCAGACAAACTGAAATGCCCGGATCCTTGGACCCGGGCATTTTTTGAAGCATGCGTTCAGATTAAAAATGACAACTTTTCAGACAACCCCCGACCAGCGGTTTACTGCACACCGTGGCAAGGTCTCGATCCCTCGAATACTCATGACAATCCTTGTCCTGTCAGCTGAAAAGCCAACAACCCTTTCCGTGTTGCCAGTGGTCCGGGCCGTTGAAACCAAGCTTATGCAAGCACCTGCAGCCTCGCAAATGGGGGCAAATAGCCAATAGCTGCCCCAAGAGAAAAACCATTGCGGATTGCCATCACCACTCAAGTCCCTGATTCAAAAGGCCCACTCAAAACGTCCGAATCCCCGGCAAGCATCAGCCCCCACTCCAGGTACCCAAAACAACGCCCAACCGCCCTGCTTTCAACACCACCCTCCAGCCCCATCGCCCAGCAACCAGAGAAATCCCCTACGCATCGACGTGCAGCAATCCTGCATTCAGACCACAGGCCGCACCACTCCTCGGTTTTTTTCAACCGAATCAGACAGCTAGGCTTTACAAGCGCAACAGACTCTATATACTCGCAGCCCATTACGCCGGTATAGCTCAGTTGGTAGAGCAACTGACTTGTAATCAGTAGGTCCCGGGTTCGACTCCTGGTGCCGGCACCATACAAGGTTCCAGAGAAGGCTTTCAAAATCTCTGGAACCCCCGAAAAACCCGCCTTCTGGCGGGTTTTTTCGTTTTTGGGTTCCATCGGTTTCCGTCAGAAACTGGTGGATTCCAACCGTTTTAAGGGTAGAGTTTGGGATACAGGTCACTTCGATAAAAGGGAGTACCCTTATGTCGCGCACCACAGCTCCGCTCTCAGACGCAGCTTGCCGTTTAGCCAAGCCAACAGACCGCGCCTACAAGCTTTTCGACGGCGATGGCCTCTATCTTCTAGTCCAACCCAATGGCCGCAAAGGCTGGCGGCTCCGTTACGTCAAACCTGACGGACGGGAAGGACTGACCTCGTTCGGTAACTACCCCGTCATTGGCCTCGCCGATGCGCGCCGCAAGCGCTTGGAAGTCAAGCGAATGCTGGCAGATGGCGTTGATCCTATAGAGACCAAGCACCAAGCTAAGGCGGAAGCCGTAATCAAAGGCAGAACCTTTGAAAGCGTTGCGCTCGACTGGCATACGGAAAGGTCGGCCAAGTGGGCACCAGGCCATTCCAAGACTGTGATGAGCCGCCTCAAAACCCACGTGTTCCCGCTGATCGGCGCCCGCGCCATTGTTGATCTCGACACCCATGACCTTATGCAGCCCTTGGAAGCGATCAAGAAGCGCGGAACGATCGACGTTGCTTTAAGGGTACAAAACTACCTGCAGAGCATCATGCGCGAGGCAAAACGCCTCCGGCTTATCACCGCCAACCCTGCTTACGACCTCGAAGGCTCGATCAAAGCCCCGCGGGTGGTACATCGCCCCGCTCTACCCTTATCGCGACTGCCGGAACTACAGGAGCGGATCGACACCTATAAAGGCCGCGCACTTACCCGTCTGACAGTGATGCTATCGCTGCATGTGTTTGTACGATCCAGCGAACTGCGTTTCGCCCGCTGGAGCGAGTTCGACCTCAAGCGCGGCACCTGGGAGATACCGGACACTCGACCCGCGTTGGAGGGAGTACCCTTTTCCACAAGGGGTACGAAGATGGCAGGGGATATCCATTTAGTACCCTTATCGCCGCAAGCAGTGGCGCTACTCGAAAAAATCCATGCACTCACAGGCAAATTCGCATTGGTCTTCGCAGGGGATGCCAATCCCTGGAAGCCCATGTCCGAAAATACCGTGAACAACGCGCTTCGGACGATGGGATACGACACCAAAATCGATATCTGCGGGCATGGATTTCGTTCGATGGCCTGCAGCGCACTGATCGAGTCAGGATTGTGGTCGGAGACAGCCATTGAACGGCAGATGAGCCACAAGGAGCGCAACAACGTCCGCGCCGCTTACATCCACAAGGCCGAGTTCATTGAGGAGCGCAGGCTAATCATGAATTGGTGGAGCCGGTATCTGGAGACCAACCGGCAGGAGCATCTCACTCCACACGAATTCGCGAACCAGACCGGAGCGAACGTCACTCGCCTAAAAGCAAAACGTGGCGCAACTGAGTAAGTGCTCGGTCTACATATATCAGTGGTCCGCTTGTCCACGCGGGTCCATCCAAACAGGGCTGCAAAGCCGCCCTGCTTGGATGGACCTCACTTAAAAAATCTAAAGCCCACGTAACTGTCTGTGGAAAACCACTGATTTCCACCGGTGGATAATTTCATCCACAGCCGCAAAACTCCCGAAAATTCGAGCCTTGACCCGAATTATCCACAGGCGTAGAAAAGATCGGGCAAAGCGCTGTCGTTGACAGCAACCCAGGTAGCCAGAACCTTTAAGGCTACGCCACACGGTGGTGGTTCTCCCAAAGTGCGATTAGCGTCCGGCGGCTCGCACGGTCACAGCGATGTGATGGATGCCTACTTTTACCAGTGTGCCCACTGCGGCAACTCACCCCCTTTCATAGCTGCCCTGCAGCAACCTATCCGCTTGGCCATTCATTGCGCCAACCTGCGCCCGTCTCTTTCTTCCGGAAAGAGACGGGCGCTCCTACCGCTGCTGCAGCCCAACTCGTACAAGGCATTGCGGCATTTCCCCTCGTGACAATCGGCGTGACAAACACCGAAGTCACCAGCAACAGCGACGCAGATGATGGTGCCGCAGCCCAGGGAATGGACTGCACCTGACTGACAGTCAGGCATGCCCCTGTCATCGCATCACTGCCTTCACCCGACTCAGGATCTCGCGGCGTTGGTCTCGTCAGCCAGTGCAGCCTCTACCCGCCCACTTCCTCGGAAGTGCTCAGGAGGCCAGATCATGAGATGCCCAAGCTCTTGGTCGTAAGGAGCCGCGAGTCCAGCGTTAGTGGACAACCCTCACAGGTCGCAGGGGCCTCGATCCCTGATAACACTCAACATCCATGGCGGGATGACGTGGGGATGGTTTTAAAGGTTTCGCTTCGAGAGGAGTTTGATCATGGCATTGGTCGGTAGACGGGGCTAAATCTCAACGCGACCACACACCTTCTCAGCATCGCGCAATACTATCGTGCCATTACTCGAAATTTCGGTAAGATGCGGGTGGATAAGGATTTCTGGAGAGGTTGAAAAATGGACTTCACCCCTATCATCGCCCAGATCTGGGGCATGCCGAACTGGATTTTTCCGGACGCATTTTTTCTCGCTCGGCTCAAGCGGCCGCTAAGCCAAGGCTATCACGGTGAACTTTCGGTGCGACTGCTCGCCCGGAAGCCGGGCAAGCACATCTATCTCCAGCTGCACAATCTCACTCTAAATACGTTAGGCAGCACCACGCAGATCCACCGATTTGTTGGAGAGGCCTGGCCATGGCAGCGTCCCCCCTATTACCAAGCGAAAAAACCTGGGCTATAAAAATGCTTCCAGTTGAAATAAAGCTAATATCTTCCACACACGAACTACATGTCATCAATATAGAATCGTTGGATACCAAAATAACTAAATATCTTGATGATTTTTTGGTATCGATATGTGAGGGCAGCTCTGACAGCGAGCTAGACCTAGTTAAAATAAGGCTGAGAAAATTTCTGGAAGATAAAGATACCAATACTCGAATGGGAGCAGCCGCGGAGCTTTTTGCTCATTTATACTTAAAAATGATTGGTTACAAACAGGAATTCCTATTCTTTAATCTAGAAGAAGGATCAATAAAAAAAGGGTTTGATGGTTTTTTCTCTAAAGACTCTGAAACCTATCTACTTGAAAGTAAATCCGGTTCTATATCCAGTAAAAGAATCAGTCACAAAGATAAGCTTAAACATGCCTACTCCGATTTAGAAAAGTACGTTTCTGGGAAAAGTGAGAAAGGTAAAAACAACCCATGGAAGAATGCCTACAACCATGCCTCCCATATAGATGTAGGAACGGAAAAATCAATCAGAAAGAAAATTAAAAATCTTCAGGATATGTTTGACCAAGGAACCTTTAACAAGATAACCGAATTCAATATCATCACATGTTCAACGATATTCCTAAATGGCGCGTGGGACTCAACAGCGAGCGCTGAAATCTTAAATGATAACAGCTTCGTATTAAGCTTTGACGGAAAAACGATTAAAGCTATGTGCTTGACAAAATCTAGCCTAAATAGCTTTGTTGAATACCTGGAGAAGTAAAATGGCAATTAGCCTGACTTGGCTCAAGAGCAACAAATTATTTTCAGAAGTTATGAGGAAGACATCTCTAAACATCCAGCTTGACAATAGAGAGCTGGAGTTCATCCTAAGCTGTGCAATTGTATTTTTTAACGAATACAGTGGCGACAAGAGAAGATCCCCCTACTTTGAGATTGCATACTATATAACCTTGAAATGCGCGATTAATAACAATTATTATCAACCACTACTAGATGCAAGCTCAAATTTTGGGATCTACCCGGTAGCGCAGTACATATCAAAAAATAAATTAACCGAGAATTCAACAAGCACAAACTTCACTTTAGAGTACCAGTTGGAAAAATTTCTAAACAAACACATAACTGAAACCTACGAGCAAAAAAAATATCGAGAGCAAATAATTAACAGCAGTAGCAAGGAGAACTGTTACATCGCGCCGACCTCTTTTGGAAAAAGCACATTAATTATAGATATAATAAAAGCAAGGAATCCCAAGAGAACAGCGATCATCGTACCAACCAAATCACTCCTTATACAAACTTACAAGTTAATCAAAGCTAATTTCCCGCTCCGCCACATTATATTTCATGATGAAATGTATGATGGGGCAGGAAATTTTATTTCCATATTCACTCAAGAGCGTGCTCTCAGGCTCTTAAAAAACAAAGATATATCTTTTGAACTGCTGATAATTGATGAAGCCCACAACTTATTTGAAATGGATGGAAGAAGTATTCTGCTAACAAGGCTAATACGTAGGAATAGGCTTAGAAATCCGGAGTCGACAAACTATTATTTATCACCCTTGGTATCTGAAACAGAAAATCTTAAAACTGATGAAAATCAGGAATTTTTTGAACGGCGCATAGCAAGCAATATTAAAGAACCAGAAATCTATGAATATAAATCAAATGGAGAACAGCACGCCTACAATAGATTCATGAATGAGTTTTATCGCTTAGGGAATGAGTCGAGCTTCGTAGACTACATAATAAAAAACAAGAAAGAGAAGAACTTCCTGTACCTCAGAGCACCGAAGAAAGTTGAAGAGCTTTCCATGCTTATAAGCAAGGAGCTACCATATATTGGCTCAAGTGTGCTCGGCGATTTATCTCAGACCATTTCAAACAACGTTCATAGTGACTTCTATTGCGTAGAGCATATAAAAAAGGGGATGATTTATTTGCATGGAAAGCTCCCGGATTTAGTAAAAGAATATTTGGAGCACAAGTTTTCACAAACCAAAGAGCTAAAATACCTGATTGCGAATTCAGTAATTCTAGAGGGGGTTAACCTGCCAATCGACAACCTATTTATTCTAAACACTTACGATCTGGATGGAAAATCATTAACCAACTTGATTGGCAGGGTAAATAGACTTAACGATGTGTTCGATGACAGCAGAAAATCTCTAGACAAACTTCTTCCACCTATACATTTCGTAAACTCAGACCAGTTTAATCGGAAGGGTGGAAAGATGGAAAATAAAATAAGACTTCTAAAAAATGGAATATTTAAAGACAACATAGAAAACCCTCTACTGCTGAATTTCGACTTGACCCAAGTCATTAAAGACTTAGACATAGCGCGCGAAAATATAGATCAAGATGGTATAGAGACTCTAGAGAGGAAAGTTAATCAATTTGAATATATCCAGAGCAAAGAGGACTTCTTGATACACAGTGATGGGGACGAGTCTAGCAAAGTAAAGCACACGCTTATGGAGTCAGGCATTTCTTCTGTGTACTATAATCCTGAGAGAGTCTTTGGCTTACTTGAAAGACGCCTAGGTACAATTTCCTCAAGTGAGGAATGGATAACATCCGACGTAATTGACAAAGTGTATTTATATTTTATCAAGGCTCTTGAAAATCAGATTTCAGATGCCGCGTTTCTTCGCCTTCAGCACCCAAAAGCTAGAGATTTCTACAAACTATTCACAAGAAATCTCCATCGCCTAAATCTTAAAGATCACTTATCAGACACAGTGAAGTATTTCCACAGTATTAAACTTATCGATAGTGGAAAAGAGTTTTTCATTGGAAGTTCCTATGGCGAGATAGCCAAAAGCAGGTCCGACGGCGTACATGGCAGCAATGTATACATAGATCTATCAAAAAAAACAGACAAAGAATTGGTGAACTTGGCGCTAGTGAAAATTAAGATAGAAAGTGACTTTGTCTCTTACAGACTCAATGAATACGTGAAAGCCCTTCATGACTTGAGACTGATTACTGAGAATGAGTACAATCTACATATTTACGGAACCAACAAAAAAACAAATGCCGAATTCGTCAAGATGGGCATTAGTGGGTCTTTGGTGAATAAATTGGAGCGTGACAAGCAGACAGGCAATATTTCAATAAGTGAGCTTGGAGAGGTTAAATTCAATAGCGAATTCGCTGACTATGTAAACTCGCAAGATGACCTTGTTCAGTTTGAAATAAGAAAATACATAGACATCCAATAGGGGTTTATTTTTACGTGAATGTAATAATTCTCTCAAGTCGTCCCTGCTAATTTTTAATTGGAGGCCCAATTGCCACGGGCGACTATGATTATTCCAGGGTTTCGTACAGAGCCTCTTTATAACTCAGCTCGCCTTTTTCGACCTGATCGACGACCGACAATTTAAAGGTCTGCGTGTAGTCGCGCTGACTCCGCCTTTTAGCTGATTCAATTACGTCCTCCTGAAAAACAGATCAGAAGGTGTAAACCTTATTCAGGACGGGACAGAGAGAAAAAATAAATCAGTCCCCTTTTCGCCCGTGTACGCCTTGAGACCGGTATTTGTAGGCGCAGCAGAGCTATTAGGGTTTGAACATTTTGACGAGGAATTACATCCTTGCCTCGATCGGTTTGAGGCTCTTCCGCAACATTTCCTTTAGGGAAAGCTCAAAATGTCAACGGCAAGCGAGAAATGTGCCAACGTATGATCCATCGAGCTAAAAATCTTGAAAATCGCAATCGGCCATAAGCAGGCAGTAGACTATATGGTGGCGTTGAGCTATCGTCTGGCTGATCCGTACCTAGGAGAAGGTGCCCACGCTTCTCACAAAAATAAGCTATACATAACCCTACCAGAATAAGCACGAAGAAAATAATGTACTCTTTAATAACGTATGGATTTCCGTTAATCCTTGTAGCTTTCGAATGGGGTTTGAAATACATAATGAAGGTAGAAAACACTTCATTTGCTGGTCCCGCTCTAGCTGCTGCAGCACTATCTTTTCTTATGCCACTCACTAAACCAAAAGTCCTACAGATGAATATCCCAGGTCACCCTAATAGCTTTTTAACGACCACCAGAGATAGTCAGGTCGTAGGGTTGACATGGATTTTGGTTTTTGTTTTTTTGTTTCTATGGGCTGGAAGTTGCTTTCTAACAACCGAACAACCTATAAGAAAACTTTGGGTGTTAGATATGCCCTTAGCAATTGGTGGGGCCGTATACGTGGTTAGTTTAATCATGACGTGGGCAAAGGAGAAACTATAATGGATGAGCTTATTATTTCAACAGCGGTTGCGCTGCTCATCCCGCTTATTACTATTTTGGCAAAAAAAGCCTTGAAAAAAACCTTCGATGGCAAGATGACACAGTTAATAGTTAAAGATACAAATGGAAAAGAGCAAAAAATATCATATAGCGGAAAAGTCGAGCTCGAAGCAATACAAAAAATTGTCGAGAAAGAATACGCCTTCGAAAGCAAGGTGGAACAAATATTAAAAACTTATATGAAAAAAAATAAGGGGTTTAGTTATACAAAAAATCATAGCGTTGATTTTTTGCTAAAGTTTTCCGGCCACGTAATAGGCCTTGAAGTAAAAAGAAATTACAGCCTGCCATCAAAAAAATATTTTAATACAGTGAAAGAAACTCATCCAGACCTAGAGCAGCTTCTGTTTTTGTTTGACTCGGAAGTCCCCGAAAAATATCTACACGCATATGAAAATGATGATTTTGTAAAATTCATCTCATCCCCGAGAGAAAAGAAATTGTCGGAAAAAATAATATCCATCTTGGATCAGAAAAGAGTAAACGGGGTTTAACTACTATTGGTGAGAGTTTTTGCATAACCAAAACGTTTTAGTGTCGACCTCTCGCTATAATATTTCGATGAAGATTGCCTTACAGGGTCATTTGACCCAATTACTGTACTGTGAATATGGGGCAGACCACGCTTTCAATTAAATATCGAAAATCGTGGTCTGACCTCGTTTTTCCGCGCCCATTAACCAAAGGTTACGCCGCACAAGGAAGCGCAAAAAAATGAACCTAGAAAAAAAGTTTGAGAGCATAACCCCTCGAAATTTATTCAAATGGATAACTTGGATATTGGGGATCGCAACAGGCCTCTTCGGCTTTGTACTCTCCTTATATCTCATGGAGTTCAACAACGGGTTCAGCAATGAAAATTCAGATTGGGGAACATTTGGAGATTTCCTCGGCGGCACATTAAATCCCATATTTGGTTTTTTAAGCCTGATTGCACTTTTACTAACAATCGTATTACAAAGCAAAGAGCTTGAATCAACCAGAATAGAGCTTGAGCGATCCGCCTCTGCGCAAGAAAAAACCGAAGCAGCGCTAAACAAACAATCTGACACACAAGCAAAACAGCAGTTTGAAAACACCTTTTTCTCGTTGCTCGACCAACACAACAAAGCTCTCGAAAAAATATCCACGCCAACTGGAAAGTACACAAACGATCAATCAGACTTAGACATTGTTAGGCTTTCTGTATTTTCGGAGAATCACTCCGATCTACAAGACGCGAAAAATGCGTTAGAAAAATATAATGGTATTTGCGGCCACTATTTTAGAGTCCTGTACCAAGTACTGAAATTTATAGCCACAAACGTACCTGACGCAAGTATTGGCTCAGAATTCAGCCAAGAAACATTAGCCAATAGCAAACTTGCACCAAGTGAAAAAATGTACAGCAACATCGTAAGATCGTTTCTAAGCTATGACGCAACCCAGCTACTAGCCATTAACTGCTATTGCGCAGACAACTCCGACACCTACTGGAATTTCAAGTTACTTATAGAGCGCTACTCATTTCTTGAGCACATGCCATTCAAAATCAAAGAAAGCGATCATGTACTACTAGTTTCAACAAAGGATTTTTATGAAAAAAATGCATTCGGGCGCACACAGTTCAGGACTAGCTCGCAAAAAGTATAACCAGTTGCTAACTGGCCCCGCAGAAGCTACGCTTTTGTTTGCCTGTTAGCTTATTTTTTGGGACCCCGGAGGTATCACAGTTGGGCAATGAGCGCTTCGTAAGGTGGCAAGGGCAAACTATTAGCCAGCTCTCTACCGCCCTCGCTTTGTTTTCTGGACTGTCAGTGGGAGGTTTAGGCTTTCTCCTTTCTCTTCTGCGTGATGCTTCATTCAAACCCACAGGGATATTGGCTGTACTATTTCTACTCGCCTTCCTATCGCTGCTTGTTGCATCTATTTCTAGCTGCGCAGCCGTGGTAACACGTCTGCTTGACTTCCGTCTTACCGCTCAAAAATTGCGCAACATGAATACTGAATCGCTAACACTCTTTGGTACAGACTCCTCAGGATATGGCAAAGCCACATGGATACTATTCTGGGTCCTCTTAATGTCCTTCTCTATTGGCATATTACTAAGCAGCGTAGTGGTAGGAACCTTTTATTTAGCCGGTATGTTCTGCGCCACTGGCTCCTAACAACGCGCCCACCCCCCGCTGATTTAGCCGATCGAATAGATAGAAGCTACGCTTTTGCCTCTCGCTAGCTTAATTATTATTATGCATAAAGGTGATCCTGTGCCACTCAGCCAAGAAGCGCATCAATTTATGATAAATGAGATGTGCATAGACACCCAAGATTTGACAGAGAAGATCAACAGTTTGGGTTGCGACAGTCACTCAGGCGATATTTACAGAATGACTGAGAGTTTCTTCACCTCTTTAAATAAAGAGAATGCCGAAGAAGAGATTCAGAGAATTTTCTTAAATTACGAGCACCTGTTTGAAGATGAACATGCTTACGCTATCATCGATCCAATTCGGCATGCATTTGCTGGCTTTGCGTACGGTGGGCTTCACCAACTCTTTACTAGACAAGAAAACGAAGCATGGTACCCAAGAGTACTTTTAACCAAAGAGCTAAAGCCTAACGACATCGCAAACCTTGCGGAAACTGTTGAAATTTACCGAGGCTGCGGCATGAACGAACACATAATCCAAAAATATGGCCAGTCTTGGTCTACCTCTAAAAATGTAGCTGAGCAATTTGCTTATGCGCACTACCAAAACCAACCATGGTTTAACATCCAAAACCGCGCAGTCCTGCAGTCCACAATTTCCAAGTCAGCTATTTTTTACTCAAAGCAAGAATGTGAGTTTGAAGTTGTGATAAACGTGAATTTACTAGGCAAAGTTCAAGTATGCCCATAATGATTGGGCCAACTATCGCTTGCTTCATTAGCTGCATATCAAAGAGCTATGCTTTTGCCTGCCCGATGGCAGCCTTTAAGCAACGGTAGCCGGGTCGTTTGCTGTTGCTTAGCATAGCTGGAAAGGCGCTCGCTTATTACTCAAGCACAACATCCTGCCATGCCTCTAGGGAAATAGATCGTAACTTGGCTTTGCCTGCGACTATGTAAAACCTAATGAATGCTAAAGGATAGTTTTAGAGATATAGAATCTCACCTAAAAAATTAAATCATTATAAAACAAGTGCTTATGTACACCTTCGACTCCTGGTGCCATAAAGTACCCAAGAGGCTCACCGAAAGGTGGACCTTTTTTGTTTAGATACAATTTCTGTGGAAGGACGCTTGCTCACGACATCGCCAGTTGCCGGTATCAACTCCATCTACCGCCTACCCCAGCGGCGCGCACGCATTGCCGCAACCTGATCATCGGTGGCGAATTTACCTTGGTCGGCTTCCTCTACCGCCAACTCAATCTGTGCAGTAAGAGTCCGCTCGTGCTCGATGTAGTCACGAAGAACATCCATCGCCAGATAGCTGACGGTTTGGCCATTCGTTTTGGCCAGCTCGCAGAGCGAATTGGAAAGGTCTTCCGGCAGGTCCAGAGAAATCCCGGTCATGGCGGCCTCGATGGTAAGCGTTTGTTGGGTATCTTACACCCGACCACATTGCCTGGGTTTAGCAACTCGTCGCTAGTATGGTGTATCACAAGTAGAACACTACCCTACGGCAAACAAACAGAAACAACCTTCCCCCATAAACCCCATCAAGCTGTAGGACCCTTCTGAACTTTAGGGATATCCTCTTGGCCGTCTTGCGCCTCACGTAAATCAAGGCCTAACCTCCCTGCGTCGCGGAACAACGCGACCGGTTTGACAGGCCGTAAAATCGAGGCGCAACACCCGCAATCAGCCAGCAGACCTTGTGTTCGCTGGTGCGTTATGGCGGCTGTTCGTGGGGCACATTCGTGTGCGCCGGGTTCCTTGATTCCTGGTCTGTCAACCCGCGTACAGTCGCCACCATTCTGATTGACAGCAGAGGGTGTCGGCTCAATCAATCAGGGAGATTCGACATGATCAGATCCACACCACATCCGCCTCAGGCTCAATCAACGACCCGCGATTTCAATATCGGCCTTTTCAATGTAAAGCCCGGTATCAAGATCGAGGATGCTTTAGTGCTCGCTTCCGAATATCTGCTCTGCGCAGCGGCGACTGCTTACGAGACGGTAGATAACAGTACAAAGGAATTCCGGCCATTGGCGCAGGCGGTAGTGCATCAGATAGAGGCAGCGCGAGCGCTGGTTGAAGCTTCGGTGGCGGGCTTGGAGTGTAAGCAGGACAATCAATAAACCCTGAGCTGTCTGCACCTGTCTTTCACGCTGAGAGAACAGGTGCTTTTGTGAGCATTGCCCAGCTATCGCATAGCACCATACGAAGTGCCAAGTCGCATCACAGCCTTTACCTCATAATCTAAGC
The DNA here is from genome assembly GCF_018343775.1 of Pseudomonas cichorii. Taxonomy (NCBI): domain Bacteria; kingdom Pseudomonadati; phylum Pseudomonadota; class Gammaproteobacteria; order Pseudomonadales; family Pseudomonadaceae; genus Pseudomonas; species Pseudomonas cichorii. The sequence goes on from NZ_CP074349.1 coordinate 5,806,479, forward strand.
TCTTCACCTGAGTCATTCGCCGCCAGCCATGTCGTGGAAATCCTAATGGTGCGGGGCGACGACAAACTGAGTCTCTGAAAAGCCAGGGTATAGAGCGCTATACCGTCGGTGATCAATCGATGAGCCAGTCGTTCCTGTTCCTGATCATGAAAGGCCACGCATCGGGCACCGTCCAGACAGAGCCTGGCGGCAACACGAAAATGAGCCGCAGCTTCATCAGGCTTGAGAGACGCCAATCTGATCAGGTCGTGGGGTGGAAGGCGGGACAGTAGTGAGCGATCAATCATGGAGGGAGCCTCCGTGATCGAAATGCAATAAGGTCTGATGTAGCGGGCGGTGCGCGGGTGTAAAAGGGGGGTAAGCCATCATCCTTTCCTCAGACGGATTAAGGAACTGCCATCCACCGTTGCGACACGGATAAAGGGTGGCAGACCGTACGAGGGTCGCAAACCGGCGTCTGAGGAAACCGGCCAGACCGAAGCCTGCCCCGCACGGTCCGCCATAGAAATACGCTAACTGGACACTGGAAGCGCCAGCTAGAGAGCTATGGCACGAAACCGCGCCTCAGACACACATCAGGTTGCGACACCCGGCCACAGGATTGACTGTGGCGAGACTAGGCTAGCGGCAGGGCTGCAATCTAATAGTCGGACCACGCCCACGCAATCAGCGTATGTGTCTTGTTGTTTCGTAGGCTTTTTCTGGCAGGGCTTTTCTAGCCCATACCTGCCAACCCAGACGACAATTGACGGCAGAGGGTGGCAGCCCAACCAATCAAGAAACAACAACCCTCTCAGCCTTGGCCTCGTCAATTGCATCAACCGCAACAGCGCTCGTACCTGGCGACCTCCTCTTGCGCGCATCACGAAGCTGCATCCAGAGCAGGCTGGCAGCCAGTGATGCAGCAACGGTCAGGGTCAGCCACAGTGCGATCAGCAGGCTGAAAGAAACGCTATTGTTCAGTTCGCGAAAGATGCCGAGTGCAAACGCGGTGTACCAGGAGATCGCGGAAAGAGCGCCTGAAGCCAGGAATATGGCGATGCGGCTACGCGAAACGCCATCCAGAATCGGTTGGCTCATGTCGCGCAACACGACGGGCAATACGAATACGTGGATAAGCATGCCGTTGAGGGTCAGGGCCGAGACTATGCATACCTTTGCCCAGAGCTTGGGGTTGCTGAGTTTTTCCGGAGACTCCAGGCCGTAAAGGGCGAGGAATCCCAGGCCGGAAAGCCACAGCAGGCCGAGGCCTATGGCGACCACGGTGCTGATGAAGGTGAAGGTACTCTTGATTTCAACCGGAAGACTGCCTTTGCGCATCCAGCGAAGGATCCAGTAATCCAGCATGGTCGCGCCGCCCAGGCCGAAGCACAGGCCGAGAAGGTGCAGGCCTACCAGAACGGTCAGCACTCGTACGTGAGGGAGTGGATCGGGCAAATCGATGCGCAGCTCACGTGGGTCTGCCAACACAGGCTCACTGGCAATCAGTGCCACTGCTCCCGCTATCAAGGGGATGACTAAATAAAGCGGGTTAGCAGTTCGTTTGTCCATTTGTAATTACCTCGGCCAAGGAGACCTTAATCCATGAGAAAGCCAGATCCTTGCCGAAGAATAATGAACAGAAATTAAAAGTGTAATGAATATTCTATATTGAATAGTTTGAAAAATACTTCTTGATTTTTATTGCCTACCGATGAGTAATTGGAAGTTTTTTATTTTCTTTATCAACTGCCTTTATCTGAAATATTTTCTTACAAAGCTTGTCTCACTCTTTAGCTTTTTACCCATACTTACCTCTGCGTAAGTACTTTAAATCCTTTGAAAACAAATTAACAGCTTCATTTTTCAAACGGCCTGATTCGGGCACAGGTGCTCCACGCCTTGGGCGCAACACTGTGCCAAGGGCACGTTGCTGAAAGAACACGTTTGAACGTGAGGCAAACTGAAAAACCATCACGAGCAGCGTATGACCCTGGTCACAGAAAGCCGTTCGCAGCCGCACGTGTAAAAATTCTTATCACTTATATTAATGATGAAGAACTTTATAACGATTGCTATCGAGCCAGATTTAAAATGAAGGAATAAATGACTGACACTTTCACATGCCTGACAGATCAATACGCTGCCGCGCCCGAGCTTTTCCATATAACCGAGCAGGTAAAGAATATGGGCAATGTCCGGGTTGCGCAGCACTGAAATATGCCCGTGTTGCAATTGATCTGCACTGACCCCCTCAGGTAGCGTCCCCGAATTCCAGATCTTTACCTGTGCCGGGCTTATTTCCACTTTGATGCCCCCGGAGAAACTGCTGTAGTCGCGGTGGGCAAAAGCATTGACGATGCCTTCACGAATCGCCACTTCGGGGTACAGGGGAATATCTTCACGCTGGGTGCGGTCATTGCTGAAGCGCGCTCTCGATGGCGTATTACGCCTGATGAACGTGAACAGTTGCTCAATCACTTCAGCCATAGGACCAGCAAAGTGTTGCAAATTCTAATATTCATCGGCGTTCTTGCTGCTATAACAAACAGCCCGCCCCCGTGCCTGCGGGTGTCTTATTCATCCTGACCTCTCAAGCGTTGAGCAACATTTTTGATGTTGCCCAGATGATTCAGCAGCCGCTGCTCGACGTCCTGATTTTTTACCATCCATGTTCTAGTTGATCCGGCCCCGGTTTCAGGGCCGAAAAGTGACAGCGTCAACCTTCGCCTGCCGTGCTCTGTCTCAGAAAGAAATTATCAAGTATTGCCACACCACCGTCAGCCTATGCCCTGACAGCTTGAGCATCCCGGCCTATGCCTGACAGTCGCCCATAAAAAATGCCCCGATCCAGAGAGCGGGGCATTTTCGAACAGCGGTTACACAGTCACGTCATTAGAAGACGTTGATTGGGTAATCCACAAAGACACGCACTTCGTTACCTTCGCTGTTGTAACCCTGAGCGTCAGCGGAAACACGCAGGATCGAGCTACGCAGGCGAACGGATAAGTCCTTGGCCGGGCCGCCCTGTACCACGTAAGTCAGCTGGTTGAAGAACTCGCGCTCAGTACCGTTGCCGCTGCCCGGAGTGCCGTCGTCGATGTTGTCACCGCGAACGTAGGCAGTCTTGTAGCTCAGGCCTGGAGTGATCAGGCTGGACAGGTCGACGCCGTAGGCAACTTGCCACGAACGCTCGTCCTTACCGTTGAAGTCAGACCAGTAGGAGTTGGCCAGGTAGATGGTGTTGCCGCCATCACCGAAACCACCGGCATTTTTATAGCCGCCGTAGTTGTAGGCAGTCTCGCCGCTGCTGCGTTGGTGAGCCAGGGTGAAGGAGTGGATACCCACAGCCCAGGTCGCCGCCAGGCTCCAGATCTTGTTGTCACGTGCGCCAGCGGCTGCAGCAGCCGAGTAGTCCTTGTCCAGCTTGGTCTTGTAGCCGTTGAAGTCCAGAGTCAGAGACTGGTCTTGTGGCAGAGCGAAGACGTAGTTCAGGTTCAGGTACTGCTTCTTGAAGACATCTTCGTTGTCGGAAGCATAAGCTGCTGCGCTGAATGCGTCAGTGAACTTGTAGCTACCACCGAACACGTTGATGCTCTTCAAGCCACCGCTGTCGCGACCTTCAGCACTCTTGCGAGCTTCCTGAGTGAAACGACCAGCAACGACTTCCAGGCCTTCGATCTCTTTGGAAGTGATCATGGTGCCGGTGTAACTTTCCGGTAACAGGCGCGAGTTATCGTAGCTCAGCACTGGCAGCTGAGGCATTTGATCGCCGTACTTGAGCACAGTGTTGGAAACGCGGAATTTTACCGCTGCGCCAGCACGTGTCAGGTTGTGGTTCGATGAGGTAGGAATATTGTCGCCATTGGCGTCAACGCCATCGCTACCTGGTTTGAAGAAGTCGATACCGCCAGAGCCGCTACGACCTTTACCACCATCCAGACGGATGCCGTACAGACCGAATGCATCCACGCCCACACCCACAGTGCCTTGGGTGAAACCGGACGTGAAGTTACCGATGAACGCCTGGCCCCATTCAGCCTTGTCGTCACCCTCGTTCTTGTAATCGCGGTTGATGTAAGCGTTGCGCAGATTGATGGTCAAGTGGCTGTCGTCAATGAAGCCCTTGGAATCTGCTTGCCCCTGCGCCATTGCCTGGCTGGCGCTGATAATGCCCAGAGCGAGCAAACCGATACGTTTATTAAACATCTTATTTTCCTTCATTACGGATTTACACGCGCCGTGGCGGCTTCCCTAAGGTTGACCGTGGACTCTAACTTTGGGCAAAAGTATAGAAGACCGAACGAAATCATCGCAGTGGACTACAGATGGACGTACATGGCTTATAGCCACAAGCGGTGGGACGTGAATCCTAGTCCCAAGGCTTGAGGGGTGTCAAACACGGAGATGGCCGTCTTAGAAGGGTCCTACGCGATAATCAGTCTTTCAGTACGCCCAACAGAGCCTCTAGTTCCGCATCGTTGAACAGACCTGCCGGATATCGCTGCAGAAGCATTGCTCGCACATCCGGTCGGGGTTTCGGGAGTTTGGTCGTCCTTAACCAATCCGCCATCATCTGACGAGCCTCGTTACTAGCAGACAAACCACGAGCATTATGCCGGTTGATACCTGCGTTCATAATGACAACCTCTTGAGCCATGAGGGGCTAAATCTACGGACGCTTTGTGACAGAAGAACGAAAAAAACCTCCCGCTATTTACCCACCGTCGGGCCAGACTCAAGGTAATTGCTACAAAGCGTTACCCAAAAAAAAGCCTATCGGTTGATAGGCTTAGTGCAGCAAAAACAGGACCATTTGCCAGTTACGCATGTAAGCAAATGTTACGTAAATGCCTTCCGTGGAGCAGGTTGCTGCTGAGTCAGACAGTGAATATTGCCTCCGCCCAGCAGTAATTCACGGCCCGGAGCCATCACTACCTCATGCTCCGGGAACAGCCGCTGCAGGATTTCACGGGCTGTCTCGTCCATCGGGTCGTCGAAACTCGGTGCAATGATGCCGCCGTTGACGATCAGGAAGTTCACATAAGAGCCCGCCAGACGCACCGAAGGGTCGCGCTCCTGACTGCCGTGCACCTTGTCGACACCTGCGCATTCTTCTTCGGTCGCGAACAAAGGACCAGGAATGGGCATTTTATGGACGGTGATTTCACGCCCTTTGGCATCCCGGGTGTTTTCCAAAATACTCAACGCGGCGTGACAACGTGTGTAGTTGGGGTCTTTGGGATCATCGGTCCAGGCCAGCAACACCTCACCCGGGCGCACGTAGCAGCAGAAGTTGTCCACATGCCCGTCCGTCTCGTCGTTGAACAGGCCATCGGGCAGCCAGATGACCTTGTCCACCGCCAGATTGTCGCTGAGCACCGCTTCTATCTGCTCGCGGGAAAGGTTCGGGTTACGGTTGCGATTGAGCAGGCATTCTTCAGTGGTAATGAGAGTGCCTTCGCCATCGACATGGATCGAGCCGCCTTCCAGCACAAAACCTTCGGTCACATAACGCGGGCAACGCTCGATTTCCAGGACCTTGCTCGCCAGTTGCGAGTCCAGGTTCCAGGGCGAATACAGACCGCCGTCAAAACCGCCCCAGGCGTTGAAGTCCCAGTCCACGCCGCGCACTTCGCCGTGGTCGTTGATGACGAAGGTCGGGCCGGTATCGCGCACCCAGGCGTCGTCATTGCTGATTTCCACCACGCGAATGTTGGGCATGTCCAGGTGGGCACGGGCATTGTCATATTGCCTGGCCGAAACCGCGACCGTGACCGGCTCGAAACGGGCAATCGCCTTGGCGATGGCAACGTGGGCAGCCTGCGCGGGCTTGCCGCCCAGGCGCCAGTTGTCGGGACGCTCCGGCCAGACCATCCAGACCTGAGTCTGCGGTGCCCATTCGGCGGGCATGTGGAAGCCGTCAGCGCGGGGCGTGCTCTTGAGCGTCGTCATGGCCATCAGGACTCCAGCGAGCCATCGAGGGTCTTGATCGCGCCGTACAGGTTCGGACGGCGGTCACGGAACGAGCCCCAGGCGCTGCGGATATGCTCCAGTTCGTCCAGGTCAAAAGTGTGGACCAGCACGCCTTCTTCGGTTTCATCGAGTTCGGCGACTTTTTCACCGAACTGGTTGGCGATGAATGACGAGCCATAGAACGTAATGTCGTAACCGTCCTGCTCTTCGTTGCCGATGCGGTTGCTGGCAATCAGCGGCATCAGGTTGGCGCCGGCATGGCCTTGTTGCACACGCTGCCAGTGATCGCGGGAGCTGATGGTCTTGTCATGCGGCTCGCTGCCGATGGCAGTCGGGTAGAACAGGATTTCCGCGCCTTGCAACGCCATGCTGCGGGCGCACTCCGGGAACCACTGGTCCCAGCAGATGCCCACGCCGATTTTCGCGTAACGGGTCTGCCAGACCTTGAAGCCGGTGTCGCCCGGATTGAAGTAATACTTCTCGTGATAGCCAGGGCCGTCCGGGATGTGGCTCTTGCGGTAGATGCCCAGGTTGGTGCCATCCGCATCGATGATCGCGATGGTATTGAAGCGCGCACGCCCTGCCAGCTCGAAGAAGCTGATGGGCAGCACCACTTGCAGCTCCTTGGCGATCTTCTGGAAGTGCTTGATGGCAACGTTGGATTCCAGGCTGGTCGCCAACTGCAGATAGTCCGGGTTGGGCTTCTGGCAGAAGTACGGCATCTCGAACAGTTCCTGGATCAGGATGATCTGCGCACCTTTGGCAGCAGCCTCACGTACCAGCTTTTCGGCGGTTTCGATATTGGCTTCCAGATCCCAGGAACAGGCCATCTGGGTGGCAGCGACGGTGACGATACGGCTCATGGAAATGCCTCCTGGGCGGGCTCATGTAAAAACGGTGGGAGCGAATTCATTCGCGAATGGCGATTGAATTCGCTCCCACAGATATCAGTAAACAGTTGCCGTTTTATAACGGATAAAAATCGGCTTTTAAAGTAGATATCGGCTCAAAACAAAATAAAACATCAATTTAAGCCGATACCCATCGAATTTATTCCAGCTCGCTCAACACCTTGGACACACTCTCGACAAAAAATTCCACGCTTTTCCGGGTGGTACACATCGGCGGCTTGATCTTGAGAATGTTCAGGTAATCGCCGGTCGGCTGCATGAAAATGCCCAGTTCGCGCAGGCGATCACACAATTGTGCGGTTTCTTCGGTGGCAGGCTCCAGGGTCTGGCGGTCCCGGACGAATTCGACACCCAGATAGAAGCCCATGCCATGCACGGCCCCCACCAGCGGATGTTTATCGGCCAAAGCCTCCAGTCGCGCCTTGAAGTAGTCGCCGACCTGGCGGGCGTTTTCCCACAGATTTTCTTCTTCCATCACATCCAGCACCGCCATGCCAATCCGGCAACTGACCGGGCTGCCACCGGATGACGAGAAGAAATAACCCTCGGCCTCCAGCGCTTCGGCAATTTCGCGGCGGGTAATGACAGCACCCAACGGATGACCGTTGCCCATGCCCTTGGCCATGGTGATGATGTCCGGCACCACGTTCTGCTCTTCAAAGCCCCAGAAGTAATGGCCCAGGCGTCCATAGCCCACCTGCACTTCGTCGGCGATGCACACGCCGCCCTGCGCACGGACCTTCTGGTAGACCTGTTGCAGATAACCCGGCGGCAGGGAAATCCCGCCGGCATTGCCATACACCGGCTCGCAGATGAACCCGGCCACTTGCCGCTGCTGTTCAGCCAGCGTTGCCAGCGTTTGATCGACGCTGCGCACATAGTCCGGCGTGCTGTCGCTGCCACGATAAGGGCCGCGGTAGGTATTGGGCGCGGTCACCGGATGCACCCAGTCCGGACGGGTACTGAGCGCCTGAGGGTTGTCGGCAATAGAAGTAGAGATGGCGTCGGTGGCCACCGACCAGCCGTGATAGGCCTCCAGCACGCTGAGCATGTCGCGTCCGCCGCTGTAGGCCCAGGCCAGACGAATTGCCAGGTCATTGGCCTCGGTGCCGCTGTTGACCAGGAACACACGGTCCATCCCTTCGGGTGCCAGCTTGAGCAGGCGCTCTGAAAACTCGACGATGGAAGCGTAATGAAAACGGGAGTTGGTGTTGAGCAGCGACCACTGGCGACCGGCTTCCTTGGCCATGCGCGGATGACCATGGCCCAGCACCGCCACGTTATTGAGCATGTCCAGATAGGAACGGCCCTGCATGTCGATCAAGTGATTGCGCCAGCCCCGCTCGATCTGTGGCGGAGCCTGGTAATAATGCTTCTGCGAGCGAGCGAAGCTGGCATCGCGGCGGATGAGCAGCTCGGGCGCATCCGCAACAGCAGGCGCATCACAGTCGAACCCCAGCAAGGTCGCGGGTGACGGGCTCAGTACTCGCCATGCAGCGGCCCGTGATGCTGTAGTGAACAGTGGCGGGCTCAGTTCGGCATCGGTGCAGAGTTGCAGCAGCAGGGAACCACCGCCCTGCCCGATCACATCACCCGCTGCAACGAGACTTCCAGGCTTCAGGTCTGTCACTGCCCCCCACAGCCTCACACTCAGCGAATCACCCACCAGCCACAACGCCGCATCGGCTGTCAGGCGCAGGGTTGCGTTGAAGGGGGCGTGCAGAGGCGTTTCGGCTGGCAGATGCAGTTCGACGTGCAATGCAAAGGTGTCAGGCTCTGTGGCGCTGTCGGGCAAGGTGCGTGACAGGCGATATTCACCAAAGCGGCTTGAGGCCTGTCCGGTACGGGCGGCGGCTTCCATCAACAAGCGCTCGTCGATACCGCTTTGCTCCCAGTTCCCGGCCACGAAATGCTCGCTGAGCACGCCCAGGTCAACGGTCTGGAACTCACGGCCAGTCAGACTGGGCAGCAGTGGGAAATAGACCGGCTGTGCAGCAGCCTCCGGCTCGATACCGACCGCCTGAAGAATCGCCGCTTCCATCAGCTGCATCGGCACCGAAGTCGCGACCTCGAAGATGCCCCATTCACCTTCCAGATTGGCCTGAATATAGGTGTTGTCCGGCTCGACACTGGCCTGCTGTTCACTGCTGAGCACCAGTACCGCCGAGCGGGCAACGATCAGTGGCCACAAGGCCTGTAATTCTGCGACCTTCAACGGGTTGATGGCGTGGTAGGCACGAATCGCCGGCAGGATGTAGAACGGATCACCTTCGGCATGATGCAGCAGCGCAGCGCAGGTGACCGACAGATCAGCCACTCGCCAGGTAGTGACCAGATCCCCGAAATCGATCAGGCCTTGCAGTTGCCAGCGCCGCTCCGCATCCCGAGTCCAGACCACATTGTGCTCGGTGATATCCAGATGAACAGCCTGAATCGGCAGTTCCGGAATCAGTGGCAACAAACGCTTCTGCGCCTGCTCGGCAGCCTCCATGAGGCAGAGACGCTCATTGGCGTTCGAGATCACCGGCAGCAGGTGCCTGATCAGGGCCTGGGCATGCCGGGGGTCCCATTGCAGGATGCGCTCAAGACCGGGGTGTTCAAATGCCTCAAGCGCCTGATCGACCTGAGCGCACAGCTCGCCGAGACGGGTCACCACCTCATGGCTCAGATGCTGGACATGGCCCAGAGACTGGCCGTCGATAAACTCCAGCAAACGCACATGAACCGCCCGGCCATCGACGTCCAGAGACAGCAACTGCCCGGTGCTGTTGGCGCGGATCACGCCCGGCACGCGCACCGCCGAATGGCTGGCCAGATGCTGTAACGCCCCATGCTGGGCGTCCAGCTCCACAGTGGAGTAATCGCCGTGGCAGATTTTCAGCACATAGCGGCGTTGGTCGGCGTCGAGCAGAAAGTTGCGATCCTGCTGGCTGCCCAGCTCTTTCAGGGCACCGCTCAACCCGTAATGCTGCTCAAGCAGTTGCAGGGCCTGATCAGTATCGACCTGCGGACAAGGCAGGCTGGAGCGGCGGATAAGCGTAGCGAGCGGCATGTAACAACCTCGTTCTTGTTATGATCCCCGGCCAGATCGGCAGCGGCATCCCAATCGAGCAACTATAGGGTGCCTGATCCACGTCACCAACTTCTGTTCATTGAACGGACGGCGGTTTTATGGCGACGGGGCTGTGGTCTATCAATTTATTTCATTACGTGTGCGCCGGATATTGTCCGATGCTGTCTGCATACCGCACGTCGCAATGCGACAGGCTATGCTGCATAACGATCAAGACCTACTACAGAGAAGACCCGATCATGCGAATACTCGTGACCGGTGGAGCAGGCTTTATCGGCTCTGCATTGATTCGACATCTGATACAGAACACTGAGCACGAAGTCCTCAACTTCGACAAGCTGACCTACGCGGGCAACCTTGAATCACTGAGCTGCATCGCGACCGACACACGTTATGAATTCGTGCAGGCCGATATCTGTGATCAGGCCAGAGTCAGTGCGGTGCTCAAACGGTTCGAGCCCCACGCCATTATGCATCTGGCGGCCGAGTCCCATGTGGACCGCTCCATCGATGGCCCGGGCGACTTCATCCAGACCAATATCGTCGGCACCTACAGCCTGCTGGAAGCAGCTCGCGGCTATTGGCTGACATTGCCCGAGGCCGAGCGCCGGGTCTTTCGCTTCCATCATATTTCCACCGATGAAGTGTATGGCGACCTGCATGGCGTCGATGACCTGTTCACCGAAACCACGCCCTATGCGCCCAGCTCGCCCTACTCCGCCAGCAAGGCGGCATCGGATCATCTGGTGCGGGCCTGGCATCGCACTTACGGGCTGCCGGTGATCGTGACCAACTGCTCGAACAATTACGGGCCGTTTCATTTCCCCGAAAAGCTGATCCCGCTGATGATTCTCAACGCACTGGCGGGCAAACCACTGCCGGTGTACGGCGACGGTCTGCAGGTGCGTGACTGGCTGTACGTCGAAGACCACGCCCGGGCGCTGTTCAAGGTGGTGACCGAGGGCCTGGTCGGCGAGACCTACAATATTGGCGGGCACAACGAGCAGAAGAATATCGATGTGGTGCGCGGCATCTGTGCCTTGCTGGAAGAGCTGGCCCCGGCACGTCCCGTGGGTGTGGAGCACTTCAGTGACCTGATCACTTACGTGGCCGACCGTCCCGGCCACGATCAACGCTACGCCATCGATGCGGGCAAGATCGAACACGAGCTGGGCTGGACGCCTGTCGAAACCTTCGACTCAGGGCTGCGCAAGACCGTGCAGTGGTATCTGGATAACCTGGACTGGTGCCGCAGGGTTCAGGATGGCAGTTATCAGGGGGAACGACTGGGCTTCACTGACCACAAGGATCTGATCGCATGACAAAGGGAATCGTACTGGCCGGGGGCTCGGGCTCACGCTTGCACCCGATCACACTGGGCATCTCCAAGCAACTGCTGCCGGTCTATGACAAACCGATGATCTACTACCCGATTTCGGTGCTGATGCTGGCCGGCATCCGTGAAATCCTGATTATCTCCACGCCTCTGGATTTGCCGCAGTACCGCAAACTGCTGGGCGACGGCAGTCAGTTCGGCGTAAGCTTTCACTACGCCGAGCAGCCCAGGCCCGATGGTCTGGCTCAGGCGTTCCTTATCGGGGAAGAGTTCATCGGCAATGACTCGGTGTGCCTGATTCTGGGGGACAACATCTTCCACGGTCAGCATTTCAGCGAGCAACTGCAAAAAGCCGCGGCAAATACCAAAGGTGCCACGGTGTTCGGCTACTGGGTAAAAGATCCGGAGCGCTTCGGTGTCATCGATTTCGACGATGAAGGCCGTGCGCTGTCCATCGAAGAAAAACCCGAGGCTCCAAAATCCAACTACGCGGTCACAGGTTTGTATTTCTACGATAACGAAGTGATCCAGATCGCCAGGGACGTGAAGCCGTCACCACGCGGCGAACTGGAAATCACCGATGTGAACAACGCCTATCTGCAGCGCGGCGAGTTGCGGGTCGAACGTTTCGGGCGGGGCTTTGCCTGGCTCGATACCGGGACCCATGACAGCCTGCTCGATGCCTCGGCGTATGTGCAGACCATCGAACATCGACAAGGCCTGAAGGTTGCCTGCCTTGAAGAAATCGCTTATCAGAATGACTGGATAGACTGTAAACATTTACTGCACCGTGCCGATTATTTTGGCAAGACCGGTTACGGCCAGTATCTGTTCCAACTTGCAGGGGAACGTAAGTGAAAGTGACAGCCACAAAGTTGCAAGACGTCTTGATCATCGAACCCAAAGTGTTCGGCGATGAGCGCGGCTTCTTCTACGAAAGCTACAACGCCAGGGCTTTCTTCGAAGCGACCGGCATCAAGCCGGACTTCGTCCAGGACAACCACTCGCGTTCGCAGAAAGGCGTACTGCGTGGCCTGCATTACCAGATCGAAAACGCTCAGGACAAACTGGTGCGGGTCACAGCTGGCGAAGTGCTGGATATCGCCGTGGATATCCGCCGCAGCTCTCCGACATTCGGCCAATGGGCAGGTGTACGCCTGTCGGCTGAAAACGGTCGCCAGTTGTGGGTCCCCAAAGGCTTCGCCCATGGTTTCGTGGTGCTGAGCGATTACGCAGAGTTCCTGTACAAGACCACCGACTACTACACCCCGTCCGCCGAGCGCTGCATTCGCTGGGACGATGCCGACCTGGGCATCGACTGGGAACTTGCCGGAGCACCGCAATTGTCGGCCAAGGACCAGCAAGGCAAGAGCCTGAAGGAAGCAGATCTGTTTGCATGAGTGCCTGTCGGTTCAGCGGCAGGCATAATGCTGCTTACTGAGACGCCTGCTCTGACGCGATCGTGAGGTTCGCGAACGAATTCGCTCCTACGCACGGTAGAAGCCAATTCGTTCGCGAAAGACAGGCCCGCACCCCTTCGGCCATCGCCCAGACATGACTACCAAAGCCGCTATTCCACAACGCCCTCGCTGGCGCAGCCTCGCCCTTCTGGCCTTGTGCCTGGCCCCTATGCTGTGGCCGCTCGAACACCTTGCCGAACGCTACTACCGAAGCGAACTGGCCAGCCAGAATCGCCAGACCCTGGACCTGTACGTGGCCAGCCTGCTGGGCACCCTGCACCGCTACGAAACCCTGCCACAGATTCTCGCGGACCTGCCGGCCCTGCATGATGTGTTGGCCCGGCCTGGTGATCCGGCGACACAACAGCAGGCCAATCAGCTACTCAAGGACATCGTCCGGCAAACCGGCGCAGACGTCATGTACCTGATGGACCGCAACGGCCTGACCATAGCGGCCTCCAATTCGGAGCAGCCCGACCGCTTCATAGGTCGCAACTTCTCGTTCCGTCCTTACTTCAGCGATGCGCTGGCCGGAAAACTGGGGCGCTTCTTCGGCCTGGGTACAACCTCGGTCAAGCGCGGCTACTTTTTCGCCGCGCCGGTCAGTGACAACGGCGAAGTCACAGGCGTGCTGGTGGTCAAGGTCGATCTGGACCACACCGAAACCCTGTGGGGCAAGACGCCCGAACAATTGCTGCTCACCGACCAGAATGGCGTGGTGATCCTGACTTCCAACCCGGAATGGCGCTTCCGGGCGACACGCGAACTGAGCGAAGAAGAAAAGAAAGCCATCGTTGCCATACAGCCTTACCCGACCCGCGACCCAAAGCCGCTCAAGCTCGATGACCGTGCCTGGCTGACCCAGACCCGCTCGATTGCCGAAACCGACTGGAACGTAAGCATCCTTGCGCCCCGTGTGCTGCTCGACCGGCAAGTGCGTACCGTGGTTGCAATTGGTGGTGCAGGCCTGCTGGTGCTGATGTCGCTGCTGGGCCTGATGATGCAGCGCCGTCGTCACTATCTGGATCGCATCGCCTTCGAGGCCAAGGCCCGACGTGAACTTGAAATGCGCGTCATGGAGCGCACCAGCGACCTGGAAGGCCTCAACAGCCGACTCAAGCAGGAAGTTCTGGAGCGCGAGCAGGCTCAGCAGGAACTGGTGCGCGCCCAGGATGAGTTGGTACAGGCCGGCAAGCTTTCGGCACTGGGCACCATGTCAGCCAGCATCAGCCATGAACTCAATCAGCCGCTGGCGGCGATCCGCAGCTATGCCGAAAACGCGGAAGTGCTTCTGGATCACCAGCGCACCGAAGACGCTCGCGGCAACCTGAAGCTGATCAGCGAGCTGACCGGCCGCATGGCGTCGATCATCGCCCACCTGCGCGCCTTCGCTCGCCGGGACCGGCACGCACCGGAAAGTGTTGCGCTGCAACCGGCACTGGACGACGCCCTGGCGCTGCTGGCCAAACGGCGTCGCGCCATGGAAGTCGAACTGATCCGCGATCTGCCGGACGCGACCCTTTGGGTTCAGGCCGGTGAAACCCGGTTGCGGCAGGTATTGGGCAACCTTCTGGCCAATGCGCTGGATGCCCTGACCGAAAAAGGCCCGCCCCGCAGGCTGTGGATAAGTGCCGAAGCCACAAGCGAAGGCGTCAACCTGTACATTCGCGACAATGGCTCGGGCTTTACTCCAGAAGCACTGGCACGGGCACGCGAACCGTTTTTCACCACCAAGACCCGTACTCAGGGCCTGGGGCTGGGGCTTGCGATCTGCGATACGCTGATGCGCGCCCTGGGCGGCGAACTGTTGTTCGCCAATCACCCGACCGGTGGTGCATTGCTCACCCTGCGTCTGCGCGCCGGTTCGTCCGGGGCCAACCTTCAACCGCCAGAGGATCTTTCCGCATGAGTTCGGATACCGCCATCGACAGCCAGATTCAAGTGGTGCTGATCGACGACGACTCGCACCTGCGCCAGGCCTTGAGCCAGACGCTCGACCTTGCGGGCCTGAAAGTCCTGCCACTGACCGAAGCCAACGGGCTGGCCAGCCGCATCGGTCGCGACTGGCCGGGCGTCATCGTCAGCGATATCCGCATGCCCGGCATGGATGGCCTGGAACTGCTGAGCCACCTGCACAGCCAGGACCCGGAATTGCCGGTCTTGCTGATCACCGGCCATGGCGATGTCCCGCTGGCGGTCCAGGCCATGCGCGCCGGGGCCTATGATTTCCTCGAAAAACCGTTCGCCAGCGATGCCTTGCTCGACAGCGTGCGCCGGGCGCTGGCACTGCGGCGTCTGGTGCTGGATAACCGCAGCCTGCGCCTGGCCTTGAGTGATCGCCAGCAATTGAGCACCCGGCTGGTGGGCCAGTCCACGCCGATGCTGCGCCTGCGCGAACAGATCGGCGCACTGGCGGCGACCCGCGCAGACGTGCTGATCCTGGGTGAAACCGGCGCAGGCAAGGAAGTGGTTGCCAGAGCCTTGCATGACCTGTCCAACCGCCGCAACGGCCCGTTCGTGGCGATCAACGCCGGGGCCTTGGCTGAATCGGTGGTGGAAAGCGAGCTGTTCGGTCATGAGCCAGGCGCTTTCACCGGCGCGCAAAAGCGTCGCATCGGCAAGTTCGAGTTCGCCAACGGCGGCACGCTGTTTCTCGACGAAATCGAAAGCATGAGCATGGACGTGCAGGTCAAACTGCTGCGTCTGTTGCAGGAGCGTGTGGTCGAGCGCATGGGCAGCAACCAGCAGATCCCGCTGGATATCCGTGTGATTGCCGCCACCAAGGAAGACCTGCGTCAGGCCGCCGATCAAGGGCGTTTCCGGGCGGATTTGTATTACCGCCTGAATGTCGCTTCGCTGCGCATTCCGCCGCTGCGAGAGCGAGGCGAAGACGCGCTGATGCTGTTCGAGCATTACGCCGATGCCGCCAGCATGCGCCATGGCATTCCCAAGCATGAACTCACGCCGGGCCAACGCGCTCTTTTGCTGCGCCACAACTGGCCGGGCAATGTGCGCGAACTGCAGAACGCCGCCGAGCGCTTCGCTCTGGGGCTGGAACTGGAGCTGGAAGGCAGCACCACGCCGGACGCCGCGCCGGTCAGCGGCGGCTTGAGCGATCAGGTGGAAAGTTTCGAGCGCGCCCTGATTGCTGCCGAACTGACACGCCCGCACAGTTCGGTCCGCAGCCTCGCCGAAGCGCTGGGGCTGCCGCGCAAGACCTTGCACGACAAGCTGCGCAAACACGGCCTGAGTTTTGGCGACAGCACGGGAGCAGCCGATGAGCTCGAATGAACAGGACTCGCCCGCGCAGACGCTGGAGCGCGTCCTGCACCACGACATCCCGCTGACTCGCGAAATGGGCATGCGGGTTATCGACTGGCAAAACCACAGGCTGCGCCTGCATCTGCCGCTGGCCCCCAATATCAATCACAAAAGCACGCTGTTCGGCGGCAGCCTGTATTGCGGCGCGGTGCTGGCGGGTTGGGGATGGCTGCACCTGCGGTTGCAGGAAGCCGGGATCGACGAGGGGCATATCGTGATTCAGGACGGACAGATCAGTTATCCGCTACCGGTTCGCGGCGACGCCATTGCCCTGTGCGATGCACCGGATGATGCGCAGTGGGACACATTCATCGCCACCTATCAACGCCGCGGCCGTGCGCGCCTGACCTTGCAGACCCGCATCACGGCGCAGGACAGCGAAGCGGATGCCGTGCGGTTTACCGGACAGTTTGTGCTGCATCGGTGAACCGGCATTCGCGAACCACACATATCGCGAATGAATTCGCTCCTACCGGGCCAACTCCAGCAGTTTCTCGCGCCATGTCGCCTTCGCAGGCAAGGCCAGGAAAAACGGGTTGAGCAAGGATTCGCGGGGCGGATAGCTGAACACTTCGCCATCGAGTTGCAGCACTTCGCCGCCCGCGCCTTCAAGCACACCTTGGGCTGCGGCGGTATCCCACTGAGAAGTCGGAGCCAGTCGCGGGTAGCAATCGGCTGCACCCTCGGCCACCAGACAGAACTTCAATGAGCTGCCGATGCTGGTCAGTTGCAACTCGCCCAGGCCAGCGGACAATCCTGCCAGCAGGCGCTCCTGTTCGGGGCTGGAATGGCGGCGACTGGCGACAACGGTGAATTCCTGGCCGGCACCCGGCTCGTTACGCACCGCGATGGGCGCGATGTGGCTGTCATTGTCGCTGCGCCAGGCTCCCAGCCCGGCACCACCGAAATAGCAGCGATTGTTGGTGGGCATGGACACCACGCCAAACACCACACGCCCACGCTCGATCAGCGCGACATTGACCGTGAACTCTTCGCTGCCGGAAATGAACTCCTTGGTGCCGTCCAGCGGATCAACCAGCCACCAGCGTTCCCAGCCTGCACGCTCGCTCAGGGGAATGTCGGCATCTTCTTCGGACAACACATGAATCGAAGGGTCAAGCGCCTGCAACCCCTCGACCAATACCTGATGAGCCGCCAGATCCGCAGCGGTCACGGGGGAATCATCGGCCTTGGCGGTCACGGCGACACCCGAGCGCCAGAACGGCAGAATCGCCTCACCCGCCAGCCGGACCAGATCGATCACAGGAGCAAGAAGCGGATGCGGCAGGTTGTCGAACACATCGGTCATGGCAGGAAAAATCCACGTTGGGTTAACAGGTCGCGCACCAGATACAGCGCCGCCAGGGCGCGGCCTTCGGTGAACTGGGCGTTCTGGGCCAGATTGGCCAGCTCCCGCAGGTTGACCCGATCGACGCGAATCGGCTCGGGCTCGTCGCCTTCAAGACGCTCTTCGTAAAGATCAGTGGCCAGCACCACCTGAATCTTCTGGTTCATGTAACCGGGCGACAAGGACAGCTCGGTCAGGTGTTCCAGTTGGCGGGCACCGAAGCCTGCTTCTTCCTTGAGTTCGCGATTGGCGGCCGCCAGCACATCTTCGCCCGGCTCGATCAGCCCCTTGGGCAAGGACAATTCATACTCGTCCGTGCCGCCGCAATATTCTTCGATCAACAGCGCATGATCGGCGTCGATCATGGCGACAATCATCACCGCGCCATATCCCGCGCCCCGACCGACCAGCCGCTCGTAAGTACGCTCGACCCCGTTGGCAAAGCGCAATTGCAGCTCTTCGACCCTGAACAGGCGACTGCTGGCGACGATTTCGCGGGCGAGAACGGTAGGTTTCTGGCGCATGACAGGCTCCTTTGCGATGACGGGGTACTATACCGTGGCTTTTCCGATTGTCTGTCTCGGATATGCTTACATCCGCCATCAATTCCTGAAGAGGCCAGAATGCTTTCAATGCCCTGGAGCGATATCGATACCGTCCTGCTGGATATGGACGGCACTCTGCTCGACCTGCATTACGACGACCACTTCTGGATGCAGCACTTGCCCCAGCGCTATGCCGAATTGCATGGCGTCAGTCTGGCCATGGCTCTGCTGGAGATGCAGCCGCTGTTCGAGCGCCATGCGGGAACACTCAACTGGTACTGCCTGGACTTCTGGAGCACGGAGTTGAAGCTGTCGGTGCGCGACCTGAAACTCGAAACCGCGCACCTGATCGCCTTGCGGCCTGATGCCCAGACCTTTCTGGCTGCGCTCCAGAAAGCCGGCAAGCGGGTGATCATGATCACCAACGCCCATCGCGATTCGCTGTCATTGAAGTTGGAGAGGATCGAGCTGGCACCCTACTTCGAGCGCCTTATCAGCTCCCATGACTACGGCTTCCCCAAGGAAAACCAGCAGTTCTGGGACGCTTTGCAGGCCGACACCGCGTTCGACCCGGCGCGCAGCCTGTTTATCGACGATACCCTGCCGATCCTGCGCAGTGCCGGACGCTTTGGTGTGGCGCACTTGCTGGCAGTCAGCGAACCCAATAGCCAGAAAGGGCCAAAGGACACCGAAGAGTTTGAGGCAGTGAAAGATTATCTGGAGCTGATCAAGGACTTGTAGAAGCGAATTTATTCGCGAAGAGGGCCTCTCGCGAATAAATTCGCTCACGAAAACTCCATTTGAAAACCTAATCAGGAATCCTCAACTGCTGCCCCGGATAGATATGGTTCACATCCTTGAGCATCGGTTTGTTGGCCTCGAAGATTTTCTGATACTGGTTCGGATCGCCATACACCCGCCGAGAGATGGCGCTCAAGGTGTCGCCCTTTTCTACCGTGACGAATCGGGCAGCCGCTGTAGCAGGCGCACCGGCCGCGAGGGTCAGTTGATCGTCCACGGTATCGACGCCCGAGATATTTCCCAGAGCCAGCAAGATCTTTTCCTTTTCTTCCTGACTGGATACCTCTCCTGTGACGGTAACCTTGCTGCCATCCAGCGTGATTTGAACATCGGGATTACCTAATCCAAACTCGGAAATACGCTTTTTCAGGGCTTCATCGGCATTGGCAGTACCCGGTGTCAGTGCATCGAGGATGTTTTCCCCTGCCGTTTTCAAGAACTCGAAAAGACTCATTGCTCATTCTCCTTCACGGTTGTTGCCACGCCCGTAAGGATTAACCATAGCTCCCGTAACCCTGGATTTGCGGAGTTCCGACCAACGTTGCCCACCCCACAGGCTTCGCTGAACGCGTAGAATCAATTCCCTGCCTCGCCTATAGGAGTGAAGATGGACATCAAGCAACTGAAATTCCTGATCGCGCTCGACGAGACTCGTCACTTCGGCCAGGCAGCAGCACGCTGCAATATCACCCAACCCACACTGTCCATGCGCCTGCGCAATCTTGAAGAAGAGCTGGGCTTGCCGCTGGTCATGCGCGGGCAGCGTTTTGAAGGTTTTACCGCTCCCGGTGAGCGGGTGCTGGCTTGGGCCAGAACCGTTCTTTCGGCTTATGACGGCTTGCAGGCTGAAGCAGCGGCCTGCCGTGGGCATCTGGTCGGGACCCTGCGCCTGGGTGTTGTGCCGCTTTCGAGTTTCGATCCGCTCTCGCTGTTGCACCGGCTGCATCAGATCCACCCCAATCTGCGCTTCGAGCTGTCGTCGCTCAGCTCCGAGCAGGTTCTGGAACAGCTGGCGAGCAATCGCATCGATCTGGGCGTGTCGTATCTGGAGCGTCTGGATAACGAACGCTTCGACACCCTGACTCTGGATGAAACCCGCATGGGCCTGCTGTATGACCGCCGCCACTTCAGCTTTGGCGAACAGCCATTGACCTGGAGCGAGCTGGTCGAACTGCCACTGGGCGCGCTGACAAGCGGCATGCATTTTCGCCAGTCCATCGATCACAACTTCCACAGCCGCGGCCTGCATCCGCAGCCATTGCTGCAAACCGATGCCGTTCACCAGTTGATGCAGGCCGTGCATGGCGGTTTCTGCTGCACCATCATGCCGCTGGACGGCGGTCTGGACATGCTCACCGAACATCTGGGCCTGCACCCCATCGCCGATGCACGCACGCTGGCGCCCATTGGCCTGATCATGCGCCGCAGCGCGCCGCGCTCGGCCCTGGCGGAGGCCTGCTTCACGCTTCTGGCAGAAAACCAGAAATGAGTATTGATCGACGTCATCTATCAGAGCATTGGAACTAGCGATTAGACGATATCCGACAAGAGGCCTAGGCTAAGCGCTATCAAACTGCCGGTAATCAGTCCATGCACGCCAAGCGCACGGCCAGCGCGGCGCCCGCTCTTCAGGCGCCCGCGCCTCAAGCAAGCCAGTCTTACAGCTACTCGAATCTCGAGGGCGATGACTCGGCACACAATGCGCTTGCCGAAGAGGTAGCGCTCGCCATTGCCTACAACGGCATCAGCCAGGCGGTAATGCTGGTCAGCCCCACGGATCTGGAAGACTTCATCGTCGGTTTCAGCCTGGGCAGCGGCATCATTGCCTCGGCAGACGAAATCTACGACTTCAAGCTCAGCGGTTGCGGGTCGGCCATGCAGGCCGAGGTCGAGATCGCCAGCCGTGCTTTCTGGAACCTCAAGCAGCAGCGTCGGCAACTGGCCGGTACCAGCGGTTGCGGACTTTGCGGCGTCGAAGCGGTCGAGCAGGCGCTGCCGGAGCTGAACGTATTGCCCGGCGCGCCCTTGCCGCCTGCCGAGTGGCTGCAAGGCCTGCGCCAGCGCATTGGTGAATTCCAGCCACTGGGCCAACATTGCGGTGCCGTCCATGCGGCCGTGTTCATGGACTGCAATGGCCAGTTGTTGCTGGGCCGTGAAGACATCGGACGCCACAACGCCCTGGACAAGCTGATCGGCGCCCTGACCCGCCAGAACATTGCCCTGACAGGCGGTATTGCCATCGTCACCAGCCGCTGCAGCCTGGAACTGATCCAGAAAGTCCTGCGCGCCGGCATCCAGACGCTGGTCAGCCTGTCGTCGCCCACCGGCCTGGCCCTGCAATGGGCGCGCCGTCATAACCTCAATCTAATTCACCTGCCGCAGCACAGTGCGCCGCGGGTCTATAGCCCTGCGATGGAGATTCAAGCGTGAGCACTCATCACCAAGCCGACAAAACCCCGACGCCTCGCTACAAGCCTTACAAAGGTCCGGCAGGCGGCTGGGGCGCACTGATCAGCGTGACACAGGCCTGGCTGGGCAGTGACAACGCGCTGAAGAACCTGCGCATGATGCTCAAGACCAACCAGAACGGCGGCTTCGACTGCCCTGGTTGCGCGTGGGGCGACTCGCCGGAAAGCGGCATGGTGAAGTTCTGCGAGAACGGCGCCAAGGCGGTCAACTGGGAAGCCACCAAGCGCCGCGTGGATCCTGCGTTCTTCGCCCGTTACAGCGTCAGCGCACTGCTGGAGCAAAGCGATTACTGGCTGGAGTATCAGGGCCGTCTGACCGAGCCGATGGTCTATGACCCGCAAAGCGACCGCTACAAGCCCATCAGTTGGGACGATGCCTTCGCGCTGATCGCCAAGCACCTGAACAACCTGCCAAGCCCGAACATGGCCGAGTTCTACACCTCGGGTCGGGCCAGCAACGAAGCGGCCTATCTCTATCAGTTGTTCGTCCGAGCCTACGGTACCAACAACTTCCCGGACTGCTCGAACATGTGCCACGAAGCCAGCGGTGTGGCGCTGTCGCAAAGCGTGGGCGTGGGTAAAGGCACGGTGACGTTCGATGACTTTGAACACGCCGACGCAATTTTCGTACTGGGCCAGAACCCGGGCACCAACCACCCGCGCATGCTCGATCCTTTGCGCGATGCGGTGAAGCGTGGCGCTCAGGTCGTGTGCGTCAACCCGCTCAAGGAGCGCGGTCTTGAGCGCTTCCAGCATCCACAGCATGCGATGGAAATGCTCACCAACGGCGATCGCCCGACCAACACTGCGTATTTCCGTCCGGCACTGGGCGGCGACATGGCACTGCTGCGCGGCATGGCCAAGTTCCTGCTGCAATGGGAGCGCGAAGCCCAACTCAGCAATGCACCCGCTGTCTTCGATCATGCATTCCTAAACGAACACACCCAAGGCGTTCTGGATTACCTGGCGGCCATCGACGAAACCTCATGGGAAGAAATCCTGGAGCAATCCGGTCTGCCGATGAGCGATATCGAGCAATCGGCCCGCATGTACGCCAAAGGCCAGAACGTGATCATGTGCTGGGCCATGGGCATCACCCAGCATCGTCACTCGGTAGCGACCATCCAGGAAATCGCCAACCTGATGATGCTGCGCGGCAATATCGGCAAGCCGGGCGCAGGCCTGTGCCCGGTGCGCGGCCACAGTAACGTGCAAGGCGACCGGACCATGGGCATCAATGAACGCCCACCGGTGTTCCTGCTCGACGCTCTGGAAAAACGCTTCCAGTTCAAGGTCCCTCGCGAGAACGGCCATAACGTGGTCGAAGCCATTCACGCCATGGCCGAAGGTCGCTCCAAAGTGTTCATCGCTCTGGGCGGCAACTTCGCTCAGGCAACACCCGACAGTCCGCGCACTGCTGCAGCACTGAGCAACTGCGACCTGACCGTACAGATCAGCACCAAGCTCAACCGCAGCCACCTGTTCCACGGCAAGGAAGCGCTGATCCTGCCGTGCTTCGGCCGTACCGATATCGACATCCAGGCCAATGGCCCGCAAGCGGTCACCGTGGAAGACTCGTTCAGCATGGTGCACGCCTCCAACGGCCAGTTGCAGCCCTCTTCGTCGCTGATGCGTTCGGAGCCTGCGATCATCGCCGGTATCGCCAACGCGACCGTAGGTAAACAGCCGGTGGACTGGCTATGGCTGATCGAAGATTACAACCGTATTCGTGACCTGATTGCCGACACCATCCCGGGCTTCAAGGACTTCAACGAGCGCGTCAAGAATCCTGGCGGTTTCTATCTGGGCAATGCCGCAGGTGCCCGCCGCTGGAACACGGCGTCGACACGCGCCAACTTCAAGCCCAATGCGCTGCCGCTCAGCCTGCTTCATGAGGGCATCAGTTCCACGGGCCAGACCCCGGACCTGATCATGCAGTCCATGCGCTCCCACGATCAGTACAACACCACCATTTATGGCCTGGACGACCGCTATCGCGGTGTGAAAGGGCAACGTGACGTGTTGTTCGTCAATGAAGCCGACATTATCCGCCTGGGCTTCCAGCCGGGTCAGAAAGCAGACTTGATCTCGATCTGGAGCGATAACCACGAACGTCGCGTCAAGGGCTTCACCCTCTTGCCGTTCGATATCCCGGCAGGTCAGGCGGCGGCTTACTATCCAGAGGTCAACCCGCTGGTGCCGCTGGAAAGCGTTGGCGAAGGCAGCCATACCCCCACCTCGAAATTCGTGGCAATCCGCCTGGAACGTTCGAGCGAGTCGGCACGAATCATCTGATTCTGCTGCCCATGAAAAAGGCCCGAATTCGTAAGAACCGGGCCTGTATCAAGTAAGCTCAGACTGTCTTTTTCAAGTTAAGTTCCCTATGTAAAACAGTAACTTAGCTATTTGTGTTGCAGTCGTGTTACTCGTCGGAATTTCGTTGCTACATTCCTTGCGGCATATCAGGATCGCGCCGTCATCCCTATGAGATTCCATACATGAAGTATTCCTCGATACTGTTGTTGTCTCTTACTCTCGCAAGCGGTTTCGCCTCGGCAGGCGGAACAGTTGAAGCGGGCGTAGGCGGTGCATTGGGTGGGGTACTGGGTTCGGCTGTCGGTCAACAGATCGGCGGCAGCACAGGTTCTGCGATTGGCGCAGGCCTGGGCGGCGCAGCTGGCAGTGCGGTTGGCGCAGACCGTCGTAACCGTACAGAAGCGGCCATCGGTGGCGGCCTGGGCGCAGCGGGCGGTAACGTGATCGGCCGCAGTGTAGGCGGAAACACCGGTAGCCTTGTCGGCGCAGCCGCTGGCGGCGGTGCAGGTGGTGCCCTGGGTAACTACATGGGTAACGAAAGCCGCGAAGACGATCGCCGCTATCGCAATGGTCGTGACGATCGTCGCGAATACCGCGGCCATGGCCATCGCAAGCATTACGGCCATCGCAAACACGGTCGTGACTGGCGTCACCGTTGATTGATCACGCTATGCAATACCAGACTGGCCGCCCTGAAAAGCGGCCAGTTTTCGTTGAGCCTCTAAAAAGCAGAAATATGCCCTTCAGGAATTCAGGTTTCTGCCGAAACGCCGTCTAGAAAAATTACGCGTTGCCTATCGACCAGCACTCAAGGAGCAGGGATGGATTCCACCAAGCCACAGGATGACGACGGGATCATTCGCATTCAGCGCCTTGTCCCCGGTCAGGTCGATGTGGTGCTGGGCTCGCATCCGGGCAAACAGCGAATCGCTCGCCCCCGCAAATCATCACGTCGTTATGTATTGGCCTTGCTCTGCGTGGGCATTTTCGCAGTGCTGGCAGTGGGGCTGGCCACCCGAACCAGCACCCCCAAGCCTGTACCGCTGATCGCACTCGAACAACCAGAGCCTGCAGCCGGACCTGAACCCGTCGATGAGGCGCCCCTTCAAGTCGCCAACGAGCTTGCACGTCCGGCTTTGCGGGTGGAGCCCTACGTTGTTCCGACGCCTGTGGCCGCCACTCAGGAATCAGCTCCCGTAGCCCAACCTCTGGATAACTGCATCAAGGATGGCAATGTCATTGATGAGAGTGTTCTGAACTGCCGCTTCGGCCAGGCTTCGCGCCCTGCTCAGGCTGCACCTGCAACAGGCATGGTGTCTGCCAGCTACATGGCGGATTTCAAATCCGATGCCTCACGCAAAGCGCCTGCACGCCAGCAGAAGCCGCATACGGTTGCCACCGTGTCGATTCGCGAATGGGATGGCAATGGCCGCTATCGTGCGCAATGGCGCCTCTACGAAAATCGTATCGACGGCGACAGCGTGTGCGAGAACTTCCTCAATCGCTCAGTGGAAAGACGTGAATGCCGCCTTTCTGCCCAGGTGTTTTTCAAGGAAGAGTGCCGGGAATGGAACAAGCGTGCGGCGCGGGATCGCAACGAAGAAAGCAAAAATACAGCGCAACGCTATTGCGAAGCCATGACGACCTTTACCCCCTGAAATCATTATTGAGATTAAATCTCAATCTCATATATAGCCAAAGGCTTACACGAGCTGACGGCATTTGGCTCTTTTTCCCCTACGGCAACCTCCGTATTATTGGATCCAACAGGTGGCGAACAAGGAGTTCGCCAGGATCAAGGATGATCGACCATGGCCGGGAAGGCTGCCGACAGGGAGTTGGAATGGTCCTGGAAAAACCCGCTTCGGCGGGTTTTTTGTTGTCTCGCAAAAATGAGAAAGCCTACCGGGATGCGGATGCAAAACCTCCGCGATTCTCCCTATTTGGGGCATTCGTGTAGAATTGCGCCATTTCAGGCTCTGCACGATGTACATAATCAATGAAAGCAATTGAACTCTTTTCAGGGATTGGCGGATTTAGAATAGCGTGCGACTCGCTAGGTATCGAAACCATCTGGGCCAACGATATAAATACCAAAGCAGCTGCCGTTTATCGCGCCAACTTCGGATCTGAGAGTTTTCACGAGGGTGATATAAACCTCTTGCTGGATACCATACCCGATCACGATATATTGACCGGGGGCTTTCCATGCCAGCCTTTTTCCAGCGCCGGAAAAAAACTGGGCATAGAAGATATGCGCGGCACATTATTTGAAAAAATCGTTGACATCCTCAAGAAAAAAAGCCCACGATACTTTGTGCTTGAGAATGTAAAACGGCTGTTATCCATGGATAACGGAAAGCATTTCGCAACCATTCTGGATGCACTGTCAAAAGTGGGTTATCTCGTTGAATGGCGCGTGCTCAATGCCATTGATTTTGGTCTTGCCCAAAACCGTGAACGTATTGTTATCATCGGCAGAAAAGACCAAACGCCAAACTCTCACCTGTGCAATCAGGAAGATATCTCCGAGCTGACACCCGCACAGATCAGACAAGCCGCTGACTTTTCAAGCTGGAAAAACATTGAAGACCACGGAGCAAAGTTCAACACGTGGGGGCTCGCGCTGCACGGAAAATTCTTTCATGCAAAACTCAATCGCTTTTCGGAAAAGCAGAAAGACGTAAAGCTTTATGACATTCTGGAACCCCGGCCTGACGCCAGGTTCTTTTTCACAGAAGATACGCTTGAAAGAATAAAGAATAGCGACGAGGTCAACAGATACTATAGCGGCGTGGAAATCCTGTATAACCAGAAAGGTGGTGCCCGCATGGGCTACTCCATTTTCGGGATCAATGGCGTCGCCCCCACACTGACCTGCACCGCCAGCCGCCATTACGAGCGCTATAAGGTAGGCAACGAATACCGAAGGCTGACAAACATCGAATATGCACGGATTCAGGGGTTTCCTGATCAGCATTGCGATACAGCCTCGGTCTACGACCAGTACACACTTTATGGCAACGCCGTACCGCCAGTGCTTGTCGAGTGGGCCTTGCGCAAAGTCATCAACCACGAGGGTACTTCTTTTCAAAGCGCTCTGAATAAAGCGGCTAACACCATGACTGAAAGGCAAATGGACTTAATATGATTCATAACTCACATCTCCGCGACCACATAAAAAACAACTTACAGAGTATTGTTTATCAGCTGAATAGCTACCTTCGCGGAGAAAATGTTGCCAATATTCAAGGAACTCTCCAGCGCATTGGGCGAGGGGGTAAGCTACCTCATTGGTATGAGCTGCTGTTGACAGGGCAATCAATGCCCAATCTTGATGGCAAGACGATCGGCAGTGTTATTGAAATGACGTTGATCGGTGTGCTTGAAAAACACACATTGAACGCCTTTGACATTCCCGCCCTGGTAGTCAACCCGGCAAAAGGCGTCGATATTCCTCTCTTGAATCTCGGGGTCAAATCTCCGTCCGAAAACTTTTGCACAAGTGAACCGTTCTTCTCTGCCTATGAGCGAGTACTCGGCAATGAAAG
This sequence comes from Pseudomonas cichorii, assembly GCF_018343775.1. Lineage (NCBI taxonomy): Bacteria > Pseudomonadati > Pseudomonadota > Gammaproteobacteria > Pseudomonadales > Pseudomonadaceae > Pseudomonas > Pseudomonas cichorii. Next base: position 5,833,564 of record NZ_CP074349.1, read on the forward strand.
TGATGCAATAATCCTGCTTACCGACTACCAGACCGCTAAACGAAACCCACCGCCCGTTCGTATCCAGATCATCAACGCAGCCTATCTTCGTGGTAGTGAAATCGCGGACAGAAACCTCTGCGCGATTGCCAGACGAAACAAGGACGAACTGTTTCACAGAAACGAAGCCGCCTGCAAAAAGATGCTTCAATTCCTTTGCCACGTTAACCAACAGGACTGGCGCGCCAAAGCACTGCTCAGGCTGGTTTACTCGCTATTTGAAACGGATGATATTCTTCTTGGTTTGCTGGACGGCATCGAAAAAGACTTTGATAAAAAGCAGGCAATGGATCTGCGCAAAGGCATTGAACCGCTTGATAGAAGCGAGTTGGAAAAGGTGCTGGAAATCCGGCTCTCTAACTATAAGGCTTCGGCAATCATCAATGCATGCAGTGACTGGGTTATCGACAACCACAAAGACTTCGCCCGCCTTCCCAATGATAATGAATGGCAACGTTTCCTGCGCAGTGACCTTGATGGAAAGATTGGCATGAGTTTCGCGCTCCAGTGGCGTTATAACTTCGGCAATCTCTTCAACTCGATGGATATCATCCCTGCACTGCCCACCCTGGACCCACAAAATCTGGTTGCACTGGAAGACGGAAGCGAGCTTTTTTAAAGACGGCCTCGCAGGAGTCACTTAACTGTCAGATCAGGACTGCGGACAGCGCAGTCCTGACGCAATGGAGACACACCTCACTACTGACTCAACGCCCCTACCTTGACCATCACTGTGGCCAGGAACTGTTGCAGGGTCATTTTCTGCCCGTTGAAGTCGACCATGCCGTTGGCGTAGTGCAGGTCGGAAACGATGTTGTTGCCCTCGATCTTGGCCAGTTGCAGCATGGTGGCCATGGCACTGAGCATGTCACTGGCGGCAGCGGCCTGATCGGCGATGGCCTGGGCGTCGGTCTGCCCGTCAAAGCCTGCCTGCAAGGTCGCCACATCGTTGATCATGGGCTTGGACAAGAGCACACGAGCCTTGAGCTGGCTGATGGTCTTTATCACCGTGTCGCTGCCTGGCTGATCGATGGAGCCAGGATCGGTCAGGTCCACGGCAATGCTCATGTGGCTTTCGCCATTGGCGGTCTTGAGCGAGAGCTTTTCCAGCTCGATATGAGGCTTGCCAGCCAGAAACTTGCTCAGCTCGCTCTTCATCAGTTGCTCGTCGGCAGGGCTGAGTTTCAGCTGGAAGGGAAGCTTGGCCTGGGCCGCAGCCTGTTGCTGTGGCAGAACCTGCTCCTGATAGAACTGGTAAAGGGTCTTGGTCGACAGCGCGTTGAAACCGGAAAGCCTGAAGCCCAAGTGTGAAGAGCCAATGTCTTTACCGCTGTAGGAAATCATGCCCAGATCATAGTTGATCTGCATCGCCAGATTACCGCCCTCCTCCTGAGCAAGGTTGGTATTGACGAAGTCCTTGATCAGCACCGGCTGCTTGCCGACCACCTGGAAACCGACATTGTCGATTTTCAGGTTGCTGTGGCCCAGGTACAGACCCGACTGGCCCTTGGTGCCGCCGGTGTCGAAGGTCAGGCCCTTGATATCGATGCTCACCGGACCTTCTTTTGACGCCACATTGAGTTGCAGGCTGTCCAGCGTGCCCGTGACCTTGAGCTTCTCGGCATCGGCGGATGCTTCGGCGTTGATGTCGAGCCCGGAGAATTTGAACGTGCCGTCTGCGTCGACCATCTCCAGCGGCGACACTTTCAGCCAGCCGCTGGTGGAACGGTCATAGCCGATACTCGCCTGCCCCTTGAGTGGCGTTTTATCACCGCTCATGGCGAACCATTTTTCCGAAGACGTGCTTTTCTCCATCTCGAAATTGCTCTGGGCCATGACCGGCATGAGCTTCAACGCTTTCAGACGCGACAGCGGAATCGGCCCGTGCTCGATGTTATCCACGAACAGGAACTGCGGATCCTGGCCATCGCGGGACAGGTCCGGGTCTTGCAGATCCACGCGGTAATGGGCCGTGCTGCTGAAGAAGTGGCGCTCCAGCGAAACCAGTTGCAGGGTAATGCTGTTGTCGGTGCCCTCCAGAGACTCCTTGAGTTCCTGATTGGCGGTCCGGATCGACTCGTTGAGCACGCCTTCCAGTTGATTGCCGGTGTACCAGGCGCCAGCACTTGCCAATGCACCGGCCACAACAATGACGCCTACCGCGATACCTGCTGATTTATTCATAGCGACTCAACGATGTCCGTTCTGATGATTTGAAAGTCTTCCCTGCGCCCCGACAGCTTGCAGCCGCGCCTTGATAGCGGAGTAGACGCAGCCTGTGTCACTGCCGAAAAGTCGCGAGAGATTAGCATTGAGCGTTTGTCATCGCCCAGCGTTGTTGGCCGGTTGCGCGGGTATTACGCCTTTTCAGGAAGCTTCAGACAAACCTGAATGCACTTTCGTTGCAGGGAGGTACTCAACACATGGGTAGCCACAGTCTTGATGTAGGCGTTAGGCTGATATCGAATCGAATCTGAGAAACGGGGGATCTGACGACATGAGTGAACAGCAAGGTGAGCGAGGCCCGATCAAGGCCGTGATTTTCGACATGGATGGTTTGCTGCTGGACACCGAAGGGGTCTACACCGAGGTCACCCATCTGATTGCCAGCCGTTATGGAAAAACCTTCGACTGGTCAATCAAGCAGCACACCATTGGCCGTGGCGCCCGTGACTTTTCAGGCTACGTTATCCAGGCGCTGGAACTGCCCATTTCCATTGACGAGTTTCTGGAAGTGCGCGAGCCCATGCTTGAAGAGCGCTTCCCTCTTGCTCCGGCAATGCCGGGGGCCGAGGCGCTGGTAAGGCATCTGGCGGCCAACAACATTCCCATCGCAGTCGGAACCAGCTCTTCGGTGCATTACTTCGAGGCCAAGACCACCTTGCACCGCGCCTGGTTCGAGCTGTTTGATACCGTCGTGACCGCCGATGACCCTGAAGTCGGCGCCGCCAAGCCTGCGCCGGATATTTTCCTGGTGGCAGCACGTCGCCTGGGCGTTTCGCCAGAGGATTGCCTGGTGTTCGAGGACTCGCCATTCGGCGTCACCGCCGCCAAGGCTGCGGGCATGTACGCCGTGGCAGTACCCGACTCGCACATGCCGGTCGAGCAGTACGAACATGCCGACCTGCTGCTGACCTCGCTGGAAGACTTCCCGCTTGAAGCATGGGGCCTGCCCAAGAAGGCCTGATGCAGCGTCTTCCTGCCGGTCGGCAGGAAGACACTCAACTGTCTTTAGCCTGTCGCATTCTCATCGGGGCCTTTTCAACGCCCCCATAAACAAGCCAGTATGCTCTTCTGATCCCGCTTTCAATGACATGGAGGATGTTGAGCATGATTTACAGAACGCTTGGCCAGTCAGGCCTGAAGGTTTCCACACTGACACTCGGCTCCATGATGTTCGGCGAACAGACCGGCACCGAAGAATCCCTGCGCATCATCGATCAGGCATGGGATCAGGGCGTGAACTTCATCGATACTGCCGACGTTTACAATGGCGGGCGCTCCGAAGAGATCGTCGGTGAAGCCATTGCTTCGCGGCGCAGTGACTGGGTGCTGGCGACCAAGGTCGCGGTAGGCCCGAGCGATGGCATTCCCAACCGTGCCGGCCTGAATCGCAAACACATCTTCAATGCCATTGAAAACAGCCTGCAGCGGCTGGATACCGACTATGTGGATATCTATTACCTGCACAAAGAGGATCACGACACGCCGCTGGAAGTCACGGTGTCGGCCATTGGCGACCTGATCCGCCAGGGCAAGATCCGCTATTGGGGCCTGTCGAACTATCGCGGCTGGCGCATCGCGGAAATCGTCAACGTCGCCCAGCGCCTGGGCGTGGACAAACCGGTCATCAGCCAGCCGCTCTACAACATCGTCAACCGCCAGGCCGAGATCGAGCAGATCACTGCCGCCGCGTTTCATGGCCTGGGTGTCGTGCCTTACAGCCCGCTGGCGCGTGGCGTGCTCAGCGGCAAGTACGCACCGGACGTCACGCCTGACAGCAGCAGTCGTGCCGGGCGTCAGGACAAGCGTCTTCTGGAAACGGAATGGCGTGTGGAGTCTCTGCGCATCGCCCAGCAATTGCAGGCCTATGTGCAGGACAAAGGCGTCGGCCTTGTGGAGTTCGCGATTGCCTGGGTGCTCAACAACAAGGCCGTCACGTCGGCCATTGTCGGGCCGCGTACCGAGCAGCAGTGGGGACATTACACCAAAGCGCTGGACGTGAAGATCAGTGCCGAGGACGAAGCCTTCATCGACTCGCTGGTAATACCGGGCCACGCTTCGACTGCCGGCTTCAATGATGTGCAGCATTTTGTTTCGGGGCGCCTGACACGCTGAGGCGCTCTGGGAACCTCATCGCGAGCAGGCCATCGGCAAATGCTCGCGATGTTCTCAAAAAGCGTTTAAAAAGCCGCGTGTATATAAATGCTCATTCAACATGTTGCCGACAGGAGCGCTAAGATGCTCTGTAACTGCCGCGATGCGGCTTGTGCCGAAACGCGAACAGACCCGGCTCTGCTTGTCGGCAACCATGAATCCAATACAGCCAGGTTGATGAAGAAGTATGGCAATGCGCAAAACTGATAGAGAAGCCTTCTTGTGCTCGGTACTGGGGAACGAACAGCCGCCCGCGCACCTTGCAAGAGCTGTTATCGAGGAAAAACTGCGCAACGCTATCATCGATGGCAGCCTGCCGAGCGGCACAGCGCTGCGCCAACAGGAGTTGGCCACGCTTTTTGGTGTCAGCCGCATGCCGGTCCGCGAGGCCTTGCGCCAACTCGAAGCCCAGTCACTGTTGCGCGTCGAAACCCATAAAGGAGCTGTGGTCGCCCCGCTGATCACAGAAGATGCCGTGGACGCCTACGGCCTGCGTATCCTGCTGGAATCCCAAGCCCTGCGCCTGTCCATTCCGTTACTGGATGCAGAAGACCTGGCCACGGCACGGCGCTGCATCGAGGCCCTTGAGGTTGAAACCGACTACTCGAAGATGGGCACTCTCAACCGCCTGTTTCACATGGCGCTTTACGCCAAGACCCCCAACAAGCGCCTGATGCGTCTGGTTGAAGAAGGCCTGAACGAAGAGGAGCGCTTTCTGCGCTTCAACCTCTCCTCAATGGGCCTTGGCAAACTGTCCCAGGATGACCACTGGGAATTGCTGCGTCTTGCCGAAGAAAAGGCTGTTGAAGAGATCGTGGGTGCTCTGCAGAACCACCTTAACCGAGGTGTCAAAGCCATCACTCAATACCTGAACAGCAAAAAGGCCGAGCAGGAAAAAACACCGGTACGCCAACGCAAGAAAAGCATCGCCTGAATCAATCGCGGTTGATCGTCTGACCCGCGCGGCCTGACGCTTCCCCTTCCCCCTCACGCTGCCACTCGTGCGCTGCGAGCTATCTGCTCGCGGGCAGCGCTTTTATGTCTGTTTTCCTGAACCATCGGGTTGGTCTGTCTCAGGAATAAGGCAAACTCGGTCGTGACCAAGGCGTGACCCTACCGGAGGGTTGCTCTCTGATCACTCTTGAACTGCCCGTCAGGTGCAGGGCAGCGATCTGTTCCTTTGAACGTACTGAGAAAGGAGTTCCTGCAAGGGCAACAAGGCATTGGAAGTCGTTTCCGATCGTGCCCGCCAAAAACACAAAACCTGGATTGTTTTGCATAACAGCAACGCTGAGCGAGGCATTCGTTCATTATTTATAATTTTGGTGCTTATCCACCGAAAGGGTTGCTTACATCCCTATAAAACTTACCGAGAGAGTTTTATATAGCAACTTACATCCTCGAAAAACAGCAACTAAAATAATGTTAAAAAATAATTGCGCATTACATTACAAGTGCTTTAACTTTTATTTGCAGCCCGTATCAATGGCCGGCACCCCCAGGCTGTCCGGCCATGCCCGCACAGGCTGCTGCTTATAGCACCATAGTTCTGCAAAGGACCTTGCAACGAAACACCTGACGTTAACGGTTACTGATCGTTTCAACTAACAGGCTCTCGCTTGCCTGTTATTCAGGTCCGCTGCCGACTGCTCGAAAACGAAAACTGTAACTCGGCCACACGTTACAGACAAAACTTGTATTTAAGACTACCGGGATATCGCCATGCCTTGTCAGAAAACGCTACTAGACCTCAAGAAAATTGAACTTAGCCAACACCCCATCTTTGCTGAAATCAATTCACTGGAAGTGCTTAAACGTTTTATGGAAACCCATGTATTCGCCGTCTGGGACTTCATGTCACTGACCAAGCGGCTACAGCAGGAACTGACCTGCACCCAATTGCCCTGGTTGCCGCCTCGGGATGCATCGGCCGCCAGGCTGATCAACGAAATCGTGCTCGGGGAAGAATCCGATGACAAGCTGAGCCACGGCCACTACAGCCACTTCGAGCTGTACCTGGATGCAATGCGCGAGATTGGCGCCAGCACCTTGCAGATAGAACGTTTCGTCGAGCTTCAGAAACAGGGCGTGCATTACGCCACGGCATTGCAGCGCGTCAATGCGGGCCAGGCGGCAACGGTGTTCGTGACCCACACGCTCAATACCGCGCTGCATGCACCGGCCCATAGCGTGGCAGCAGCTTTCCTGCATGGTCGCGAAAGCGTTATCCCGATGATGTTCCAGAGCATCCTCGATGAATGGGGCATCACCGTCGATCAGGCACCGACCTTTCGCTACTACCTGGAGCGCCACATCGAAGTCGACTCCGAAGACCACGGCCCGGCGGCCGAGCAGTTGCTGGCCAGGCTAGTCAACGGTGACGAGCAGCGCCAGCGCGAGGTGTATCAGGCCGCCATCGCCGCCGTGGATAGCCGGGTCGAGCTGTGGGACACGCTGCGCATGAGCATGCGCTCGCCATTGATGCAAGCCAGCGCCTGACCTCGCGCCGCAAGCCCCTCTACAAGGAAGCCATCATGAAAGCAGAAGACTACAGCTCGTTCATTGATGCCTGGGAAGGTCGCGCCACCATTCGCACTCGCCCACGCCGGATCGTCGAAAACGATGAAAAACTGATCTATCCCCTGAGTCGCCAGCCACTGGTGCTGAGCGAAACCTTCACCCGTGAGTGTCCGCACCTGCGCGATTACGCGCTGGTGCAAAGCCTCTACAAGTTCATCAACGATGTCGTGATCTTTGAAACCGAGATCGTCGACAAGACCGCGCGCAGTATCGCCAAGAACAACTTCGCGATCCGTTTTCCTTTCGCGTGCCGCTACGACGCCATGACCGTGGTCGTCGATGAGGATTACCACGCTCTGGTGGCGATGGACTTCATGCAGCAGACCATCGCTCTGACCGGGATCGAACCGATTCGCCTGCCCGATGAAATCGAGCTGAGCCGCGCCATTCCTGCCGCCCTGGCCCTGGCGCCGGAACATCTGCGCAGCGCCGTGGAACTGATCTGCGTAGCCATTGCGGAAAACACCGTGACCAACGATGTGGCAGCCTTCGCCAAGGACGACTCGGTCAAGCAGTCGGTCAAGGGGCTGATGGCCGATCACCTGCTGGACGAGGGGCGCCATTCCGGGTTCTGGGCGCGGCTGGTGCGTATCTACTGGAACACCGCCCCCGAAGCGGATCGAGAGTGCATCGCGCGCATCATGCCGGTGTTCATTGCTCAATATCTGACCAATGACATCCAGCACGGCTTCGATTTCATCCTGATCGACAACCTGCAGGTCGCACCGTCCGTGAAGCAGGCGCTCAAGGATGAAACCATGGCCGTGAGCTTTCCCATCAATCGCCATCATCCTCTGATCGGCAATATCGTGCGCTTCTTCAAGACCAGCTCGATGCTTGAAGCGCCTTGCGTGCAGCGGGCACTGGCCGACTACTTGCCAGCCCAGGGAATCCTCCAATGAAACGCCTGGAGATCGTGCTCATTGGTCAGAGCCTGACCCTGAGCGAACTGCACACAGAATTGCTCGCGCACGGACACTCGGTGCATCACTTGAGCGATCAGGACGGACTGCAGGCGAACGCTGTCGATAACGCCTCGATCCTGGTCGAGGATGGCAGTCTGGAGCTGAGCGGTGAACGACTCAAGGCATTCGGCAGCGCCGATCACCTGAGCCTGCGGGTCGGCTTGAGCCCGAATGTGCTGGAAGGTCTGCCACGTCTGGAGTTGCTGTGCTGGCACGGCTCCACAACGGCTCAGCATCTGATCGTCCGTGAATGGCTGCCCGTTCAGGAGTCGGGCAACGGCCGCATGTTGCGTGATGCGGCCATCGCGGAGTTTGTCGATCAGGCAGCGCTGCTGATCAGTCGCCTGTCCAGGGACGAGAAGTATTTCAGCACTCTGGCAACCACCGCTCCCGCACAAAGCGAATGGCAGCAAGGCCTGCAGGCCATAGACCATCAGTTGTTCAGGCATCGTCTGAATCAGACTGACCAGCCGCATCTGCTGGCACTGGCGAATACGTCGCTGGTGGAACGGCTGGAGCAAAGTTTTCAGACTTTCGCGGAGCGTTCGGCGCTGTCGATTGCCGGCCAGGTACTCAGCTATCGCGAGTTGTACGCGCAGGCTGTCGCCATCCAGCGCCATTTGTGGCCGCTGATCGAAGCCCGGCAGCACGAAAGTACGCCGGTAGTCATCGGCATCTGCCTGCCCAAGTCGGTTGCGCTGTATGCAGGCATTCTGGCGATTCTCGGCAGTGGTGCAGTCTATCTGCCGCTGGATCCGAGTCAGCCTATCCAGCGCCAGCAATACATTCTGGAAAACTCGGGCGCCCTGCTGTTGTTGCATGACGGCTCGCATCCCTTGGCCAAAGCCGAGTTTCCTGCGCTGGATATCAGCTCGATCCAGGCAACAGAGCTGGATCAGCCACTGACTCGTCTGCGACCTGACAGAGACTCGCCATGCATGGCGCTCTACACATCGGGCACCACCGGCCATCCAAAAGGCGTGCTACTCAGCCAGCGCAACCTCAGCCATTTCACCGCCTGGTATGCGGAGTACGTCAGCCTGTCGGAGCACAGCCGGGTCTTGCAGTTCTCGACACTGAGCTTCGACTCGTCTGTCATTGATATCTTCCCGACCTGGCTCAGCGGTGCGGAACTGGTGATCCCGGACGACGATCAACGCCGCGATCCCCTGCGACTGGTCAGCCTCCTGAAAGACGGCATCAGCCATGCGTTTCTGCCGCCGGCATTGTTGAGCATCCTGCCGCTGGACGAGCCGCTGGGCCTTGAGCATGTGATGACCGGCGGCGATGTCTGCGAGCCCTATGTCATCGAGCACCTGACCCGACAGTGCCACTTTCATAACCTCTATGGCCCGACTGAAGCCACAGTGCTGGTCACCGCCGGGCAGTTCAAGCCCGGCAGCAGTAACCGCAATCTGGGACGCCCCATCGCCAACAGCCAGGTCTGGATTCTGGATGAGCAGTTGCAGCCGGTAGCGGAAGAAACTCAGGGTGAGTTGTACATCGCGGGCCCCGGCGTGTGTCTGGGCTACCTGAACAATCCCGAGCTGACGGCCGAACGCTATGTGACGCTGACCTTGCCGGATGGACAGCAATTGCGCGCTTACCGAACCGGGGACATCGGCAAGTGGATTCCTGACGGCATCGAGCTGGCCGGACGTCGTGACAATCAAGTGAAGATCCGTGGGTTCAGGGTCGAGCCGGAAGAAATCGAACACTGCCTGCGCAGCAGCCAGTTGTATCGTCAGGTTGCCGTGGTCGTGGATACCCAACGCCGCATTCTGGCGTTTGCCGCTCAGCCACATGAAGCTGAAGAAGTCGCCTTGCAGGCATTGAAAGCCCATGTGCAGCGCCTGCTGCCCGACTACATGCATCCCGGCGCCTATACGGTTCTGGCAAACATGCCATTCGCCAGTAACGGCAAGATCGACCGCAAGGCCTTGCTGGAAATACCGGTGAGTTTCGCTGACCAGCAACCCCGTCGCTTGCCGGAAACAGAGCAGGAGCAAAAGCTTCTTGAGCTGTGGGCCGAACTTCTCGAGCTGCCCATCGGGGACATCTCCACTGACGAAAGCTTCTTCAATCTCGGTGGCCATTCGATCCTGCTGTCGCGCATGTTGCTGGGGATTCGCGAACGGTTCGGGCGCAGCATTCCCATCAACCGCTTTATCGAAGCTCCTACCGTGCTGACACTGGCCAGCCTCATCGAAAGCGAAGGCGTCTCAAGCTATACCGTCAGCCCGCAAGCGCTGCTGGACGCCAATGCCGAGCTGGAAATACCAGTGCTGCCGATCAGCCAGTTGGGCGATGTTCACAAAGTCATCGTGACCGGCGCCAATGGCTTCCTCGGCGTGCATATCGTCGAAGCGCTGCTGGCCTGGGGAGCAACCGAAGTTGCCTGTCTGGTGCGCGAAGGCGCGGGACAAAGCGCCCACGAACGCTTCGTTCAGTCGCTGCGGGAAAACCGCCTGGAGCATCTGGACCTGAGTCGGGTGACGGTCTATCCCGCCGACGTAACCCAGCCGCAGCTTGGTTTGAACGATGAGGTATATGAGCGACTGGACCGGGACTTCGGTGCGTTGGTGCATAACGCGGCCAATGTGAACCATGTTCAGGATTACGAAACCCTTATCCGCGACAACGTGGCACCGGTCTATGAATGCCTGCGTCTGTGCGAGGGGCGCAGCAAGAAGATCTTCAACTTTGTTTCCACGCTATCGGCATCCAGCGCCGTGGATGCAGCCGGCAGCGTGCTGGAGCAACCGGCCGCCGCCACACCGCCGATCTACATCAAGAACGGCTACAACCTGTCCAAGTGGGTCGCCGAGCGCGTGCTGCAGCGGGCCAGGGATCAAGGTGTGTGGGTGAACATCTATCGCCCCGGCAACATCGCCTTCAACAGCGTCACCGGCGTGTGCCAGCCACAGAAGAACCGCTTGATGCTGATGCTCAAGGGCTCGCTGCAACTGGGCAAGGTCCCGGAGTTCGCCATGAACTTCGATCTGATGCCGGTGGATTTCCTCGCCCGTTTCATCGGCTTCCATGCCAGCCGCTATCAGGCCAACCGTGCGGTATTCAACCTGCACAACCCCGAACCCTTGAGCTGGAACAGCTACGTGGATGCATTCCGCGAGGCCGGGCGTGAGTTCGAGATGGTCAGCGTGGCGCACTGGCAGACCCAGCTCAACCGAGTCGACAGCCAGAACGCGCTATTCGGCGTGCTGGGTTTCTATCTGGACGGTTTCGAGGAAGACATCGGCGACATCTCGATGATCGAGTACCAGAACGCTCTGGCCGGTATCCGGCACATGGGCGAGCAATACCCGCAGAAAACCCCGGCGCTGCTACGCAAGGGCTGCGACTACCTGAAAGAAATCGACTTTATCTGAAGCATCCACAACCCAACGTGAAACACATGGAGAATCACATGAGCTCAATCAACACTCTGCAACCGGACACGCTGATCAAGAACCCTTCGCTGTGCAAAGTCGTATCGGCCGTGGAAATTCCTGCCGATGCCAATAGCGTATGGGCGATCGTCGGTAACTTTGGCGGTTTCCAGGCCTTCATCCCGGCGCTGGAAAGCACTGAGGTGACGGGGAAAGGCGTCCGTTCGGTGCGCAAGAAACTGTTCAAGGACGGCAACGTCGCCATCGAACAACTGAACGCTCACGACAACAATGCCCGCTTCATGACCTGGTCGCTGATCTACACCAGCCTGCCGGTGGGCAATCTGTGGGCAGCGATGACTGTGGAATCCACGGGCGATAACGATTCGGTTGCGACATGGACGATCATTGCCGAACCCGATCAGGGTGGCCCTGAAGCCCTGCCAGGCTTTCAGGAGTTTCTACAGGGCTTCGCTGACAGCGCCATGAGCAACGTCCGCAGCCTGTTTGCCTGATACTTGCGTGAACTGACCCGCTCAGCGCCAGAAGCCTGAGCGGGTTCAGGCATATGGGCGGTTGCAAATTGGTGGGCGCTTTAACACAATGCGACTCATTATCATTTGTGTGGCGCCGGGATGGCGCATCCCCATGCCTTCTCAGCACTCGGCCCTACATACGCTCTACAACGATCACCATGGCTGGCTCCATTCATGGCTGCGCAGCAAACTGGGCAATGGCGCCGATGCCGCCGACCTCGCCCAGGATACGTTTGTACGGCTGCTCAATCGCAGCGAACTGCTTGAGCTGAAAACCCCGCGAGCCTTCCTGCGCACCGTTGCCAGAGGCCTGGTCATCGACCATTGGCGCCGTGAAGAACTTGAGCGGGCCTACCTGGAAGCCATTGCTCATTTATCGCCCAGCGAAACCCCTTCGCCCGAGTCACGCGAGCTGGTGTTTGAGTTGCTGGAAAGCATTGCCCGAATGCTCGACGGCCTCAAACCCAAAGTCAGGCAGGCGTTTTTGCTGGCTCAATGCGAGGGAATGCCACACAAGCAGATTGCCGCCCAGATGGGTGTCTCCCTGCGCTCGGTCGAACGCTACATCGCCGACGCCCTTTATCACTGCTATCTGCTGCGATACAACGCATGAGCCGTACCTTGCAGCCGTCTCGCCACAACCAGCCTTCGCCGCAGGTCGTAAGGCAGGCCATCCAATGGTCAATGCGCCTGAACGACTCGTCAGCCGACCCGAGCCTGCGCAAGCAATGTGAACAGTGGCGAACCGAGCATGAGTGTGCCTGGCAACGTATCCAGGCCCTGAGCAATGAGCTGAACAGCAGCTTCCAGGCCTTGCCCGGATCGGGAGCAGCCTTCGAGGCACTTGAGAAAAGTGCGCAGCGACTGGGACGCAGGCAAACCCTGAAATTACTGTCCGGTATCGCAGTGCTGGGCTCCGCGGCCTGGCTCTCTCGTGATATCGCGCCCTGGCAACAATGGCAGGCCGACTTTGCAACCGGCGTGGGCGAGCGCAACAGTTATCGGTTGCAAGATGGCACGGACCTTCAATTGAACACTGACAGTGCGGTGGACCAGGACTTCAATGCCCGGCATCGCTTGATAAACCTCACGCGCGGAGAGATTCTGGTTGCCTGTGGGGCCGATTCGCACAGTGTCACCCCAAGGCCGTTACTGGTGCAGAGCCGCCATGCTCTCTTTGAAGGGATCGGCGCACGCTTCGTTGTTCGTCAGGATCAGGACAGCACCCGGGTCAGCGTGACGAAAGGCAGCCTGATTATCCGTTCGCCTGCCACCTCACCTGTAGACGTGAAGGCTGGCCAGAGTTATTCGGTTTCCGGACAGCGCGCCACCCTGCTGCCGCCACTGGATATGGAAGCGGGCGCCTGGGCCGATGGTCTGATCGTGACGAAGGGGATGCGCCTGGGAGATTTCCTCGCAGAAGTCGGACGCTATCGCCGTGGCTACCTTGGGTGTGCGGATGACATTGCCGATCTGCGTCTTTCCGGCGTGTTCAGGCTGGAAGATACCGACAGGTTGCTGGAGGTTCTGCCTCAGACACTTCCTGTGAGGCTCAGTTACCGCACACGTTGGTGGGTGACATTGCAGCGTCAGGCCTGATTATTTTTGGCGGGTTTGGCTCAGGTGTCCGGCATGGAGATCAGTAACCCCCTCTTCTGATTGAACGTGACGGAATTGCCTCCCATGACACGGCCTCAAGGTATATCGCACTCATCCGACTCGCCAGCGCTGCGCATGGCCATTCGGGCAGCATTGATCTCCATGACTCTGGGCACAGCGGTCCTGCCGCTTCAGGTGCAGGCTCAGGAAAGCGCCTCATCAGCCAGTGCCATACGCAGCTATTCCATACCGGCAGCACCGCTGGGTGATGCACTGAATCAATTCGCCCGGCAGGCGGGCATCACCTTGTCCGCCACACCGGCACAAACGGCAGGAGCCCGCTCAACGGGATTGCAGGGTAATTATTCAGTCGATCAGGCATTGAGCATTCTGCTGGGTGGCAGCGGCTTGCAGGCCGTGTCACAGAATGGCAGCGCTTATGTATTACGTGCGGCTGAAGAGCAGACGTTATCGCTGCCAGACACGGACATTCGCGGGTTCGCCCTGGGCAATGCCTTGGGCAGCATGGAAGGCTACAACGCGACTCACAGCCAGATCGCCACCAAGACCAGCACCTCATTGCTGGAAACCTCACAGTCTGTCTCAGTGGTCACCCGTCAACAGATGGACGATCAGGGTTCGCAGACAGTTTCCCAAGCCATGCGCTACACACCCGGCGTACTGACCAATCCCTATGGCGCTACTCATCGGTACGACTATGTCGCGATGCGCGGTTTCAACGACGGGTCTGTGGATAACATCTATCTGGATGGCTTGAAGTCCATGGGGGATAGCGGGACTTACAGCACCATGCAGGTCGATCCGTACTTCCTTGAGCGGGTCGATATCCTCAAGGGTCCTTCATCGGTACTTTATGGCCGCAGCTCACCGGGCGGTCTGGTGGCGCTGACCAGCAAGAAACCTCTCTATGAGCCCTATCACCAGATCCAGGCCACTGCCGGCACACAAGGTCAGCGAGGCCTTGCCTTCGATTTCAGCGGCCCAGTGGATGAAGACAAACGCATTGCCTATCGCCTGACCGGGCTGACCGACAGATCCGACACTCAGTTCGATCATGTGGAGGAGAAGCGCTATGCATTGGCTCCCACCGTCAGCATCGATTTCAACGAAGACACGTCGCTGACACTGCAAGCTTATCTGCAGCATGATCCCGAAGGCGGTTATCACGGTGGCGTGCCGGCAGATGGCGCACTTCATCAACGCAACGGCCAGCGCATTTCACAGAACTTCTTCGACGGCGAGCCAGGTGTGGACGGCTTCAGCCGTGACCAGCAGTCATTCGGCTATCAATTCGAGCATCGCTTCAATGATGTCTTCACGGCCCGGCAGAACTTTCGCTACCTGGACTCCAAAGTGAAGAACGATCAGGTTTACGCCTATGGCTGGACCAGTGCGACCGGCAATGAACTGAACCGTTATTACTCGGGAGGCGATGAGCGTCTGCATGCATTCATCGTCGATAACATGTTGCAGGCGGAGTTCTTTACCGGCTCGGCCAAGCACACGACATTGCTCGGCGTAGACTATCAACGGCGCAAAACCGTGGTTGACTGGACCAGCGGCCAGGCAGCCCCCCTGAATGCTTTCAATCCCGTGTATGGCAATTCCGCCATCAGTTATTACAGCCCAACCAGCTACCTGCGTCGCCTGGAACAGACAGGCCTTTATGCGCAGGACCTGATCGAGCTGGACAAGTGGCGTTTCTCCCTGGGGCTGCGCCAGGACTGGGTGGAAACCTCGGACGAGAACCGACTGGCCGAGACCGGGCGTCCGGCAGGGACCGAAATCAGTGACAAGCGAACCAAGCTCACTGGCCGGGCCGGTGTGCTTTACCTGTTCGATAACGGGATTGCGCCGTATCTGAGTTATTCCGAGTCATTCAACCCGAACTCTTACTCCGACAGCAGCGGTAACCCGCTGGCACCTACGGACGGCACCCAATGGGAAGCCGGGATCAAGTATCAGCCGCCAGGTACCGAGAATCTGTTTACAGCCTCGGTGTTCCATATCGATCAGGAGAACCTGGCTTCCAAGCTGCCTCAAGAGAATTTCTATCGCCCTGTTGGCGCAGTACGTTCCCAAGGGCTGGAGCTTGAAGCGCATATGCAACTGACCGACAACTTCAAGGTGCTGGGCAGTTACACACTGACGGACATCGAATACTCGAAGTCGATGATCAGCACATTGAGTACCGCCACCAATCTCATCGAGAACAAAGGCAACTCTCCTACGCAGGCCCCCAGACAAATGGCTTCGATCTGGGGTGATTATGCATTCGACAGCGGCGCTCTCGACGGGCTGCGTCTGGGCGGTGGTGTGCGGTATGTTGGCTATAGCTGGGCAGATGCTGAAAACACCATGAAGGTCCCGGCTTACACATTGCTGGATGCATCCGTGGGATATGACCTGAGCAAGGTGGGGCTGAAAGGTGTTGATGTGCGGGTGAATGCCAACAACCTGACCAACGAATCCTATGTGGCGTCATGCGCAAGCCTGAGCTTCTGTTACATGGGCGAAGAGCGAAATGTGAGTGCGACCCTGAGTTATCAGTTCTAAACAGCCGCTCTTACTCAGCAGCCAGCCTTCGACAATAGAGGCTGGCTTTTTCATGGGCGCTGATTGAGTACCCGTTTGCAGGAAGCAGAAAGACAAAACCCCTGTCTGCGTCAGCAGACAGGGGTTTCGGAATGAATCTTGACGATGACCTACTCTCACATGGGGAAACCCCACACTACCATCGGCGATGCATCGTTTCACTACTGAGTTCGGGATGGGATCAGGTGGTTCCAATGCTCTATGGTCGTCAAGAAATTCTGTGGCCGATCCGTTACCAGGTAACGTGTCAGCAAAATTGAGTGACTTCTACTTAAAGACAAAACCCCCACCTGCGTATGCAGATGGGGGTTCTGAATTTGAATCTTGACGATGACCTACTCTCACATGGGGAAACCCCACACTACCATCGGCGATGCATCGTTTCACTGCTGAGTTCGGGATGGGATCAGGTGGTTCCAATGCTCTATGGTCGTCAAGAAATTCGGTAGCCGGTGCGTACTTGGGTACGTACCCGCGAATGGGTGTGTAATAGAGGTGTTTCGGTAATCTGTGTGTGGCGCAAACTTTCGGTTCGTCATCTTCACTACACCGCAATCCGCTCTTCGCAGATTGCTTGGGTGTTATATGGTCAAGCCTCACGGGCAATTAGTATGGGTTAGCTCAATGCCTCACAGCACTTACACACCCCACCTATCAACGTCGTAGTCTTCGACGGCCCTTCAGGGAACTCAAGGTTCCAGTGAGATCTCATCTTGAGGCAAGTTTCCCGCTTAGATGCTTTCAGCGGTTATCTTTTCCGAACATAGCTACCCGGCAATGCCACTGGCGTGACAACCGGAACACCAGAGGTTCGTCCACTCCGGTCCTCTCGTACTAGGAGCAGCCCCTCTCAAATCTCAAACGTCCACGGCAGATAGGGACCGAACTGTCTCACGACGTTCTAAACCCAGCTCGCGTACCACTTTAAATGGCGAACAGCCATACCCTTGGGACCGGCTTCAGCCCCAGGATGTGATGAGCCGACATCGAGGTGCCAAACACCGCCGTCGATATGAACTCTTGGGCGGTATCAGCCTGTTATCCCCGGAGTACCTTTTATCCGTTGAGCGATGGCCCTTCCATACAGAACCACCGGATCACTAAGACCTACTTTCGTACCTGCTCGACGTGTCTGTCTCGCAGTCAAGCGCGCTTTTGCCTTTATACTCTACGACCGATTTCCGACCGGTCTGAGCGCACCTTCGTACTCCTCCGTTACTCTTTAGGAGGAGACCGCCCCAGTCAAACTACCCACCATACACTGTCCTCGATCCGGATAACGGACCTGAGTTAGAACCTCAAAGTTGCCAGGGTGGTATTTCAAGGATGGCTCCACGCAGACTGGCGTCCACGCTTCAAAGCCTCCCACCTATCCTACACAAGCAAATTCAAAGTCCAGTGCAAAGCTATAGTAAAGGTTCACGGGGTCTTTCCGTCTAGCCGCGGATACACTGCATCTTCACAGCGATTTCAATTTCACTGAGTCTCGGGTGGAGACAGCGCCGCCATCGTTACGCCATTCGTGCAGGTCGGAACTTACCCGACAAGGAATTTCGCTACCTTAGGACCGTTATAGTTACGGCCGCCGTTTACCGGGGCTTCGATCAAGAGCTTCGCTTGCGCTAACCCCATCAATTAACCTTCCGGCACCGGGCAGGCGTCACACCCTATACGTCCACTTTCGTGTTTGCAGAGTGCTGTGTTTTTAATAAACAGTCGCAGCGGCCTGGTATCTTCGACCGGCATGAGCTTACGGAGCAAGTCCTTCACCCTCACCGGCGCACCTTCTCCCGAAGTTACGGTGCCATTTTGCCTAGTTCCTTCACCCGAGTTCTCTCAAGCGCCTTGGTATTCTCTACCCAACCACCTGTGTCGGTTTGGGGTACGGTTCCTGGTTACCTGAAGCTTAGAAGCTTTTCTTGGAAGCATGGCATCAACCACTTCGTGTTCTAGGAACACTCGTCATCAGCTCTCGGCCTTAAGATCCCGGATTTACCTAAGATCTCAGCCTACCACCTTAAACTTGGACAACCAACGCCAAGCTGGCCTAGCCTTCTCCGTCCCTCCATCGCAATAACCAGAAGTACAGGAATATTAACCTGTTTTCCATCGACTACGCTTTTCAGCCTCGCCTTAGGGACCGACTAACCCTGCGTCGATTAACGTTGCGCAGGAAACCTTGGTCTTTCGGCGTGGGTGTTTTTCACACCCATTGTCGTTACTCATGTCAGCATTCGCACTTCTGATACCTCCAGCAAGCTTCTCAACTCACCTTCACAGGCTTACAGAACGCTCCTCTACCGCATCACCAGAAGGTGATACCCGTAGCTTCGGTGCATGGTTTGAGCCCCGTTACATCTTCCGCGCAGGCCGACTCGACTAGTGAGCTATTACGCTTTCTTTAAAGGGTGGCTGCTTCTAAGCCAACCTCCTAGCTGTCTAAGCCTTCCCACATCGTTTCCCACTTAACCATGACTTTGGGACCTTAGCTGACGGTCTGGGTTGTTTCCCTTTTCACGACGGACGTTAGCACCCGCCGTGTGTCTCCCATGCTCGGCACTTGTAGGTATTCGGAGTTTGCATCGGTTTGGTAAGTCGGGATGACCCCCTAGCCGAAACAGTGCTCTACCCCCTACAGTGATACATGAGGCGCTACCTAAATAGCTTTCGAGGAGAACCAGCTATCTCCGAGCTTGATTAGCCTTTCACTCCGATCCACAGGTCATCCGCTAACTTTTCAACGGTAGTCGGTTCGGTCCTCCAGTCAGTGTTACCTAACCTTCAACCTGCCCATGGATAGATCGCCCGGTTTCGGGTCTATACCCAGCGACTAAAC